>NZ_CP178623.1:0-1239715 GCF_047306075.1 Bdellovibrio sp. HCB274
ATGGAGTTAAACGCTTCTTTTTGGACATTAATTAAGTCAAAAATGAAAAGTCGTAATGATAACAATAAGTTATTAGATACTTGGCTTGATCCTATTGAGTACATCAGTACTGGTGGTTCCTTTGAACGTCCCAAATTGATACTCGGAGTACCCAATGCTCTTCACCAGTATTTTGTGATCGAGAATCTTCAGGATAAAATTTATACAGAAATTTCAGATACTTACCAGCGTCCTTTTGAGGTTGAGTTTAATGTTACTGGGGCCAAAGTAAATACACACATTGAAACAATGGCTACTTCTGAAGAGATTCCGACTAACCAGGGATCTGAGGTTCTTCAGGCACAATTGTCACGTGCTCAGGCTATTCAGACTACTCAACCTAGGTCCAGTGACTCTTTAAATGTGGATTTGACCTTTTCGACCTTCGTCGTGGGAAAAAATTCTGAATTTGCCCATGCAGCTTGTTTTAACGTAGCTCGCAACCCTGGGGCAGATGACTACAATCCTCTCTATATATATGGACCGGTTGGGATGGGTAAAACCCATCTTTTGCACGCGGCTGGAAATCACATTCGCGAGCAATTTCAGCATCTTAGAATTACATATTTGTCCGCTGAACGCTTCATGAATGAGTGTATTTCAGCCATCCGTCGCCATGAAATGGATAAGTTCCGCCAAAAGTACCGCGAAAACTCGGATATTCTTTTGGTCGACGACGTTCAGTTCATTGCTCGTGGTGAAGCCGTTCAGGAAGAGTTCTTCCACACTGTGAATAGTTTCATTGATTCGCGTAAGCAGGTTATCCTGGCTAGTGATCGCATGCCGAAGGATATCCACGGCCTGGAAGATCGCAGCCGCACCCGTCTTGAACGCGGTTTGATTGCAGATATTACGATGCCAGATTTGGAAACTCGTATCGCGATCCTTAGATACAAAGCTGAAAAGTTTAATATGCGATTGCCTGAAGACGTGGTTCACCACATTGCACGCATATCCAAACGTTCTATCAGAGAGCTGGAAGGCAATCTTAAGAAGGTTAAGATGTTCTCTGAGCTTCAAGGTTTGCCGATTGATGGTGAGCTTGTGAAGCGCATCCTTTCACATCACGAAACACAATCCACTATCTCTGTTGAAGAGATTATGAAACTGACTGCGGATCACTTTAAAGTGCGAGTTTTGGATCTAAAATCCTCTACGCGCGCCAAGCCAATTGTCGTTCCACGTCAAATTGCGATGTACTTAATTAAGAAATTTTTGGACAAGTCGCTTGTAGATATCGGCAAAGCATTCGGCGGAAAAGATCACACAACAGTGATGAACGCACTGGATCGTGTGAAATCTCTACAGGCAACGGATCAAGATATCTCAAAAGATATCGAGGATTTAGAGACAAGAATCCACAATATCACAGGAGTGTGAATGTGGACTGTGGATAGAGTTGTGGAAGAATCTGGGGGAACAAATGTGGATCTGAGTTACCCCCAAAATTCGCAACTTTCAGCCTAACTTGTACAGAGGCTTTATCCACAACTGTTTTTTAGTGTTTACACGCACTTAGAGGATTTGTTAGGTTTTCCACGCCCCTACTACTACTACTAGTTATTTATATTAATAGTAATAGATAATAAGAAGGGTGTTTTAAGAGGGATTTGTTATGAAGATCGAAATTGATAAAAGAGATCTATTAAGCCTTATCGGTAAAACTCAAAATATCGTTGAGAAGCGCAACACAATGCCAATTCTCATCAATGTACTTCTTGAAGCTGATCAAAACTTACTGAAAGTATTCGCAACAGATTTGGAAGTAAGTCTTACAGACCAAATCAAAGCTCAAGTTCATCAGCCAGGTAAAGTTGCAGTATCAGCAAAAAGTCTTTTCGAAATCGCAAAAGAACTTTCTGAAGGTCCAATCACTTTAATCAAAAAAGAAAATAACTGGTTAGAAATCAAACAAGGGAAATACACGTCCAAGATTGTGGGCATCTCTGCGGAAGAGTATCCGATCTTCCCGACATACAACTCTCAGGCTTTCATCAAGATTGATGCACAAGTTTTGAAAGAGATGATTGATAAAACAATTTATTCTGTATCGAACGATGAAACTCGTTACCACTTGAACGGTGTATTCTTTGAATTGAATCCACAAGCTGGTTTCAAAATGGTTGCGACTGATGGTCACCGTATGAGCTTGGTTAGCAAAAACTCTTCTGATGTGAAAGTTTCTGCAACTCAAGGTGTGATCATTCCCCGTAAAGGTCTTCACGAAATCAAAAAGATTCTTGAAGGTATCGATGGTAATGTGGAAATAGCTGTGGAAGGCTCCCAATTCGTACTTAAACATTCATCAACAATCCTGATGATTCGTTTGATCGAAGGAAAGTACCCGAATTATCAACAGTTTATTCCACAGAAGCTGACGCAAAAAGTGATGATCAACAAGGAAGCTTTCCTGACTTCACTAAAACGCGTTTCTCTTTTGGCGAATCAAAAATCCAAAGCGGTATTGTTGAACCTTTCAAACGGCCGTATGGAAATTTCTTCGAACAATCCAGAGTTGGGTGATGCGAAAGAGGAAATCGAAGTTGAATATGCAGGCGGAGAAATCAAAATTGGTTTCAATGCGAAATACATCACTGACATTTTGACCAGCATGACTCACGACAAGATTGATTTCGAATTGAATGATCACTTGTCTCCAGGCTTGATGAGACCTCATAACGACGCTTCTTACACTTGCGTTGTTATGCCTATGAGAATCTAATGATCTTTGAACGACTACGTCTTGTAAATTTTCGTAACTACCGAGACGTAGTCCTGAAGTTTTCCCCTCGTGTGAATGTTTTCGTCGGAGACAATGGCCAGGGGAAAACAAATCTTCTTGAAGCGATGTACATGATCTCCCAAGGAGATTCCTTTCGCTACTCTGACAACTCCACCATGATCAATTCGAATAATCAGGAATCGCTTATTCAGGCGCTGATTACTCAGAACGATCTTCACTACAAATTGAAATTGGGATTAACTAAAAGTCGCAAGGTTCTGACGTTGAATGAAAAACGTGTGACCTCGGCTGATGTTCGAAAAGTTTTCGCCAGTGTTGTATTCAGTCCCGAAAGTTTGGCAGCGATCAAGGAAGGTGCAGATCACCGCCGCGAACTGGTTGATGATTTACTTGTGACCTTCGATCGTAAGAACACGGATTTGATCGCGGATTATCGTAAAGCACTGAAAACTCGCAACAAGATGCTTAAGAACTTTGTTGAGGGTGAGGCTGATCGTGGGCTTACCCAGAACCTTTTAGAGTCTCTACACCCGCAATTTGTGCGTTTAGCGACGGATTTAACATACGCGCGCATCGCGGCTCTCGCTGGTTTGGCGAAAGATTTTAATAATGCCATGCAATACATTTCCAGCAATTCTGCTGTGGATATCTCGGTGGAATACCTGGTTTCAGACGAGAATGCTGTGAGTTTCACTCGTGAACAAGTCCAAATGGCGCTCGAAAAACGTCTCGGAGAATTGCATGATGCGGAGCTCTCATCTGGAACCAGTTTGGTGGGGCCACACAAGCACGACATCGTGTTCCTATATGGTGGAAAAGACTCAAGATTTTTTTGTAGCCAAGGGCAGCAAAGAGCCATCATTCTTTCTTTCAAAATGGCCCAAATTGTGTATCATAGGAAGGCTCACGGAACCTATCCTGTGCTGATGTTAGACGATGTCTTATCTGAGCTCGATAAAACCAAAAGAGATGCGCTGATTACGTTCTTACACGAGATCAACACTCAAATTTTTGTTACGACGACAGACTTCACATTGCCCGAATCGTTCAGCCTTGATCAGCTTTCCGTCGTGCGTATCAAGGATGGCCAAATCCTTGATGCATAAACGCGACTTACTCGACAGCGTCGAGTGGTATGCAAAGCAATGAGGGGTTACAGTGTCTACAGAAGAACAACAACAGCCAGCTTCCTATTCGGCTGATTCAATTCAGGTTCTTGAAGGTCTCGAAGCAGTTCGTAAACGTCCCGGAATGTACATCGGTGATACAGCTTTCAAAGGTTACCACCATCTTGTGTATGAGATTGTGGATAACTCGGTAGACGAACATCTTGCGGGATATTGCAAAACAATCAAAGTATCAATCAACTCCGATGAATCCATCACTGTCGAAGATGACGGTCGTGGTATTCCAGTCGCAACTCAAAAACAAACTGGTAAATCAGCTCTTGAAGTTGTTATGACAGTTCTTCACGCCGGCGGTAAATTCGATGGCGGTGGTTATAAAGTTTCTGGTGGTCTGCATGGCGTGGGTGCTTCCGTTGTGAATGCCCTTTCAACTCGCGTGAACGTGGAAGTTCAACGTGAAGGTCACTTCTGGAGACAAAACTACGAGCGCGGTAAAATTCTTGCGCCAGTAGAACAAGGTGAAGCGACAACTAAAACTGGAACGAAAGTAACTTTCAAACCAGATCGCGAAATTTTTAAAGACGAAACTTTGACGTACGATTTCGCAACTCTTGCAAATCGTTTCCGTGAACTTGCATTCCTAAATGCCGGTCTTCATATTTCATTGACTGACGAACGCACAGGTAAAAAACAAGACTTCCAATACGCGGAAGGTGTTGCTGAGTTCGTTAAGTACATGAACCAATCTAAAAAATCTCTTCACAACGAAGTTGTTTACTTCAAAGGTGAAAAAGACAATGTCGACGTTGAAATCGCAATGCAGTGGAATGATTCATACTCTGAATCTATCTTCACGTATTGTAACAACATCAACACTCACGAAGGTGGTACTCACCTTGTTGGTTTCCGTGCCGCTTTGACTCGTACAACGAACGCTTACGCGACTGAAAAAAATCTTTTGAAAGATTTGAAAACAAACCTTGAGGGTGAAGACATCCGCGAAGGTTTGGCAGCAGTTATCTCTGTAAAAGTTCGCGAACCACAATTCGAAGGCCAAACGAAAACTAAACTTGGTAATGCCGAAGTAAAAGGTATCGTCGAGTCTTTGGTGAATGAAAAACTTGCTGACTGGATGGATCGCAATCCTTCCGTTTCCAAAAACGTTATCATGAAGTGTGTGGAATCAGCGCGTGCCCGTGAGGCGGCTCGTAAAGCACGTGATCTGACTCGTCGTAAGACGGCACTCGATGGTGGCTCTTTGCCAGGTAAAATGGCGGACTGTCAGGAACGTGATCCAGCTCTTTGCGAACTATACCTGGTGGAAGGGGACTCCGCGGGAGGTTCCGCGAAACAAGGTCGCGATCGTCGTACGCAAGCGATTTTGCCTTTGAAAGGTAAAATCCTAAACGTAGAAAAAGCGCGTTTTGATAAAATTATTTCTTCTGAAGAGATTAAAGTTATTATCTCGGCACTTGGAACTGGTATCGGTAAAGACAACGTGAATGTTGATAAAATCCGTTATCATAAAATCATCATCATGACCGATGCCGACGTCGACGGATCGCACATCATGACTTTGCTTTTGACGTTCTTCTATCGCCAAATGCCATTGGTACTTGAGCGTGGTTACATCTACATCGCACAACCACCTTTGTACCGTGCGAAAAAAGGTAAAGAAGAAACTTACTTGAAAAATGAAGCAGCTTTGACTGAGTATCTTTTGAGCTCTGGTCTGAATAACTTCAAAATCAAAGGCAAAGAAAACCTGCCTGAATCAGATCTTCGTCAGTTGATTCTGAACATCCAAAAATTCAACAGCCTGCTTCGTGTTTCTTCCAAGAAATACGACAAAGATGTTTTGTATTTCATGCTAAGCAAAGTTGCTGATCTTGAAAAAACATTGGGTGATGAAGGTAAGATCAAATCTGTTCTTGCTGATATGACTGCTTGGGTGAATGCGGATCCAAAACTTGGAATCACTGAATTCAAAGCAGAAGTTAAAAATGATGAAGCTACAGGAAAACCTTACGCAGACATCTACACTGTTCGTTATGCAGACCGCATGACGACAAAATTCAGTCTGGATAATCTGCGCTCTTCAGAAATGATCGAGCTTCGCAAGATCTGGGGTCAAATCCAGGCAATCAGCACATTGCCACTAACAATCATTGAAGGCGAAAACGAAGTTCAATTCGAAAGCTACAATGAGTTCTATGAACACGTTATGGAATCTACGAAAAAAGGAATCTACATCCAACGTTATAAAGGATTGGGAGAGATGAATCCGGAGCAGTTGTGGGAAACTACACTGAATAAGGAAAACAGAACTCTTCTAAGAGTTTCGATCGAAGACGCTGTTGCGGCTGATGAAACATTCTCTATCTTGATGGGTGAGATGGTTGAGCCTCGTCGTAACTTTATCCACGAAAATGCTCTACTGGCTCGCAGCCTTGACGTTTAATTTTTAGGTATTGGTGATTGAATATGGAAAATAGTAATCAAGAAAAAGGCGTCACGGTTGTCGATATTAGCAAGGAAATGCGTGGAGCATACTTGCAATATTCGATGTCAGTTATCGTGGGTCGTGCACTTCCAGACGTACGTGATGGTTTGAAACCTGTACATCGTCGCGTTCTTTTCGCTCAAAGCGAAATGAACAACCGTCATAACAGACCGTATTTGAAATCTGCCCGTGTGGTGGGTGACGTAATCGGTAAATACCATCCGCATGGTGACTCGGCTGTTTACGAAACAATGGTTCGTATGGCCCAGGACTTCTCTCTTCGCTACCCTCTTGAAGATGGTCAGGGTAACTTCGGTTCTATCGACGGTGATAGCGCGGCAGCTATGCGTTACACTGAGATTCGCATGACTCCGATGGCAGAGGAACTACTGAATGATCTTGAAAAAGAAACAGTAGCCTTCGGTCCGAACTATGACGACTCTTTGCAAATTCCTTTGGTACTTCCTGCGAAATTCCCGAACCTTCTTGTGAATGGTTCTTCAGGTATCGCAGTTGGTATGGCGACAAATATTCCGCCACACAATCTGGGTGAAGTGATCGATGGTACAATCCATTTGATCAACAACCCTACTTGCCAACTTGAAGACCTGATGGTGCACATTAAGGGGCCAGACTTCCCTTCTGCAGGTGTGATCGCAGGTCGTGAAGGTATCCTGCAGGCTTATAAAAAAGGCCGCGGTATCATTTCACTTAAGGCAGTTGCGGAAATTACTCCGAACAAAGACCGTGAAGATATCATCATCACGGAAATCCCATACCAGGTTAATAAGGCGAAGCTTATCGAAAGCATCGCTGACCTTGTTCGCGACAAACAAATCGAAGGTATCTCTGACATCCGCGACGAGTCTTCCCGTGAAGGTATGCGCATCGTAATCAATCTAAAACGTGGCGAAAACGCTTCCGTTATTTTGAATCGCTTGTACAAATTCACTCAGATGCAGGTTTCCGTTGGTATCATCATGCTTGCGCTTGATGCGAAAAACCAACCGGTTACTTTCGACCTTAAAGGCATGCTTGAAGCTTTCGTTGATCACCGTCGTGACGTAGTTACGAAACGTTGTATCTTCGAACTTAAGAAAGCCCAAGAGCGCGCGCACATCCTGGAGGGTTTGAAAAAAGCCCTGGATCACATCGAAGAAGTTATCAAAACGATCCGCGCTTCTAAAGAAGCACATGCGGCTCGTGAAGCCTTGATGTCTAAGTTTGAATTCTCTGAGCGCCAGGCAGTTGCGATCCTGGAAATGCGTTTGCAACGTTTGACTGGTTTAGAGCGTGATAAAATCATCGAAGAACTTGCGGAGCTTCAAAAAACTATCGACTGGTTGAAATTCGTTTTGGCTGACGTTCGTGAAATCTACAAGATCATCGTTGGTGAGCTTGAAGACATGAAAAAACGTTACGCTGACCCTCGCCGTACTCAATTGCAAGGCAGCCTGGACGATATCGAAGACGAAGATTTGATCGCTGACGAAGACATGGTTGTGACTGTCACAAACACAGGTCTTATCAAACGTATGCCAACAGCTGAATACCGTGTTCAAAAACGTGGTGGTAAAGGCTTGAAGGGCATGGAAACAAAAGAAGAAGACTACGTAACAGACTTGTTCTCTGCTTCCACTAAAACGATGCTTCTGGTGTTTACTGATAAAGGTAAAGTGTACTGGGTGAAAGTTCATAAGCTTCCACTTGGCAGCCGTACTTCCAAAGGTAAATCATTGGCAAACGTTGTCCAACTGGCAAGCGGCGAAAGCGTTCGCGCGATCCTTCCAGTGAACGAGTTTGATGAAAACAAATTTGCAGTGATGTTGACTGAAAAAGGTGTGATCAAGAAAACGTCTATGGATTCTTTCGCGAATCCAAGAACTGCGGGTGTTATCGCCCTTACCACAGATCTTGATGACGCTATCATCGATGTGAAAATCTCTGACGGCCAGTCAGACATCTTCATCGCAACCAAAGAAGGTATGTCGATTCGTTTCAACGAAAATGACGTGCGCGGAATGGGTCGTACGGCTCGCGGTGTGAAAGCAATCACTCTGGCGAAAGACGACGTGGTTGTGGCGATGGAAGTTCTTGAAAAGAATACTCCTGACACAATCTTGATGGTGACTTCAAAAGGTTACGGTAAACGTTCAGAAGTGGGCGAATACCGTGTTCAGTCCCGTGGTGGTGTAGGTATCATCACTCAGAAAACAACTGACAAAGTTGGTAACGTTGTCGGTACGAAAAAAGTTTCTGAGAAACATGAATTGATCCTTTCGACTGATAAAGGACAGGTCATCCGTATGAAAATGACGGACATCTCTGTTCTGGGTCGTAACACCCAGGGTGTTCGTTTGATTAATATCGACGAAAAAGAGGAAACCGTAACTGGTCTGGCGGTTGTTGAAGACGATCACTCGGATGAGGCTGCGGCTCCAACTGCTCCCGAAGGTGTAACTCACTAGTATGATGAGAGGAGTTCTGGTTGTTTTACTATTACTCCTCTCCGCCTGTTCCTCCCAGGAGCGCGGCGATTTCAAGCTCGCTGAAAAAAATGTGAACCAGGGTAACTACAAGGTTGCCCTGGATTACTTCGATCGCGTCATCTTAAGAAACAATGATTCAGAATATCCTTTAGAGGCAGCTCGCGAAGCGGCCCGGGTTTCATTCTTTGAACTTAAAGATTACGAGCGCACGATCACTTATCATCGCTTTATTGTTCTTCACTCAAAAGATGAAAAAGAGCGCGTGCAGTCGCAAAAACAGATTGCGGAAATTTATTTCAATAACCTGCAGAACTACCAGGCATCGATTGTGGAGTTCAGTAAACTTCAGCAAATGCCTCACACAGATCTTGAGGCGTCCCAGTATCAGATGAGTATCGCGCGCGCGAATTACTACATGAATAATTTCTTTCAGGCCGAGTCAGAGATTGATTCGCTGTTGCGCTTAAAATCAGACGACAACATTCGTTTTCAGGCGTTGATGTTAAAAGGTAATATCCTGGTCGCCAAAAAAGAATTCGTAAAAGCGATCGATATCTTTAAAGGTATGATCGATAAGTATCCGCAAAGATCGGTTCAGGAAAATGTCGGTTTGGTCCTGGCAGTTTGTTATGAGGAAAACGACAACTTCAAGGAAGCTATCAAAGTGCTTGAAGGTTACCGCGATAAATACAGCCCACCCGAGTACATAGAACTTCGTATTAAGCGACTTCAAGAGCGCATGAAAAATGCCCCAGGTGCGAAAGGCTTCAGGAAGTAATGAGAAAGTATATAATATTTGCATCCATTGGCTTCGAACTTGTCGGGTTGATCATCGGATGTTTTTACTTGGGCGAACTTCTGGATGCGAAATACCAAACTAAGGGAATGGCCTTTGTTGGTTTAAGCTTGGCGGCCTTGGTTGGCTGGCTTGTACGCGTTATCTGGCTTTTAAAGCGTATGGAAGCCCAGGAAGAAAAAGAAAACGCCAAAAAGAACCTAGGTAAATGAAAAGAGTTTTAATTTGTCAGGCCCTAATAACAGCTATCGGCTACGTTGCCCTGCTGTTTTTTGCCGCACCTAATCATGCGGATTCCTTCCTTTGGGGCTCTCTAACTATCTTTATTAGCTTTGCCTTGATGGGCTTGGGATACGGGTTGATCTTCCAAAAGAAATTGGTTGCCCTAGCTATCTCCCTCATTGTATTTAAGTACGCGATTTTAGGCATTATTATCTTCACTCTAGTTAAACTCGATTGGTTTTCATCAATCGCATTTGCTGTGGGTGTTGCTAGCTTTATTGTTTCAGCAATCTATTATGCGATCAGTGAAGCTTTGAGAGAGGAAAGAGAAGATGGCGGCAGGAGCACACCACCCGTTTAACTGGACACAACTAGTTCCAGGTGTAGGCCTTGAATATTATCACGTAGCAACTTTGGCAGTAGCTACTGTTGCAACAATCGGTATCGGTTTGATGGCGCGTGCATCTTTGGGTAAAGGTGAAACGGCTGTTCTTCCAGCTGATAAATTTTCTCTTCGTGGAATCATGGAAATGCTGACTGAGATGATGTCGGGACTTTCCGAAATGGTTATCGGTGAACACGGTAAGCACTATGTTCCGTTCTTTACTTCAGTATTCTTCTTTATCGTTTTCAACAACTTGCTTGGTATGATCCCGGGAATGACTCCGGCGACTGAAAACATCAATACGACTTTCGGTTTCGGTATCTTGATGTTCTTGTTCTATAACTTCCAGGGTGTGAAAGAAAACGGTCCTATCGCTTACTTGAAACACTTCATGGGTCCGGTAATTTTCCTGGCTCCGTTGATGTTTGTAATCGAAATCGTATCCCACTTGGTTCGTCCATTCTCTTTGGGTCTTCGTCTTGCTAACGTAATGATGGGTGACCATACGGTACTATCTGTATTCTTGGATCTAGTACCAATCGGTGTACCAATTCCATTCTATATCATGGGATTGTTCGTATGCTTTGTTCAGGCTTTTGTATTTACTTTGCTTTCAATGGTTTACGTAGCATTCGCGATTGCACACGACCACTAAGAAGCAAATATTTAACCGTTCTCTAAAGGAGAAACACATGAAAAAAATGATCGTTGCACTAGTTGCTATGTTCGCCTCTGTATCTGCTTTCGCTCAAGACGCTGCTGTTGCAGCTGCTCCAGTTGCTGCAGCTGGTACTGATAAAGGTATGGTTGCTTTGGCAGCTGCATTGACTATCGCAGTAGCGGTATTCGGTGGCGCTATGGCTCAAGGTAAAACTGCTGCTACAGCACTTGATGGTATCGCTCGTAACCCAGCGGCTTCTGGTAAGCTTTTGATCCCAATGATCTTGGGTCTAGCTCTTATCGAGTCTCTAGTTATCTACGCGTTGATCATCGCTTTGAAACTTTCTTAATTAACGGCGCTTTTAAGCGCAGTAATTAAAAAGATCAGAAATGATTTTAAAAAGGCTGGGTTCGTCCCGGCCTTTTTTTATTTCTAAAAGGTACGGCCTTACTTTCTCCAAGAATTCCCACTTCCGCTACGGGTGTGCGGCCGTCCGCACTTTCTCAGATCAGACCTAATATACTTAGATTGGCCTTCATTTTTTCTATTTACCTTGCCCCAAGGACAACCTCGATAAATAACCTGAGGTTAGGATGAAGAACTGGCTTACTATCGGACAATTTGCGAAAGAGATCGGCGTTTCAGCCAAAGCTCTACGTTTATATGAAGACATGGGTCTATTGAAGTCTCATGTGCGTGGCGAGAACGGCTATCGTTATTACGATGAGGCACAACTCGAGATCGCCCGTCGTCTCAAGGACTTCAAAGATCTTGGATTTACCCTCGTTGAAATTAAGTCTTTGTTGGAGGTGAATCAGTCGCTGAATGTACAGCAAATGACAGAGGCGATGACGAACAGATTGAAAGCCATTTCTGAACAATCTGATTTGCTAAAGCAACAGGAACATCAGATCACGAATATCCTCTCCTCCTTGAAAAAAGGAAACGAGCCACTGAAGGCTAAACAAAGGAGAGCTATTTTGAGAACCTATGGGCAAGTATCGATCGTCGTTACTGGTATTGGAAATTTGAGCCAAATTGCAACGTGTATTCAAAAGTATTTTAAGAACGCTAATGTTGAAATTCCAGTAATTGAGTGGACCACGTCAATGGTGCCGCCCGAACAGAAGCCACATATAGTTTTAATTCATGAAGATCAGCTTTCAAGTGATGGTGTCGATAAAATTCATCCAGACGTTGTGGTTATTAAAAGCATGAGCACGTCATCTGAAGAAGTTGAAGAGCAATACCTACGACTGTACACGGAATCCGGTCCACATATGAGCACGGTGTTTAATGGTGACGACCGTGCATCCATAAACCTCGCCGCATCCGATATCATTCGTGAGGGCAGAACCTTTTATACTTCAAAAAATAAAGGCTTGAAGGATCAAATTCACAGAATTGGTGGCGCCGTGAGCGATGGCGAAGTGATAGATCTATTTGCGTTCAATCTTGCTTCTCCTCGTGAAGATCTAAAAATAAAACTCAAAAGAATCATGGGTCTTGAAGAAGAAATGGCGATTGTTTCTTCCCTGGTTGCGGTGATGGATTCTGGCTTCAAAAAAGAACACCTACAAACAGATCAAATCACGGTGCTTTAAAATAAAAAAGGGCTGACGTTTTGGCGCCAGCCCTTCATGAGGACATAATTGTCGGTTTGCACACCCGTAGCGGGTGTGCGGACGTCCGCAAGCGGAACTATAGGTATTTGTTCACTACGGCTTCGACGCGGTCTTGGATGCGTTTCATGCCGGCAGCTGTTGTGGCTTCGTAGCGCACAACCAATACGGGTTGTGTGTTGGAAGAGCGGCACAATGCCCAGCCGTCTTCGAAGCTCAAACGGATGCCGTCAGTCAGGTCTACTTTGTAGTCTGCGCCTGGGCCGCCCTTGAAGGCTTCTTTCATTTTTTCCACGATCAAAACTTTTTTCTCTTCAGTGGTGTCGATGCGGATTTCAGGAGTGTTGAATGCCGGAGGCAAACCTTCCAGAAGTTGTGGGATTGTTTTACCGGTTTTAGCCAGGATTTCCACCAGGCGAAGACCAGCATAAGGAGCATCGTCGTAACCGAAGTTGCGATCAGCAAAGAAGATGTGACCAGACATCTCGCCGCCGAAAGGTGCTTTTTCAGTTTTGATTTTTTCTTTGATTAGAGAGTGACCCGTTTTCCACATGATGGGTTGGCCACCGTGTTTTGCGATATCATGGTACAAGCGATCAGAACACTTCACGTCGCCCACGATTTTTGCGCCCTTGTTTGTTTCAAGGATCGAGCGCGAGATAATAGTCATCAGCTCGTCACCGTAAACCATACGGCCTGTGTGATCCACTACACCGATACGATCTGCATCGCCGTCAAAACCGATACCGCAAACTGCGCCTTCTTTCTTAACCTGTGCCGCCAAATCCACAAGGTTTTCCTCAACCGTTGGATCCGGATGGTGATTTGGGAAAGTTCCATCTGGTTCTTCAAACATGATTGTTGGTTTCAAGCCGCAAGCTTCAAATAAACCACGAACAACGGAACCGCCGGCACCGTTCCCGCAATCCAAAACGACCTTAACGTTCTTCATTTGGCCGAATTCTTTTTTGTAGTGCTCGTAGTAGCTTGGACGGATATCGAAAGACTCCACAGAGCCTTTGCCATCAATGTACTCGCCTTTTTCGATAATCTTACGAAGAGTTTGAATTTCTTCACCAAAGATCGTCGTTTTACCGAAAGAGATTTTAAAACCGTTAAACTCTGGAGGATTGTGGGAGCCAGTTACTTGAACTGCGCCATCCACTTTCATCGTGAAGGTTGAGAAATAGCACACAGGACTTGTTACAAGGCCCAAGTGGATAACCTTAGCACCTGAATCGACAAATCCTTGCTCCAAGCTCTTAACGATGGCTGGAGAGCTTACACGGGCATCGTGACCGATGGTCAGTGTTGGATTGGAGATGTTTTTAACATTCTTCATGTGAACTACAAAAGCGCGCGCCAAAAGATATGCGAAATTGTCGTCAAATTGACCGTTATAAACGCCGCGGATGTCGTATTCTCTGAAAATCACCGGTTGATACATTATAACCTCACTAGGTATTGGAAATGACTAGATTTAATACTAACTAAGCTTGCTGTCGAGTTAAATTAATAGCCCACTTTATTGCATCGATCATGGAGTTTGGATTTGCTTTGTTTTTCCCGGCAATATCTTTCGCTGTTCCGTGATCAACACTGGTTCTTACAAAAGGAATTCCCAGGCTGATGTGAACACCACTGTCCTGCCCGTGTATCATCTTAAATGGAATCAAACCCTGGTCATGATACAAGCAAAGGTATACGGAATACTTCTTCCAGTTATCCTTAAAAAACGCTGCATCCGGAACTAAAGGCCCCACAAAAGGAATGCCTTTTTCTTTCGCGAACGAGGCAAGGTTTGGAAAGACCATCAACTCTTCGCTACCTATCATCCCCTGCTCGCCCGCGTGGGGATTTAGTCCCAGAACCCCAATAGGTTTGCTACGCTGTGATTTTGGCAAGGCCTGACGTAAGAGATCAGCATTAATCAGAGCTTCAGCGACAGTGCTAAAGCTGATGTGCTTGGTGATTTGCGCAACTGGCAGGTGCCCTGTCGCCAACACCACATTAAATTCGCTTCCCGCAAATCCCATGTGCACCGTTTTGGTTTTCGAAATACGTTTTAAAATATCGGTGTGACCCAGATCCTTGAAACCGGCATCTTTGATCAGAGTTTTTGAAAGTGGACCTGTCGCAATTCCCTGCAATTGCTTTTTCATGCAGGCTTTGGCTGAAAGCTCCACCCAATGTGCCGGAGACAGGTCAGAACAGATATCAATCAGATAAGGCCCTTCGATATTTAGAGCCTCTTCCAATGAATCCACAACGATGCGTTCGAATTTTTGATCGATTAGTTTCAGGTATTTTGTGGAGGCACTGTCGTTTCTCCACAGGATAAATTGGATGCCTTTTTGCGGACCGATTTTGTGCAGGGCCTTGGCAGTGACTTCAAAGCCAATGCCATCATCATCTCCTGTAGTAAGAGCGATTCGCAGGTTACTCATTGATTCTGACGAAGGAGTCGTCGCGTTTGTTTTGTAACCACAATTTCAGTTGACGTCTGAAGCTTGTTTCCATCAGCTGCGCCTTGATGCGATCTTTTTGTTTTTCAAAATTAGGATCCGAAGTCAGTTTTCGACCCGTTAGCTTTGCGATATGAAAGCCCATGCGGGATTTAATAATTCCTGTGGTTTCGCCAACAGAAAGATTCGAGATGGCCTCTTCAACTTCCGGCATGAACTCGCCGGATTTGAACGTTCCTAAAGCACCACCCGATGAAAAGTTTGGATCTTCACTGAATTGCTGAGCCAAAGTTTCAAAGTTTTCCCCAGAGCGCAATTTGGAAAGTACATTTTCCGCACGCTTATAGGCTGCTTCGCTGCCACCTTTTTTTGGATTAAAGAAAATATGGGAAACTGAAAACTCATCGATAGATGGTTTGTTTTTTGGATTTGCCTTTAGATACTCGTTCAAAGCCTCTTCATCAGAGATACGAATCTTTGACATGATCTCAGCATCCATCAGGTTGGATTTTTCAGTTTTCTCTTTCAAAAAAACTTTATACTCAACGATGTCGACGCCCTGGCCTTTTAGAACGCTGATCAATTCCGCTTCACTAACATTGTTTCTTTTCGCGATATCTTTGAACTCTTGTTCAACGCGGGCGTTAGTAACATTCAGATTTAAGCGTTTGATTTCGGAAGAAAGGATCTTTTCATTGATCAGATATTCCATTTGTGCTTTGCGATTCTTTTTTAGCTCTTCAAGACTTTTACCATCCGTCAAAGCATCGTCGATCATGCCGGGCTTTGAAATACGTGTTTGAAGCTCCTTTAGATCTGATTCCAGGATAACTTCGTTGTTAACTACAGCCAGAGTCTTTTCAACCAACTCGGCCTTTACGGGTACGGCAATAAGCAATGAAACAAGCAAACTAATCATTATTCCCTCTGGTATCTACGGAAATGGAGTTCATCAACTCGTGATCCTTTAGGACTTTACTACTTCTGAGCTGAGCATCAAGCCATGCGACGTATTCCGCCTGCTCGCGTTGTGCTTTAAGTGCGCGCGTAATCTGTGGACGAACCTCTTCAAGGGTCAAAGTGGAGGCCGGAGCCTTCTTTTCAACGCGAATCAGGTGTATGCCGAAGGGGCTTTTAATGGTTTGGATGCCTGCGGAGTTTGTAAATAAGCGGTCGAAATAGTCCACCGTGCCCTTTTCAATCCAACCCACAACTCCACCTGATTTTGCCTCTGGAGTGATGGAGAACTTCTTGGCCAATTCTGCAAAATCCTTGGTCTTCAAATCAGTTTTAATGGCATCCGCTTTGGCTTCTTCGTCGATGACGATCTGACGGATATAGACGCGCTCTTTGCGTTTATACATATCCTTATGATCTTCGTAGTAGCGCTTGATTTCGTCTTCGGCGATGGGCTTCGCCTTTTCATTAATTTTTTTAAAGACTTCACGTTCAATCAAACTGTAGCGAAGCTCTTCGCGCCATTCCGCAAAGGAAAGGTTTTCCTGAGCCAGTGCACGACGGAAAGAAAGATCATCGGGATAGTTCGCTCGCAACTTATCCACTTCTTTATCCAGAGCGCTTTCTGAAACCACAATTTTTTGGGCTCTGGCCCAATCAAGTGTCAGGCTTTTCACCAGAAAGTCGCGAAGGACTTCTTCTTTGATTCTTTGAACGTTGTTTGGATCTTTGGCGGCCAGGGCGTCGAAGTTTTTAAGCTTTCGCGCCAGCAGATTTGAAAATTCCTTGGCGGTCAGAACGTGTTCATTAACTTTCTGCACCGGTTTTTTGGAAAGTTTTTGATAGTTGGAAGGACAACCCGCCAACGCCATACTGATTAAAATAAAAAGCCCCGCTTTAACGGGGCTCTTTAGGAATTTCATTTAAATAGTTCCTTACTTGATAAGGTTTTTATTTTCCTTAATTGAGTACGATTTTTTCAACTTCTCGAAGTACTCATTAAAGATATCTTTTCTTTTATCGTCGTAAACTGCGGCTCTGATCTGACGTTTGTCAGCGTTTTCAAAACTGCGACGACCTGTAAGCTTCACGATGTGGAATCCATATGGAGATTCGATGAGCCCGTTAACCTCACCCACCTTCATTGAAACAGCCGCTTCGTAGTAAGCAGGAACGATTGTAACACGAGACTGCCAGCCGATGTCACCACCTGCTTGCTTGGAAATCGCGTCGTCCGAGTAAAGCTTAACCAGCTCCTCAAATGGACGCTTGGATTTTTTTACTTCCGCATAGATTTCTTCAGCGCGTTTACGTGCTTCAGCGATCTGTGCAGGAGTAGCACCTTGTTTGAACTCGATGAGGATGTTGCTGGTGCGGATTTCTGGATTATTTTTGTACCAGTTCTGCATTTCTTTGTCAGAAATCGTGATTTTTTGGATCTTAGGACCCAATTCTTTTTCAAGAAGGGCTTTGTACATTGCCTGGCGAAGCTGCTCCTGAACGATAGGATCTTTCTCAAGATTGCGTTTTTCAGCTTCCTGCAAACCAACTTCATAACGAACCATATCTTCAAGGAAAAGATCTTTGGTCGGAGGGTTCGTGGTTTTAGTCTTAATGTCGTTATACTTTTTGTTAAACTCGTCCAGGGTGATCGTCTTTTTGCCCACCTGAGCCAACACTTCAGAAGATTTTTGCGCGAACGCGGGTGCTGCGATGAGCATCAAGATGCTGATAACTAATTTCATACTTTAAAAGTCCCTTTAAAAAGTTGAATACAAACTATGTTAAAACGCTAGCACTAGGCATTATTATCCGCAATGAAATTAACAGCTTGCTCGCGAGTACGGTGTAAAAGGGACTCTAACTCTAGAGCAAGGTCTGGGTTTCTTGGATCCTGTTCTTTTGTGACCGGAGGAAGACTCTCACTCCAGACAATAACAACCTTCGCAAACGGTTTTGGCAGAAAAGTTTTGTTCCATGATCTTGGGAAATAAACGGCGCGATCAACATAGACTCCGGCGGCGTAAATGGGTCCGTGAATCATGCGCGAAAGTTCGAACACGCCCGGCTTCACTTTGTGTAACGGGCCCTTGGGGCCATCAACTGCAAAGCTGCAATTTCCCCCGTCTTTTACTAAACGCAAAAGACCTTTTAAAGCCTGAACGCTGCCGCGCGAAGATGATCCGCGACTGGTTTTTGCACCCATCCACTTAAGCACCGTTGCCATCAACTCGCCGTCTTTGGACTGCGATGCAATGGTGGCGATCCGATAGCGTTTAACGATCGAAAGAAGTGCCAGCTCATCACCATGCCAGTGAGCAAGTACAACAGGGCTTCTGTTTTCCAGGGATTTTTTCAGTGATTCGGGCTCAAAGAGCCGAACCCTCCATGTCCATGAGAGGGTTCGGTAAAATACAAACACGATAATAGGAAGTATGTATTTCCTAAACACGATTAGTGGTGAAGAGCCTTTTTGAACTCTTCAGTCAATTTTGGAACGATTTCAAGAGCGTCCCCTACGATACCGTAAGTCGCTTTTTGGAAGATCGGTGCATTTGCATCGCTGTTGATAGCAACGATAACTTTAGATGAACCCATACCCGCCAAATGTTGAATCGCGCCAGAGATACCAACAGCGATGTACAAAGAAGGTGCTACTGTTTTACCAGTTTGACCCACTTGCATACCGTGTCCTACCCAACCAGCGTCCACTACCGCACGAGTTGCACCAACAGTTGCCCCCAATACGTCAGCAAGATCGTTCAAAACCTTAAAGTTTGCAGCTTCTTTCAAACCACGACCACCGGAAACGATGATGTTCGCTTCAGTAAGATCCAGTTTTTCAGAGGCACCTTTAACGATTTCTTTGATCAAAGTTTTCAAATCTGTTGCCGAGTTTGCGTGCTCAACGACGTTTGCAGATTTTGCAGTGTCAGCCGCATCAACCGGAAGTTGGTTTGCGCGCATCAAAACGATTTTGATCGGGCTGTTTTCGAAGTTAACAGTCGCGAATGCTTTACCAGAGTACATCGGTTTAACAGCAGTTACGTTGTCACCGTTGATTGTCAACTGAGTGCAATCAGATGCCACACCCGTGTTCAGACGAGCAGCAACACGTGGGAACAAGTCCTTACCTGTTGAAGAGGCGGAAGACAGGATGATCGAAGGTTGAACTTTGTTAACGATTGCAACCATGTTTGCAGTGTATGACTCTGGATTGTAAGAATCCAAAGAAGCATCTTTCACAACATGAACTTCAGAAGCACCGTTGTGACCGATAGCTGCCGTCACATCACCTGCGTGAGAGCCGAAAGTCACAGCAACAACGGTGTTGCCGGATTTCGCAGCTGCCTGCAAAAGCTCCATAGAGCTGCGTTTAAGTTTACCGTTTGTTTGTTCAGCAAATACCAATACTTTACCCATTGCCAACTCCTACAGAACCTTCGCTTCGTCGCGAAGAAGTTTAACCAGCTCTGCTGCTTGTGCAGAAGAGTCGCCGGAAAGCATTTTTACAGCTGGCTTGTCTGCCGGAAGAGTCATGCCAGAGTATTTTACTTTGATGTCAGTCGCAGGAATGTTCAAAGAAGCGAACTCGATCTCTTTGATCACTTTCTTTTTCGCTTTCATGATACCTGGAAGAGAAGCGTAGCGAGGCATGTTCAAGCCTTTGTTTGCGCCAACCACTGCAGGTGTCATCATTTGCACAACTTCTTTAGCGCCGCCCTCAACGTCACGCTCAACAGTTACGTTTTCGCCATTGAATGCGAATTTAGAAACCACAGTCGTGTGAGGAACGTTTAAGAATTCAGCCATCATTTGGCTTACAGAAGAAGCATTGTCGTCGATTGCAAGCTTGCCGGTGAAAATGATTTTCATTCCGCCCTCAGCTTTGATCACTTCAGCAAGTGCTTTTGCTGTTGAGAAATTATCCAGACCTTCGCCGTTAATAACGATGGCTTCATCAGCACCCATTGCCAAAGCAGTACGCAAAGATTCAACTACGCGTGCTTTAGGACCCGCGCTCAAAACCCAAACTTGAGAGCCTGGATTTGCGTCGCGAAGCTTGTTGGCTTCCTCGACAGCGTATTCGTCGTAAGGGTTCATAACCCATTTAATTCCCGCCGTATCGATACCGGTTTGGTCGGGAGAGATTTTGATTTTAGTTTCAGTGTCTGGCACCTGTTTGATGCACACGAAAATCTTCATATTTTTACCCCGTTTTTAGAGGACCAGTTCTATCGTTAGATGATTTCAGAGGCAAAACTAAATCCTCAAAGTCTAACATGTTGCGAAACATGACAGGGGTCATGGACAAATCAAACCCCCGAGGAGTAAGTTAATTAAAAACTTAATGAGAATTCACAGCTATAACACAAGGGGTTTCACACCATGTTTTCATTTCTCGGATCGACTGTCGGGAAGAAATACCTAATGGGTTTGACTGGTCTAATCTGGGCAGGTTTCGTCCTGGCTCATATGGCCGGAAACATGCTCATTTTTGTAAGCCATGACGCTTACAATGCTTACGGCCACGCGCTGACAAGCGGAAAAATCATCTACATTGCAGAGGCCGTTTTGGTTTTGGCCCTGATTGTTCACGTTGCAATGGCCATTTCATTGACGAAAAACAATCGTGAAGCAAAAGGTCAGCGTTATGCTGTGGCAGCTTCCGGTACCAAAAGAGTTTCTTTGGCTTCCAGAACGATGGCGATCCAGGGATCTTTGATTTTGGTTTTCGTGATCCTGCACTTGATCACTTTTAAATACGGCTCTTACTATGAAACTAATGTCGGCGGTGTGCCGATGCGTGACCTGGCAAAACTGATGGAAGAAGTCTTCCAACAACCAGGTTATGTGGTTTGGTATGTAATCGCTCTGGTTATTCTGGGCTTCCACTTGAAACACGGCGTGGGTTCAACTTTCCAATCCTTGGGATTGATGGAAGGCACTTACCGCAATGTTTGGACGAAGCTGAGCATTGGTTACGGTATCATCGTAGCCCTTGGCTTTATCGCTCAACCTCTTTACCTTTTCCTTACTCACTAAGGGGCACACATCATGGCTAATATTTTAGACAGCAAAATTCCTAGTGGTCCAATCGAAGGCAAATGGGAAAAAGCCAAGTTTGAAAACAAACTTGTAAATCCAGCGAATAAAAGAAAACACTCTGTAATCGTAGTGGGTGCGGGTCTTGCCGGCGCCTCTGCAGCGGCCTCTTTGGGCGAGCTTGGTTATAAAGTAAAAGTATTCTGTGTGCATGAGTCCCCTCGCCGCGCCCATTCCGTGGCGGCACAAGGTGGTATCAATGCAGCGAAGAACTATCAAAATGATGGTGACTCCACTTACCGTCTTTTCTACGACACTGTTAAGGGCGGAGACTTCCGTGCCCGCGAAGCGAACGTTTATCGTTTGGCTGAAGTGTCTGCAAGCATCATCGACCAGATGGTTTCCCAAGGTGTACCTTTCGCTCGTGAATACGGCGGCACACTGGCAAATCGTTCCTTCGGTGGAGCTCAAGTTTCCCGTACATTCTATGCCCGCGGTCAAACAGGTCAGCAGCTTTTGTTGGGTGCCTACTCGCAAATGATGAGACAGGTTGACGCTGGAACTGTTGAACTGCGCTATCGTCGTGAGATGTTGGACGTGGTTGTTATCGACGGTAAAGCCCGTGGTATCATCGTTCGTAACTTGTTGACGGGCGAAATTGAATCCCACGAAGCAGACGCAGTTATCGTTGCTTCCGGTGGTTACTCAAACGTGTTCTTCCTTTCCACAAATGCGATGAACTGCGCTGTTACAGCTGCATGGAAAGCTCACAAGCGTGGTGCTTACTTTGCAAATCCTTGCTACACGCAAATCCATCCGACATGTATTCCGGTTCATGGCGAAAATCAGTCTAAACTTACATTGATGTCTGAATCCCTTCGTAATGACGGCCGTGTTTGGGTTCCAAAAGCAGTTGGTGATAAACGTCACCCTAATGACATTCCTGAAAACGAACGCGATTACTACCTGGAGCGCGTTTACCCTTCATTCGGTAACCTCGCTCCTCGTGACGTGGCTTCACGTCAGGCGAAGTACGCTTGTGACGAAGGCCGCGGCGTGAATGAATCCGGTAAAGCAGTTTACCTGGATTTCGCTGACGCTATTAAACGTCTGGGTGAAGACAAGATTTCTGAACGTTACGGAAATCTGTTTGAAATGTACGACAAAATCACGGGCGAAAATCCTTATAAACGTCCAATGAAGATCTACCCGGCTCCTCACTACACAATGGGTGGCTTGTGGGTTGACTACAATCTTCAATCGACTATTCCAGGCTTGTTCATTGCGGGTGAAGCGAACTTCTCTGACCACGGCGCAAATCGTCTGGGAGCTTCTGCATTGATGCAAGGTTTGGCAGACGGTTACTACGTGCTTCCATACTCCATCGGTAACTACCTTGGCGGTACGAAGCTGAATAAAGTTTCCATCACTGACGATGCTTTCAAAGCAGCGGCTGATGGCGTGAAAAAAGAAATCAGCACTCTTATCGGTATCAAAGGTAACCGTACCGTTGATAGCTTCCATAAAGAGCTGGGCAACATCATGTGGGAAAACTGCGGAATGGGTCGTAATGAAGCCGGTCTTAAGAAGGCGCTTCAGGAGATTCCAAAACTTCGTGAAGAATTCTGGCAAAATGTTCGTATTCCAGGTGATCCAAACTATCTGAATGTTGAGCTTGAAAAAGCCGGCCGTGTTGCTGACTTCCTGGAGCTGGGTGAGTTGATGTGCCGTGATGCTCTTGAGCGCCAAGAGTCTTGTGGTGGCCACTTCCGTGAAGAATATCAGGATAATGGTGAAGCAAAACGTGACGATGCGAATTTCTGTCACGTGGCTGCGTGGGAATACACAGGTGATGTAAAAACATCTGTTCGCCACAAAGAAGAACTTACTTTCGATAACGTTCACCTAGCAACTCGTAGCTATAAATAAGAGGCGTAAAATGAGTGGAAAAAATTTAAATCTGACTTTGAAAGTTTGGAGACAAAAAGGCGCTAAAGATAAGGGCTCTTTTGTTGAATACCAGGCTAAGAACGTTTCTGAACATGCTTCTTTCCTGGAAATGCTGGATGCAGTAAACGAAGAAATCGTTGCTAAAGGTGAAGAGCCAATTGCATTTGACCACGACTGCCGCGAAGGTATCTGTGGAACTTGTGGTTTCGTTATTGACGGTGAAGCACACGGTAAGTTGAAAGCGACAACTGTTTGCCAACTTCACATGAGAAACTTCGAAGACGGCCAAACTTTGACGATCGAACCTTTCAGAGCGTCCCCGTTCCCGGTTATCAAAGACTTGATGGTGGATCGTTCCTCTTTCGACAGAATCATTTCCTCTGGTGGTTATATCTCTCAAAACACTGGTAATCCGCAGGATGCAAATGCAATTCTGATCCCTAAAGCGGACGCCGATGAAGCGATGAACTCTGCAACTTGTATTGGTTGTGGTGCGTGTGTGGCGGCTTGTAAGAATGCTTCTGCAGCATTGTTTACTTCAGCTAAGATCTCTCACATGGCGCTTCTTCCACAGGGTGCTGTAGAGAAAAATGAACGCGCATTGCGTATGGTTGCGGCGATGGATTCCGAGGGCTTTGGTGCTTGTACGACGACAGGTGCTTGTGAAGCTGCTTGTCCTAAAGAGATTCAATTGACCAATATCTCTCGCATGAACCGTCAGTTCTTGGGTGCTTCGTTGACGAAAAGACCTAAGCATAAAGATGGCGGCGCAGGCTAACGCTTAGATTTCGTTGAAGTCATAAAGTTTATCCAAATATTAATGATTCTAAGGGGTTCAGGACACTGAACCCCTTTTTTTGTATTTAATGTTAACCTTTAAAATCTGCATCATGGGTCGTTCTCAATGAGAGACTCATCTTAGACCTTCATCTGTGATTTTCCCCTAAAGCTCGAACATCAAACTTCCGAAATCTAGACCAAGGAATGGGCTTATGAAGAAGATTGATCAACTAATGGCAGAACTGGGTTTTAACAAAAACGCACCTGATAGCGTGAAAGAAGCCTTCATTAAGCATTTAATAAAGGTCTCTGAAGGTGTGAATGTAATCACTCCCACTGAAAAGCGCGAGATGGCCCAGCATCCGGATAAAATTGTGCAGTTTAAACTGCCCGAGCAAATGAGTTTTGGCTTCGCCGAAGAAAAATCCACACGTCCAACCAGACCAAAGACCGGATAAATGCTGGATAAACCCAGGACTTAGGTCCAGGTTTTTGACCTCATTTAAAAACAAATAAAATCCTAACTTTGCGAGCGGTACCATTTTGGAACTGGGGACCACCTGGGCAAATTTTGCCGAGACGTTCCTCTGGCTAAAATCACCCATTGAAGGAGGGGATTATGAGAGGGCTTATCGGAAGAGCCATGCTCGGTTTGTTTGTTTCTGTAAGCGCATTCGCTGCTAAACCTGAAGCTGTGCCTGGTGAATACATTGTTCAACTTAAAAATCAGTACGCTATTCAATCTACACAGATTCTTAGTCAGCAATTGGGCGCTTATGTAAAGAGCACAATTCCTGAAATGAATATCGTTGTTATCAAAAAGCCGGTATTCGAACTTTCTGAAAGCGTGGTTAAAACTCTTTCTCAGAATCCAATGGTTGATATCGTTGAGCCAAACTTTATCTATCGTATTAACAAAACTCCGAATGATCCAATGTTGGGCCGTCTTTGGGGTATGAACAACACGACTACTGCTGGCGTGGATGTTGGTGCTTTGCAGGCTTGGGATATCACGACTGGATCAAACGATGTATTGGTTGCAGTCATCGATACTGGTATCGACTATAACCATCCGGATCTTAAAGCTAACATGTGGACTAACCAGGCTGAGCTAAACGGTCAGCCAGGTGTGGACGATGATGGTAACGGCGTTATCGATGATATTTACGGCGCAAACTTCGTAAATGCAGCGAAACCAACCGGTAACCCGCTTGATGATCACAGCCACGGTACACACTGCTCCGGTACAATCGGCGCTAAAGGTGACGACGGTGCTGGTATCGTAGGTGTTGCGTGGAATGTTCGTTTGATGGGCGTAAAATTCCTGTCAGCTGACGGTTCTGGTTCTTTGGAAGGCGCTCTTAAAGGTATCGACTATGCAGTTAACATGGGCGCAAAAATCCTTTCAAACTCATGGGGCGGCGGTGGCTACTCTGAGACTTTAAAACAAGCGATCCAAAGAGCAAACGACAAAGGTGTTTTGTTTGTTGCAGCCGCTGGTAACGAATCCAACGACAACGACGCGAACCCGACTTACCCGGCTACTTACGACATTCCAAACGTATTGTCAGTGGCAGCGATCGATGACAAAGGTAACCTGGCTTCTTTCTCGAACTACGGAAAAAGCAAAGTGCACGTTGCAGCTCCAGGCGTAAACATCGTTTCTTCAATTAAGAACGGTGGCTACAGCTCATACTCTGGTACTTCAATGGCGACTCCGCACGTTTCTGGTATCGCAGCTTTGGTTGCTTCCAACGAGCCAGCATTGACCGGTCAGGAAATCAAAGAGCGCATCATGGCGACTGCTAAGCCATTCCCAACATTGCGTGGTAAAGTTCGTACTAAAGGTATTGCGAATGCTTACACAGCTTTGACAAACACGGCGCCAGTTCCAGATCCAAATGATCCAATCAACTGGAGCACGACGACTGCGAATGTTTCTTCCGCTCACCCATACGCAAGCAAATCAAACGAAACGTTTGAAGTGAATGTACCGGGCGCGAAACAAATCGCGATCTATTTCGAAAAATTCGATACAGAACGTGACTATGACAAAGTTCAAATTTACGACTCTACTGGAAAATTGGTTCAAACAATTTCCGGTAAGGCAGATGACACTCTAAGCAGCGTGATCGAAGGAAGTTCTGCTAAAATCGTGTTCACGTCTGACGACTCTGTAAATCGCTACGGCTTTGATATCACAAAGATCGCTTACCGATAGTCTGGAAAATTACTGAATTCCAAAAGAGCCATCTCGGAAACGGGATGGCTTTTTTGTTTTTAATCAGGTCTTCATTAGGGAAGCTGCCTTTCTCCGCTGGGAAATAGATACTTAAAGCCAGCCACGGAGGTTTCATGGAACCCGAATTGGAGCGAAATAGACCGACCCCTAGACGCAAACCTGCGCCTCAGCAGAATCACAACCAAAATCAGAATCAAAATCGAAGCCAAAATCAAAAACGAGAACCGGTTCATAAGCGTGTTGATGAAAGTGCTTTTGAACGAAGAACTTTCTCTCAGGAAGCCAGCGTTGTTTTGGGTTTGGGTTTAGTGGTTGTGGGCTTTGTTGGATTCGTTGTCGACAATTTCCTGGGTGCCCATCTTTCTTATCTTCATAACATCGTTCATCTGGTTACCGGTGGCGCACTGGTATGGTTTGGATTCAAACAAGAGCAAAAAGCCAAGAAATGCGCTCTGATTATCGGCTCTTTCTTTGCTGTGTTAGGCGTGCTTGGATACGTCGTGGGAACTCCGGGTAATCCAACCATGGGCTCGATGGAGCGCGATGATTTCCTATGGATTATTTCACCAGATCGACTGGAGCTGGGCACTCGCGATCACAATATTCATCTGCTTGCCGCAGCCATTTTATTAGGGGCAGCCCTCATGAAGTTTCGCCGCCGCCGTGTGAATAGGTTTTAGCTTTTGGAAATGCCTTCAGTTAAAAACTTTTCGATTTTCAGGTTGGTGTAGTCAGGAAAATCCAGCTGAGTGCAGTGGGATCCGTAAGGCACCAGTACGAACTCAGAATGTTTGATTTTTTCCTTAAGATGATACTGGAAGCGAATCGGTGTGACGGCGTCGTTTTCCCCCGAGATCACCAGCACGGGTACTTCAATAGTTTCCAGAATGGATTCGCCATCAAACTTCATCAGCTCTTCAAAGAGTGCGATGAACACTTTTAAATTCATGCGGGCGACACCACGACAATATACTTCAATATCTTTAAAATGCGTCACGCGCAGATTAAATCCACCAGCCAAGGCGGTTGCATACATCGCAAGTGGATTATCTACGGCAACTTTCCACAGAGTATTCCACAGGTCCGGAGCATTATCGTACTGTCCTTTAACGAAATAGAAAAAAGGCTCGACCATATCAAGGCCAAACATTCCCTTGATTGGATTGCGTGCGAAGCCATTGATGAAAACCATCGAACGAATAATTTCCGGATGAAGCGAATACAAATTCAACAGCACGGGCGCGCCAAAGCTGTGGCCGGCAAAGTGAGCATTCTTAATTCCCAAATGCTCCAAAAGCCCCGCGATGTCTTTGCAGACAGCTTCAAGAGTCAGCTGACTCATATCTGCGATGGGTGTGCTTTTGTGGTGTCCGCGCATATCAAAAGCAATGACCTGATAGTTGCGGGAAAAATATTCGATCTGGTAGTGCCAGTGATTGATGGGACATGCGATTCCATAGATCAGAACCAGTGGTTCACCCTGCCCGTGAGTTTCATAATAGATGGAAGTTCCGTCATAGCTTTCAAATGTACCGATGCTTTTTGGAGTTGTTTCCATGACGTCCTGGCCTTGCTATAAATATGAAACTTTAATTACGGTGCTGCCGACAGAAATCATATCACCATCCTGCAGAGTTTCGGCAGAGACCTTTTTATTATTCAAAGTAACTCGCCCTGTGGCTAAGACCTGCAGCTGAACCTGTCCAGGCAGTGCGATGAATTTGAATGCATCCCGTGGTGCATCCACGTCCAAAAGCTCAATATCCAGGGAGTCGGCCCCGGCAGTGCGCGGCCCGTACCCTAAAATAATTTCCTCATCGGCCTGAATGCCACGCAGGAATGTGAGTTTTAGTGCTGGAGAAAATCTTTCGATTTGAAACTTGGGCTCCGTGTTCTCGATTGCGGACTCGGGAATCTTTGCGCTTAGAATGTTGCGCCAAGTCAGAAGACGTTCAAAGCTTCCCGCGTCTTCTTCCTCCACGCTGACGACTTTAAACTGAGTGCGACCGATCTCGAAGATAACTCCCGGAATTAACGCCACTTTTTTCACACGGCGCCCGGAAATGTAGAGGCCGTTAGAGGAATCCAGATCCAATAAGACCAACTGAGCCTTACCGTCCAAGGCAACTTGGGCATGAGTTCCTGAAACCTTTGGATCCTTAATAACGATGTCTGCCTGGGATCTTCCCAGGGTCATTCCATCGCGCAATTGCAGCCGCGATCCCTCGTTTACGCCATTAAGAATCTCAATAAAAGTGACCATTTAGGTATGATAGGGCTGGATTCCCACGTTTCAAAGGACTATTCCTTGTGCTCAAACTTAAGGCGTGCTAAACCCGTTAAACATTTTAAAAGTCATCCTTGTTCCCACCCCTGTATGGTGGGGGCTTTAACCGAAAGGATTATACATGGAAAAAAACACTGCACCTTACGAGGTTGTTGTTCTTATGCATCCAGATGCAACTCTTGAAGATCAAAAAGATCTTTTCAAGAAGAACAAAGCAACTATCGAGTCTTTCAAAGGTTCTATCAACTCTTTGGAAACTTGGGGCAAACGTAACTTGGCGACTCCAATCGGCAAGTTGAAAAAAGCGACATACTTCCACTCTACATTCGAAGCTGACACTCAAGCTATCGCTGAGTTGGAACGTACTATGCGTATCAACGACAAAGTACTTCGCTTCATGCACACTCGTCTTGATGAGCGTGTTTCATTGGCTAAGTTCATGGAAGGCTTCAAAAAAGGTCTTTCTGAATCTGCAGCTCGTGAAAAAGAGCGCGAAGCAAAAATGCAAGCTCGTAAAGCTGCGTTCGCTGCTGCTAAAGCAGACCGCGCTGAGCGTGGCGAGTAATTAAAGGCGTAAGCCATGAAGAAGTCCGCGTCCCCACAGAAATTCATCACAGTTTCATCTCTCTCGATTTTGTTGTCGATGATGACGGTGGTGTTCGGCGCTCCCCTTCTTCGTGTGCTCCGTCAGGCTTACGGTCCCTGGGCCTTTTGGATTCTGGGATTGTTGGTAACAGGGGCTGCGTGGCTCCTTAACGCTCAACCTTTAGCGATGTTCATTGGCTCCGTTTGGATGACTTTAGGGGTATACAATGAACTTGAGCAAAGAGGACTTGGGTGGTGGAAGTCCGGCATTCTGAGCGTACTGCTTGGGACAGGTGCTGCAAGCATCTCTCTTTACGGTGCATTCAAGGTGAACGGAATTAACACGTACGCTGAAGTTCAAAAACTGGTCGAACAGTTTACTGAGCAGATTCAGAAAATGAATCCCGCAGTTAAATTGGACGCCTCAGTTCTGATGCAGCAAGTTCCATCAGCCATTGCGATTACTTTGATTCTCGCTTTAGGTGTGGGGCTAATTTTTGAGAGAAGGGTTTTTTCGTGGCTCAATTTGCCCCGCGAAAAAATTGCCTCTCAGCTCAATTTGTTAGAATATCGCCTGCCCGATTTTTTTATCTGGGTTGCGATGACAGCCTTCCTTCTAACAATGGTGAGTTTTGGCGGTAAGGCCATTGCGATCCTCGCAGTTAATATAGTGAACGTAGCACTCGTTCTTTATTTTTTTCAGGGGTTAGCAGTGTTGGAGGTATGTCTTAATTCGATGCGAGCAGGAACGTTCACACGAGTTTTGGTGTACATAATCTTGGTCGGCCAGCTGGTACTTGTATTAAGTGTCATTGGTTTGATCGATTACTGGTTGGATTTTAGAAGTCGCATTCGCAAGATGACGGCTCCAAAAGCCAGCTAATTAATAAATTCTCTTCGGCAATGCCGAAGTTATGGAGATCACATGAAAGTTATTCTTCAAAAAGACGTAAAAGATGTTGGCCGTGTTGGTGAGTTGGTGAACGTTTCTGAAGGTTTCGCGAGAAACTTCTTGTTCCCACGCAAATTGGCTGCTGAAGCTACAGAAAAGCGCGTAAAAGAATACGAACACTTGAAACGCGTTGCTGAGACTAAAAAGAAAAAAGCATTGGCTGAACGCCAAGAGCTTTTGAACAAAATCAACGGCACTACTGTAATGTTCAAGCTTCAAGCTGGTGCTGACTCTGACAAGCTTTTCGGTACTGTAACAACTACAGATATCTCTAAAGAGCTTCAAAAAATGGGTCACTCTATCGACCGTCGCGACATCCACTTGGAAGAGCCAATCAAAGTATTGGGTCAACACAAAGCGGTTGTACGTTACGCTGAAGGTTTGGAAGCTAAGATCCAAATCGCAGTTGAGCGCGCATAATTTACCCTATAGTACGCAAAACTATGAAAGAGGCCTCGGATTTTCCGTGGCCTCTTTTTTTTCGTCCGCAGAATCCTTTGTCAACTTTACCATAACGTAATCTTATGGATTACATCGAATTTTTTATATTGCCCTGGTTCCAATTTGGGTGTTTAAAGGCGCCATTGGAGGGGTTTCCATGAGAACAATCAATTCACTTAAATTAGCTTTATCAATCGGTGCACTAGCGACTGTCGCGGCATGTACTCCGAATAAATCAGCTTCTCTTGTAGCTGACTCTTCCCAAAGAATCATTGGCGGTGACGCTGTAGCTGATTCAGACATAATCAGACAATCAACTGTATCTATCGTTGTAAACGTTCTTACTCAAGACGATCAAGAGGGTCAGTTCTTGTGCACAGGCTCCATCGTTAGCGAAAACACAATCCTAACAGCTGCTCACTGTGTGCCAGGTAATGAATACAAAAAAGCTGCGATGTACGTTGTGTTCGCAACTGATTTGAACAAAATGGACAGATCCAACATTCAGGCAGTAACTGGCGTTGTTGTTCATCCAAGATACGGTGAAGGCGATGCTCGTCTTCGTGAAACTATCGAAAAGCTTAAAAAATCCGGCAACCCAAATGGTGACGGTGTAGAATTGTCTGATCGCGATCAAGGCGCAGATAACTACGATTACGCAGTAATCAAAATCCAGGGCAAAATCCCTAAGAACTACAAAACTGCTAACATCCTTACAGATGAAACTGTTTTGAAGAACGGTGCTAAAGTTACTTTGGCGGGTTTCGGTTTGACGAACGTTAAGAAAGAAAAAGTAGATCTTAAAAACTACCCTGATCTTGATGCTGCGATTGCCAGCGGTCAAATCGGTTGCACATACGACAGAACTACTTGCTACATCCTGACTCAAGAAAACGAAAACATTCTTAAGAAGACAGATGTTTACGTGATTCAGGCTTATGGTGAATCCGAAGTGGCTTTGGATCAAACTCAAGGTAAAGGCGCTTGCCACGGTGACTCTGGTGGCCCGGCATTCATCAACATCAATGGTGTTGAATACCTTTGGGGTGTTACTAGCCGCGGTACTGGTCAAGACGGTATCGACGACTGCTCAAACTACGCGATCTACGGTAAAGTAAACGCGCAGTGGGGCGAGTTCATTTCTAAAGCGATCGCTCAGTTGAACGCTCCTAAGAAATAGTTCTTATAAATTTGAAGAATTAAAAAAGGCCTCGGTGATCCCGGGGCCTTTTGTTTTTTAGGCTGACTTGATTTCTTCCTGGGAGGCGATTTCCAGGAACACCTGATTCAGATAATCCGCCATTATTTCCCGCAGCTGTTCGATGGTAAGCTCATCAGCATTGGTCCCATGAGCCGTCATCAGTTTTTGTAACTCACCGTCTACGGCTCTTTGTGGAAGGCCTGTTGCCTCAATCACTGTTTGCGCAAGACCCTTATCCATACTCGCCTCCGTGCAATTTATAGGTGCGATCCGTGCGCCTATGTCTTATGGACTCCTCCACTCAATCAAGGGGTTAAATTTAACTCAATCTAAAAGCGAATATACGGCTTTTGGTCCAGTCAAATGGAGTCAGGATTCGCCTTATATTGAGGCGTTCTCGTGTAAATCCTAATCCTGTTCCCTTATTGCTCCGATATATAAGTAGGAGCTCCGACATGAACGTACACTTCCTAATCCTTCCTATTCTGGCATTCGCACTTTCGGCGTGTACACTGGATGTGAACATGCTGGGCAAATTGGCCTCTGAAGAAGCCTCGGATGATGGTCTATTTCCCCTAGGCGAGAAAAAGTATCTTTATGGTCAGCTTACTTCCATGGCGACTATGTCTGACGGAAAAATAGTCGGCATCGACAACTCCGGGAACGGCGCAGTCATTCTTCTAAATTCGGATTTCACGAACAATAAAGTTATTGCTGAGTACGGAGTTACAGGAAGTGGGCCAGGTGAAGTTAACCTGCCAAGGCATGTCGCGGTCGACCGCTATGACAATATCTATATTACTGATAATGGAAACTACAGAATTCAAAAATTCAATAAAAATGGCATATATCAGCATCAGTGGGGTTCTTTTGGATCCAATGCATCGGACCCGTTCCAGTTTAGCCTAATTAATGGAATTGCCGTAGATAGTACGGGCAACGTCTATGTAACTACGGGACTGATGAGTGTCTTTCTTGAAGTAAGGGTGTTTAATCCGTCAGGTGGTTTTGTAAGAAAATTCGGGCAACTCGATGATGGAAGTTGTAGTTCTGGTTCGTGCCCAGGATACATGCAACGAGCACAGGGAATAGCCCTTGATTCTGCAGACAACGTTTATGTTGCCGATTCACGCCGTGGAGTTGTTCACAAATTCGATTCTTCAGGATTGCCCACAGATGTTTTTGGTTCTTTGGGGTCTGGACTTGGACAAATTACCTACGATTCGGAGCTGGAACTTAATATTTCCTCCGACGGAAACTTGTATATAGCGGAAAGCACTTCCGGAAACAAAGTTCATAAGTGGAGTCTTACTGGAACGCCATCGCCAAATATCGGGACGAATGGATCGGCATTAAGTGAATATACGAATCCAATTTCGATCGTCACGGATGCCACTGGAAAAATTATTGTCTTTGATGCTCCCACAGGATCTTTGGGGAAAATTCTGACTTATGGTGCAAATGGATCTTTTTTAAATACATATAGGGGCGGTGGATCCGGTGACGGCCAGATGGATGGTGTACTCGCGGTCGCTGTCTATAAAGACGAGTTTTTCGTTGCCGCCGATATGGGCAATTCCCGACTGGTAATGTGGGACTATCAGGGGCAGTTTATTAGAAATATTGGTGGACCTGGCTCTGCAGACGGACAGTTTGTATTTCCAAGATCTGTAGCCGTAGATAGCCAGGGTAATATTTATGTCTGGGATATTGGTGGTTCGCGTATTCAGAAGTTTAACAAGTTCGGGGTGTTTCAGAAAAAATGGGATGGTGACGGACAGGCAGGCGGTAAAATTATCAGCTCCAATGTTGTAGCGATAGGTCCAAATGATGAAGTTTATGTTGGAGATGGCTTTCAGCATAAAATTCAAATTTTTGACAGTGAAGGCGTCTATCTGGACGAGATTGGCTCGGGCATTGTAGATGGACCAAGTGGAATTGCATTTGGTAAGAATAATAATATCTATGTCGCTGATCTGAACTCAGGCGCGAAGGTATTTGATATTTCATTGTCTACAAAGTTAAAGCTGGGAGAAATTACCTCTGCATCCTTCGGCAATTTGAGCGGTGTTGCCACAACATCTACGGGTGACATTTATATTACAGATGTTGTTTCAAACAAAGTTTTTCACTATTCAGCGGATTACAGTTCAACGCCAGCCTACACTCTGATGAATAGCTGGGGTGGTGCTGGTGCCAGTAAAGGAAAATTCAATACTCTTATTGGGATCGCGACTGACGTTAATGACTTCATTTACGCCGCGGACGCCGTTAATTGCCGCATTCAAAAATTTGACGGAACAGGCTTGCCCCGCTAGTGCATCTTTAACGGCGGTGGGAATAATTTTTTCCCCAGCGTTGGGCTTTGGGTAGACACCAGTATAGGAATGGTAATAGCAATCGTCGCGGCATCAGGCGGCGGATATAGTAGAAAACTTTGGCATCAAGAGTGGCCGGAATCCACAGAGGGGGATTTTCGGTCTTCATGGTTTTTAAAATGATCTGTGCGATCTGCACGGATGACGTGCGCGACATCTGCATCATCCTGGCCACGAATGGTGTCATGTTCTGATAGAAATCACAGTACGGCCCGTTCCAGTTGTTAGCGGGATCTGAAAGTTCAGTGTGATAGACGTTCATGAAAGAGCTGCTGTTCACGAAGCCTGGCTGCACTAGGGATATCTGTACACCGAAGGGCCGCATTTCATACCACAAAGATTCACTCGCTCCTTCAAGAGCATACTTAGAGGCCGAGTACGAAGACATTGTGGGCATCGCCAACATTCCTGCGACTGATGACACGTTGATAATTTTCCCACGACCGGTTTCACGCATATATGGCAGAACTCTGCGAATTAAACCCATGGGACCCAGGTAGTTGGTCTCCATTTGTAAGAGCTCATCCTTGGCGGTCATGTGTTCAATCACTGAGCGATAAGAGATACCGGCGTTATTCACCAGGATATCCACACCACCCCACTTTTTGGTGATGTGATTGATGATTTCTTTGCGCGAGTCTTCGTTCGTAACGTCGAGTGGATAAATAATGAATCGTTCGTTTTCCAAAAACTGATCATGCAGCTTCTGAATTGATTTTTCGCGGGCCGTGGCGATGACCCGATATTCCGGGTGATGGTCGTAAAGAAGTTTTGCCAGATCCAGGCCGATACCGCGCGAGCACCCTGTGATTAGAACCACGGGGTGATGAGGTTGATCGGAATTCTTTTTGTGATAACGCGAAAAAGGCCACATAAGTGGCCTTTATTATCCTAGGCTGGAGCGCCCGGAGCAAAGTTTTTCGGTCTGCCACCTGGCATCGGAGGCGGAGCTTGCGGCGGAGGAAGTGGATTAATGTGTCCACCACCCTGTTCGCTTGGCTCTGGATCACGGAAGCGGGAGTGCTTGGCATCGAATTTAAGTTTTACAGTGCCTGTGGCACCGTTACGCTGTTTACCGACGATAACTTCCGCGTGACCTGCTTTATCTGGATCTTCTTTGTCGTAGTAGTCATCACGATAAAGCATCATGATAACGTCGGCATCTTGTTCGATAGATCCGGACTCACGGAGGTCAGAAAGCATAGGTCTGCGGTCCGCACGACCCTCTACCCCACGATTCAGCTGGGCTAGTGCGATGATAGGAACCTGAAGTTCCTTGGCAATCGACTTTAAGCTCTTAGAGATTTCGGCAACCTCTTGCTCACGTGAAGAGAATTTTTGTTTCATACTCATCAACTGCAAGTAGTCGATCATGATGCAATCGATACCGTGTTCTGCCTTCAAGCGGCGGGCACGGGAACGGATTTCAAAGGGAGACATACCTGGAGTATCATCGATAAAGATTCCGGCCTCAGACAAGGCGCTGGCTGCGTTAATCAGCTTAGGCCATGCAGAGTCCTGGATTTTACCGTTACGGATCTCATTCATGTTTACGCGCGCCTCAGAGGAAAGCATACGCATCATCATGGCTTCTTTACCCATCTCGAGAGAGAAGTACGCGATGACTTTTTTAGCGCGAAGGGCGATGTGCTGGGCAACGTTCAGGGAGAACGCTGTTTTACCCATCGACGGACGAGCGGCGATGATCGTCATCTCTCCTGGGTGAAGACCCGAAGTCATTTTATCAAGTTCAGTGAAACCAGTTGGAAGACCGGTAACGTCAGCTTTGCGTTTGTAAAGTTCTTCGATCTTCTGGATGGAAGCCTTTACGATTTCCATAGAGCCCACAAGACCTGTTTGTTGCTTGGTCTCCGTCAGCTTAAAGATTTCTGATTCGGCCTGATCCATGAAGGATTCAACGTCCGCGAAATCCTGATCGTAAGCGCGTTCGATCAATTTGCTGTTTGCAGAAATAAGTTTACGAAGAAGACCTTTTTCACGAACGATCTTTGCGTGCGAAGAAATATTCGCAGAAGAAATCGTTTTATCCAGCAAGCCAATCAAATACTCAGGGCCACCGACCATGTCCATGGAACCTTCGGCCTGAAGCACGTTGGTCACAGTGATGATGTCGATCGGCTGATTTTTGCTGTGAAGATCTTTGATGGCAGCGTAAATCTTTTGATGTGCTGGTTTGTAGAAGTCCTCTGCAAAGAGAACATCACCAACCTGATCGAGAGCTTCTCGATCAAGCATGATGCCGCCCAGAATGGACTGTTCGGCTTCAAGATTTTGCGGTGGAATGCGAGTACTCACGACACAACCCCTCGTGTGAGAATATCATAACAAAAAATGCGAGACTTAAACAAAGTGGGTGGTTCTAGATGGCTCGCTGATGCTAAATCGTGAACGAATAATTAGTTCAATTTTTTAACACGAATTTTGTAGTTATCAATTTTCTTCTTAAGAGTGTTGCGATTGATGCCAAGCATCTGAGCAGTCTTAACTTGATTGCCATTGTACGCACGTAGAGCAAGCTCAAGAAGTGGTTTTTCCACTTGTTCGATTACTACATTGTACAAACCGTTCAATTCAACTTGCGCCTCTTTTTGTTGAGCGAAAAGAACTTCCAGCTTGCTCTTTACAAGCTTTTCCAAGCTTACAGACTGAAGGTTAGCGACAAAAAGATTATCTGAACTGTTAAGGTTCGGCGTCATGGAACTCCCGGAATTACATCAATGCGTGGGTTTTTGGAGTAAACTATACTCCGCGTGTTTCGGGAGACCAAATATACTTATGCAGTTGCAATTGCAACCTTGCAGATGATTTTTGCTGCAATATTTTTTCTGCCAACCAGCGTTCAGATACTTGGCCGTATGATGGGCTGTATAAAACCACAAAATTTTCGAACAAATTGTGTTGACGACAGAAATTTTCAGACCAATTGAAGTCTTCTTCAGAGCAGATAACAAACTTGAATTCCGTGCTGGGCGTGGAAAACATGATGTTCTCCATGATGAAAGAATCTGCTGCACCGCTATCTGGAGTTTTCACATCCAAAATAATTTTAACGCGCGGATCTACAGCCTGAATACTTTTTGAACCCGAAGTTTCCAAAGAAACTTTGTAACCCTTGTCGCTAAGTTCCTTCATTAATGTGTGAACTTCTTTTTGTAACAACGGTTCGCCACCCGTAATGCAAACATACGGTGCTTGATGAGAATCGATCTCCTGGATGATGGCCTCAAGGGACTGAGTTTGGCCTTCATAATAAGAATACTTGGTATCGCAATAAGTGCAGCGCAGATTGCACGCAGTGGTGCGCACAAAAACCGTGGGATTGCCCACGTAAGTTGTTTCACCTTGGATACTGTAGAAAATCTCGTTTATTTTAAGCATTTTTACTGGCTCTTTGTCTTGGAGGCCCTGCGCCACTCTGCCCAGGATCGGTCTGTACTTGTACCTGCCCCAAGTCCTAAGTCAAGGTTGCGCTGCCCAGGCATGACTAACTCAGCGAAATTTCGTAAATTTTTTAAATGAACCAATTCCTCAAAAAGTTCCGTCAAGACGTCACTGCAATCTGTTTCTTGGGCCTAGGTCTCTTTATCACCTTGTCGTTGATAAGCTATAACCCTCAAGACCCATCCCTGAACTCCATTGGACAAGGACTAAAAGCCTTAAATTACTGCGGAATCGTGGGGAGTTTCCTTGCAGATGGTCTATATCAGCTCTTTGGCTTGGCAGCCTGGGTGATTGTTGCGGGTCTTCTTAGAATGGCTCTGGCGGCAGTGCGCGGGGAATCATTGAATATTAAAAACATTCGCTTTGTATGGGCGCTGCTTTTGATCGTGGATGTCGCAGCATTGCTTTCGATTTACATGCCAACCACCCGTCTGTTCCAGAATCAAATCGCCTTGGGCGGGATGCTGGGAATGGGTGTGTCCCAGGCGCTGATGGGTGCATTTGCATACGCAGGTGTGCAGATTATTTTGTGGACCTTCATGGCGGTGCTGGTGGTTTTCTATTCAGAAAAATCTTTGCATGAGCTTGCCGAGACGCCACAGGAATTCATGGCGTACTTAAAGAAAAAGAAAGTTGGCGATCGCATTGCCGGGTTCTTTGGTGGTGCTTTTGTAAATGAAAAGAAAGCCCCTAAAAAAGAGAAAAAGAAAGACGAGCCGAAGAGGGCTTTCCCTCTTGCTGACAAAAAATTCGTAGGTAAAGACGAAGAGGAAGATGACAAAGATCTGAAGCTTCTGCTGGATGCTGCAGAAGAGGAGTTCGACGAAGAAGAGGAAGAGGACGAAGGCGAAGAGCTTGAAGCCGAAGCCGACGAAGAGGAGGAGGAAGAAACTCCTGCGCTTCGTATGGCGCAAAAACGCAAAGTCGTGATGAAAGCAAAACCTCCTCGTCGTATCGAAAACTGGGAAATGCCAAAGCTTGCGTTGTTGGAAGATCCTCCGGTTTCCCGTATCAAAATTGATAAAGCTGAGATTCAAAGAAAAGCTGATGCATTGGTGGAGAAACTTAAAAACTTCTCGGTTGAAGGTGCAATTCAGGATGCGAAACCAGGTCCTCTGGTTACGATGTATGAATTTAAACCGAATGCGGACGTTAAGATTTCAAAAATCTCGGAGCTTGAAGACGATCTTTCTTTGGCACTGTCTTCAGAATCCGTGCGCGTGGTTGGTCACATCCCAGGAACAGATGTTGTGGGTATCGAGACGGCGAACTTAAAGCGTGAAACGGTTTACTACAAAGACTTGATCGCTGAAGACACTTTCTGGAGCGAGGATCTGGCGTTACCGATGGCAGTGGGTCGTACGGTGGATGGTGAACCTAAAGTGGTGGATCTGCGTAAAATGCCTCACTTGCTGATCGCGGGTACCACGGGTTCTGGTAAGTCCGTATTCGTGGGCTCTATCATTACCGGCTTGTTGTTCCGTCACTCCCCTAAAACTTTGCGCCTGGTTTTGATTGATCCAAAGATGGTCGACTTGGCACCGTTTGCAACGGTTCCACATTTAGCGATTCCTCACGTGACAGAGCCTAAGAAGGCTGCGACAGCATTGAAGTGGGCTGTGCGTGAAATGGAAAAACGCTATAAATCGTTGTCGAAGTTTGGTGTCGGTAAAATTGAAATGTTCAATGAAAAGACCGGCGGTCTATCCAAAGATGAAATTGAACAGCACGAAAAAATAAATCAGGAGCTTGAAGAAGGCAAAGCCAAGCTGGATCAGTACTACTATCAGCCACTTCCTTACGTGGTGATCGTAGTCGATGAGTTGGCCGACTTGATGATCACAGAAAAACAAAACATCGAAGAACCAATTCAGCGTCTGACACAAAAAGCCCGTGCCTGCGGTATTCACTTGATCCTGGCAACTCAATCGCCTCGTAAAGACGTGGTAACGGGTTTAATTAAAACCAATATTCCAGGTCGCGTGGCTTTGAAAGTGGCTTCAAAAATGGACTCCAGAATCATCATCGATGACTCGGGTGCAGAACGTCTGCTTCCGAACGGAGACATGTTGTTTCAGGCTCCTGGTATCGGAAAACCAACTCGTCATCATGGTCCTTATTTGAAGGACGCAGAGATTGCGAATGTCGTTAAACATTGGGCGGCGCAAGGTGAACCAGAGTATGATCCACTTGCAATGAAAGCCTTGGATGGATTTGCTGGTGACGGAGCAGAAGCAGGTTCCGGTGATGGCGGAGGCTTCGGCGAAGAAGAATACGATGAACGCTATGACGAGATCCTGTCTTGGGCTTCCGGGCAAAAAGAGGTTTCAGCTTCTTTGATCCAACGCAAATTCCGTTTAGGTTATCCGCGTGCGGCTCGTTTGATTGAAATCTTTGAAAAAGAGGGAGTGGTGGGGCCAGCGAACGGCAGCAAGCCGCGTCAAGTACTCATCTCTTCCTACAGTGAAACGTAATCGGGCTTGCTAGTCCTCCTTTGGTCGTGCTGCAATATTAGCAACAAAACCATCAAGGAGGATTTTTTATGATTAAAGCAATTATTGCTTCCCTAGCACTGACGTTCTCAGTTTCAGCTTTCGCGGCTCCATCTGTAGCTGACGTTGTAGTTCAGGCTCAATTGCCTGCTATCGCTGAACAAGCTCAAACATTGGGTTTGGACTGGAAAGTTGGCGACACTGCAAACTACAACCTGGATATGGGCGGATTCATCAAAGGTAAAATGGTGATGTCTGTTAAATCTATCGGTGACGACGGTATCTGGATGCAACAAGACATGGATCTTGGTTTCGCAGGTAAACAAAACGTAGAAACTCTTATCGATCCAAACACTGGCGCGGTTAAAAAAATGATCGTGAACGGTAAAGAACAAGAAGTACCTAAACAAGACGTTGAAGTTGTCGACATCAAAGAAGACAAAATCACAGTTCCAGCTGGTACTTTCGAGTGCATCCACGCAATCCTTAAAGACAAAAAAGACAACTCTGAAATCAACGCGTGGATCAACCCACAATTGATTCCAATGTCTGGTTTGTTGAAACAAGTTGCTCCAAGCCAATTCGGTAAAGTAACTGTTGAGCTGACTTCTTTCTCTAAAAAGTAGTTCATGAAGTCGATCTTCTTAAAAGCCGCTCTGGGAGCGGCTTTTTTATTACCGCTGCCCGCCTTTTCTCAGTCAAAATCTGAGACCTATAAAGATATTATCGAAAAAGCCTACAACCTGAGTTTGCAGAAGGATCGCCAACAGGCGCTAAATATCCTGACTGCTGCTATTGCGCGTGAATCCCGTCCCGCTGCGCAGACGGAGTTAAAAAAAGCGGCCCTGGATGTGGCCCATGTTTTCTTTAGCGACAAAGCTCAACAGCTTTATGAAACTTCCATTTCGTTGAAGAAAACTGAATTGAATCAGGCCCTGGGTAAATTGAACGAAGCCCAGCGTATCGAGCCTGACAATTTGACCATTCTCACCGAGCTTGCCCGCTTGCATATGGCTAAAAACGATTGTTCGAATGCCTTGGATCTTTTGGCAAAACCCATGAAGATGACTCCCTTTGATGATGAGTTGAGGCTTGCCAATGCTCAGGGTCAGGTTTGCCTGGGTCAATGGGTGGAGTTCGCCAAAAATCCTGAATCTGTGGACTCTAAAAAATCCGCATATCAGAAATTTTGGATGGTTCTGGGGATTGAACAACAACTGAAGCTTAAAAACATCTCTAAAGCCTTAGAACAGGCGCAAAACCTGGTGAAACTGGATGTTAAGTATCCTGAATCCCACTATTGGGTCTGGAAGGTTTCTCAAGTATTGAAAAAGAGCAATGTCGACGAGGCTCAGAAATACGTGATGGCCTGCAAAAACATTTCGGCGAGCCAATACAGACAGTATATGATAGATCCCATGCTTTGCCGCCGCACCACAGAGGTTGAAGGCGAAATCAAGGGGATGAATGGAACTACTGAATAAATCCTTATTGTTATTAGTTGCCAGCGTATTTGTTGCTGGTTGCGGAGTTAAAGGTGCGCCTCTTCCTCCGCTAACACCTCCACCGTTGGGTCGTGGCGAGCCCACGTATTCTGAAAAAACCCGAAAAGATAAACGCAAAGCACGCCCTACCACTCAAGAGCAAAGTGCTGAGGACGGCGACGCCATCGGAGATGCTCTGTGAAATCCACTCTTCCAATTAAAATCACGAAGATGTCAGGGGCGGGAAATACTTTCGCGTTCGTTGACGGCCGTGGTGTGACGGAGTGGAAAAAACTGGAATCCCAGCTTGGTAAGTCGCGATCCGAGATCGCAAAATTAGTTTGTGATAAAGTTCTGGGGCTTGCGACAGATGGATTCATTATCATCGAGGACCCTTCCGAAGGCTTTGATTTCAATTGGGATTTTTATAACTCAGATGGATCAACTGCAGAAATGTGTGGCAACGCTGCACGCTGTGCGGCCCGCTATTGCGCAGAACAAATTGCAGATAGCGAATTGGCAAACATCCGCTTTAAAACAGGAGCGGGATTGGTTGTCGCACAGATTCTGGGTAATGGCAGGATTCGCGTAAAAATGCCCGAGGCTCGCGTGTTGCAAAATCCAATCGAGCTGGTCACAAAAAACAGCGTTAAGGAGAAATTTGTTCTGGTAAATACCGGTGTTCCTCATCTGGTTCAAAAGATTCACGCATTTGTTGATTCAGTAAACCTGAAGGATCTTGCGCGCGAGATGAGAAATCACGAAATACTGAAGCCCGCAGGCGCAAACGTCACTTTCTATGCGGAAGATGAGACCGGAAAAATCAAAGCTGTTACGTTCGAACGTGGAGTTGAGGATTACACATTGGCTTGTGGCACAGGAGCTGTCGCGGCCGCTTTGGTAAGTTCGCTTGAGAATAAATTAAATGAAATTGAAGTTCAAATGCCAGGGGGAGTGATGGAAGTCCACTTCTTTGATAACGATGCAAGGCCACTTTTAGTGGGCGATGCAGTTTTTGTTGGAGACTTCCAATACAGCCAGGAGGCCGTTAAATGAAAAATTTCAAAGGTACTTTTACTGCCCTGCTAACTCCGTTTAAGAATGGAAAAATCGATTATCCCTCGGTCGACCGCCTGGTGAAACACCAGCTTGAAAATGGTGTGGATGGATTTGTTATTAACGGCACAACTGCCGAAAGCCCGACATTAACTGAACCTGAAAAGCAGGAGCTGTTTAAACACGTAAGAAAATTTGTCGGTGATTCAGTGCCGCTCATTATGGGCACAGGCTCAAATGACACAGCAAAAACGATTGAGGATTCAAAAAAAGCGGAAGCCCTGGGCGCAGACGCGATTCTGGTTGTCGTTCCTTACTACAATAAACCGCCACAACGTGGACTTTACGCTCACTTTAAAGCGGTGGCAGAGTCCGTAAAAATCCCAACGGTTCTGTACAATGTTCCAGGACGCACGATCACTTCACTGGCATCAGAAACTGTTGCTGATCTTGCAAAGGTTTCAGGGATTGTCGGTATTAAAGAAGCTTCAGGAAAAATGGATATCGCCGAGCAGATTATCAGCTCTTGCGGTAAGAACTTTGTGATGCTTTCCGGGGATGATGGCACTTATGTTGATTTTCTTCAGCGCGGCGGTCACGGGGTGATCTCTGTGGCAAGCCATGTGATTCCAAAGCAAATGGTGCAGTGGAAAAAATGGGTGCAGGAAGGGCAAACTGAGCAAGCTCAGGCCGACATTAAAAAATACATGCCTTTGATTGATTTGTTGTTTGTGGAAGCTAATCCGATCCCGGTTAAGAAGGCTGTGCAGTTGATGGGTCTGATCGATACTGCAGAAATGCGTTTACCACTTATGGAGCTAAGCCCTGAGCATACTGAAAAGCTTAAAATTGAAATGAAGAAAATGGGAGTTCTGGCGTGAAGAAACTGAATATCGGTCTTGTGGGCGCCAACGGACGTATGGGACGTGAGATCGCGGATATCATCAGCGCTCACGGTGGATGTGACGTATCGTACTCCCTAAGCCGCGACACAAAGGTGAATCATGAGCAGGCGGCAAAAGTTGATGTGTGGATTGATTTCTCCTCTCCGGAAGCGCTGCCTGAAGTTTTAAAAATCGCCTCCCGTCATAAAACGCCGGTTGTTTGTGGCACCACGGGTTTTACTAAAAAAGAAAAAACACATCTGGCAAAAGCCAGCAAAAATATTCCGGTGCTGTGGGCCTCCAACATGAGTATGGGTGTTGCGGTACTGAATGAAGCTTTGAAGATGTTTTCATCCATTTCGAACTTTGATTTTCAAATCGAAGAGTTTCACCATATCAGAAAAAAAGACAAACCGTCAGGAACAGCAATTACACTTCAGGAAAGTCTTGAGAAGGCTGTTGGTAAGAAATGTCCGGAGCCATTGGCAATTCGTGGCGGCGGAATTTTTGGCGTTCATAAGGTTCATGCGATGAGTGAAGAGGAAGTTATTACTTTCGAACATTCGGCTTTGAACAGAACAGTATTCGCTAAGGGTGCTGTGACGGCGGCTTTGTGGCTCGCAAAACAGAAAAAACCAGGTCTTTATCAAATTCGGGATGTGTTGTTTGGTAAGTAATAATTCAGGCGCGCTCCACAATTCATTGATCTGGATTGCCCTGGATCTTATGGGGGGCGAGGACAAGTCCCGTGAAATTCTGCGAAAGATGTCAGAATGCGGAGAGATCATTGAGATCTCATCGATTTACAAACGCTATACCAGTGATGCCCGCAATGACTTAAGTGCACGCATTGAGTTCGTCATTCGCTTTGAGACGACCATGAGTGTTGAGCAGCATCTGCACCTGGTCTTGTCTTTGTGTGACGAAGGTTCGTCGGGGTTGGTGCAAAGAAGTCATGTTGAGATGATTCTGCTGACTTATGATGACACGATCCTGATGTCTCCAAGACTTACGCTTCCCTACCCGCAACTTCATACAGATGCTTTGATTATTCGCTGTGCGGCAGAGGCTTGGGGGCAGTACGAGCACCCGATTTATCAAAAAACCCTGAGTGAAATTTCAAAAACAGCGCGCACCGTAAGGGATGCGGAGTTCTATAAGCAGGGCAAAAGCCTTATTGATTTTTAGCTCCCCCCAACGTACAAATTTAATGGTTCTTAATTGATCTTGAAATTGGAGATTCCATGAAGTTTTTCATTGATACAGCGGATATTGAAGAAATTAAACAAGCTAACCTTCGTGGTTGGGTTGATGGTGTGACGACGAATCCATCTTTGATCGCAAAGTCCGGTCGTGATTTCCATACGGTTATCAAAGAAATCTGCAAAGAAATCTCTGGTCCGGTTTCTGCGGAAGTTATCGGTCTTCAACACGAAGAAATGGTTCGCGAAGGTCGCGAGCTGGCTAAACTTGCTGATAACGTGGTTGTTAAAGTTCCAATGACTGAAGATGGTATGATCGCAGTTAAAAAATTTACTGCTGAAGGTATCAAGACTAACGTCACGCTGGTATTCTCTCCACTTCAAGCTTTGCTTGCAGCAAAAGCAGGGGCTTCCATGGTTTCTCCATTTGTGGGTCGCTTGGATGACATTGGAACAGACGGCATGGCGATGGTTAATCAGGTTATTCAGATTTACCAAAATTACGATTTCGCGACTGAAGTCCTGGTAGCAAGCGTGCGCAGCCCAATGCACTTGCAATTCGCGGCTGAAATGGGCGCTGATATCGCGACAATTCCGTACAAGGTTATGCAGCAAATGACTCATCATCCACTTACAGACAAAGGTATTAAGCTGTTCATGGATGACTGGAACAAGGTTCAAAAGAAATAATGAAATCCCTACTGATCACCTTACTTCTTCCAATGATTCTTATGGGTTGCCAGACAACAGGGGTTCTGTTGCGGGATACCCCCTTAAATATCAGTGAAACACGTAAGGTGATCGTGTCAGTTGTCGGCGAAGTTCGAAACGTGAGTGAAAATGGCCGTGAGCTGTTTTCCAAATACTACGATCGTCGAGGTAATCCGATTCAAAACATGGATATGGCTAAAGAGCGCTATTACAGCCACCTTATCGTCCTTGGCGATCGCCGCCCTTATAATATTTCTGTCGACGTCCTGGTCGAGGCTAGGGATCAAGATGGCGGATGGGATCTGGTGGATCATGACGACCAGAAAGCCGCTGTGCTGGCGGACAAGCTGAAAAAAGCTCTTAACCAAAGTCGTGACTCGCGCAACATCATTGACGACTTCCGTAGCTTCTAAATAGGATTTAAATAGGATCAAAGAATAGTCACGATGACTATTCATGCAAGGAGAAGTACGTTGCAAGGAATGCAACTTAAACGGTATCTACCGTTTACTGTGCTAGCTATATGCTTTGCATGGTCAAGCCAACTGGGTGGCTTGAAGTATATTCCTATATACGAAGGCCTGACGATTCGGGCACAAAAAAGTTCTCCTCCTCACGTAGCCTTCGAAGAAACAATCCGTACAAATTCAAACTTCAGTGAATGGCAGCATTTCGAGACCATGATGCCAGTGGCATTGGGGGTCGAAAAAAAGTCCCCGGCGCTATTCGCACAAAGAGTGGTCCTCGCTGAGATGACCATTCAAAAACAAGTTGAGCCCGTTGCAATGGCATCAACGAGTTATGAGCCGATGCCGGTGGGTGCGGCCATGGGCGCAAACGATGCGTGGATGTCGGAGCTTTCAAACGCCCAGAAGAATCGACTTCAGGCTGCGCAAATGAAGAACGATGTCCTGAATCAGAACTGGTCTGAACCTTCCTTCGGTGAAACAGCGTTAGCGGCTTTGGAAAAATCCGGCGCCATCAATTCGAGCGGTCAGATCATTCAACAAAATCGCACTTCAAATTCTTCCTCTAACGTAAAAGTTTCTGGCACTCAGGGCCAGCAAGTGGATCAACCTCGTGTTAGCCGTGCTCCTACGAATGACGAATCAGGATCTGAATACTCGTTCGCAGGGCCTGGTTCCCCGGCTCCTTCAGCGGCACAAGCTGAGGGCGTTCGTCGTATCGTGGGACCCATTGAAATCACGGGCGGATTAGCAGTCACCAATGAGCATCATATTGAAGTTCGTCGCAATGATGAAGGTGTCCTAAAAGAACTAGGGCGCGTGGATCTGCAAAAAGGCACTTACAATATTGATGTGGAGCAGACTTCCGGAACAGTGGTCGCTCGTTTAGTGAATAAAGACGGTAAGACCATGGGTGAAGGCAGCTTCCGCCTGAATCGCCTGGTACCGGGTTCTCTGAACTATGTAGCAGGTCCTAAGATTAAAATTGAACCGCATCCTGATTACTCTGTTGCGGTGTTAAGTGCTTACAATTCCAAAGCCAACGATGTAGCTCCCATGCAAACTCGCGTAACCTTCGTAAAAGGCGTCAGTGACGTTAAAGTAAATCGCGACGGAATCGCATCGATGGAAAATGTAACCCGGGGATCGTCGACGGTCATGAGGGCCGCAGCTCCAAAGCATTTAGAAACCACCAACATTATCGTATCAGGTAAAGAATCCCGCTCGACTCTTTATCCCGAGGCTATGGTTTCAGCTTTACTTGATATCATGGCATCTCAGCGCCAGGAATCTTACGATGAAGCTCCAAGCTTGATCTGGGGTAAAGTGACCCAGGATGGTAAACCAGTTGCAGGAATTGATGTAATTGTTGAGACCGCACCAGATCTTAAACCGGTTTACTTTAATCAATTCATGATTCCTGATCCAAAGCTTACTAAAACCAGCGAAAACGGTTTGTACGCTTTTGTTCAGGTGCCAACGGGATTTCACTCATTATTGGCGACTCGCTCTGATTCCATTTTTGGTTACGTGAATGTGGTTTCTGAAGAAGGCGCAATTGCCCAGGGTGATTTGGATGCGACGATGAAAGTGGAGTCTGTGCCACTTCGTGTTTACGATGCATTCAATGGCAATCCGACGGCCGCAACAGTGACCATGCAGTCTTTGACCGATGAGCTTCATGTTGCTGAAGGTGTCGCCACAGTCAGTCTACAGAATATAAATCGAATGGGTCTGATGAGAGTGCACCCGCAAGGTGCTGACTACATCCCTGCCCGCTACCTTTACAATGATAACGATGAGTTCATTCATATTCCGCTTGTTCGCTGGGACTGGCTTCGCGCCATCAAGGCGTTGCTGAAAATCAGCGACACGCCATCGTCAGGTTTGGTTGTTGGCTTCGTTCCTGATGAAGACTTTGAAGTGTTCCTGGCGGGTTACGATAACTTTAATCCGCAGGATATCGTGTACTTTGATATGCAAGGGCGCGTTCTGCAGAATCGTAAGGGTGCTGCTGGTGGTGGCTTCATTATTTACAATGCTCCACAAGATACTCACGAAGTGGTCGTGATGGGTGCTCGCACGCAGAAAGTTTATTCCCGCGTGGTTCCTGTTGATGCAAACTCTTTGTCAGTTCTGAACTTTAGAGAGTAGAAAACTCTGTCACTTTCTTTTTAAAGAAGTCTCCGCGATCTTCAAAAGATTTGAATTCATCCCAGCTGGTTCCGCCTGGACTTAGTAAAACTGTATCAGCTGTTTTAACTTTAGAGAAAATGTAGGCAATTGCCTCTTCCAAGCGTGCGAAGCTATTGCCCGGAAGTTTTGATTTACCCTGGGCGACATCGCGACACTCGCCAAAGAAGACGAATTCAGTGTGATTCATTCTGGAAAGAACAGATAGCTGCTCCCAAGGCAGATTCTTATCACGACCACCCAGCAACAGGAATAGTGATCCACCGGTAGTTAAAGTGTCGGCTGCAGCTGTTGCTGCGATGATCACGCTGTCCATGGCAGTGGCTTTACTGTCGTTGATAAAGCGAACACCCTTAACCGAACCAAGGTTTTCCAAGCGATGACTTAAACCCTTGAAGTTTTTCATTCCTTCAACAGCAGCGTTCGGCCAGCCGGCCTCGCGACACAGGGCCGTTGCCAGAGCTAAATTGTCCTGATTGTGTTGTCCGATCAGCTGAGCTTTCTGCAATTGATAGGATTGAAGGTCGGGATCGGTTTTGGAAATAATTTTTAGCTGGGGATTTGTGGACTTTCCTTTGGAGTACTCAATCAGATCACCGCCCTCAGAATTTAAGAGCATGGTCTTCTTGGTTATCCCCAGAATATTCCACTTGGTTTCATAGTAGTGCTCGATGCTGTCGTAGCGTTCCAGGTGATTGGAAGTAAAGTAAGTAATTGCAGAATGATCCAACACCAAGCCCGCGCAATTTTCCAACTGATAACTGGAAAGTTCCAGCACAACCCAGTCTGCAACAGGACGTTTATTCTCAACGACGTCAGCGGCATAGGAGGCGAAGGGAATTCCCAAATTTCCACCGACGAAGCCAGTTTTTGAAAATGCCTCAAGACCTGCTTGCAGCAAAGACACCGTGGTGCTTTTACCGACAGAGCCGGTTACTCCGATTAATTTTTCAGATGTTAAGCATGAGCAGGCCAGGGAAATCTCGCTGGTGATTGCAATCCCTCGCGACTGAGCATCTTTGATCCAAACCGAAGCCAGGGGAACACCAGGAGATACCACCAGGGTCTGGGGTTTTCCTTCAGACATGAGTTTATTTGCATCCGAAAAGTTCGCTGATGCCAACTTTCCGTCGAAGGTCAGGATGTCTTCTGCGCTGACTCCGCAGGCAAGAAGAAGTCGTTTAGCGGCGTCTCCGCTTTTTCCCATTCCGACGATTGCAATTGGTGCTTTCAGGTTCTTGATATATTGGCTCATCTGGCAGATAGTAGTATTAGGAGGCAGTTTTGCCCACTTCTTTTTTCGTGCACCCTAAAGCCGATTTCCGATCGGCGCAATATACCGCAATCATTAGTGATCTGCATCTGACCGAGGCAGAACCCGTGAACTTGCGCTTTCCTTTATGGAAAAAATTTAAGACTCGCCAGTTTTTCTACGATGATATTTTTGAAACGTTTCTGAAACATCTTGAAGAGCGCGCACAAGGTAAGCCCGTTGAGCTTGTTCTTAACGGAGACATTTTTGATTTTGACAGCGTTCTAAATTTGCCTGACCAACCGGTATTTAACGTAAGCTGGATTGAAAAACATCGTGGTCTGCAGCCTCGTGCTGAAAGATCCCGTCACAAAATCGAAGTGATCCTGCGTGATCATATGTCTTTTGTCAGATCTTTGCGTGAATTCATCGTGCGCGGCAATCGCGCGGTATTCGTTATAGGAAATCATGATCTGGAACTTCACTTTATGGAAGTTCAGGATGAGATCATGCGCCACTTGAATCTTCCCGATGATAAGCGCGAGGAAGTCCGTTTTGTCGAGTGGTTCTATATCAGCAACCAGGACACTTTGATTGAACACGGAAATCAGTACGATCCCTATTGCATGTGCGAAGATCCGGTAAATCCATTTGTGCGTGGCTATAACTATGTCGCTTTGAAACTTCCATTTGGAAATTTGGCATGCCGATATATTTCCAACGGCATGGGGTTCTTTAACCCCCACGTGGATACGAACTATATTATGAGTTTAAAGGAATACATTTTGTTTTTCTTTAAGTACATCTGGAGAGCGCAGCCCGGTTTGGTGTGGACGTGGTTCTGGGGTTCGGTGGCGACGCTGGTTCACTCGTTTTTTGATCGTCTCTCGGCACCAATTCGCAATCCCCTGAAGATTGAAGATCGTATCGATGTGATCGCAGAAAAAGCAAATGCTGAACCGCGCATGGTTCGAGAACTTAAGGAACTATTTGTGGCTCCGGCGGCAAGTGAACCGATGTTATTGGCGCGTGAACTGTGGCTGGATCGTGCTTTCATCGTGTTCATTGCGTTCTTTTTAATATTTCAATTGATGACTTTCATCCGCTCGGTTTACGAGATCTCGATCTTCTGGGCGTTTATTCCTTTGTTTGTGCTGCTTCCATTCTTCTTGTTTTACAGTAAGTCGGTGACCTCCCTGGTTTCAAGCTACAAAGAACCTGATGACCGGGTCCTTGCAATGGCAAGCGCAATTACTAAAGTAAAACGCATTGTTTACGGGCACACTCACCACACCAGACACGAAATCATCGGTTCTGTGGAACATTTGAACAGTGGATGCTGGTCGCCGGCATTTTTGGATGTTGAATGTACCAAACCGCTTGATCAGAAAACTTTCGTGTGGATTTCGCCTGGAGAACATAATTCTCGACAGGCGGAGCTATGCAAGTTCGTGGATGGTGGTTCCGAAATCATGCTTGGTTCAAATCGGGGCGCATAACGTACTAGGTTATTGCGCTGCAAAAAAGATTTCCCATTGTCAATTATAGGTCCCGTATGCAAACCTTTTACTGTTCAATTTTCAACTAAGGATGGAGAGTTATCATGGCAGAAGTACTTGTTGTAACTAGCAAAGTAAAAAAACTTATCAAAGAAAAAGGCGGCATGAATACTTCTGCTGAAACTATCGACGTTCTCAGCAAAGCTATCGAGCAACTTTGCATGAAAGGTATCGAATCTGCAAAAGCAGACGGCCGTAAAACAGTTATGGCTCGCGATATCGTTATCGATCACCTTTAATTTTTAATTAAAGCTGAAACTAAAAACCCATGGTTTGCACCATGGGTTTTTTATTTGTCCTTAGAGCATCTTTTGCAGATCTTCCCAGGAGATGATTTTTACTCCAAGGCTTTGTGCTTTATCCACTTTTGATCCGGGATCGTCGCCAACCACCAGGTAACTAAGCTTCGAGGAAACAGAGCTTAAAATCTTTCCGCCGTTCTTTTCAATCACGTCTTTGGCGTCATCACGTTTAACGGGAAGAGTTCCGGTGATAAGAAAGCTCATCCCAGAAAGAGCGCCTTCTGTGGCGCGTACAGGATTGGTGATCTCCACACCCAGCTTCAACATTTCGTGAACTTCTTTGACGAGCTTTTTATTTGAAGTCCATTCCCGAATTGAAGTTGCGACCTTAGGGCCGATTTCCGGGACTTGCAGCAGTTCTTCTTCAGAGGCGTTTAAGAAATTCTCGATATTAACGAAGTGATCAGCCAATAGCTTTGCAGTTTGCTCGCCGACAAAGCGAATACCAAGTGCAAAAATAAAACGCGCCAACGTGGGCTTTTTGCTGTTTTCAACACTGTTGATTATATTCTCGGCCGACTTATCACCCTGCCGCTCCAGCGAAAGGATGTCTGATTTTTCCAGACGATAGAAATCGGAAAATGAAGTTAGCATTTTGTTATCGACCAGGGTTTCAATCAGACGATCGCCGATTTTATCCAGATTCATCGCGCGTCGGCCAACGAAGTGCTTCAAGGATTCTTTCACCATGGCCACACAAAGTGGATTCGTACAGCGGGTGACAACCTCGCCCTCAGCTTTATGAGCTGGGGAGCCGCACACAGGACACTGTGCAGGTATCAGGAACGGTTTGCTATTCTTAGGTCTTTTTTCCAGAACGACAGCCACTACCTCGGGAATCACGTCACCAGCGCGTTGGATAATCACCGTGTCGCCGATGCGCACGTCTTTGCGATCAATTTCATCCTGATTGTGTAGTGTCGAATTCGTAACCGTCACTCCGCCCACTTTTACCGGCGTCATGATGGCAACAGGGGTCAGTGCGCCTGTGCGACCGACCTGAATGGCGATATTCTCAATGACCGTTGTGGCTTGTTCGGGTTTAAACTTTGCAGCCGTTGCCCATCGCGGACTTCTTGCAACCAATCCCAGGTCATCTTGCAGTCGCAACGAGTTTACTTTGATTACGATACCATCAATATCAAAGGGCAGCGTCGAGCGAATTTTCTCGATGTGATGATAGTACTCAACTACTTCCTGAGGGCCGCGGCAAAGACGCACCAGATCCGGATTTGATTTGATAGCAGTCGGAATCCCCTGATCAGCAAAATACTTTTGAATGCCTTCTTGAGTATCAAAAGTCTTTCCCTCAACCAAACCCAAGGCATAACCGAAAAATTTTAAAGGACGCGCAGCTGCGATCTTGGAGTCAAGCTGACGCATAGATCCTGCGGCTGCATTTCTGGGATTTGCAAAGGTTGGCTGGCCATTCTCCTGTTGCGTCTCGTTTAGTTCAGCAAAGTCTTTTTTAAAAATCAGAACTTCACCCCGCACCTCCAGGATCTCTGGTGCACTTTTGATTTTTAGGGGAATGCTTTTAATCGTCTTGATGTTTTCTGTCACATCTTCGCCAACAGTTCCATCACCTCGAGTCAGGGCTCTAACTAATTGCCCATTCTCATAAATAATCTCCATGGAAAGACCGTCAAACTTTAGTTCACACAGATATTCCACTTCTTTGTCAGTGCTCAGGAATTTCTTAATACGCTCATCGAACTCGAAAATATCCTCTGGGGAATAACTGTTTGCCAGGGAAAGCATCGGAAGGCGATGGGGTGCCTTCGTAAAGCTTTCCAGAACCTTTCCACCCACGCGTTGACTTGGGGAATCGGAAAGATCAAGCCCCTTACCGGATTTTTCAATTTTTAAAAGTTCATCAAAGAGCTGATCGTACTCGTAGTCGGTAATCGAAGGACGATCCATGACATAGTAGTTGTAGTCGTGTTCAGCGATGATTTTTTTTAGCTCTTCGTGGCGTTTCTTTGACATACGGCGGACTCTATCATGAGCGTGTGAATTGAATCACGTAATTGCGCGCGTCCTGCGGCGGCGCTTCAAGGTCCAGACCAGGAATAGCTTGGTGACTGACAGAGTGCTGATGCTTTATTCTTCTTTCTGGAATTCCTGCCAAGGAGACTGTCGTGATCGATAAGAAATCCATTGAGAACATTGCCAAACTGGCACGCCTGCAAATCACAGAACAAGAGGCGACAGAGTTCAGCCAACAGATGGAAAAAATTCTGCACAACTTCCAAAAAATAGAACAGATCGACACGACAGGTGTTGAACCCATGATTACTCCCACTGAAATCGAAGCATACTGGCGGGAAGACAAAGTGGTGCAAAAATACACAGCCGAAGAAATCATAGCGAATGCCCCAGAACATGCAGGCAATCTGTTTAAAGTACCACCGGTGGTTTAGGGGAATCTATGGATTTAACTTTTGCATCGATCAGTGAAATTTCCAAAGCCGTAAAGTCGCGAAAAATCAGCGCCCAGGAAGTGACCGCGCACTTTCAGAAAAGAATCTCTTCACTTGATTCCAAGTTGAATTCTTTCACCAGCCTAAATGAAAACGCCGCCAAAGAAGCGGCCGCAATCGATGCACGCATTGCTCAGGGTGAAGACGTAGGCCCCCTTGCTGGTGTGCCTTTTGGAATCAAGGAAATGCTGTGCACGAAGAATTTAAAAACGACAGCAGGATCGAAAATTTTAAGTAATTTCACTCCGCCCTATGATGCAACCGTGGTTTCGCGCTTAAAGAGTTCCGGCTCCATCGTAATGGGTAAACTTAATCAGGACGAATTTGCGATGGGCTCTTCCAATGAGACGTCATTTTTTGGTCCGGTTAAAAACCCTTGGGACGTGACTCGTGTTCCTGGTGGATCATCAGGGGGCTCGGCGGCTGCCCAGGCGGCGCGTTTGGTGGCGGGAACAATTGGCACCGATACCGGTGGTTCTATCCGTCAGCCCGCAAGTTTTTGCGGGATCGTGGGTGTGAAGCCTACTTATGGCAGAGTCAGTCGTTACGGCATCATTGCATTTGCATCCTCTTTGGATCAGGCAGGCCCCATGGTTAGCAGTGTTGAAGACGCAGCCTTAACTTTGGAAGTAATTTCTGGTCATGATCCGATGGATTCTACGTCGTCACAAAAATCTGTTCCCGCGTGGAGCCAGAATCTTTCAGCCGACATGAAAGGTTTAAAAGTAGGAGTTATCAAGGAATACATGAAAGACGGTGTCGATTCTGACACGCAAAAAACTTTCAGTGATGCTCTTGAAGCTTTAAAGAAAATGGGTGCTGAAGTCGTCGAGGTGTCTGTTAGTATGACCGAGTTCGCAGTTCCGATATATTATCTGATTGCAACCAGTGAAGCGTCTTCGAACCTTGCACGTTATGATGGTATTCGCTATGGATATCGCGCCGACTTTCCAAGTCTCTCGGGCGTAGAGCTGGAAGACTTTTATGGAAAAACCCGAGGCGAGGGTTTTGGTTCTGAAGTTAAGCGCAGAATTATGCTGGGGACCTATTGCCTGTCCAGCGGCTACTATGATGCTTACTACAACAAAGCGGGTCAGGTACGCCGAATGCTGACTGAGCAGTATCTTGCAGCATTCAAAAATTGCGACGTGATTTTGAGTCCCGTCACCACTTCACCAGCATTCAAAATTGGCGAACTGATCTCTGATCCACTCACAATGTATCTGAACGACATCTTCACGACGTCGACCAATCTTGCAGGCCTTCCTGGTATGAGTGTGCCATTTGGTGCTTCGGCCTCTGGATTGCCAATAGGTATTCAGGTGACCGCAAATCATTTCGACGAACAACGCATGCTGAATGTGGGTTATGCATTGGAATCTGTATCGCCGGTAAAAGGGAGCAAACCCCATGTCATATAGAGGTTATGAACCCGTTATTGGAATAGAAATTCACGTACAACTTCGCACCAACAGTAAGATCTTCTGTGCTGACGCCACAAACTTTGATGCCAGTGATAATGAAAACGTGTCTCCGGTAAGTGCCGGAATGCCTGGAACCTTGCCCGTCCTAAATAAGCGCGCCATCGAGTTTGGAATAAGAACCGGTCTGGCATTGGGATGTACGATTCGTAAAAAATCTGTCTTTGCCAGAAAGAACTATTTCTATCCGGATATGCCGAAGGGTTATCAGATCTCTCAATACGATCAACCCATCTGCGAAAACGGATCCGTTACTTTCAAAGTGAACGGTGTGGATAAAACTGTGAATATCTCAAGAGCTCACCTTGAGGAGGATGCTGGAAAATCAAATCACAGTGGTGCGCATACGCTGATTAATTTAAATCGCGCAGGCATTCCCCTGTTGGAAGTTGTAACGGGTCCCGATCTACGCTCACCAGCGGAAGCCGCTGAATACGGCCGCACCATTCGTCAAATAGTTCGTTATCTTGATGTGTGCGATGGAAATCTTGAAGAAGGTTCCATGCGCTGTGACTGTAACGTTTCGGTTCGTAAGGTCGGCGCGCCTGAGTTTGGCACCAAAGTGGAAATTAAAAACGTGAACTCGTTCCGCTTTGTGGAAAAAGCCATCGAGTACGAAATCGAACGACAGATCGACGAACTTGAACGTGGTGGAAAAATTCTGCAGGAGACCAGACTTTGGGATCCAGATAAGAATCGCACATTCGCAATGCGTTCCAAGGAAGATGCTCAGGACTACCGATACTTTCCGGATCCCGATTTGCTGCCATTGATTGTTTCCGAGGATTGGATTGAGCAAATCAGAAAAGAACTTCCAGAGCTTCCAATTGCGCGGGCTAAAAGATTCCAGGAGCAACACGGATTGCCCGAGTACGATGCACAGGTTCTGACGATTGAAAAATCAGTGGCCGATTACTATGAAGCCACAGCGAAAGTTTCAAAGAACCCAAAAGCTTCATCGAACTGGATTATGTCAGAACTTATGCGCGAGCTAAACACAGTAAATATGCCAATTGAAAACTCGCCGATTAAGCCAGCACAATTGGGAAAAATGGTCGAGCTGATTGACGCTGGAACTATTTCGGGAAAAATTGCAAAAACTGTTTTTCAGGAAATGTGGAGTACATCCAAGGATCCTGAAGTCGTGGTTAAGGAAAAAGGTTTGGTGCAGATTACCGACCCTGCTGCAATTGAGAAAATTGTGGACGAGGTGTTAGCAAGTAATCAGCAAGCCGTCGATGATCATAAATCAGGAAAAAAGAAAAACCTTTTTGGTTTCTTTGTGGGCGCCGTGATGAAGGCGTCAAAGGGTCAGGCAAATCCTGACATGGTCAATAAGATACTATTGGAGAAATTAAAGTAATGAAGGTCGCAGCACTTGATTTAGGAACAAATACTTTTCTATGCCTGATTGCCGAAGGCGATAACAGCGGCATAACCAAAGTTCACAAAGATCTGGTTGAGGTGGTTCGCCTCGGTCAGGACGTTGATAAGACCGGCAGGCTTCATCCTGATGCTCTGGTGCGTGCGAAGAAATGCCTTACTGAATTTAAAAAAGAAATCGACAAACACGGAGTCGACCGGATTCTGGCGATGGCGACCTCTGCTGCGCGCGACGCAAGCAATGGTCAGGAATTATTTGATATCGGGAAAGAGCTGGGAATTCCTATTGAAGTTATTCCCGGCGAAGACGAGGCTCGCATCAGCTATCAAGGCGCCACAGGTGGCGTGATAGATCCCACCAAGACCAGTCTGGTTGTGGATGTTGGAGGCGGCTCGACTGAATTTATCGTGGGTCGGGGTGAGAAGATTCTTTTTGGTCAAAGCTTAAATATGGGCGGAGTTCGCCTGACTGAAAGATTTGTTACTCAGCAACCTGTTCCCCAAACTGAGCAAAAAAGTTTAAATGACTATATATATAGTGAGCTCAACAAGATCCTTCCGGAGATTTCAAGAAATCCCGTGGATCAGATTTTGGCGGTGGCAGGCACCCCGACTTCAATCGTGGCAATTGAAGTGGGCGGATTCGATGAAAAGAAAGTTGATAAATACTTTCTTAGCAAAGAGCGACTGCAATTCTGGGTAGACACCTTTGCCCAAACTTCCGTCGAGGAAAAGAAAGCTAAATTTCAACTGGGTGGCCGCGCTGATATTATTTACGCCGGCGCTTCTATATTATTAAATACTATAAATGCAATGGGCATGACTGGTCTGGTAGTGTCCACTAAAGGAGTAAGATATGGCGTCGCACTTGAGATGCTTCGTACTGGCGATCATTCTTAGTTTTTCGTTCACCGCAAATGCAACTGTTACTTTTCCAAAAAAGAAAATCACCGTTGCAGGAAAAACTCTTTCTGTCGAGGTAGCCACGACTGTCGAACAGCAAGCACAAGGATTGATGAATCGCTCCAGTCTGGGTGACAACGAGGGAATGCTTTTCGTTTTTTCAAACGAAGAGACGCGTTTTTTCTGGATGAAGAATACGTTGATTGATTTGTCGATTGGCTACTTCAATAAAGACGGTAAGCTCATTGACGTCCAGGAAATGACTTCCGGCAAAGGTCTAGCAGACACGGCTTTGCCGTCGTACGCGAGTGCACTTCCTGCCAAATATGCGTTAGAAATGAATAAAGGCTGGTTTGACAAAAATAAGATCAAGGTTGGAGCCAAGTTAAAAATCAACCCATAGTCCAGTGAAAAGATAAACAATTGCCAGCATTCTATACTTGGCTTTAGATTGATATTAACGATTGATTGAAACAGTATGTTTCGTAGCATCACTCAAGGACGAAAAATGATGAAAAAACTCGTTGTACTATTAGCTTGTTTCGGATTGGTTGCAAACCTTAGTGCCTGCAGCTTATTTAGCAAGGACTCTAATTCCGGAGAGGAAGTCACATCTGACTTTGATTCTGCTGACCTGGAGAAACTTGAAGGTGACCAGGCTTTAGATGCTGGTACTGATGGTGCAGTTGCTTCATCTGACCAACTTCCAGAAGATGCTCTTGGTGAAACTCAACCAGACATGGCTGCTGCACCAAGCGATATGCCAGCTGAACCTCCGGCTGAACCGCAAATTGCAGAACTTCCTGCAGATCCATTCGCACCACAACCAGATGCACCGGCTGATGTTCCAATGGATACAGCAGCTTCATCTGTACCAGAACCTACAATGCCAGACACTTCTTCATCTTCAATGTCTGAAACAGCAAGTGCTGGATCCACGACTTATGTTGATGAACCATCTGAGCCAGCTCCTAAGAAAGCTGCAACTCCTTTGCAAAAAGTTGCAACAGCTCCGTGGCAGGTTGGAAAAACCTGGTACAACACTGTTTACTTTGCCCGTCCAGGTGACACGCTTAAGAGCATCAGCACGATGATTTACGGCAATGGCAAAAAAGTTGGCGAACTTAAAAAAGGTAATCCGACAATTGCATCCCGCGGTGTAAAACCGGGTGACAAAGTTTATTACAACTCTCCTCACCGTTCTGATGACTCTGGTCGTTTGATCACTTTCTATGAAGACAATGGTGTTCAACCAGAAATCTACACAGCTAAAGATGGCGACAATATCAGAGCCGTATCCAAAGAACTTTTGGGTTACGATGGGGCATGGAAAGAAGTTTGGGCAAGTAACTCTGTAGAATCCAAACAGGAAATCCCGGCAGGAACGCAACTTCAATACTGGAGAGGTGGCCAAGTGGCTGCGGCTCCGGTTCACCAGGAAGTAGCACAAGCACCAGCAGCAGAAATGCCGCCAATGCCTGAGGCTCCGGCAATGCCAGATGCTCCGCCGCAACAGGCAGCTGCTGATATTCCACCTCCGCCACCAGATATGGCTGCTCCTCCAGTTCCGGATCAGATGGCACCTCCGCCTCCACCACCGGAAATGGCTCAAGACATGGCGCCACCTCCACCGCCGCCTCCAATGCCGGCGATGAATCCGCCAACTCCGCCACAACATGATGAAGTTGCTGGTACGGGTGCGATGGACAACGACACGACAATGGCTTTGGGTGTAGTTGGTTTGGCAGCAGCAGGTCTTGCGATCCTGATCGTGATGAGAAAGAAACGCAGACAACGTGAGCTGGAACAGCAATCCATGGATAACACTCACGTAGGCACTTAATAGAATTTGAATTTAGGTTTTAGAGATCGGAAACTTTATCTCTGAAAAAGAAAAAGCCCACTTAAGAAAGTGGGCTTTTTTATTTTATACAACAACGAGCTACTTTTAAACTATCCGACCTTTTTAAAGATCGAATCCATCACAGAGCGAGATTCAGTGCGACCGTTCTCAACAAAGTAAATCAAATCATCAACGATTTGAACGTCTCTGTTGTTCACAGGCATGAACTTCACTCCCGCACCACTTGAGTTTGCCCAAATAACATGAGCAGCAACCTTGCGCTCTCGTCCAGCAACGACAAACATCAGATGCAATTTTTCGTTGGCGCGAACCAAGCCGCCAGTAAACTCTAAAAAGGCTCCCGAGATGCTGATATTCTTAAGCGTGCCTTTAGTTTCTTCACGCGCATAATTACGCTTGAAAGAAACCTCTAGGTTTAGAGGGGTTCTTGGTGCTGGAACTTTTAAAGTGTCCTCCACATTAACTCCTTATTTTGCTTAAAGTAGCTATTAACCTTTCGGAATTGCGGGTAAAATATTAAGAGCTTGGCATGAAAAAAACCGAAAATTATGGTTACAAGCCGATAACAGGTGTGTCTCGAAATAGGACTTAAGCCATTGAAATCCTGAAGTTTTACACTAACTAAAACAGTCCCAAAACGGGGCGTATCCAGACCCGGGCGGAATGTGAGACACCTCTGCAAATGCGACCCCGGCTGTTGCTTTTCCCATTGACAACCCCCCCGCGATTCAAGGAAATTGGGGGAAAGCACACAGTAATAGGTCCAGCCGGGCCATACTTCTTAAAGATCTCTCTTTTTCTTTTTTAAATCCCACAAGGAGAATTTGTTTGTCCGAACCAAAAGATTCACAAGGCGTTGAAGTCGTTAAGAAACGCACTCGCACCACAAAATCTGCCGACGCAGCTACTGTAGATGCTGCCCCAGAGGCTAAAGCCGCACCCGTTGCCGCTGAACCTCCACAAGAACAAGCCGCTGCACCAGCCCCTGTAGCTGAAGCCTCCGCAGCAGCCCCAAGCGCTTCCCAAGAGCCACAACAACAGCAACAAAGACAAGATCGCCCTCAACAACACCAACGTCGTGAATTCCGTCCAAACAATCGCGACAATAGAGACAACCGCGACCGCGGTGATCGTGGCGATCGCAATGACAGAAATGACCGTGGAGATCGTAACGATCGCAACCGTCATGACCGTGACCGCGGCAACAATCAACGCCGTGATTTCCACCGCAACAGAAACGACGATCATCAACCAGCTGGTGATGAACAAAATGTTACCGCTCAACCAGATGTGGATTTGGCTGATATCCAACTGACTGACGAGGAGAAATCCTGGTTGTCATCCAAGGATTTGAAATCCAAAAACATCACTCAGCTGACTGAGCTTGCAACAAAACTTAAAATCGAAAACGCTGCCGGTCTTCGCCGTCAGGATATGATTTTCGAAATCCTGAAACGTGCTGCGAAACTTGGTCAGGACATTTACGGTTCTGGTGTTCTTGAAATCCTGCCTGACGGTTACGGTTTCTTGCGTTCTCCAGACTACAACTACCTACCAGGTCCGGATGATATTTACGTTTCTCCGTCTCAAATCCGCCGTTTTGGTTTGAGAACAGGTGATACAGTTACCGGTACAGTTCGTCCTCCAAAAGAGGGTGAGCGTTACTTTGCTCTATTGAAAGTTGATTCTCTAAACTTCGAGACGACTGAAAAAGGTAAAGACAAAATCCTATTCGACAACTTGACGCCGCTTTACCCAAATCAGCGTTTGAAACTTGAACACAATCCAGGCGATTACACGACTCGCGTTGTGGACTTGATGGCACCACTTGGAAAAGGTCAGCGTGCCTTGATCGTTGCCCCTCCAAGAACAGGTAAAACGGTTCTTATGCAACAAATCGCAAATGCGATTACTGCAAATCACCCTGAAGTGAAGTTGATCGTTCTATTGATCGATGAACGTCCGGAAGAGGTGACTGACATGCAACGTACTGTAAAAGGTGAAGTTGTTTCGTCGACATTCGATGAGCCACCAACTCGTCACGTTCAGGTTGCAGAGATGGTTATCGAAAAAGCGAAACGTCTGGTTGAGCACAAGCATGACGTGGTTATCTTGCTGGATTCCATCACTCGTTTGGCCCGCGCATACAACACGGTTGTTCCTCCATCAGGAAAAATCTTGTCGGGTGGTGTGGATTCCAACGCCCTTCACAAACCAAAACGTTTCTTCGGTGCTGCTCGTAACATCGAAGAGGGTGGATCTTTGACAATCATCGCAACAGCGTTGATCGACACAGGTTCTCGTATGGATGAGGTTATCTTCGAGGAATTTAAAGGTACTGGTAATGCCGAGATCCACTTGGATCGTAAGCTTATGGAAAAACGTATCTTCCCTTGTATGGACATCAATAAATCAGGAACTCGTAAAGAGGACTTGTTGATCGATAAAGGTGATTTGAACCGCTTGTGGATCTTGAGAAAGGTTCTTGCGCCAATGAACGTTATCGATGCGATGGAATTCCTGATCGATAAAGTGGGTAACACTAAATCGAATACTGATTTCTTGAAAGCTATGTCGGGACCGAGCTAGGGCTCGACGAGAATGGAAAATCGAAAATAGAAGTTATGAAAAAGGGAGTCATTTTGACTCCCTTTTTTTATCTTAGAACTTGTGGATTGTAGCGGCTTAGTTTCTTTTTTAGGTGGTCGGTTTCGCAACCGCCATACAGTGTGCCGTCGATGATGGCTTCAAATGGATAGATATAATCTGACATTCCGTCGCTGCCTTCTTTGGTAGTGTCGATCAAGACTGTGTTGTTTATACCAACAATGTTGATGGCAATCTTGCCTTCTTTATGAAAGATCACGTTAGCAACGCCTACGACATCGGCAGAGCCGGGGGAACTGCGAACCACTTTGTTAGTGTCTGAATTATAGGTGATGTTGATAAAGGGTTCGGTAAAAGCACAGTAGATTTTTTCAGCCTGAGCCGCGTGTGAAGACAGTGAAACCGCCAGAATCGTCATCAAATGTTTCATAATTACCTCGCAGAAGAGCGAATATCTGTGAGTTGAATCCGAAGCACAAGTTTCAATGAGGCAAGGAATATCAAGCAAATGGAGTCTGGTTTTGCGTCTTCGGGAGGGTTGCCAGAGAATAGACGCGAAACTGGCCGTAAATAAGCTAATTAATTGATATTATGAGGTTATTTATAAACTACCCATGCTAATCTAGGGCCTGTTCGCTGCCAAAAAAAGCAGCGATTAATGCTCGACAGCGGGGAACCCCTGTGTTACATCCTTACAGCTTAAGACCCACAGGTTAAATTAATTAAAAGGAATCAGGTCATGAAACAAAACCTACATCCAAAAGTGAACACAGTCGTATTCAAAGATATTTCTTGCGACTTCATGTTCTTGGGAACATCCACTCTTCATTCTAACGAAATGGTTAAATGGGAAGATGGTAAAGAATATCCACTAGTTAAAGTAGAGATCTCTTCAGCATCTCACCCATTCTTCACTGGTAAACAGCGTGTAATGGATACTGAAGGTCGTATCGATCGTTTCAAAAAACGTTACGGCAAAAAGTAAATTGCAGACCTCCTTCAGGAGGACTCTCTTATGTGAAATGCGGTTCCTCATTCGAACCGCATTTTCATTTCTGAATACCAACTCGATCTTGCAGCAGACCTAGGAGCAATCCCCATGTTCTCGAAATTGGAAGAAGTTGAATCACGTTACGAAGAAGTGAATTTGTCACTTCAGCGTCCTGACATTGCTTCAAACCAAACTCAATACCGCGCTCTAATGAAAGAGCTTGGGAACCTGGAAAAGATTGTTGTTCCTTTCCGTGACTACAAGAAAAAGACTGAGAATCTTAAAGCCAGCAAAGAACTTTTGACGGCGGAACAAGATCCAGAAATGCGCGAGTTGATCCGTGAGGAAGTTAAAGAGCTTGAAGCCGCTCTTCCTGCCCTTGAAGAACAATTGAAAATTGCATTGATCCCTAAAGATCCAAACGACGACAAGAATATCATTCTTGAGATTCGTGCGGGCGCTGGTGGTGACGAAGCCTCTTTGTTCGCCGAGGAAATGTTCCGCGGTTACACTCACTATGCATCTTCCCAAGGCTGGAAAGTTGAAGTCATTTCGTTCTCCGAGGGTAACGTCGGTGGCGCGAAAGAGATCATCGCTTCTGTCTCTGGGGATTCTGTATTCAGCAAATTGAAATTCGAATCTGGCGTTCACCGCGTTCAGCGTGTTCCAGCAACCGAGGCGGCAGGCCGTATTCATACGTCCACCGTAACAGTAGCCGTGATCCCTGAGGTGGAAATCAAAGAAGTGAACATCCCAATGTCTGACGTACGCATTGAAACTATGCGTTCCCAGGGTTCGGGTGGTCAGTCCGTAAATAGAACTGAATCCGCAGTACGTGTCGTGCATTTGCCGACCGGTCTCGACGTTAAGTGCCAAGAGGGTAAATCCCAGTCAGCCAACCGCGAGCGCGCATTCCAGATCCTTTACGCTAAACTTCAGCAAATCGAAGACGATAAAGCCCGCAAAGAAGCTTCCGATGTTCGTTTGGACCAAATCGGTACCGGCGACCGTTCAGAGCGTATCCGTACTTACAACTTCCCTCAGACACGTATCACTGATCACCGCATCGGTCTTACGATCCATCAGCTGGACCAAGTCATGAGCGGATCTTTTGGGTTGCTGATTGACCCACTCGTTGCTAACTTCCAAGCAGAGGCTCTTAAAAAACAAACCTCTGCTTAGGTTGAATGAAACTCAAAGAAGTACTCGATAAAACCACTGCCTTTTTCAAAGACAAAAAAATAGAGACTCCGCGCCTGGATGCGGAGCTGTTGTTTGCCCATTCCCTCAAGCTTGAACGCATTCAATTATATCTGAAATTTGATCAGCCACTTTCCGAAGCGGAACTGGCTGGATTGCGCGAGTTAGTTCGTCGCCGCGGTCAGGGCGAGCCAGTTGCCTACATTCTGGGTTACCGTGATTTCTATAAATCCCGCTTTGAAGTCACTCCCGCTACTTTGATTCCGCGTCCAGAAACAGAACAGATCGTTGAAGAGGTTCTGGCGTGGGCAAAAGATAAAGACAAAGCCTACGCGATCCTGGATTTGGGAACTGGCACAGGTTGTTTGGGTCTTAGCATTCTTAAAGAACTTCCTAATGCAAATCTGGTTTCGGTTGATGTGTCAGCTGATGCCATCGCGGTAGCGAAGCGCAATGCTGTAAGTCTTGGCGTATCTGATCGTGTGGAGTTTGTTAATGTTGATGCAGCCAATGTCGATCTTGTAATGGCATCTTGCAGGAACTTCATGGGACAGAACACGATAGACATATTAGTCTCTAATCCTCCCTACATTGCGAACAATGATCCCGCAGTTCAGGAGAACGTAAAAAAGTTTGAACCATCAACTGCACTATTCGCAGAAGAAAATGGATTAGCACTTTTGAAATCGTGGTCCAAGGCGTATGCTCCCTTTCTGTCATCTGAATCCGTGACGATGATGGAAATGGGCATGAGCCAGGGCTCTGTTATGCAGAGTTATTATTCTGATTTAGATATTTTTAAAAACGTGCGTGTACTGAAAGATCTTTCAGGGCTTGATAGAGTTATCGCAGGAGTGAAGCATGGATAAAATGGTTGTGATGGGCAATGGCCCACTTAAAGGTACAGTAGCAGCAAGTGGCGCAAAAAACGCGGCTTTGCCAATTCTGTTTTCGACGTTGCTTGCTGAAGGCAATCACGTTTTCACAAACATGCCGAAGCTAAAGGATATTGAATCCACTTCTGAATTGTTGAACAGCCTGGGCTGTGAAACAAAATGGGTTGGCGAAGAATTCCATGTGAATGTCAACAAGCCCGCTTCCTTCGAAGCTTCTTACGACCTTGTTCGCAAAATGCGCGCAAGCTTCCTGTGCATGGGTCCGATGCTCGCGAAATACGGCGAAGCTGTTGTATCTCAACCAGGTGGTTGTGCAATTGGTTCTCGCCCGATTGATTTGCACTTGGATGGTTTCAAAGCCTTGGGTGCAACTATCACGCAAAAAGAAGGTTATGTTCACGCAGGTTGCCCAAAACTTCAGGGAGCAACATTCCTGTTTGAAACAGTGACCGTTGGCGGAACTGAAAATGTCATGATGGCAGCTACCCTTGCCAAGGGTGTTACTATTCTTGAAAACGCGGCGAAAGAGCCAGAGATCGTGGATCTTGCAGAGTACCTGAACAAGATGGGTGCAAAGATCACAGGTCACGGAACTTCAGTTATCCGCATTGAAGGTGTTGAAACTTTGAAACCTGCAAAGCACGCGATCATGCCAGATCGTATCGAAGCCGGAACTTTGTTGATTGCGGGCGCGATCACAAAAGGCCAAGTAACAGTTACGAAATGTGTTCCAGCTCACTTGGATGCATTGATTCTTAAAATGCGCGAAGCAGGTTTCAAAATCGAAACCACAAAAGATTCCATGACTGTATTCCCAGCTGAAAAATGGGAAGCCGTGGATGTGACAACAGCTCCTCACCCACTTTTCCCAACAGATCTTCAGGCTCAATTCATGGCCTTGATGACAGTGGCAAACGGAACAAGCGTAATCACTGAAACAGTTTTCGAAAACCGATTCATGCACGTAACAGAACTTTGCCGCTTGGGCTCAGACATCACTCCAAAAACAAGAGTGGCAGTTATCCGCGGTAACCCAGGCAAACTAACTGGCGCCCCAGTAATGGCAACAGACCTGCGCGCCTCCGCATCTTTGGTTCTTGCAGGCTTGATCGCATCCGGCGAAACAGTAGTAAGCCGCATCTACCACTTAGACCGCGGCTACGAAAAACTAGAAGACAAACTATCCTCCCTAGGCGCCAACATCCGCCGCCAGGAATAGTTTCCAAAAACATTCCAAACAAAAAAAGGCAGGACCAAAAAATCCTGCCTTTTTCATTGATCGGGCTCAAGCGCCGTCAGTCACCCCAGCCTTCGGGTTGAGCTCCGCCATCTAATAAATTCCCCCATCTGCCCGCTCGTTTGAACATGTCTCAATAAACCCGCAAAATTCAGCGGAAGCAATTTGAGCTGCCCGTCCGAAGAGAGGCCTTCAGCGGCGCATGGATGCGCGAACCGGCGCAGCCGGCGCTGACGAGCCCGGATGGCGTGCCGACCGAAGCGACGGACAGAACAAATTGATTTCGATGAATCTTCGATCGGATTTCAGTTGCAGAAAAGGCAAAAAAAAGGGCCAGCAAGGAGGGGATTTATGCTGACCCTGTTAGGAAATAAAAAAATGATCTCAGCCCACGGAGGGGATTGGGGCTGAGACCCTAATGATTACTGAGTAACCTCAGAGATACCAAGCACTACGAAGACGACCGTTTTGTTCCCGAAAACCATTCCAGGGAGGGGATCCACAGAATGACTTCCATAATTGGGAGCAAGTTGATGCTCTTGCTCGATACCGCTAATCATAACTTTAGAACCGATGAAAGGCGTAAGGTCGAAGTCAGATTGAAGAAGGATTGTGTTTTGTGCTTCAAGAACTAAAACAAAAGTTCCATCAGCCAAAACTGCAACTTCACCTACGCGAGTCGAATAGTTGTAGTTGGAAGAATCTGTAACTTCAGCGCCCTCGATTGCATTATTTGGCAATACGCCTGCACGAGCCACTGCGGAAATCGCAAGGACGAGCAAGATATAGAAAGCAATCAGAGCATTTTTAATCACAGAGAGTATCCCCCAAAAACTAAAAGACACTTCCTACTAGAGCAAGGTCTGTGCCAATCTGAGACACTCGCCAGATCCAAGGTGATTGATCTGAGGGTGGGAACCCGAGGGAGGTAAACTCAATTCGGAACTAAGGGTAATTCCAAGGTGGAACTTCAGTTCAACTTTGGAACCACTTTCCTTGACCAAAGCACAGAGTGAGACGGCAGAGTTCGGGGGGCTTGGTTGTTTGACAAAAAAGCCAGTATTATTAGGCATCTATGTCTCGCATACAAGTAACCTGGGTAGTACGAACACGAAGCGGCCAAGTTAAAGGCCCTTATTCCACTGAAGCCATTCTTCGCATGATTGGTGAGGGTGTATTTTCGGGTCAGGAAATGATCTCGAAACTTCCTGATGGTCAGTGGTCCCAGATTTCCAAAGAGCCTGCGTTCTATGACAAATTGTTAGAGGCGCTTGAAGGCGTCGTTGATGTGGATCCCAAAAAAGTTCAGAAGATGGAAGCTGAGACTGTGATCATGAAGCCGACTTCTTCTGGTCAAACAGGCTCTTCCACTATGCCTGGTGGTCCCAGCAAAGACAGTCTGGCAAATATCACTGTAGATAAAAGCAAAACCCGCAAAGTAGATATTTACGATACGCCATCGCAAGTGGCGCCAGCATTTATTCCAGGCACCGTTACTTCAAACACAGGGCCCGCGAATGATGCCAAGAGTTCGGTGATTGATTTATCGAATCTGCGCAACATGGAAAAAAAGGAAATCGCAAAAACACTGAAGCTTCCATTGGTGATTCTTGCGGTGATCGTTTTGCTTGGAGTGTGGCTATTGTTTGATACAGGAACAGGCCAAGGTGATAAAATTCATCTGCTTGCTCCCGGCCCAAGCACTTCGCCGATGAGTCCGGCAGATGCTGGAAAAAAATTAAACGAAGCCATCGCTGCGATGGAGTACGATACTTTTGAGTCTTACCTGGATGCACAGAACAAATTGGTTTCAATCGTTGAAGGCTCCCCTACTAATCTTGAGGTGCGCGGTCTTTTGTGTGTGGTGTATCGCGAGCTTTGGCCGTTTGCCAAACAAGATGCCCAGGATAGCAATACAATCGCAGCAGTCACTCAGGCGACTCGTGCGATTAATGTGGTCAGTCCTTACGGTCGGGTGTGCGAAGCTGTGAAACTTTTAACTTCCGGAAAATTCAGGGAAGCTCGCGGCAGTATCGAGGCGACTCTTGATAGCTCAGAACCATTTTCCCTGCTTCCTATCCTGTATGCTTATAAAGCGGAATTGTTAGAGGGTGAAAAAGACTATAACAACGCTGTTCCGTATTTTGAAAAAGCGATTCAAATGTGGGAGCGCTGGCTTCATCCGCAGGTCATGCTGGGTAAGCTTTATATGTCCCAGGAAAAATACAATGAAGCGTCTCAGGTTTTCCGAAAAGCCTTGGCGCAGAACCCGAAACATCGCGAAGCTCAGCTATTGATGGGAATCACCGAGTATCGTGGATTTAAAAAAACGGACGTGGCTTTCGGTTTGTTGAATTCCGCGATGGAATCCAAGAGTGCAGTTTTCCCTCCGACTGAAGCATTAGGCTATCAGGTGCTTGCGGAAATCTATGTCGAACGCAGTGATAAAAAGAAAGCACTGAGTGCAGCTCAAAAAGGATTTAGATTAAATCCAAATAACTCACAGCTGCGACAACTGGTGTTGCGACTGGGTGGCTCTGACAAAGTCAGTGGCGGAAAAAATCAAAACAGCGAATTGCTATTCCTGGGTGATCAGTATGTGCGCCAGGGTGACTATCTTGCAGCTCAAGCTGAATTTAAAGCAGCCTTTGAAGCAGATCCAAAAAATGGGACGGCGGCAGTAAAAGCTGCGAAAGCTTTATGGCAGCTGAATCAAAGTTTTGAGGCGATCGAGTGGTTGAATAAAGCCATTAAGGCCGAGCCAAAATTGGTTTCTGCCTATGTGACTCAAGCGGATTATCTGACACAAAGATTTGATTTCACGGCGGCTACTCGCGTGCTGACGTCTGCGATTCGAATTGCACCGAATAACTATGAAGTTTTGCGTGGCCTGGCTTTGATGGAGTATCGGCGAAACAATATGCCGGGTGCTGTGAACTATGGAATGCGTGCGCTGAAGGCTTATGACGGCGACATTGATACATATATTCTTTTGGCAAAGGCCAACGGGGCATTGGCTTTGTCGATTATGCCTTTGAATAAAAAGGAAATTGAAAGAAAAGAGGCTGCGGCAAAGGATTCGGTTCGCTTTGCAACTAAGGCTGTGGAAATTGACTCTACCAATCCCGAGGCCCAGATCACTTATGCCAAAATGCTGGCTGCCACGAATGGTGTGGATGCCGGGATTACTTATTTAAATGAACTGATTAAGAGATTTTCTTATACATTGGATTACCGCGTGGCTTTGGCGGAAGTGCATAAGTCTGAAGACCGCTACTCTCAGTCGCGGGAAATTTATGAGCGCGTTGTCGAAGCAGATCAGAAAAACAAAAAAGCCTGGTTGGGGTTGGGCGAAAGCTATAAAGCCCTGGGTTTAAATGACAAAGCTTTAAAAGCCTTCCTGCAGGCGGCAATTTTGGATCCCACTGATGGGGAGGCTCTGTTCCAGGCGGGCAAATTGTATCTGGAAACATCCCGATACGACGAAGCGATTCAACAATTCAAGCGAGTACAACGCCTGAACGCGAACTACCCTCGCACCTGGTATTACGTGGGTAAGGCAGCCTTTGCTTCGGGTGATTTGAATGGTGCCGCTGAAGCTGCCAAACAGGAAAAGAAACTAAATCCCAATATTGCTGATTCTTATATTTTGGCGGCAGAGGTTTTTGCAGCACGCAAACAGTTTACAGAGTGCGCGGGCGAATACTCCCAGGCTATGAAGTTAAGACCACAGGGTGCAGAGATCTATGTTAAAGCAGCCCAGTGTTACCGCCAGTCGGCATCACTGGAAGTGGCAGAAGACATGCTTGCGTTGGCAGCGGCCCGCGAAAGCGGTTACGCCGAGATCTACCGGGAGCAAGGGGCGATTTACGAGATCCGGGGGGATACTCGCTCTGCAGCACAGTCCTACAATAAATATTTAGGACTCTCCCCAAATGCTCCGGATCGTGCTGAAATAGAAAACAAGTTAAATCGAATGGGCAACTAGGACGTCAACGGAGGATGCCACCATGGGTATCGGCGATAAACTAAGCAGTTTTTCAAATAATGTTCAAGAGGGCGTAAAGTCCACAACGATGACAGTTCTTCACATCTTGTTGCGACTGATCACCGGCTTTTTCGTGGGGATGACACTGGCGTTGATCGGTCAGGAACTGATCGGTTACGGAATGTTTGCCCTGGTTTTTGCGACTGTGGTGGTGATGGCAGTGATTATGAAAATCCTGTCCCAGTGGAGCTTTGCTCAAATCTTAATTTTTGACCTGATTGTCGTCCTTGTCGGGATGCTATTAAGAATGTATATACTGGTCGCACCATAACCGAGGACTTCTGAAAAATGATCGACATTAAACTTCTGGAAAAAAAAGCTGAAAACGGAACTTCTTATTACGATGAGTATAAGCAGGCTTTGATCAATCGCGGTGGCACTCCTGAAATCCTGGATCAAATCATGGAGCTTAATAAAAAGCGCAAAGAGATGATCGCTCAGGCGGAGACTGCTAAAGCCAATCAAAATAAATTGAGCGGCGAAATCGGAAAACTAAAACGCGAAGGCAAAGATGCTTCGTCGCTTTTGGCAGAAGTTGAAACTATCAAAGGTTCCGTTAAAGATCTTGAAACGAAAGCTTCTGAAGCGGACCAACAGGTTTTGAATTTGGCTCTTGTGATGCCAAACAAACCGCACTCTTCTGTGCCAGTAGGTGCTTCTGCTGACGAAAATAAAGTGATCAAAACTTGGGGCGAGCCTACAAAGTTCGGCTTTAAGGCGAAAGAACACTGGGAACTTGGTGAAAAGCTAAATATCATTGATTTCGAACGCGCAGGTAAAACTACGGGGACTCGCTTTGCTTTCCTTAAGGGTGCGGCAGCTCAGTTAGAGCGTTCTTTGATTCAGTTCATGATGGACATGCACTCCACTCGCCATGGTTATACTGAGATGATTCCGCCATTCATGGTGAATTCAAACAGTTTGACGGGTACTGGTAACTTCCCGAAATTTAAAGAAGACGTTTTCCACCTGGAAGGCTCTGATCTTTATTTGATCCCGACAGCTGAAGTTCCAGTGACAAATTACTACAACGGCGAAATTCTGGATGAGACTTATCTTCCGCAAAGCTTCTGTGCTTACTCCCCTTGCTTCCGTTCTGAAGCAGGCAGCGCCGGTCGCGATACGAAGGGTTTGATTCGTCAGCATCAATTCGACAAAGTGGAGCTAATGACTTTCTGTCATCCGGATAAGTCTCATGAAACTCATGAAGCTTTGACGTCTCACGCGGAGCAAGTATTGATCGATCTTGAGCTTCCATTCCGTCGTATGCTTTTGTGCACTGGCGATATGGGCTTTGGTTCCGCAAAAACCCATGACTTGGAAGTATGGCTTCCAGGACAAGGTGCATATCGCGAGATCAGCTCATGCTCTAACTTCGAAGACTTCCAGGCACGTCGTGCGAATATTCGCTTCCGCAGTCTTGGTGGCAAACCTCAGTTTGTGCACACGTTGAACGGTTCTGCCCTGGCGGTAGGACGTACTTTGGTGGCGATCCTTGAGAACTACCAACGTGAAGACGGCTCAGTGGCGATTCCTAAGGCTCTTCAAAACTATATGGGCGGAAAAACAGAGATCCGCTAGTTCGCTGGCAGGTCTCTTTAAATTATTACGCCGCGTCATTACAACAACCGCTTGAAAACCCACGTCAAAACCCATAGAACGGTCGACGGAGAGTTGGTAGAGTGGTTGAATACACCAGTCTTGAAAACTGGCAGCCCTTCGCGGGGCTCGAGGGTTCGAATCCCTCACTCTCCGCCATCTTGTTTGCTGGCCAGCCAAGCTGAATGCAGACGCACAAAACGAAAAAGCGATCCTTAGTGATCGCTTTTTTTATTTCTGGCCTAGTTCTTTTCTGTTCGTTCCCTGCAAAATATAGTTATGAGATTGTTTACCTGCACTCTAATGGCGTTGCTATTTGGATTTCCTTCCGCTTGGGCGCTGCAAGGTTTCGACATGGCTGATGCCAAGTACGTTCGTAGTAACGAACAAATCCCCAGTGAACCTATAAGTATGCCGCCCTTTAGTTCTCAGGACTCTGCAGGGGTTTGTTATTCATTTGCGGCTGCAGCTGTTTTGGATCAGGCACTTTGCAAACAAAATGGTATCTCTGACTGCAAACAAATGACTGAAGACCAACGTGTTTCACCCATTGATGTAAGCAGGTATAGCAAACTACTTCCTGACAGTGTCGATTCGAGTGATCGCTTCAACTATGAGGGTTTGCAATTCGACGGGGGGTTCGGCGGCAGTTGTTATTCGCAATGCCTTGCTAACTGGGCAGATGGTTAAAGCGTCATGTGCACCCTTTGATCAGTTCGTATCGAAAATTGGCGATCCGCAGATGGCCAGAGATGCAGAGTTAAAAGTTCTAAATGATTTAAAGAAGTCATACAAAACCTACGGCGACAAACTGAAAAAGAGTAAGGACGATGCCCAGGATTTTGCAGAATCCGAATCAAAAAGATTGGGAAAAGATTGCGGTCTAAAAACTTCTCAAGAAGAAATACTGGCAGCTTTTGGTCAGACGACTTACGAAAAATTTTTAGACTTAGCCATGGTTCCAGAGAAGTGCTGGGATATAAAGAATCAAAATGGTTTGAAAAATATGACCATGGATATCTTCCCGACGTTAGAATCAAAGAAAAAAACAAACTATAAAGAACTCTCCGGAAAAATTCAGGAAGTTCTGGCGACAGGTAGACCGGTTGTTCTGGCTTTCTGCGCGCAAGAACCCCTGACCGCTAAATCCATGAAAGACTGCAAAATGGGTGGAGGAGGAGCTGGTCACGAAGTTCCTATCGTGGGCTTTTCCAAAGCCTGCGACAAAAGTGGAAAGTGCGTCGACCTGGTGAAAGTCCACAACTCGTGGGGAGCCAACTGGCAAAAAACTTCAACTGACGACGGCTGGGTGGAAGCGAAGAAGCTTCTGGACAGAAGCTTCTATGGCATCCAATCGATTTCCTGGGTTCAGGATAAAGAAAAAAATTAAACTAAGGGTTCTTGTTCATTGTGCAAAAGATCTTCGTGCTTTGCGGGCCGAAGCCGCCGTAAGTGATATAGTAGATCTCTTTGGTTTCAGGATTTTGGCGCATGTAATAAACAACTACTGGTGCGCCCTCAGAGTTGTACATTTCAACTCGGGAGGCGTTGCTGCCTTCTTTAACTCGTGCGTTTTGTCTTGCGTAGTCAGTGGCTTCTTGTCTTCCTTTTGCCAGATCCCAATTTGCATAGGGATTTTCCGGATAGAAGTAGGCAAAGTTTGTAGAGAAGTAGGTAGTGTCATCCTCTAGCTGGTCGATCATCAATTCAGCAAAGTGTTCGTGGTTGGGATTCAAATCCCCAAGGTGATAGCAGCTACCGCTATAGACAGCTGGCTCCAGGCTGACAGTGTGCGGAGTGTTGTTGAAACCCGAGAGTATGGATTTCATAACTTTTGTGCATTTCAAACTGTCGCAAGCATCTTCGGGAAGCTCTGAAATAGCGTGGGCTGTGGTCGATGATAGTGAGCACACTGCGGTAAGAATGATGAAAAGCGCTTTCATTGTTTTGTCCCCTCGTATTAAAAGCATAGATTTTCTTTGCGGACGGTCAATGGGTTTGTGATATTCTTCACTGAATTTACAAAGGAACGACGTCATGTCTCAGTTTATCGATATTATGCTTCATCTTGATCAGCACTTGGTTCAGTGGATGGCTTATTTCGGCCCGTGGATTTATGTGATCATGTTTCTGGTGATTTTTTGTGAAACCGGATTGGTTGTAACACCTTTCTTGCCGGGCGACTCTTTATTGTTCGCGCTGGGTGCATTGACGACGGTCGAAGGCGGCTTAAATCTTTGGATCTTGTTGGCCTCTTTGACGATCGCTGGAATTATTGGTGATACGGTGAACTATCATATCGGCAAGTATCTGGGGCCGAAGGTATTTGAAATCGACAGCCGTTTCTTTAAAAAGCAGTACTTGATCGATACACAAAACTTTTATGACAAGTGGGGAGCATTTACGATCGTTGCAGCCCGCTTCGCTCCAATCGTTAGAACATTTGCGCCATTTGTAGCTGGAATCGGCAGCATGAAGTATCGTAAGTTTGTGACTTACAATGTGATCGGTGCCGTGGTTTGGGTATTTACATTCATCCTGGCAGGACATTTCTTTGGAAATCTGCCGATCGTGAAAAGAAACTTCCACATTGTGATCTTTGGTGTGATTGGAGTTTCTTTGATTCCAGTTATCTGGCCGATGGTGGCTTCAAAATTTAAAAAGGCCTAAGCGGCCTTTTTAAGTAGTTTCTTTAGATCGTTATTTGTCTCAAAGAACACTGGATCCGTTGATTTATAGTGCTCAGCCAGATGCTTTACTACGAAGCTGCCGCTGGCACGGAACAACGGATTCTTAGATTCCAAAAATTCAGCCAGTTTCTTGGCAAGTTCATTATCAAAATTTTGCTTACCAGTTACCAGCAACGCATCCGCAGAGACGCGGTTGTGGCTGGCATAGATGTACTGACGCAGGAAAGATACGTCGCGCGCAAGATCGCCAAGTACCACGATGGTATTTGCCTGAGTGCGTGGGTCTTTGTGTTCCAGACACTTTTCCAAAAGTTCCAGTAAAGAGCCTTCCACAAAGGCGTGCGGCACCAGATTCGAGGCCAAAGAAATAACTGAAGCGAGAACTTTATCGCTGACGTTCTTATTTTTATTCAGCGAGTGAGTTGTTGCGATCAGTTTTTCAAAAGCCGCCACCTGTTGCAAAGTGGTTTGATTGATCTTGAAGGTTTTTAGCACCGAGAACACTCTGAAAAAGCTGATTTCGTCTTTTTCACGCAATGCTTTTTCCAGGAAGTTGTAAATGCAGATCAAATCGTTGTCGCTGCGATAGAAAGTTAGTTTCTCTAGCTGATGGCGTCCCAACAAGCGGTCAATTGGCGCAAACTCGGTGACTTTGCATAATGTCGCAGGAGTTGAAAAGCCCTTTAACATTGTGCTTTTTGTTTCAGCGATACTGCAAAGATCCTGAACCGCAGCACTTGATTCACTATAGAAGGTAATGGAGCTTTTAACTTTATCATCAACCTGACTTAAAAGTCGGGCAGACTCAATTAGTGGAAGACCGGAAAGTCCATAGCCTGAATCCTGTGGAACGAAGCGAATTTTCCCGATGACGAATGAACCTTTCACTTTGAAATAGTGATCGGCACCGTCTGGAAGATGATCTTCAATATCCTGAGCCACGTCAAAGATAGCGCGCAGACATGCTAGGGACATCGCTTGGGAGTTTACTCCCTGGGATTCCTTGATATGAAATACGATCTCGTCGCCCACGTACTGATAAATCAAGCCATTATAGCGTTCGATGATTTCGCGGGAGCGGATAAAGTACGCATTCATCATGTCACTGACGTATTCGTCTTTTTTATCCAGGAAAATTTGTGTGTAACCGTTCAAATCAACTCGAACCATGGAAGTTTGGAATGCATAAGGTGCTTTTCTGCCGGACTTGATTTCGTGAATGATCGCGGGAGTCAGGGTCTCGGTGTAGATTTTATTTTCGTAGGCGAGTGTCTTTTGGGTTGCCTCGTAAGTTTGTGCGGCATGAAGCAAAGTTGCGCCCTCTTTAGACAGCGATCTAATTTTGGTCATTTGCTGGCGGTCGCGTGAAGAAAGAATTTTTGTTAGATCAATAATGTCTTTCAGGAACAGCCATACAATCAGGGACAGGAATGCTGTTACGGAAACCAAGTCGCGTAAGATCATTCCTTTATAATCCCAAGCCGTCTGCATGATGATGCGCGCTTTGTTTTGGAATACACCCACTGTCAGGCGGTAATCCATGATCTTGATTGTTCTAAATGCAATGTTCTGAGTTGCAAGGATGTGATTGAATACTTTGTAATCAGCATTGATGCTGTCAGCGTCGCCGTCATTGTTGTGAAAGCTGACTACGTCATCCTTCTTTTGCAAAATATAAAAATGGATAAGGTTCAGCTCGCGGGCCTTATCGAGATTTGATTTAACTAGATCAGTGTTGTCAGAAACTAGAGCGGAAACCTGACTGTCTTCAACGAAAGTCATCTGTGCGTGTTTTGTTTCAATCACTTGCTCGGTCATGTCGGCAACGTTGAAGTAAAACTGAGTCGCAGTGATGCCCACGTAGCAAACCCAAAAGCTTGCTACAATTAACAGCACCATTGATTTGTTGCGTTTCACTTTAGACAACAAAAGTATTCTCCTTAGAAATACTGACTACAATTTGTTTATCGGACCATTAAGGAAACAACTTAAGTGTTTGTTTTGTTGAGGGATTATATTTCCCTAAATATGAGGAAACAGGTCTAGTTAGCGTTGGCGAACAAAGCCGTTGCCTGTGGCTTGATAGATGACGGAGCCGTCCGGGGCACCCCAAGCGCCGCCATAGTTGTCGATGACCTTGATACTGTTATTGATCAGCTCGTCCTGGAATTGCTTGTCGTTGCGGATCTTTCTGATGGTTTCATCATAGTTGCTATCCACAATAGTACTCATCATCTGCTTTTGGGCCGGTGAGCCTTTGACGACAGATGCTGGAGATCGAGTTTGAGTTGCAGCCTTGGCTGTATTTCGAGTTCCACTCGCAGAACCAGCACTAGAGCCACCGCCAGACCCACTGCCACCACTGCCGCCAGAGCTTGAACCTAAATTAATTGATGAACCTCCGCCACCTGAAGAAGACGGCACGAAACCATCAGACCCACCGGAGGCCACGGGTCTTGATCGTCGACCTTTAGAAATTTCATCGGTCGCAGAGGCTGGCTCGCGTGAGTTTGTGGAGTTCTCTTGAGCGGCGCTTACATAAGGTCTTGTATCATTTTGATTCGAAGCGGGCGCTCTGCGTGTTGAAGCGGAAGATCGTGAGTTCGTGCCTTTTGTTAGGTCAACCTCTTCAGCAATGAATTCATCAGAACCAACACCACCGTCGCTACTGCTTTTGGATTGATATCTGCCATGTCGCGATTGATAGCGACGACCGGAAGAACTGCTGCCAGATCCGGAGCCACTGCCACTAACTTCCGAATCGGAGTAAGTTGAAGTCCCAGAGTACGCATCGCCACCACCAGAAGAACTATAGCTCGATGAGGACCTTGAAGATCTAGACGGCGGTGGAGAATAGTTTGAATCATTGGATTCATTGGAACTATCAGCCATCGCCGGAGTATTCGATACTCCCATTACCTGGTTAGCCATTTTCAAAACAGGAGCACTTTCCTGCACGCTATCGCGCAAGGCCTTCTCTTTGCCCGCCGGAGACTTATCAACTTTCGCCACGTTTAACTTTTCCCCGGAAGGAACAATAGCCTTGGCGTTAGCAATCTCGTTTTTCATGTTAACGGAGTCATCGGGAGTGGAGGCTAGGGATCTTTTACCTTTGGCTGGTTCTTGAGTGGAGGTTAGAGCTGCACGAGCGGTTTCTTTCTTCGTGCTAGCGACAACTTTAGAATTTTTGTTCATGCTATCTTCTACATGCGAACGGGCTGGAGTAACAAAATTCTGAACCATCGACTTGGAGTTGAAACAAGACCGAAGAATATCGGTTAACATCTCTTCCTCGACAATTCCACCAGAGTGTAGAAGCTCGTGCGCAATTAGTTCTTGTGCCCGAAACATACTAAGACCATCTTTAAAGTCTTTGGGAACTTCTAGCTTAATTTTTCCATCCTCAGTTGTTTTTCCCGACACTCTGGAGGTGTCTGTAACTGCACATGTAAAGCTACCATCTGTCGTTGGGTTGGAAGAAATTTTTGATAGGAAGTTAACAATCTTTGCTGAAGCTAAATTTGCATCTATATTTCCAAGATCTTTGCCTTCCAAGCATCTTGTTATAGTTCCTGGTTCCGCCTGGGCTGTCTTTAGGGCGATTGAAATGCGTTTGCTTGTATTGGGAAACTCATTCATGTCACACGATTTTGGTTTGCTGCCGACTTTCTCCAAGACAGCTGAAATATCTTGATTTAAAGTACTAACTTTATCCTTGAGGATTTGAGTAGGCTCGCATGACCCTTCTTCCGCATCGCCATACATGACAATTAATGGGCGTTCTTCTGAATGTGTAAGAATCATTCGTCCCGAGATGCTTTCAAAATCTCTGACGAGGACATTTTCTTTGATAAATCTCTTAAAATGCATAGATTTTATTTGGCCGTTCTTATAACTAAGGTGAGCTTCGGTATTGCCACTTTTTATATACCATTCATCAACTTTGCCATCCAGATCGCTATCAATGCGGATGTCGTCGTAAGATTGGTAGGAAAGTATTCTCTGGTTGATTGATGTTCCAATGGGGTTTAATAAAATATCCGCCGCACTCACCGCGATGGTAAAGAAAGTAAGAAAGATAATTGTCGTAGTTCGAACGGTTGTTCCCATTTCCTAGGATTCTTCGGTACAACAATAAAGGATGTTTAGCTAACTGGACTGTCTTCTTGTCTAGTTTTGCAATTAAGTGGCTGTTTTTCAGGCTGTAAATTTAAGAACATTTAATACATATGCGTATATGTTTATTCTTATTTATTAGTCTTCTACCCGCTCTTACTTTGGCCCAGTATGACTATAACAAATTGAACCTTTCGGACTGGGCGACCCCAGCTGCAAAAGACTATCCGGCTGCTGATCCCAGTAAAAATCCGGAGGAAAAATTTTTACCTTCATACATTTCGCAAGACACGTTCGGAATATGTTACGCGGCCTCTGCATCTACCATTCTCAATTTTGAACAGTGTAAACAATTGAACGTAAAAAACTGCAAGACTGATCTTCCAGATTCCAAACGAGTTTCATCGGTCGGCATCGCTCGTTATGGAAGATTTCCAAATAGTATGGATGACGACGACACGCGCGATGAAAACTACAAAAAATTAGGTGAAGGTGGCGATGGAACACAATTACTCGATATGGCAGTGGATATTGTTGACCGACTTCCATCGGAGAAATGTGTTTCTTTGGAGAGAATTCTATCAAAAGGTGTTTTCAAGAGTGGAGAAATATCTCAAACGCAAAGAATTATTTGGGAGAACTTACGAACTGACTACGACAAGTATCGTGAGGCTGTTGCTGCAAACTGCAAAGACTGCGCAGATAAATACTATCAAAGAGCAGCAGAAGCAGTTTCTAAAAACATGAAGATTGAAGAAGATCAGAAATCTTCAGCATCATTGAGAAGTGATCCTACAAAGTTACTAGCAGCATTTCAAAAAGAAACATATGAGGAAGCGCTGAACACACTTTTGTATCCACCTGAGTGCAGCAGCCCTAAAAACGGAATTGAATTAGCTGGAAAAGGTAAATTTGAAGTCAAAAATTTTCCCGAGAAGGGAAAAGTGGATGCCCAACAAACTCTTGGAAAAATTGTGTCTATTTTGGAAAGTCGTCAGCCTGTGTTGCTGGAGCCAGTTTGCGTGGCCGATTGTGATCAAAAGCCAAGCAAAACGGATCCTGGAATTGGTCCCAAGTTACACTCCATCGTAGTCGCCGGTTATCGCAAAATCTGTAAGAAGGATAATCCTACTAGCTGCCGCTACGCCCTTAAAGTTATCAATTCCGGTGGGGCCGGTTGGCAAAAAGCAAACAACGATGGTTGGCTTGAGGCAGACCCATTACTGAAGAACGTAAATATGGACATGGTTTCATTAGCTTGGTTAAGTAATAAAAAGAACTAGAGATACGCGCTGCGAGAAACGGTTGGTGAACGGTTGCGGGAAAAGTGAGCTGTTCCTGCATTTTTCGTAGCTTGACTCCCCGATTGGCTCTGTTAGTGTCGATTCCCCTATGAAAAAAGAATTCATGATCAAAGCAGTAGAGCTTTCCCGAAGAAACATGCAACAAGGTGCTGGTGGCCCTTTTGGTGCCGTTATCGTCAAAGACGGTAAAATTATCGGTGAAGGTTGGAATAAAGTTACGTCTTCCAACGATCCCACAGCACACGCCGAAGTTTCAGCAATTCGTGATGCTTGTTCTAACGTAAAGAATTTCAGCCTTGAGGGTGCGGAAATCTATACGAGCTGTGAACCTTGTCCGATGTGTCTTGCGGCAATTTATTGGGCACGCATTTCCACGATTTATTACGGAAACACCCGTAAGGACGCTGCTGACATCGAGTTTGATGATGATTTCTTGTATCAGGAAATCCCTAAGGACATCAAAGACCGTAAAGTGCCGATGATTCAATGCGGACACACAGAAGCCATCGAAGTATTCAAAGAGTGGCAAAGCAAAACAGATAAAATCCCATACTAAGGTCTGACCTTATAAACAGGACTCCAATCGAGGTTCTTTCTTGGAGACAATAGAGGAATGAAGTACTTTTCATTCCTCTTTTTATTTTCATCAATACTATTCGCAACTTCTTGTACAACCGTTGAAAAGAAGATTCCTCGTGACGTAGCTTCTCTGCAGGCAACGGGCGGTATGGAGGGTATTTGGTTCATCCAAGGCACCAGCACTTCGCGTGGCCCGTATAATGGCGAACTGGAATTAAGAAAAACCAGCGACGGCACTTACGACGTCATCCGCATGATCACTTATATCAACTACTTTTATGACGGCTTAAAGGTGCAGGAAGTATGGACAGGTAAAGCGGTGACTGCTGGCGACACCTTGGTTCTTAGTTATGACCTGCGCCAGGCAGATTTTATTGAGAAGTTGGGGAAACTAAAGCGCGAGCCCACTGATTTCAAAAATCCCATCACTGTCGTTACCAGATTCGTAGCGACGGATAAGGGCTTGGCAGCTCAATATTCTGACAAAAAAGTTTCGAATTACACGGAATGGATCACTACGCGCCGAAATCTGGAAGCAAAACCGCTATGGACAAACTTGCGCACGAATATCGATGCGCAAGGGCCGAAAGTACCGCTGGCAGTTCGTGGAGTAATAAATATTTTTAAACGCGACATCGGTTATCACAAAGATCCCTATGTCCAATCTTTCAAGGATCGCAAAGAGTTCAAAGAGGAAAGACCGTTCATTGTCTTTGATCCGACTGATTATGACTTCTATCAGGAAAACAAAGACATCATCCGTGTGGTTAATAAGATCACAGACGATATCAGCATCACCGAAGCTTCGGTTAAGCGAAATGCTTACTCACCTTCGCTCAAAGACAAAGCACTTAGTTATGATCAAAACACCGTCACTCATCATATCAATGAGATCGGCATGGTGGTTAAGGCTGAGGTCGATTCGAATGAGAAGTTGATCGCTTATCGCTATGATGGAGATTCCGCATTGTGGACGGGAATGTACATTGGATCTCAAGCGATGAGATACTTAAAAACGAAAGATCCTGCCGCTTTGGCGAACGTTCGCAAATCTTTGCGTGCGATTTTCATGTTGATTGATATTACCGATGACCCTCGTGAATTCGCGCGAACATTGATGCCTTATAAACCTGGAGACGCCATTCCAAATAAATGGCATCAGGGTAAAGGTGTTTATTCAAACATGTTGTGGCTTGAAGGTGGTAATAACGACATGTACAAAGGCCTGACCCACTCGATGATGTGGGGAAGTTTGGTTATTCCGGAATCGGATCAGGAGATCTGGACTCATCTGCGCGATAAATCAAAAAGACTGCTTAAGCTTCGAATCTTTGATGAAAAGTCACAGAACCAGGCGCCAAGTTATGGTTTGGTGGCGTTGATTAATAAAGATAAAAAAGCTCAAGAGGACTATCGTTCTGCTTATCGCAAATTGCGCTGGAAGCCTTCTGGTTACAGCATGAATGCTAATTTCTATTGGCATGGAAGTGCTGACTGGAGCGGAGTGAATCTGGGTTTGGTAGGTGATATCACGGATATCTCGATTGCCGAGCGTTTAGGGGAAACTGAAATTCGTAACCGCCTGCGCGAGCGCTTGATGGATACGTGGGTTACATATAGCCCCGCCCAGCGCCATCTATTGACGATGGTTGCCTTTGGGTTCGCTTACTCAAAAGGAACGCGCGGTGATAATTTCCGCGAAGACAGTAGCGATGCGAAATTTATGGCAGCTCTTAACAGTGCTACTTGGGGACTTCGGGAGATTCCATATCCCCGTCCGAACCTTGATGTTTCTATTGATCACTCTCTGAATCCGGAATGGTGTATTTCACCGATTCCAAGATTGTTCTGGAAAGCCCTTAAGAAGCCTGAACCGCCTAATGAGTACTTCTATCAGGGTCTTTATCACTATCCAGTCTTTGAAAACCAGGCCTTTACTTCGAACTTTGTATGGAAGGATACAGCGTTTGGATTTAAAGACAGCGCCAGCCGCGGATCTGAAAATTCAGGGGTCGATTATCTGTTTGGATATTGGTTGGCCAGGTATGTGGGCGTCCCTCACGTAGAATAGCCAAAAACGAGTGTGGATAAAGCTGTATTCCCTGTGGATAAACGGCAGCCACTAGAGGATTTTTGAAAGAACTTCCCGGTAGCAAGAAAGATTGAAATTCGGGCGCTCTGGATATAAAAAATCCTCTATGAAAAAAACCGGCAGAGACGCAAAAGAACTTAAGAACTTCGCTTTGGGTGAAACCAAAACTGACTATCCTTCAAACTACTCTCCCGAGTCCCTTGAAGCTTTTGACAACAAAAATCCGGGCAAGATTGCCTGGACTACTTTTGTTTGCACAGAGTTCACTTCGCTTTGTCCAAAAACAGGCCAGCCTGATTTCGCCAAAGTTTTCATCAACTACATTGCTGATAAAAAAATGGTCGAATCTAAATCTTTGAAACTGTATCTGTTCAGCTTCAGAAATCACGGGGACTTCCACGAAGATTGTATTCAGACAATTTGTGATGACCTTGTAAAGTTGATGAAACCTAAGTACATCGAAGTTGTCGGTGAATTTACTCCTCGCGGAGGAATTGCGATCTTCCCTTATGCAAGTTACGCTTGTAAGGAGAAGTTCTATCAGGAACTTTGGAATAAACGTCTAAGTGAGTTTGCTCCAGGTAAGTATTCAATGGAGTTAAGCAAGCTCTACTAGTGAGGGCTTATGCGAGAAAATCTTCCCCGGGAACTTACAGAATTAGTTGATTGGTCTGTTACGGAACTGGGGAAGGTGATCGAATTCGAGGTCGGTAGATCCGGCTTTCAGCGAATCGAAAAGATCAGACGCTATGTTAAGTCTGATAAGGCCAAATCCGTAAAGGGCCTTCAGTCACTTTATCAAGAGCTTCAAGCGCTCTCATCCACCGAACAATATCAAATTGCCCATGCCTTTGCCTTGATGCTGGAGCTTATTAATTCCTGCGAGGCTGCGTATCGCACGCATAGATTGAAAATCGAATTCCGTGAACAGAAACAGACAACCCATGGTTTCGGAAGAACTATCCACGTACTGACAGCGCATCCCACAGAGTCGCGAAATTCAGATACTCTTTATTACTTTAAAAAGATCCAGAATCTGCTTGAGCAGCGTCTTGATCGGCAGGGCCTTAGCGATCAACAGGAGCTCAATGCCTTATTAAAGTGGGCATGGCATATCCCAATGTCCAAACAGCGTAAACCATCGGTTATGGACGAAGCGGAGTACATATACGGGCTGTCACTGAAAGAAGAGATCATCGATCTTTATATAAAGCAGCGGCATAAAAAGCATACCTTCTATATTAGAACCTGGGTCGGGGGAGACAAAGACGGTCATCCTGGAGTGGATGAAAAAACCATGATCGCAAGTCTGAATATGTCCCGCAGAATGCTGTTAAAGTGGCTTTCCAAATCTTTAAAAGAATACCAAAGCAACATAGAGCCTTTGGATATGGTTCGTAAGACAGAGAAGCGCAGTGTGGAACTGCTTAAGATTGAAATCCGTAAGATTCAGAAAAAACTAATACAATTGAGGTCCATTAAAGCGAGAGACGCCAATAAGCTACATGACATAAAAACTGCGGTTTTAGAACTAAGCAAACATCAAAGATCACTTTTCGGCGTCGACGCTCCGGTTTTACAGCGCATCCTCTCATTCACAAAAATTTTTCCAGGGCTAGTGGTGCCATTGGAAATCCGCGAGGACAGTGGATTGGTGCATGAAGCACTGACAGGTAAAAAAAAGAATACAAATATTGTCAGAATGATGAAGGCCTTGGGGCGAATCTCTCCAGAACATGATCCAAGATTTTATGTGCGGGGATTTGTTTTAAGTAATTGCGAAGCCGTAAAAGATATTGAAGCCGGGATGAAGCTTACGAAGTTATATCTTGGCGACTATCGCCTGCCCGTGGTGCCGTTGTTTGAAAGTGCGCACTCGTTATCTCAAGGAAGAAAAATCATCACAGAATTCTTAAGTGAGAAACGTCGCAAATCAATAGTCTCCGGAAAATGGTCCAATACTTTGGAAGTAATGCTGGGATATTCGGATTCGTCAAAAGAGAACGGCTCCTTTGCTTCACGATATCTGGTAAAGACTGCCATAGGCGAAATCGAAAGAGTGATTAAGAAGAATCAGATTCGACCCGTTTTCTTTCATGGATCGGGTGGTAGCATAGAGCGCGGAGGCGGATCGGTTCAAGAGCAAACTGACTGGTGGCCGTTGTCTGCATTGGAAAATGTGAAAGTCACCGTTCAAGGTGAGATGATTTATCGTAACTACTCAGCTCCAGAGATTTTAGAGCGGCAGTTGGAGCGGATCATGGCAGCCAGGGATCGCAAGTCCACAAGAAAGGATAAAGCTCCTTCAGCAAAGGTGGATCAAGCGCTAAAAAGAATGGCAGAATTCACGAAAGACCACTATCAAACAACGCTTCAGAATCCTGATTTTTTAAGAATGATTGAGCTTGCGACACCGTATTCCTATTTAAAAGATTTAAAACTGGGATCGCGACCTTCCAAAAGGCAGGGCTCGGTCCAGTTAAAGAGTTTACGAGCAATTCCTTGGGTGTTGTGCTGGACACAGACGCGCACTCTTTTTCCCACATGGTGGGGAGTAGGAAGTTTTTGGAAAAGTTTGAATGCGGCTGAAAAGAACATCTATCGAAAAGCTCTACAAGAATCTCAGCTATTCAGTTCTTATGTGAAAGCGTTGGGATTTACGCTGGAGAAAATGGATTTAAGTATCTTTGCTTTGTATCTGAGTCAGTCGAAGCTTCCGGAAGATATCAAGAATAAGTATCTGCAGGAGTTTCAACTGGAATTCAATGCGTGCAAAAAAGCGATGCGCGAAATGAACGGCGAGCGCAACCTGCTATGGTATCGGCCGTGGCTGGGAACCAGCATTTCGCTAAGATCTCCGCTAATTCATCCCTTAAATGTCCTGCAGCTGATTGCCTTACGCGAGAAGGATCTTTTGTTGTTGCGAGAGACAGTCACCGGAGTCGCCAGCGGAATGCTGACTACGGGATAGCGGCCTAAAAAGGTCTGATGTATAGGTTTTTTACAGATAAATGCCATTGGAACGAATAGGTTTTTAATGGAACAGGTCCAATTCTTGTACTTGGGTTCAGGGATTAATTTACCGAACCAAAGGACCTAAATATGAAGATCTTTTCTCTTCGCGGAGCTCTGACTGTTTCCCTTTTACTGGTGGGCCAAAGCTCTTTTGCCAGCCTTACTGCTGATCAAATTAAGCAGTGTATTTCAAATGAAATGGACGTGGTTCGAGTCATTCATCCCTTGAAGGCTGAATACCTAAGATTAGAGCGCGAAGGATCTGTTGCGGAACTAATGGATATCTTAAGATCGAATTCTGAAGAGCTGAGCACTATGACTGACGCTGAATTGCTGGGTTCAGAAGCAAATGCTTTGGCGACGGAGGTCGCAGAAGTAAATTCAGTTTTAGAAAGCTCTAACTCTTGTGTTGATGCACGCAAGGCGGCTTTGGGCTTTATTGCTATGTATGATAAAAAACCACTTCTTTCGCTGGACGTATTCTTTGATTCTGGTTCAGGTCTGGCGTCAGAGGCTGCGGAGTGGAAGTCAGAAGCTTTACATTCCCTTCGTGCCGCTGGCTATACCAAAGCGGCTAGTACGCTAACAGTGACTGCGCAACCAGCATTGACGTTGCTTGCGGTTTCTGGAGAAACGACATCCGTATTAAACGAACAGTTTATTCTTCCGTATGATGAGACGATGAAGTCCGCATTTAAAGCCATCGTCGGTGAAGATGCTTCGGCAAAGGTTTTAGAATCCCGTTTGTCTGAAAAAATTCGTAAGGAAGCGTTGACCAGAATGACCAGAATTCTAAACTCGGTCGACAAGCTTGTAAGCCGATAGTTTCATAGTGCTGAATCTTCTTAACAGCAACCGGGCTAAAACCTCGGTTGCTAGGAGAAGCCCAATCCAATACATGTCCATTAGATATGGACTCTGCCTGAATACAGCCCCCAGATCTGCTGCCCAGGATAAGATTATCAACTGCAAGAAATAACAAAGCCCAAAATACTTATTCCAGGCAAGGCCCGAGATCCATTGCATTACCTTGAAGTTTCCCAGGAACAAGTTTACTGAATCCAAGCACGCCAACCTGATCCAAATGAAAATTACAGCAAATCGGCTCCAAAAGAACCACGGCGATCCCGAGAATACATAATAGTAAAATCCCGTTGGAGAAACTGAAACGCCTGAGCGTATCGGTAGCAACACAATTAGGATGAGTGCTGTCAGTAACAGAAGTTGCGGTTCAAATTTATATCCCCGAAAGAATTTTGAATCTGCGGGCAGATCTCGGATGAGTCTCCCCACGCAGAATCCTAAGAGTGGAATCGACAACCAGGGTAAAAGTCCCCAGCCGATGGTGGTATTCTGGTTCAAATCCCCAATTAGCATTTGATCTAGTAAAGGTGAGATCCCGGCCTTTAACGACTGATATACTTCAATGGGAACCAGCAAACCAACCATCGAAAGTACAGAGATCGCTATTAAAACAGTTCTATTCTTTGGAAGTAGCTGAACGACGATCAAACTTACCAGAAGGTATCCGTAAAGATTCCAGCTCCAGCTTTGGGAATCCAAACTTGCCTGATCGTGCACCATCATTCCGAACAGCCCTACTGTTACCAAAAGATAGCGAAACGGATTCAATTCTTTTTTAGAGAATCCAATCAGGAAGAAAGAAATGAGAGCAAGAATGAGTCCCGAATAGCTCCAGTAATCTACAAAGAACTGAGTCAGATAAGCATAGACAGACTGACTTTTCGTAAAGAACATTTGGGATTCACCAATGGAAGCCTCCCAAACGTGATAAAAGGTTATCACCAGAATGGCGCACGTACGAAGTAAATCCAGGGCATAGAATCTGCGTTTAATCATTGCCACATCCTTGGCAGCTGCGGCCTAAATAAGGAGTTCACCAGATTCTTTTGAGCTTCGGGCAGCGGAATAATCTTATAATCGTCTTGTCCCGAAGTTTCTAAAGCTGCAACCGGCGCATCGCTTGCGAAGACAAAGCTTTCAGATTTTTCGAAAGCTATGACGTTGGCAAACGGAACCGCTGCAAGTGTTGAATGAATAATATCTGCGCTTTCAGTGGTGGGAAAATCGAAAACGATAAAACCACCAGGTGACAAACGATTCTTAAGAATGCGGTAAAACTCTAAACTGTAGAGCTTGGATAGTTCCACACTGTAAGGATATGGAAAATCCAGATAAACAGCATCCCAGGATTCTTTACTATCGCGAAGATAGTGAAAGGCATCATCTATTACGACATTCACTGAAGAATTGTTTAAAGAGTCCTGATTTAGTTTTCGCCAGTTTGAATCTTCTTGAGCAAGCTTTAAGATCAACGGATCCAGTTCAACCAACGTGATGTTCGTTTCTTGGGGTAATTTTTTAAGAATGTCCCGTAAAAGCAGCCCATCCCCAGCCCCCAGTATAAGCACTCGCTTTGGAATTTTTTTTGTCAGCTTTAGCGAACCGTTCAGAAAGGCGTCGTGGTAGGATTTTTCATAGCGCGAGTCGAACTGGTATTGGCCGTTTAACCAAAGGCTAAAGTACGAAGTGCCATCTTCCTGTCCCTGAACAATATCGACTGCCTGATAAGGACTTAGAATTCTGGTCACTTGAATGTTATTCCTTAACCCGTCTATATAGTCGGATACATCAGTCAGGCTGGTCACAGATTTTGGATAGTTTAGATAGTAACGAATTCGCAAGGACCATTGCTGAAGAGGCATTTGCAGAAAGCCGAATAAAAGAACGAAAGCGAGGGCTGCGCCTGCCTTTCGCGTAAGCCTTTTGCTATCTGGTAAGTGCAGCGATAAGTAAATGCACAAAGTTCCACTCAAGCAAGAAATCAGAATAGCTCCGCCATATATTTCTAAGTGCGGAATCACGAATAGTGGGACGACCACTGCCGCCAGCAATGCGCCAAAGTAACTAAATGCCAGGATTTGATTTAAGTGAGTTTGATTATCCTGCTCTTTGCGAAGTCTGAATAGCAATGGAGTTTCGTAACCTGTCAGATAACCCAAGGCGAGTGAAATCGCTCCGGTACACAATACGAAGGTCATCAACAGAAGCCCACCAGGAATACGAATCCCAAAAAGCTCTATCAGGCCCAAGCTTGGCAAGAAGAACAAATATGTGACCAGCATCGGGGCGACCGCTCCCACTGCCATTAATGTGAATTCCACCTTGAAAAGACTGGCAAGCGGATTTTTTGCTGTTGAAGATTTCTTACTGCCCAGACCAATTCCATAAATGAACAAGGCCGAGGACAAACAGAAGCCGATGATTTCTTCCTGCAAAAAGACCGCAAAAGTTTTTGCCATCAAACTTTGATAGGCGAATCCACAAAAGGAAAATGCAAATGAAAGGAATTTTAATTTGCGATGATCCATTTAGAGATCAACTCCTCATAAGCTGAAAGATTCACCAACACACCGCTGGAAATCAAAATAAACAACACAAACAAAGCTGGAAGTTCGATTTTTAAAATTCGTTTGTCATTACGGGCCCAGTAAAGACTGCATAGCAACGCCAGGCCCAGGTTGACCAAAGCCAACACCAGCATCACCACTAAGGATCCAAACTGCCGATTCAGAAATAAGGCGAAAAGAATTCCGGCAGCGAACATTCCGGCATAATCAATGAAAAGTGCATTCTCGTTTTTGCTGCTGACGGCAGAATCTTGCCCTAGCACTTGCATAAGTAGCGGAAGTTCCATTCCCGAAAGAAATCCAATTAGCGCAATCAATGCGTAACATACCGGCATTGAGATGATTCGCGAGTGAACATCTGAATAAACAAACAGCAAGGGAGCTGCTATTGCCAGCAACGACAGAGTTACTTCAATCCAGATAAAGGCTTTTTTAGTGTTTAGCTGAACAGGCGTGAAATATGCTCCAGCGCCCATCGCGGCAATATAGACACCGGTTGTGACGGTATATTGCAAAACCACATTTCCCCAAAGTACCGAAAGGATACCAGCAAGTACCAGCTCATAGGCATAGCTGCAAAACGCCGTCGTAAAAATCAGAAAAAGGATGAAGCGCAACTTCGCATCCGCTTTCATCCTAGTATCCTTGGGACGTGGCTGCAGGGATCGAGAAAATATAAGTTTGTCGAATCATTTCGTTAGCGGAACAGCTGCTGCCGTTTTTCACGCAGAAAGCTACTTTAAGGCATTGATACTGCGCCATCGCGCAATTAGGTGCTTCAGGACGATTTCTTAAAGTGTTATTAATTGCGATACTATTAACTGTGGACATTGCCGGGAGTGCCGGAGTGAAAACATCCAGGTTTGCCTGAGCCTGAGGTAAAGCCATTTCTTTAAAAACCTGACGAGTGGCCTCTTTCAACAAAGCAAACTGTTCGTCCATTGTTGGTGGTTTTGGTTGATAGGCCACCATCCACTCATCAGTGGACACTAGGTTCACCTGCAAGTTTCCAGGTTCCACGCAAATATCCAGGCCCGCGTTCATGGATCTTTTTGAGCAAAGACCTGAAGCATACTCCCAGCACAGGCGAACTGTTTTCGCACCCGACCCGATTGTGATTACTTTACCTGGACAGCCGTAGTCATCATTCGCAGCCGTTCCCGAGGTTTGCGGCGGGGTATCGCGCAGATAGTTTGCTTTGTCGTAAGCACTCTTTAAAGAAACTGCAAAGTTCTCGATAGCAATTTCCGAGTCAAAGAAGGCACGGGATTTGTCATAGCTTTTATTCAGAGTCCCCATTTTCGAAATTACGCCAACAATGATGACACCGACGACGACCGCGATAGCAATGACGAGCATTGCTCCGGCAAACCCACGTTGTGATTTTATAGATTTAAACATCATAAAACCCACTCCTAGTTTCTTTTAAGTTGCCCGACGGGGTACGTGGGTTTCAGGAAGTAAATCAAATCATAAGGTCTGCGGTATACGGGACGACGCTGATTTCGTAAGGTTACTGGAGTTTCCGATGATTGAGCCATTTGGGCTGACGAGAATCCAAGAACGTTATCTCTGAAGGTGACACGCACCACGCGTTCGACGTCTTTGTAGGGACTTGTAGTTTTACATTCGGGTTGGCTCATCGCTGCCGGGGGACACCACGTATAGTCCCGCTTACTGTTTTCCTGTGCCAGGTATTCACGAACCGTGATTTTAAACGTCACCGCAGAAAGACGACGACGGCTGGAAAGAACCGGATCCTGATCAGGGTTATTCATATCAAAACGTGTGAACTGTCTTTCGGTCGCCTGAAAATCGATAATCGATCCAAACCACAGATCGTCCCTTGTTGGCGAAATACTGACAGTGCCGCCAGCTTGGGATCTTCCCAGGTCAATGTATAAGACACCGAATGTTTTTGCCGTAGGACGCTGAAAGTAAATTCCCGTAGGCAGAAAACGATCCCCTAGGCTGGGAACAGAGGTGTAGTCGCTGGGCATATTGTCTCGTAAAAAGATTCCGACTGTATCAATGGGAGCTGTCGTGGCATTGGCAATAAAGTAAGCCGATGCCAGATAGTCCGCTCTGACAAATCCCGTATTCTGGCTGCTACCCGTGGAATTCCAGTTGTTAAGATTGCTGCCGCTGCCATCCTCGACATTAATGCCCTGGGAAGCAAAGTGCTTCAGATAAAATGAAATATCATTTAGCTCAGACTCCGACTGAATTCTGTTTGTAAGCGACTCACTTTGATTCGTCGCCATCGAGATCAGTGATCCCACACCATACAAAAGAACCGACCCGATCACGCACGAAAGCAAGAGCTCGATAAGGGAAAACCCTTGTTGCCCCACAGTCCCACTGTTAGACTTGAAAGAACATCGTGAATGGCTTTCTGTGGGGGATTTTGAATGTTTCGAAGAGACAGGTCTATCAGTCATAAATTAGTCTCGGGCTTTTCAGCTCTTGAAATGATGGTTGCGATCGGAATCCTTGCCACTATCTTCATTCTAGCAATGCCTTTCTTTAGCCAACAAGGGAAAATTATTAAAGACATGAGAACGTCGGCAAGCTGCCAGGCCGTTCTTGATACCGCATTTTCACGAATCAATTCCCTGGGAAACTCTCTTGATAGTTATCAACCGAAAATGAATGTCAGTATGGCTGGTGTGAGTGGTACAGCGGCAGCTGGCCAGCGCGTGTTCCTGCCACCTGATATCCCTGCTGATGCATATCCATTTGATCCGCAGTTCATTGCGCAAAGAACCAAAATGTTTGCCCTGAAGAATCCAGGAAGAGTTCTGTATTCAGCGAATCCTGGGAAAACTATCAAAATTCCGCAAACCGCAACCACGACCAAAGATGTTCCTATTCGCAGTGACGGTCTGACACTTTATACGCCGCTTTTGTTAAAAGGTTCGATGGAGTATCTGGCGACTAAGTACAACTCCGGACATTGCCATACTTTTGCACCGGTGAGTTTGTTGACAGGTGTAGACAGTCAGGCACTTAGCAGTCAGTTTCAAGGTGGTTTAAAAGATTTAAATCTTTCAATGAAAGTTAATCGCTACGATCTGGCGTCGAATAACATGAGCACGGTATGCGAAGACTACTGGCCACGTCCACGCAATGGTGGTCGCACTAACGTAACCTACGAACCCCAGTTCGGTTACTCCGCACAAACTCGTCAGATCATTGGTATCTTTCCAAGCTGGATAACCGACAAAGATGGTATGCGCGTTACTTTGCGTGCAAACTTTACCAACGAAAAAGGTCAGACGGAAACTTGCGACGGTACGAAAGACTTTTCACTCCCTGAAGATAAGCAAAACGTCGTCGATTACTTCTATGACGTGAATTATGTGAAAACAGCAGCTTCAACTCCGGGTGCGATTATTGATAATACCAATCGCACCAACGGCTTACGTGCTGGAACAAAATGTTCTGGTGCGCAAGCGAACTGTTTGGGGCATCCCTTTGAAACCATCTTAACGAATCTTCAGCCATATAATGCTTCAAATCCAAAGTGGCCGGAAAATCGCGATAGACCTCTGTGTTCGCAAACTGCGCAGAACTATATTGATCTGGTTGTGACTTTCAGAGTTTATAACATGCACAAGGATGGCGGCGTCGTTCCGATGTGCCTGGATACTTCCCGTCAGTGGTTCAAAAACTCTCCGGGTAATTGGTGTCCTGGTTCCTATAACGGTGGCGCCGAGACAAGCTTCGATAAATCCTGGGATATGCGTTACACGGGCTGGGTGCCGTGTGAGCAGATGCAGTTCTGTAACTCGCGCCCTGATCGTGTCGAAGTTATTAAGTCTTCCGGTACGAACTTTAAATTTCCAGGCATGAACGTTCAGCAGCCTTATGTGGAATATAAATACACGTACAACCAGATTCGTGGTGATAAAGCGAACCCGCGAATGTGGGGTTGTGAAATGAAGTTCGGTATTGCGATGATCGATCTGGCGGGAAATCTTAGTTATGTTCCTGCCCAGGAAAAAATGATGGACCAGCCCGGTATTGCGGGTGACAGACGTCCACCAATCAAAGAAATCAATCCTCACGTCTATTTCAAACCTCCACCTTGTTACACGTGTAACTGCAAACCTTGTAAGGGCGGAAAAGGTCTGTTCGGAGGTTTGTTTAACTGGGTGCTGTTCGCAGTTCTGGTTATCGTAACTATGGGTGTAGGTGCTGTGGCCTGGATTTCCATCACAGCATTGGCGATTACGATTGCCTCAGGTGTTGCAGCGGTTATTTGTTATAACGGTGGATTGGGTTGTGCCAGCGATGGAGGTCGCAACTATGTACCGGATTCAGCGGGCGGTAAATACCGCTCATGTGATGACAGTAATAACGGATGTAAGTGCGGTAAGAAATGTAATATCATCCGCCCGCCAAGTCCTGGTTGGTCTGCTCCGCTGGATGATGCCATGGATATTTCGCAGCTCGAGAAAAACTCGTGCGTGCCGGGAAATACATTCTATGTCGATAACACGCCTTACAGCAGTTTGAACGGAATAAAACCACAGCTGGGATACAAGACCTCGAATGGTTCAGGCAATGGATACACTTACAATATGGATCCAAACGCGAAGGTCACCCCTGGAGACGAGTTGTTGTATACTGTCTTTGATTCCAAGAATAAGCAATTCTGTTACGTGGCCGCTCGTTGTTCCGCTGGTAAGTTCCAGGTGATCAAGGAAAGCAGCGAAATGGCGAATGATAATACTTTGTATCCACTAATGGGTTGTTTTCCGGTGAAGGTCGCAAGAAAAATTAATTTCACGGCAACCAAACCTGGTATCGCGCAAGGTGGAAATGCCTGCCTGGAAGTTCAATTTAATAAAGGTCCACAGAATCCTGAAAACAATCAGTTGTGGAAGTGGTCGAACTTTAATGAGCAGTGCAGTGTAACTACAAGCTCCAGCACTCTGTCGACTGATCCAAGAGTTGTGGCGGGAAGCTGTCCTGTAACTTCAGCAGTTGTGCCGGCGGGTGCGCAGTATGTTTCATCAGGATCTGGATGTGCATTGGCGACAGCCGATCCGAATGATCTTGTTGGAATGAACTTCGCGTGTCAGCACTCGAAGCTTTCGTGGGATCCGTGTTTGAACTCAAATTCCAAAACGGGCCCAACGACATGTCCTAAATGGTGTTACGCTGAATGTAAGGTTCCGGAATACGTTCCAGAGCATCCATGGGTAGACGCGCCTCACAACGTTCAGAAGTATTACGAGGACATGGGATCCGGCGATGCGGGATTGCCATTCTGCACGATGGATAGAAAATTATTTGATGCTATCCTTTAAGCATGACTGAAAAAAGTAACTCAAGAATCTATGGTTTTGATCTTCTCAGAATCGCCACGATGATGGCGATTCTGTATTTTCATGTATGGCAGTTCAGCTTCTTTCAAGATGTGATCTCCCTGCCACCAGAAATTTCCAACTATCACAATCTTACCGGCTGGGTCGGCGATACCTTCAAGTACGGTGGACTTTTCATCGTGGCACTGAGTTTCTTTTTGATTGGCTTAAAAACCAGAGCCAAACAATCCATGCGTTTCTTTGTTTTGATTTTTGGATTAATCACGCTCTCTATATCTACAGCTACAGAACCCATGAATCCCAGCACTTGGGATTGGGACGTATATTCCTATTTGATCTTCTCGTTACTGCTGGTCATATCGTTGCCACGAAATGCGGTTCTTAGATGGGCGCTGATTCTTGCAAGCTTGGTGCTATTAAGCGTACCGTTTGCAAACTACGAAAGCTTTTTAAAAATTCAGGATTCAGTACAGTTTACGGGTTGGAACTTAATGCCGTGGTTGGCTCTGCCGGTGCTGTTTCATTCAATCGCTGTTATCTGGTCCCAACGTTTTTCGGTGACCGTGCAGAAACGGAAAAACTGGGAGTGGGCTGCGTGGATTGGCACGATCGTTTTACTTTTCGTGGTGACGCCTGATTATGGTCCATTCCCGGCGGGCCCCGGATTTGAAGCCTACGTGTTTAAGCAAAAGCCATTGATGTTCTGGAAGCATTTTGCGGTGTTCATGTTTTTGATGCGCTTAAGTCTGGATCCAAGAATCAACGCTGCAATTGGAAAAGTAAAAGGCATGCAGTGGTTTTCAAATCTTGCCTGGAACAAGCATTTTGGTGTCGCCTATTTTATGCACCTGGCATTTTTGCCCATGGGACTGCACTACATGGATTTCTGGGGACACTATCCAAGAGCGTTCGAGTGGTTGTGGTTATTTATCTTTGTCGCCGTCGAAGTCATTGTGCGTTCGATTTATGTTTTGCAGTCGGCATTTAAAACGAAAGTCGTTCGCCTGCTTAGTTAGCCAGTGGTACTGCTATAACCGTCAGATAGAATTTGCCCTTAGTCGTTGAAAACGGGATCAGCATACCTGCAGATCCCTGCGCGCAACTGATCAAACTACCCGCTCCGATTAAAACCTTAGGCACGGTCAGCTGAACACCGAAGTTTGTGATTTCGGATTTGGCGTTACCAAAAATGATATTGTTAATTTCACCGACGGCATCCTGGTTGTCGGCATTAAGTTCGGTCTGCTCTTCCATCAACATGGTCGAAACCACTTCCAGATAGCTGCCTTTATCAAATGAAATAGCAAGATATCCAGAATACGACTGGGATTTGATTTCAACAACTGACGAGATTTCCCCCATCAACGGATCGTGGGGGGATTTCGTTTCAGCCTTACCCATGGTGATGTTTTGAACACCGAATTGCGCAAACACGTTAGTGGTCGCTTTAATAACTGCATTGATCACGCGAACATCGACTGCATACTTGGTGGCGTTGGCTGATCCTGTCGGAGTTGCCGCGCCTTCACCATTCAGGATTTTGATCATTGTCTGAATCAGCTCATCAGCGGTGATGGGCTTTTTAAGCATCGTGCAGTGACGAAGTGAGTCCGGCAGGTCTGTGCTGTCTCTTTGTGTGACGACGATAAGGCTGGCGTCCTGTGTGTTCTTATAAGTATGCAGTCCATAGACGAACCCCCCGTCCATCAGACGTGGAACCTCTGTATCAATAAGAACCATATCGAATTTTTGATTTTCGGTTTTAATTGCGGCTTCGGCACCGTCTTTCGCGCGAACGACGACTGGGGAGATATCAGAATTGCGCAACAATTTGCCCAAGGGCTCGCGCACCAAATTATCCAGACCTGAATTGTTATCGACAATAAGGATCGTTTTTCGAGTCTTCATGGTTATTTGGCCCGCTCAAGTGGTTTGGATTGTGAGGGAATACATGAAGATGCAAGTCACCCTGATTAATTTATCGGAGTATGATCAAAGTAACTTTATAAATCTGTAAGAGAGAAATTAGATTGTGAGAAAAATCGGAATCGCGAAAAAATGAGTAATCCTCTCCAGGTTTATTTTATTTTGCCCCCAATAGGGAATTGATACGTTGTTTATGAACGAGACAATCTGATTTTTTTGCTATGCGACCCTTGGCTTTTTGTCCTTCTGGACGTTGATGGACATCGTGTAGCCGAGTGCTTTTAGCACTTTGAAAATCGTCTCAAAAGTTGGTGTACGAGAGCTGTCACCTTTTTCAAGGCGTGCAATCATGGGCTGGCTCACTTTAGATTTCTTTGCCAATTCTGCTTGTGAAAAACCTGTTCTTGCCCGCAGATCAGAAACCAAATGTGCAATTTGAAGGTAGAAACGACGTTGTTCGTAAGCGAACTTAAACTCATCATTTTTAAGCTCCTTAATTAGAATATCATCTAAACTAACTGACTTACTTTTCATAGAGAATCTCCCTCAATCTTTTTTTGGCCAATTCAAGTTCTTTGGTCGGTGCCTTTTGCCCTTGTTTTCTATACGAGTGCAGAACATGTAAGTGGTCCGATGCCAATAGAACGTAGAAAAAACGATAACCTCCTGTTGGGGCTCGAATTTTTATTTCCCAAAGCTTTCCTTCCAGCTGTCTGAAATCGCACCCCTTAGCCCCTAGGCCGTGAATCTGAATGTCCTGAAAAACAGATAGAATAACTGCGCGATCTTGAAGTGAAAGTTCATGTAAGAACTTTTCAAAGTAGCTGCGTCCCGAGATGGCGGTAGCAAATGTTATCCGTATCATCTAAATTATACCCAAATGGTTATTATTTGTAAAGTGCCGATAGTCTAACCCTCAATAGCAATGATGTGACCACTCCGGAAGGCGAACCCAATGATTATGAAGCGGAAGTGCTTCTGGTGGGCGGACGTGATCCAAACTGGACCTGCTTTTGATAATAACTAAACAGAAGTGGCATATAGCGAGTTTCTTTATTAGCCGAGATATGTAGCTGCAAGGTGAGATGATTTGAATTTTCCAAATGAGATTAGATGAGCAATTTAAAGGGATGGATAGGTGAAATAAAGACTGTTTTTGCTTTGTGGCTTCAGCTGGACAGCCGCAAGTACAAGCAATTTCATAATTTAATAATTCCGGGTTGGAACGGCACAGCCCAGATCGATCACCTTGTGGTATCTGAGTACGGACTATTTATAGTCGAATCTAAAAACAAGAGTGGTTGGATATTTGGATCAGAGGACGGCGCTAATTGGACTCAATCTTTATTTAAGAACAATTACCCCTTCCAGAATCCATTGCGGCAAACTTACAGGCAGAAAAAGGTATTAGCTCGATTCTTAAACTTAGAGGACTCTGCCATCCACGTAGTCATCTACTTTGTAGGAAATTGTAAGTTTAAAACTTCAATGCCTGTGAATGTTATTCGAGCTGGCTTGGGTCGTTATATTAAACGCTTTCGCGACGTTGTTTTATCGCAAGAGCAGATGTCTCGAATTGTAAATGAACTTGAGCTCCACATGAATCAATCGACTTTACGACAAAGTGATCATGTGCGCTCTTTGAGAAGGCGTCGTAGTTCAAATACTGTCTGTCCAAGTTGCGGAGCTAGTTTGAGGCTGAAGGTAGCTAGAACAGGATCCAGTCGCGGAACAAAGTTTTTGGGATGCGAAGCTTATCCGAAATGTCGATTCACTAAGAGTGCTTAGAACTGCCTAAATCTAGCGCACTACCGGATACTAAAAAACCTGCTCCGGGCAGGTTTCGAATCGAAAATGGAAAATGAAGATTTTTACAGGTGAAAAATGGCGGAGAAGGAGGGATTCGAACCCTCGGTACACTTTTGGTGTACGAGCATTTAGCAAACGCTTGGATTCAGCCACTCTCCCACTTCTCCGCGGACTCGTATCTGAGCTGAGAAGTTAAATTGCCATAGCCCGAACCCCAAATCAAGGATTGGGGGGCTTATAACGGGGTGCTTTTTGCAAATTTCTTTAAGAATGCTTGATTTTTCGATTACGGCGGCTTAAACATACGTCTCTTTCACAGTGCACTCGTAGCTCAGCTGGATAGAGTACATGACTACGAATCATGTGGTCAGAGGTTCGAATCCTCTCGAGTGCACCATTTTTTCCCCAATTTTCTTATAAATTCAATACCTTACAAAACTAAAAGGCATTACTCTGATTTTCGTATCGGAGGACGTATGGATTTTAAATTTTGGCTTAAAGTCGCTTTTATGATCGGTTCATTCGGACTGGTTATCTATGGAATGCAGCAGTTAAGATCCTCGGATTTTGCCCGCGACGCCCAAAAGGACGATAGCGCCCTTTCCCTTCTTTTGGGTGGGGAGACTCGCCCGTTAAATTGGTGTCCTGCCGAAACCAAAAAAGTGGAAATCCTCTCTGAAAAGGGGAAGGTCGTAAAGACTTTGGTATCAGCTGCGGATATCAGCTCGGTCTGCGAGATTATGATTGGTTCTATCTCTGAGGACGTGGCGCAAAAATCCCAATTTTCCCGCCGGTTGGTGGCGACCGATGCTAAGGGAGCTGCGAAAACCATGGAACAAGTCCCAAACACCCCGTTTTTCAAAGTCGACGACATGCCCCTAAGCTCGACCTTGCTCGAAAAAGTCTTAAAGCGCCTGGAACAGCCCTGATTTCTGTTTGACAAGATAGGTCCAAACGAATAATTTGGCCCTTCACCGATGTTCAGGAGTAGCTCAGTCGGTAGAGCAAGCGGCTGTTAACCGCTGGGTCGGGGGTTCGAGTCCCTCCTCCTGAGCCATTTTATCTGAAAACCACCCTTGAGGTGGTTTTTTAGTTTCTGGGGTCATATCCCCGTCTTTTTAGAACAAGTACTGAAGAGTAAATCCCGAAGAAATATAATACTGAATATCGCGGTTCGAGTTGTTGAACATCGCAATCAATCCGTTGTCGAAAATGCGTACGCGATAGCCGATGGCAATTCGGCTGGGCATGAATGTCAGAGTTGAGCCCAGCTCCGCGCCATAACGAAGTGCTGTCTCATCGTAATATCCTTTGGAAGGATACTTATCGGGCGAGCGGATAAAAAAGCGATCCGTGTTCAGTGCATAAACAGCGAACGCGCCAAACTGCACGGGACGCCAGTCATTGCCCTTAAGTGGCGTACTCCAGCGCGAATAGCGATAGCCGATATTAGCCTGATAATAAGTTTCATTGGCGATCTGATAACCGCCTAATGTCACATCTGTGGCGTGTTCTGGCAGCCACTCATAGCTGACCCCGGCTGCAAGGAAGCCCGTGAAGCCCGCACGCTCAATCAGCGCGCGCCAATCACCTGCGTTTGCAGTACAACCCAACAGAGTTGCAAAAATAATTAAGGCTTTACTGAAAGACTGCAATCTTCCTCCAAAGTGTCCATGCGTTTGATGCAGAACTGTCCAGAAGTGGTGTCTAAAGTGGTGATAAGCCAGTGCGCCCCGTGATCCCCTTCGGATCTTCCGCATTGAAGCATGATCGTGCCGTTGTCCGTGGTCAGCTGATAGACGTGATTGTGACCGTTAAAGACAATCTTCACTTTGCTGTTAGTGATGACGTAGTCCATGTTTGCAGCATCCTGGCCATGGAATCTTTCTTCGTCACGCAAAGGCGTGTGAGTAAAGATCATGATGTTTGCAGGTCCGCTGTCGACAGTGTCACGCAACCACTGCGAGCTGAAGTTTTCCGGGCTTTCCAGGTTGTTGGAATTAAAAAAGATAAAGCGCCAAGCACCGCGATCCACAAAAGAATTTAATTCCCCGAAAGCTTTTTTGAATAACTCTGGACCCGCACCGATCGTGTCGTGATTGCCGATAGTCATCAGTCTGATGCCTTCAAGACGGGACAAGGACTCGATGAACTGATCGTATTCCAGATTATACGAGGAATTTGTATAGTCACCAAGACCCGCGATAAATGTATAAGGACCGTTTTGATTCATCCCGAAAGTAACTTTATCAAGGGCTTTATAGTTTTGGTGGGGGTCTGCGAAAATCGCCAGACGAATGCTGTCACCGGGATTGATATCCCCGATCATCGCTCCATTTTGTGTGTTCAGGCCTCTTTCCGGGCGCAGCAGGCTGTCAGAAAAGGGCGAGTCCACGAACGGGGCACACGAACTAAGAATGGCAAAAAATCCGAAATACAAAATACTTTTCATCATAGGCGGAACTCCAGCGCCAGGCGGCCGTAAAAGTCACTCTTGATCGAAGTGACCTGGGAATTCGGTTCATAGATTCTTTCAGATTCATACAGCTTGCGGTCTGCAGATCCGCCCAGTGCAAAAATCACGCGTGTGGCTTCGCTTAAGTCGCGGGAAAGATAAACCTCGCCCATAATTTCCTGATAAAACAGACGATCCGCATCTTCTAAGCGCTCATGAAAAAGGTAAGAGCGTACCGTCAGCGCCGTTAGCGCTCCCACGGCGGTTCCGGTGTTGATTTTTTTGTCAGCAGCAATGCGTGCACCGAATGGCGTAACCGAAGCATTCCCTGTCCAGTCTTCTGCAAATTTCCACATCATTCTGAAATAGGGAAAGCCGAAGGAAATCTGCATTTCATCTTTCAGATGGTAAGTTATGCCAAGGTACGGGAAGGGATCGCCATTTTTAAAACCGCGATTTTGTGATTGATCAATTCCGAAAATCCAATTGTGGTTTTCAATCAGGCGACTGCGGTAAATGACAGCTGCATAAGTATACTTGTCTTTTCCCGAACCCCAAGGGTCGTCGCTGGCTGTCGCATACGCAAAGAAGCCACTGACAGTGCTGCCGCTGTCAAATGTCTTGCGCGCACCAATACCCACGAACTCCTGTCTAAGGGAATTGCCAATGAAAATGTCTTTCGTTCCAAGTTCAAAATCTGTGCGTCCCAAGTTCAGCGACTCTGTGTAAGCCGCAGCAGATACGGCCCAGGTGTCGCCTGTATATAGTGGAACCCGTGCTTCACCACTGGTGATGCGGATTGGGGAGTCTTTGTAACTATAAGGTGAAGTCCATAAGTCAGATCTGAAATCAAAAAGCATCAGCAGGTTTTGCTGATGAACTTCTGGAATGGTGCCCAGAGGCCTTGCCACAGCAGAAAGTTCGTAAAAGAAAATCACACTAAGAAAAACGAAAATAAATTTTTGCACGAGTTATTATTAATAGCCTTCGGTCGTTCGTCATCTAAAAGCGCAGGTAAATGTTTTATAAAACATGTTGTACCCCAAATTTCTTTTAGATAGCATTCCTCAGTACATGAACTGCATATCTGCTCTACGTAAAATTCTAATTGTCTTTGCTGTTCTGGTTTTCGCGGCGTGTGCGGAAAACCACAAAGAAACTGGCGTTGAGGTTCCTGCTCCGCCAATTGAAAATCCTGAAATTATCGAGTTCGCCCATGGAGCAATCAAAGGCCGGCAGTGGAAATACCTGCAGGGACGCGCGAATATTTTTAAGCGTAATAACAAAACTTTTTTGGAAGTGCGCTTGTGGAATGAACGCTATAAAGATCCTTGTGGAGTTGCAGTGGGTTCCAAATATCAGGTTCGCATGTATGTTCCTTTTGACAGAGGCAGCTGGCGAATTGATCCGTTGGATCCGTTTTCCCTGGTTCCGACAATTATTTTTTCTGACTACTCGGCCAACAGTGGTGGAAAAGTGAATTTGATTGCTGATGAGGGCGCTGTATCTATAAACACCCTGGAAAAGGGCGGTGTCATGGGCGTTATTCAGGGGCGATTCACTTCCGAGGATGTTGAACGCACCCAAGCTTATGGGCGCTTTAGCGTACCGCTCTGTGCAGCCTTATTCGGCTCAGATTGACACAAAAAGTCCCTGAATTCCCTTCAGATCTCATTTATTGCATTTAGGACATAAAACTATCCGGCACAAACATTGAATTCCATGAACCCGAATCACGTATGTTGGTAACTTGGAGGATCGATGAGCCTGTATAAACACCTATCAGGGGTGGTCGTTATTTGTATGACTGCGATTGCGTTTACAGCGCACGCGGCCCCCGCTTTTAGAGCTGCCGGCTCACCTATTCGTCCCGCAAACTCTGCGGTGACCCAAGCTCCAAAGTTTAAAAGCTATCGTGAGTGGAAGAATGAAAAAGTCAGTTTTGCACAAACGAAAGTCACCTTTCTAGCTGGTCAGATCCAATCCCAAAAAATCAGTCGTCGTGCCGCGGGTACTGATCCTAATTTAGCCCGTGGAAAATCCATGGAAGCCGTGGCTTCGCAAAATATCTCTATCGAGGCTTTGGAAAGACAACTCAGCCAGGAACAATATGACCTTGAAGTTGCGAAAGACCTGTCTGTTACTGACTATTTCGCAGGTTATTTGACCAAGGTTCCCGATAAAAAAGCGGCTTTCAAAGACGTCGCTGGCAAGCTTTCTCCGGAAGAGATCGCTGAGCTTATGAATGCTTATGCAAACTCGGTATTTGGCGCACACGCGTCAGACCTTCCGGCAAGTGCTACAAACACAACCAAGGAAGCTAGTCGCTAAACGCGGATTTGAAGCCTACCGATTTCCTACAAATTAACTTTACCGAGTGCGTTAACCTCTTTGGTACACTTGGTTTCGTCCAAACCAACTTTATCTAAAAAAAATAGAATCCCGCGCCTTGACTCTGTATCAGGGCAATTCATATTACCTCCATCAATATATTTAAAACATAGTTTTAAGACTTAAAACCGGAGGCATTACAATGGCTAAGAACGAAATCGGCGTTCGCCCACTTCACGACAGAATTCTTGTTCGCAGAATGGCGGAAGAAGAAAAAACCGCTGGCGGTCTTTTCATCCCAGATACAGCAAAAGAAAAACCACAAAAAGGTGAAATCATCGCGACTGGTAAAGGTCGTGTAACTGAAGACGGCAAAATCCTGCCTCTTGAAGTTAAAGTTGGCGACAAAGTTCTTTTCAGCAAATACGCAGGAACTGAGTTGAAACTTGAAGGCGCAGAATACCTGATGATGCGCGAAGAAGACATCTTGGGCGTTTTTGCTTAAGCGTCTTTGAAGTTTGTTTAATATATTTACTCCGACGAAGTCGGAGTGCATCTGATAACGGAGAAAATCATGTCTAAAGTATTAGTATTCTCAGAAGACGCTCGCGCACACATCTTGAAAGGTGTGAACACTCTTGCGAACGCAGTAAAAGTAACTCTAGGACCTAAAGGTCGTAACGTTGTTATCGATAAATCTTTCGGTTCACCAATGATCACTAAAGACGGTGTAACTGTTGCTAAAGAAATCGAATTGGAAAACAAATTCGAAAACATGGGCGCGCAAATGGTTAAGGAAGTTGCTTCCAAAACTAATGACGAAGCCGGTGACGGTACAACTACTGCAACTGTTTTGGCTCAAGCGATCTACCGCGAAGGCGCAAAATTGGTTTCTGCAGGTCACAACCCAATGTCTATCAAACGTGGTATCGACAAAGCGGTAGCGATCATCATCGACGAACTTAAAGTAATGGCGAAACCGGTTAAAGGTTCAAACGAAGTTGCTCAAGTTGGTTCTATCTCTGCAAACAATGACAAAGAAATCGGTCAAATGTTGTCAGACGCTATGGACAAAGTTGGTAAAGAAGGCGTTATCACTATCGAAGAATCCAAAACTGCTAAAACTGAAGTTACAGTAGTTGAAGGTATGCAATTCGACCGTGGTTACCTGTCTCCATACTTCGTAACTAACGCTGAAAGAATGGAAGCAGTTCTTGAGAACGCTTACGTTCTTGTATACGACAAAAAAATCTCTTCTATGAAAGATATGATCTCCATCCTTGAGGGCGTTGCTAAGCAAGGTCGCCAATTGTTGATCATCGCTGAAGACGTTGACGGTGAAGCATTGGCAACTTTGGTTGTTAATAAACTTCGCGGCACTCTTCACATCTGTGCTGTTAAAGCTCCTGGCTTCGGTGACCGTCGTAAAGCTATGCTTGAAGACATCGCGATCCTGACTGGCGCGAAAGTTATCTCTGAAGACATCGGTCGTAAACTTGAGCAGGCGACTATCGCTGATCTTGGTGTTGCGAAACGTATCGTTGTTGATAAAGACAACACGACTATCATTGATGGTGCTGGTAAAAAAGCAGACATCACTGGTCGCGTAAGCGCTATCAAAGGTCAAATCGAAGAAACTTCTTCTGACTATGACAAAGAAAAATTGAAAGAGCGTTTGGCTAAATTGGCTGGCGGCGTAGCTGTTATCCACGTTGGTGCTCCTTCTGAAGTTGAGATGAAAGAGAAAAAACACCGCGTAGAAGACGCTTTGAACGCGACTCGCGCTGCTGTTGAAGAAGGTATCGTTGCTGGTGGTGGTACTGCTTTGCTTCGCGCTTCTGCAAAAGTTGATAAAACTAAATTCTCTGAAGAAGAGGCATTCGGCGCGATGATCATCAAACGTGCTTGCGAAGAGCCAATTCGTCAAATCTCTGCGAATGCAGGTCTTGATGGCGCGATCGTTTTGGATCGTATCATGCAAAACAAATCTGCTTCTTGGGGTTTCAACGCATACTCTGACGAATACACTGACTTGATCAAAGACGGTGTTATCGATCCAGTTAAAGTTGTTCGTTGCGCTCTAACTAACGCAGCTTCTGTTTCTTCTTTGATGCTTACTACTGAGACTATGATCGCAGAAGCACCTAAGAAAGATGCTCCAATGCCAGCTGGTGGCGGCCACGATATGGGCGGCATGGGCGGTATGGGTGGTATGATGTAATTCAGCCCAAGGCTGAATTACATCCGCCGAAGTTTCAGCGAAGGCGGATCCTCCTTCGCTAAAGCTACGGCGGACTTATCCTTGTTCCAAAAAACAAAAAAGCCTGAGTTACAAAACTCAGGCTTTTTTTATGCGCAAAGCTAAGGATTAGGACCTGGCACCTAGAATAGGTATTCGATGCCGCCTAAAAATGTTGTCATCTTGTGACTGACAGTACTGCGATCCGCAGATGCCTTGTAATCAGAACTGAAATTTTCAAAAAGCAATTCACCCTTGATCGCAAACTTTTGCTTTAAACGATAAGTACCGAAGAAGCTAAAGCTATTGATCGTGCTGCTGGTGCCGGAGCCGGAGTTTGGTGATTCACTCATCGTCGGATTCATGAACAGATCAAACTTACCACCCAACTCCATTGGGATTTCGGGACCCAGTGGGAATGAGCCACCCAGGCTGATCAACAATCCGCCATACTTGTTAGAAGTGAATGCGACGGGAGTGCTGTCATCAATTTTGAAATTCGTATCCTGGTAACCGGCGCTTAACTGAATCTTTGGTCCGAAGAAGTCATTGCTTAACAGGAAGTTGTAACCACCCGTCACCGAATACTGTGACATCGATTCATTCAGGGAGCCCGGAGAAGAGCCGGAAAGACTGTTATCAATCGAAAACACAGCCTGACGAAGGGAGGCGCCAATGAACCATTCTGGATTCAGCCAAAGCTCGCCACGGATTAGAAGATTCGGCGCAAGGTTGGCGTTGCCGGAAATGGACTGGGCCGATGGTGTTGTAAGCTTTACGTTTTGAGAATAGGACGAGAATCCTGCCAATACTTCAACTTTTCCGTACTGTGGCGGCGGTTCTGGAGCCCATTCTTTCGGGTCATCACCAAAAGCCACGTCCTTATCAGGACGGGTTGTGATGTCTGTCAGGATTTTCCCGGACGGAGTAGTCACTGGTGTCGAGTATTTTACGAATTCATCCGGCATGACTTTGGAGCCAACTGCGATTACGCCTGCATCTTTTTCAAGCTCGATGTAACCAAAGCTTAGATAAGGCTCGACTTTGAAAAGCTTCACGCGGCCCAGGACTTCTTTTTCAGTGCTGACCATGAAGTTCAATTTTGGATGACGGTTGATTTTAATGATCTGAACTACAGATACGCGGCTATCGGTTTTTAATCCATAGTTGCTGCCCAGGTTCAAGGTTACTTGTTGTCCGCGACGACTTAGGATTTCTGCGCGAAAGGGCATGCGGTTTTTGATGTTATTCAAAAGAATCGAAGCCTGCGTTTTAATATCCGCAGTGTCGAAACCCTTATAGTCCACCAAAGTTTCCTGCAACAATGGGTAACCCTCGCGACCCACGAACAAAGTCATCGTGATGGAAATCCCGCGAGGTCCGCGAATAATTTTTGTCGTCAAAGCGGCGTTGGATTTTGCAGCCTGCAAAAGTTTTTGCACTTGTGCTGGCGACTCATCAAGCAGTTCGGATTTGATTTCCAGATTCTTTGGGAAGTTCACCAAAGACCACTGCTTGTCTTCGTTCAACTGTTGACGAAGCTGTTCTTCGACGGGGCGGGAATAAATTCCCCCGATGTTGTCTGTTGTTGGCACCAGCACGATCGACTTAATCGCGAGATCTTGGTCGACTGGACTGACATAGGCATTCTGGGCAAAGGTCTGAACAGTTATTGCGAATACAACGAAGCTGATTAGAAACTTTATTTTCATAATTTTAATTCTGCACGTCGAATGAAAAGTCGTCAATTTTGGGTCAAGTAATTCGGACCGTTGCCGAAATAATTTTTATGAAAATGCATTCTCTTTTTACTTTGATGATGTCGGTCTCTTTCGTTGGCTCAACATCCTATGCACAGTCTAGTCTGGAGGGTTTTTCAACTGGACGCTACGAGGTTCGAAAAAGTTCGACCCCGACCAAGCTTAACCGTAATCCCGCACAAGCGGTCCCGGAAGTTTCAGTGACGTTGAAGGAAGATAAGACGGCAGTCGCTGTCGAGACAGTTTCACCGGCACCAACTGCAGCTGCCACACCAGCTCCGGCAGTGGCGCCTTCCCCCGTGGTTGCAGCTCCGGCAGCTATGCCTGCACCAACGGCTGTAAAGGTCACGCCGGTATCTACGGCAACGCCAGCACCCTCTCCGGAGCCTGCTGTTGCGACGTCAGAACCCAGTATCGCGGCTCAGGCTGAAGCACTATTCACGAATAAGGCTGACAAGATTTATGATTATTATGCGGAAGCAGTTCATCCGGATGATATTCGCAATAATAGATTGGAAGTCGAAATTTCCCCAATGGCCGTCTATAACGACTCCCAGTCGAACTACTCTTTCCGTGACTATCAAAGTTTCTACAATGCGCTTCGTTTTAAAGCGAATGTATGGCTGACTCCTTTGATTGGTGTCAGTGGAAAGTTTGTTTTCTCTTTGGGTTCAGATATTGATGCGATGGATGCTGATGGATCCCGCGTTGCAGTTAAGTATGAGCAATTTGATTTGGGTTTAAACTTCCGTAAATATTTCGGGACTTCACGCAAAGCAAATTCCCTGGAGTTCGCGTTTCTTTACACTGACAGCAAAATGAAACCGCCAACGGATGCTGCAAACCGCGTGGGTATCAGCACATCCGGTCTTGGTTTAGGTATGAAAGTGCGTGTTCCTTCTTCGGTTGAGTACGCTTGGGTGTACGGCGGAAGTTTCTTCCCGCGCTTACAGCATACGGAACAGGCTAATGACTCTGACATCAAATCGGGCTCTGTCGGTGACAATTCCCGTTTAGCATTAGAGTTGGGTGGCGAGTGGCGCTTGTCACGTTCAAGCCAAATCCTTTGGGGCTTGGAAGCTTCCGTGGAAAAGAATATGTTCGACGGCCTGGCTTCCCAGCCAGACCCAAGTACAGGAACAACTCCCAAGAACGTCAGTGTGACAAACTCAGCCTACATGTTTTCCCTAGGCTATCGTTGGGGCAACTAAAATCCACTCATCAAAAGGCAGCATGGCTTCTATACTGAAGCCATGAAGATACGTTTCACAATCATCGATGATGCCGCATTCCTGCGTGAGCTGATTAAAAATATCATGAGCACTGCCGGGCACCTTTGTGTCGGCGAAGCCGAAAACGGAAATGATGGAATTCGCCTGGTGGATTCTGTACTGCCCGATTTGGTTTTTCTGGATATGGTGATGCCATTAAGAAATGGCCTGGAAACCGCGCGCGCTATCAAGGAAGCTCATCCGGATATTCAAATTATCGGATGCTCCACAATCGACAATGATGCAATGATCGAAAAAGCCCACGAGGCGGGTTTCGACGCTTACGTCACAAAGCCATTCACTAAAGAAACTTTATTACAGGTTGTTTCAAAATTGTTACCGCAGCTGGGGGAGTCAACTCATGGAAGAGGTTAAGTTCGTTTTAAAAACATTGGTATTTACGATGTTGTTGATTGTGTTGTCTCAGGTAAAAGTGGGCGGCGCTTCGATTGAGGCTTATGCGTTTCGTTGGTTGCAAAGATCAACGGTATCTCAGTATGTGCAGAGTGCGGCTGCGGGGGGCGCTATGGCCCTTAAGAATCTTACAGTGCATGTTAAAGATGGCGTGGTAAGTACTGTGGATGGCTTTCAGGAAGGCTCTCACGAGAAGGCTGTTCGCTAAATTACTGAACTGCTTTTTGAGTGTAAGCTACTTTTACAACAGACTTAGCTGCAGCGATATTTGAAGTTGTTGCAGCAGTTTTTTTGAAAAGGGAGCTTTTGCTGCGCGCACCGCAAGTAGCTGCAAAAGAAGTGGAAGACATTGCGAAAACTACGATTGCGATAAGAGCTGCGAATTTCATAAGATCCCCTTTGTGAGTCAGTTGCCAGTCAGTTATTAGTGTCTATTGCATCCGACATGCCAAAGAAGGTGTTTCAGACCGGGAATACGGTCACCAGATTTCAATTACTTAGAAAAATCAAATCTCAAAATGAGACAATGCCACAATGCTACGCCACTTTGCGCGCACTGCTGGCAAAGGTGTGAGCAGCATATCCCGGACATGAAAGTGAGCACCGGGGGGAGCACTCACCTGCATGTCGGGTTTTAAGTTTATTAGCCGCGGTCGTTAATACCTTTAACTGCTTTAGTTTTCGTCGCAGGTACTACTGTTTTAGAAGCAGCTACGCGCTTAACAGCCGTATTATCAAACATCTTTACTGGAGCCTGACCATTGCATGCTGTGTCTGCAAATGAAACGGAAGCTGTTGCTGCAATAGCAATTGCGATCACTAGTTTTAGAGCTTTCATAGGTAATCTCCTTTGAAGTGAAATATAACTTCAATCAGGAGTATTGCAGTGGTTATGCCAGAATGGATGTGCGGGCGGCCTAAAAAGATCACGTGTTTTCAAGGGGTTAACGGGGCGCCTGGAACAATAAAAAAGGCCCTCTTTGCAGAGAGCCTTTTTTTGCTCTTTCCTTGTTCAGGAAGTTAACACTTAGCTTATTGAGCTCCGCCTCGAGTTGCAGCGTCACCAGAGTTTGAACCCGATGAAGAGGAACCAGAGCGTGGCTGAGCTGCTGTCGCGTCTTTCATGCGCAATTGCTTTTGATACATTTGGCACTTTGTACAACCAGGGGCGCTGACGTTTGCATCAGTGGATTTGCCGGTTTCCATATTGTCAGCCGGATCCGTTCCTGGGTTCGTAGTGGTTTGAGCGTGAGCCACCATAGGAGTTGCTGACATTACTATTCCGACCAGGGCGAAAATCATTAACATTAAGATCTTCTTCATACCGAAATCTCCTTAGAGATATAGCTCTGCAGTTGCAGGCGCGATAATGTCGAGCAAGTTATTAAATGTGCTGGCTACTTGCATTGCCACTGAAGGACCTTCTTTGCTGTCTACCTTATTGATTTCACCATTTGGTTTGTAAGATACCTGAATAGTACCCAAACCCGGGCGAGTCACGATAGACGGCTTGCCGTAACGATCTTCGTATTCGATCTTAACCACTTTTTTGGCTTGATCGGTGATTGTAGCGATACGACCGCGATTATCATAGGTCATAGAAATCTTCTGACCATCTGAATTCTGTGCATAGTTCAGATTGCCTTTGCCATCGTACTTAAACTGAGTGGCCTTAGCGGTAACCTTCTGTCCTTTTTGATTAAAGAACGTCGTGGATACCTGAGTGACCTTTTTGATTTTTGGATCATACTCAAATGCCATACGTGTTGCTGGAGTTGCTTTTACCTTAACCAAACCATCCGGATAGTATTCGTAAGAAATACGCTCGGAGTTTCTGCGGATACCTGTCGGTTTTCCGAAAACCTCGTGATAGCTGATATCAGTTACGTTGCCATTGATAGTCGTCATTACACGTTGCAGGTAGTGCTGACCGTCTGGACGCTGTCTGTGCCAGAATTCGTATTTATCGTCAGCAACAACGTCTTTGCCGCAGACCTTTTTAACGGAAGACCAATAGTGGTTCTCCGGATCGTTTTGCGAGAACTCGTATTTATAAGTCTCTAAACACTTGTCACGATTCGAGAAGGAAGTAACCCAGTCATTCTTTTTATCGTACTTAACAGCGATAAAAGTTTTATCCGGCCATGTTGCCTTCGTCAGATTGTGAAGATCATCGTACTCGTAGGAGTAAGTTTTATTCCACGCATTTTTAACTGAAGCCAGGTCATCAAGATTTGCAAACTTATAGTCCACGTTAAGACCGTTTGGTCCTGTGATGGATTTTACTTTTTTGTTTTGATAGTACTTAAATGCCAGGCGACGACCGTTGTTATCTTCGATTTTTGTCAGCTGGTTTTTTTCGTATTCAAACTTTAAGAAGTTACCATTCTTGTCGTAGATATGCGTCAGGCCGCCGGTAAGGTTAAAGCGTTGAGCTGAACCATCCGGAAGATTACGTGTATAGAAAGTTTTGTTGAACGTGAAGTTTTCAACCTCGCGACCGTTCGCAAAGAATTTCGTGCCTTCTTTGACTGGAACGATAACGCCGTACTTTCGGGCAAGCTCAGTACGAGTGCTGTCGTCTTCAACAAGTTGAGTTCTTAATGAAGCCAGATAAGAGTCAGTCACGCCGACTTTCTTTTCTGCTTTCATCTTGTTGACGATTTGAGTGATCGTGTTATCGATATCGGCTCTGGAAACTTCGCGTGGGGAGAAGGTAACTTCCATACCGCCACCGCATTCTTTCACCTTGATATTTCCTTCGGCATTAACTTCCATGCTGGTTTCGAAATCCGAACACCAACCAAAGCCAAACATTCCGTTGAATAGTGAGCGGCTGTTATAGGTTCTAACAATTTTAAGATCGTAACCAGTGCCTGGTACGTCCATGTCTATCCACGTATTGGAATAGTTGGCATTCTTCATATCGACAAGAGCATACGCCTGTGCCGAGAAAAGAACGGCCACTGCAATAAGTGCCTTCTTCATTATTTCTACCTCTTCCCTGAAACTGACGGACTACACTTTGATGGTAACAAGTTTTTTGATAATGACACCACCGATAATTTGCAGGGCCAGCATGGCAAAGAGCAACACTAGACCTAAGGTGGTATTGAACATTGGCTTGATAAACGTAGGATCGATTACTAGGAAAACACCCATTAGAAAAAACGGAATCAGAGTGACGATGATCCCTTGCATGAGACCTTGCGCCGTCATCGCCTGAATTTTCTTTTCAACTTTCTGACGTTCACGGATTACCAGGACGATTGTCTGGAATGTTTCCGCCAGATTACCACCAGTTTCTTTTAGAATATTGATGGAGGTTACAAACATCTGGACGTCTGGACGGGGAATGCGATTACCCAAGTCATTCAAAGCACTCTCGAAGCTGTCACCGACCTGCATTTGATACAGAACCTGTGAAAACTCCTGGCTGATGGGATTTCCCATGATTTCCACCACGCGCTTCATCGACTCCTGGGGATTGGAGCCGGCTTTAATGCCGTTGGCCATGATAGTAATACCGTCAACCATTTGATCCACGAATGCTGTACAACGTTTTTCGTAAAGCATACGGACGATCAGTAATGGCAACTGCCAGCCAGCGACTGTGACAGAGGCGCCAAAGAAGGCACCAACAAGAACACTTGGCCAAAACAGCAGGAACACCAAAGCTCCGATACCGAAGCTCATCAGTAAAATTAGAATTGTGATTTTCTTTTCGTCGGCATCCATGCCCATCAGGCGCATGATGCGAATGACTTCTGAGCGTTGACCTAAGCTGCGCTTATGAAGCCAGGCAATGGCTTTATCAGCCCATAGAATGACAACTGTGAAGACACAGATGCCAAACACGGGAATCATAATCCATTCCTTGAACAAAAAGCTCATAACCTATCCAACCTTCTTAGGTGGCACAACACCACCCGGCATCTTAGGCATCAACCCCGCTCCCGGCGCTGCTCCCCCCGCGGGCGTGCCCGCCGGAGCCTTGGCGGCGGCGGGTTCGTTGCTGAAGATCTCGCGCGGAATAACCACGCCCTTATCACTCAACTTTTGAATAAAGCTTGGGATCGTACCAGTTGCCTGGAAAGTTCCCTGGATTCTGCGGTTTTTATCGTAACCAGTTTCTTTGAAACGGAAAATTTCCGCCAAAGTCACCACGTCACCCTGCATGCCCGCAACTTCAGTAATACTTAAAATTTTACGGCTACCATCTGAAAGACGGGAGATCTGAACAATCAAATTCACCGCGCCAGCAATTTGCTCGCGGATCGCACGAATAGGAAGTTCCATTCCCGACATCATACAAAGAGTTTCCAGACGCGCGACACACTCACGTGGGCTGTTCGCATGCGTGGTAGTCATTGAACCGTCATGACCTGTGTTCATGGCCTGCAACATATCCAGGGCAGCGCCGTCACGGCACTCACCGACGATGATACGGTCAGGACGCATACGCAGGGCATTCTTAATCAAATCGCGAATGTGGATGGCATTGGTGCCTTCCATCGAAGCGGGACGTGTTTCCAGACGGACTACGTGTTCCTGTTGCAATTGCAACTCGGCCGCGTCCTCGACAGTGATAACGCGTTCATTGGACGGGATATACGAAGACAGCATGTTCAGCAAAGATGTTTTACCCGAACCGGTACCGCCCGAGATCACCACATTCAATCCGTTCTCCACGCATAAGCGTAGGAAGTCGATCATGTTCTTGGTGATACTGCCGTATTCCATGTATTTCTCGGCGTTGATACCGCCTTTTTTAAATTTACGAATCGTTAAAGCAGGACCGTCGATAGATAAGGGCTCGATCACGGCATTCACACGGGAGCCGTCTTTAAGACGGGCATCCACATACGGAGTCGAATCGTTGATTTGACGACCCAGTGGAGTGACAATGCGTTCGATAATACGGCGAAGGTGATCATTGGATGTGAAAGTCACCGGGCTTAGTGAAACTTTACCGCTTTTCTCGACAAAGATTTTCTTAAATCCATTAACCATGATCTCGGTGACTGCCGGATCTGCCAACAGATCTTCCAAAGGACCCAGGCCCAATGCTTCTTCCAGAACCTCTTTGATAATTTTGGAGCGCTCTTCGCGCACCAGTTCCGGAGCTTCCTTATCAACGATCACGGTGATTTCGCGTTTGGTTTTTTCGCGAACTTCTTTTTCTTTGTTCTCGTCCTGTTTGGTGTCGGTCAGAAGTTTCTTCAGATCGACAGTGCGGATAAGTTCATTATGCACGCGGATTTTTAAAATCGTGCGCGGGTCCATACCATTGCTGCCAGCCAGTGCCGGGGCATTGGAGCCTTCGGATGCTGCAGGGGCAGGTTTTGGACGGGTCAGAGTTTTAAGTCTTTGTAAAACACCACCGGTAAGTTTACGTGACAGATCGAAGTATGAAGCAGTCAGCGGAGACTTTGGTGAGCTGATAATGAATGGCGAATACTTTTGTAAAGCCATCATTGTTGTAGCTTCGTCCTGAGGGATAATACCCAGGAACGGCAGCTGCAACTGATTGGAAATCGCTTGTGGTGACAATCCTGTTGGGGAGGCTTTATTCACCACCAGTTGGAACATGTCTTTCGGGAAAGTTGCAGAAAGAAGTTCGTTAATCAGTCTTTGCGTCTGTGTCACTACCAGAACTTCCGGAGTGGTCACAATCATAATAGCTGTAGCTTCCTGAAGAACCGCCATTTGTGCGGGACCCAGGTCATTGCCAACGTCAACCACAACAAATTTAAATGCACGGGAGAAGAACTCCATAAGCTTACCCAGAAGATCCGGAGAGATATTCAAAGATTCTTCGGGCCCACGCACAGCACCCACATACCCCAAACCTGAAGCATGCATAGTTACCAGAGTGTTCATTGGCTGGGAGTTTAAGGAGCCTTGGAAAGTGGAAAGTTCTTTCAGAGTTTTTACAGGCTTAAGACCCATAATCACGTTTTGATCGCCGACGGATTTTGAATCCGCGTCGACAAGTAAAACCTGAGTACGAAGCTCGGTCATCAAGGCACAGGCAAAGTTAGCGGCGAAGACGCTCTTACCCACGCCCCCTTTACCACCAACAACAGCGATGAGATTACAATTCGGATTGATAGCCAATGCGGACCTCCGCTTAACTTATCGGCTTCGATGATCAATCCGTATACGCGACATTAGTCGCGCAAACGGAACTTTTTCTTAATTTGTTCAGATCCGGCACTTGCCGATGTCTTCACTACCGGGGTCACGAAAACCACAAACTGACTTTGTTGTTTCATGAACTCTTTGGATGCATACAAGCTGATGATCGGATTCTTCTGTCCAGCTGGACGATTGTAACCAGTGGAAGAAGAGTTACGGATCAAACCACCCACAGCAGCACTTTGACGGTCACGCACTACCACGGAGCTTGTCATCTCGTTGGCACTGGTTATTGGCGCACCCGCAGGAGTACTGCCGATCATGCTGGATACCTTAAACGCCATATCCATACGCACGCTTCCGGATTTTTCACCCATCAGCACCGGAGTAATAGTCGTTACAATACCAACTTCAGCAAAGGCAGTACCTGTTGTGCCGTTTTGGCCAAGTACTGTGTACGGTTGATTGGTGATCTGTTTGATTTCACCTTTCTTGCCGTCTTCAACGATCAAGCTTGTACTTTCAAGTACGCGTGCCTGACCATGTTGTTTAGCCCAGTTCAGTTTAGGCAATAAGTTTGAAACCGTACCTGTAATAGAGCTCACGATACCGCCCGCAGCTGAACCACCGGTTTGGAAAGTCATTTGCGAGTTGTCACCCAGCTCTGGCGTAAACTGGAATTTAAAGTTCTTGGAATAGTCTTTTTGCAATTCCACGTAGTGAACTACCAGTTGGATCATCTTTGGAGGTGGCTTTGGAGCGGACTCCTTAATTTGGATAAGATTGATAATACCGTCGTTGGCCGGCTTACGGCTGACGATAACACCTTTTTCCACAGCGGCATCCACAATGCGGTCCGGAAGATAAGTTTTAGCAATGATCTCTGCGCGAGCAGATTCTTCCTGACTATTTGCCCAGCCTTGCAGAATAATTTTGTCATTCACTGCGCGGACTTCGATCTCAGGATTGTTGATGTCGCGGGCGATGAATTCAGCGATCTTCTTTTGTGCCAGGGGGCTTAGGGTCACAATTGAAGAAGCCTGGTTTCCGAATTGGGAAACGACGTTATAGATACGAGCCATATCCTTAGGGAGAAGGATCTGACCGTCAACTACAACTCTGTCATTCACAATCTTGATATTGATACCTTCGATGTCACCCAATAAAGAGCGCATCTCGCGGACGATTTTATCCAGCTTGCTTTTCTTAACGTCAATACGATACTCAGCCACAACTTTGCCGTTGCGCTTGTCGTGAATCGTCATTGTCGCAAAACCCTCTGTGCGGGGGATAAAGCGGATGACGTTAAGATCTTTTGAATAGTTCGCAGTCACTACGCGGCGGAAGTCACCTTTGAATTCGACATCATCAGGAAGAGGCGGAAGTTTTTCATCCTGCTCGATTCCCAAAGTCAAATTGACGAACTTGCGCGAACGAAACGCACCACTGCTGTCTTCGCTGGATGTTGACGGCGTGGCTGAAAGATCATCTTCCGCATGCGCGACAATTCCACAAAGACTTAACGAAAGCCCCAGTGTAAGCAGCATATGTTTCATGGTTTCCCCCTAAATTACAATTCCCCTAAAACAGTCTCAATACTACAGAGTCTTAAATCCATTCCTGCGTGGTTGAGTCGCTGGTTGTGGTGCTCGTTGCTGCATTGGTTGTTGCATCATTCGTTGTTGCGGCATCACCACTGGAGGTGCCACAGGCATAGCCGGTGGTGCATCCAGGGATACCATTGGTTTTCCCAGGACCGAATCCGCTGTCGAGCTTGGCGCGCGAACAGGGATGGTGCGGTCGCTTGGATTTCTTAAAGCGAAAAACAAGTTACCCGGTGCTGTGGAAAGAATATAAAACAAGTCCTGCGCTTCTTTCGGGCTGGCTTCAACCGTGATAGTCGCATACTTGGTGTCGCCCGTAAGTGCGATCTGATTCAGATTCTTACCGGAAGAATCCAGCTCAAACATACGCGGGATGTTGTTAACAACACTTAAACCTGTTGCTAACACCGGCACGTCGCTCATTAGCAGGAACACTTCACGACGTTGCGCCACACCTTTTCCTGAATCCACCGCACTGTAAATATCAATGCGATCGCCAGGACGGATCAGTTTTGCAACACCACGGATTTCATCAACTGGCAGGGCTACTGCGCGTTTGCTTGGCGCCACTTGCAAAGCGATACCAGTATCCGGGCCCGGAGTTAAAAGATTGTTTTTTACAACCATCTGACCTTTACGGATAGGCACTGCTGCCACGTTACCGATAATTTCATCTGGCACGGTCACAGTGTCCGGCTGAATAAAGTCTGCCGGCATATCTTTCGTTTCAACCATAGTGTCATAGATCGTCTGCATTTCTGCGATATCTTCTTTGGCGACCACCACACGTTTTGTGGAACCGAAACGCTTGTCGTATTCAGCTTTCTTTTCCTGGGAATAGGAATACAACAGGAATGTGGCGAAGATTCCTGCGCCAATTGAAAGCCATAAATTTCTAGTTTCGTTTGATCCCATTGTCTTCTCCTAAGTTCCACAAGCTGCATTCAGACAAATTCCGTATTGGGATTTGATCCAAATGGGGTTCACGCCGACTCGTTCGTTTCGTTCTTCGTCTTTAATAAAAGGCACCTGCTGATTGTGCTCGCTTCTGGAGCCCGAGCTTTCAACTTCCTTCTGACTTGCCAGTAAGTTGATATTGATCGGACGGGTTGTTGCAAACCAATCCGGAGTATCATCTTTAGGGGAGTCTTCAGAGTTGATTCCATGCAGGCGCATATTCATTGCTGCATAGCTTAGTTGTGCATTTTCCATATTTCCCGTATTGCGGAAGTACGTCAGGTTTGAACGATGTCTGAAAGTTTCAAACGCATAGTTTCTTGCCGCGATGGAATTCAGAATGCCCGAGTGAATGGCGCCAAAGAATCCCAGCGAGAAAGTGATGAACGTAACAATGACAAAGATGACCGGGATTACCTCGATCATCGCAGAGCCTTTTTCATTGTTCAGGAGGCTTTTTTTGGACTTCAACATCCGTTATCCTCCATCGGTTTGTATTTATCCCGGTACCGGTCAGCCAGAACGCCGAATCGTGAATCCAGATTCACGATCGCTTCATAGCGTTTCTTAACCTGCAGTTCCCAGCATTCCTGCTGAGTCGGTTCACGAATCAGGAAAGCAGTCAGTTTCGCCTGAGGTGCCTCACCATCTTTTGTGGTGCGACCCAGGAAGGCGATTCTTAGTGCCAACACACGGGCACTGAAAGTCAGGCGAGCCCCGGTTTGCGGGATACGGCCGTCTTCATAAGGGTAGTCTTTGGAAAAATCCTGGCCACTGGCGCCGCCGCCACGAAGTTCAAGATTGGAAAGTTTAAACCAGCCAGCGTCTGAAGTTGTAAACAGCGGGCTCAAGGTGCCATTGCTCATCAGGCTTTTGAATTTGTTCTGACCCATCTCATTTTGTTTGTCTGGATCAATATGGCCAGCCACATAGGCACGGGACGTGGAGAAGGTGATGTATTGGGCAATTTCTGCCATGGAAAGAGTAAAGGTCAATGCGAACATAACCATGCACAGTCCCGCACACAGGATCAAAGAAAATATAAAATCCACAGAGATCATGCCCTGTGAATTATTAATGATCATGTGAGGACTCGAGATTGTTCTCATTGTCTCCTCAAATCTATCTGTTCGGGTCAATGGAAATGCCGCGGTTTCTTTGGTTAGGATGTTTTTGACGAGCGTCCTTGGCAGGGCTCCAAACACCACTTTCCATCATACCGGCAACACGATCCCAGGGACCTGTAATCAAGTTCGCTAAAAAGTTCGATCCGCGAAGTGCATTCATGCTGGCCACAAAAATACCAACCATCACCACCATTAACAAAACGGCTTCGATGACTAACTGGCCTTTGCGGTTCGCAACGAATGACTTTTTCATTTGATCGCACTCCATTCCAGACGAGCGCCTTTCGGCTTGAAGCCTTGTCCTGTGTCCAATTGCTTTTCCACGCGGGCAGCCAATCGTGGACCAGATCCACGAAACGCCTCGGACGGAGCTGAAATAAATGCTTTCAGCCCGATTCCTAAAATTGCAATCATCAGCAGGACATACTCAATCGTCATGCGATCTCCGTACTAGCTAAGCGAGACTATTCGGAAGTGATTCCACCAATAGATCCGCGTAGTTCTGAAATCTTGTCAGTCACTGTGGATTGGATGTCTTTCTTGAAGATCATTACCAAACCAACAACAACCACTAGCAAGAGGATGTACTCTGTCGCACCCTGACCTTGTTTGTTCTTTAAAAGATTCTTGGAAAAGTTCTTAAACTTTTGCATTGATGTTCCCCCTTATGGTTTCGTATCGGCTCATTTGGGGATTGTCTTAAGGGAATTCACTACAGATTGTGGATTTAGTAGTGTCTCAGAATGGGATCAACGGGAGGGCTGGACCCCCCGTTTTAACGAGAACTGTCGTACAAATTATTTACACTCGGCCTTATCCGAGAAAGTCTTGCCTAAATCTTTGCCATCAAACTTAAGCGTCACCTTTTTTTCTGCTAAAGTGCCTTTGCGAACAATCTTGGAGCTTTTCTCAGCCCATTTTTCGCAAGCTTCTGCAGTATCCAGTTTTTTTGCCTCTTCAGTCGGGTTTTTTCCGTTGTAAGGTTTCCTAGCCTCGACTTCTTTACCGGCGCAAGGTGTGCGGTCCACCGTAATAGTGCATTCACCTGCGATTGCGGTCTGAGCAATCATCAAAGATGCAAGGGTCATCATTAATGCTGTCTTCATTCTTGTGGTCTCCTGTTTAAGCCGCCGGGGATTCTGTGTCCTCTGCGGGTTTTTTTGATTCTTCTTTGCTTTTATTCTTCTCACCCACCAGAACATGCAATTGGGTCATCATCGATCCTAATTCATTAGCCTGAGTCTGCATGTCTTCCGAAGCACTGGTGACATTACCCATGGAAGCGGCCACTCCCTGTAAGCTTTCGTCGATGGAAGTCAGGGCTTGTTTAACCTGGTCGATGCTGTGAGTTTGTTCCTGCGACCCTTGTGCGACTTCCTGAATTAATTGGAACACGTGATTTGTGTTATCAACAATGGCTTTCAAGGATTTTTCACTGTCAGCCGCCAAGGCAACACCCGCCTGGCTTTTAGAGTTTGCTTCAGTAATTAATCCGGAAATTTCTTTGGCAGCATCAGAGCTTTTTTGTGCTAATGCACGTACCGCATCTGCGACGACGGCAAAACCCTTTCCCTGTTCTCCCGCACGGGCGGCTTCAACTGCCGCATTGAGTGCCAGAAGATTTGTTTGAAAGGCAATGTCATCGATCATGTCCAAAATCTCGGTGATCTTTTTGGAGTTTGCAGAGATTTCAGACATCACCATTATCAAAGAATGAATTTTGCTTTGTCCGAATGAAACAGCATCCTGTCCTTCTTTGGATATTTTTGCGGCTTCTGTGGAGCTTTCGGAATTCTTTCGCACTGTCTGACTAAGATCCTCCATCGTCGCCACAATTTCCTCCAGGGAAGCGGCAGTGCTGGTGGTGTTACTGGAAATCGTTTCACTGGATTTTACCAGTCCTTCGGTGCGATTTTCCACGACGTGAGAACTTGAATCCAGGCCCTCAGCCACAGAACGCAGGGACTTTTGTACGCTGCGAATATTCAAGATGCTGGTCAGCAGACCAATCAAAACAAAGAACAACGTCACGCCGATGATTGAAAAGAACGTGAATTTAAAAAGCTTCGCAGCGGCTTCTGCTTTATCCACGCCCAGCATGTAACTGGCGTCAGTAAGGGCTTTCAGGGATTTGTAGGACTCGTCATAATATTTCGCCGAGCTATCCTGCAGGATTTTTTCGGCCAAAGTGGCGTCTTCTTTTTCACAGGCTTCTTTGAATTTTTCGCTCTCGGCCTGATAGCTTTCCCAGTTGGTCAGGAACGAGTCATAGTTTTTGCGAAGTTCGTCGGTGGTTAAAAGAGGATCCAGAACCTTGGAATAAATAGTGATATTCCCCATCAGGGAATCCATTTCATCGACGATCAGCTTTCGTTCATCGGTGCTCTGGGTGGCCAGCAGATTAAACTCCAGCTTACGATAATTGACGACATTGATATTGATATCTGCAGTTTTGCCAACGATGGGCAACCAGGTTTCAGCAACCTCGGAAGTGACCGTGTTTTGCGTTTTCAATTCGTATAAAGAAAACGCATTGGTCAGTAGACAAATCAGAGTCAGCAGCCCTGTGATAAACAGAAAGCGACTTTTTAAAGAGACCTTAGACATTATGTCCTCCGAACCATTTTGTCGGAATCTTAACATCGGAACTTAGGTCCAGTTCTCATAAGGCCGTAAAATTTAATAGAGGATATGTTGACCAAGGTCCTAAAGACCCCTAAATTCAGTTTTAGAGGTCAGTCATGCAAAAACAGATGGTTATTTTGTACGTGTTTTGTTGCGTTATCTTTTTCGTAGTTAACGTTGTCGTTTCGTAAATAAAAACTGACTAGTTTTTCATCGTATAGATGTCAGGATAGTTTCTTCCAACTTCCTCTGAATCCATTCCGTATCCAACTACATAACGATCATCAATAGTTTTACCGATATAGTCTGCTTTGATAGGCAATTCGCGACGAGCTGGCTTATCAAGCAATGCAACGATTTTCAAAGACGCCGGAGCAGAAGCAAACAAACGGCTTCTTAGGAAGCTCAGTGTGCGACCTGTGTCGATGATCTCTTCAACGATCAACACATGTTTGCCGGCGATGTTCACAGAAATATCTTTTACGATTTTAATCGCGCCACCGCGCTCAACCGCCTGAACATAAACGAAGTCCACTTGCTGAGTCAGATCCACCTGTCTCATCAAATCTGCAGTAAAGTGCATGGAGCCACGCAAAGGGCAGATGAAAATGACTTCTTTCCCCTCGTAATCGCTTTCGATTTGTTTCGCCAGATCGGAAACCAATTCCGCGATTTCTTCTTTAGTTAGGAAAGGAACCATTTGTTCTTTAAGTAGTGCCATTTGCGCCTCTGATTCTACAAATCAATTGATGTAATGCCTGCTGCTTGCGCCATCTTCAGATAACGAAGAGCTTCAGGATGTTGTGGATCCCGAATGAGGATATTCTCCCACTGTTCTGTAGCTTCAGCAATATTGTTCGAGTTGTAGTAGATTGCCCCAAGCTTTAGGCGAGCTGGAATAAGGTGCGGGTATTCGCGGATTAAAGATTTAAGGTCCTTAATGGCGCGATCAGTTTGATTCAACTGCACGTTAACTTCAGCCACACGCAAAGTGATCTCTGCTTTACGGCTTGAAAGCTTTTGTGCTTTCAACAGTTGCTCCAAAGCTTCATTGTAGCGCTTGTACTGATAATACAAATCCGCCAGCTCTTCGTGCTTGGAGGCAAGTTTTTCATCTACAAACGGATCCTGCTTGCCGGATTTTTTATCCAGCTGAGCCTGGGCATCCAGGAAAACCTGTTTGCCTTCATCGTATTTGCCCAGATCATTCAGAATAATCGACAAACCCACGCTGGCGTCAGTGTAAGTAGGGTCAATTTCCAAAGCACGTTTGAAAGTTTTGATAGCTTTGCTGAACTGGCCTTTATCGTACGCGATCGTCGCCAGCATCTGATAAACCTCGGGATTGCGCGTGTTTTGCAGAAGCATTTGGTTCAAAATCGGCTCGGCCATTTTGTAATTCCCGTTGATAAAATATCCACGGGCTTCAGAAATCATGTCGTCTTGAAGAGAATGAATCACTTCATCTCCTTTTCAGCCTGTTTTAATTCAGAACTGCCAGGGAAGTCTTTTTCAAGAATCGCCATGTACTTGTTGGCTTTGGAATCATCACCGATTTTTCTAGCTGAAATCACAATGCGGGAAAGTGCGCGGGCATCAAGCCCCAGGTTTTTGTAGTTTGAATACAAACCCTCGTAGCGTTTCAAAGCACTGCCGTAAATCTCGCGGATGAAATAGAAGTTACCAATGTAGTCTTCTTTTTCAGCCAGCATTTTGATCGTGGCAGAGCGTTTCTCAGAGGCTTCTTTTACGTACTCCGAGTTTGGATATTTCCTAATCAAATCACTAAGATTGAGGATGGTATCGTTTGCCAGAGATAAGTCGCGATCGATCGTTGAAGGCAACTGATTGTAATAGCTCATGCCCAAACGGAATTGCACGTAATCAGAGTTCGGAACAGTGGGATGAAGCTCCTTAAACATTTGGTACGCCACTTGAGCTTCAGCGTAGGATTCCTGTTTGTAGTAAACATCGGCAACAGCCAGTTCGGCTTTGGTTGCGAAGTTACTGTACGGGAACTTGTTTTTCACTTCCGTGTAGCGACGAATGGCTTCCTCGTAGCGCTCGCTTTTATCGAACTCTTCGGCAATAGCGAATGCACCCTCGGGAGTGTCGGAGTTTCTTTCCATTGAGGAGCAACCGGACATCAATAATCCTGCTGCGCAAATAAGTGTCATGACTCGGAGCGTTTTTAGCATGCCGATATCATATTTTGGTCCAGAACCTACTGTCAATGAAGGGGCTTATGGCGCACTGCTATCAGAGTCAATTGGTGCGAAGTATGGCAGATTTTTTAACCCAACCCGTGATGGATCCTGGAAAAGTCACTTGCGACCATTCTGCATTTTCGTTTTGTACGATAACTTCCATGCCACCAAACACTTCCAGAAGTGCAGCTTGGTTTTCACCTGGGGCAGCTTGTAAAGAGACTTTGTCTTCAATAACCGTCGCGCGAACAATCGACTGATCGTAAATTTTTAGTCCCAAAAGTGTGATGGATACCAAGAATCCCAATGCCAACAAGCTTCCAATAACCGGAAATCCTGGCAGAGCAGTTTCTTCAGCGATGGCGCGACGACGTTGACCCATGAAGCCAATCCAAATCCAGCCAGCTGCAAATAAAAACAAGGCTGTCATGATCAGATAAGCAATTTGCGAAACCGGTTCCAGTAACTTTTTGCGAACGGTTTCATAGGTTTCGATTTGATGAGGGATGTCTTTTACTTCCATTTGTCCCAAAGCAAACTTTAGTCCAGCTCGAGCTTGCGTTAGATCGGGATCATTTGTGAGTGCTTTACGGAAAAGGCCCACTGCCAACGGCTTTTTACCCAATTGAAACTGGGCTAAAGCCAAGTTTGTGAGTGTAGTTGCGTTATGGGGATCAAGCTCGAGAGCTTTGGCGAACGCGTCACGTGATTTTTCGTACTCTTTTGCCGTGTAGTGCTGAGTTCCCTGATTAAACAAAGCAGCGAAGTCAGCGCTTTGAGTCCAAGCCAAGGTGGGCAAAATAAGAGTAAAAAAGAACACAATGAATCGCGTTGTCATAGTCTCGAAGTTTAGCTGGGTGTCTTGTCTTAGTCCAGAGCGAAGAGTAAACTGGACGGGCATTTCAAATAACATGGAGATGAAGGATTTTGTATCTCCGCGAAAGGTATTATGAGTTCTCTTGTAGGCCATCAAATTCAACAATCCGATAAAGTAAATTCTTTGATCAAAGATCTTGTCGGTGAAGTCACTAAATTAAATTCTTCGCTTGAAGGCATTCGTGCTCCTCAAGATGCGTTTAAAGATTCAGGCAAACAAAAAATCGAGCAGACAGGTTTGTTGCGTGGACGTCCTTTGCACTATCAATACATGGGCACAGGCGCGGGTCGCGGGCCGTATGTTGAGCTTGAAGATGGCAGTGTCAAATTGGATTTGATCAATGGCATTGGTATTCACTTGATGGGTCACGCAAATCCACGCGTGATGACTGCAGCTGTGCGCGGCTCCCTTGCTGATATTTTGAATCAGGGTAATCTGCAACCGAACAACGAATATCGCCTGTTCACTGAAAAGCTTGTGCAAATCGCCAGCAAAAATTCGCGCTTGAAATATGCGTGGATTGCGACTTGCGGAACTATGGCGAATGAAAATGCACTGAAACTTTCCCGTCAAAAAAATTCACCAGCACGTTTTGTGATGTCTTTCAAAGATGCTTTTGCCGGTCGTTCAACGATGATGGCAGAAGTGACCGACAACACGGCTTACAAACAAGGATTGCCGGAATATCACGAAGTACTGCGTGTTCCATTCTATGATAAACGCGATCCAAAATCCGGTGAAAAAGCTTTGGCAGCAATCAAAGAGCACGTTGCAAAACACGAAGGCAATATTTCTGCATTCGGTTTTGAACCGATGTTGGGCGAGGGCGGTTATCAGGCGGCTCCGCGTGAATTCTTTGTTCCACTGTTGGATTTCTGTAAATCAAAAAACATCGCAGTTTGGGCGGATGAAGTTCAAACTTTCACTCGTACGGGCGAATACTTCGCTTTTGAAACTTTGGGTCTGGGTCAGTACATCGATATCTGCACTATCGCAAAGACAGCGCAAATCGGTGCGACACTTTACACTGAGGAGTACAATCCAAAACCAGGTTTGATTGCTGGTACATTCTCGGGCGCATCGCCGTGTTTGGCTGCGGGTGTGGAAATGTTGAATATGCTTTCTGAGGGCTTCCTGGGTCCTAACGGTCGCATTCAGCAAATTCACAAACGTTTCATCGACGGTATTAACAAACTGAACGACACGACTTGCAAAGGTATCGCAACTGATGCCGGCGGTATGGGTCTGATGGTGGCTTTCACTCCGCATGATGGAAAAAAAGAAAGCGTAAATGCTTTCTTAAACAAACTTTATGCAAACGGCGTGATTGCTTTCCCTTGTGGTAAAGATCCAGTGCGCGCGCGCTTCCTGATTCCTGCGATTATTCAGGATCAGGATATCGATATTGCTTTAAGCATTATCGAAAAAACACTTCTTGAAGGAGTGTAGTTGGATTTCATCGAGTCTTGCCGTCAGCTAATCGCCATCGACAGCACTCCCGCGCATGGGAACAAAGAACTTGCGCGGTGGGCGGCAGCATTTTGCCGTCAAAAAGGACTGGTGGTTGAAGAGCAGATCGAGGTCATGGGGGATTTGGAGCAGGTAAATATCATTGCCCGTCCCACTAGCGAGAGACCGGGCGCAGAGTTTCTGCTGCAAACGCATTTGGATACTGCCGACCCGGGGCCTTTTGCATTGTGGACTGAAACGGGGAGCAATCCCTACGATGCCCACATTATCGACGGTAAGATTTATGGATTGGGAACTGCTGACGTAAAGCTTGATTTCCTGTGTAAGCTTGAAGCGATTGCTTCGTTTGGTAAAGACCGTGCATGGCGCTTGCCGCCGGTACTGGTTGGTACCTTTGGCGAAGAAACCGGAATGCAGGGCGCGCTGAAGCTGATCCGCAAAAATAAAATTGCGGCGAAAATGGCTTTGATTGGCGAGCCCAGCGATCTGCAGCTGGTGAATGCGGCAAAAGGTTTTGCAACCGTCGAAATTCGTGTGCCGTTTTCTGAAGAGGAAGTGCGCTACCGTGATGAGCATAATCTGCGCGAAAGTACCTCGACACAGTCCAAATTGTTTCGTGGTAAGGCAGCTCATTCCTCGATGCCTCATCTGGGCGAAAGTGCGATCACCAAGATGCTGGAGTATCTGACGATGCTTCCAGAATCTGTGAATATCATGGAAGTGGATGGCGGAATTAACTTCAACACGGTTCCAAGTCATGCGTTTTTGGAAATCGACATGCTTTCAACAGTTAAGAATCCGATTTCGGCGCGTATAGCAAATATCTATCGTGGCCTGAAAGAAGTTGAAGCTGAGTTTTTAAAACATAAGGACGAGGAGTTTTATCCGAGTACTCCGACTTTGAACATCGGATTGATTCGTACGAATGAAAATGACGTGCAGCTTTCCGGAAGCTGCCGTCTGCCTCCGATCATCACTCAGGAAATCTATGAGCGATGGATGGAGCAGATTCGCGACTTGTGTGAAAAGAACGGTGCTGTTTTCAGTGTGAATGACTATAAAAAACCTTTCCGTACAGAAGTGAATTCAATTCTAGTGAAAGGTTGTTTGGATGAATTACGAAATCTTGGATTGAAGGCAGAGCTCACGACGCAGCCATCAACCAATGAAGCAAGTATATTTTCCCGTATTGGTATCGAGTGCGCCTGCTTTGGTCCGGGCAAGCGCGAAGGAAATGTACACACACCTCAAGAGCATGTGGCGATTGAGGATTTATATAAGGCCATTGAATTTTATAAAAAAGTCATCGAGAGGTTTTGTCTATGAGTTTTCTAATAAGACCTGTTCGGCACGACGATTTAAATCAGCTGGTGGATTTGGCAAAGCAGTTTAATCTGTTGAATTTGCCTGGAGATAAAAAAGTTTTAAGTGAAAAGATTGATCGCAGTGAGCAATCTTTCGCCGATAAACTGGAAAAATCCAAAGCTGAATATCTTTTTGTTGTCGAAGATCTGGAAGAAAAACAGATCGTGGGAAGTTCCCTGATTCTTGCCAAGCATGGAAATGAAGAAGTTCCCCACAGTTATTTCAAAATTATCAAACGCGACCATTTTTCCCAGGATCTGGGAATTGGATTCATTCATCAAGTATTGCGCTTCCAGCTGGATTTTGACGGTCCAACTGAAATCGGAGGACTTCTTGTGGATCGTGCGTATCGCCGTCGTCCGGAAAAACTGGGTAAGCAAATCAGCTTAACCCGTTTTCTATACATGGCTATCCATCCCGAGAAATTCGAAGAACGCGTGTTATGTGAATTAACGCCGCCCCTGACTGACGAAGGTCGTTCAGAATTCTGGGAGGCCTTGGGCCGTCGTTTTACGGGTCTGCCTTATCAAGAGGCGGATGCCCTCAGCCAGTCACATAAAGAGTTTATTGAAAGTCTTTTTCCGCAGGAAGACATCTATCTGGCGCTGTTGGATTCGAAAGCCCGTTTGGTGTTGGGCCGCGTGGGTGAAGCCACGAAACCGGCGCAACATCTTTTGGAAAGCATCGGATTTAATTACCTGGACGAAGTTGATCCCTTTGATGGGGGACCACATTACGGTGCCCAGACGGCAGAAATCCTGCCAATTAAAATGGGCCGCCACCTGATTGTGGCAGACGGAAAAGATTGTACGTTTAAAGAACAGTATTTAATTGCTGCCACGGGTGAGGAGTTCAGAGCCACAATGTGCGCTGTGGATATTCGTGATGGCGAAGTTATTTTACCAATGAAAGCGCGCCAGATTCTGGGCGTTGAAGTTGGAGATCAGGTTTTTGCAGCCCCATTCCACTATAGCAGAGGAAGACAATAAGATGAGCACCACCATTTTTCCAGTTAGTTATAAAGGTGATTTTATTAATGGCCGTTTCGTTCCGGTTGCCAAAGGTGACGGCGAAGTTAAAAACTTAAGTCCGGCGGACTTAAACGACTTGATCATGACAGTGCCTTTTAAGCACGATCACATGGATGAAGCCTGCCTGGCGGCGAAAAAAGCTTATCCAAAATGGGCGACTCTTTCCATGGATGAAAGACGTTCCTATTTGATGCGCTTAAAAGAAATGTTTGATACTCACGCCGAACAATTTGCACAGATTATTTCCCGCGACACAGGAAAGCCTGCGTGGGAGGCAATGACAGAAGCCAAGGCTTTGGGCGCAAAGATTGATATCACTTTAAATCAATCGATCAAATTGATTGCGGATGAACGCATCTCCAACGCTTTACCGCAAGTTGATGGCGTGATTCGCCACAGATCCCGCGGTGTGATGGCTGTTGTCGGTCCATTTAACTTCCCTGCGCATTTGCCGAATGGTCACATTATTCCTGCATTGATTGCTGGAAACACAGTTGTCTTTAAGCCATCAGAGCAAACTCCCGCAGTGGGTCAGTACATGGCCGAGATGTTTGAAAAAGCTCAATTTCCTGAAGGTGTTTTCAACATGGTTCAGGGTGATGGAGCTGGTGGTGGTCGTTTGGTTGCAAACGAACACGTTGATGGCGTTCTATTCACGGGTTCTTACGAAGTCGGTTTGAAAATCAAACAAGAGACTTTGAATCACTACTGGAAAATTCTGGCGCTGGAAATGGGTGGTAAGAATGCAACCGTAGTTTGGGAAGACGCAGATATGGACAAAGCGGTTTACGAATCGCTGGTCGGTGCATACATGACAGCGGGTCAGCGTTGTTCCTGCACCAGCCGTATCATCGTACATCCAAAAATTGCTGACGAATTTACAGAGAAATTCTATCAGGCGGCAAAAAAACTTTCGATCGGTCACTGGACAGAAAATACCTTCATGGGTCCGCTTATCACAGCGGCATCGGTTGAAAAATACATTCGCTTCCAGGAAATCGCAAACCGCGAAAACTGCGAAAGCCTGATGCGTGGTAAGTCTTTGGATCTTAAAAACAAAGGTTACTATGTCACTCCTTCAATTCATCTGGTGAAAAAGTTCGATCCGAACTCGGTATATCAAAAATCAGAAATCTTCGGACCAAACGTTGCGATCTATACGACGGGCGACTGGAATCATGCGATGGAGATCGTAAATTCCACTGGTTATGGTCTGGTAATGGCGTTGTTTTCTAAAAACAAAGAACTTTACGAGGACGCTTTGTTTAAAGCCCGCGTTGGTTTGCTAAACTGGAACCGTACAACAAATGGTGCAAGTTCTCGCTTGCCGTTCGGTGGTATGGGTAAGTCCGGAAACGACAGAGCTTCCGCTCACTTTGCAATTCAGTATTGCACGGTGCCTGTGGCAAGCCTTGAGGATCCGACGCCATTTGATCCAACTAAAATTCTGCCAGGCATGAATTTGGATATGAAATAATGAAAAAGACAGTTGTCGTTCTTGTCAGTGCGATGGTGGCTTTGATTGTGGCAGTGGGTGTCTGTGTGGGCTTTCTGGGTTACCAGTACGCCACCACGGCGCCAAGTTCTGTCGCGCAGGATGTGGTTTACGAAGTTCTTCCAGGTAAGGCGTTTAATACGGTCGCAAAAGATTTGGAAAACAAAGGATTGGTTCGCAATTCTTTTTTCTTTTCCATGTATGCGCGTTTTAAAAACGAGCGATCCAAAGTTAAAGTTGGGGAGTACCTGTTAAGAACGAACATGACGCCGGATGAAGTCCTGGATGTCATCACTTCCGGCAAAAGTATCGCGCGCGCATTTACGATCAGCGAGGGTCTTAGCATTTACGAGATCTCCGACCTTTATGAAAAGGCGGGTTTCGGTACGGCTGCAGAATTCATGCGCCTGGTGCGCGATCCGGATTTAATTCAGTCATTGCTTGGAGAAAAACAGACAAGCCTTGAAGGTTACCTGTTCCCGGAAACTTACATGCTGACTAAGTTTACGGACACCAAGGGTTTGATTTCGGCGATGGTGAAACGATTCTTGTACGTTTACAATGAGATCCAGCCGCAAAGCCAGCTTAAGGGATGGACTCGCCATCAGATCGTAACCTTGGCAAGTATCGTGGAAAAAGAAACAGGTGCTCCGCAAGAGCGTCCCTTGATTTCATCTGTATTCCACAATCGCCTGCAAAAAGGTATGAAGCTGCAAACCGATCCCACGATCATTTACGGTAAGGCTGAAACTTTAGGTAAGATCGTGATCAACATCACTCGTGCGGATTTAACCACGCCGACCCGTTATAACACCTATGTGATTTCGGGATTACCACCAGGGCCGATTGCGAATCCGGGCAAGGAAGCTTTGCTGGCAGCAATGAATCCTGAAAAGAGCGAGTATTTGTTCTTTGTCAGTCAGAATGATGGGACCCACGTTTTCTCTGAGGATTACAAAGGCCATCAGGCAGCAGTGAAGCGTTATCAGTTAGATGCTAAAGCCCGCGAAGGCCGTTCATGGAGAGATCTAAAGAATAAACCTGCAGGTCAAAAAGAAACTGGGGCAGGAACTGGCGTTAAAAAGCCGGCGAAATAGAACCTATTTCGCTGCGCCTTCCTCTTCAGGGGAACTCACTTTATCGAAGCTTTGAGTTCCTTCGTTATATTTATAAATATTTAATCTAGGCACCATCTGATCATCAAATGTCGGTGCCACGATTTCCAAGGTTCCATCAGCATCCACATCCGTCAGTGCCAGATTTGTTGAATTACCCTTTAAAGTAAAGTATCCGTCGCGATTCTCTGCCAAGGGAAGTTTGGCAATCATCGACATGCCGTCAGCATCACTCAGTTTATAGACTTCAAGTTCTAAAGAGTTCTTATTGTGAATTTTCAAAACGGTGACCTTGGGTCCCAGTGGAGTCAAATTTCCCGTCACCTTTGCCACGACAGTTCGACTTTCAGATGAGAAAAGATCTTTCACGGAATTTCGTAAGTTTGGAATGACCGCAACTGTGGTCATAACCATCGCAACGATGGCCAGGCAAACCATCAGGAGTATTTCTTTTTTGGTGAAAGCAGAATCTGTTTTGGAAGTCATAGAAAAAAGTTTGCCATAAAGTCATTGAAGTAAAAACAAGAAAAGACTTAAGATGCAGGAGAATCTTTTCTGCGGAGGCTTTGATGGCTCAGCTTATCGTTTCTAAGTTCGGTGGAACCTCTATGGGAGATGCGGAGTGCATACTTCGCAGTGCCGAGGTTGCATTTCGCCAAAATTCCAGCATGGTCGTAGTCTCGGCCACGTCTGGGACAACCAATGATCTGATCTCTTTGGGTAATAAGGCGGAAAAGTCCACTTGGGCCGAGTGTGAAACCATCATTAAGAAAATTCAGGATCGTCACCGTAAGATCGCCGCTGACTTGAACGCCGATGCGAATTCAGTCAAAAAATTGGAAACCTTGTTTGAAGAAATGCAGTCCCTGGCAAAAGGTGTCCACCTGTTGCGCGATTGTTCCGTCAAGGCGATGGATGCTTTGATGAGTCTGGGAGAGCGCACATCTTCAGTTCTTTTTGCAGTAGCGATGGCCAAAGTTTTAAAAGAGCGTGGTTCCGACAAGAATGCCGAGCTTATTGATGTTCGTGACGTTTTGAAAACGGATGATTTATTCGGTAAAGCCAAACCCCTGACGGCGTTAGTGGCAAGTCACTGTCAACGTCACCTGCCAAATATTCGCAGTTTTAAAACGGTCTTTGTGACCCAAGGTTATATTGGCAGCACCGAAGAAGGAATGACGACGACTTTGGGTCGCGGTGGTTCCGACTATTCAGCTGCGATCCTTGCGGAAGGCGTGGCGGCCGATGTTTTGGAAATCTGGACGGATGTTGCAGGCATTGCGACGACGGATCCGCGATTGTGCGCTAAAGCCAAGCCTATTGCGGAAATCTCTTTTAAAGAAGCCTCGGAGCTGGCGACTTTTGGTGCAAAAGTTCTGCATCCGGCAACTTTGTTGCCTGCAATTCGAAAAAATATTCCAGTCTTTGTTGGCTCTAGTTTTGATGCTGAAGCGAAGGGAACCTGGGTGCGTAAGGAAGTGGAGCAACATCCGCTGATTCGTGCGATGGCTATCAGAAAGAACCAGGTGCTGGTAACTCTTTCCACGCCAGAAATGCTTCATGCCCACGGTTTCCTGTTTCAGATCTTTAAGATTTTCAATGATCACAAGGTTAGTATCGACGCCATCACAACCTCTGAAATTTCAGTCAGTGTGACTTTGGATGATTCGACTTTGCTAAATAAAAAGCTAATCTCGGATCTTTCAGAAATCGCTGACGTACAGGTTGAAGAAAATCTAAGTCTGGTGTCGTTGATTGGTAACAACATCAACCACACTTCTGGATTGGGAAAGGAAATTTTCGAAACGATCTCGGACATCAATGTCCGTATGATTTGCCTGGGGGCGAGCAAACACAATTTTTGCTTTCTGGTGAATGAAGAGCACGGCCCTGTGGCTATTCAAAAACTGCATCACAAGTTCGTGGAGCTTGCGTGAATAAAGAAGAATTTTACCAGCTATTAGCCTCAAGAAAATCCATTCGTAAATTCAAACCCGACGCGGTTCCTAAAGATGTGATGGAGCGCTTGCTGGGTGCTGCTATGGAGGCACCCTCTGGAAAAAATCGCCAGAACTGGCGTTTCTTTGTGGTGACTGGCAAAAAGCGCGATGAATACATTCAGTACTCACAGAAATCCTGGTTGGGAATTAAGGACGTTCTTCAGCAAAGATTGAAGCCGTCACTTTACTCTTTCACTGAAAGATTTTTCTTCACGCTGGGTGATGCACCGGTTTTGTTATTTGCATACTCGCACAATGATTCCGAAGAGCGCTATCACACCAGTATCGGTTCCGTGTATATGGCTGTGGAAAATTTAAATCTTGCTTGTTTGGTTGAAGGATTAGGTTGTTGCACGATGGGTGCACCACTGGAAATCAAAGAAGAAGTGGATAAGTTTTTGGGTGTGGATAAACTTCCGGAATACCAGCGGGGGGAGCTTGAGCTTCTTTGTGGTGTGGTCATCGGGTACCCGGATCACAACCCACCTAAGGCTCCAAGGCAGACCGAGGGGCGAGTTACCTGGATCTCTGAATAAACAAACTTAACCAGTTAATTTACCTAACTACCTGATATGCCTTGGTTTAGTTAAGACTAAAGGGTGCTGCAACAGTCATACTTTTTGACATGTAAATTGCGTCTAAGGGGTTGTTTTCTGTACCTTTTCGGGCGGGATTTTGATATACCGCATCCCTTATGAATCCAGTTCAAGCCCTAAAGACAAATCCGTTTGTCCTTGCCCCTATGGCAGGGATCACTGATCACGCGTTCCGTACATTCATGAAAAAGCTCGACACGAGTGTTGTTGTTACGGAATTGGTCAGTGCAAGTGGCATTGAATACAAGTCCGAAAGAACCATGAAGCTGATGAGCTTCGATGAATCCCAGCGTCCCATCGGGATTCAACTGTTCGGTGAAGATCCAGAAATTTTAGGCAGAGCTGCTGCGGTCGCAGAAGCTGAAGGTTGCGATTTCGTGGATCTGAATTTCGGTTGCCCTGTTCCCAAAGTTGTTAAAAAGGGCGCGGGCTCTGCGATGATGAAGGACCCAGTGCAGATGCAGAAGGTTCTTGCCGCTGTTAAGGGCGCAGTGAAAGTTCCAGTGACGATTAAAATCAGAACGGGTTGGGATTCCAACACCCGTAACGCTTTGGAAATTTGTAACATCGCTTACAACGAAGGTATCTCCTGGGTGGCTATCCACGGGCGCACTCGCGCGCAAAGCTATTCTGGCTTTGCAGACTGGGACTTTATTGCTGACATTAAGTCCAAGGCGAAACTTCCAATTCTTGGAAACGGAGACATCCTCACACCCAAGCAAGCGGTCCTAAGACTGGAACAGTCTGGCTGTGACGGTGTAATGATTGGCCGTGGTTGCCTTAAAAATCCGTTTATCTTTATGGATGCCCTGTCCTTGTGGCGTGGCGAGACCCCTAAAGCGGTACAAAGAGACTATGTGAGCCTGTTTAACAGTCTGAAAAATGAGCTTGTTGCGCATTGTGATGAACACATCACAGGGATTCAATTGAGAAAGTTTGCAGCTTGGTTCTCGACAGGGTATCCTGGAGCTGCACAATTCAGGAAGAATCTTTTCCAATCCAAGAGCAATGAAGAGATCATGAACCTAGCCAACGAATTTTTCGCTGGTATCGGTAGTGTTGAGCAAGAAGATCAATCCCAGGATGAATTCTTAATGGGTGGACACGGTTAGTGGTCTAACCAAATCCTGATATGTGTTTTTTAAATTTTTGATTTAGTTTTACAAGATTCAATTTAATGAAGGGTTAAATATGATTCAAGATCCGAAGAAGATTAGAAATATCGCGATTATCGCGCACGTCGACCACGGTAAAACAACTCTGGTTGACCATTTGATTAAACAAGCCGGTACATTCCGTGACAACGAACACGTTGATGACCGCTTGATGGACTCCATGGATCTTGAAAGAGAACGTGGTATCACTATCGCCGCTAAGAATGCCTCTTTCGTTTACAAAGATATCAAAGTTAACATCGTCGATACTCCGGGACATAGTGACTTCGGTGGTGAAGTTGAACGTATCCTGAACATGGTTGATGGTTGTATCCTTCTTTGCGACGCCTCTGAAGGTCCACTTCCACAAACTCGTTTCGTATTGAAAAAAGCCCTTGAGCAAAATCTTAAGGTTATCGTTTGTATCAACAAGATTGACCGTGCCGATGCCCGTATCCAGGAAGTTCATAACGAACTTTTCGATTTGTTCATCGATCTTGAAGCTACTGAAGAACAATGTGATTTCCACACTGTTTACGCTATCGCGCGTGAAGGTATGGCGACTTTGGATCCTGCGGTTAACACAGGTACATTGGAAGTTCTTTACGATGCTATCGTAAACCTGGTTCCACCTCCAAAAATCGACGAGAACGCTCCATTGCAAGTAATGGTTTCCAACATCTCTTACAACGACTACGTAGGTCGTTTGGCTATCGGTCGTATGCGCGCCGGTTCCATCAAAGTTGGTGACGATGTTGTTTGCGTTCAGGAAAACGGTCAGAAAAAAGTTAAAGTCTCTGCTTTGTACCAATACAAAGTGAACTCGCAAGTTCCAGCTCAGGAAGTTGGCGCGGGTGACATCGTGGTTATCGCCGGTATGGAAGATTTCACGATCGGTGATACTATCACTTCAGCTATCGATCCACGTCCACTTCCGCGTATCCGCGTGGATGAGCCGACGGTGGGAATGGTATTCTCTGTAAATAACGGTCCGTTCGCGGGTATGGAAGGTAAGAACGTTACTTCCCGTAAGATCCTTGAGCGTCTTGAGAGAGAATTGTTGTACAACGTTGCTATCCGTGTGGAAAAAACTGCGAACACTGACGCTTTCAAAGTTGTCGGTCGTGGTGAGTTGCAATTGGGTGTATTGATCGAGCAAATGCGCCGTGAAAACTTCGAACTTCTGGTTTCCAAGCCGACAGTTATCTTCAAAGAAGAAAACGGTCAAAAAATGGAACCAATGGAGATCGCGGTTATCGATATCGAGGACTCTTTCGTTGGTGCGGTTACTGAGAAACTTGGTAAACGTAAAGGCGTAATGCAAAACATGGTTCAGAAAGGTTCAGGCCGTACTCGTCTTGAATTCCTTATCCCTTCACGTGGTTTGATCGGCTACCGTTCTGAGTTCCTGACTGACACTCGTGGTACAGGTCTATTGAATACTCAATTCAACGGCTGGGAGAACTACAAAGGTGAAATCGAACACCGTATGAATGGTGCGATGATTTCTGACCGTAAAGGTCAAGCAACAGCATTTGCTATCTGGAATCTTCAAGAGCGCGGTATCATGTACGTGACACACGGTCAGGATGTTTACGAAGGCATGATCGTTGGTGAGCACGCTAAGGATAATGATCTAGAAGTGAATATCACTCGTGAGAAAAAATTGACGAACGTACGTGCTTCGGGTTCTGATGAAGCTATCCGCTTGGTTCCAGTGCGTCCAATGACGTTGGAAAAAGCGATGGAATGGATCAAGGACTCTGAACTGATCGAAGTGACTCCGAAGAACATCCGTCTTCGTTGCCGCGAAACCGATCCAAACAAACGTGCAAGAGCAGCGAAGGAATAATGGATTCGAAAGTCGCCATTGAGATTAAAGACCTAACCAAAAAATACGACGATAGAGTCGCAGTCGATGGAATAGATCTGGAAATCTACAAGGGCGAATGTTTCGGACTTTTAGGTCCTAATGGGGCTGGCAAAACAACAACGATGAAGATGATGTATTGCTCAGCCCTCGTTACCAGCGGGGAGCTTTATGTTCTCGGCCTTAACGTTAAAAAGAATTACCGCGAAATCAAATCTCGTATCGGCGTCGTCCCTCAGGACGACGGCCTCGATCCCGACTTCACAGTTTTAGAAAATCTCTCAGTCTATGCCAGTTATCACAATATTCAGCCTGCAGAGGCCGAGTTGCGTGCGCAGGCATTGCTTCGCCTGATGAAACTTGAAGAGTACCAGGATCGCTCCGTGGAGACGTTAAGTGGTGGTATGAAGCGCCGTCTGGCAATCGCCCGTGGTCTGATTAACTCTCCAGAAGTTATTTTTCTGGATGAGCCCACAACCGGATTGGATCCGCAGGCGCGTATCTGGATCTGGGATTTCTTTAAGCATCTAAAATCCGAAAAAAGCACTTTGGTTCTGACCACTCATTATATGGAAGAGGCCGAGCAGATGTGTGATCGCGTGGCGATTATTGATGGCGGAAAAATTCTGACCATCGGTAAACCCCGAGAATTGATTCGCGACCTGATCGGTAAGGAAGTCGTGGAGTTTGATACAAACCCTGTCGACTTAAATTACTACCTTGGCCGTTTGCGCGCCGAAGGTTTTGCGTATCAGGTTATTAAAGACACTGTGTCTGTTCTGGTTAAAGAAAACCAGGAGGGCCGCCGTGTCGTAGATCTCATTGCCTCTGATAAAATCTTTATTCGCAAGCCCACTTTGAATGATGTTTTCCTTAAATTGGCAGGCCATCAGTTGAGGGACGAATAATGAAGATTAAACAGCTCTTCTCGATTCCCAAGTTTAACGACGGTGCCACTAAAGTTTGGCAGCGAAATTTTCTTTATTTTAAAAAGACCATGATGGTTTCGCTGTTCTGGATTGTTCTGGAGCCGGTGATTTATCTTGGTGCTATCGGTTTTGGTTTGGGTTCTTTTGTCGATAACATGGCTGGAATGTCGTACATCGAATACTTCTTTCCAGCACTGCTATGTACGACTGCGATGATGGTGGCTTTCTTCGAGGGTACCTACGGAAACTACACTAAGCTTACCCATCAGAAAACTTATGCGACGATCATGCTAACCCGAGTGGGACCTGAAGAGATCGTGGCAGGCGAGTTGATGTGGGCCGCAACCAAAGGTTTCTTTGGTGTGACAGGTGTTACGATTGTGGCGGTATTCTTTGGTTTGATTGATTCTTATAGAATACTTTTGGCACTTCCGGTGTTGCTTCTGATTTCGGCGCTGTTTTCCTGCATCGGGATGATGTTCACGTCGATTGCGCGCAACTATGATTCTTTTATCTATTCCACTTCTGGGTTTATTGTTCCTATGAGCTTGCTTAGCGGAACTTACTTTCCATTAGAGCAATTGCCATCGGGCTTGCGTTATTTGGCTTATCTATTCCCACTGACTCATGGTGTGGCTGCGGTTCGCGGAATTTTGCACCAGGGGAATGTGACCATGATCGCAATTCACATCGGTATTCTATTGATACTGACATGGGTCTGCATGAACGTTTCGTTCCATCGCATCCGTAATAAGCTGCTTAAATAGTTACAAATCTATTTGCTCTCAAGACTTATAATGTCGCGGGTGATCGTGTCGTAGTTGATAGAGATGGAAGATTCAGTCTTTTGGCTCTTCTCAAGGACATCTTTTGCGATTTTCGAATTCGTATTCTTGGGAAATGTATAAATAGCAGCGTAATTGCCGACCATTATTTTAAATGAATCTTCAGTCTCAATAATTTGCCTAACAGGGCCTGAGATTGTAGCAACCTTGGCTTTGCTATTTTGCTTGAACCCTGTGATTGAACCCGCTAATGCAACAGCGGAGAGTGAAGTCAGATAAATAGAGAGTAGCAGAATCGCGTACTTCATTAGTAAACCGCCTTTAAAACTTTGCCAGGATACTTCTTTGTAAACGCTTTTAACTCGTTCTGTCTTGCCGTGTAGTAGTTAAGATACTGCTCTGTGTTTTTTAAATCTTCTTTTACCCAGTTATTCTTCTTTCTTTCCTTCGCCTTTCCTTCCGGCCACATTTGGAATCTCTCGCCGAAGTAAATTCTTTTAATATTCGGTTTCGGCTTTCCATCGACCTGCATGGCTCCAGTCCACTCTTCAAGAGAAACAGGTTTATCGAACATCGAAGGATCAAAAACTTTAAGTTCAGGCTCACCGGTAACGCCTTTTACATAGAGCGTGGTGGCCACGTGATAGCCCCACTCAATGTTGGGAAGGCTTTTTGATTTTGGAGTTACCCGTAACGTGCCTTCAACCCATACTTTGCCCATTTGAATTTTGCTTTGCTCTGCGACTTTACTCATCGCTGTTGCGCGCGCGAAACAGCCATCAACCGGATAATCAAAGGGGATTTCTGAATGCTCTTTAAACTCTGTGAATAGTTGTTCGGCTTGTTCCTGACTTAATACAGATAGACTGACGCTGCTGCCTTTTTCGTACTGATCGGGTACGGGTAATGTCGCAGCGAAAACGATCGTAACTATTATCAAAAGTAATTTGTAGCCCATGATAGCTGTATCGGAACAAATTAGTATTTTACTTACAGGCTTTCGTCTGGGGTGATGTCCAATTCGGAGCTTCCGGAGTTGGATTCCTCGCGGATTTCCTGCTCCAGACGATCAATTTCATCGTTACTTAAAGAGTCCACTTGTTCCACGGACATGTTTTCAAGTCCCGGGATATCATCCATAGGCGGGGGAGCGGGGCTTAAGAAGGATTGAATTCTCTCCATCGCCACTTCGTACTCTGCTTGGTCGATGCTGTGGAATTGATACATGTTCTGCACAATCTGGCTCATGCGTTTGCGGGCAAACTGGGTGAGTTCTTTTTTGTAATAAGACTGGGAATACTTGATCGGGCTTGGCAGAACCATTGCCATGAAAGCACTTTCCACAACATCAAGTGATGCCGGTGATTTTTTAAAATAGAACTGGGATGCGGCTTTGATTCCGTAAATGTTTTTCCCGAATTCTACTACGTTTAGATACTTCTCAAGGATTTCTTTTTTGGTCAGAGTCTTTTCAATGCGGTCGGTGATGATGGCTTCCAAACCTTTGCGGAAGAATGTTCTATCACCACTTAAGAACATATTCTTTGCCAGTTGCTGAGTGATCGTCGATCCACCACGTTTATAGACGCCGGTTTCCCAGCCTTGGCGGAAGTTCTTTTCGATGATGGCCCATTCAAAACCGTGATGCTTATAGAAGTTTCCATCTTCGGTCATGATGATGGTTTTTTGCAGATAGGGGCTGATTTGTTTTAGCGGAACATAGTTTTTGGAAGTCGGGCATAAGTCGACTTTGTACATGGTCGTGACGATACAACCCTTGATTTCCTTTTCACCAGGAAGCCACGACCAGATGATCGCAGCAGTGGTAATCATAATTGCAGCTATGATGGCAAAAAAAAGTCCTGCAGCCTTCATCTTACTTTAGCATCCCTTGTTCTTTGACCCACTCAATACTGTTATGAATTGCCTGACGTGCCGGACGGGGTTTGAAACCCAGCTCGCGCTGCGCTTTGGAGGAATCAAACCAATGGTACATCGTGGCCGTGTAGGCGTTTTCTTTACTTAGCGGACCTTTTAGTCCCATGCTTTCCATCGCATCACCAATAGTACCCACTAAATGAAGCAGACCATCCGGTAATTTTTTTGTCGGAGGTTTAACTCCGGCTTCCTCAGCGATCATGCGGAAAAGGTCTTTGATCAGGATGTTTTCACCAGACAGAATATAGCGCTCACCAGTTTTTCCGATTTTCCAGGCGCTGATAATTCCCTGAATCACATCTTCAACAGCGACTACGTTCACGCCACCGGAAGTGTAAAAATTAAGTTTACCTTGAGCTACTTTCAGCATCATTTTGCGGCTGCCTTTCTTGGCATCGCCGCGGCCATAGATCGTTGCTGGGTTAAGGATAACCGCATCGATTTCGCCTCTATCACAAGCAGCTTTTACTATAACCTCTGCATCGTGTTTTGTTTCAAAGTATCCCAGATTCAGATCATGAATATTGAAATCTGAGTTCTCGTTAAGTACTTCGTTTGGAGTTCTGCCACCACCGACAGCAACTACCGAAGAAAGATGTACCAGGCGACGAACTTTCTTTTCACGGCAGACTTCGACTACGTTTGCTGTCCCCTGAACATTTACTTTTTCCATCAGGGGGCGATCAGCAGCTTTGTAAGCCACGACGCCAGCCAGATGAAAAACAGTGTCGATGCCATCAAAAGCTTCAAGCAGGGACACGATGTCAGTTACGTCACCATGGCGATATTGGCAATTAATGCCTTTTAGTTCCGAGATATCACTTTTAGGTCTGACCAATGCAAAGACCTCATGGCCTTCGTCTACCAGAGCTCTTGTCAGCCAACTACCCAGGAAACCATTTGCGCCTGTGACTAATACTTTCATACTGCCTGTGCCTCGTTGTCGGTGTCTTCATCAAAGCGGGAGATAAACCTTTGGCAAAGCCTTGCCATGACTATTCCGGTTATAATTCCCAGTATTGCTCCGGCTAAAATATCGGTTGGGAAATGCACTCCATTGTAAACGCGGCTGTAGGAAACAACTAATGCCAATGTCATCATTGGTGCCGCAGCCACTGGAAAAATAACGGCAACAAAAGTCGCAAAGTTAAATATATTGGTCGCATGATTGGAAACAAAACTGTATCCGCCAAAGGGTGCCCTGACTGTGACTGTCAGGTTTTCAGTATTTGCTGGCCTCGGTCGCTGTACGGTTTTTTTAAAACCCCAGTTACCAATTCCGTCAGAAAGAGAAACACTTAAAACAGCCATTACGAAAATTGTGCAGCCTTTTTTCCAACCGCGGCGCCAAATGAACAGCGCAATGATCAGTGGAATGCAGACAATCTTAACTGGATCTTTTTTGTGCAGGTCTGTGATGAATGGGAAAAATGCATCTGCCCAAGGAGCAGTCCATTCAGAATTGATAAGAGTAAAAAGACGTTTATCGAGGTTCAAAATAAAATCGAGCATGATAGGGATCTTAACTTAGTTTTTTACCCGCAGAAAGTCTAGGTCTTCCGAGGGCCAGAGTGCCTCGTTCAACTCGCTATGGCATTATTATGCCTATGGACATAGCTACACTCTTAGGGCTCGTTATTGGTTTCGGTGGAATCATCTTTGGTAACTTTATTGAAGGTGGACATCTTAGTTCCCTAATGCAATTTACTGCGTTTCTCATCGTATTTGCGGGCACCGTAGGTGCCGTGATGGTGTCCAGTTCAGAGAGAGCACTGAAAACCGGTGTTAATCTGGCTAAGAAAGCATTCCGTCATGAGGAAAGCGTAGCGCATCAACACCTTGAAGAGCTGATCGAATATTCAAGAATCGCAAAAAAAGAATCTATTCTTGCGTTGGAGCCAAGGCTTGCCCGAATGTCTGATCCCTTGATGCGCGATGTACTTCGTAGTGTCGTTGATGGAATGGAAGAGCCAGCTATTCGCGATGTTTTTGAAAATCAAATTTATATCGAAGAAGAAGAACTTTTGGACGGTGCAAAGATTTGGACTGATGCTGGTGGTTATGCGCCAACAATCGGTATCATTGGTGCGGTTCTGGGCTTGATTCACGTAATGGGTAACTTGACCGATACCAGTAAACTCGGCGCCGGTATCGCAGTGGCGTTCGTTGCAACGGTGTACGGTGTGAGTTTTGCCAATCTTCTGTTCTTGCCATTAGGAAGCAAACTAAAAAAGAAAGTCGAAGAAAGAACCCGCGAACGCATGATGATCCTTGAGGGCGGTGTGATGATCGCTAAAGGTGTTAACCATGTCGTGATCGAACAAAAACTAAGGTCTTATTTAAGTCATGCATCTAAAGCGTAAGAAGCATCCTGAGCACGTAAGTCATGAGCGTTGGTTGGTATCCTATGCCGACTTCATCACGCTATTGTTTGCGTTCTTTGTGGTGATGTATGCAACTTCCACTGCTAACGAGAATAAGCAAAAAGATTTCGAACAGTCGATCAAATTGAATTTTCATCTGGTTGGAAAAGGCGGTTCGGATCAGAACGCCGATACGATTGATTCTGCTATCGCAGAGTTGGAAATTCCTGTCGGCAATTTTCCGAAAAAGGGTGGCCCCTCTGAAGCGGCTGACTATGTAGAGCGCGCTTTGGGTAAAGCGATGAGCCCTGATGATAAGAAAAAAGACATTCAGGATATTTACCATGATTCCGTGGGTGTTCGTGTCTCATTGACAGCTTCTAGCTTCTTTACGCCAGGATCTGCAAAACTTCGTCTGTCCTCTTTGCCAGCATTGGATAAAGTGGCTGAGATTCTTTCAGCTAACGACAAACGTATTATCGTCGAAGGACACACAGATGATACGCCGATCGAAGATCCGAAGTATCCCAGTAACTGGGAGCTTGCGGGGGATCGATCATCGGCGGTGGTTCGTTACTTTGTGAAATATCACAAGCTAAATCCCAAGCGTTTTGTTTCAATTTCCTATGGGGATCAAAAGCCCATCGTCCCGAATGATACTGACGAGCACAAAGCGATGAATCGACGAATAGAGATTCTAATAGTTACCGACAATAAAAAGGTTGGAATCTAGAATGAAAAAAGCCGAGGTTTATGTTGCCTCGGCTTTGGTGTTTTAAGAGGTGGTTTTCTCGGGAGATTAAGCTACGCAGTCTTTAAGCTTTTTTAGGATCTCCAGCGCTTTTTCTTTGGATACTTTTTGAGTTTCCATTACCGCGTCGACCAAGTTTTCATCAGGTGTTTTGCCATTGCCTTTGCGTGCGTTGAAAGCACTGATAACTTTTACGTATGCTGTGCGGTCTGCCCCTTTGAATTGAGTCAGGATTTGTGAACCCAGGCGAAGCATTTTGTTGTAAGCAGCTGTCGCAAGAGTGGTTTGTTCTGCCGTATTTTCACGAGAAGTGATTTTACCAGCCAGGTGAACCTGACCGATCATTTCTGCCAGGCCTTGTGAACCTTCTGTTAGTTCACGAGCCTCATCTCTGTCTTCAATTTTGTCTGCAGCTTTTTTCACTGCTGTGATAGAGATCAGGTTCTTTAGGATTTCTTTATCTTGCACGGCGTTTTCAACGATTTTGCTTTCCTTACCTGGAGCCAGATCACGAAGTGCCTGCTCTAGATATCTTTTTTCAGCATTTTTACCGGAAGCATTTTTAAGGTTACCGTTGGCATCCAAGAAGTACTCTTGGCTTGTTTTTTCAAACTTGGTAACGCGTTCAATAGTCGTCATTTTACCTGGAGCTGCAAATGCAGATGCAGAGAAAGCGATTGTCATACCGATAATAAATGCCTTTTTCATTGAAAACTCCTCTTTATAAATCTTTAAAAAGCGTTAAATCTTATATCCTTAATACTAAGCAAATCTCTTACCATCTTTAGGTCCGCTAGTTTCGATCTGGCCGGTTTGGCCTGTTTAATAACCGAAATCAGTGACCTTTTTCGCGTTCTGCTGGAAACCTTAAGAACACGTCTCATTTTAAGACTGGAAACTATTTCGCTCCCAGTCCCAATGCTCTGGCTTCTGCCAGTTGTTTCTGAACCATGTTGTTGAATTTTTTGGTCAACACATCCACTTCGCCCAGATTATTGATCTTGTCCCAGCTCACAGCATTCGCGATGGAACCATAAGACTTCATTTCGGAAGCCAGGCCCTGAAGCGATTCCAGAACTGTCGTAACTACGTTGATTTGCGCCTTGGTCAGACTGTATTTTTGAACGACTTCTGCTTCTTGAGAGCCGGATTCGTCCTGCTCCAAGGCAGCGAAGGGATCGTCATTCTGTTTCGGTTGAACTTTTTCAGCGCTAGCCCCCAAAGTTTTCGCAACTTTAACAAGAACCGCCTGAATCTTTTGTTCCTGAGCTTCCAATTCGGAATTCTCAAGAGTGGACTGGATTCTTTCGCGTCCGTCTTTGTTTACGATCTTAATTTTCTTAATCAGACGATTCATCGTAGCAAACTCAGCTTCGATTTCCTTTAAAAGCGGATCATTTGGAAACTGATTTAAAATGTTTTCGAAATCCAGCTTGTACGCCGGCTTCGGATTCATAATGTCATTCAGGATTGAAAGATAAACTCTCTCCTCCTGGAAAATCGCATTCATAGCGCCATTGTAAGCGGGACCAGCGTTGATCAGGATTTTTCCCGGCTTGTACAGGCTACGAATCAAGTTAACTACGATTTTATCGTAATCAATAGTGTACTTGTCGAACGCCGCTTTCATTTGGCTGTAAGTATTCTCTTTCCACCATGTTTCAAATGCAGGCTTTGTAGCAGTACCCAGGACTGAAGGGCGAATCTCAGCCAATAAGTAATTTACAACGCCGTTGTAGCTGCCTTGTTTGGCATTTACGCCCCAATTGTAAGCCGTTGGCACAACAGCCTTAAGTTGTTGAGTGTAAGAAGGGTTGCACTCCTTGAAGCTGTCTGCTGGATTTCCAATTGTTGGAGCTAGGAATACTGAAGGGAATCCCGTCGTATCGCGTACGGTTTGCTGACCTTTTTCAATGTCAGGGCCGCAGACCATTTGCATGATCAGATAGTCTGAAATTTGAGGAGTCGCGAACACACCTACACGACGATAGAAGTTCGTGTCTTTAACTTTTTCATATGTGCCAGGGCTTGTAACATAGGTTTTCGCCCACGCTGCACCTGTTTCCATTTGCGGATTTGGATTGCCAACCATGTCGCGGACTTGGGTTAAGAATTTTTGGTAGATTGCATCGGCACCGGAATTTTGCTTCACTGCAAGAGAGCGAAGTTCGCTATTAATCAGATTGAATACTGGAACTACTTTATTCAGATCCTGATTGCCCAAGCCATTTACGATGGTGGTAAAATTCTTTTGCTGAGCATAGGTCAGCTTCTTAAATTCAGGTGAATTTAAGAGCATCGAAGACGCTGCTGCTGCATCGTGCAGGGTAAAACGCTGGCGCTGCTCGATAAGTTTTTTATCTGTGTGGTAAGCGTCATCTGGACCCGCTTTCATACCATCTGCTTTTACACCGTAAAGAGGCGAAGGCATTGTGATGTCGGCTGTTCCATGGCGATCAAAGCGATTTTGACGAGCTTGTTCAACAAAATCTCCATAGAAATTTTCCGCTGACTTATAACCTTGAGTCAGCTGCATCAAAGCACTTTGCCAGTTCTGGCTTGCTTCATGAACGTCAGCTAAGTTTGCCATCCTCCAGGCAGCCATCTTTTCGCGGAAGTCTTTAAGTCTGTGTTGAATCGGATGCTCATAAGTATTAATCCAATGAGGCTTCATCGCATTCATTTCTTTTTCAAGATTTTCAGTTGCTGTATAAAGTGCTGGAGCATCGACAATATTTCTCCATGCAAACGTTACGGAACGCATGAACAACTGATCAAGTGCTACGAATGCAGAAAGTTTTAAACCTTTAGTAAGAAAGAAACGCAAACCTTTGACTTGAGTTGTACCCGGCATAAGCCAAGTCACAATGTCCACGCCCGTCAGGCGGATGATGTTTGCTTTCTGACCAGTTAAAAGAGCTGCACCACCTTTTTCAAGGCCAGCTGCAACTGCAGAGGAGATCAGCATTGAAGCGATGTTTGGAGCCATCTCCCAGATTTTCTTGTGAATAACCAGGTGCTCATAAGCCTTCTCGCATGGCTCTTTATCAGCACCATTTTGAATGTCCTGTTCAGTAACCTTTTTTCCCATCCAAACTTTTGCACAGGCTTTTACATTGGGATCAGCCACGATTTGGGAAGCGATACCTTGTACCGTTGCACCGACGGTCATACCCAAATAAGGAATAAATGCATGATACTTGGGATTCTTCATGTACATGGAAAGTACGTTGGAAGTTACGCCTTGCGAATACATGAATAGTTGGAAACCGATGATGCCCATCGGCGAGAAGGAGTGAGCTACGTGTTGATCTGCAGCAACCGGATTCATTGAATAGTTAAATACCAACTGTCCCGCCATGACCAAACCCATGGACATAAAGAACATGGCAGATTCAGGGGCAAGATTGTGAAGTGAGTGGGAGAAAGCAGCTTTATTTCCCGTCCATACCTTACCCATATCGTTTAGAAGTCTGCGTTCAATATTCTTTGGGGAGTATTTACGAAGGTTTTGCTCGTCAGCGAATGGAATTTCCATAACTGGAATGTTGGAGGTTTTATCGAAAACACGAGTGATCTTGTTTGCATAGTCGACTTGGACTCTATAGCCAACGCTTTCCATGATGGCAGCGTCTTGTTTGGCGCGCTTGTCTTCGGAATTGGTTAAAGTCGCTGCAAGCGCCGGAGAAATTGAAGAAAAGCTTAGCACCATTGCGGTAACGAAGCTGATCGTTCTTTGATATGTTAAAGAAGCCTTAAACATAGTTTCTCCTCAAAGGGCTCTTTGCCCTACTGAAGAGATTAGCAAGTCACGGACCTGTCATAAGTAATACAGAGCACCTGGAATGTCTTAGATTGAGACGAGGCCTCTTTAGGTCACGGGGGTGTCTAAAACCTTAACAGGTGCCAGGTCCTACTTACGGATGCGGCGCATCCGTAAGTAGGACCTGGCACCTAAGGAAGGACCACGGAAAGACCCCAGCTTTCAAGCTCGTCTTTATTGGAATATTCAGTGCGGAATTCAACTTTCTCATAGGAAAAAGAGCCTGCCACATAGTTATTCCAGACGAATTTCCCCTGGGAAGTGGAATAAAGATACTTCGTTTGAAAAAGAGTTCTGAAAGAGTCGACCCACTTCATCATGAACAGTGAATTTACACCCAAGTAAGGACGTGCTTCTTCAGCGAGATCGTAGTTTTCACTCGCAGCCAACACGGTCCAGCGAGTAGCTTTCAGAATCGGGAAGTCAAAGCTTGCGCCGATGCCGCCATTTACGTAGGGCGAAAGCTTTGGTGTGGTTCCCACTTCGATCGCCCAGGAACTTGGCTTTTCCAACTGAGTCCATGGTGAAGTCGAAAGAATGCTTAATAAAACAAACTCGTGCAGATCCCAATTATTAAGTTCAGGCTTGTAGCGCACATCAAAAGTAAAAAAGTTTAGCTGAGAAAACGGAGCAAGTCCGCTGTCGTCGGAAAGCAGATCATGAAATCCGCGACGGAATTTGAATTGGTAATAGTCTAAATAGTCATCCTTGCCATATCCCAAATAGAAAGCCGCAGTCGGAGGACTTAGCAGAGGCGATTTAGGTGGTGTGATCTTAACAGGATCAGTGATCGCACCCAGTTTTGCGCGCGACACTGACAGACGATACTTTTCTTCGTTGTACTCTTTTTGGTCCCGATATTCGCGAATGGAAAGATAGCTGAGGGCTGCTTCCAATGCCTCTGCTTTTTCTTTCTTTTCAAGCTTCTGATAGGCTTCACCAGTTTCGGTTTTGTTAGTAAGAATTGAACTTAAGGCAAAACGCTCTGAAAAGTTAAGACCAGCATAACGGGCACGCCATTCGGTTTGTAGTGAGGTGCGAAGTTTTTCATTTACCAGAAGACCCGCATTAGACAGCGCTTTCAGGGAATCAAGCGGAATCACGAAATCATGAAATTGACCGGTTAAATTTGAATCAGGTGAGACGGCTTCGATAAGCTCCAACATCTGCGACGAACAGTTTTCGTCAGCAAAATAGTAAGGTGCATAGCTGCCTTCAAGTTCCAACAAGTGATCAATCATCAACTCCACTTGCTGGGGTGTAAGATCCAGTTTGTATTCCCAAAGATCACGGCCTTCCAGATTCGAGTACTCCTGAATTTTCTGATGATAGGGCAACATCGAATAAACGCCTGGGTAATAGCCGAATACTCCTTTAAGCGCATAAAGGGCGCCACCATCAGAGCCGGTATTCGCTGCGTAGTTTATGCCGTAATCCAAAAGATCCAGTTGTCCGGTGTTCTTAGGATTGTGCATTCTTAAAAATGTATGGCCAAAACTTGAGGGTGCGCTGGAAAGATCAGAAGCCGCAAAAACTATATACGCCTCTGTGACCCCAAGTTGTTGCTTCCATTGGACTCGTTCAGGACAGGCTGCTAAATCTGTTTCAGAAATACTTAATTCTGATTTAAGCCAGGATGTGCGTGCCAGATAACGACATTGTTCTTTGGCGGTGCCTTCTGTGAACAACAGATCAATAGTTGCCAGAAGTTCCGCGCGCGGATCCCAGGCCCCATCTGGAGCGATAAAGAAGTTTCCCCGAATTGGAGAATGATAATTTCCGGAAAGACTTTTGCGGTAATGGCCAAGCTTTAACCATGCGCTGGAATTATCAAGATTCTTAGCAAGGGCTTGTTCTTTGTAATTGGCTGTGGACTGCAATGAAAAGCCCCACGTAAAAAGTGGGGCTATCAATAAAAACGCAGTAACTAAAAGACTACGAACCATGGCAAAGGTTTTGAAGATCCTTTTGACCAGCAAGTTCGTTGTTCAAGTTAGAAACCATGTCCGCAGCAGAAGTGTTCGCAGCTGGGATGATGTTAGAGTAAGAGTTTTGTGTGAAAGAACCAAAAGCTGCTTGAGCTTGAGTGTTTGCGCAACCTTTCATTTCAGCCAAAGTTGCAAGAAGTTGACCGTGACCTTGAGCCATTTCACGAGAAAGTTCTTTTTGATTCACTTCAACGAAGTATTGAACTTCTTTATCGTTCATTACGATGCCGCTTGAAGAACAGCCAGAAGTACCGGAAGTGATACCGAAGAATGAAGACAAGAATGAACCGTTTGTAGTCAAAGCCAAAAGTTGAAGACCTTTTGAGTTTTTAGTAATGATCATCGAGCCCAAACCGCAACCTGCGTCACCGGCAAATGCGTTAGCAGAGAACAAAAACAAAGCTGTAATAAGAACCTTTTTCAATGTAACCTCCTGTGGTTTTTATTTATGCTGACTCAATCCGTGTTTTCCTACAAACTTAAACTTATCTAGGTCAAGGAGTGAAGCATGTCTGTAGTTGAAGCGAATAAAGAAAATTTCCAGCAGCTAGTTCAGGAAAACCAGATAGTAATCATAGACTTCTGGGCGGTCTGGTGTGGTCCTTGTAAAAGGTTTGCGCCGATTTTCGATGCGGTGGCAGCGAAGCATCCGGACGTAAAATTCCTGAAGATTAACACAGATGAAGAGCCAGAAATCGCGGCAAGTTTTGAAGTAAAATCGATCCCCACTTTGGCGGTGATCAAGGAACAAGCGATCATTTTCGTCCAGCCCGGCGCCGTGAATGAAGATATCCTTGAGCAAATCGTTAAACGCGCTAAAGAAATCGACATGTCTCAGGTTGAAAAAGAATAGGTTCGTGTCGCATACGAATGATGATGGACATAAAAAAACCCGCCTCCAAGGAGAGCGGGTTTTTAATTTCGTCAACTCGAGAGAGTAAAACTACTCTCTAACGATTTTAACGTGCTTCATGATAACTGGCTCAGCGGGACGATCCATCGGGCCTGTTTTAGAGTTCTCGATAGAGTGAACAACGTCCATACCCTCAACAACTTCTCCGAATACTGCGTGACGACCATCCAACCAAGGAGTTGGAACAGTAGTTACGAAGAACTGAGAACCGTTAGTGTTAGGTCCTGCATTCGCCATAGAAAGGATACCTGGCTTAGAGTGCTTTTGTTGACCAGCTGGGAACTCATCGTCAAAACGGTAACCTGGGCCACCAGTACCAGTTCCAAGTGGGCAACCACCTTGAATCATGAAATCTTTGATCACGCGGTGGAAAGTCAAACCATCGTAAAATGGCTTTTTAACTTTTTCGCCAGTTTTAGGATCAGTCCACTCTTTAGTTCCTTCAGCCAAACCCACGAAGTTTTCAACAGTCTTCGGAGCCTTGTCGCTTAGTAGCTTAACTTTAAAAGTACCTTTGTTAGTTTCGAAAATTGCGAACATGGGTTTTCCCTTCTTAGTAGCAGTATCTTCTTTAGCTTTTTTGGAATCTGCTTTTGATTTCTTAGCTGTTTTTTCAGCTTTTACGTCAGCCGATGTTTCGGCTGTTTTTTCGCCGGATGTTTCTGTAGTTGTTTCAACAGTTTTAGCATCTGCACGGAAACTGAAAGCGGCTAGCAAGAAGGCGAAAAGGTAGATCCAAAATACCTTTTTAATATCGATATTCTTCGACATTTAAATACTCCTGATTAGTTATAGGACAACTATTAGTGAGGGCCCCGACGAGGGTCAAGTGCCTTCAAGATAGCTACGTTGTCCGAAACTCTCTTGGAGATCTCTGCCAGAAGCTTTGAAGGCGAAGTATTAAACGCCACAGCAAGATTATGAAAGGACTCGTGATTTAAGGACACTTCCGCCGTTGCCTCTGACGCTATCAGTTGCAACATCTGTTCGACTTGACGCAAATAGACGTAGTTCGCAATCAACTCGGGGGCAATTGCTTGTTTTGCAGTCAGAAATGACTCTGTGGAAGTATCTGGCGGCGCGATCTTTTCACTTAGCAAAACTGCCTGAATAGCAAGTTCCACATCAACCATTCCGCCTTCGCTGAATTTTAAATTCACATCCGGTGACGTCGTGATTAATTCCGTACGAATGCGATTCAGTTCGATCAGTTGTTCAGCGCTCAAACCTTTATCAATAAATTCCAGCGAAAGAGAAGGCCCCGCATAATCAATCCATCGCGCTTTTAAATAAGCCTGACGTTCCCAGGGTTCAGATTCCTGCGCCAGGTATTTTTGCAAATCATCCAGGGGAATAACAATAGGACCTGCTTTCCCGGAAGGGCGCAGGCGCATGTCGATGGAATAAATACTTCCGCCACGGTGGGGTTCTGTCATGCGCGAGATAAAACGTTTCGCCAATTTGAAATCGTTGTCAGACGGTTCACCGGTAATCACGAAAATGAAATCAAGATCTGACTTAAATCCCAACTCGCGGCCGCCCCATTTGCCTAGCGCAAGAATTTGCACAGAACAGGGGAAATCTTTTTTCAAAGCACTTAACAAAGCTGTGGCAGTTGTATCTGCAGTGAACGTTAAATTCTTTAAGAGCTCAGTAAGGTTGCGCTCTTCCAGATAAAGACTTCCATTCACCAACTCGGACAAAAGCTTTTTTTCCGCAAGCTCTTCCAGCATCAATCCCAAATCTTCAGAAAGACTGTTTTGAGCGCGATATACAAAGGAATCCAAAAGCTCAGGACGACTGCACAGGATGCGTGACAAATAAGGGGAGTGAGCAAAGAGCCACGCGAGTTTCTTCATCAGCTCTTTTTCCCGAAGTAATAGAGTGAAGAAACTGGCTTTGGCGCGTGTGCTGCGAATAAAATCTTTCAGGAATGACAAAGCCCGATGGCTGTCGCCTCCCTGAACTTTCAATGTCTGAATAAACTCATGCAAGAATGCTTTGCGCGCATTCTCGTCGCGTCCCTTGTTTCGGGAGAGCACTTCCTGTTCAATGATTTCATTCCACAGATCCTGAATCTCCGACTCGGGCAGCCCCAACTGAGCCAATTCATTTTCCAAAGACGTGCTGACAGGTGCTTCACCCAGCAGGGATTTAACAATCTGATCGCAATGATTCATTTCGGAGGTCAGAGTTTTAAGAGCGGTGACGACAAACTCTGGATGAACTTCATTAAGTTTCAATAAATGCGTTTGTTCATCGTTTAAAGCCTGAACGTAATTTTCAAGTCCCCGCAAATTTCCATAGTGAGAAATCAGAAAGTCTGATTCCGCCTTTGGTAAAAGGGCTTTAGCAGCTAAAGCCTGCAAAGCCTCAACTGTCCCCCGTAGTTGCAGTGAATGATCTTTTCCACCGTGGACCACCAAAAGGGCGTGAGTGAATAGTTCCAGATCACGAATTCCACCAACACCCATTTTTAAATCAATCGCGTCGATTGCTGTTAGCGGCTGGTAGTGATTTTGAATTTTTCCGCGAAGATGTTTTAGATCGTCAAAAAGCGTGAAGTCCAAGTGGCGACGATAAGAAAATTTCCGCGCAAACGAAGTGACGTCAGTAATAACACTTTCACTGCCGTAGATCGCGCGAAGCCTGACGAAGGCCAGGCGCTCCCACGTTTCGCCGTAATTGCCATAGTAATCGCGGAAGTGTTCGATGGTGGGGATAAGTGGGCCGTGGCGGCCGCCGGGACGCAACTCAAAATCCAAGCGAAACACAAAGCCGTCAGCAGTGCGCTCGCTTAAAACCTTTTGAAATTTTCTAAGATTTTTAAGGTGTCTTTCATCTTCGCTGTTTGCAACCAGCAAAAGATCCACATCGGAACTTAAATTCAGTTCGCTGGATCCTAATTTGCCCAAGGCAAAAAGTGCGACATCACCATCTGAAAAGCACTGCGCAAAAGCTTCTTTTAAAAGCTCGTCAGCAGCAGCACTCCAGTCATGGCAGATTTTAAGTGGGTCTTGGGAATTGGACTTGGCCAAACTTGCGCAACGGGACCAGATCCCGTTGCGTTTGACTCTTAAAGAGGACTCAAAGGAGGAATTAATCAAGGTTTACAGACCACTTCGGCTTGAAGTAGTTGTAATTGTCATTAGTTACACGACGTTCTTCGCTGCCATCTACAGTCGAAAGATAAACCTGATTTTTTCCCGTACGGTTGCTTGTGTACATCACAAAGCGTCCATCAGGAGAGAAAGAAGGGTCTTCGTTCGATGACATTTTACCATTTGGTTTTTTGGCAGAAGTCAGGCGGATCATGTCAGAGCCATCAGAGTTCATAACGAAGATATCAAAGTTGTTATCGCTTTGTCCGGCGAAGGCGATCTTTTTGCAATCAGGTGACCAGGACGGCGATGAGTTGAAAACTCCGGCAAAAGTCAGACGTTTTACATTTCCCCCATTTGCATCCATTGTGTAGATCATCGGCTTACCCGCACGATCGGAAGAGAAAGCCACTTTATTGGCATCACCAGGGCAAACAGTCGGTTCAACGTTCATCGCACCCGCCGGGCCGTTGGTGATTTTGCCCTGCAAAGTACCGTCATAAGTCATCTTGTAAACGTCCGGGCTTGTGCCTTGGGAAATCGTCAGAAAGATTGTTTTTCCATCCGGAGAGAACGAAGCGCCCGAGTTAATACCCTGACGATAAGAAATCAAAGAGCGTTTGCCTGATTTAAGATCCAACAACAACATGTCAGCATTTCTGAATTTGGAACCAACACGTTTTACGTAAGAAGTATAAGCGACTTTTGTGCCATCAGGGGACCATGCCGGAGAAATCGCCACACTGGAGTGTTTTGAAATCTGCATGGAGTTCGCACTGTCCCAATCCATAATGTACACTTCGCGCGCCTGACCGCCAGCACGGTCAGAAGTCAGAACCATGCGGGACAGGAACATACCTTCTGTGCCTGTCAGGGCTTTAAGAATATCATTTGCAAAAGTATGACCGATACGGCGGGCACTGGAAACGGGGCCTTTATACTTTTTGCCCGCGATCAGGCTCGCTTTGCTGACTGAGTAGAGATAAGTTTCCAAAGTTACATCGTTACCGGCGATCGAGAAACCCGCGCGAATCAGGAAGTCAGCGCCAATCGCAGACCAGCTTTGGAATTTAAATCCCGCTGGATTGCCCGGAGCTGGTGTCAGTCCCGTTTTGCTTGGATCCTCAAGAAACGCTTTTGAATCGATAAACTGAAAGTATGATGAAACAGCCAGGTCGTTATTTACGACATTGAAGATTTCAGCACCTGTTGCATGATAGCGTGAAGCCGTTGCTGGAGTGCCGAAATATTGAAGTGCTGGAAAAGCCATAAGACTTTTCTTTGTGCGAGCTTCACCTAATTTAATGTAAATGCCACTGCCATTTTCCTGGGCCATGCCGGTTTGTGCAAAGGCTGCGAATGCAAGTACCACACATAGAAGTCGGATCATAGGTATCTCCTTATTCTGGGAAGCCGATTAGAATCCCGTCCACGCTGACAAGTGATTGAAATTTCTCAGGCGGAGCCGGAAAAGGTGCCGAGCGATCCAATGTCGCAAGAACCTGTTCGTCATATTCGGGATTTCCACTCGATTTAACAATTTTACGATCTAAAATGTTTCCACGGGAATCAATATATACACGCGCTTGTGCTTTTAAATCTCGTTTTGCCAGCCACTCGGGCAGTGCCCAGTGCTGTTTGATGTGACGATCAAGATCAGCACCATAAGTGTCGTGCTGCAGTTTTGTCAGTCCCGTAAGCGATGTTCCGGGCGACACTTGATTGCCTTTGATTGGAGCCGCATCTGCAGTGGATTTGCCCGTACCAGATACAGGTGCTGGTTTCTTGGCTTCCTCTTTCAGTTTTTCAATTGCTGCCATGGCTTTAAGTTTATCCAAAGCATCGTTCTGTTTGGATTTTACTTTTTCCAGATTTACGCCATCGTCTTTTTTATCCTGCTTGGTTGGAAGTTTAACTTCCGGCTTAACAGGTTCTGGCTTTTTTTCCGCAGGCTTTTCCACAACCGGTTCCGGTTTTGGAGCAGGCTTGGGATTCTCTTTTGCTTCAGGTTTTGGTGGTAAATTATTCGGATCAAGTTTGTCAGGCAGTCCAACCATATCAACACGGACGGCTTGAGTGAAATCAATCGCTTCCGGAGTGAAGAAGGTGGCCTTTACGATAAAGAAAACCAATAGGCCCACGTGCAGACCAAAGGAGATCGCCAGGCCGCGGTTGAGTGAATCAGTCTGAGGTTTTTCTGTATTAACTTGGCTCACTTGTCTTTAGGTAACGTAACCAGTCCGATGTTAAAGATCCCTGCAGCGCGCACTTCCGCCATAGCTTCCGCGACGAAGCCGTAATCCACTTTGCGATCTGCCTGGATGAATACTTGTTTGTTCTTTTTATGTTCAAAGATAGCTTTCAACTTTGGTTTAAGCTCGGCCATCTGAATACGTGTTTTTGCAATGGTCATCTTTTGATCAGCGGCAATCACCAGAACGAAAGGTTCTTCGTTCATCTCGACCCCGGATGACGAAGTCTTGGGAAGATCCACGTCGATCCCTTGTTGCATCAGGGGAGTTGTCACCATGAACATGATCAGAAGAACCAGCATGACGTCCACCAAAGGCGTCACATTGATTTCACTTAATGTCGCGCGGCTTTTTTTGCCGCCGCCGCCACCCATACCCATGACTTAGTTTCCTTGAAAGAAGTTGCGTTTAACAATGTTCAGGAAGTCTGCGCCAAAGTTGTTCAAAGTAATTTCTTGTCTGCGAATGCGAGAGATAAATCCGTTATACAAAACCACCGCAGGGATTGCTGCTGCCAGACCGATCGCGGTTGCAATCAGGGCTTCCGAAATACCCGGCGCCACAACTGCCAAACTTGCAGAACCTGTTTGGCCGATTTTATGGAAGGATTGCATGATCCCCCATACTGTACCAAACAAACCGATGAATGGACCCGTACTGCCGGTAGTTGCCAAAACAGTCAGACGGGATTCAAGTTTGGAGATTTCGTTTTCAGTCGCTTTATTAATGATGCGCTCAAGATTGTCGATACCAGACAAAATCGGCTTGTCATTTTCAGTGCGTGCCAAAAGGGGAGATTCGGAAATCTTTTTCATTTCCAGGTAAGCCGCTTTGAAAACGCGGGCAACAGAAGAGTCTTTATATTGATCGATATCTTCGTAAAGAGAATCCAAAGAATTCACTTTCCAGAATTTGTTCAGGAAAAGATCGTCAGCCGTGCGCATCTTTTTAAATTGTTGAAACTTTGTGTAGCCGATAGCCCAACAAAACACAGATAAAACGATCAAGATCAAAAGTGTTAACTGAACAACAGGACTAGCCTGTGCAATTGCATCCCACGAGCTCGTATTAACCGATACAGAAGGTGCGGCCTCAGCAGCCTGGACAAAAAGTGGAAACATAGATGGACCTCCATGTTCAACCTTATGCCCAAAAGGTCCTGAGATCAACCCACGATGTCCCTATGTCGCAGGACCATCGTCGTGCTATTTTTTAGAGTACTGAGTCAGCCAGTTATTCAGTTGAAGGATGTCGTTGCTGATAAATCCATCAGCTTGATAGTCCATCGCGCGTTTGAACTCTTCCTCGTTTTCAACAATAAGAAAGATTTTTTTGTGACGACGGCGCATTTCTGCAAGCACGTTACCGTTAAATGCGGGACGACCCAGGATTTTAAATGGAGCAATAAATACGTCGCCTTTAAATTGAGTCGAAGGCAAAACCCATAATGAATCAAAGCTCAAAAGGCGCATCAAATCCGGGCGGCCCGTTCCAAACAACCAGGTGGGTTGCAGGCTTTTGATCGCATAAATAATCAAATTAGTGTCGCTCTGGGCAAGGGTGCGATGCTCAGACTTCAAGCCCTGCAAGGCTTCCGAGACAATCGCATCAACATCAGTGACGTTATCAACCACATTTAAAATGAAACGCGTATTTGGAAATTTCTCGTACAGTTCTTTCAAAGCGGGAGTGCTTTTATAGAACTCATTGATCTGCTCCCAAGGATAATCAGAAAGCTTGTTACCCTGCATGATCTGAGCTGTTGGATTTGCCTTTTGCTCTTCAAGTTTGGCGTTCAAAAATTCAACGTCACGGCTTGGAGGCAGAATGAAGGGCACGCGATTTTTGGAAATACGCACGTCAGCCCAAATAATCACGTCCGGGCGAGCATCGATGGCCTCAGCCATTTTTGCTAAAGTATGAGTCTTTACAGATACATACGGAGTTTGCCCGTCGAAAAATGGGGATTTGTATTCAGTGAAGGTTTGTCCTAATCCCCAAATACGGGTCATAAGGATAATAAAACCAACCATCGTAAGAGACGCAATTGTTGCTAACAGTACTCGCATATGGGCCTTGGTATAGCACCCTAAGATGTCGAAATCAGCACCTTTTTTCCAAACTAGCGGAAAGATTCCTGTCACAATCTTAAATACGCTAAAATTAGGCGTATTTCATCTTGTTTTTCAATTGGCTTTCTATTAGATAACTGGATCGTAATAGTCGGGTGAGCACATGAATAAGATCAATCGGAAATTAGAATACGCATTGATGGCTTTAAAATATATGAGCCAAAAAATTCCAGGGGAGCTGACTTCTGCAAAAGAGGTTTCAGATGCCTTTAATACTCCTTTTGATGCAACTGCTCGTGTGATGCAACAGATGGCACAAAAAGGCGGATTTCTTCGCGCTGAGTACGGTGCCAACGGTGGTTATCAAATCACTAAGGACCTCGCAAAAGTTTCCATCCATGATCTGGTGGAAGTGATCGAAGGTCCGACAGCACTCGTGAAATGCCTGCACAAGGAAGCACCTTGCGAGATCCAAGGGACTTGCAACATTGTTTCCCCGATTACGACTTTAAATAACAAGCTCACTGACTTTTATAAATCCGTCAGTTTGAAAGATCTTTTAGTTGAAAGAACTGCGATGTCGAAAAAATCCTCATCAGAGACGGTGATTCATGGATAACAACAAGAACAACCCTCTGGATTCGTACGAATACAAATACGGTTTCACAACCGATATTGAAATGGATCAGGCCCCACTGGGTTTGACCGAAGAAATCATTAAGCTGATCTCTGGTAAAAAGAATGAGCCAGAGTGGATGCTGGATTATCGTTTGAAAGCTTACCGTCACTGGTTGACTCTGACTGAGCCAACTTGGGCGCATGTTTCTTATCCTGCGATCGATTTCCAGGCGATTCGTTACTATTCAGCGCCTAAGAAAAAATCGGATACTGATAAGCCAAAATCCATGGAAGATCTTGATCCCGAGTTGGTGAAGACTTTCGAAAAACTGGGCATTCCTTTGTCCGAGCAAAAACGTATCTCTGGTATCGCAGTTGACGTGGTCTTTGACTCCGTTTCTGTCGGTACAACTCACAATGAAGTTCTGGAAAAAGCGGGAGTGATCTTCTGCTCTATTTCTGAAGCAGTTGCGAAACATCCGGAACTTGTAAAAAAATATCTGGGTTCCGTGGTTCCATACACAGACAATTTCTATGCGGCATTGAATGCAGCTGTCTTTACTGACGGTTCTTTCTGTTACATCCCTAAAGGTGTGCGTTGCCCGATCGATCTTTCGACTTATTTCCGTATCAACGCTAAGGACACAGGCCAGTTCGAAAGAACTTTGCTTGTTTGTGACGAAGGTGGATATGTGAATTACCTTGAGGGTTGTACGGCTCCTCAGCGTGATGAAAACCAACTTCACGCAGCTGTGGTTGAGTTGATCGCCCACGACAATGCCGAGATCAAATACTCGACAGTTCAAAATTGGTACACGGGTGATAAAGAAGGTAAGGGCGGCATTTATAACTTCGTTACTAAACGTGGTAAGGCTGCCGGCAAGAACTCTAAAATCTCATGGACTCAGGTTGAATCCGGTTCTGCAATCACCTGGAAGTATCCTTCTTGCATTCTGCAAGGTGATGGTTCCGAGGGCGCATTCTATTCAGTAGCACTGACTCACGATCTGATGCAGGCAGATACTGGCACTAAGATGATTCACATTGGTAAGAACACCAAATCGACAATCATCTCCAAGGGTATTTCTACTGATAAGTCTTCGAATGCTTACCGTGGTCAGGTGAAAATCATGCCTTCAGCAGAAAACGCACGAAACTACTCCCAGTGCGATTCCATGCTGGTGGGTGATAAGTGCTCTGCAAGTACGTTCCCTTATATTGAAGTAAAAAATAAAACCGCAACGATCGAACACGAAGCAACGACTTCACGTATCAGTGAAGATCAGATCTTCTATTTGCAATCGCGTGGCTTGGATATGGAAAAAACAATTTCAATGCTGGTAAATGGTTTCTGTAAGGAAGTTTTCAAAGAGCTTCCTTTGGAGTTCGCTGTAGAAGCCGTGAAGTTGATTGAAATGAAATTGGAAAATAGCGTAGGTTAATTATGTTGGAAATTAAGAATTTACATGCACGTGTTGAAGAAAAAGAAATTCTAAAAGGCTTAAACTTGACAGTTAAAGCCGGCGAAGTTCATGCGATCATGGGACCAAACGGTTCCGGTAAATCGACTTTGTCCAAAGTTCTTGCGGGCCATCCGGCTTACGAAGTGACTTCCGGCGAAGTTAAATACGAAGTCAATTTCATGATGCAGAATCTTTTGGAGCTGGCTCCGGATGAAAGAGCTAAAGAAGGTATCTTCCTGGCATTCCAATATCCAATTGAGGTTCCGGGAGTTTCCAACTTCACATTCCTGCACACAGCTTTTAACTCGGTATTGCAACATCAAGGTTCCGAGCCAATGCCTGAGGGCGAGTTCCGTGAATTCCTGGTGCAAAAATTGAAACTTGTTTCCATGAAACCCGAGTACCTGGATCGTCCGGTGAACACAGGTTTTTCTGGTGGTGAGAAAAAGAAAAACGAAATCCTTCAGATGGCGGTTTTGTCTCCGCGCCTGGCACTACTTGATGAAACAGATTCCGGTCTGGATATCGATGCTCTTCGCGTGGTTTCAGATGGCGTGAATAAACTTCGTCGTAAAGACAATGCGATCATCCTGGTTACTCACTATCAGCGTTTGCTTGATTATATTAAACCTGACTACGTTCACGTACTTCTTGGTGGAAAAATTGTTGAAACCGGTGACTCTTCCCTGGCGTTGAAGCTTGAGGAAAAAGGTTACGACTGGTTGATCAACTAAGGACAGGGCTATGAATTTACTTTCGACTTACGAAAAATTCAGTCAAGCACACCCGGCGAAAGGCGCTTTGGCAGCCTTCCGTCAGGCGGGTTATGACTATGCCTTGAAAAAGGGTCTTCCAACCCGCAAGGATGAAGAGTGGCACTATACCAGTGTTAAAGTTCTGGCTGATAACAGCTTCCTGCCAAGTGCATTGAATGCGGTTTCTCCAGCTCATGACACGATGGTGGCTATTCAAAAAGTATTGAATCCGGAATTCACAAATCTGGTTTTCTTTAACGGTGCCTTCAACAAGACGCTGTCATCGGATTTGCCAATGGGTTTGAATATCCGTGAGCAATCTGAATACTCAGAAAAGTTTGATGATACATTTGACGCCTTAAACGGTGCCTACTCAGAGACTCCGTACTTTGTGCATGTCACGAAAGACACCTCTGTTGAAAAACCTGTGAATTTCGTCTTTTTCACTTCCAATGAATCTGCCAATGCAGTGATGACAAATCCGCGCATCTGCATGGAAGTGGGTGCAAGATCTTCTGTGCGCATCCTTGAAAGTCACTATGGAGCAAGTGGTGCCTCTTACTTTGCAAATTCAGTTTTCGATTTGCAGGTGGGCGATAGCGCCAATGTTATTTACGTGCGTGTGCAGGCAGAAAGCCTGAATGCCGTAAATATCGGCCGCACCAGAATCAGTCTGGGTAAGCATGCAAACCTTGAAAGCCTGGCTTTCTCGACTGGCGCACAACTTTCCCGTCATAACTTTGATTTGGTTTTGAAAGAAAAAGGCTCGACGTCACAGGTTCTTGGAATCTATGCGGTTCAGGGAACTCAGCACGTTGATAATACGACGTTGATTGATCATGCGGTTGGGGAGTGTGCAACTCATCAGCTGTATAAAGGTATTTTGGATGGTTCGGGCCGCTCGGCTTTCATCGGAAAAATCCTGATTCAAAAAGACGCGCAGAAAGCGGACTCCTCGCAGCTGAATAACAATCTTCTTTTAAGCAACAAAGCTGAAGCGGACAGTAAGCCTTCTATCGAAGTGCATGCGGACGACGTCAAAGCGGGCCACGGTTCAACGGTGGGTCAGTTGAATAAAGAAGAGCTTTTCTATCTGCTGTCGCGTGCGATCCCTAAGGACAAAGCGATTGCGATGTTAAGTTACGGTTACCTGTCTGAAGTTTTGTACAAAGTTTCAGATGAGCGTATTCAGAAATGGTTAACCAAACATTTGGATGAAGCGTTTGCGCGCTTGCATCTGAACTAAGAAGGTAAGATGAGCAACTTAAACGAGCTTTTTGCAGAAATTCGAAATGAGTTTCCAGCGTTGACCCAAAAGGTCCACGGCAAGAAGTTGTTTTATCTGGATAGCGGTGCGACCACACTAAAACCAAAATCAGTGATTGATCGTATCGCGCATTTTTATCTGTATGAATCTTCAAATGTTCATCGTGGTGCCCACTATCTGGCGGACATCGCGACTCAGGGCTTCGAGGGGGCTCGCCATAAAATTGCGAACTTCCTGGGGGCGGGACAGGTTGAGGAAATTATTTTTGTTCGTGGCACAACTGAAGGTGTGAATTTCGTGGCAAATACTTGGGGTGCTGAAAACCTTAAGGCGGGCGATGAAATTTTGATCACCATTATGGAGCACCACGCGAATATCGTTCCTTGGCAAATGGTTGCTGAAAAAATCGGCGCCAAAGTTGTCGCAGTGGATATTCTGGATAATGGCGAATTGGATGTTGAAGATTTCAAAAGGAAATTGAACAGCAAAACCAAAATGGTCGCGTTCACGGCAAGCTCCAACGTATTGGGCACAAATGTCGACGTGGCGGGCTTAACCAAACTTGCTCACGCAGCCGGTGCCAAGGTGCTGGTGGATGGCGCACAAATCGTGTCGCAACAAAAAGTGGATGTGAAAGCCTGGGACGTGGATTTCTTCGTATTTTCTGCTCACAAACTTTTCGGTCCATTTGGATTTGGAGCGGTTTACGGTAAGAAAGAAATTTTGGACACTTTGCCGCCTTATCAGGGTGGTGGTTCCATGATTTCAAAAGTGACCATCGAAAAAACCACGTACAATGATGTGCCGACGCGCTTTGAGGCGGGGACTCCGCATATTGAAGGTGCGATTGGGACCGCTGCTGCGATTGAGTTCGTGGAAAAAATCGGCTTGGATAAGATCCATGCCTATGAAATGGATGTTTTGAAATACGCCACAGACAAGCTTTTGGAGATTCCAGATTTGAAAATCTATGGAACTTCCAAAGACAAGGGCCCGTTGGTGTCCTTTAATCTGAAAGGGGCTCATCACTCAGATGTGGGCCAGATTTTGGATCAGGAAGGTGTCGCAGTTCGAGCCGGTCACCATTGCACTCAGCCGTTGATGGCTAGACTTGGGGTTCCGGGGACAGTGCGCGCCTCTTTTTCAGTGTATAATAGTCGTGAAGATGTTGATGCTTTAGTTAAAGCCGTGGTGAAAGCCCGGGAGTTATTGTTATGAGTACGCAGGATGTATTAATCAGAATTCAAGCCACGCCAAATCCAAACGCATGGAAATTCGTTTTGGACCGCCCGGTATTAACCGAGGGCAAGGCGACTTACACCACTATCCAGGAGGCTGAGCAAAGCCCTTTGGCTTCAAGCCTTTTCCAGGTGGAAGGTGTGCGCCAGGTGCATTTATTCCAAAATGTGATCACGATCACTCACAGTTTTGATTCTGATCCGGAAGAGATTCAAAAGAACGCGTGTGCAGTTATTCAAACTCGCATGCCGATCCATAATCCAAATCAAACTCAAGCTGACGAAAAGAAACTTCGTCGCGCGGGACTTCCGCCGGAAGTTCAACGCATCGAAGAGATCTTGGATGAAACCGTACGTCCAGGTCTGCAAGGCGACGGTGGGGACTTGGACGTGGTAAAATACGAGGAAAACAAACTCTACGTATTTTACCAAGGCGCCTGCGGTACGTGCCCAAGCGCCACCAGCGGTACATTGATGGCCATCGAGGGAATCCTTCGCGACCAATTCAACCCAACCATCGAAGTCATCCCTCTATAGGTGCCAGGTCCTACTTACGGATGCGGCGCAGAACCGATCGGTGGTTTTCATCGACACAAAATCCAAAAAAGCCCGCTCTACAGAGTGGGCTTTTTAGTTTTAAAAGTACGGACTTACCTGGAACGTCTCAAAATTGAGATACGTTTCCCAACTGCTTTTTAGATGGAAAGTCCTGATAAAATGTTTCTTTAGACAGCGCATGTATAGTGCGTGGACAGAGAATTGGTGTGAGTTCGAAACAGTTGCTTTTCACTCGGCATGGGAGTTGTAAGGAGCCATAGTGGGGGATCGCATATGTCTCGTTATCATAATCACATCGTATTTTCTGTCGTATTTAGTTTCGTGGTAGGTATGGTTATATTCGCTGAGGTGAGTAAGGACCGTCCGGCCGCTCCAAAAGACATCGAATATGTCGATGATGGAAGCGGCTTCAGTCTTGCGACGGTTTTAATCGAGCAAGAGTTAACCACTATGGCCATGAAAAAGGGCCGTACTAAACAGTATGAAGAGCAACTTCGCTCTCAGGTTAAAAGACTGTCTCAATCAGATATCAAGGTGTTGAAGTCCAAGGCAAAGTCGCCGAAGGCTGAAGAACGCATTGCTGCAGCTTATCTCCTATCTCAGACGGGAGCAGTTGTTCAGGCTATTCAACAGCCAGCGCCAGCAGCTCGTCAGGTGGCAAGCGTGCCAGCAGCAGCTAAAAAGGTTGTGATTCCAACAAAAGTTGTGAAGCAAGCCAAGGCTAAAGCGGTTGTGGCATCGAAAAAACCGATGAAGCGAGTGCCAGCGCACGCGGCCGGCAGATCGGCTAAAGTAGCAAAGAGATAACTAAAGAACGATTTCTTCCTGAGACTGAGATTTTTCTTCTTCTGCTGGAGCCCACTCCAGCAGAGACATTTCCGGGGTCTTATTCCAATCCACATTCACGCGATTGATGATCTTGATTGAGACCTCGTTGCCTTCAATAGTCCAAAGAATAGTGTCACCCTTCGCAATACCCAGTGCCTTGCGCACGCGTTGCGGAATGGTGGTTTGATTCTTTCTTGAGGCCTTTGAAGTTGCGGATGATCTGCTCATGCGGTTGCTCCAACATCTAACGTTCTAAATAGTCGCTGTTTTTAGATTAAGGTGCGGGAATTCGGATGTCGAATGGTGTCCTGATTCAGGATACGTAAACCATTCTTTGAGCCAGTTTTTTAGCAGTCTCAAAACGAGAATTTATCAATGGAAAATGTGTGCAGAGGTAAGGAACGAATGTTCCTTTGAGAGAATAAAAAAAAGGTCCGACGGCCACTCTGAACTAAACCTGTTTTAGCTAAGGTGGGTGACCATGATAGCGACTTTAGGCTTCTCAGTACGAGCTGAGCTTGCACACCATTGCCAGGGACAGTCCCCAAAAATATGCTTGTAAGGTTTAATTTCGATGAGCTTTACGCCTTCGAACCTCTGAGGACTATTCTAGCAGGAAGTACAGTTTCGTCAATGGAACCGGACTCTAACTTTTTCGTAAGCCTCCGATATATTGAATATGACACCTCAAAAGCTTGATTTTATTTTCCCGTTCGTTGTTTTTTTCTATGGACTCCTCATGGTACTTGTGCTGGAAAATCGCGCCTTGGTAAAACTGGGTGAAGAGCGCATGGGGCAAGCGTTTCACAATTTGATGAAGCATAAAAATCTGGGCTGGATTTGTTTTTTTGTGGGCGGTCTTTGGGCTGCGCAAAATGTCTGGCACTCGTCGCTCTGAGTATTGACTCCTCCCGGGGCTGGCTATAGCGTCAGACCCCATGTCTGACCCTAAAAACCAACCCCTTCGCAAGACTGAAAATTACGCGCAACTCACGTTGGATGCGGCTCCTGCTCAATCGACCGAGCAGCCGGCAAAGTCCAATGAGCCGACAGTTCTTTCTGTCGAGCAGCTGAATATTCAGATCAAACAATTGATCGAAGGTCAGATGGGAATGGTGTGGGTGCGTGGTGAGCTTTCCAATTTCAAAGCCCATACATCCGGTCACTTTTATTTCAGTGTTAAAGATTCCAAATCCCAAATCACAGCGGTCATGTTCCGCGGTAACAACTCGCGCCTGAAGTTCAAACCGACAGACGGTATGGAAGTCATGGTTCGCGGCCGAGTCACGGTGTACGAGCCACGTGGCAACTATCAGTTGATGGTTGATATGATGGAACCGGTGGGGGCCGGAGCTTTACAAAAAGCTTTCGAGCAACTAAAGCACAAGCTTCGTACGGAAGGCCTTTTTGATTCTGCTCGCAAAAGACCTATTCCGACTTTTCCCAGACATATTGCCATTGTCACTTCGCCAACGGGCGCAGCGATTCGCGATATTTTAAATGTACTTTCCCGTCGCGCCAAATCCATCCAGGTCACAATCGTTCCAACGATTGTGCAAGGGGAGGCCGCAGCACCTCAGATTCGTGAAGCATTTAAAAAAGCGGTTGCGTTGCCGGATGTAGATGCGGTGATTGTGGGTCGCGGTGGTGGTTCCATCGAGGACATGTGGTGTTTTAATGACGAGGGCCTGGCGCGTTTGATCGCGGCCAGTCCAATTCCGGTTATCTCGGCCGTGGGACACGAAATTGATTTTACTATCGCAGACTTTGTGGCGGACTTGCGTGCGCCAACTCCTTCAGCGGCGGCAGAGCTGGTTGCCAAGAGTTCCTCGGAACTTGTGAACAAGGTGACGTCGCTTGAGCGCATGCTGAAATTATCTTTCGATAGAAAGATGAAGTTCCTGCGTGAAAAGTCCTTGGGGTTGTCAAAGCGACTGGTTGATCCAAAACGTCGCCTTGAAGATTTGGAATTGCGTAACGACGATTTGCTGACTCGTTTGGAGTTGGCGATGTCGACTTTGATCAACAAGAAAGAGCACCGGGTGGAATTGCTGACGCAAAAACTGGGTACTCCGCAAAACTTGATTGATCGCCGCAAAAAAGAACTAGGCTTTATGCAGGCCCGTACCGAGAAAGCATTATTGTTTTCTTTGGAAAGAAAAAAATCCCGCGTGGATCGTATGATGGCGATGCTTGATAGCATGAGTCCGTTGCGAGTTGTGGATCGCGGGTATTCAATTGTAACAAAAGATTCAAAAGTTATTAAATCAGCAAGCCAGGTAAAAGTGGGCGACAGCATCGATATTCGCCTGGCTCAGGGTTCACTCACAGCCACAGTCAGTGGCGTGAAGGGGGAATAATGGATTTCGAAAAAAAATTAGGACGTTTGGAAGAGATCGTTCAAAAAATGGAAAAAGGTGACCTGGCTTTAGAGGATTCCTTAAAGCTATTCGAAGAGGGCGTTAAGCTTTCCCGCGAATGTCACCAGCGTCTGTCCGAAGCTGAATCAAAAGTAAAACTTTTGATGTCGGTCGGTGCTGACGGCAAACCAGTGACAACTGATTTCACTCCAGAGGAGTAGTCGTTTTGGATTTGGCAATTCAGCTTGAGCAGGAAATGTCCCTGAAAGTGCAAACTGTGAATCAGTTTGTGGAAAAGTACCTATCTGACATGGAGTTGCCTCAGGGTGCTGCCATCGCGGAACTTCGTAAATCCATGCTCTATTCGGCGACCAATGGCGGAAAACGTTTCCGCCCGGTGTTGTCGATCCTGATCGCAGAGATGCTGGGGTCTTCAGCTGACAAAGCCCTGCCCTTTGCGACTGCGGTTGAATTGGTTCATACGTATTCTTTGATTCACGATGATTTACCCTGCATGGATAACGATGACATGCGCCGGGGTAAGCCGACGAATCACAAGGTGTTCGGTGAAGACTTTGCATTGCTTGCGGGTGATGCCCTTTTAACTGAAGCCTTTCTTATCATTGCAAAAAATTATTCTGAGAACGGCTTTCTGGTGGGTCGTCTGGTTCAATTGCTTTCCGAGGCCGCAGGTATTCGTGGCATGGTCGGAGGTCAGGCCATCGATCTGCGTGCGGGACAAAAGCAATTAACTCAAGACGAGCTGACACACCTGCATCTTTTAAAAACAGGTTCTTTGATTCGCGTCGCTGTTGAAGGTGCCGCAATAATCGCGGGCGCCAAGGTCCATGAGATCGAAGCATTAAAAAAATTCGGTGAAGGCCTGGGCTTGGCATTCCAGGTGGCTGACGATGTTCTGGATCATGGTGAAAAAGATCAGGATGTCAGAAGCTTTACCGGTATCATCGGTCTTGAAGCCACCAAGGAGTTGCTGAAAAATATCAGCGAAAGCACTATGGCAGAGCTTCACAAAGTTTCTCCGGACTCGCCGATGCTTGAGTTCCTGGTGAATTTTAATATTTCCCGAAAACATTAGAAGTTATGGCTGATAAAAAGCGTTTGGACATTTATGTGTTTGAAAAGGGCTTGGCCCAGTCGCGCACCCATGCCCAGGAGCTGATTGAAGCCGGTCAGGTATTCTTAAATCAGAATGGCCAAAAGAAAGTTCTTAAGAAATCCAATCTGGCAGTGACGCCAGAAATGGAAGATCAGATCACAGTGGATCAGGGGCCTGCCAATCGCTTTGTCTCTCGCGGGGGATTAAAACTTGAAGGCGCCTTAAAGCAGGTCGGTCTTAATATTCAGGGCTTTGATGTTCTGGATGTGGGGATTTCAACGGGGGGCTTTACGGATTGCGCTTTGCAATCTGGTGCCCGGTTCGTGTTGGGAGTTGACGTTGGCCACGGCCAAGTCAGTTCTTCTCTATTGAATAATCCCAAGTTGAAAGTGATCGAAGGGATCAATGCCCGCGCATTATCAGGCGAAGCTGCAGTTATTGCGGCCACTCCGAAAGAGGGCTTTGATCTGATCGTGATGGATGTATCCTTTATTTCCATCGAAATGATTCTGCCGGAACTGAACCGATTCTTAAAGCCATCCGGCCATATTCTAAGTCTTGTAAAGCCACAGTTCGAGGTCGGCGTTGACGGGCTGTCAAAGGGTGGTATTGTCAAAGACAGTTCGTTGTATGTGAAAGTCGAAGAAAAGATCAAAGCTTGCTGTGATAAATGCGGCTTTGAGGTAAGGGACTATTTTGCTTCTTCCATTGAGGGAAAGGATGGCAATCATGAGTTTTTTGTATTCGCGAAAAAGCGTTAGCTTTCTTTTGGCACTGGTTTTCCTGGCGGGTTGTCAATCCATCAGGACTCGTGAGGATATCAAGGGAACAAAACCTGCGCCAACGAATGGCAAAACTCAAAGACCAACCTCTCCTCAGCAACCTGTCGAGGATTCCACTCCTTATCAGCCGGATGTTCAGGTTGAAGAACCGGTAGCACCTCCACCACCTCCAGCACCAGTCATTCCCGCGATGCCAAAGATTGCATTTATTCTTGGCGGCGGGGGAGCAAAAGCCTATGCCCATATCGGATTTCTGCACGAACTTTCGCGCGCGAAGGTTCCCGTGTATGCGATCGGTGGGGTGGAGTTCGCGTCTCCGATGGCAGCTTTGTTTGCCAATCGTGAACAGGCCAACGACGTTGAATGGCAAATGTTCAAACTTAAAGATGACGAGATCATCAAAAAGTCCCTGCTTGGAAACGTGAACAAGAACGGCGACATCTCGGTCATGCGCGAATTCTACAACACAGCTTTCAAAAATCAGAAGGCCGAGGATTTCCGTATTCCTTTTGCCTGTCCTTCCTACAATCTAAAAAAGAACCAGGCCTTGATGATGAATCGCGGTGGCATGGAACAGCTTTTAAGCATGTGCATGGCCTATCCGCCGTTCTTTAAACCATTCCAGGGCAATGTCGCAGCCGTGCGTGAAGTGTCGGGATTAGCCCGCTATCTTCGCCAGAAAGGTGCGAACTTTGTGGTGTTCGTGAATGTCCTTCAAGTGCCGGGCGGAAGCAAGCCGTTCACTTTGGATGCGGCAGCCACGGACAACGTATTATGGAGTGAGATCGCGGGACTGTATAATAAGCCTTTTGCAGGAGTTGATACTGTCATTACCCTTGATACCGGTGACTATGGTATTATGGACTTCGATAAGCGCCGTGAAATTATGAACAAAGGCGCTGACTCAGCAAACCGCCAATTGAAAACTTTGACACGTAAATGGGGACTTTAAAAAGTTCAGGAGACCGGAATGAGAAAACCAACTTTTGATATGAACATTTTTGCGGCACGAAGAAAAAGCCTGGCTCAACAGATCCCAGGTTCTGCGTTGGTGGTGGCTTCTCACCCGGAAACAATCCGTAACCACGATGTGCATTTTCCATACCGTCAGGATTCCAACATGTTCTACCTGACTGGTTGGGAAGAGCCGGAATCTATTTTGATCGTTCGCCCTGGTCAAACTCCAGAGACAGTGATGTTCGTGCGCCGTCGTGACCGCGAAAGAGAAACTTGGGATGGATTCCGTTACGGCCCGGAAGGCTGCGAGCAGGAATTCAAAATCGACAAGTGCTATCCAATTGATGAGTTTGAAAAAGTAGCGCCACAATTGTTATCTGCTGTTGATTCTATTTACTATCGCCAGTTTAAAAACAAAGAAGTCGATGAAAAGATGGAGCATGTTTTGAACACAGTAAAACAAATGCGTGGCCGTACAGGCTATGGTTTGCTTTCTGTGCACGATGCCGACACTTTGATCGGCGAAATGCGTTTGGTTAAGTCAGAGTACGAATTGACTCAACTTCGCGAAGCTTGCGAAATTTCTGCTCAAGCTCACTTGGCAGCCATGCGCTTTACCCGCCCGGGTGTGACTGAGCGCCAAGTGCAAGGCGTATTGGCTCATAACTTTTACATGAGAGACTCTGCCCGCGAAGGTTACGGTTTCATCGTGGCTTCCGGAAATGCCGCTACGACTCTTCACTACAACTTTAACGACCAGGTCTGCAAAGACGGTGATCTTTTGTTGATCGACGCCGGGGCTGAGTACAATTACTACACTGGCGACATCACCAGAACTTACCCAGTAAACGGTAAATTCACTGATGAGCAAGGCCGCGTGTACGAAGCTGTTTTGAAAGTTCAAAAAGCAATCGTGGATTTCGTAAAACCAGGCATCGTATTCAAAGACTTGCACGACATGGGTACTTCCATGCTGACAGATGCAATGCTTGAGCTTGGGTTGTTGTCAGGTCGTAAAGACGATTTGATTCAATCCCTGGCGCAAAAGAAATACTATCCGCATGGTATCGGCCACTGGTTGGGTCTTGATGTGCATGATGCTGGTTTGTACTTTAAAAAAGGCGAACCACGTCCGATCGAAGCCAACATGTGCTTCACAATCGAGCCGGGTCTTTACATCCCAGCCGACGACACATCAGCTCCGCAAAAGTATCGCGGTATCGGCATCCGTATCGAAGACAACGTTCGCGTAACTTCAAACGGCGTCGAAAACATGACGACATCAGTACCGAAAGAGATCTCTGATATCGAAAAAGTAGTTGGCAAATCCTAATAATTTCCCGAGATTGATAAATATGTTTAAGCTCTGATGATGAATCAGAGCTTTTTCTTTAAAGGTGTCCTGTGAACAAGAATATCAAGATTGTTTCCGCCAAAGAGTCTGACATCCCGGAGATTCTTCATTTCATCACTCAGCTTGCGATCTACGAGAAGCTTGAACATGAAGTTGTCGCAACCGAAGAATCACTTAGGAAAACTCTATTCGGAGAAAAGAAATTTGCCGAAGTGATTTTCCTGGAAGAGGACGGCAGCAAAGCCGGTTTCGCATTGTTCTTTCATAGTTACTCAACGTTCCTGGCGCTCCCGGGAATTTATCTGGAAGATCTTTTTGTCCTGCCTGAACATCGTGGTAAAGGATACGGCAAACGGCTTCTAAGTCATCTTGCCAAAATCGCCGTTGAACGCGGCTGTGGGCGCCTGGAATGGTCGGTGCTTGATTGGAACAAGCCCGCCATTGATTTCTATTTGTCGTTGGGCTCAAAGCCCATGGACGAGTGGACCGTTCATCGCGTGACCGGTGAAGCCCTTGAAAAGCTCGCGACGATCGCTAAATAAAACGATGGTGAAGCCAGCCGTTTTTTTCGGCGTTCTCTGTCAGTTCGCGCTCGGTCTTAAAAATCTTATCATCGCGTGAAGCCGCGCTAACAGCCAAACGCAGGTGGGTCGCGCTTTCCAATAAATTGAAATCACCCATGGTGTTTCCACTTGCCAGGAAGGGAAGCTGTCCGCCGGTTTTTGCAAGCAGTGCTTCCACTTTACCCTGACGATAAGTGATAACGCCTTTTTGCTTATCGGTGATGATGTCGTCATTCACTTCGGTTTCAACGCCAATGATGTTGTCATACCCAAGACCCACCAGATCAGCTCCTCCTTCAACAGCCCATTTCACTGAGGCTGTGATGACGTAAATCTGAACCCCTTTTGACATAAGCAGTTGAAGCAACTTTCTTTGTTCAGAAAACACCGGAACCGGAGCTGCGTCTTTAACTCCCGCCTTGGCCCATTCGCGAACCTGCGTAAGCGTTTTGCCTTTACAGATTTGTGCCAGCCATAAGTAAGCCTTGCGCGGATCCTCGGCTTTCATGGATTCGTAGTGATTCCAGGCGTCTTTAGGGAGGTCCACAAGTTTGTTGTCGATTTGATAGTGAAAGAACGTTTCACCCAGGTCGATATCCCACAAAGTTCCGTCGGCATCGAAGGCCGCAACAGGATTTTTCTGTTCCTTCAAAACCTGATCAAGAGTGTTGTTAATTGTGCTCCAAATGTCGGCGGAATAGTCTTTGTATTTCATCGGGTCTTAGTATGAAATAGATACGTCAAAATGACAAGGGAGCACGGTTCATGAGTCTTTACTGTCGCGTTATCCAAACTGACGATTTACAACGAATTTTGGATCTCGAAAATCGCAAACTTACGGAACAATATCCGGATGAGATGGAAAGAATGATCGCGGTTTGGAACTCCAAACACCGCATCGAAGCTCTAAATCATTATATTCCACTGGGCTGGAGCTTTTTGGCAGAAGATCAGGAATCAGGAGCTTTGCTGGGCTACTTTATTGCTCAACCGTTGTTGTTCCTGGACGGGCAAACACAAACTTTGTGGGTTGAGCATGTGCAGTTTACGACATTGCAGGCCCGCGATGAACTTTGTGAACTGGCCTATAAGTTGGGCCGTGAAAAACATCTGCAAAGAGTTTACTTCCCGTCGGATAATGGAGTTCCAAACTCGGTAAAAGGTTTTAAGCCCGCAACTTGGGAGCCAGGCACGCTTGCTGTAAAAACAACGAAATAGGATAAGGGTATGAAGAATTTTTCCTTCGTGAATCGCATTCAGAATTTGTCCAAAATGAAAACTCAGGAATTCGATCTTGTCATCATCGGTGGTGGCATTAACGGAGCCGGAGTCGCCCGCGATGCCTGCGCGCGAGGTATGTCAGTCGCCCTGGTTGAAGCCCGGGATTTTGCTTCAGGAACTTCTTCTCGCTCCAGCAAAATGGTTCACGGTGGAATTCGGTACCTTGAAAACATGGACTTCAAACTTGTTTACGAAGCGTTGAATGAAAGAAATAAATTATTCGAAATGGCGCCGCATCTGGTGCATCCTCTGCGTTTCATGCTTCCGCTTTACAAGGAAAGCCGCGTGGGCATGTTCAAGATGGGCTTGGGAATGTGGCTGTACGATATTCTGGCGTTATTCCAATCTCCAGAAATGCACGAGCGTCTGGATTCCAAAGAATCCGTCGCACGCATGTCAGCACTTCGTGAAAAAGATCTTCTGGGTTCATATATTTACTCAGACGGATACATGGATGATGACCGCTTGGTTCACGAGACCCTGCGTTCCGCGAATGAAATGGGTATGGTCGCTGCCAACTACGTGGCAGCAACGGGTGCAGATTTTGGCGCCGATGGAAAAATCACAGCAGTTCATTGCGAAGACCAATTAAGCAAAGAAAAATTTAAAATTCGCGGTCGCCACGTTATCAGCTCTGTTGGGCCGTGGACGGACCAGTTGGGCGAGGGTCTTTTCAAAGAGTGGAAAAAAATTCTGCGCCCGACAAAAGGTATCCATCTGACTTTGCCTAAGAATCGTCTGCCGCTGGAATCAGCGGTGGTGATGGGTGCGGAAAAAGGTGATCGCATCGTGTTTGGAATTCCGCGCCACGAGATGATCATCATCGGCACGACAGATACGGACTTCAAAGAATCTCCGGAAAATGTGACTGTCACACCTGAAGACGTAAAGTACCTGTTGGAAATTACCTCCCATTATTTCCCGGGAGCGAATTTGACGGCGCACGATGTGATTGCAAGTTACGCTGGAGTTCGTCCTTTGGTGAACGATGGATCTTCTTCAGAGGGCAAAACAAGTCGCGAACACACCATCATCGATGACCCACGGGGAGTGACTTTTGTGGCTGGCGGCAAATACACGACTTATCGCCTGATGTGCCAACAAACGGTTTCCCATGCGCTGAAAAGTTTCACTGTGGAGGATCGCGCTAAGTTTGCAAAAAAAGACACGGCAGTGGCATTGAACGAGTATACATCCGAAAGCGCCTATCACGAGGCGCGAGTGCTGGCGACCGCTTGGGCGCAGGAGTACGGCCGTCCCGAGGAAGATGTTGTGGAATTAGCGCAGCGGTATGGGCGGGAAGCCGAAGTTATCCTTAGCAAATATGATTATAAATACAGTTACTGGCAGCTGGAAGCCGCTCAGGCCATCGACAACACGATGTGTTTGAATTTGCGCGATTTCTTTTCGCGCAGAGTTCCGTTGTTCCTTGCGGATCGCAATCATGGGTTGAAGCATTTGGATGAAATTGCGCAAGTTTTCCAAGAGAAACTAAGCTGGTCAGACAAGCGACTTCACGACGAGAAACACGCGCTTTCCGAGTACATGGGACGCGAGCTCGAGTGGAAAAAACACTTCTAACTTTGCACCAGAGCGGCTCTTCGAGAGCCGCTGACTCTGTGTCAAATTGCTTAAGCGCGTCAAAATTACTCGACTGACGGCCTAAATATCAGTATTGACTCTGCTTTTCAATCTCCCTAGACTTGTAGTCGAAATCACACAATGAAATTTTCTTGAGAGAGATTCAGCATGAGTTTTTTTGACAAAGTACAAGACTATTTTTCCAATGATATCGCGATTGACCTGGGCACAGCCAACACTCTCGTTTACGTAAAAGGTCGCGGAATTATTCTTGATGAACCATCTGTAGTAGCAGTTCAAAAGAACTATCGCGGAATGCAAAACCGTGTTCTTGCTGTCGGTAAAGAAGCAAAACACATGCTGGGCAGAACACCAGGTTCTATCGTGGCAATCCGTCCGATCAAAGACGGTGTTATCGCTGACTTCGAAGTTACTCAATCCATGCTTAAATATTTCATCGGTAAATCTTTGGGCGAGAAAAAATCTTTTATCCGTCCACGTATCATCATCTGCGTTCCATACGGAATCACTCAGGTTGAAAAACGCGCGGTTAAGGAAGCTGCTCAATCAGCTGGTGCGCGCGAGGTTTACTTGATCGAAGAACCAATGGCAGCAGCTATCGGTGCAGGCCTTCCGATCACAGAACCATCAGGCAACATGGTTGTCGATATGGGTGGTGGTACTACGGGTGTCGCAGTTATTTCTTTGGGTGGTATCGTTTACTGTAAATCAATCAAAGTAGCGGGCGATAAGTTTGATGAAGCAATCATCAACTACGTACGCCGTCAGTTCAATTTGTTGATCGGTGAAAGAACTGCTGAATTGATCAAAATCCAAATCGGTAATGCATATCCATTCGAAGATGAAAAAACGATGGAAATCAAAGGTCGTGACCTTGTAGCTGGTGCTCCGAAAACTATCGAGATCACAAGCTCTCAGGTTAACGATGCCTTGATGGATCCATTGTCTGAAGTGGTGGATGCTGTTCGTACCGCTCTTGAAAAAACTCCGCCAGAGCTTGCTTCTGATATCGTAGATAACGGAATTGTTCTCACAGGTGGTGGGGCGTTGCTTGCGAACCTGGACGTTCTTCTAAGAGAACGTACTGGATTGCCGGTTTCTATCGCTGAAGATCCATTGAGCTGCGTAGTAATGGGCTCAGGTAAAGTTCTAGACCAATTGGACCTTCTCAGACAGCTGACAGTCGACTAACATAAGGGTCATTCTACTTATATTAGGAAGTACATGACCGAAGCCGACATTCAATCGATCGCCTTGTTTTTCTACTTTGCTTTACTAGATGACAGAAGGGCGATCGAGGCTTCCACTCAAGCCCTAGCCCTTTGTCGGGATAAAAAGAAAAGAAATCCGGAATTATCAAATCCCGTCGCCCTGGTTGCGGCGACTAAAATCACTTGGGATAAATTCAAGGTTCGAGTCACGCGTGGTCGTCCTAACACCACAGTGGAATCCGGCTGGCTGATTCCTGAAGGTGTTGATTTAGGACCTTGGCGTGAATTCCAAAAGACCGCATCTGAAGACGAACTTCTGACGGTGATCTGGTCAAAAATTTTGAAAATTGAAGATAATGATATTTCCGAAGGCCTTGGAATCACTCAAGGTACGATTCGCTATCGTTTGGGCCGAGCTTTGCGCAAGCTGGGCACTATGACTCAAGGGATGGGGAAGCTAAAGCATGGCACAGCAAGAGGATAAACTGGCTCTTTCTAAAAAAGGGAAAAGGGAGATGTCTCCCTTTATCGGTCACGAGCTGCTGTATGACTATCTGTCAGGCGTTCTGGATGAGGAACGAAAACTGGCAGTCGAAGATCATGTGAAATTCTCCCGTGATGCGCAGTTGGATCTTAATAAAATCCAAAATGGCGAAATCTATGCAAAACAACTGGCCAGTACAATTGTTTCCCAACCAATTATTGAACAGATCAATACTCCTTCCACTTACCTGACCGTGCTGATGCAAAAATCCAATTTCGACCGCTGGCCACAGGGTTTGAAGTGGGGCTTGGAAGCATTGGTTGTTGTGGGAGTGATTGTTACTTTATTGACCGTGGCACCCTGGCAGAAAGTTCTGCAAATCGGGATGAGCGGCGGCAGCAAAGAAGTGGTTTTGTCTGAAGTAAGCAAAACTGAAAAGGTCGCACAGTACGAAGACAAGCCGCAATTCGTGGATGAAGAACCTAAGACAGATAAACCTCTTCAGGTTCCTAAACCGATGCCTACGGCCGAAGTTAAAGCTTCACCAGCCGCAACAGTTGCAGCCAAGCCTTCTGTGGCTCCGGCGACAACAGTCGCTGCGGCAGCAGCAACCGCAAAGAAAGAAGCCGAGAAGGAAGACGAATCTTCATCTGTTGCTTCCGGTGGTTTCCTTTACCGTGGCGAGATTGCACTTACAAATCTTTCAGTGGTCGGACCAAAAATCACAGAAAAGATTCAGGAGTTGGGTGGTCGTAAAGCCGGTTCCGTGGAACTGGGCTGGCAGAAATCTCCGACGTCGACTTACTATCACTTTACTTTACCCGAAGCAAAGTATCAGGATCTGACGACGTTCCTGGGAACTTACGGCAAAGTTAATCTGATTAAAGAAAAGCATCCCCGGGTAATGCCAGACGGAATCATCCGTTTGATTATCACAGTGGACGAAGATAAAAAGTGAAAACCTTAAGACGGAAACCAAAGAGATCACTTCGTACGATTCTTATCGTATGGTCTCTTTTATTTTCCGTCGTACCGTTGGCGTTCGTAACTTACTACTCGATGGTCAAATATGAAAAGGCCATTGATCACGAGTTAACCCAGCGTCTGACGGGGAATGCCCGTGAAGTTGAGAACATCATCAACGAGTTTCGAACCACTCTGCAGCAGCGTCGTGAAAGATACCTGCGCGATCCAAGTTTGACCTACCACCTGGCAATGGGGGATGGGAATACTGTTCGCAATGTCGCTAATACGTGGATTCGCACAGACGATACTTCAAGTCTGACTTTCTTTAATCGCGAAGGCCGCATGCTGGCGTCTGTATTTAAAGACGACAAAGGTGTGATTCGCAACTTCATGCCGGGTAAGGAAGCTGTTTTCCTATCCGCGAAATACATGGAAGAAGTTAAAACCAAAAGCGACATCGGCGTTGCGGAGTACAGTGAAGGCCGCAAGTTAAATTTGATCCTGATTTCCCAGGTTAAAAATAACAGTGGTCGTCTGATCGGTTACATTGAACAGGTTTTGGATTTAAATCAGGCCTTCCTAAGTAAAATCAAAAACCGACTGAAACTGGAACTAATCCTGATCCGTGATAACGGCGATCTGGTGGCCGCAAGTCATTCCGATTTCTATCTTTATAAAAAGGACTTCTTTAAGAACTATTTCCGTCCCGTTAAAGATGCATTCTTTGATTTAAATGTGCGCGGCAATCCCTATGGATTTCTGGTGTATCCGATGGATTGGGGTATTTCCAAATTCTATGTTGCCTTGGGTGCTTCAAAAAGCGAATCCGCCGCCGTTCTTAGAAACGTGAACATCGCCTTCATGACCGTCGTCGGTGCTGTGGTTTTTCTTTTGATCATCACAATACTGGTCACTTCCAATTGGGTACTGAAACCGCTGTATGATCTGGTAGGGGCGTTGCAATCATTTGAATCCCAGGAACAAGCTGTAACAATTCCGGTTAAGAATGACACCGAGATTGGACTGCTGACTGAAAGTTTCAATGAAATGAGTAAGAAAATCTGGACAGCCCGTTCGGATCTTCGCAAAAAAATCACGGAACTTGAATCTGCCAACCGCGAACTGAAGGATACTCAGACCAAACTGGTTCACTCGGCCAAAATGGTAAGTCTGGGGCAACTTGTGGCTGGTGTCGCCCATGAGTTAAATAATCCCATTGGATTTATTTATTCAAACATGACTTATCTGCGCGACTACGGCGATAAACTGATCAAGCTTGTGGACTCTGCCGAGAAACATCCTTCAAAGCTGCCAGCGCTAAAAGAAGAATACGAATTTGATTATATCGTGAAAGACATGCCTAAACTAATTTCTTCCTGCCAGGACGGGGCACGCCGCACGCGTGATATCGTACTGGGGCTGCGCAACTTCTCGCGATTGGAAGAAGCGAAGCTTCAGGAAATCGATCTTCATCAAAGTCTGGATACCACATTGAATTTGCTTCAAGGTGAAATCAAAGGCCGCGTTGAAATTCATCGTCAGTACGAACCGACTCCGCACATTCATTGTTATGCGAGTCAGATTAATCAGGTATTCATGAATATCCTCTCCAACGCGGTTCAAGCCATCGATGGTCCCGGTCATGTTTGGATATCCACAATGCCACTGAAGGACTATAAGCCTGGTAAAGACAGCAAAACCAAGTCTGGCTGGGTGCAAATCTCAATTCAAGACAGTGGTAAGGGCATGAGTCCGGAGACTATCGATAAGATTTTTGATCCGTTCTTTACGACTAAAGGCGTGGGTCAGGGAACTGGATTGGGTTTGAGTATCTCCTACGGGATCGTACAAAATCACGGCGGGGAAGTTCAGGTTCGTTCTGAAGTCGGTGTCGGTACTGAGTTTATCGTGATTCTGCCAGTCTATCCGCCGGTGCAGGAAAAAAGTTCTCAGGAAACCAGACAAATCTAAGGGTTAACACCTTTAAAAGTCCCCTTTGTCAGCCGATATTTAAGTAGATGGCAGAGAATAAATCTCAGAATGATAATAGCAAATTGTTAGCCGTGCTTCTGTTTTTAGGAGCGGGCTTGCTTGTGTTGTTATCAATGGGAACGGAAACCAAAAGTAAAAATGGTCCCGGTGCTGTCACAAAAACTCCGACGTTCGAAAAATCAGTGAATAAGCATTTGATGCTGACCAATGAAAAAATGGAATTTCAACGTCGTCGCATGGAAATCGAAAATTCGGCCTCTGCAGATTTCAACAGAACCAAAGAACAAGCGACATACAATCCGCAGGATTCAGGTTTGGATCTTTCCAACGATTCCCGATCAGCGGAAACCGCAGCGATGTTTGGTCGCGGTGACCGTGAAGAGGGCGTTCCCTCTAATCCCCACGATGTGATTCAACGGGAACTTTTTAATGCAGAACAAGATGCGGCTTATTCCGAAGCTTATAAAAAAGAATACGCCCGTCAGTTTGTAGAGAATGCTGCAAAAGGCGGCTACAACGTAATTCTTGATGATCAGTATCGCGTCCGCAAAGTCACTCCTATCAATCGCAAACCTGGCACTGTGGATATTTTTAATTCCGACGGCGGAGCAATTCAGTAATCTTTCCCTTAAATCGTACGGGAAGACTTTTTAAGAATCTTAAAAAATCCATGATCAGCCATGCTGTAGTAATGACTGCTGCTAAAAATAATGTGATCAATCAGTGGAATCTGAATCAGTTTTCCGCAGTTGTACATTCGTCGCGTGATAGCTAAATCCTGAGTGGAAGGTTCAATGCTGGAACTGGGATGATTGTGAGCCATCATAAACGAAGTTGCATTATGAGTGATCAGGAACCGGATGATATCGCGGGGATGAACTGGACAATAATCAGCAGTGCCGCGGAAAATCATTTCAGAGGAGATCAGCTGCAGTTGGGGATTTAATGCAATGATCCACAGTTCTTCGGCGGTGGGATTGACGTTAGGCTTCAGTAATTCAAAAGCGTCAGAGCTACAGGTGATTTCAGTCATGCGTCGAGGATGTGCAAAATCCGAACAGTTCTCCATCACAGATTGGCGTACAGCGACGAACGAATATTGGACGCCGTTCGTGGGGCACACGGGCAGGACTTGCACGTAGCAGGGGCTCGGCATAGACTTGTTCAGGAATAAAAGGGGTATCTTTATGATCAAGAATTTCCTAATGACTGCGATGGCAGTATCAATGTTGGCACTTACAAGCTGCGGTCCAAAAGCATTCACTAAAGGTGATTACGATGATGTCAGCAGAGAAAATCTGTTGAATGATCAATGGTCTGAAACTGATATGCAAAAAGCTGTTCACGATCTTGTGACAAGCGCATTGCAATCTCCGGCAATCACTCAGGCGAAAAGAATGCCTGTGGTAATGGTGACAGGTTTGCAAAATAAAACCAGCGAACACATCGACACTCAAAGCATCATGGATATGATCCGTGTTGAGTTGATGAAAACTGGTAAAGTCGCGTTCATCGATAAAGAAGCTCGTGGCGATATCGCTGACGAATACAACTACCAAAATTCCGGCATGACTAGCGCAGAATCTAAAAAAGGCCCAGGCGGCCAGGTTGGTGCAGACTTTATCATCAACGGTCGTTTGGATTCCATCGTTCAGGAAGTTGGTAAAGACAAGTCTGTGTACTACAAACTGACTTTGAATTTGACGAACTTGAAAACCAGCATGATTACTTGGTCTGACCAAAAACAAATCCGTAAAGTATTTAAGAAAAAATCAATCGGACTTTAATGACTATTCACTTCAAAAGACTCACAGGATTTGTGGGTCTTTTTTTTATTTTACTGCTTTCGGGATGCGCCACTTACCAGGGTAAAGTGGACAAAGCCCGCTCATATCTTGTGAGTCGGGATTTCGAAAAAGCTCTGAAAGAGCTTGAGCCCCTGGCCAATAAAGAGGACGGCGATCAGCTGGTTTATCTTTTGGATTACGGAGTGGCATTGCAGATTTCCGGAAACATTCCGGAAAGTAACACCGTACTTCTGCGAGCGGATCGTCTTTCAGAACAAGTGGATTATCAGTCGGTTTCCCGTGTCGCAGGTTCACTTGCGCTGAATGAAGAAATGGTTCAGTACAAGGGCGACACCTTTGAAAAGATTTTCATCAATGCGTACCTTGCGATGAACTTTTTAGAAATCGGAAAATTGGATGATGCTTTGGTTGAAGCCCGCCGAATCAACGAAAAATATCAAAAGTATCGCCAGGAAGAAAAACAGAAGTTCGAACTTAATCCCTTCAGTAAATATCTGTCGGCTTTGATTTGGGAAGCAGATCGTGAATACGACGATGCTTACATCGCTTATCAGGAAGCTTACAAGTTGGATCCAAGTATTCCCGGAATTGGAACAGATCTGATTCGCTCGGCAAAACTGGCGCGCAGACCCGATGCCTACAAAGAATGGAAAAAGAAATTTCCTGACGTTAAGGAAAATCCCGACTGGTACGGTAAATCCATGGGGGAGTTGGTAATTCTTTATCAACAGGGTTGGGGTCCCAGAAAATATGCGGCTCAGAATGAGTATCGTTTGCCCGCTTTATATCCAGCGCCCAGCGAAACTAAAACCGCGCGCCTGACTATTGATGGACAGGGTATTTATGTAAGTAATCCCTTGTACAATGTGCAGGAAGCCGCCATCAAAACCTTGAAAGAGGATTATGGAATTCTGGTCGCAAAAAGAATGGCGGGATTAGCGACCAAGGCAGTTCTTGCAGATCAGGTGCGACAACAAAATCAGCTTTTGGGAGATTTAACTTTCCTGGCAATGAATCTTGCGGACCGTGCGGATCTTCGTCAGTGGTCGACGTTGCCACAAACAATTCAAATGATCCGGGTTCCATTGAAACCGGGAGAATATAAATTCAATCTGGAAGGATTGGATATGGCCGGAAACCCATCGGGTGAAGGGCTCTTCAATCAGAACTTCAAAATCAATGCAGGCCAGAAAAAATTCATCATCTGGCGCTCCGTGAAATAGGCAAAAAAAAGGCCCAGCGTTAGCTGAGCCTCTTTAAACTAAATCTGTGGAAACAGAATTAGTTGTTCAAACCAAGTGAAGAACCCGGAAGATTCGGAGTTTCTTCGTCTTGTTGAAGACCTGGAAGAACTGTCGCTTTTTCAGCAGCTACTTTAGCAGTAGTGTCTGTGTTGTAGCGAGTTGCAGCAGTAGCAACGCGGTTTTCCAAGTTTTGTTTCATTTCCGCAGACGCATTTTCAACAACTGTGTTTACTTGTTGTTTAGTCATGTAGTCCTGAGGGAATGCACCAAGTTTAGCAAGGTAGCCAGAAATGCTGCCGTTGCCATTTTGGATGATTTCACGAAGTGTGAAAAGAGGAGCATATTGAGATGCTTTCTTCTCAGCTTCAAAGATGATCTGAGTCAAAGTCGCAGCAGTGATATCGTTTTTAGACTTATTATCGATAACCATTACTTCTTCGTTTGTACGAATCATTTTAGCGATGTCGTCCAAAGTCACGTAGCAGCTTTGTTGTGTGTCATAAAGTTTGCGATTCTGATAACGCTTGATGATTTTAACTTTAGAGTTTGGCTTAGATGTCATTGTTTCGTTTTGGTTGATCAAAAGTGCCTCCCAATTTGAAATTTACCCAAAATATCCAATGAGATATGTGCTAAAGTATTCAGCACGTCCCCCTGTCGATGGGCGCAACCTATCCCCGGTGCCATGCCTTGTCAAGCGGTCCTCAAATCAAAAGAAAAGACTCTAGGCGTTAAAAATGACCGAATTGAGAATAGGGTCTGCTTTAAACTCTTGTTTGTTTTTTGCACTTATTTCTAAGACCTTTGTCTAAAGTTTTCTTCTGAAGCCTCCGAAACGTAATTAAGGTCGATCACGTTGCGGGTGGTAATTTAATGAAACATGAGAAAAAACAAGAGTTTAAGTCATCAGGAGTTTTGACTTTGCTGGGTCTGGTCGGCTTCTCAGCGACCATCATTGCCTCCCCCTGGAACCAGTCCTCCCAGGACGTTCAGACCAAAGCCGCTCTGCAGAAAGCAGAGGTCGTAGGTTACCAAGTTGTACAAATTTATCGCGAGGCGACAAAGGTTTCTGCGACGCCGAAAGTGGCTTCGGGAGGTCGTTTGCCAGCCTCTGTGGCACCGGTTTCTGAGCCTATGGACAGTCTTCGTGAGACCGGAACCATGGGAACCGACCCATGGGGTCAGCCTTATCACTATCGGGTCTTGCCAAGCGCAGAGCATAATTCCAACATTCGCATCGTCGTGTGGTCATCCGGCCCCAACTCCAAAGTGGAAAGCAAAGATCTAGAAAATGAAGAGATGAAGATCGTCGGCCAACCCAGCTTCGGCGGGGATGATGTCGGTGTGGTCTTGAGTATGTCTCAAAATTAGACTTTCCCACCCTGTCCAAGGGTCAAGTTATTGACCCCGTTCATCAAGGTTTTTCCACATCGCTCCGAACAGCCTAGTGACCAAGGAGATCTCATGCTTCTTATTACTAGGACCGGAACATTCGCAGCGCTTCTTCTCTCGCTTACTGCCTGCGCCACGTTCACGTCACAAGATTCCGATAAAGCTACTTACTACGAGGCGTCTTTTAACGATCGTAACAGAGCACCGGCATCATTAACTCCACCTCCGATTACTTCAAAAGATGGTCAGACAACTCTGGATCCTCTTTATATGCGCACTCAGGCGGACTACTATTTCGCAATGGGTGAGGCTTATGCTTTGGAAGGAAACTCCAACAAAGCAATCGAGTCATTCAAGATGACGCTGGTTTACGATCAGAACTCTCCGACTGTGAACATGCGTTTGGCTGCAGAGTTTTTGAAGCTGGGAATGATTTCTGAATCTTTGGCTCAGGCCGAGGAAGCTACCAAGAAAGATCCAAAGAATATCGATTCCCACCTGTTGTTGGGTGGTTTGTATTCTTCCATGAAGCTTTATCCAAAAGCGATGGATCAATATCAGCTGGTAATGAAGCTTTCACCGACGAACACAGAAGCGCCTTTGTACATTGGTGCTTTGTATTCCGAGCAAAAGCAATCTGACAAAGCTGTGAAATACTTTGAGTCTTTGTTGAAAAATCCAGAATACGTGACGCCTCATCTTGCGCATTACTACATCGGTCGCGTGCGTATGGAACAACCGGAAGGCAAATACCAAAAAGCGGCAGAGCAGTCTTTCAAAACGGCTTTGAAACTTAAACCGGATTTTGCGGACGGTGTGTTGACTCTGGGTATGCTTTACTCAAAGCAAAAGCAGGATGAAAAAGCCCTGAGTTTGTATCGCAACTTCCAAAAGGAAAATACTCCAAGCCCGAAAATCGCAGACGTCCTTGCGCAAACGTATATCGAGCAGGGTCGCTACGACCTGGCTTACGATCAACTTGAAGTCTTGGAGCAAAACTCTGAAGAGCCATTGAATATCAAAATGAAAATGGCGCTGATCCTGATTGAACAAAAGCGCTACGAAGTGGCGGTTGATAAGTTGGAGCAGATTCTAAAAGAAGCTCCAGAATCAGATAAGATCCGTTTCTACCTTGCGGCAGTTTACGAAGAAACCCGCCAGGCTGAAAAAGCAGTTCGTGAATTTAAAAAGATTCCGGCTTCCAGTACTTACTATGGTGAGTCTGTGGTGCATGCGGCATACCTTCTTAAAGGTTTGGGTCGCCTGAATGAAGCGATCGAACTGGTTTCCACAGGTTTGAAAGAGCGTGCGGATCAACCACAGGTCTATGCGATGTATGCATCCCTGTTGGATGAAAAGAATGATTTCAAATCGGCAGCAAAAGTTTTGGAACAGGGACTTGCAAAGTTCCCGGAAAATGCGCAGCTAAGATTTTACTTCGGTACAATTAACGATCGCATGGGTAACAAAGACATCGTGGTTGCTGAAATGTTGAAGGTGCTGGAACTTGATCCAAATCACGTTCAAGGTATGAACTACCTGGCTTTCACATGGGCTGAAATGAACAAGAATCTGGATGAGGCTGAAAAGCTGGCGCGTCGTGCGACAGAGCTTGAACCAAAAGACGGTTACGTGCTGGATACATTGGGCTGGATTTTGTACAAACAAAACAAAGTCACTGAATCAATCAAGTATCTTGAGGCAGCCCACAAATTCCAGGGCACTGTAAGTATTATTGCAGAGCACTTGGGTGACGCTTACTACAGACAATCCATGATTGATAAAGCCAAAAAGATGTATCGCAAAGCTGCGGATCTTGAAACTGACAAACAAAAGGTTCAGGAAATTCGCGCAAAGATCACTGCAATTGAAAGACAAGAATTAGGTTCTCCAAGATTGCCAGCATCTACCAATACGACACCCGTGGCGGCAGACAATTCGGCAAAATAGTTCCTTGGTCGGAAAAATGGAGAATCTTAAAGCCCACCCTGGTGGGCTTTTTTAGTTTTTATCGAATGCCTTTTTGTTTTTCAGCTCTATATATAGATAGAAACAGGTAAAGAACATCAGCGGCAAAGCCAGAATCAATCCATACCCGCGCAGATAAGTTGCAATCACCAGTGCCAGCGCGACTGTCAGGGTGGCTACCAGATACGAGCCAAGATTTTTGACGGAGCTAAGTGCGGCTCGATCCAAAGCCTTTGCGATGCCCTGATGAGTTTCCAACTGCAGATTCAAACCGTGACTTAGAATGAAGTAAAAGAAAACTCCCAAGGACATTAAACCAAAACCCGCGGGCAGGGATTGCACCAGCGGTTGAGGACTGTGAATAATTCCGAATGCAGATCCCATCAAAATACCCGTCGGCATCAGAATGACCGCGGTAATCAGCCACGCCACCCATTCTTTTTGCAGATGAGTGAAATCTCTCTCCCAGCGTCCTTTTTGCAAGCGCAAGTTTGCCAACTCCTGAAAAATCAAAAGTCCCACAGCGATCAAAAGAGCACCGATCACGGGAACGACTTGTGAAAAGAAAGTAAATAAGGTGGCAAGGACTCCTAAGATAAGGCTGTCTTTCCAGTTTTGGCGAAACATGATCAAAGCTTGTTTAACTGAATGCATTTCCCTATGCTAAGGGAATGAAAATTCTTTGGCGACAATTAATATCATTGATGCAGGGTCTTTCAATTCTTCTGGCAGCACTCCTATTAAATGCCTGTGCCAGCAAACCTGTGGTTGAAGGTCCTTTGCAAAAAGCAGAATGGCAAACCAAAGCAATGATTCGTGATATGAAGGCGAACAAAAGCCAATCCGTATCTATAGATATGCTGGCGATCAAAAATCAGCGCGTTCGTTTGGATGTTTCAGCCATGATGGGATTTCAGGTCGCATCGTTGGTTATGTCTCCCAAAGAAATTGCTTATGCTATCTATCCCAGAAAAGAGTTCTATTATGGAAAGAACTCCGAAAGATCCATCGAGCGTATAATCGGATTGAGTTTGCATCCAATGAATCTGGCTAATATCGCATTTGATGAACCTGTGCGCGGCCCTGGTTGGATCTGCGAGCAGGATGCTTCGAAGCTAGTCAAAATGTGTGAAAATCAGCAGCGTTCTATTCGAGTTGATTGGAAAGATCGAACAGAAGGACAAAAGAAAGTTGTAATTACGGCTCCGCAATTTGAAATGCAGTGGCTTTTTAAAGCTCCCCAGACCGAGGTCCAGTTCAAACCAGAGACATTCACTCTGAAACAGCCCGATGGTTTCAAGGCAATACAAATAAATTAAAAAACTCGTTAACCGTCTAGTATTGAGGCATAATCTTAGTCAGTAGGTGTGTCATAAATCACCGGGGAGAGTATTATGTCCTCTAAGATTGACCTTCACTCGCTGATCAGCAACTGGCAGAACTCCAGCGTCAATGCTAAAGAACATTGGAGCGGTACTTTCTCGGAGTACTTGGATCTAGTCAAAGCCAATCCAAAAATTACCAGGAATGCGTATCAACGCATGTTCGACATGATTATTGAAGAAGGTACGGAAACGTACCTTGATTTCAAAAAAGAAGTCGTTCGCTACAAATTTTTTAGTGATCAATTTAATAACGGTAAAGATGCCGTCTTCGGACTTGATGTGCAGCTGATGAAGCTGGTCAATGTTCTGAAATCTGCGTCGCTTGGTTACGGCACCGAGAAGCGTGTGATTCTTTTGCACGGCCCGGTGGGAAGTGCCAAGTCCACAATCTGCCGCATGCTGAAAAAAGGTTTGGAGAGATACTCTCACCAGCCGCAAGGTGCTTTATACACATTTGAATGGATCGATGAAAAGAACGAGCTTAAAGGTTTGTTGGGTAAGGATGTAAAAGTATTCCCATCACCAATGAACGAAGAGCCGTTGCTGTTAATTCCAGAGGAAATGCGTAACGCTATGTATGAGCAAATCAACAAAGGTCAGGAAGGGTCTTTCCGCGTTCATGTGGACGGGGAACTTTCTCCTCCTTCGCGTTTTATCTTTAAGCATTTAATGGAGCACTATGAGGGTGATTTGATGAGCGTGCTAAAACACGTTCGCGTTCGCCGTCTGTTTATCTCCGAAGCAGATCGTATCGGTATCGGTACGTTTCAGCCGAAGGATGAAAAGAATCAGGACTCCACAGAGCTTACCGGTGATATCAACTATCGTAAGATTGCTGAATACGGTTCTGACTCTGACCCACGTGCCTTTAACTTTGACGGGGAGTTCAACGTTGCCAATCGCGGTATGATTGAATTCGTCGAGGTTTTGAAACTTGACGTGGCCTTCCTGTATGACCTTTTGGGAGCCTCCCAAGAGCATAGAGTTAAACCTAAAAAATTCGCACAAACCCATATCGATGAAGTGATCATTGGTCACACGAATGAACCAGAATATCGTCGTCTGCAGGACAATGAATTCATGGAAGCCCTTCGTGACCGTACTGTGAAGATCGATATTCCGTACATCACTCGCTGGAGAGATGAGATCAATATCTATAAACGTGATTTCAACTCCCAAAAAGTGCGCGGTATTTCCATTGCACCTCACACGGTTGAGATGGCGGCGATGTGGGCTATCCTGACTCGTCTGGAAAAGCCGAAAAAAGCAAACCTGACTCGTTTGCAGAAATTGAAACTATATAATGGTAAAACGCTTCCGAATTATACCGAAGACAACGTGCGTGAGCTTCGTAAAGAAACTCAGCGCGAAGGTTTAGAGGGTATTTCGGCCCGTTATATCCAGGATAAACTGTCCAATGCGCTGGTAAATGCGCAGCAATCCAATAAAGGATCTGTGAATCCATTTATGGTGTTTAAGGAATTGGAATCAGGTCTTAAGAGTCACTCGCTTCTGTCAAACGAAGAGCTAAAAGCTGAATACAAAGAGCTTTTGGGTGTCGTGATGCAGGAGTACGAAGAGATCATTAAGGCGGAAGTACAACGTGCAATCAGTGCGGATGAAAGCGCGATGGCCAGATTGTGCTCTAACTATATTGATAACGTAAAAGCCTACACTCAAAAGGAGCGCGTTCGTAACCAGTTCACTGGTAATGACGAGGAACCGGATGAGCGCCTGATGAGATCGATCGAAGATAAGATCGAGATCCCAGAGTCGCGTAAAGATGATTTCCGTCGTGAGATCATGAATTACATCGGGGCACTGGCGCTTGAAGGTAAGAAATTTAACTTCAAGATGAACGAACGCTTGCACAAGGCGATTGAGCTGAAACTTTTTGAAGATCAAAAAGACTCGATCAAGCTTACAACCCTTGTCAGCAACGCTGTTGATAAAGATACCCAGGAAAAGATTGATATCGTTAAAACGCGTCTTATTAAAGACTTCGGTTACGATGAGATCTCTGCGACGGATGTTCTGCATTACGTGGCAAGTATCTTCGCCCGAGGCGATGTGAAAAGTAGATAACAATGGCAATACGGGAAGATCAAAACCGATTTAAAGACATCGTAAAAGGGAAGGTCAAAGAAGACCTTCGCAAATACGTGTCGCAAGGTGAAATGATAGGGAAGAGGGAGGACGAATACGTCAAAATCCCACTTCCACGCATTGATATTCCCAATTTCCGCTATGGACCAAAACAATCCGGCGGTGTGGGTCAGGGTGAAGGTCAACCCGGTCAGGATGTCGGTGATCCAGGTGAAGGCGGACAAGGTCAGGCCGGTGAAGCACCTGGCGAGCACATGGTCGAAGTGGAACTTTCCATGGAAGAGCTCGCAGAGATCCTGGGCGAAAAGCTGCAACTTCCGCGTATTGAGCCTAAAGGTCATAAGAATATTGATTCATTAAAAACGAAGTTCACAGGTATCGCTCCGGTGGGACCCGAGGGCCTTCGTCATTTTAAATCCTCGTATAAAAGTGCATTGAAACGCATGGTGGGTTCCGGGACTTACAATCCTGAGGAACCGCTGGTTCTGCCGATCAAGCGCGATATGAAATACAAATCCTTTAAAAAGGTGAATCAGCCGCAAACTCAGGCGGTCATCATTTATATGATGGACGTTTCGGGTTCAATGGGCGAGGAGCAAAAGGAAATCGTCCGACTGGAAAGCTTCTGGATTAATACGTGGTTAAAGAAGCACTATAAGGGCCTTGAGACCCGTTTCATCATTCACGATGCCGCAGCTAAAGAAGTCGACGAAGACACCTTCTTTAGAACCAGCGAGTCCGGTGGTACACTTATCAGTTCTGCCTATAAGCTTTGTCAGGAAATTATTCAGGCGGACTATCCCACGAACGAATGGAATATTTATCCTTTTCACTTCAGTGACGGAGATAACTGGAGTGGCGAGGACACGCGCCTTTGTGTGAAGTTGTTGCAGGAATTCTTCCTGCCTAACTGTAATGTCTTTGGTTATGGCCAGGTCGAAAGTAAATACGGCAGTGGACAGTTTTTAAAAGACCTACAAAAGGAATTCGGCGAGGACGAACGAATCACTCTCAGCCAAATTGAAAGCAGAGACAAGATTCTTGATTCCATCAAAGACTTCCTCGGAAAAGGCCGCTAACTAACCGAATTGGCGTTAGGAGTGGTCTTAGCAAGAAGGGCCCAGAGGCCCTTTAGAGAGTGAAGGAACTACCGTGGCAAATTTAACTCCCGAATTAGAAGCAGAACGAAAGCGCATTTGCCAGATCGCTAAAGACGCAGGTCTTGATTGTTTCGAAACTATTTTCGAACTGATTACCTATGATCAAATCTCTCAGTTCGCGGCCTACGGTGGTTTTCCAGTCAGATATCCGCACTGGAAATTCGGTATGGAGTACGAGCATCTTTCCAAGAGCTACGAATACGGTCTTTCCAAGATCTATGAAATGGTGATCAACACCGATCCTTGTTACGCGTACCTGATGGAAGGTAATGCGATGATGGATCAAAAGCTCGTGATGGCACACGTGTATGGTCACTGTGATTTCTTTAAGAATAATATCTGGTTTTCAAAAACCAATCGCAAAATGATGGACCAGATGGCGAATCACGCGACCCGAATTCGTCGCTACATGGATCGCTATGGCCAGGACACAGTCGAAAACTTTATTGATGTCTGTTTAAGTCTGGAAAATCTGATTGATCGCTACAGTCCCTATGTGGATAAGTCTGTGGCAAAATCGGAAGCTTCTCCTCCGCAGGAAAAGAATTATCTATTACGAGTCGAGCGCGATTATATGCGCGACTATATCAATCCTCCGTCATTCGTGCAGGAGCAGAAAATCAAGGCGGAACAAGAGGCCAGTGAAAAAGCGCAGCGCTTTCCACAGGAGCCCGAGAAAGACATTCTTAAATTCTTTATTCATCATGCTCCGCTGGCGGACTGGCAGGTGGATGTTCTGACGATCATTCGCGATGAAGCCTACTATTTCTCGCCGCAAGGTATGACGAAGACGATGAATGAAGGCTGGGCTTCGTACTGGCATTCCAAACTGATGACGACAAAAATTCTGGATGATTCAGAGATCATCGATTTCGCCGATCATCATGCGGGCACGATGGCGATGGCTCCGAATGGATACAATCCCTACAAAGTGGGCATTGAACTGTTCCGCGACATTGAAGAGCGTTGGAACAAGGGACAATTCGGACGTGAGTTTGAAGAGTGTGATGACGTCAAAGAGCGCAAGCACTGGGACAAGAAATTGAACCTGGGGCGGGAAAAAATATTCGAAGTGCGTAAAGTATGTAACGACGTCACTTTCATCGATCAATTTCTGACCGAGGATTTCTGTGTCAGAAACAAGCTCTTCGTTTATAAGTTCAATAAAAAGACTCAAAAGTTTGAAGTCGACACCAGCAACTTTAAAGCTATCAAAGCACAGTTGTTGTTTCATATGACGAACTTTGGGCAGCCAATCATTCGCATCGAAGATGCCAACTTCGAAAACAGAGGGGAGCTTTTGCTGACTCATCTGCACGAAGGCATCGACATGCAACCTGACTTCATGAGCGAGACCTTGAAAAATGTCTTCAAGCTTTGGAAGCGTCCGGTGAATTTGGCGACTGTTATGGATGAAACGCCACAGCTTTTCAGATTTGACGGAAAGGAGTATACCCAGCATAAACTGGGCGGAGAGGGGCCAACCCCAAATCCGGCAACTGAAGAAAGCTCTGGTTAGTTCATGAAAAATACTCGTTTGGTTTACAGCACTGATCCCAAGGACAACGTCATCTGTCCTCAATGCAAAGAGCTTAAAAGCGAATGTAAATGTCGTCCTGAGGACGATGCCTCACAAAAGTTCGTTGTTATCTTTCGGCTTGAAAAGAACGGTCGCGGTGGGAAAACTGTGACTGTGCTTGATGGCCTTCCTCGTAACGAAGATTTTCTAAAAGGTTTTGCGAAAGAATTAAAAGCCAAGTGTGGAGTCGGCGGCTCGCATTCTATCGGAGAAAAATTCGGCTTGGTGGAAATTCAGGGAGATAAGCGAGAAGCCGTCAAAAAAATTTTACAAGCCAAAGGAATTCCATTCAAAGGAATGTAGTTTCTAGACCTTCGGGTCCTTGTATTTTTGTTCGATAAACGTATTCTGTTTATATGCAGAATTATGGAACTAACATGAACGTAGGGGTCACCTTGGCTGCGAAAAAAATTGTCATTGTAGATGACTATGAAGAAAGCTGTAAGCTTTTGGCAGAAATTCTAAGCTCAACCTATGATTGCAAATACACGTCAGACAGCACAGCAGCGATGCAACTCATTAACGAACAAAGACCTGATTTGATCCTTCTGGATTATAAAATGCCTGGCATGTTGGGTGTTGATGTTTGCCGTGAAGTTCGTGAGCAAGCCGAGATCAAAAATACTCCTATTATCTTTGTTTCGGGTGCAGCGACGATCGATGAAAGAATCAAAGCTTTTGAAACTGGTGCAAATGATTTTATCTCCAAGCCATTTCACGTGAAAGAGCTGATTCTTAGAATCAAGGCTCGTTTGGCTGAAAAAGAGCCTGAAGTAACAGCAGAGCTGGTTGCTGGAAATCTAAGAATGAATTTGTTGTCCCGCCAAATCTTCATCGAGAGCGAAGAAGTAAGCCTGACGCCAAAGCAATTTGATATTCTTAAAATGCTGGTTGCTGATAAAAACAATCTGGTCACTCGCGAAAAGTGCCTGAATGAAATTTGGGGTGATTCTGATGTTACTTCCCGTAACGTTGACTCCCAGATCAACTATCTTAAGCGCAAGATCGCAAAGTTCAACGGGCGCATCGTGGCAGTACCGTCACTGGGTTATCGCCTGGAAGCTTAGATTTTATATTAAATTAAAAATGAAAAAGGCGGATGTTGAATCCGCCTTTTTTTATTTTACCAGGTTCTTTGCTTCCTTGTGGCACTCCGACAAGTACTTATTGAATGTTTCAAAAGCTTTTGCATCCACCTTATATATGGCCAGGTGATGCTGGAAAAGATGAGTGTTGATTTCCGGATGCTTGGCGATGTTCTTTTTCGCTCTTTTTAGTAAATCCGGATCCGAAGTCAGGCGTTTTGAAAAAGACTCCATGAAAGCTTCATCCTGGAATTTTTCATAACTGGTAAAGCCCTGATCCTTTAAATCCAGATCGTTGATGATCCCATCGCGACCCTCTTTGATTTGCTTGTCCATCTCTGCTGTGTACTCCGGAAACAGATAGGTCTTGGAGTTTTGAACGGCGTGCAAAATCTTAAGAACGATTTCAGCAGCGACCTCAGTGCTGATTTGGCGGGGCTTGCCCTCTTCATCCAGCAAAAGCAGATTATTGAAAATATCTTCCGGAGTTTCCGCGTGAGCGGGAGGTACTTCCGCCAATGTTTTCATAATTTCTGCAGAGGAAATAAGAACTTCAAAGCGAAGACTCGCCTGAAGGATTTCTTTCGCATCCAGGCCCAAAACCTGTTCTTTTAAAGCTTTAAGGCGCATCTTTTCGTGCTTCTTGATTCGACGCATATTCATCGACTTCAAAGTTTCGATGGATTTTTCCAGCCAACCCGCACCGATATTATTTAAGGCAATTGGGCCTTTACACTGTGCTGTTGTTAAAGCAATACGTACCAGGTTTTCGGCATTCTTAAAGTTTCCCTGACGACGAACCTGGGCGTTCGTGATGTCAAAAGACTCAATAGCGCCCTGCCAGTTTACGTTGGCAACTCCACTTGCGGAGTAGGCGTTGCAACCTTGTAGAAACAAATCCGAAAGCTTTAGAAATTTCTTGGCTGTTTGTGCGGAAGTTGATGATTTCTGAAATACAGCGAGTTGGGAAAAGAACTGACGACTTCCTTGAGACGGAATGATGATCTTTTCGGTTTCTGGCAACGTAGCATTCAGCTTCGCTGAAATTTCAATCAGGGACTTGTTGCTGCTTGGTTGATTCAGTTCAGATTTTTGCGGAGACAGAGTGATTGCAGGTTTGGTATCAGCTTCCGCGGTCGCAGCCGGTTGCGCCGGGGGAGTAGTTGTTGCAGGAACTGCCTCTGTCGCTGTGACAGTTGCCGTTGCTGCCGGAGTTGGGCTTTCAGTCGGAGAAGCTGCCAGTGCTGCAGTGATAAGTAGAGTAAGCATAAGCCTCCTAAAGTTTCATTTTTCGCGCAGTTTTGGTGAGCTTTTGCACGGCCCACAGAATATCTTTATGGTATCCAAAGACCTGATCAATGTCCTTGAGATCTAACCAGGCAACGCCGCGATGATAGGCGGCATCCTTGACGGGGCGAACTTCGTGCCAAGGTTCATCCAGGGTGGCCAGGTAAAAAAACGTGTCACAAGGTTGGTTCTTGCCGTTCCAGTCGAAATCGTATTTGCGGCGGAACTCAGTTTCAGCAAACACTTTGATTTTGTAGTCGGTTTCTTCGTGGGTTTCGCGGACGGCTGTTTGGTGTGGCGCTTCGCCAGCATCGATTTTCCCACCCGGTAAGAAAAAATACTTTTTTCTGGAGACCGGATCTTCAGCGTGAAAGCCCAGAATTTTATTTTTATAAATGACTACGGTTGAAGCCCGGTGACGATAGACTTTATCAGCTTTCATCTGTTTTTGTTCGTCACGGCGGTTCTGGAAAAAATCACTGATCAGCTGTGAGCATTCCTGCTCAAGCACGCCTGTGGTAACCGCGACCTGATGATTTAATCTGGAATCGCTTAAAACCTGATACAGGCTTTCAACCGCGCCGCCCTTGGAGTCTTTCGCCGCATATACCACACGGCCCACGCGTGCTTGCTGAATTGCACCAGCACACATCACGCAAGGTTCAAGCGTCACGTACAGCGTGCAGTCTTCCAGTCGCCAGCTTGCAAGTTTTTTAGCGGCTCGGTGCAGACATAATAATTCCGCATGGCCCAGGGGAGTATGAAGAGTCTCGCGAACATTCGCTGCCTGCGAAAGAAGTTCGCCGGTCGGAGAAATCAGAACGGCACCGATAGGTACTTCGCCGTTCTTTCCGGCTTTTTGCGCAAGTTTAAAAGCTTTGCGCATCCATTTTTTATCTTGGGCTTCACGATTCATCATCGTGAATATTTTAGATCACCCTCTAAGAAAAGCTCAATCCAATTATTTTTCTTTTTCATCTGTGTCCAGCGCCATTCGTGGAAATAAATTGCTCTTCCTGTGCTGACGCGAAACTTAAGTGCGAATTCGGGTCTGGTCATGACATAAAAAGCCATGCTCTCCGCAAAATCGTCCCAGGGATTTGTTGCCGCGTATGCTGAAACAAAGTCAGTTTGATCAAACTGCTGATAAAACTCGTCCATGTCAGAAAGCTTCAGGGTTTCTTTGCAGCGGTAAAAACAAAGTTTGCTGTAAAGCGGAAACATATTCTTTTCATTGGGCTGGGAAGCATTTTTCCAGCTTAAGTAGCCCCAGGAGTCTTCGACTGGATACTGATGCTTTGAGTATTCGATGCCTTCTTGTTCAGTCGTTGGAATCTTTTTGCAATCGAAGTTGTCTGCGCCAGGTTTACAAACAAAGTTGTTCACGTTGTTGCTGAAGTCCAGAAGATGGGCAAGTTCGTGAATCACCACATATTCCAAAGTTTCCACCGGGGACTTGCTGCGCATAGAAACGCGGGGCCCTTTTTTTCCAACTTCATAGCGTGGCGCTTGAATACCAAAAACCTTTTGCTCTTTCCAGCCAAACACGGCGTCAGCTGAAGGAATCTCCGTCACCAATGACGCAGAAAATGCCATAAACGATTTTGGTGTTGGCGTGTCCTGATCAGTGAAACCTGCCATCGCCAATGAAAACATTTCGTCAGCAACAAGGATGATTGGAACGTTACACATCATCTTTTGGAAATGATGCGGAAGGCGCTGATAAACGGTGCGAAGGTTTTGATAAACCTCTGCCGGAGTTTCCAGACATTTGACGTCTTCATCCTCCAGGTTTTTTACGTGGCAAACAGCCTTTGCGATGCTCTCTTCGCAGGCGTCAGCCGCGGGAAAGCTCCATAGGGCGGAGGGGTTATTTTCAGCAGCTTTCATTGCTGGGGGAGTGCCAATGACGAAATCATGAGCAAGGTGAGTGCCCCAAGTGACCTGAGTCGTCGTCAAATTAGGGTGAGCTGATGCTACGGATGTTCCAAATAAAGCCAATGAAATTAGATAGATAAGTTTCATAGGGCGGAAGCTAAACACAGTTCGATGGGGTGGTCATCAGGGAAACTTTATAATGCCACGCATTAAGACCTCGAGAGGTTGCCCCTGTGTTGCCTCTTTGTTATACACTCTCATTCTTATTTCTCTCTTTCGTCCACATGGGAAGGCAGGTGATTGTCGTGGCAATGGTTAAAATCAAAGACGGTGAGTCTTTTGAATCAGCGTTCCGTAAATTCAAAAAATCTTGCGAAAAAGCAGGTATTCTTTCTGAAGTTAAAAAACGCGAACACTTTGAAAAGCCTTCTGTAAGACTTAAAAAGAAATCTATCGCAGCTCGTAAGCGCGCTGTTAAGAAATCTCGTAAAGGTTGGGGCGAATAGTTCTTAATTGAATTATAGTTTCTTACTCACAAGAGGCGACCCACAAAGTCGCCTTTTGTCATAATCACCATAGGGAGTTTTCATGGAAATCAGAGACAAAATCATGGCTGATGTTAAAGCCGCAATGATCGCAAAAGAATCACTTAAGCTGACAGCACTTCGTGGCCTGCAAGCTGCGATCAAAAATCGTGAAATCGATATGCGCCCAGACGCAATCACTCCGGAAGAAGTGATCAACGTCGTTAAAAAACTAGTTAAACAACGTAAAGAATCCATCGATCAATTTTCACAAGCGGGTCGTCAGGACCTGGTTGACCAGGAATCTGCTGAGTTGAAAGTGTTGGAAGTTTATTTGCCAGCTCAAATGGGTCGCGAACAAATCGAAGCACTTGTTGTTGAAGTGATCGCTGCCACTGGCGCGAAAACTGTTAAAGACATGGGCCCGGTGATGAAAGAAGTTATCGCTCGTGCCAATGGCGCTGCTGACAACAAAATCGTAAGCGAAGTAATCAAAGCCAAGCTTGCCTAGTATCCCAGTTTTTTCCTCGGAAAAATTGGACCTTGCCTAAAGCCTGAGGGGACTCATGTTCAGAGAGTCCCTGAGGGTCAAAACTGAACGAAACTTTGGAAGGTACATGCGTTTTTCCCAAGACTTTATTGAGAGAGTGTCAGAGGGTAATAACCTCGTCGATATCATCTCCCAATATACACAGCTAAAACAGAGCGGCAGTGGCCTTATGGGTCGTTGTCCGTTTCCAGACCACGCTGAAAAAACAGCGTCGTTCTCTGTTTCAGAAGTGAAGCAGGTCTACCACTGCTTTGGTTGTCATAAGAGTGGTAACTTGTTTTCGTTTCTGCGCGATTATCAGGGCATGAGTTTCCCTGAGGCTGTTGAATACCTTGCAAACCGCGCCAGCATTCCAATTCCCGCACCAGAAACCCATGATCCTCAACGTGATCAGGCCTCTGATAAAAAGAAGTCGTTGTTAAAAGTAAATAAGCTCGCTGCTGATTATTTTTCAGAGCAACTTCGCCGCGTTTCTAATGATCATCCGGTTAAGCGTTATATCGCCAGCCGTGGCCTGTCCCAGGAAGTGATCGACACCTTCGGTATTGGTTATGCCATTGCTGAATGGGACGGTTTGGAGCGCGTTTTACAGGGCAAACAGGTGCCGATGGCCCTGGCGGAAGAAGCGCGTCTGGTAAAAGCCCGTAATGGCAAACCAGGCTACTTCGATATTTTCCGCGACCGCCTGATGTTCCCGATCTTTTCTCCAATGGGTGAGCCCATTGCTTTCGGTGGACGTTACTTAGAGAAAAAAGAAACTGAACCCAAGTATCTGAATTCTCCCGAGACGCCGGTATTTATTAAAGGCCGTGTTCTGTACGGACTTTCGCAAACCGCGCGCTATATTCGCTCTGAAGACCAGGCCCTTATTGTCGAGGGATACATGGATCTTGTTTCCTTGTTCCAGGCAGGTATCCGCAATTCTGTGGCGACCATGGGAACAGCGCTGACTCCAGAGCACGGTAAGATGCTAAAGCGCATGACCCGCAATGTGGTGGCGCTGTTTGATGGTGACTCCGCGGGGATGGAAGCAGCTGAACGCAGTCTTCCGATTTTGCTTTCAGCGGATTTGTATCCAAAAGGTCTGACGTTACCCAATAGCATGGACCCAGATGATTACGTGAAGAAGTACGGAGCTGACGCCTTAAAGGCCGAGCTGGATCGCGCTCCTGACTTGTTTATGCTGATTCTGACCCGTTGGATGGAGGGTTACCGTGGTGACGCTCCAGAAAAGGTGAAGCTTGCGGATAAACTAAAGCCGCTGTTTGAGGTCATCCCAGATCAGCGTCTGCGCGATTTGTACTTGGCTGAGGCCGCTCAAAAGATGAGTGTGACCCTGCCGTGGCTTCGTCAGGCTGTGGGATTACAAAGCAGTGGCCCTGTATATTCGCAGAACAGAAGCTCTTTCTCTAGGACGGTGCAGCCAAATCAAGGGGCTCAGCAGACTAACCAAACTGCAGCACCTCAAGCGTCTGACTCAGTGGAAGGTGGCAAAATCACCCTCAAAGGAGCCTCAAAAGCTGAAGCAGTGCTATTAGGATTGGTACTCAAAAGTCGTGCCAATTTCGAGCTGTTTGTGAATGAAAATGGGTTAGCAAGTATCGCTCATCCAGGAGTGAAAAAGATCCTGGAAAAAGCGACTGATGTGTATAGACAAGACTTAAATAAGTTTGATAAATTGACCAGTCTCCTTGTCTCCTATGTAGATCATCCGGAATTATTATTTGTAGAGGCACCAGCCACTGAAGGTGACCCCGGATTTGATGAAGAAGCTGAGGCGAAGCTTCTGCGCGATTGCTTTAAGCGCGTGCGCGACAATTTCTTGCGCGATCAAGCAAAGCAGTTGGCTCTGGAATTAAAGTCCGAGCCAAGCTCTGAAAAGTTGGAACAGATTATGAAGGCACACAGAGATCGACTATCTCTGAATAAAGGATAAAGGCGGGTCATTGATGAAACAAAACCTACCAAACAAACAAGAGAAAGAGCCCGTAAAGGTTCTTTCTTTGCAGGAACAGGAAGCTCTGGTTAAAGAAGAAATCCAGAAATTCCTGAAGCTTGCGAAGGAAAAGGGTGCGTTGACGATCGAAGAGATCAACGACCTTCTTCCACCTGAAATCATTGCCCCAGCTGCATTGGACCAGTTCATGCATGGCCTAGAGGCCGCGGGTGTAGTTATTTCAGACTTGTCTGAAACTTCGAAAGAAGAAGAGGGTGAAGGAAACTTCCTGGAAAGCCCTGATTCTGAGGACGAAGAAGTAGATGAAGAAGAAAAAGCAGAAAGCGAAGACGTTAAGGGTAACGACCCCGTTCGCTTGTATTTGCGTAAAATGGGTTCCGTATCTCTACTAACTCGTGAGGGTGAGGTTGAGATTGCCCGTCGTATTGAAAAAGGGGAGCGTGAAATCGTTCGTGCGATCCTTTTGTCACCTCTGGGTACATACGAGATCATTCAACTTGGTAAGCGTCTTGATGAAGGCCGTATCAAAGTTAAATCGATCTTCCGTGGTCTTGAGGATGAAGAAACTCAATACGATGAAAAGGAATACATCGATAAAATTCACGAATTGATCGGTAAAGTTACGGAGTACCAAAAGGCAGCCGTAAAACAGTTCGAAGTTCTTCGTAGAGAAGAAACAAACACGCCAGCTCGTCAGGCAGCAATGAAAGAACTTGTTGCGATGAATGACACGCTAATGGCTGTGTTCGAGTCTGTGAACTTTAACCGTAAAACGATCAACCGTGTTGTGATCAAGTTCAAAAACCTGGTGAACCGTATCGGTACTCTTCGTCGTCGTATCAAAGACGGTGTTGAGCGTACGTTCTCCAAAGACGTTGCATCCATGATGGAACGTATGAAGCTCGTGGAGAGCAACGAAAAAGAACTGACACGCATGACTCGTGATACAGGTCTTAACTATCAAAAATTCAGATCTTATGTGTTGCAGGCTCAGGAAGCAGAAGTCCGTATTAAACGTTTGGACTCTGAAACTGAGATGAATCACACATGGGTTAAGGAAACATACACAGCTATCTGGAAAGGTGAGCGTGAGGCCGATGCAGCGAAATCTGAATTGGTTGAAGCGAATCTACGTCTGGTTGTATCTATCGCTAAGAAGTACACAAACCGCGGTCTTCAATTCCTGGATTTGATCCAGGAAGGTAACATCGGTTTGATGAAAGCGGTTGATAAGTTCGAATATCGTCGTGGTTATAAATTCTCGACATATGCGACTTGGTGGATCCGTCAGGCGATCACTCGTGCTATTGCCGATCAGGCGCGTACGATCCGTATCCCTGTTCATATGATTGAAACTATCAATAAGCTTGTTCGTACATCCCGCTACTTGATTCAAGAGCTTGGTCGTGAACCAACTCCGGAAGAGATCGCAGATAAAATGGATATGCCGGTAGATAAAGTTCGTAAAGTTCTTAAAATCGCAAAAGAACCAATCTCTTTGGAAACTCCAGTGGGTGAAGAAGAAGATTCGCACTTGGGCGACTTTATCGAGGACAAAAAAGTTATCAACCCTGCAGAGGCGATTGTTAACTTGAACCTGGCTGAACAAACACGCCGTGTTCTTGCGACTTTGACTCCAAGAGAAGAAAAAGTTCTTCGTATGCGTTTCGGTATCGGCGAAGAAGCCGACCATACTTTGGAAGAAGTAGGTCAGGACTTCAACGTTACTCGTGAGCGTATCCGTCAGATCGAGGCGAAAGCTCTTCGTAAGCTTCGTCATCCTTCTCGCAGCAACAAGTTGAAAGCTTTCGTAGACAGCTAGATCTTGTTTGTAAAAGACAAAAACAAAAGGGCTTCCTGATGAGGGAAGCCCTTTTTTTATGCTTTAAAATCAAAAAATACTATTCGATCACGATTCGGTTGGCTTCGATTCCCTGCAGAACTGCTGTGAAGTGGGACTTAAGCACCTTGTCTTCGGCAACCGTCTGGCAGAACAAGAAGGTCAGTTGCAATTGCTCTTTCGGAGTCAGCTTAAACAGAATCCATACAAAGGGAAGCGTCCCAAAAGTGAAGTGTCGTTTCTTATCAAACACGAATTTCACAAAAGTTTTTGATACTTGTAATTGGGTAGCACAATGTTGAAGAGAGAAAGTTTGCTTCTTTGCTTTCGACTCCATGTACTTCGTTTTTAAAAAATCTCTGTAGTCCGAGAATGACTCGATCTTAACCGACAATCAGACCTCCTCAATATAGGATACTTATGCATATCTTTTTGGATATTGATTTTGGAGTCGATTTAAAAAAACCGTATTCTTAATGAATACGGTTACCGCTGATAACCAGTTTTTTTTGTAAGGCAATATTCTGGGTAATTAAGAAAACTAAAGATGGCCGGTGTACTCGGGAATATGAAACCAGTCGTTGTCCCGACCGTTCATGTATCTGATTGGTGCCGACATTACTTCTTTGAAATCTGTTTCGTCTAAAGTTGGAATTGAAATCGAAACGTATTCACCACCGATCTCGGGTATGTTTCCTAGCGAGAACAGTCGGGTACCACAGTTTTTGCAAAACATGTGGTGATTCGTATAAGGCGCCATCGGGTCGCCAATCTTGAAATTTTGAACTCCCGATTTAGAGTAGTCCGACAGCGAATCCTCTCCCGATAGAAGCTTAAAGTTCTCCGGTTTGGTTTGGATGCTCCAATTGCGGGTTTTCGTGCAGAAAGAGCAGTTGCAGCGTCCAGTCCCCTTAGAGAAATCAAGCAGAGCTTCGTACGTTATCTTCTGACAATGGCAACTTCCGTGAAAGGTCTTGGCTGACATAGGGACTCCTTGTTGGTGATGACTTATTGTGACCTCCTGGGGCACAATGGTTCAAGAAAGAAGGGTGGACGTTGTGAGCAAAGTTAAGAAAATCGTGCTAACCGGAGCGCCCTCATCGGGAAAAAGTTCGGCACTTGTTGCGATCGAGCAGCTGAATTTGCCACACGTGGCACTAGTGCCAGAGAGTGCCGTGGTATTGTTAAAAGGGGGCTTTCCGGCTCCGGCCCATGATGACCTTGAGCAGATCAGGGCATTTCAAAAATCCATATTGGTAGTCCAGGAAAACCTGGAAGACATTTGCATGCGCCGAACGCCGAATGCGACACATATGATTCTGGATCGGGCAAAACTCGATGGTGCGGCTTTTTGGCCCCCTGGTGTTGTTGACTATTTAAGTAATTTTCCTGTTCAGGTCGATGAGGAACTGGCGAAGTATGACCATGTGATTTTCCTGGATATGCCTCCTCAGGAATTTTTTGGCGGAGTCAATCAGGCGCGTTTTCATAACTTTGAACAAAGCATGGAAAGTCAGCAGCGTTTGTTGCAGGTCTGGGGAAAGCATAAAAGCTTTACGCGAATTGCTGCAGAAAAAGATTTCGGTAAGAAGACCGAGAATATCTTGGCAGCACTGAAAAAGCTGGGAGCATTGTAAAGAATTTTTGATCAGGTCAGAAAGTAGGAAGCCACCCATAAGGTGGCTTCTTTAATTTTACCGAACTTCTTATTTCAGATCGAAGCGATCCAAGTTCATAACTTTGTTCCATGCAGTCACAAAGTCTTTTGCAAACTTCTGTTTGCCGTCATTAGAAGCGTAAACTTCTGCAACCGCGCGAAGCTCTGAATGAGAACCAAAGATCAAATCAACAGGTGTTGCTGTCCATTTAACCGTGTTCGTTTTGCGATCCAAGCCTTCATACAAACCTTCCGTAGTGGATTTTTGCCATTTCACTGACATATCCATAAGGTTCACGAAGAAGTCATTGGATAGAGTGCCTGGTTTAGCAGTGAAGACACCAGTTTTCGAGTGGTCCCAGTTCACATCAAGAACGCGCATACCGCCCAAAAGAACTGTCATTTCTGGAACAGTCAAAGTTAGTAGGTTTGCACGATCAACCAATGCTTCTGCAGGGGAAAGGTAGTTGCCTTCGCCATAGAAGTTACGGAATGCATCTGCGCGTGGCTCAAGGTTCGCGAAAGAAGCGACATCTGTTTGTTCCTGAGTCGCATCAACGCGTCCTGCCTGGAAGGGAACAGTCACAGACAATCCACCGGCTTTTGCAGCTTGTTCGATACCGACGTTACCGCCCAGTACGATTAAGTCAGCGACAGAAACTTTTTTGCCGCCTTTATTGAAATCCTTTTGAATGGATTCGTATTTAGCAAGAATCGGAGCAAGTTCTGCCGGAGCATTCACTTTCCAGTCTTTCATTGGTGACAAACGAAGACGGGCACCATTTGCGCCACCGCGCATATCAGTTCCACGGTAGTAAGCCGCAGAAGACCAAGCTGTGCGAATCAAATCAGAATTCTTAATACCAGATGCAGAGATTTTCTTTTTCAATGCAGCGACGTCACCTGCGGAAATTTTCTTACCAGTTGCAGCTGGAAGAGGATCCTGCCAAGTGAAGATTTCTTTCGGAGCTTCAGCGCCGATGTAACGGGCGCGAGGACCCATATCACGGTGAGTAAGCTTGAACCATGCGCGACCAAATGCCGCTTCGAACTCTTTAGGATTATCCAGGAATTTTTTGGAAATCTTATTGAACGCCGGATCCATTTTCAAAGACAAATCTGTTGTGAACATGATCGGTGCGTGACGTTTGTCAGCTACGTGTGCGTCTGGAACCATAGTGGCTGCAGCGCCTTTTTTCGGAATCCACTGAGTGGCACCCGCCGGGCTTTTCGTTTGCTCCCAATCGAATTGGAAAAGATTTGCCAGGAACATCATCGAGAACTGAGTCGGCGTAGGAGTCCATGCACCTTCAAGTCCGCTGGTTACAGCATCTTTACCAACGCCTGTTCCACATTTGTTCTTCCAGCCCAAACCTTGTTCTTCAATCGGTGCGCCAGATGGATCAGCGCCCACGCATTTTTCTGGTTTATGAGCACCGTGTGCTTTACCGAAAGAGTGACCACCCGCGATCAATGCCACGATTTCTTCATCGTCCATCGCCATACGACCGAATGCCTGACGGATATCAGCTGCTGCTGCAATTGGATCTGGTTTGCCGTTTGGACCTTCAGGATTTACATAGATCAAACCCATTTGCATTGCTGCGACTGGCTTTTTATCAAGTTTGCCGTCAGCTGTGCGGCGTTTGTCGCCTCCCATCCATTTAGTTTCAGTTCCCCAGAAAACCAAATCTGGTTCCCATTGATCTTCACGACCACCGGCGAAACCGATAGTTTTGAAACCCATGGATTCCAAAGATACGTTGCCTGTTAAGATCATCAAATCTGCCCAGGAAATTTTCTTTCCGTATTTTTGTTTTACCGGCCACAAAAGACGGCGAGCTTTATCCAGGTTGGCATTGTCGGGCCAGCTGTTCAGCGGCTCGAAACGTTGTTGGCCACTGCCACCACCACCACGGCCATCACCTACACGGTATGTACCGGCACTGTGCCACGCCATACGAATGAAGAATGGACCGTAGTGTCCATAATCCGCAGGCCACCAGTCTTGGGATGTAGTTAAAACTTTTGCGATATCTTTTTTTACTTCAGCAAGATTCAGGGATTTGAATTCTTTTGCATAGTCGAATCCTTTGTCCATTGGGTCGGATTCAGTTGCATGCTGGCGAAGCGGGGAAAGATCCAATCTTTCAGGCCACCAGAATTTATTGTTGGGAGCTTGCTCCACAGCATCTTTACCTTCAGCGAAAGCAGTACCGGCACTTAAACTTAGTGCAAGCAAAGCAACGCCAAGAAATGGTTTCTTAAACACGATAGTTCTCCTTTGTATCGTTCGTTTTTGTTTAAACGTGTGAGGTCCATTTTTCGTGTTTAATAACAATAAGTGAAATTGATAGTTCCTATTGCAATGATAGACAAAACCTATGGTCAAAAATGCAGCGTGAATTTGTCGACGCATTCATGAAGTGTTTGGAGTGAGTTTTTCGAACGCTGAAGAATGAAACTGCGTATTAACTAGTTTATATTTATAGGATTAACAGAAACTCATGCAACCGTATCACAATGAAACAGGTGTTGCGGAAAACACCCGTATAAACTTGATAAATTCGAGTTGAGCTAATGTGAACAAAATATTTAACCGATAATTAACACGTACCCAAAAGTATAATAACGAAGGAGCAGTACGTTTATGGTTAATCCTTTACTTAAATCAGTCATGATTTTTGGTCTAGTAACAGCACTAGTAGCCTGCGAAGCCACCGAAGAAACCCCCAGCACAGGCACAAGCTTCACCTTCGCCGGATTGGCAAAAACCTGGAACAGCGGCTGTATCACTGCCACTGATGGCATCGTTACGAACGCGAATCGCACAAGCATCGAATTAAGATTATACGCCGACGGAACATTCACACAAAACCAGTACTGGTTTACAGGCGGAAGCTGCATCAACTACGCAATCGTCTATAGTTCCGAAGGATCATTTACAATCGGCTCCGAATCCGCAGGAGTATATCCCTTAGCCTTCACAGTCACAGCTTCAAGAATGATGGCCTGGAACGAAACAGTCCAATCTTACGTAAACTCAGGTTGCGGCGGCACAACTCCATACCAAAGCACACCAAGCGCAACGGATAACGGTAAATGGAAATCCACCTACATGATGTCCTGCTTCGCAATGCCACTACCAAACAGCGGCAACAAATTCGTAGATAACATAGGCTCACTAAGCGGCGGCATACTATCCCTAGGCCAATCCCAAAACGGAGTGCCAGGCGTATTCCAAGGCGGCTCAGTACCAACCTCAACAACATTGTCCTTCTACTAGTACAATAAAAGTTCGGAAGTATTAAAAAAGGCAGGATCTTCTTCCTGCCCTTGTTATTTCAGCAACTATTTACAATCCCAGTTTATCCATCTCATCTTTTTCGTACACGGAATCTTCCGCAGGATACCTTAATGATTTATCGCCCATTTGTTTCGCTAGGGCCCATACGATACTTTCTCCGGCAGGTATATTATCAGATGAGCGGCTATAGGTTGGATCCATAAATGCATTTTCTGCATCTATTACCTTCCAACCCTTCTCCTGATACATTTTTAAAAGATCATCAAGAAAAAGTGCAGTAGTTAGATTGTGGTGTAAGAGTAGCGTATGCTTAATATCGTGATTTAACGTTTTTCTCGCCAATTTTGAGTAGTATTCAGAACGATCCCAAATATGTTTCAGATAAAAGTTTTTATACTTTTCCAGATTTACAGACTCGCCTTTTTTTAATTTTTCAACCAGACGCATATTGATGTACCAATCAGATGCATCAATCGAGACATGTCCATTGCTATAGCCATTGTTCTTTAGAAAACTACGGAGTGTATCTCTCTTCTCTAGGGTTTCACCCTCTTTAAGGTAGGGAAAACGAAAGATTTTTTTAAATGTAGCGAACGGTTTTAATTTATTCTCGGCCGCGATGATATCAGCGCTAAATTCTGCTGGAGTCTTGTCGTTATACTTCCAATGATTTTCAGTGTGATTTCCAATAACATGTCCGCTCGATGACCATTCTTTGACGGCCTCAACGGCTTTTGAGTCATTAAGATATTTTGTTGTTACGAATCCAGCAGCTTTAATCTTATGCTTCTTCAAAGCAGCCAATATCGCAGCATTCCTTTTTAAAGGTTCCATTCCTATTTCACTGGATAGATTAAAATCATCTACTGTGATGGAAACTTGACTGGCGACTGCTGGTGTTGAAAGAAAAACGACGAAGATGGCTAAAAGAAATAACTGGAGCATATGCTTCTCCGGAGGTGAATAATTCGAATCGAAAATGGAGGACTTTTGCTGGCGCAAAAGTGGTAGCCCATGGGGCGGGCAAGACCGCAGATTTATCCTCTACGAAAATCCAAATGATTTCAAGGGTTCAGTATCTTCCACTTGTAAAGCAGGGGAGTTTCCTCCGCGCCAAATATGAAGTGGAAAGGCTTTCTCCCAGAGAAATTGCCGCTCTTACTTTTTCCTCCAGATCGACAATTATGAAATACCTCGAAACTCATGGAATCGCTTTGCGCGAAGAGGATAAATTTCTGTGGAACTCTTCCTTTCGGCAAGCACTGGAAAGACAGACAGATTGCCTTGAACATCCGCGAACAAAATATAATCAACAAGGTCAAGGAGTTGAGAGACCAAGGACTGTCATTTGAAAAAATCGCAAGCATCATGAATACAATGGGTATAAAGACCAAAACAGGAAAAACCAAATGGTACGCAAAAACGACTAGAGATATCATCGTAAGAAATTCCTGAAGATTTTAGGCGGCTCGTCCTTCCGACTCTTTTGTCTTCTATATAAATCTAACGCCTGCTTCAAATTTTGGGTCGAGATGAGAGAATAGCTTCTCTAGGGTGGCCAGACGGGGCATCGTGATTTCTTTTTCAATAAATAGAGCGATGGGCGCTTTTAAAGCAGGTCAGAAAAAACCAAATGGAAGTGGCAGAAGAAAAGGAACTCCTAATAAAAATACTCAGCATCAACCTTACTTGGAGCTTCTCCATGCTGGATGATGCAGGTCCATTCGGATGGCATCGATGCGATGAAATAAGCTTGGAAAGTGGTGCCAAGGACAAAGAACCAACTATAAAAGTGGGCAAATCAGCGAAGAGCATAAGATTCTTGGGGCTGACGAAGTATGGCGTGTAAATTTGGATAGAAATCTTTCGGCAAAGATTACTTCTCTATCTCGAAACTTCACTCGTTCTATGAATGAGCTACATCTTGAATCGATTAGGAATTACCTCGCAGCTAGAAAAAAACACGGCAATAGACGACGGCCACGAATTCCGACCCTCGTAGCTAGGCGCATCATTGATCTTTTGGAAGACTGTAAAGGCAATAAGCTCCAGGCATCACGAGTGTCCGCGATCATGCGTCCCGAAAACGAACTCGACTTAATGGTACGGAATATTAACAAGAATATGCGAAACCGTGCGATCAAGCCCCTTAAGGTTGAGCTTTCTAAAAACATAAAAATGTTAAACGAGAGGGGTCTGTCTTTAGGTCGAAAGCGCGAAGTTAAAAAAGAAGTTACTAAATTGAGAAGGGAGATCAAGCGTCTTTCCACATTCGAAGTTCGCTGGAATCCATTCAATGTATCCAGAGAAATGGACGCCAATTATCAATGGATCAGAACTATGAAAGCTCACCTCAAAAGATCTATTATGGCAGAAGGCAGGCCCAAAATTAAATAAACCTACCCTAGAGAGAGAACACAAGTTCTTAAATTTATCAGCTACACTTCAATTTAGGACCTATATAACCAATAAATATCTTTTTTTGATCTGGTAGAGGGTAAAAGTGAATTCGCCCAGGACCTGGAGTTATCCTCGCATGGAGTTCGCAGAGTTTATAACTTCCGCTATCGTCAGGAAACTTACGTAACTCTCCATATGCTTGCATAGTACTTAGAGACTCTGGAGAGATATTTGGAATATCGCTTAAGATCGTACAAGGACCACTGCTCCATGTTTGGCAGTAGTTATTGATTTCATTCAACCTCATCATTGCCTGTTGAAAAAACTGTTGTTGAGGGGTTGTGTATCCCGCCAGTTGATCTTTCACCTCTGGTGAGAAAGTAAGATGTGGATAGACATCTCCTTTACGAGCCCAAAAATCTTCTATAGTAGCGAACCTTCTCAGGTGTATCTGTTGAATTTTAGTCCTGTTGGCCTGAAATGACTGCAAGGTTGAAAAATTAATTAAAGTGCTCGTGTGTTGAACAATTTCAGGGTTGCCCTGGTCTCCCGTCTTAAGTTGCTCAACCTCAATATCCAAAAGGGGGACATCCCACTTGGGATCAGTATTGAAGCTAATTACTGGATTGTCGGTGAGATAACTAACGGTCACCCCATCGCCATGAGTTCGATATACTTTTACGGACGTTTCCTTAATGTCTTCACAAAGAGGGTCCGGCAGTTCCTTTAGAAGAGGGTTCTTCGTCAACAAAGTATGGATATACAGTCTTTTCTCTCGATTGATGCTCTGATCAGCAGCCCAGTTAGAAATATAGTATCCGGATGATAATTCGATCTGATTAATTTTGACATGAGTCCTGACATTCGGCTTTACGCCAGAACTTCTCGATGCCATTACTACATCGATAAACACATCCATTATGGCATGGGCATCTCCTGGCGTAGGAAACAGCTCCCTAATAGAAAGTTCATTCAAAATATATTCGAGTTGCATAGTGCTAAATCAACGCCTCAAGTGACTTCTCCCACTCATCAAAGAAGCCCTCAGGCCAGTAATCAATTCTACCGTCTTGATCGATATTAATGTTAACTACGCGAGAAGACATTAGTGATTGATCATACTCAAAGAAGTTAACGGAAATGTCTTCGCTTTTAATTTCGCCCCTTTTGGCTGCTACACGAAGGCCATTCAAAAAATGATCACTGTGGGACTCTACGATAATCTGAATTCCGTTTGTCGCCGCCAACGCCATTAGTTGGGCAAGCATAAATTGACCCTTCGGATGCAAATGAGCTTCTGGGTTTTCGATGAGCAAAAGAGAACCAGGATCCGATGACAAAATTGCGACCAATACTGGGAGAATAAATGTAATTCCAAAGCCTACATTTGTTGGGCGATGATTTTTACTCACACGAGTTCCTCTAGAAAACGAATATTCCAAGTTCACTAAGTTCATGCCAGGGTGCGGGGTTACCGTGAGCCTTGTACCGGGACTAATCGCTCCAAGCCATGCTTCCACATTGGCTAATAAAGTATCACTGATATCTGAGGAAAACTTCAACGCCTTGATTTTAAGAGGACTTGAACCAAATGAAGCCAAAAAATGTGGCGAATATTCACCTCTAATACCTAGTTGTCTATGCTGTACCACGTGGAAGTCAGACATAGCAAAAGACAGACGCGGCCCTGTTCTTTCTGCTGAAAGGTAGTGAAAATTATCAGAAAATAAATTCGAAGTAAAAAAAGACTTCTCCGCAATTTCTTTCTTTAAAGGTAAGACATCCGATGACTGGTTATAATTAAAAAGAAATCTGCCGGTTAAACCACCCTTATAAGTAACTTTGAGACCGATCTCTTCTTCATCCGTATATTCAAAAAGAACATCATTTGCTGCTCCCAAGCTTACAAGATCCCCGTTTAAAGATAGGCCAGTGTCCGGAAGAAGATTCTGCAAATGAGACTGTCGAAGTGCCAATAAAGATTGAATGAACGTGGACTTGCCCATTCCATTAATTCCGGAAAGTAAAGTAATTGGTTTAACTATAAGAGTTTGATCCCTAAAGCATTTAAAATTTTTTAATCTAATTTGTTCAATCATTGATAATTCCTCTTATTAAATTCTCAATTGCGAAAAAACGATGCTGAACTTTTCTAACATCACCAGTGCCTGTACTGATAGATGAGTTAAATTCTTCGTCATTACTTAGTTTTAAAAATCTACTTTTTAAAGTCTTCTTCTTTTCAACCAATGCCCTTGCCTCACTATGAGATAGCTTAGCTAGAGTGGATGATATCGTTTCAAATAGTGCTTTGTTAATTTGAGCCTTCGGAATCGGTTTTCTGAATGCCGTTTTTCCAAAAAGCTCAAAAGCCAAATGCATTGAGAAATCAAATTTCTCCGCCACCCGGTCTTGCTCCCAGCGTGATTTTGTAGACAACTTCTCCAATGAATCACTTAAAAATCGATCCATATCTTTGGTACGATATGTTTGATAATCTTCAAGATAAAAAGCAATGAACCGTGTAGCACATTCCTTATCTGCCATTCTTAAGCTACTAATTCCATTATCTGTAGCTCTTTTGAAGCTTTCATAAGAAACCATTTTATCCAACAGCTGTGTAATTGAGCCTTGAAATATGGCTTGCCTAATTTCTTGTGCAACTAAAGTAGTTCCACCTGTATTAATTCTCTCATAAATACTTTGTTTAACTCTTTTTGGTGTCCCTTTTTCAATAAGATAAAGACTGATATAAGATTCTAAGAATCTACGTTGTAGGTTTCTTGGAAGATCGTCAAATCCTCTTCCTTCCAGTTCGGGCATAAACTCTAACTCTTGTAGCTTTAATACCTTATCAACCGCGAATGATTTAAACGCCGTAAGTCTTTGGACACCATCAATTACGTCCCACTGATCCTCGTTCGAGTTATCCATATAAAAAACTGGCAGCGGAATCTTAATTAAAACTGACTCAATTAGACGACTCTGTGCTCGCTTATTCCAGATCGCAGCTGCACGCTGAAATCCAGGAGTAAAGTTAATTGCATTTTCTTGAATGCGCTTGATTAACAGATCAACAGGGTATTGGCGAAAAGCGACGCGAATTGTAGAGGGATCATAACCTAACTCCGAGTAGATTGGTTCAGGCCCATATGGCCCCTCTTCATTATCAACCTCGATCTCTGCTTCCAAGCCCGTATCTGTTTGGGTTGGGAAAAAGGACAAGATTTCATTGTAAAGTTGAGTGTCGCTCTTCAATGACTTTAGCTGAGCCAATACCTGATCTTTCGAAATCGGTTTTTGCTTTTTACTACTGGCTTTTTTTGAGGTTTTTGAAACGCCTTTCTTAGCCATTAGCTTTCCTTTGTTGTTCGATGATAAGTTCATAAATTTCAATTAACTTTCTCACTGGCCCGGGAATTCTTCTATCACCATTTTCCCAATGATTTATAGCTCCGGGAGTAACGTAAAGTTCGGCAGCAAGACGTCTTTGAGTCATGCCCAGCTTACTTCGAATCGATTTCAACCGATCAGGGTAATCATCCTTAATTTTCTGTTCCTTATTCTTTATAGGCATATGATTTATTTAAATTCTTTTTGCTTACAATGTAAACTTAAATCATACCCGGGTAAGCCTTGCGGTTTTCTTTGTTTACAATGTAAGCAAAGAAAAATAGGCATATTACTTAATTAAATAAGCGATTTTACAAGTATTCCATGCTTTTTAGATAAATTATTGCATTTCCGCAACAAATTACCCGGGTAAGGAAAGTCGGGCTTTTATAACTAATTTAGCATCACCTCAAGAAAAAACTCGAAAACTCTATACTCGGGAATACTGCCGGGGCACTGTGATCTGCCCCTCTTGTATTGTTGGCTCTAGAACATCTTCAGAACTCGTTAGAGCTCTTTCAGTTAAACTATCCTCATCATATCTTTTGTCCCGCTGGGTCCTACCTTTATCAGCGAACTATATGGCATGGCCGCTATTTTTTCAAAAAATTATCCAATAAAAACAAATACTTATGAATTTGATTCGAATTTTTAACAAGTAAATAGGAAGAGCACCGCCTTCGAGATATTCGATCGCCATATATTACTCGAGAGCCTTCGAAGGGATGAGACGTAATCTTTACTAGACGGTATGAATTTGCCAGAGATGACCGGGAAAATATCCAATTCCGTATCCTATTTCGTACCCCCTTCTTTGAATGCTTATAAGGGAAAGGGCTGGTGACAGAAAAATTCTATTTACTCGAGCCTTATTAAAAACAGGGGTCCTTCATGAAGCATATTACAGAACATAGAAGGTTTAACCATTTACCTAAACGATGTAGGAACCGCAGACTACATCATCATTTGAAATTTTAATCTGCGAAACCGAAAGAGGTGAGTTATGGCCAAAAAGCCAACCACTGCATACCAGAAGCGTAGCCGTAAAAAAGCTACAGAATATCAACCCCTACCGAAGCAGTCAGGCTGGAAAATCCTGCTTAATCTAATCAAGTGGATTGTTTGGTTATGGAACTTGCTGAACCCACATACCCCACTGTTGCCGTACCTGTGGGATTTAATCACGAATTGGTTCTGGTTTTTTCTTTGATCGAATTTGGAAACTGTAGAACTAAGCAAACTCAGTTTCCCTGATCGGCCAAACAGAATCAAGAGTGAAGTGAGAGAAGGCTGAAAAATTCAAATCTCCGTGAGACGTCCGCGGAGTGTGAATTTTGCTAGCCACTTAAACTCAAAGTTTTAACTTTGGGAAGGGAGTTCTTTTGTCTAAAGTAATCCAAAAAATGGGGCTTCCGCTAAAATAGATTTAAGAATTACGTCCCGAATGAATCTAGAGACTAAAAAGGTTTAACTGAATGAGTTCATGGCTGCCAGAAATAGACTGAATTCATTCTACTGATTCCAAAGATATGAAGGAAGGCCGACACTTATTTCGTAACAAAAAAACAATAAATCCGAATCTTACGAAAGACTATTTAGTTTTTCGATATGCACTTATAACGTACCGATCCCACGTCATGGCTTGAATATTCAAATGACTTGCCCTCTTTTTCACAGTCCTTTTTAGCTTCCTCTATGGCCTTCTCTGCGTAAGTAACGGAAAAACCTGGCCCACACCACATTCCGCCCAGCATACTCCTGAACCCGGTAACCGATTCATTTTTCTTATCTCCCGCAGGACGAGTTGCGCAGCTAATTATGAGCGATGTAAGGCTAATGAATAGCATGAAGATGAATTTCATTTTTAATCCTCAAAAGCTCATGCCGTATGGATTGCAAGATCGATCCGAGACATATCCAGGCCCAGGCGCATAAATGACCCGTTCATTTTTAATCAAAAAATAGTGATTTTGATATCCTACATATCCACCAAAACCATTCCTAGCCCACGCTGTGTTCGAACGACCCGAGAATTTATACTGAGCACTAGACGGATCTTTTAAAATCGTGGACATGAAATCTTTAACAACTTTCTCCTCATTTGACGGAGCCGAACCATAATCAGCATCCATAAGTTGCTGGCTAGTTGGTTGCGTTGCACAGCTAGTGAAAAATAAGCCAAGAAAAAGCACCACAATTTTTTTATCCACGCAATAGCCCGTCGATCATCGTTTAATTCGTCTCAGTACAACTTCAAAAACACCCGCATTGATCTCATCTTCAAATTTTTCAATTTTGTCGCGATCAGCTTTTGCCCTAATGCCGAAGCAAAGATAATCCAAATCAACTTCGAGATAATCGGCTACAGACTTCAGCTGTCGAATGCTTTTCGGTTCTACCCCATGAAGCCAACCATGTAGTGTCTGAACGGGCACCTTTGCACCTCTCGATAGACATGCAACAGTAAGACCTTTTTCCTTGATGAGTTTTCGCAAAATTGATTTTAATTCCACAGCCTATCCTCAATGCGAATCATGCAAGATTGCAGGCCTATTTCGTCCCAGAATATATAAATCCTTCCAACCATAGAAAAAGTTATGGTTGGCCGTACTTTCACAAGACGTTTGATTGAGTTCAAGTAGCCTCCTATTTCGATCAAACGCTCAATGAAATCGAACAGCTAAATAGGAAGAAACAGGTGAGGGTACATAGGCCCAAAATTCACACAATAGTCACACGCGATTGCGATGCGATGGCGAGCTAAGTTAACGAACGTTCGCAGATCCCCCCTGGGTATCTTTGAGGCGGATTAGACAGATGCTTGTAGCAATCGTTACGACTGCTACAGCGCCTGATACAAATCTCTATCAACTGCCGTTATTTCGCGGGTTCTTGCGGGATATTGGAAAAGATGAAGCAAGAAGCCTTTATTGGCTCAATCTGTTGTTATTGTTTTATTTATTTTAAATTACTTCTGAAACGACAAAGCCACCGAAAGGTGGCTTCGAATTTGGTAGGGGGCGAGGGACTTGAACCCCCGATCCCAGTGTTATGAGCACCGTGCTTTAACCAACTAAGCTAGCCCCCCACTTTAGGAGATTTGAACCTATCAAACTCCTTGGGGAATGGCAAAAGCGCGGCGCGTAAGTGTTAGTGGGTTGGGCGGTCTTCGCGGTTTTTCTTACTGGTAGGTGCGATTTGTTCAGGAACTACCCCGTGTGCGCCTACGGAACCGACGATAATTTCTGGGGTGGTCATTCCAATATGGCTGAAGTGGACTTTGCGAAAGTCCGCTGCCAGATGAATAGACTCTCTTAAGCCTTCTTCATCCCGGAACACACAAACGCCAATGCCCTGACCATCAGGAGTGGTGATCCAGTCATAGGAAATGAAACCCTCCATCTGTTCCAGCAAAGGTACAAACATGTCCTGAAGCTTTTCGGATATTTCCTGAATGTACACGGGACTAAATCGGTAAGTACGTACAGACGCATACATAAGCACCACCTCTAACTCTATTCCATGGGAATCCCGGTAATATGTGTAGGGGGAGGCTTGGGAGTTGTGTAAAAACAAAGAATGGCGTGAATCTTAAATTTGGAAACTAGTGTTTATAGCACTTAAATTCTGAATACGGTGGGTTGTCGAGTTCCACGCTTGTCGTGGGATCGACGACTGCCAGGCCTAAGCTGACCATTTTGTTACGATAGAGGTAAGTGCGGTACTGCGACCACGGGGAATCCACTTCGAATTTGAATTTTGTGGAGCTGACGGATTTCCACGGATTTTTGCGAACGTCATTTCCTGGGTGAGTAACAGTTAACTGTGATTTAAAAAGAGTTCCGTGATTATAAGTGACATGCCACTGGAATGCGAACTCGGATGTTTTCCCGAAACAGCGATAAGTCATTTGATCAGAGGCTGGAGCGGCTTGTGCTACAAGAGCAAAAATTGAAGTCAAAATAAATGCGGCTAAGTATTTCATAAAATCCTCGCACGAATCATTGCGCGGCTTTGTTTCCCAGACAAGTCTCAAAGTTTCCAGTCTCATTTGTGTTGCAATGACCCAGACCAAAAGGGGAATGGCGTTGACCTTCGCAGTCCAGTTTATAAAATAAGGACATGAATAAACACCTTGGTTTCGCATTTTTGACAGCAGTTTTAGGTTTTGCCCTTCAGGCATGTTCGCCAGCGGGTTCGTTGATCGCGCACGAGCGTGACGCGGAATTTTACAGCCAGTTCGTAAATCCCGCGGCTGAGTGGCCTCAGGCTGAAAGTAAAATTGATGAATTGAAAGTCATGGAAACTGACAGCGCATATCCGATGCGCTACGTGCTTTTTGATAACGGAAAATTCTTTTATCAGGTCGACAAACTTGGAAATGGTGAGGGAGTTTGGACTTATCAAAATGGTGCGATGATCGTGACGGCTCAGCGGACTCTGTTCAACATGGAATTGGCGATTTCAGCTTCCAGCCAGACTGGTAACGACACGATCGTGAGATTCTATGATCGTCACGGCTTTAACTCCCTGCCGATCAAGCTGCGCAGCCCAGAGGCTTTAAAGGCCCAAGGGAAGTCAGCCCCGGGGCTTAGAAAGTTCACCCGTTCAGAAAAGAACATTTAAATAAAAAAAGGGAGCCATAAGCTCCCTTTTTTTTATTTTCAGATTTTGCTGATATTAGTTCTTCAAGCTGCAGGAAAAGCTGTAGCTGTCTTGAATCTCATAACCCTTAAAGAAACCCTTGCGAGCAGAGTAATCAAGAATCAACAAGCTGGCATTCGGCCAGTAAGTGGATGTGACACGGTGGTTGTCGTTAGTCGTGCTGTACTTTGCGCTTAGACCCACCAATTGAATGGTCTTAGTAGTCGCAGAATTGATAACCACAGAGTCCTGGATTGTTTGATACAAGTACTGGTTATCACCAATTTTTGCGATAGCCAGGCAAACTGGTTTTTGGCCTTCTTGTTCCGGCTCACACTGGAAAAGACCTGTTAGTTCTGCATTCTGCGGAAGAGTCGCAGCCAAAGATTGTTCGCAAGTAGCAGCTTTTGCATTTGCGATAGCCAGAACCAAAAGAACAAAGAAAATACTTACGGTTTTCATAATTCCTACTTAAGAGTTTCGCACTCTGTTTTAACGATATCGTACCAATTGTCGGAGTTTTTCTTAAACACGGTCACACATTTGAAAGTCGGTACAACGCCTTTCACTTTGTAGTTTCCGCGCGCCATAGTGATGATCGCAACATCGTAACCCGCAACTGTTGTAAACTTTTGCTCGATGGAAACAATGCTTTCATCAAAACCAAGCGTTTCAAGAACACTTTCTGTAGTCATCATGGAGATCTCTTTCATGGCTCCCGCAGATGCGAAAGATGAACTTAGAATAAGCGCTGATGCGATGAAAAATGACTTCATGAATACCCCCAGATTGTATGTGGGGGATATGTACAAAATGATTGGTGTTTTGGGCAGCTTAGAGTGAAAAACCTGTCAATTTTACCAGTGGAAATGAGGAGTGGTTCCATCGGGGAACTAGGGAGTGCAGCTTTAGGTTGGAATAAAGTGGAATTCCCAGCGAATTTGCCCTGCTTAGGGGGCAAAAACGCTGTGAACTTCTCTCATAAAGGTTCTATGCCAAAGACTTCATGTCGATAACAAAGCGGTACTTCACGTCACTTTTGATCATACGTTCGTAGGCTTCGTTGATCTTTTGGATCGGAATCATCTCGATATCCGATACGATTCCGTGCTTGGCACAGAAATCCAACATCTCTTGAGTTTCCTGAATGCCACCGATCAACGATCCACCCAGCTTTCTACGACCCATAATCAGGGCCCCGGCAGCCAATGTTGGCGGAGTATCTGGCAGACCCACCAAGACCATATTACCGTCCCGACGAAGCATGCTCAGGTAAAGGTTGTAGTCATGGGGTGCAGAGACTGTATCGATAATAAAATCAAAAGATCCCATGTGAGCTTTCATTTGCTCCATGTCTTTCGAGATGATCACTTCGTGGGCCCCTAAGCGTTTGGCATCTTCAACTTTTGAAGGGGATGTTGTGAACACGGCAACATTCGCACCCATGGCATTGGCAAGTTTCACAGCCATGTGACCCAAACCACCCAAGCCAACAACGCCGACTTTTTGTCCTTTAGTCACTTTCCAGTGACGAAGCGGAGAGTAAGTCGTGATACCGGCACACAAAAGAGGTGCGGCTGCTGCTAAATCCAAATTCTTAGGAATAGACAGGCAGAATTCTTCGCGGGCTACGATAGAGGTGGAGTAGCCGCCGTAAGTGGGCGCGCCATCTTTTTCTTTGGAGTTGTAAGTGCCAACAAATCCATTTTCACAGAATTGCTCAAGACCTTCTTTGCAGGATGCGCAGTCCAGGCAGGAATCCACCATGCAGCCCACACCAGCCAGATCACCAGCTTTGAATTTTTTTACTTTCGACCCGACGGCGACGACTTTGCCGACGATCTCGTGGCCTGGAACCATCGGAAACATTCCTTTGCCCCACTCATCACGAACCTGATGAACGTCCGAGTGGCAAACGCCGCAATAATGAATTTCAATGTGAACATCATTATCGCGAAGTTCGCGGCGCTCGAAGCTAAACGGAGCCAGCGGTGCTTTTGCCGACGGAGCTGCAAACGCTTTTGCTTTAATCATAAATACCCCCATAAAAGATAGTGAGCTCCAATGATAGCGAACCCCTAAAAAATGGACAGTGAAATTGGTGAAAGGCTGTGGCATACTTTGGAGTATGAAAATTCAAGTAAGCCACATTTTGGTTCAACACTCGTACGAAGCTGATGATCTTTTGCGAGCCCTTAAAGACGGTAAAGATTTTGCCGAACTTGCGCGCAAGTTCTCGAAATGTCCGTCCGCAGCTGATGGTGGAAATCTTGGAACTTTTTCTGAAGGTCGCCTGGATCCGGATTTTGAAGAGGTCGCATTCGCTCTGAAAGTGGGACAAACCACGACTAAACCAGTTCGTACGCGTTTCGGTTATCACATCATCCGCCGAACAGCCTAAACAAACACGATCCCTGTTGATCGAAGCATCATTCATCTTTTTTCGCTTAAGAACCTGACGTTTTTCAATGAACGACCGACAAAATCTTTCACTTAACAAAAAACATTAAATTCAAAATGTGAACACTCCGAAGGGTTAAGGAACTACCTTAGGAGGGATTTGAGATGCTTGCACCTCGTTCACTAACCAACCTTGGTACGTTGTCTCTGGTTCTGGCTTTGACAGCTTGCGGACCGGGTAATGGAAGTCTGACTGCCATCGACGAGTCAGGAAACGAAACGGCATCTGTTATTGACCCAGGCACTGGGACAGCAACAGATGAAGTATCCGGTGGAAACTCCACACCAGTAAACGCGGCCCAAAAGCTATTACTGAATCAGGACATGAGCGTTCGTTACGAGAGTAACAACGTTCTGGAAAACAAGGCGGAGCTTCCTTCCGGAACACAGATCGAAGTTCCCGCAGACTACTCCTCCAAGAATCTGGATTATCGTGATTCCAGCGGCAAACTGGTTCGTTCGAGCACGGGCTTTATCTATCCGATAAAAATTGTTTCTGTTCCTTCTTCTTTTGCTTCGCAGTTTCCGCAAAGTAAAATTGATACCTTAAATAAAACCAGCGGGGGACTTTTCATATTTGCTTCTATCGTGGGAAGTCTTCAGGGGGCGGAAGGCAGCTTTGCGGTGATCACTCCAGCGACTCCGGGCGCAGGATTTTTGGCAAACTATCAAACTTCAGGTAAGCCAAAATTCAGTTACACCACGTCTTCGACCAAACGCTTTCCTAAAATCAACAAGGGCGTGGATCCTGCAAGTTTAAGCTCTGCGGACCGGGCAAAGTGGAATGCGATTTATGCGGAACTTAGAAAAGTCGCGAACCGCGAGGTTGCGACCCCTAAATCATATCTGATGATTGATTCCGCAACTGCCAAGCAAGCTTCATTGGACTATGAGAAAATCGGCAAAGTCGCGACGAATGGTGCGTGGTCGATCGCTGTCCAACAGACGGCAGTTCGTCATGGCTTTTCAAACGTTCCTTGCGCGGAATTCCAGTCAGAACTTGTGCGCGAAGCTTATCAGCGTGCCGGGTACCGGGTCAGTGATGATTTTAATACAACCAAAGGCAATAAGCTTATCTGGTCAAATACGGCTGCTGTTGTGAATTTTTCTATGGCTCTTTACAAAGCCGGATGGATTGCCTGGGATGGAACAAAGTATAAACCAATGACCGGGGCGATTCTGATGAATGGATCAGGCATTTCACCAGGGCATACTTATATCTCTGGCAGCGACGATGGCATGATCATCGTGGACAATGGTGCGCCCCAAGGACGTGATTTAAGAAAAACATCCCAATCAATCATCGACATGATGTTTGAAACAGGTGTGTTCTTCCTGCCGCCGGGAATCAACCCGCCGACTTGGTAAGCTTTTTTGGAGAATACAACGTAAGAACATTTCCTAAAAGACAAAGTGCGACTCCCGCAACAATGTAGGGAGTCCACTTAAAGTTTTCATACATACTGGACAGAGTCAGTGCGATGATAGGGGAGACAACTCCCGAATAAGCTGCTCTTTCAGCCCCAATTCGACCTGCCAGTGACAGGTAAGCCCCGAATGCGAAGACTGAACCGAATAGAGACAAATACAATAGAGAACTTAGATATTTGGTGGTCAGGGGGATTGCGAAACTGTGTTGTAGGATCAATCCCACGATTAATGTAAAGACACTTCCGTACAGCATGCCCCAGGTGTTTGAAATCACCACGGGGATGGCTTTTCGATACGAACGTTGGGAAAGCATGTTGCCGGTTGAAGCCGATAAGGTCGCAATAAGTCCCAACACCAGGCCAAAGATCGTACTATGATTCGCTTGCAGTCCCAGAATTTCGTTCATAAAAATCAAAGCAATTCCGGCACCACCTAACAGTGAACCTGTAATGACTTTCGCAGCGATCGGCTTCTTAAAGAAGATCCTCATGCCGATCATATTGTACGGAACTATTACCGTAAAACAGATGGCGGCTATTCCCGAGCTCACCATGGTTTCTGACCAATACACCAGCATGTAGTTAATCGAAAACATAAAGACCCCCATGGCCATAAAGGTCAGGTGATCTTGTTTTCCATAGGACAATTTCTTTTTCGTAAACCAGCAATAAGCGAACAAAAGAAATGCACCCAGGGCGAAGCGCCAAAATACTGAAGCAATTGGCGAAGCTGAATCCACTTGGAAAGTGATGACAAGCCAAGTGGAGCCCCAGATCAGAGTGCATATAGCATATAGGAGAAAATTCATGAGATTCACAGTGGGCAAATTCTCAGCTTAAGTCAAGAAATCGGACTTCTGGACCCCCTTGGTTGCCATATTCCCCATCCATTAGTATTCTTCATATATTGGATTTGAAAAAGGATGGTTTCGGGTGAAAAGAATTCTAATTGCTCTCATCACACTAGTTTCGTTTTCGGCATTTGCAGCTCCGAAAAAAGAGATCAAAGAAACTCAGCCTTTTCGTGGTGTCTCGTACTTTAGTTACGACCTTAATGGAAAAAAGCACCGTGAATCCCTTCACGTTCAAAAAGACACGATCCGTGTGAACGGCGAAGAAGTTCAAAAAATGAACTGGAAAAAAGGGGAGCCGGCCATGAAGATCGTGTTGAAGCTTGTGAAATCTTCAACGGCCAAATGTACTGCGGGTACTTACAAACTAAGAGTTGAAAAAGGCGAAAAGAAAAGCCAGAGCGAAACAGGCTGCGTAGGAACTCCAAGATTCAAAACGCTGGAGCAGTCTTTTGCAACTTTGAAGGGCTTGGTTCCAAAACAATATAAAAAAGATATGACTCCTTAACGATCCTGCAGGTGATCGTTTCGTTCCAAACGTAGTGGATGCTTCTTGGAGTCCTCATGGACTCTGCATCGACCGATCAAAAATGAGCTGATGGGAATACCAAAGCTTAAAATCAATGAAGACGCTAAAAGTGCTATGGCGATCTCCCAATTCTGAAAATGCAATGCCCCGGCCACACAAAAGCAAAGAGCGCCCATAGTGGATGCCTTGGTGATGGCGGCCATGCGGGTTAAAGTATCTGGAAATTTCAGGGCGCCTAGTGCCGAGATAACGATAAGTGCCGTGCCCAGTATCAGGCATATCTGAACAAGCAAGTTCATGATTTTCTCCGGTTCTTTTCAAGATAGAAGGCCAAAACAGAAGTTCCCACAAAGGACAGAATGGAAAGCACGATCACCAGACTCATCACATGAATATCATCCAGAACTATGGCGATCAGTACTGCGCCGGCAATCAGAACTGCGGTTAGCAGGTCAAAGACTATGATTCGGTCTGCCTGGCTGGGCCCACGCAAAAAGCGAATTGCAGCGCAAACAACAGAGAAAATCAAAAGTATGAACAATGCTGAAATCATGCGTCCTCCCGGGAGAAAAGCAGATGCAGCCGACTTTCGAAGCGTCTGCGAAGTGTACTGATGGATTGCTCCGGATCGGGGGCATGAAAAAAATGAATATATAAGATGGAACTATCCCGCGAAAGATCCACCACCAGGGATCCGGGAGTCAGAGAGATAATCATGTAAAGGAGCCACAACGAGGTGGGGTTTTTCAAAACCGTATTCATTCGAACGATCACGGGTTTTAAACCAGAGTTGGGACGAAATACCCAAGCCGCGACCTGAACGACGGCCACAATGAACTCAAAAACAAAGATCACTGCGATTTCAATCACCAGAAGTAGTTTTCGCAAAAATCTCATATCGATTCCTTACTCATAATCTTTACGGCGATCTGTTGAACGATCTCATTTCCGGTCCCTGAAAAAACACCCAGCAGAATCGAAGCCAGTGCCAACAGAATCAAAGGCACAAGAATCCATCTTTTACATGGGGACTTAACCTCCAGGGGTGTGTCGTCAGGAGCGGGCTTCCAGAAAACTCCCAGCCAAATTTTTAGCATCGACATCATGGTTAATAAACTCACGGCCAGACTGACCAGTACGGCGACGATACTTCGGTTTTGTAATAGCCCCTGAATTGTAAAGACCTTTGCCCAAAATCCCATCAGGGGTGGTATACCCGCAAGTGACAACGCTGGGATCGCGAAAAGAATCGCAAGCATCGGCGATTTTTGCATCATGCCTCCAACCTTGGCAATCGCGGTGCTGCCTGCGGTGGTCTCGATGCTGGAAACAACCAGAAACAAATTAGTTTTTACCAGCATGTGATGGGCCATATAAAAAACGCAGGCGGCAATGCCCAGTGGAGTGTTAAGAGTAAAAGCCAAAAGGATGTAACCTAATTGCGAGATACTATGAAATGCCAAAATGCCTTTCATGTTGTCCTGGGAAAGCGCACCCAGAACCCCGAATATCATCGAAGCCAATGCCATTATTTGCAAAGCCATCGCAAGACCCGCGGGCATTGATTCGTTAAATGGTGCGAGTATCCTTAACAAACCATAGATTCCTATTTTAGTAAGTAATCCCGAGAAAACTGCGACCACAGGTGTAGTGGTCAGGGGGTAAGAAGCGGGCAACCAAAAGTGAAATGGAAAGATCGCCGCTTTTGTAAGAAAGGCGACGGATAAAATTCCAATGCCAATCACAAAAGAAGACGACACTTCGCCGGTATTCAGACTTTTCAGTTCCAATAAGTTTAAAGTCCCGGTGCTGCTGTAAATAAGCGCCACACCTGATAAGAAAATCAAAGAGGCCAACACATTTATCGCGGCATACTTAAAACCTCCCGCATAAGCCCGTTGTTTTCCCTGAACTGTCACCAGAAAGAATGACGAGAAAAGAAGAACTTCAAACCACACATACAGATTAAAAAGATCCCCAGTGGAAAATGCCCCAAAGATTCCAAACATCAGAAAATGAAATAGGGTGTAATAACCCTTTAGCTCGGCTTTCACGATCCTTGCGGCAATGGATCCCATCACTCCGCAAAAGTAAATGAAAGCAGAAACCGTGATCAACAGAGCGCTTAGCAGGTCAACGCGAAAAGAAATTCCATAAGGTGCCTGCCAGTTTCCGAATGCCAGGATCTGAGGTCCGGCGTGGTAAACTTCCAGGGCCTGAAGTACGCTGATAACAAGAACCGAGAATGAGCCCACCACCGCCAGAACGCGCTGACATCGCAAATTACTTTTAAAGAAAAAGCTAGCAACGCCCATAAAGAAGCAAGCAAGGAGAGGATAAGCGATCATTCTTTCTCCTTGAGCGTGTTTAGGTCGATGACGTTTTGATAGCGTTTTGCAAAGTAGGCCAGTACCAGCAAGACAGTTTGTGTCGCCAGTCCAATTACGATCGCAGTCAGAATCAAGGCCTGTGGCAAGGGATCTTTCTCTGAACCGCTGTTAAGAAGTAATAAGTTAACAGCGTGACTTAACATCAGAAGACCCATGATGGTTCCCAACCATTTTCTGGAAAACAGCAACCAGATCCCGGAAGCGAAGATGGCAGCAACCAGCAGAGAAATTGCGCTGATAATCAATGCTCCCTCCTTCCATTTAGCGAAAACGCGATGGTGGTGATAACTCCGACAATAACCAGATACACTCCGACATCAAAAAGAAGTGGCGTGCCGATGCTTGGCAAAGCTGCAAGCCAAAAGCTGGTGAACGGCGGGCTTCCATTTAAGGTGGTGGACAGCAATCCAGATATCAGACAAAGAGTCAGTCCCACATAAAGCCAGCGCACCGTTGAGCCGGAAAGAAACTTCATGGCTTTTTCCTCGCCGAATACCAGGGCATAAAACCCCACTGCGATTCCATAGATTAAACCACCCACAAATCCGCCGCCGGGAGCATTGTGTCCGCGAAAAAGAATGTAGAGTGAAGTTAAAGAGAACAGGACAATGAAAATCTGCGTGGCCCGATCCACGATGACAGAGTGATAGAATCTCTCCGGAGTTTTTCTGACTCGTAAAAATAAAAAGTAAGTTCCCAAGGCCGCAATAGTCAGAACCGTAATTTCTCCGAAGGTATCCAGGGCCCTAAAATCCACCAGAGTGACGTTGACAATGTTCAGACCACGACCCAAGGTTGGAGCGTTCTCTGTCAGGAATGGTGAGATATGTGAAGGAACTCTTCCACTTTCCAATAAGCTTACCAGCACTAAAACAAAAAAGAAGCTGACTGCCGTAATCAGTGCCCGGCCCATTTGAAATCCGGTTGGTAAAGGTATAGATGGAGAGCGTACGTATTTTAGGCAGTAAGCAAAAATTAAAATAGAAACCGTTTCGACTGCAAGCTGGGTCATCGCAAGATCGGGGGCGTCTGCGATAAGAAACTGTAAACCTATTCCGTAACCCACCAATCCCAATCCCATAATTTGAATCAAGTTATTGGTGCTTTTTAATAGTGGATAAAGACCTGATAAAACTAACGCAATCGCCAGGATCTGCTCTGGCGTCCAGGAGCTGTCGGCCCAAATCACTCCCGGAGCTAAACCGTTCATCGCAAATGTACCGGCAATTCCCCAGGCAAAAATTCCCACCACGATCCAGATCATGTAAAACGTCAGCCTGCCGTTTTGAAGGTAATTGGTTATCTGCTTACTGACCTTGGCGAAGAGGAATTTCTTTTCTTGTGCTTCTTTATCAAAGCGAACCCAAAGCTCCAGATGCACAAGATACTTGTAGAAGACAATTGAGAGAATTCCTCCCAGTACAAAAGTTGTTATACTTAGCAAAAGACCCGCATTGAATCCCGTCCAGACTTTCAGTTGCAGCTCGACGCCCTTTAATAGAATTGAGGAAACGATAGGGCTTAAGAAGTATTCGTTAATTTCATCCAGAAAGAAGTTCAGAATCCATCCCGTCGCCGCAAGGCACAGCGCTGGCAGCCACATGGCGGGTTTTGCTTCGCGCAGAATTTCTGAATGATGGCGCGGATCTCTGCGAGTGATCAGTTTTAATAAACGATACGCAACCACAATCGACAGTGCGCCCGAACCCACCAAGACCATGATTAGTAAAGTACCGGGGCCTTTAAGTAGCAGGGCGGATCCCAGTAAGTATTCTTTACCCAAGAATCCCAGACTGAAGGGAAAACCAATCATCGAACCCAATGACAGAATCATCGCGGTTGATGTCATCGGCATGCGACGAATAAGGTTCGTGATGTTATAGATGTTTCTGGTCCCGATTTGCTTGTCAATATTTCCCACGCACATGAAAAGACTCGCTTTGTAACAGCTATGCGCAAGCACGTAGGAAAAGAAGGCCTTCCAGGAGTATTCGTAAGGAATTCCCACCAAAACAAAGATCGAACCCAGCGCACTAACCGTGGTCCATGCAAAGAGTTGTTTTAAATCCGTACGTAGCAAGGACATAAAGAGTGCGCCCAATGCCGTGATACTGCCAATGGAACATAACAGAACTGTCCAAAGCGTGGTTCCCTCAAACAACGGAGAAAAGCGCACCAGTAAGAAGGCCCCCAGTTTTACAAGTGTGGCAGAATGCAAATAGCAACTTGCGGGAGTAGGGGCTTTCATCGCACCCGGCAGCCAGAAATGAAATGGAAACTGCGCGGATTTTGTAATTGCCGCAAACACCAACAGTAAAGTCAGAAGAATTCTGTCGGACCCGACAGCGTTGGGCGATGCGATGATAGCAGAAAGGGATGTCGTCTGCGCATTCTGGGATAAAAACAGCAAGGCACACAATAAGGCCAGTCCCCCGGCGCTATTAATTAGCAAAGCCTGCCGCGCACTGCTGCGGGTTTCTGGATCCTTAAAATGAAGAGCGATCAGCAGGAAGGAACACAGTCCTGTCGCCTCCCAAAAAGTAAATACGGCATAGATATTATCAGTCCACAAAATTCCCAGCATCGATCCGGCAAATAAAAACAACAGAGGAAAAAACTTTTTGGCATCAGCCTTGGAAAAGTAAGCGCCGGCATAGATGCTTACGAAAAATCCAATGCCCATCACGATGCAAATAAAAAAGTTTGAAAGACCGTTGTGAGGCGAGATCCAGGATTTATAAATGAATGGAGTCAGAGCTTCTGAAAAGGTGATTGCAAACGGAACGGCGAACAGAACTTTCCAAATTAAATTGGGAAGCCGAACTGCAAATGGTGCAAGGAAAGCGATAATGAAGAAAGCTGCTATCCACCACGTCATGGGTCATGATTTCAAATTAGCGAAAGTGCTGTCAATTTGTTGATGTACATCAAATATTTCAATCGAATGTGGTATTCTGATCAGAGATGCTTAAGAGGAAAGGATTCGTCGATGAACCGCGCTGTGGTCGCTCTGAATCCCCGGGCGGCAGAAAATGGTTCTTTAAAAAACTTTTGCGAGCAGATTAGCAATCTGCATGCGCACGGTTTATTTGATGAAATTTTCGTTCTCTCTGTTATTCATCAAAGCTATTTCCCTTACTCTCCAGAGGAGTATGACCAACGTCGGGAAGAAATTTTTAAAGAGGTTCAGAAATCTTTAGAAGCCGGTATCGATTGCAGAATCAAATTTGCAAGTATCGATGTTCTGGAATGTCACTCTTCCGGCGATGAAGAAGTCGTACGATTGATGGCGAGTTGGGCTTATAAAAAACGCGCCCAGATTTTAATTTTGGGTGTGGATATTAAACACATCTCAAGTCGCTGGTCGCTGGAGGGAATTCCCGTGACGGCGGCCTTGCTGTCGCCGCTGCCGTTGTTGGTGGTAAATGTTCGCGGTCCGTTTGACTCAATAACAGGAAGTGAGCCCAAAGTTCTTTTGGCGGTCGACCATCAGGCTCCTCCCACAGCAAAAGCACTTCGCCGGGTCAGCAGAGTTGCAAAGCCTATGAAAGCCAAAGTTTACCTGCTGCATATTACGCGCAAAAAAACGATTCCCTCGGCAAAAGGACAAAAGGTATTCGAATTCGATCAGATTCGGGAAGTTTTGCACGATACGGCCGTGGCCTTGCAAAGATTCGGAATCGAATGTGTTATGGATGTCGTCAGGGAGAATGAAAGTGTTGCCCATACCCTGGCTGAATACGGAAAGAAGCATGGTATCTGGGTGACGGTGGTTACATCGCCAGCCAGGGGACTTCGTTATCGCCTGGTCTGGGGATCAACCACGCAGTCTTTGCTGGGACATTTGGGATGTCCTTTGCTGGTACTAAGAATTCAATAAGGTCAGTTTAAATGGCAAAAAAAAATCCCCGGTTGCCCAGGGATTCTTTTACGATCGGACTAGTCTTCGTCCTCGTCGTCGTAATCATCATCTTCATCGTCGTCTTCATCATCCTCGTCATCTTCGTCCTCATCTTCATCGTCTTCGTCGACGTCGTCTGCGGATTCGATGCGTACCAACCAACCCTCTTCGTAAGGGTCTTCCATGATGATGGAAGGATCGTCGATCACTTGCGTGTTGATTTCAATAACAGTACCGTCTACTGGAGAATAAATGTCCAGTGGGCCATCGCTAGTTTCAATTGTGCCGATAACGGCTTCTGTGTCCACTTCCTCTTGTTCAGCAGGTAAGTCCACAGAACTGATGGAATCGAAATCCTCCAGACCGTCTTCGTTGATACCGATTGTGATCACGCCATCTTCTTGGCGGTACCACAAGTAGCCCATAAAATTTTTTACGTCGTCAGATGCCATTTAACTCTCCAGGAAAAAATACTATTAACAATCGTAGTACAAGTGGAACTCGTAAGGTACTGGTCTTTGCTGTACTGGACGAACTTCTTTATCGATTTTGTACTGCACCCACGTATCAATCAAGTCATCACTGAAAACATCGCCCTTTTTCAAGAAATTGCAGTTTTTCATCAAATTATCCAAGGACTCTTCAAGTGTACCTGGAACAGATGGGATTTTTGCAGCTTCTTGTGGAGGCAATCCGTAAATATCTTTATCCAGTGGATCTCCTGGATTGATTTTATTGATGATGCCATCCAAGCCAGCCATCAAAATCGCAGCCTCTGCAAGATAAATGTTAGCAGTTGGATCTGGTGTGCGGAATTCAATACGTTTCGCTTTCGGATTTGGACCGGAATTTGGAATACGCATCGCCGCAGAACGGTTTTTAAAGCTGTATGCCAATTTTGTTGGTGCTTCAAAGCCCGGAACCAGGCGTTTATACGAGTTGGTTGTCGGATTGATGATTCCGCACAACGCTGGGGCATGCTTCAGCACGCCGCCGATGTAGTGCAGGGCCATTTCTGACAATCCCGCATACTTGTTGCCTGCAAAAAGATTTTTACCGTCTTTCCACAAGGACATATGAATGTGCATACCTGAACCGTTATCACCAAAGATCGGTTTCGGCATGAACGTCGCTGTTTTTCCATGACGGGCACACACGTTTTTCACGATGTATTTGAACCACATCATCTTGTCACCCATGTTCAAAGCGGTATCGAATTGGAAATTGATTTCACACTGACCGGCAGAGGCCACTTCGTGGTGATGGCGCTCTACACGCATTCCACAACGTTCCATCTCTTCACAGATTTCAGAGCGGATGTCTTGCAAGGTGTCTGTTGGAAGCGCAGGGAAATAGCCTTCTTTAGAGCGGATTTTGTAACCCAGGTTGGCGCCGCCTTCATCACGACCGGTATTCCAAACAGCCTCATTGCTGTCGACCATATAGAATGCGGAGTTGGAAGTTTGTTCGAAACGCACATCATCGAAGATAAAAAATTCTGCTTCAGGACCGAAGTAAGCTGTATCAGCAATGCCTGTTGACTGCATGTAGGCGATTGCTTTTTTAACGATTTGACGGGGATCGCGATCATAAGGTTGCAAGGTTTCAGGCAGGCAGACGTCACAGATCAAAGAAAGCGTCGGCATTTCCATGAATGGATCCATCATCGCCGTTTTAGGATCTGGCTTGATGATCATGTCGGACTCTTCGATGCCTTTCCAGCCACGGATAGAGCTTCCGTCAAAGCCGTAACCATTTTCAAACGATTCTTCCTCAAGCTGGTGAAGAGGAATGGTTAAGTGTTGCCAAGTTCCGATCATGTCACAGAACTTAAGATCTACCATTTTCGCGCCCTGTTCGTGCGCGAATTTTAAAGCTTCCTTCGCAGTCATTTGCGTCTCCTTGCAAAAACAAAAATTTAAATAAACGCTTTAGCTTTGCTAAAGCGCTTCTTCGTCTTTTTCACCCGTCCGAATTCTTAGGGCGGACTCAACTGGTAATACGAAAATTTTCCCATCACCGATTTTTCCGGTATGGGCAGTTTTGCGAATTGCTTCAACCGCACTGTCAACCAGTGCATCTGGCAATACGACTTCCAGTTTTATCTTGGGAAGAAAATCAACAACGTACTCGGCACCTTTGTAAACTTCAGTGCGCCCTTTTTGGCGTCCAAATCCACGAACTTCAGAGACTGTGATCCCTTCAATTCCAACTTCCGAAAGTGCATCGACAACGTCGTCGAGCTTGAAGGGTTTTATGATGGCCTCTAATTTTTTCATGGGTCCTGTAATCGTCTAAAATGGATGTCCTGCAGTTGTCGCTAGAAAGGATAGCAAACGCTTTAAATAAAGCAAAAAAGACTCAAGCGATTTTATTATTTTAATTTTCATATAACGCGAAACGATAAGCAATTCTAGGTTGAGCACTCTAGTTGTTTTTGGTACACAGCCCGTCCGCGCTACTTTTTTGAGCAGCGTTGTGATTCGGAAAACCACTATTGTTGTCAGACCGGGGGGATTATGACTGCAACACGTTTTTTCGTATATGGATCATTGACCGAGGGGATGGTTCATTACTCTAAGATTCAGAACTTCGTGGAATCATTGAGCTTTGCCAGAATTAAGGCCAAAGCTTATCGCCTGAAGGTCGGCTATCCAGCACTTGTTAAGGGCGGAGCTGATCTGGTGCCAGGGCAACTCGTAGAACTGAAAGCATCTGACTTATTAATCAACTTGCTGGATGAGTTCTACGGTTTCAATAAAATGGATCCCGACAAGAGCCTTTACTCCAGAGAAGAAGTTGATGTGTACATCGAGGGCAGTTCGGGCCCGGTAAAAGCATGGACTTACTTTTTGAACCCATTGAAGCTTCCGGTAAACGCGGCAGTTATCGAGGGTGGGGATTGGAAAAAATCCATCGAGGATCAGCCTTTGATGACAACTAAGTTGACTGAAAAACAGTCGACTTATATTCAACGCCTGGGCCGTTCCACAGGTCGTGAGATCGTACCCATTGATTTGACACTTTATCGTGAGCTGATGAACCTGGAGTTGATCGTCGATAAGGGTCGCAGACTGGCTCTATCCAAATTGGGCCAAGAGGTATTTAAACATCTTGGATAATTCGAACAAAATCTTCCGCATCGTATTGATCGAGCCCGAAATTCCGCAAAACACGGGGAATATCGGGCGCACCTGTGTGGCTACGAACTGTGAGCTGCACATCGTGGGGAAGATGGGTTTTGAAATCAACGATACCAACGTTAAACGCGCGGGGCTGGATTACTGGCCCCATCTTTCATGGCATCGCCATGAGACCTTTGCAGACTGGTGGAAACTGGTGGAGGATCCTTCACGCGCGTGGTTCTTCACGACCAAAACAAAACGCACTTATTTCGAACCAAAATTCCAACCGGGGGACTGGTTGGTCTTCGGTAAAGAAACCAAAGGACTCGATCCCGATCTTCTGGCGAAATTCCCAGATCAGACAGTGACGATTCCGATGATTGGCGAGGGCGCGCGCAGTTTGAATCTTGCAACGAGTGTTGCGATTGCCGCCTATGAAGGCGTCAGACAAATCAAGTACACATAAGGAATAAAAAAGTTAGCGCTGCTAACGGTGACTCAAAGTGGCCGTACAATATGGGATTAAAATCCATTAATGCAAGTAAGGTCCTTTCACTTTTTTAAATTATTTTTTCTCTCTTCTTCCTCTGTGTTGGCCCTTAGTCTGGGTTTCCAAATTTCCGAGTGATCTCGCGTCAATGACGCGCACTTGTCTTGCAGCTCACATCTCTTTCGAGCTATCCTTAGCCACTATGGTAACGCAAATACTTACAAAATTATTCGGAACGAAGCACGACCGTGAAATGAAGAAGATCCAACCGATGGTGGATCGTATCAATGCCCTGGAACCACAGATGAAGGCACTCACGGATGAACAACTAAAAGCAAAAACGCCTGAGTTCCAGGAGCGCTTGAAAAAAGGTGAGACTGTTAACGACATCTTGCCAGAAGCATTTGCAGTTTGCCGTGAAGCTTCGATTCGTGTTTTGGGCATGCGCCATTACGATGTTCAGTTGATCGGTGGTATCGTTCTTAACAGCGGTAAGATCGCCGAGATGAGAACGGGTGAAGGTAAAACGCTGGTTGCGACTTTGCCGGTTTATTTGAATGCACTTACTGGTCGCGGTGTTCACGTCGTGACAGTGAATGACTACCTGGTTCGTCGTGACGCCGAACACATGGGCCGTCTGTACGGCTGGTTGGGTCTTACTACGGGTATCATCGTTCACGGTCTGAACGACCAGCAACGTAAAGAGATGTACGCTTGTGATATCACTTACTGCACGAACAATGAACTTGGTTTCGACTACCTTCGTGACAACATGAAGTTTGATCTGAACGACTACGTTCAGCGTCCACACTACTACTCGATCGTGGATGAGTGCGACTCCATCCTGGTCGACGAAGCTCGTACACCACTGATCATCTCTGGTCCTGCAGAAGCTTCCACAGAAAAATACCAAATCGTAAATTCCATCATTCCGCACCTTAAGCGTGACACTCATTTCACCATGGAAGAGAAGTCCAAAACGGCTTCTTTGACGGATGAAGGAAATGCGAAAGTTGAAGAGTTGTTGGGCGTGGGCAATCTGTACGACCCACAAAACATCGAGCTTCTTCACCACGTTTATCAGGGTTTGAAAGCTCACTATCTGTATCGTCTTGATGTTGAATACATGATCAAAGACGGCGAAATCGTGATCGTGGACGAGTTCACAGGTCGTTTGATGCCGGGTCGTCGTTGGTCTGATGGTCTTCACCAGGCGATCGAAGCCAAAGAAGGCGTTGAAGTTAAATCTGAAAACCAAACCTTGGCGACAATCACATTCCAAAACTATTTCCGTATGTACGAAAAACTTTCGGGCATGACGGGTACAGCGGACACAGAAGCGGTTGAGTTCAAAAAGATCTACAATCTTGATGTGAACGTGATCCCGACAAATAAACCGATCAAGCGTAAGGACGAAGAAGACGTTGTTTATAAGTCTGAGAAAGCCAAATACAAGGCGATCACAGCAGACATCAAAGAGCGTTCTCAAAAAGGTCAGCCGATCCTTGTCGGTACAGCTTCTATCGAGAAGTCTGAAGCTTTGAGCCGCTTCCTTCGCAATGAAAACATCAAGCATGAAGTTTTGAATGCAAAACATCACGAACGTGAAGCAGAAATTATCGCCCAGGCGGGTCGTAAAGGTTCTGTGACTATCGCTACCAACATGGCCGGTCGTGGTACCGACATCATGTTGGGTGGTAATGCTGAGATGTTGGCGAAGTCTGCTGTAGGCAACGATGATACTCCAGAGTATCTAGAGGCTTTGGCTAAGATTAAAGGCCAAGTGGAAAAAGAACGTGAAGAAGTTCGTCAGGTTGGTGGTTTGTATATCATCGGTACTGAACGCCATGAATCCCGTCGTATCGACAATCAGCTGCGCGGTCGTTCCGGTCGTCAGGGTGATCCGGGTGAATCACGCTTCTATCTTTCTTTGGAAGATAATCTGATGAGAATCTTCAACGGTGAACGTATCCAAAAAATCATGGAAATGTTGAACATCCCTGAGGACGAACCAATCACAGCGAAAATGGTTACGAACGCGGTTGAGGGCGCTCAACGTAAAGTTGAAGGTCACCAATTCGATATCCGTAAGAACCTGATGGACTACGACACTGTTATGAACAACCAACGTAACGCGATCTATGGCATGCGCCGTCGCTTGTTGGAAGGTCAGGAAGTGGAGCGTTCTGTTCTGGATATGCTGGGTGATGTGGTTTCCACAATCCTTGATACTTATGTTCCTGAAAACGGTAAAAAAGAAGACATCAACACTGAAGGTTTGAACAACTCTTTGGCTCAGACATTTGGTTTCAGAATTGATCTGGAAAACAGAGCCATCAATTCCGAGATGATCATTGATCAGGTTCGTGCCGGTGTTAAAGCCGTTTACGACCGTCAAAAAGAGTCCATGGGTCCTTTCTTTGAACAAGTTCAAAAGATGATCATGCTTCAATCCATTGACCATCACTGGAAAATGCATTTGGCGATCATTGATAAACTTAAAGAAGGTATTGGTTTGCGTGGTTACGCTCAAAAAGATCCTTTGATTGAGTATAAAAAAGAAGCCTTCCTGGCGTTTGAAAAACTGAACAATACGATCAAGGGCGACGCGATCGAAAAAATCATGCGCGTTCAACTTGTACCTCAGCAATCTGAAGAGGAAGTGTTGGAAAGCTTGCGCCCTGAGGAATCAGATCTGGACGAGTTGGATTACTCTTCTCCGGCAGAATCTGATATCGGTCATTCTTTGCCTGATTTGAGTGGTTCTAATGAACCGCAAAAACGCAAAATGACTTTCCAAAGCGGCCCTGCTGACGACCGTCCGATGAACCGCGAAGAGCGCCGTCGTATGGAAAAAGCAGGAAAAGGAAAAAAATAATTGGCCCACTGTCCGAACTGCCAACAACCAGTAGAGATTCTGGATAAACACTTAGGGACACTCTTCACGTGTCCCTTGTGTGGGGCAGTTTTCTTTGTGAACTGGGACGGCCAGCCTGAGGTTGCGTCCCACGAAGCAGAACCGGAACAAGAACCTCCGGTAGCTCCAGAGATTCCGGAATACTCTCCGGCTCAAGAACAATATCAAGATCAATATATCGAACCCACCGAAGAGCCGCAGTATCAGCAAGCGGCAGACTCCTTTGGGGAATTCAATGCAGAACACGCGGGCGATGGCTTTGCCGCAACACCGCTGAACGAGCAGTACACCGAGCAGCTTTCTGAAGCGGCCACGGAATCTGAATCTGCATATGAAATGAATACCTCCGAAAACTTTGACTATACAGAAAATTTAAATCAGCCCGCAGACCCGATTATCGAGCCCAAAACTTCAGACGATGCAAACTTTGCAGATGTGCTGGAGTTTGCAAATGCCAACTCCACGGCTGGGAATTTCTCGTATGCGGTGATCATCGAGGGTCTGGACAGCAGCCAACTGGTGCACCAGCTTAAGGAAGCCATTACGGATTCCAAATTCGGCTGGAACGTCAGTGAGCTTCTGACCCATATTGGCGGGGGACGGCTGGTTATTAAGGGCTTAAGCCCAGCTAAAGCTTCTGTCCTTATCAACCGAATTAAATATCTGCCTTTTAAAGTTTCGTGGAGGCAAGATGTTCTCTCTGGTTCTTAAATCATTATTGGTTTTGTTGATGGTGATGTCCGTTGCCGTGGCTGCTTTTGCCAGTGAGGGCGGCGGTGAAGCCGAAGGCGGGGAGAAAAAAGAAGAAACGCCCAAGGTCGAGGTCAAAGCTGAAGAAAGCTATGACAAAGTGGCAGCCCGGGTTTCCGCACTGGAAGCCAAAGTAAAATCCGGCAAAGAAGAAATTGAAAAATTAATCGAAGCCAAGGCTCACACTAAAGATCCTGCGGCGATTAATGAAATCGTAAAGCAGATGCTGACCCTGCATAAAGACCTTAAAAAGAATGTTGATGAGTACAATCAGGCGCGCGGCCTGATGAAGTATCGCTATCCTGAAAAAGGCCTGACGACCAAAAGGGAATACGAGCGCATCGAGGTTAAATCCCTGGATGAAATGGAATCCCAGATGAGTCTTTCCTCCTCGGTAAACCGGACTCTTAAGAAAGTTCGCACGCAGTATGATTCGGCGGAGGACGCTAAGAATCGCACTGCAGGGGAGCAAGCGGGCGCTGGCAAGGGATCCAAAAAGGTTCAAAAAGAGCCAGAGCTGACCGAGCCGGTCATTCTAAAAAAATAAACCGTGTCAAAATGAGACGCTGGGTTTGCTGAGCTTTCAGTCCAGAGTTGAAACTGTTATCTTATAGTGGTGTGGGGGAAGCATGTTCCGACTGATGTCGATTCCAATCGTCTTGCTGGCGCTGTTCACATCGGCTTGTCAGACGTCTATGCTGAAGCAATTCGAATCCATTAAACCTGGTATGGAAAAAGATGATGTACTCAACATCATGGGTAGCCCCAATCAAACACAGCGTGTTTCCGGTAAGGACCGCTGGTACTACACTTTCTATGACAAGCGCATGCGTTTTCAAAAAGAAATTCAATTCGTCGATGGCTCCGCGATTTATATCGGCGAGATAAGTCAGCCGGCACCTGATCAAACGGCAGTTGCGGTCGATGCCCGTAATGATGCGCGCAACAAGCAGGTTGATGAAGAGATGAAAAAGGAAATTCAGGAGAATCGTAAGGCTTACGATGCTTACGAAGCGCAAACGCGCGGAACCGACAAGGTCCGCTATCTGCCGCAGTTCGTGCCTATTCGCTAAAATTCAATGGCGATCCCAGGACAGAGATGATCTCGTAGCCGGAAACTTCCAGGGACTCTGTCTTATCCGCACTGTATAGTTTAATTCCCGTCCAAACCCATTGGTAATCCTGCTGTTTTGGCAAATCCACAACGATGCCCTCTAAGTGCAAACCATCTGGAGCCACCCGGCAGGAGCCGCGAACTGTTGTGCGCGGAACATCACCGGAAACGGCAACGCCTTCTGCGGAAAAGAACAATTCAATTTTCGGATAGCGATGGCAAACGGAAATTTTCGCGCCCGTTTCATCACTCATAAAGAAATGCCCCAGATGAAGTCTCATGCCGTCGCTAAAGTCTGTTACTTTTGCATTTTTCAATAGCTGATACTTGAATGCCTTTTGAAATTCAGTGGGATTGGATCCGGACAAATCAGAACTCGCCAGGGCTGTATCCAATTGCGCTTCCTGTTCAGTGGAGGCGATTTTTCGACTGCTGGAAAACTGATTGTTCATGTAGGTAATACCAACCGGAAGTGCCAGTAAAAACAAAATTGCGATTTTTGTTTTTGCAGATCTTTTGAATGCAGGCTTTTGTTCTTCACTCATTTTAGTACTCGCATTTCAAGGCTTTGCGATCCGCTTCTGTTAATACATCCCGCTTGGTGCCCGCATTCAAAACGGGCCACATAACGGTCGACAGAGTGGAGCGATGTTTAAGACCCAAAACATGACCAAATTCATGGATCAATAAGCTGAGCAAGTGGAGGTCTGAAGTCAGTTCCGGATTATCAATATAGAAATGATAGTACTTGGAATTCACGGCCATATCAGATTCAGTGATCTGATTTCCCGCCCAATAAAGTGTTGTGATCGCCTGATAGTTTGGCGACTTGGACCATTGGGGATTCCAGTAAATGCCATTGCGACCGTCTTTGGTGCCTTCAAAAGTAAGATCACCTTCGTTCGTAATTTCAAACAGCTTCATTCCTGCAGCCTCTTCCCAAATTTGTGCGGCAGAACGAATGATGGCTTCATTGGGGGCAGCTTGCGCAGAGATAAACATGCGAATCGGCAATCTGGATTTCCAGGATACGCGTTGGCCGTAAACGTTTTGCACAAATCCACATTCATCCTGAGCTGCACTTGCAAGAGTTGTGTCTGTTCCAGGGCCTAAGGTGACTCCTTGATTACATCCACTCACTAAAAAGCACAGCACTGCGAATACGAAAAATTTGTACATATTCTCAGTTTACACGGAAAGCCTGTACTGGCGAATGGGGTGTGTGCGTTCTCGACCTTCGACTGGTCCTGTCTCCATCCTTGCCTCGTGAGGTCCCGGGGCGTAGGCTTGGGGGCATGATAAATTTTAAATTCATTAACAAAAATACTATCGTTACTGGTGGTGCGGCCGGTATTGGGCTTGAAATTGCTCAAAGTTTTCTGGCTGCAGGCGGAAATGTTTCTATCTGGGATTACTCGGAAAAGGCTCTTGCAGCCGCTTCTGAAGAGCTTTCCAAATTCGGATCACAGGTTCAATATGTGCAGGTTGATATCACCAACCGCGAATCCGTTGCCCAAGCGGTTTCTGGATTGCCATGGGCTGTGGATATCCTTGTGAATAACGCCGGTATCACACGTGACAAATCATTTGCGAAAATGGGAGCAGATGATTGGGATGCAGTGATCAACACTAATTTGACGGGCTTGTTCAATGTGACCAAAGCTTTGTTGGAAAAGTTCAATCCCAACTCAAATCACAAACGCATCATCAATATTTCTTCGGTTGTCGGACTTTATGGAAATTTTGGTCAGACAAATTATGCCGCTGCAAAATCCGGTGTCATTGGAATGACTAAAACCTGGGGTAAAGAGTTGGGGAGAAAAGGTTTCACCTCTAACGCGATCGCACCAGGCTTCATCAATACTGCGATGACCAAAGCGATGCCGAAAGAGGCGATTGATGCGATGGCAGCGAAAATCCCGGTGATGCGCCTTGGCGAAACATCGGATATCGCGAATGCCGTTCTGTTTTTGGCAAGTGAGCAAGCATCTTACATCAATGCGACTGTGTTAAGTGTCGATGGTGGCATCACTTTATAAACCAAATTGAGAGCGAGAATCAGTGCTACGAAATAACCTTTTGCGGCGCAACAATAGCAGCGGGAACAGAGGCTGTAATTAGTTGCGGTCCCTAGGGTTTTCGGGTACTTAACTTAGATTATATTACAATACTGTGACAAAACTTTTTTGCGTCCCCTTGGGAGTGCCAGCCTATGTCTGAGAATAAAGATCATTATAACCGCGGTGGCTTGTTTGCCTTTTTGTTTTCAATGGCGTTTGTATTCGCCTTTTTCTTCTACCTAGTTGTTATCAACAAGGGTGTTGATTTGGCTGAAAACGTTATCGATCCAAATGCTCCAGCAGCTGCCACTGGTCCTGTGTTTGATATCACTAAAGTGACAGAGCCATGGGTTGAAACACCTGAAATGATCACTTACGGTCAAAAATTCTATAAAACGAACTGTGCTATGTGCCACGGTGACACTGCTCACGGTGACGGCCCTGCAGGTGCAGCGTTGAATCCAAAACCACGCAACCTGGTTGAAGGTAAATGGACTCAAGGTGAAGGCCTGATCAATCACTATAAAGTTGTAGCTAACGGTATTCCGGGAACTTCGATGGCAGCATTCGGTCACTTTAAACCGGCTGATCGTTGGGCAGTTCTTCACTACATCAATTCAATCACTAACAATAAATCTAAAGACGATCCTGCTAAAGTTGCTGAGTTTGCGAAAACTGCAAAATAATTAGGAACTTATTAAATGTTCAAAAGTCAGTTTGTTTTGAAAGCAAAAACAATGGGAATGGTTCTAACTGGAACCGTTCTCGTTTTGTTTTCAGCACCGCAGACTTTTGCATCCTACGACCAAAAAGAAGCCGGCATGCCTTCCAACGAAAAGGCGCGCGAACTTCAGGGTGTGGGGATCGAAGAGAAATTGGGCAAGAAGCTTGATTTCGGAATGAAGTTTAAGGATGAGACCGGCAAAGAAGTGACCTTTGGTGATTACTTTGACGGAAAACATCCGGTGATTGTTTCTCCTGTGTATTTTGTCTGTCCTGGCTTGTGCAACTTTCACCTGAATGGACTGACTGATGCTTTGAAGGTGATGGAAAAGCAGTGGACGGTTGGCGATAAATTTAAAGTTTTGGCTGTCAGCTTTGACTCTAAGGAAACGCCTCAACAGGCTGCGGATAAAAAGGACTTGTACATGAAAATGTACAACCGTCCGGGGTCAGAAGGTGGATGGCACTTTCTGACAGGCACTGAAGAGCAGGTAAGAGCTTTGACAGATGCTATTGGATTTAAGTTCAGATGGGATGAAAATCAAAAGGAGTGGGCACATGCTTCAGCAGCGGTTGTTGTTTCTCCTGATGGGACGATTTCCCGTTACCTTCCTGGGATTATGTTTAATCAGCAGGATATTAAATTGGCGTTGAACGAAGCGACCGAAGGAAAAATCGGTTCATTCGTCGACAGCCTTGTTTTGTATTGTTTTAAGTATGACCCACATAAGAGCAAGTACTCGTTGGCTGCGGTTTCAGTGATGAAGCTGGGCGGGGGAGTGATGGTTCTTGTGATGGTTTTATGGTTATTGCCGCTTTATATTCGCTCTCGAAAAGCGAAGAAGAATGTGGCGGGGAGATAAAGGTACATGATGTGGTTTAATATTGCGAAGGCCCAATCCTTCATGCCAACGCAAGGAACCGAGATTGCCAAGCAGGTGGACAATCTTTACGGATTCTTGCTGATTACAAGTTTCATCGCCTGCGTGCTGGTTATCGGCGGGATGATTTACTTTGTACTTAAGTACAAGCGTAAATCTGACAACGATAAAACTGCATACATCTCTCACAACACAGCGTTGGAGTTCTTGTGGTCATTTATTCCACTTGTGATCTTCCTGGCCGTGTTTGCCTGGGGTTGGTACATCTTCCACGGTATGCGTTCCATGCCGAAGGATGCTTTGGAGATCAACGTTCTTGGTAAGCAGTGGGCGTGGGAAGTTGAATACAAGAACGGTTACAAAGCTGTTAATGAAATCGTTGTTCCGGTGAACACAGATGTGAAGTTGCTTTTGACTTCTCAAGACGTGATCCACTCCTTCTTTATCCCGTCATTCCGTATCAAGCAGGATGCTATTCCAGGTCGTTACACGGCTTTGTGGTTCCGCGCTGAAAAACTGGGTGAGTTCCATGCATTCTGTGCTGAGTACTGCGGTACCACTCACTCGGGCATGATCGGTAAAGTGCGTGTTGTAACTCGTGAAGAGTTCGACAAGTACATGGAAGAAGGTCAGGAAGAGGGCCAATTGCCATTGGCTAAACGTGGGGAAAAACTTTTTGCGTTGAAAGCTTGTGCTTCCTGCCATGCGGTCGACAATCCTGCAGCAAAAGTGGGTCCTTCACTATTCCAGGTATTCAATCATGAAGTGACTTTGGCAGACGGTTCGAAAGTGATGGCGGATGAAAACTACATCCGTGAATCCATCCTTCAACCAAATGCAAAAGTTGTAAAAGGTTTCCCTCAAGGCGTTATGCCAACGTTCCAGGGTCAAATTAACGAAAACGAGCTTAACGCACTTATCGAGTACGTTAAGAGCTTGAAGTAATAAGGAGTGAAGCTCATGGGTGCACATTCATCATCAGCTCACGGCGACAACTATATTAATTGTGAAAAAGGCCTCTGGTCTTGGTTAACGACAATCGACCATAAACGTATCGGTATCATGTACATGATCGCGGTTATGTTCTTCTTCTTTGTCGGTGGGGTTATGGCCCTGCTTCTTCGTTTGGAACTTTTTGCTCCGAACGCGACAGCAGGTGTTGGACAGGTTTTGAAAAACGGTGACGTTTACAATCAGGTCCTTACTTATCACGGCGCGATCATGGTCTTCATGGTTATCGTTCCTGGTATTCCGGCGATCCTGGGTAACTTCTTCCTTCCGATCCATCTGGGCGCGAAGGATATGGCTTTCCCTAAGGTCAACTTGCTTAGCTGGTACGTATTCATGTTCGGTGCCTTGTTGGCAGTAGCGACATTCTTCCTGTCTAAAATCGACACTGGTTGGACGTTCTACACTCCTTACTCTATCCGCACTGGAACTTCAGTGGTCGTGATGGTTGTGGCCGCCTTCATCATGGGTATGTCTTCTATCCTGACAGGTTTGAACATGATCGTAACGGTTCACAAACTAAGAGCACCGGGCATGACTATGCATCGTATGCCATTGTTTGTGTGGGCGATGTACTCAACGGCGATTTTGCAGCTCCTTGCAACTCCGGTTTTAGGTATCACGTTGATGTTGCTCGCAGCTGAGAAAATCTTCGGTGTTGGTATCTTCGATCCGGCATTGGGCGGTGACCCGGTTCTGTTCCAGCATTTCTTCTGGTTCTACTCGCATCCGGCGGTTTACATCATGATCTTGCCAGCGATGGGTGTGATCTCCGAGATCATCACTGCGTTCTCTCGCAAAGTTATCTTCGGTTATACGGCAATTGCATACTCTTCATTGGGTATCGCAGCGGTTTCCTTCTTCGTTTGGGGTCACCACATGTTCGTATCCGGTCAGTCTGAACTTGCGGGTATCATGTTCTCCTTCATCACGATGCTGGTGGGTGTTCCGACAGCGATCAAGATGTTCAACTGGGTTGCGACGATCTACAAAGGTTCAGTCAGCTTTGATTCCCCGATGTTGTTCGCTCTTGGTTTCTTGTTCCTGTTCGCCATCGGTGGTGTGACAGGTATCATGCTTGCGACTCTTCCAATCGACGTTCACTTCCATGACACTTACTTCGTGGTAGCCCACTTCCACTACGTAATGGTGGGTGGTACTTTAATGGCGTTGATGGGTGGCTTCTATTACTGGTTCCCGAAAATGTTCGGTAAGAACTTCAACGAAGCTTTGGCTCGCTTGTCTTTCGTGTTCATCTTCATCGGTTTCAACGTGACGTTCTTCCCTCAGTTCATCCTGGGCGCGATGGGTATGCCACGTCGTTATTTCGACTACATCCCGAACTATGAACAGCTGAACAAAGTTTCAACTGTTGGTTCATGGTTGATCCTGATTGGTTTCTTGATCGGTCTTTATGCGATTGTACAAGGTATCAGAAAAGGTTCGAAAGCAGTTGCCAACCCATGGGGTGCAAAAACTCTTGAATGGCAGACAGCTTCACCTCCACCACAATTTAACTTCGATGTTGAACCAGTAGTAACAGCGGGGCCTTATGAGTACAGATAACGTAGCACACCCACACTCAGCACACGTGTCGCATCACTTTAACGATGCGACTCAGGAATACGATAGCGGTAAGCAAGGTATTTGGTTGTTCATGGTAACCGAGATCCTGATGTTTGGTGCGATCTTGGTTGGTTATGGAATTTTCCATCACCTGTATCCTGCGATGTTCTCTGAAGGTGCAAAGCAACTTGATTGGAAATTGGGTTTCGTAAATACCCTGGTTCTAATCTTCTCTTCTTTCACAATGGCGATTTCCATCCAGTTGATCCAGCGCAATCAGATCAAAAAAGCCGCAATGGCTTTGGCGATCACGATCCTTTGCGGTGCGGTCTTCATGGTGATCAAATACTTCGAGTGGACTCACAAATTCCATCTTGGCTTCTATCCAGGACGTTTCCTGGATTTGGCTAAAACTGGTGCGGAGCACGCAAACCTTGGTATGTACTTTGGTTTCTACTTCTGCATGACAGGTCTTCACGGTCTTCACGTGTTGATCGGTATGGGTTTGATCACTTGGTTGTTGATCAGAACGATTCGCGGCGATTTCCACTCCCAATACTGGATCCCGGTTGAGGGTGTTGGTATCTTCTGGCACATCGTCGATTTGATCTGGATCTTCCTATTCCCTCTTCTTTACCTGGTGGGTTAACAATGGCAGCAGCAAATAATCAAAAACACGATCCAAACGTTCTTCATCCGCACATCTCTCCGACTTCCATGTACTTGAAAGTTGCGGGAGCATTGTTCGGTTTGACTATCCTGACGGTTGTAGCGCATCAGTTCCATGAGGCTTTGGGAGCATTCAACGCCCTGGTAGCTTTCGGGATTGCAGCGATCAAAGCCGGTTTGGTTTTGTTGTACTTCATGCACTTGAAGGACGACAACAACATGAACCGTATGATCTTCGCGTCTGGTTTCTTCTTCTTGATCCTTCTTCTTCTCTTTAGCGTAGTGGATATTGCATCTCGAGCTATTGAGGTCAGTCCTCTGTAGATCCGTGTTAAAGACTTACGCGGATCTTACCAAGTTTGGCATAGTCGTCTTTTCCGTTCTTGCGGGTTTGGCCGGCTATGCCACTGGTTTTCAAAGTGAAAATCCATTCGATTGGAAATTGTTCCTTTCGGCTCTTCTGGGAATCTATTTCTTAAGTTCTGGTTCGTTGGCCTTGAATCAAGTTCAAGACTGGCAGCTGGATAAAAAAATGCCCAGAACAGCCAATCGTCCGATTCCAGCGGGTCGTCTTAAACCAGCTGCAGGTGGTATTCTTGCGGTACTGTTTATCTTCGTCGGTCTGCAGTTGCTGTTCACGGTTCAACCGATGGCAGGCCTGGTCGGTTTGGTTTGCGTCTTGTTCTATAACGGTCCGTACACTTTATATCTTAAAAAGAAGTGGGCTTACGGTGCAGTTCCGGGTGCATTTCCGGGTGCTTTGCCAGTGACGATCGGTTATGCAGCAGCAAATCCTGACATCTTTAATTCTGAATCTGTGTACTTGTTCCTAATCATGTTTATCTGGCAGATGCCGCACTTCTGGGTGTTGGCGATTCGCTATAAAGATGATTATGCAGCGGGGGATATTCCGGTTCTTCCAGTGGCTCGCGGAATCGATAAAACCCTGGAGCAAATTGCTCTTTGGACTTTCGCTTACGTCGGAGTTGCTTTGGCTGCGCCATTGTTCGTTCATGCCAGCTGGCTTTATATTCTGCTGACTTTCCCGTTTGTGTTTAAGGTTCTGCAGGAGCTTTACCGCTATTATAAATCCAAAGGCACACAACGCTGGATGGCCTTCTTTATGTGGTTGAATGTCAGTATGCTGGTTTTCATTATCATTCCAGTGATCGACAAATGGCACTTCCTGATCACAGAACGCTAAAACAAGAAAAGCCCGGTCTCCCGGGCTTTTTTAGTTTTTACGGCTTACGCAAATCATCTGGTGTATCAATTTGACGGCTGAAGTGAGCTTCCATAAACGCCGGATGCTGATCCAGGTTTCCAAAGATCTTCATCACAGTTGGATACTTGCTAAGATCCACATGAAAGCGCTGGCAGGTAATGATTTGCGGATAAAGCACAACATCGGCCATCGTCACCTGATCGCCAAAGCAGTACTTGCCGGCAAACTCAGGCAATGTTTTTTCCAGTGCTTCCAATCCTTGAATAACCCATTTTTGCACCCACTGGTCTTTTTGTTCCTGAGTATAACCATGGGCCTGGCCCAGGTACTTCGTCACTTTCAAATTCCCATAGGGATGCATGGAGGCGTTCACGATTTCACAAATCTGGCGAACTCGCGCGCGCAGGAAAGCATCCTTCGGCATGATGGAAGGAGAGGGATGGATCTCTTCAAGGTATTCGATGATGGCCATGGAATCCGGAATAACTTTTCCATCATGAACCAGTGTCGGAATACCGCCCAGGGGATTCAGTTTCAAATACTCTTGGGAGTGTTGTTCGTCCTTAAGCAGATTGATGGGTTTGTATTCAAAGCCAATTCCCTTTAGCTGCATCACTACGCGAGCCCGGAAGGAAGTGGAGCTTCGAAAGTAGTTGTAAAGTACGAATGAGGACATATACTAACTCCTGTTGATTGCATGAAATAACATCACAGATTTTCATCAAAGGGCGATTTAATGCCAAGTAGATTTATCTTTTCGCTGCGCTTTTCATCGAAGGTTATGATGAAGCTTGCGAAGTTGTCGCTTGCCATGGTTCTTTTCATGAGTCTTTTTCGACTCAACCTCTTCCTGCTTTCCGCCTTCGCCAAAGTTGAACAGCTTAACTTGATGGAAGTGCTTTACTCTTTTGGCACGGGGATTCGTTTTGACCTTTTGATCTTTGGATTTTTGCTTCTGCCGATTTATTTCATTTTGATGATTCAGGCGGTTTGCGAAAAATGGCCAAACGGAATGTTCCTTTTCTACAAGTTCTATTTCGGCGCCGTTTGGCTGGCGATCTCCTTGCTGTCTTTTGTTGATTTCTTTCACTATGCCCATCATGGTCGTCGCATGCGGTTTGCGGAATATTCCAACTGGACTCCGCAGTTCACGCTGGAGCAAATGCAGTCTTTGCCCCAGAATCAGGCCCTGATTTTTTCTATCATCACAGTGGTTTTGCTGGTCCTGGGTTACATGTTGATTCGCGCCGTGAACTTCGGACAGTGGAAAGACGAATACTCACCGCAAAAAGGGTCGAAGATTGAAATGGCCCTACGCATTGTCCTGCCGCTATTGGTAATTGTTTTGGCAGCCCGTGGCACCGTGGAGCCTCACCATTTGGCGTTAGAGCACAGTCAGATTTCTCACAGTACAGCACTGAACGAAATATCCCTGAATGCCGTATGGTGTTTTGATAAATAGAATAACTTGTGGGAGACTTTTTCCCATAAGGAGTTCTTATGAAAAAACTGGCGCTTTCGTTGCTTGTCGTTTCTGGTCTTTTTTCTTCAGCAGCTTTTGCTGATCTTAATTACGGTCTTGAAGTTGGTTTGCGCAGTCAATCCGGTGATACTGATGCTGCCGGCACAAACACAGAATCGCAAACTGCTATGCAGTTCGGTGCTTTTGGTATTCTGCCAATCGCGGGTCCGTGGAACATTCGCACAGGTTTGCTTTACACTCAGCGCCCGTTGACTTTAAAAACAGGTTTGACTGAAGGAAAAGTTGAAATGAACTACGTCGATATTCCTGTGAATATCATGTACAAGTTCGAAGACTATGCTGGCGTGTATTTGGGTGCAAACCTTGCGATCAACATGGATAAAAAATGTGGTCTTGCAAACTGCACAGTCAGCGACGTGACTTCGCCGCTTATTCCATTGGTGATCGGTGCTTCTTTCAAATTCTCTCCAAATTTTGGTCTGAATGTTTATTTTGAAAGTGCCAGCGGCAAAGTTGCCACTGTTACGGGCGGTACGGAGTTGAAAAACTATCGTGCAGCAGGTGCGAACTTACTTGTTACTTTTGACTAAGGATAAAACGTGAAACTAGGTACTCTGAAATCAGCTCAAAGCATGGATGGTGATCTTTGTGTGGTCAGCCGTGATCTAAAAACTGCGGTGAAAGCGACCCATATCGCTCCGAACCTTCGCGAGGCCATGGAAAAGTGGTCCGCGAAAGAAGCTGATTTGAAAAAGCTTTATAATGATTTGAATGATGGCAAGGCGGCTGGCGCATTTGCGGTGAACGAACAGGATTTCCATTCGGCTTTGCCAAGAACCTGGTTGTTTGCAGATGGCTCAGCTTTCATCTATCACATCAAATTGGTGCGTAAGGCGCGTAATGCTCCATTGCCGGAAACATTGACGACAGTTCCTCTGATGTATCAGGGCGAGTGTGGGCAGTTCCTGGCTCCGACTGAAGATATTCCTCAACGTGACTTTGCTCACGGAACGGATTTCGAAGGTGAAGTGGGTGTAGTCACTGATTTCGTTCCGATGGGTGTAACTCCAGAGGAAGCGTTGAAACATATCAAGCTTTTGGTTTTGATCAACGACGTGTCTTTGCGCGGCTTGATCCCGGCGGAATTGGCAGGTGGATTTGGATTCTTCCAAAGTAAGCCAGCATCTGCTTTGTCACCATTTGCAGTGACGGCTGACGAGTTGGGTGATGGTTATAAAGATGGCCGTATCCATTTGCCATTGGATGTAACTTACAATGGCGAGTTTTTTGGTAAGGCGAATGCCGGGGCCATGCACTTCCATTTTGGACAGTTGATTGCTCACGCGGCAAAAACCCGCAACCTGCCAGCAGGTGCGATCATCGGAAGCGGTACAGTTTCCAATGAAGATCACGAGAAGGGTTCAAGCTGTCTTGCGGAAAAACGCATGATCGAGCAAATCGAGCAGGGTGAAATCAAAACGCCATTCATGAAGGCGGGCGACACAATCCAGATGCAGATGAACAATGCCAAGGGTGAAAACGTCTTTGGTAAGATCTCTCAGAAAGTTCGTTCAGTTTAAATAAAAAAATGCCGGGCAAGACCCGGCATTTTTTATCTTTGAAATTTAATTCAAAAATTACATTGCTTCGATAACGCCGCAAGCTTCGCGAGCGCCAGCATTACCTGCAGGTTGAGATTTCAAATCATCTTTACCTTTGTGCACGATAATGGATTTACCGATAATGCCTTCAGCACCAGTCAAAGAACCTTTGATAGTGATTGAAGTGTTAGCCTGGCCTTTTTTGTCAGCCATCAAGTTACCCATGTCACCCATGTGACGGTCCGCAGAAGTCAAAGAACCGTGTTTTGCGTTAGATGGATTGAAGTGGCCACCAGCAGAAGTGAAATCACCTTCGCATGTGCCAGTCTCGTGAATGTGGAAACCATGAGCACCACGTTTCAAACCGTCGATCATTGTTTCAACTTTAATTTCGCCGTTTTCTTCTGTGAAAGTAACAGTACCTTTAATTTTAGAGCCTTTGCCTGCTTTAAGAACAGCTTGGGCTTTAGTCGGTGCAGGTGGCGGAGGTGGAGCTGCAGGAGTTACTGGAGCCTCTTCTTTGTGTGCGCAAGCGCCGATAAATAGTGCTGCAAGGACTGGTGCGATAAATCTTTTCATGTGTATCTTCCTTTCATCGAAAATTTACTTGAAAAGATGGTCACAGGTTTTTATCGCACTGTCATTATTGAATCAAAAAATGGCGGCAGACCTCGACCGTAACAAAAGTTAAGGTGTAGAACGCCAATACTTTTCGTCCGGTTCTGATTTTTGCAGCAAGCAATGCGCGAGTACCCAGCGTTGTCATAATGACCCCCTTGTTCCTTTATTATCGGACTCAGGGGTTAATAGATCCAATTGATTATCTTTACTGGATCTATAGATTTATCCTATATGACGGGTATCGCTTAGAGACGCTTTAATTAAGCTATATCATAGTGAAATAAGACAGGAATTTGCATATCCGGATGCATGCTGACCTTCACCGGGCAACCCAGTGCAAAGTCTTCCAGCTTTTTGCGGTAGTCGTGCGGGATGTTCATTGGCAGGTGTAAAACCACGTTTAATTTTGCAATTCTGCGTGGGTTCGAACTCATTTCCTTTTCAACTTCCGCCCAGGCGCCTTTTAAATTGATAGCATCTTTTTCAGAGTGAATGGCCATGGTCGTAAGCATGCAACTGCCCATTGCGGCTCCAACTAAATCAGTTGGAGAAAAGAGCTCGCCCTTACCGTGATTGTCTTTAGGCGCATCCGTACCAATGCGTGCTGAAGACGGTTGGTGAGTGATCTCACAATGTTTTTCGCCCTGATAGTGGGTAGTAGACTTAACCATGCTCTGTGTCCTAGTTCGACATCTGATCGATAATCTTGCGCAGGCGCATCTCTGAAGATTTAGACATGTCCGTATAGATCTTACGAAGATGTGTGGATTGTACCGGGTCATTTTTGGAAGCTTTCATCTCTCGGCCGATTTTGATCGCAGAGCAAACGCTTTCGATGACCAGTTTTCTTTTTGAATCTTTAGTGATGAAGTCAAAGGCACCCAATGACAGCGCTTCCAAAGCACGGGCATGATCGCCGTGGGCCGTCAGTACAACAAACGGAGTCATGTGCCCCAACGAACGCACATAAGCCAAAAACTTAAGGCCATTCATTTGTGGCATTTCAATATCGGACAAAATAGTGTCGAACTCTTTGGTCTTTACGTACTGCAAAGCCGCGGCACCGTTTTCAGCCTCAACGATTTCGTCGACGAATTCCTTTAAGAAATGTTTAAGAAGTTCGCGAATATCCGCGTCGTCCTCAACAATCAGCAATCTGCTTTTTTCTTCTTGTGAATTCATCGTGATCCCTAATTCGTGTAACGGTTGATTACGCCTAACAAAACATCTTTCTTAAACGGCTTCGTGATATGATCATCGCAACCGGCGTTGATAGACTTTTGCTTGTCGTCGGAAAGTGCATGGGCTGTAAGTGCGATTATTGGAATGTGTGCGTGCCTTGTTGCGCGTTCCCATTCACGAATGATCGATGTTGCTGCATATCCATCCATTTCCGGCATTTGAACGTCCATAAAGACGATGTCAAACTCGTTAGACTTTATCTTATCTACAGCTTCAAGTCCATTCTCCGCTTCAATTATTTCAAATGGAAAGCTTTTTAAGAAATGTGTGAATAGAATGCGATTGTCTTCAGTGTCATCAGCAAGAGGAATTCGCAGATTTTTATTTTCGTTAGAGTTAACTGATTGTTGTTCGGTTTCTCGTGATTCGTATTGATCAGCTAATGATAGCAACGACGTATTGATCAGTGGATTTGTGGATGTTTCTATACTGCTGACCTGTTCACGGTATGGCATTGTGAAATAAAACGTCGTTCCCGTGTTTTCGCGGCTCTTAAACCAGATTTGTCCACCCATAAGTTCAACCAGACTTTTTGAAATGGCCAGACCCAATCCTGTTCCACCATAGCGTCTCGTGATCGAACTGTCGGCCTGGGAAAACTTCTGGAATATCAGATGCTGCTTTTGCGGAGCAATGCCCACGCCGGTATCACTGACGGTGATAAGTAGACTGTCTTTTTTAGTGGCATTTTTTGTGACAGAAACTTTGATTTCCCCGCGATCCGTAAATTTGATCGAGTTGCTGACAAGATTAATCAACACCTGACGTAATTTTGTCGGGTCACCCATCAGATGTGGTTTCACGCCAGGTCCGATTTCGAACGAGTACTCGACACCTTTGATTTGTGCGCGAGGAAGCATGATCTGCTGAACATCGGACATCATCTTGCGCAGATCGAAGTTGATATTCTCAATGGAAACTTCACCGGCTTCAATTTTTGACAGATCCAGAATGTCGTTGATTAACGCCATCAGTACTTCGCTGGCTTTTTGGAAGATCGTCAAATAGTAACGCTGATCCGGATCAAGCTTCGTCTCTTTTAAAAGTTCAGCCATACCCATGATCGCATTCATCGGCGTGCGGATTTCGTGACTCATGTGAGCCAGGAATTGGGATTTGGCCAAAGACGATTTCTCGGCTTCATCCTTCATCGAAATCAATTCAAGCTCGGCCTTTTTCAATTCGGTGATATCCTGATTGATACCCCATGTGTACAACGGGTTCTTGTTGTCGTCGTACTCGGTGATACCCATCAGGTTTGTCCAAACATATTCATTGGTATCAGCGCGGCGCACGCGAAGTGTGAAATGGAATTCCCGGGTTCCAGAGCCCTGGATGCGAATGGCATCATCCAGAACATGAACGTCTTCGTGATGAATCATTGCTCTGAAAAGCTCATAGCTTGGATGAACTTCAGCGGGATTTAATCCCAAAAGTTTAAACTGTTCGTCGGACCAGATCATTTGTCCATTACGAAGATCCCAGCGGAAGGAGCCGGTTTTGGAAATCGCCTGTGAAGCCTTTAGCAGGTCTTCCTTCATACGAAGTTCGCGCTCGGCCTCAAGCTTCCAGCGCTGGTCAGCGCCAACCACGACAAAGCGTTCATGGCCGGTTGTGTTTTCCATTGGAATGACCGTCACAGCCAAAGGAATGCGTTCTCCGGAAAGACATTTTAGCTGGGCTTCTTTGCGTTGTGAGTTGATAAGATCTTTTGCTTCCAGATCCATCCACAAAGAAATATCAGAGCCAATGATCGACATCTCAGGCGTGCCGATCAACTCAAAAGCAATGCGATTGGTTTTGCGGATGATCGCTTTAAGATTGCCTTCGTATCCAGGAATCACGTCCACCATGAACATGATTTTCCCCAGGGTCAGGATGACGTCTTCAAGGACCGTCTTTTCCATTTTTTCCTGATTCAGGTTTTGCGCCAAAGTGTTGTAGTCGTTAAACACATTCGCAAACTCATCCTGATTGGAATAATTGATGGCCTTAAAGGCGCTTCCCTGTGATTGAACTTTCTTGTGCAGATAATTCAAAGGTTGAGTCAGCTGTTTGCCAAAAAAGAAAGCCAGGCCCAGGGAAATAATCAGGAACATCAACCCAATCACTACAAAGACAACCAGATAGTGATTAATCGGTCCGGTGGTTTCGTTGAAGTTTGATTTTGCAATCAGTGCCCACTCAGCACCGCCGGGAAGCTGAACTTTACCAATGGACATCAGGCTGACCGCATTCAGATAGTCGGTACCCGTTTCCAGTGAATCTTCCGAGCGCAGATAGTGACGAACCTTTTCCAAAGGCAGGCCCGCGATCAACGCCGTCGTGCTTTTGCTTTGAATGGATTTAATTGCAGGGTCGCGGCCGCCAGCACTGGAGTACTGTTTGATAAATTCACCTGGATTTTCGTGATACAGACGCGAACTGTTTCTCATCAAGCCATCTGGCCCGAATGCCACAACTTCGCCGGTTTCGCGCAGACCGAATTTTTTCCACTGGTAATTGTCGCTAAGAATCTGATCAAAACGACTTAAGGAAACTTTGAACAGCAGGGTGCCGATATAATTTTTTTGATCATAAATCGGGGCGGCAATGTAGGAAACGTACTCTGGAAATCCTGACGACAGCGGGGCGAAATCAAAAAATTTAAACGTCTGAGGCGGCGCACTTTGTGACCAGCGATAGACGTCCGTCAGACGGGTACCGCTGAAAAAACCTGTATCCAGGTTAGCTCCAAGCTCCAGCCCTTTTTGCACGGAATAAACCACGACACCGTCTTTATCCAACAACAACACGTCGTCCATTTGAAATCTGTCCGAGTAATCGGAAAGAAAAGTATGGATCTCACTGTGCGTTTTAAAATAACCGTAAGGGTCTGCATTTTTGAGGGCCGTAACATTTCGTGGGGTGCTTTCGTTACGGCTGGCTTCTTGTAAAATCATGGATTGCAGAACCAGCGCCGACTTGTTTAAACGGTCCGCAATATGGGATTCATTTTTATTGGCGGCATCGCTGGCTGTATAGTAGTCGTTCACGACCTGAACATCATGAGCCAGGGATTTTTCGGGGATGTTCTGAGCTAACTTTTTAAAAGATTCGTGAAAGGCTGAAACAGCGTCACGGACTCTGACCATTTCGGCTGCAACCAAAAGATTGTTACCCAAATTTTCCAGATCGGTTTTCAGTGCCTGGGCGCGGTTCAGACGAATCTGAATCAGGCGCTCGGAATGACCACTTTGCAGAGTCGATGCTCCGATTTTATAGCCCATCGTTCCTGCTGCGATCATCGCACCAGTCACAATGAGCAATGTAAAGAGGAGGATACGCAGGCGTATGGTCATGGATTCCTAGGACATCGGCACAAAGTGAATTTCAATGTTCTCGAAATGAGTTTTCATGTCCTGGGCAAGAGTCGCCAATTGAGAGGCGTCATTGTTTTTAGAAAGCTTTTCCATTTGAGCTGCGATTTCGCTTAGTTGCATAAATCCGTAGCTAGAAGCTGCACCCTTAATTTTATGAGTCAAAGCTGCAATTGCAGGCAAGTCGTTGTTATTGATAAGTTCCTGCAAAGCCGTGATGTCTTTTTTGCGGTTTTCAGTAAATTGAGGAATCAAATCCTGAAGATCAGCGTCTATTTCTACTTTGATTTTTGCCATAGTCCTGTCGTTATCCTTATTAGCTGCGGCCAGTACAACCTAATTTGGTTTATCGCAGCCTTTATTGCATATATTTAATACCAATCGGGCATTTCCTTCGCCACAGCGCCTATGACGCTGATTTGATGAAGAAAATACCCAACTTTGGAACACCCCATGATGGAGTCTATTTTTAAAAATTACCGCCCCGTTGTGCAATACAAATTAGAAGGTCATAGGAACGGAAACGCTGAACATTGTGACCTTGTTGTTGAAGTCATCAAGGCTTGGGATGGAGCCCCAATTTCCTGTGCCTTTTTTGTATGTCAGATCCATGTATTCCAGGTTCAAGGCAACAAAGAATATTTTGATGCCGGCTCCCACTTTAGGGCCCGTTGCTTCCTCAAATTTTACGTCAAACAATCCGCTTTCTTCAGGATCCAGGGTTCCGCCGAAAACGTATCCTGCCCAAAATCTTAAACCCACCAGCGGAGTTTGTACGCCGATAATTGCACCATAAGTTAATGAAGTCGCATCGGCATCATACCCTGTATTGTCGTGTTTGAATTTAGGTTTGGAATAGCTGCCATCCAGGCCCACGAACAACATGCTGTCAACAAAGTGCATACCCAACTTTAAATCCAACCCCAAACCCTTAGTGGTTGCTTCTGAGTCATCAATGTCGACGTTACCTTTGCCACTTTCATAGAAAATTGCGGGCTCAAGATAGAATCCCATTGCCATTGATTTTGCAGAGAATAATAGAGTCAAACCTGCGAAAGCCAAAATCCATTTTTTCATCAAAACCTCCAGTGATTTTCATAAGAGTACTGCGACATCTTATCTTCGTCGCACTGTGTTTTATCACCAGACCTCCACCCCGGCGGGAGCATTGACTTTAGTAGGTAAAACCTGATTATCATGACCTATGGAAAATCAATATTTGTCAGGATTCGGAAATCATTTTTCTTCTGAGGCTCGCGCCGGTGCTTTGCCAGTGGACCAGAACTCTCCACAAAAAGTAGCGATGGGACTTTATGCAGAACAACTGAGTGGTTCCGCATTTACCGCTCCCAGAAATCATAATTTATATTCCTGGCTTTATCGCATTCGCCCTTCAGTGATGCACAAGGCTTATGTGCCCTTGAAAGAGCTAAGTGCAAAAACTTTCACTAAGCCTAAGTACATCAATCCAAATCAAATGCGCTGGAATCCGATTGCGGCAGCAGGTTCTCAGGACTTTGTCGAAGGCATTCGCACGATCTGCGGCAGCGGTGGGGTCGAGGAGCATCGTGGTATTCACGTGCACCTGTATTCCTTTGGTAAAGGAATGGGAAAACGCTATTTCATGAATGCTGATGGCGATTTCATGTTCGTGCCTCAAAATGGCTCCATTCAGTTGAAAACTGAAGTGGGCGTGATCGAAGCAGAGCCAGGGGAGATTGCCGTCGTACCAAGAGGTATGAAATTTCAAGTGAATCCTCTCGGCAACGGCACTTGCACTGGTTATGTCGGTGAAAATTTTGGTTCTCCGTTTCAGTTGCCAGAGCTGGGTCCGATTGGTGCCAATGGACTTGCGCACCGTCGTCACTTCCTGACTCCGGTTGCAGCTTTCGAGGACCTGGAGGGCCAGTTTGAACTGATTGGTAAATTCTCTGGCGAATTGTGGAGTGCCGAGATGAATCACTCTCCACTTGATGTGGTCGCTTGGCATGGCAACTATGTTTCGTATAAATACGACCTAAGGAAGTTCAACGCCATCAACACGGTCAGTTTCGATCATCCAGATCCATCCATCTTTACAGTGCTAACTTCACCAAGTGAAATTCCAGGTACGGCGAATGTGGATTTTGCGATCTTCCCGCCACGTTGGATGGTGGCAGAGCATACATTCCGTCCGCCGTATTTCCATCGCAATTGCATGAGCGAATACATGGGATTGATCTATGGGGAGTACGACGCAAAAACCGCTGGTGGATTCGTTCCGGGCGGCGGCAGTCTTCATAACTTCTATTCTGCCCATGGTCCTGATGTGGACGCCTTTGAAAAGGCCAGCGTGGCCGAGCTTAAACCTGTTCGTCTGTCGCAGACGATGGCGTTTATGTTTGAATCACGTTCCGCTTATCGCGTGACTGATTTTGCAATGGGTAAGGAAATTCTGCAGGCCGATTATCAAGAGTGCTGGCAGGGATTTAAAAAGAATTTTAAATAGAAAATAAAAAGGGCTCTTCGTAAGAGCCCTTTTTTTATTTTTCCAGGTTGGAAAGTATTGTTTCAATGCGTCCTGCGAGTTCCTGGGTTTCAGGATTTTGGCGCATTTCCTCGAACTGTGTGAATGGAATGCGATCATTATTTGCCAAGCCTATATTGGCAAAATAATTGTCGGGACTATCGAAGTGTAAAATGAAACCTTCGTTGTCTCTTTCCACTGTAACCGACGAGTGAAGTTCAGCGATGTTTTCTTCAAGCATGTCCACCGCTTCTTCAGTCAGCTGTAAATTGATATCGCGTGGAGGCTCTTCCGGAGTTGCCGGCGGTTGTGCCAGCGGAGTTGCTGTCGGATTCGCAGCAGCCATCGTGTCCGGAGTTGCTGGAGGAGCAGCTTCCTCTGCATTTTCGGTGGGTCCTGGTTGGTTCATCTCATCTTCAGAGACACCTTGAGCCACTTCCGTTGGAGCAGAAGCGGATTTTGGAGCGGTGAATTTGAATACACCCCAGCCAACTAAAATTCCCAGTGCAAATGCGACGATTAGGTCCTTGTTCATGGGACCGATATTAGGCTCAAGCCATAAAAAGGCAATAGGGTTTGGTTTCTTTTGCAGTAATTTTAGTAAATGACAAAGTCGCTACCACCGGGCGGGAGGACATCCGTTAAAATACAAACATGACTGGGGGATTTTGAAACTGAGGGGAGTTCTATGTTTACGTGGTGGAAGCCTTTACTATCACCTTCTGTTTATTTAAGGTTAAAGCTGAGGTGAACGCATGAAGGTCATTGAAATTACGAAACCTGGGGGACCCGAAGTATTGGTCGTTGGCGAAAGATCAGCTCCAAAACCCAAAGACGGTGAAGTATTAATCAAAGTAAGGGCAGCGGGGGTGAACCGTCCCGACTGTGCTCAACGCCAGGGAACGTATCCGCCTCCGCCAGGAGCCTCAGATTTACTGGGCCTGGAGGTTGCCGGCGAAATCACTGAACTCGGCCCCCATGTAAAACGCTGGCAAAAGGGTGACCCGGTCTGCGCCCTGGTAAATGGTGGCGGCTATGCTGAATATGTCACTGTTCCCGAAGGTCAATGCTTACCTATTCCCTATGATCTGGATTTCACCCACGCAGCGGCTTTGCCTGAAACGTTCTTTACGGTTTGGACAAATGTATTTGAAAGCGGCCAATTGGTAAAAGGCGAATCAATTCTGGTGCACGGCGGATCCGGAGGCATTGGAACTACTGCCATTCAGCTGGCTCATCAATTTGGTGCCACAGTCTTTACAACTGTCGGTAAAGAATCCGCAGTCACTCCTTGCCTGGAATTAGGGGCTGATACTGTCATCCAATACAAAAAAGATGATTTTGTTTCAGTGATTAAGGATGCCACTGGAGGCAAAGGTGTCGATGTTATTTTGGATATGGTGGGTGGAGAATATTTTGGTCGCAACTTAGAGTGCCTGGCACCAATGGGCCGCCTTGTACAAATTGCAACCATTCAGGGAGCCACGGTCTCTTTTGATTTGCGCCGAATGATGGCAAAACGTCTTACAATCACGGGTTCAACGTTGCGACCTCGCTCGACCGAGGAGAAATCCCGAATAGCGCAAAGCCTTGAAGAACACGTTTGGCCGTTATTAAACAAAGGTCGTCTAAAGCCTGTGATTTTCAAAGAATTTAATCTGGATCAGGTGCGCGAGGCCCACGAGTTGATGGAATCCAGTGCTCATACCGGAAAGATTGTTCTAAACGTTCGATAGGTTCACAGTCGTGCGGAGGTCTTATGGTGTTTTCGCCAGCAGGCGGTCTGTCAGTATTGCTTTTCATGGCCGTCGTCATTGGTGTTTGCATGATGTTCATTGGCGCCGTCGGGGTTGTCAGTGAGCGCCTGGAATTTTCAGTAAACCGTGAAGTGCTAAAAGTCACTGTGCTGGTCATCTTGTGGTTGGGGTTGGGGGCAGCCCTGGCTTACACTCAACAGCTGGCGCAACATCCTTATCCCACGGCGCTGGCTTACTTTTTCGTCGTGGTGCTGATTTCATTTTGGGTGGCACTTTCCAGTTTCGGTAATCGGCTGGCACTGGGACTGTCACTGTCAGCACTTGTGTTGTTCCAAGGGTTTCGTTTTCCCATGGAACTTATCGTATTTCAGTGGGCCGAGCAGGGAACTATGCCTTACACGATGACCTGGACCGGGTATAACTTTGACATTCTGGCAGGGGCGTTAGCGTTGGTCATTGCTCCGGTTGCTAACTCCAGCAAATCCCTGGTGTGGTTGTTTAACATTGTCGGCATAGTTTTGGCGATTAATGCGGTTTACGTCGGCGTGATGTCTTCGCCCTTGCCCTTTGCCTGGGATATCGAGCCTCGCCTGGTGTTGCTTTATCATATGCCATATTACCTGGTGATGCCGGTCTGTGTGGGGGCGGGAATTGCCGGACATGTGATTTTGACAAAGGCCTTGTTGTACAAAGTTTAAATTTTCATAATTGAACAGGAGGCTCGCCATGGAATTGCAGAGAGAATTTGTATCCAACCTTCGATCCCGTTCGATGAATTTTTCAAGCTTTATTGAGTCACTGGATTCCATGGATATCGAAAACTGCCACTTCGATCTATTGGAGGGACGGTTGAAGTTCGTTTCCAGGGACGGCGTGTACTGCAGCGAGATAGTTCCGTTTGATTCCAAGGTCGGAGCAAAATTTAAGGACGGTGAAGTTAGGCAGGTTATCCTGGATAATCAAATTCGCAGTTTAAGCCTGCAGGAGTTTGTGGGTCGGATCATGGCTTGTGGTATTTCAAGCTTTACCATTTATCCCGAAGGCCGCCGGGTCATGTACTTTGGCCCGAAGGGTGATTGCTGTTATGAATATATCAGATCAGAACAAGGTGGCGTTCGACGTCAAGAACCGGGGACTTCAACGGCTCTACAGTGACAGTTAGATCCTTGAATTTCTTGCGCGCCAAAGTCAGTTCTTCATCGATTTTTTCTTTACGCGCTTTCAGCAAAAAGTATTTACCTTTTTTTGCATAATAGCTGCGGCTGACATCCAAAATAACATCAACTGGCTTAAAGCCACGGGCAGTGACGATATCAATAGCGTTTAGGTCCTTGGGAATTTCGCCATGAACGTTCAAATTAGAAGCGATGGATTTGCAGCGATTCAGGAAGTTTTGCTTCAAGTTGCTTTTTTCATAAAGGTGAAACTGAACTTCGGGAAACTGGATAGCGTAGATGACTCCAGGAAGTCCTCCGCCAGAACCAAAATCGGCTGCGGCTTTGATGTTCTTAGGGAAATATTTAAGTGGAAGCAGGCAATCAATGACGTGGTTATCCAGCAACTCGTCAAATGTCATCTTACGGCTGATCAGATTTAGCTCTTCGTTTGAAGACCACAGAAGATCGATATAGCTTTTCAACTGAGGTAAAGCTTCCTGACGGAAGCCCAAATCTAAAATAAGAGGGATGCGCTGTTCGAATGACATGCCCCCTTGTATACCCTAAAGGCTGTTTTTGGGTAGTTCCTTTTGAACGAATAAAAATAAATCCCGTTCATTGTACTTGCGTAGGAAAAAATACAACTGTGTGGGATCTTTCATCTTTCGGTGAATCTCGCGAACCGCTACCGGGGTTACGCACTCCAGGGACAGGCGCTGTTCCTGATTGCAAAAGTCAGTCACCGTTTCGTCACCGTTAAAGGGCATCACCGTTAAAGTGATGTAGGGCTTTTGTGTCGGCAGGATTTTACTTTCGATAAACTCGTTGGTCTTAAGCGAATTGGCCAGATCGTGGGGAAGCTTAATCCAGCAAGGCTGCGCACATTGTGCGATTTCTTCGGCAGTGGCCTTGGAGCCATCCTGGATTACGTGGGCAGGTTTTTTAAACTGCTTATAGAACTCTTCCAGAAAGTGAGCCATCAAAAGCTGGGTGTCGGGGCCTTCCGGTAAAACACCCCACAAAACGTAGTGGCTGGTCTGTAAATCCGGGAAAAGACGTAAAACTGTATGATTTGCGATATTGCGCTGATCGGCGCTGATGACCGTAGGACGAATTAATGGCTCTGAACGCAGGCTGACTCCTTTGCGGACCAAATAGATCATGCAAACAGCAATAACGACAGAGACGAGACCCATAATCAGAAATATTTTTTTCATAGGTGAGCGCAGACTAGGACTTCACGGCCCCTGAAGTCAAGACGTGACGGGACTTCCTTAAATCGGTAAATCAATTGAATCAAAGGAGTGTTCCATGGCAACTATCACGCTTAAAGGCAACCCAGTAAATACATCCGGTCAAATCCCAGCTAAGGGATCTGCAGTTAAGGATTTCAAATTGGTTCGTAGCGATCTTTCCGAAGTAAGTCTGAAAGACTTTGCGGGTAAAAAGAAAGTTCTAAACATTTTCCCAAGCATCGACACGGCAACTTGTGCCAAGTCTGTTCGTCATTTCAACGAAGACGCTGCTAAACTGGACAACACGGTTGTCTTGAACATTTCCATGGATCTGCCATTTGCGCAGGCGCGTTTTTGCGGTGCTGAAGGCATTAAAAACTGTGAATCGCTTTCTGCCTTCCGCAGTCACTTTGGCCCAGAGTGGGGTTTGGACATCACGGATTCTCCGCTGAAAGGTCTACTTTCCCGAGTTGTGATCACTTTGTCAGAGGATAACAAGGTCCTTCATGCAGAGCAGGTTCCTGAGATCGCCAACGAGCCAAACTACGACGCGGCTCTGGCTTCTTTGCGTTAGTATTTTTTATAATTTTGGCGGTCCCGATGCAGATTGGGACCGCTTATGATAGACCATCGGGTCTATGAAATTCCAAACTTCCTCTCTTAGTCAGAATTCCTTTCAGGAAATGAATCTTACTCCAGCGCTTTTAACTGCTCTGGAAAATATGTCGATCAAAAAGCCCACTCCGATTCAGGCGAAAGCCATCCCTGCAGTTACGGGCGGATCTGACTTAATTGGAATTGCTCAAACTGGAAGTGGAAAAACTTTGGCTTATGCTTTGTCGGTTCTGAGGGGACTTGCCTCCAAGCCCACGGCACGTGCGTTGGTATTGGCTCCCAGCCGCGAAATGGCTCAGCAAATCTACAAAGTCTTTTTGGATTTGTGCCGTGAAATGCCAGTGTCAGTGTGTTTGGCTATTGGCGGAACTACCGGTTCCAAACAAGCCAATCAGCTTAAGAAGAATCCTAAGTTGATTATCGCAACTCCAGGCCGCATGAATGATCATCTGCAAACGAATAAACTTTTGCTTAAAGATGTCGAGTACGTCGTTATCGATGAAGCAGATCGTATGCTCGATATGGGATTTGCCCCGCAGTTAAAAACTATTCAACAAACTTTGCGCGGTAATCGCCAGACCCTGATGTTTTCAGCAAGCTTTGGTCACAATGTTGATTTGATTGCGCAACTTTTCCTGCATCCTAAAGCGGTGATGATTCGCTCTGAACAAGCTGAATCCCCAGTGGAAAGCTTAAAACAAAAAGTTCTGTTTCTGGATCGCACGATGAAGAATGACCGCCTGCTGGATGAGCTTAATGCCACTCGCGGGGGAGTGATTGTTTTCACCGGCAGTCAGGAAAGCTGCGAAGCTGTCGGCGAGTATCTGCAGTCCTATGGATTTGAGTCTGATCTCATTCACGGAGGCCTTTCTCAAGGTCAAAGAAACCGCGTTGTCCGGGAATTCCGCGAAGGTGAAATCAGAATTGTGGTAGCGACTGACTTGTTGGCTCGCGGGCTTGATGTTCCTCATGTAGATCATGTGGTGAATTTTGATTTGCCATTTCAGGCCGAAGATTTTCTTCATCGCATTGGCCGTACGGCGCGTGCGGGTCGTAGTGGCGAAGCAATTACGTTTGTCACTCCGTCAGACCACCGCATGTACGGCAAAATTAAACATTACCTGCAGGGCGCGAAAGAGGAAAAGATTGATCCCACTTTCAAGTTTATTGATCGTTCCAAGAAATTTGCAAAAAAGGGCGAAGCTAAGTCAGCTCCGAAAAGATCCGGCAAAGGTGCGCCGCCTTTAAAACGTGGAAATGCAAAATCTTCTGTAAATCCATTTAAAAAGCGCAGATAATTGCTTTCTATGTATCAACTGCGCCCGTACCAACAAGATGCGGTCCAAGCGACCCTCAAGCATTTTCGTAAGGAAAAATCACCAGCGGTGATTGTGCTTCCTACGGGCGCGGGTAAAAGTCTGGTCATCGCCGAACTGGCGCGTTTAGCCCGTGGCCGCGTGCTGGTCATGGCCCATGTCAAAGAACTCGTCGAGCAGAATCACGCCAAGTATATTTCGTTTGGTCTTGAAGCCGGAATTTTTTCTGCAGGCCTGGATCGTAAAGACACAAGTCATAAAGTTATTTTTGGCAGCATTCAGTCCATAGCCCGCGCGGATGAATCCTTCTTTGAAAATTTCAGTCTGGTCGTGATCGATGAGTGTCATCGCGTTTCTATGGAAGGCGAGACCCAGTATTTTCAAGTGGTCACAAAGCTTAAGAAGTTAAATCCGGAGATTTGTGTTTTAGGCCTGACAGCGACGCCCTATCGTTTGGGGTTGGGTTGGATTTATCAGTATCATAAGGAAAAGAAACTGCAACAAACCACTGAGGATCGCTTTTTTAAGAAATGCATCTATGAGCTTTCCATCGGATACATGATTAAGAACAAGTATCTGACTCCTCCGCTGAAGATCGATTCCCCGGTCGCGTGTTATGACTTTTCCAGTTTAAAACTTCACGGTACCAGCTATGTGACCTCGCAAATTGAGGCATTGCTGAAAGATCAAAAGCGCATCACGCCTCTGATTATTAAAAACATTGTGGATATGTCGGTGGATCGTCACGGTGTCATGATCTTTACCAGCTCCGTGAATCACGCCATTGAAATCATGAAAAGTCTGCCGCCGTTTGTTTCGGCGTTGGTTGTGGGTGATACGGAAGTTGATGACCGTGACGAAATTATCGAAGCTTTCAAAGCTCGAAAGCTTAAGTACCTGGTGAATGTTTCCGTCCTTACGACGGGCTTTGATGCTCCTCATGTGGATGTGATTGCCATTCTTAGGCCGACCGAATCCGTCAGTTTGTATCAGCAAATCGTGGGACGGGGCTTGCGCTTAAGTGAGGGTAAATCTGACTGTTTGGTTTTGGATTATACCGGTCAGAATCACGACCTGTTTTCACCTGAAGTGGATGACGACAAACCTGCCGGCCACACTGTCATGGTGGAAGTTCCGTGTCCTGAATGCGGGACCGTTAATAATTTTTGGGGCATCAAAGACGCTGAAGGCGAAGTGACAGAGCATTTTGGCCGTCGTTGCAAAGGTGCCTTTCAGGATCCGGTTAGCTTAGAAATCGAGCCCTGTGGTTTTCGCTTCAGATTTAAGCGTTGTCCTGACTGCGGTCACGAGAATGATATTGCAGCCCGAAGCTGCGAGGGATGTCAGGCTGTTCTGGTGGATAACGATAAGAAGCTTAAAGAAGCGATGTCCCTTAAAGATGCCCACGTTTTAAGAGTCGACTCGGTTACATATACCAAAGGATATGATAAAAGAGGGCAGGAGCGTCTTGAAGTGAAATATCACGACGTGGATGCGAAAGCTTTGACCGAGTATTTCTACTTAAACAATGTCTCTGACAGTCGCGCATTTTACTTTAATTTCACCCGTATGCATTTAAAGCTCCCAGGGAAAAAGGTTTTTATCAAATCAGCGGATGAGGCCATCAAATTAAAGGCCCTATTCCGACCTCCGATGTTTGTTATCGCCAGAAAGCAGAAATCCTTTTGGGCGATCCGGGAAAAGATATTCGAATAGACGGTATTTAAGCTGTCTAAACTTTTGACGATCAAGGAAGTTTGCCAAATTGAATCCCTTTATAATGAGCCCGGGTTGAAAAGTCCCGCCCGGAGTAGTATTTCTACGCGGTCTTTGAATTAAACTATCTAAGGAGTTTTTATGAAAACTATGATCGCTGCTTTGCTTTTGATCTCTTCTTCTGCAATGGCTACTACAAATGACACTATCAATATCAAGGTTTTGTCTTATTGCCAGAACAACCAAGTTGTTCGTGAAGTTGATGAGCAAATCGTTTTGGCTGACGACTGTGAAGCTAAGAACCTTACTTGCGTTGACTATGTTAACCAAAGAGGTATTTTCGTTAGATACGCAGCTCGTTGCGAAGCTAAGTAATTAAAAAGGACCTCATGGAGGTCCTTTTTTTTGTCCAAAATTTGGCGTGTGGGAACTAGTGTCTTAGATTCAGTTCCCCATGGCTGCCCATCTTCACGTGTTTTGAACCCGTTGTAAGTTTCACGAACTCCAGTATTTTCGCAACCGGATTGGAATGTCCTTCCCAATACTCGGCTTTTTCAATTTCAACTTTTAATAACTGAACATTCGGATCATTAGGTCCCTGCGGAAACCAGGTTTCATAAGCTTTGGACCACAGCTCGCGCACCTTTTCGGGCTGGTTATCGACAAGCTCGGCAAAGCCGGTTACGGAAACATACTTGCCGCTTCCTGAATAAGTGATGTTCACGCGATTTTCATTCTGAATGTCAGAGGCCTTTTGGGAAGCTCTGGAAATGATAAACCAAAGACTGCCATCGGGCTGAACTTCCTGAGTTACTAATGGAGCGCTATGCAGACTGTTTCCACCAGAAACGGTCACAAGCATCGCGATTTTGATGTCTGAAATTAACTCACCAAGTTTTTTGATTTCCGGGCTGGAGTTTTTAGTTCTATCTTCCATAGGTGTCTCCTCATCTTGTTAACTAAAATTATCGCGCAGTTAATTCAGACGCCCAAGGTGACTTTTCACATGGATGGAACAGTCATGTGGCAAAAAGTTGGATTTCATTTTGGATATTGTTTGTCCTGCTGCCAGCTCCCAGACGAAAATCCCATGTGATTTCACAGGTAAATCCAAATTATTTTCCCTTCTAAAAAGTGCCCGCCTAGGCTGAGGAACATTACTGAGGGGAACATAACATGGAAGTAGTTCAACGATTTACGAGTCGTATCGTAATCGCATCGGTTCTGCCTGTAATTGCATGGGCGCAGTTGCAGACAGTGGCAAAACCAAAGCCGCAAGATCCGCTCGATTATAATACGGTGATAGCAAACATAACCACAGCAGACATGCGCTCCGCTATGAAATCCAGCTGGCGTCATGGTTTGAATCCAAAGCTATATTGGACGGATTCATTGGAGTCCAGTTATTCAAAAGGAGCCAATATTCGCTCGGCGGCGAATAAAGCTTTCTTAAAGATGCTACGGGATCTATACGGCGGCGCCGTGAATCCCCAGTTCGTTGGGTATGATATTAAGTTTGTTGAAAAAGAATTTCTAAGCGCCAAGCAACTGCGTACAGTAGTTCTGGCATCAGGCAATGATGCTGGAAATCTGATGGACGAGATGGCTCCGCAAAATGCCCCTTATCAGTCCACACGCCAGGGGTACTTAAAAATATATCCTGCTTGTGCTGACGGCTCATGGAAGGAGATTGCTCCAGTGAATGTGCCGTTACGTCTGTATACCAAGCATCCTGTCATTTCGCAGATCAAGGCAAGACTTGCGATCATGGGCTATCGCTTCGTGAACATGAACGACACGTTCGATGGGGAACTATTAAGTGCGGTGACTGACATTCAGTGGGGATTAAGAATCAAGCCTGATGGCGAGATTTCCCCAAAAGGAAAAGTCTGGCAGTTCTTAAGCGTCCCGTGCAGTGAGCGCGTTCGTCAGTTGCAAGTGGATATGGAGAAGATGCGCTGGTTCCCTCAATACTTTGAGGATCGCTATATCTTTGTGAATCTGGCAATGTCGTACTTCATTCTAATGGATGTATCGAATCCTGACTATAATCGCGTGATGAGTTTTCGTACTGTGAATGGAAGACCCAGCCGCAAGTCACCCACAATGCGTGACCTAGTGGAAAAGGTTATCTTAAATCCGTTCTGGACAGTGCCGCCGACGATATTCAGTGAAGATAAGGTAAATGATCTGAAAGTTCTGACGAAACAGCAGATCCGCGAATACTTTGATTCCCATCACTATGAAGTCTGGAGCAGGGATTTCCGGCGCAGAATCGATCCGACCAGCATTGACTGGATGGGATTAAGCGAAGGCCGCGTGAACTATGATATCCACATTCGCCAGCTTCCTCATCTGGGTAATGCCTTGGGTGTGGTGAAGTTTGATTTAACCAATGGTTTCTTAATCTATCTGCACGACACCAATCAGCGCGAACTGTTTGATGTGCCAATGCGCCAGTTAAGTTCTGGATGCATTCGTCTGGAAAAGCCATTCGATCTGGCAGAGTACCTTCTGGAAGATACTGCTTGGGATCGCAAAACGATCGAGTCCATGGTCGCACGACCGGGCGAGGTTATGACGAAGTCGACGGAGATTCCGATTCCAAAAGCGAAGCAAACGCCAGTGTATACGGCTTACTTAACTTCCATGATGAGCTCGGACGGTGTCGTCCGCTTTGTTGAAGACATTTACGGTCAGAACAATGCGATCAAGAGATACTTGTCGCCGCTTTTTGTGGAAGAAAGACCGTGAGTACTGGGAAGTGGTTTTTAATTTAAAATAAAAGATATCAAACAGAGGATTCGAAAGGGGTTCAAATGCATTACGGAAAAATTTTACTTTTGGTACTAGCAAGTGCGCACATGGCCAGTGCGGCACCGACTATTGACAACAACGCGAACGGAAAACCGGGACAACTGCCTAAGCCACCGGCTCCACCAACGCAACCGACTCAGCCGCCGACTGAAGCTACATATCCTGGCACGGGTCGCATTGAATCCATCACCAGACAAACAGGTGGAGAGGTTTACCGACTTGAACTGGCGAAGGCTCTGCCATTGGTGCGTGTTGAACTGTCCTCGAAATTGGGACGTTCAAAAGTTTACTCCGCAACTTTGGTGACGTCGTCAAATGATCGTATTCCAATGCGTCAGTTGACTGGTATTAATTTGAACGACGGCAACCAGCCGGTAAGTTCCGAGATTATCACTTCTCAAACAAGTATCGTGGCGATCGAAGTATTGGCCGAAGCGATGGGTGGTGAGTCTGCGATGGATGTCACAGCTTACTCGACTAAAGAAGCCCCACGTTTGGCAATTGGAAATCGCGTTCCAGAATATTCCTGCAAACGTAATATGGATGCCTTGCTGAAAGATAAGCTTGAACCAGTTCAGTTGTGGGTAAGTCGTGCAGAGGGTGCTGCTGCAGGATCTGTTCAGGAGAAATTTGCTGGCAACCAACTGAAAGAGCAGGTTCGTGATTTCGTAGCGACGATGCGCACAGGTGGCTCTTACACAACTTTGAATTATCTGGTGACGTTGATTAACTTCTTTGCCGATCAGTACAACTCGGTTCGTGTTGGTGGTGTGGCAGAGCCTGCTTACCGTGATCTTTTGAATGCAAGTCATGAAACGTTGATGATCGCAATTCAAAATGAATTGCCTTGCCGTAAGTTCCCAAGTCAAACGTTGTTGAGTCTTTCAACAGAGTTCCATAAAAAACTTCAGTCCATGCCAAGCGATGCACGTGCCCGTGCTGGTTTCGAAAAAATGACGAACAAGGTTCGTGATTATGCTCCGGAACAATATCGTAAAGAAATCGCAGCCGCGAATCTTTCATTCCGTGAAGCCGAAGCTGAAGGTCTGAAACTTTACCGCGCCTACGTTGCGGCTAAAGACGGCGAGTTCCTGAAAGAAGCCAACAAAAACATGAGTGCCCACGCATTCCTGGTGGCTGAAAACGCGTTGAAGGTCGAAGTGAAAATGATGGACGTTGAACAACGCTATCAGCTGATCGTAGAGCTTCAGGCGAAATACAACTCTAACGGAGAGTACCCGCAAGCAGTTGCTGCAAGATATTTGAACATCCTGGCTGAGCAAACTTACGGATATAAGTTCTTTAGATAGAGTTCTGGTATATAAAAAGCCACGCGATTTCATTGACTTGACGCGCGTGGCTGTTTTTCGGTCGGGTGGTTTGGTCACGAGAATTCCCAAACAGGCCCTTGCATTCTTATTCACCACTTGCTATGTTGGCTCCTCTTCAGATCGTTCCCGATGGACAGGTGGCCGAGTGGCTGAAGGCGCACGCCTGGAACGCGTGTGTAGGTCAAAAGCCTACCGAGAGTTCGAATCTCTCCCTGTCCGCCATTTTTCTATTCCAATTCGGTTTACTTTTGAGATTCCAATATTCTTGCAATAGAGGCTTCAAATTCCTTTGCGAAGTCCTCAGCAACTCTTCCTTTCATAAAGGCAGGGTTGGTAATGGTTTCCATCATTCTTTCTGGAGACAACTCCAAGCCATACCATTTAACGCCTTCTGCATCCACGTGTGACCACTGAGGGCCCATGTCTTTAAAGCCCATGCCCTGATACATGACGACGCCTTCTGCGGTGTTATAAGTATAAAGGCGCTGTGCTTGGGTGTTGAACTGAGCAGGGCGATCCGAACTGAAGACGCCGCTAAAGAGTTCCAACAAGATAGCGGAGTAACCGACACGGCGTTGACCTGACGCTTTGGAGATCGCAAATTTCACAGGCTCAAAGATTTGTCCTGTATAAATAGCAAAAGGCTTTGTCGAATCAGCGTGCATGTAGTTTTTTAAAGCATCAGCAACTGATGGAGTCATGGCTGACTTGCCATCATGTACGTAGTCCACTAATCCCGGGCGCGGGAGTTCGTAGTGAGGACCAAAGAATTCTTCCATAGGTAGGACTTCGAGGTTTGTCGTATAGGAAAGATCTTTAGTGCCAAGTGATGAAGACTTTGAAGGCAAGTAGCGAGTATCTAAATTATTAAGTCGTTCTTCCCAACGATTCGTCTTTGCATTGAAATATCGATACTGAGCATATGTTGAACGCGTGTAACCGATGCTGCCGACGATCTCGCCAGGAAGATTTTCGCTCGTGGCGTTTTTGACTACGACGTAATCAGTTTTTGTAAGAGCAGAGTATGCTTTGGCAATAAGCTGATCGATAAAATCCGACGTCCAATTTCTGCGGCCATACTGCCCTAGAGAGAATTTGAGAACATCGCCTAAGCTCTCATCAAGAGTTTGCTTGCCAGCGAGATTCGCTCTTTCCATCGCAATCGATAAATATTCAAAATTTTGATCGCGAAGAGTTCCATAGTTTGCAATCTCATTTAAGATACGTTTTCGAAGTTCGCCTCGGCTCCAACCGAACTCTTCAGACAATTTATCAATTTCAGCCAGAACCTGTTTTGGCAGACCGGGGTGAGTCTTGATTTCGTGTTTTTCAATGAAGAAGGGGCCACGGCGATACGTGGTTTTTTCATAGTAAGTGGTGCTGTAAATATCACTGCCGTTGACGCGACCGACGTAATTGGAAATTGGAATTCTTTCGACATTGGCCGACGTCGAAGTTTGGTCAGTGAAAAAGAGTTGGGACTTGGTCGTAGATTTCTTTGAAAAAATCGAGCGCTGAACTTGCTGGATTTCCTTAGTTAGTACGGCGACATCTGGAATTTCATTGGGCTGCAGTTCCCGTGTTCGAGCCTCCCGCCAGAGGAGTTGATATTTAGTGTTTGCGGGGCGGGTGATGGTCTCAGTAAATACGTTTTCACAAGCAATGGGACTGGCTTCCGCCGTGCAGGCGAGGGCCAGCGTAAGGACGCTTATCAGGTGTCTAAACTTTTGACAGTAGGTTGCTATTGCCATTGATTTTACCTCTTTTGAGTCCGAAGCAGACTCTGAGTTTAAGAGGTTGCAAGGCCTATGCTGGGTATTAGGCGCGAGGCTTCCCACCGGCGGCAAAGAAGGCCTGGGAGACGAGGCTTTCGATCAAACCCTTACCTTCATCTTTAAAGTCTTCGGTACCATAGCACAGCATGCCTCCAGCAATGAGAGCTTGGATTGCGGCGGCTGCTTGTTGAGGATTTTCACAAGTGAAGAAGCCCGCGGTTTTTCCTGCCATGAGGAGTGCGGCGATGCGGTCATTGCCGGCCTCTACGGCGACAGTGTTGAGTGCGCGATTTTGTTTTGTATTCACACAGGTACAGACAAATGAGAGCCAAACTTGTGCGTGCAAGCGGGAGTAATCAACCCACTTAAAACAGGAGCGAACATACGCCTCGAGCATTTTGTCAGGAGTTTTGGCTTTCGACATCGCGTCGATTGCGAAGCGCTGAAAAAGAAGTCGCACATACTTGATGGCAAAAGTGCGAAGCTCGACGGGGTCTTTGAAATAGTGAAGCAGTGTCGTTCTTGAAAGATCCGTGTCACGCGCGATCATTTGCATCGACACCTGATCCCACCCCTTTTTTGCGTAAAGTTTTAAAGCACTTTCTAAAATCAAAAATGCCTTGCGCTTGCCTTTGGGGTCGTCCATGCGCAAATAAATTTCACTAAAAACGGTATAAGTGAGGTCATCTTTAGGAATTCTCATGTATTGATTTAATGTTTGAAAACAAGCACTTACAAGACTTTTTCGACAAGCCGTGGAGAATTTTTGGCGCATTGCATTGCGTGGCGATATATTTGCCGCAACTTAAAAACAAGCGGGAAGCCGCATGGAGAAAGAAATGAAAAAGTCAGCATTATTCGCAATAGTTGTATTGGCATTGTCTAACGTCACTTTCGCTCAAAGCAAAAGCTGCTTCAGAGCCAAACAAGGTGAAGCGACGATTAAATCTCTCGATACCAACAAGTCGGAAATAGCTTTAAGCCTGGTCGCTACGTTGGAAGACTCCTCAATTGATAGTAACGGCGATCTTATTCCTGAAAGACTAACGTTGAACGCAAAATCAGAAACAATGCAATTCAGTACGGTTGCAGTTCATTTCCCAGAACTAGGTGAAGGTACCTTTATCGTCGAGTGCGATGGTGGAACCGCGCAGTTGTCAGAGACTGTAAATGGTTACGACATCAATTCAAGATCACTTCAAGGTTCTATCGGTGGTGATTCTGATTGCGGTACATCTGAAGCAGTTATTGTTCTTAAGAATGTTAATCTTGAATCTACGGTTTGCGCTGAATAGTAAGTCGGTTCTTCACTTTTCGGTTTCATTAAAAAAACTAAGGCATTTTGCCAAAACAATTTATTTAAGGAGTATTTTATGAAAAGTCTATTGGTTGTTCTTATTTCTTTGGTTGCTACTCAAGGTTTCGCTACGACAACGGCTATGACGGATATTACCTGCCGCCAAGCTGTTGGTAACGCTATTTACAGTTTCGGCATTAGTTCGGGTGCAGTTACGGCTAACAGATATACTGGTCAAGTGATTCCTGGGAAACGTATTTTGATCGTGAAAGAAGAAAACGGTCAAAGCGATTTGATCACCTCAGTTGTAGCTCAAGAAGTTAACTCTGGTGCATCTTTTAAAAGAAAATTTGCAAATGAATTTGTGCAGGTAGTTTTCACAGATCTTTGGGTAGGCTCTTTGGTCATTGCTGATAACAATTACGGAGTGGAAGTGTTGGCTCTTGGTAATATGACTTGCGAAAGAAATAGCAAAGTGTCTTTCAACGAGTAATCGTGAGTTAAAGTCACCGAAGCACACGTTTCGGTGACTTTCACTAAGCAGCAGAATTGTTCTCTTTCGCTTTAACTTGCGCTGGCAAGTTTTTTGGGTTGATTAGGAACGGATAGGCATGATGATTTCCGTGATAGTACAGATTCCAGGAAATCAAATTCACAAACTTATAAAGTCCATGGTTCAAATTCAAAACTTGAACTTCGTCGCCAGTTTTGCGATGTGTGGCCCAGTTGAACCAGGCATAGTGGTAGCGTTTGAAGACAATGTTCGTTCCATAGAAAAGCACGAAGGCTTTTGGGCCTAAAAGCAGAAACCAAATCATGGAAACAATGGGACTGCGAACCTTGAAGTTTAAAACACTAAGATGGAAAGCTCGAATAGCCCGGTCACCTTTACCATGACACTCAAAGAAGTGATGAGTGAATGCAGCTCCGAAACTTCTTCCGCTATCATCTAAAAATCCCATGTATGTTTGGCCCAATGCTGGGTGGGGATCCAAGTTGGGAATGTCAGTGTGTTTGTGGTGGTAGTAGTGCACCACAGCCCAGATATCAATTGAAAGATTGTGCCAAAATCCCATGAGCTCGCCCAAAAAACGATTCAGAAAACGCGGACGGAAACTTCCATGGGCGGCACTGTGCATGATCGATGAAACAGGAAAGGTTACCAACAGTCCGGCAAGAACCCATAGGATGTCTGTACCGGCAAAGCCTTTGTCGTAAAATACAATGGCAGATCCAAGCGCCAAGCCGCTGAACATTTGCCATGATCCCGCCAGGGTCAGAAGTAAAATCGGCAAAGAGTAAAGTGCCAGGGTTTTAAGCGAAGGCTCAAAATAATAAATGCATGCAGCCAGAATCGGAAGAAACAGGACGGTTCGCACAACCGAAGTTTTAAGAAACCAAAAAGGATCTTGCTTATACTGCTTTAGTCCGACCATGAATGCCCCCCGTAGTGGTATTCAATTTCGGCTAATGTGAGAAAGATTTTACGGCCTGACTCAACTAAATTCTATTTCTGGACATTCGACCGTTGGTCCAGCTTCTCGAGATAACTTTTAATCGGATCCCAGTTGTACTTACGCCATCCCACTTCAATAGAGGGAATCATTTCCTTGGGAACGCCTCGATGGATCAAGACCAGCTCTGTACCATTTTTGGATGTTGGCTTTAGGTTGAAAGTTGCCATCGAAAAAATTCCGTCAGGGAAGCTGTGTCCTTGCCAAGCTTGGACAATTCTTTTGTTGCGAACAAGCTCCACAATAATGCCTGTAGCCTGACCACCATAAACTGAAAACGGTGCACCGGCAGTTTTTCCGATCTTGGCTTTTTTACCTGTTAAGGACGAATATTTTTTGGAATCGGTTAGTAGGCCGTATATCACCCCGGGAGGAGCTTTGAAGTGAACCTTTTGTTTTATCGTTTTACACATCGTGCGCCCCTAAGGATATGTTTTAAGTAATAGAGTAAAGGTTGGCGTTCTGGTTGTGAATGACAAATTCCCAATCAGTATTTTGTATTTCATCATCGGCAATTTTATATATTATTAAACAGAGTAGAATTTTCCTGTTTATCAATGAAACAGGAGGATTGATGTTTATCACTAAGAAATTGGTTGTACTGTGTTTGTTATTACTTGGATCAATGGCGCTGCACGCGGCCGAATCAAGTGTTCCCGCAAACGGCGTGGCTTCGTCGTTTACCAAGAAAGCCCAGCAAGATAGCATCAAGGATTTGGACTTTGCCAGTAAAGAAGACTACGAGCTGGCGAGCCGTGGGTTCATTGCCGCATCCAAAAATAATATTATTCCTACGGCAGGTGTTCCTTATGACTTGCACGCCATGTATTTCACATTGAACAAACCGGCGCCAGATACTGTTAACCCCTCGTTGTGGAGACACGCACAACTAATAACAAAAAATGGCCTGTATAAAGTTGCGGATAAAATTTATCAAATTCGCGGCTACGATGCTTCTAATATGACTTTGATTGAAGGCAAAAAAGGTTGGCTTATCATTGATCCTCTGGCATCAAACGAAGTTGCAGCCGCGGGGTTAAAGCTTGCAAATGAACAACTGGGGGCTCGACCAGTGTCTGCAGTTATTTTTACCCACAGTCATATTGATCACTTTGGGGGAGTAGCTGGTGTTCTCACGGAGAAAGAAATAGCTGACAAGAAGATTCCAATTATTGCACCAGAGAACTTCTCCGAAGAGGCAATTAGCGAGAATCTTTATGCGGGAAATGTTATGACCCGTCGAACTCTTTATATGTACGGTGCGTATCTTCCGAATAATCCTAAAGGTTCTTTAACCTCTGGTTTGGGACCTTTGGGTTCCTTTGGTACAAGATCTTTTGCTGAACCAACAAAGATTATCTCAAAAACTGGTGAAAAAATGACGGTTGATGGGGTGGATATTGTTTTTCAAATGGCGCAACATACAGAAGCGCCAGCGGAAATGCTCTTCTATTTTCCTCAGCTCAAAGCTTTGTGCATGTCAGAAGATGCGGTAGCCACATTACATAACGTCTATACATTGAGAGGAGCCAAAGCCCGGGATCCTTTGGTCTGGTCAAAGGTTCTGAATACCTCACTTGAAATGTTTGGTAATGATGTACAAGTGGCTTTTGCGTCGCACCTTTGGCCTCGATGGGAAAATGCGAAAATCAAAGAATATTTAACCAACCAGCGTGACGTCTATCGCTTTATCAATGATCAAACTCTACGATTGGCGAATATGGGTTATGATCCAGATGAGATCGCGGCAAGAATTAAGATGCCTCATAGTCTGGCCAAAAACTTTTATAATCGCGGCTACTATGGTTCCTTAAGCCACAACGTACGTGCGACATTTACAAACTATTTGGGTTTCTACAACGGCAATCCCGCGACTCTGAATGAGCATCCTCGTGATGAGCAGGCAAAACGGTATTTGACCGCTTTTGGAGGCGCCTCGAAATTTATCCAGGTAGGTAAGAAGGCCTTGGCTGATGGTGACTATCGATGGGCCGCGGAAGTATTAAATCGAGTTGTCTATGCCCAACCTGATAATAAATCCGCAAAAGATCTTTTGGCAAAAGCCTATGAGCAAATGGGTTTTCAAACTGAAAACGGAACGTGGCGAGGATTCTACTTGATGGGCGCCAAGGAACTTCGGCAAAATCGTAAGAATCCAAATCCTCCATTTATGCATCCTGAAAGTTTGCCACTCGCGATGCTATTTGATTATGCGGCCATTCGTATTAATGCAGAAAGAGCCGAGAATAAAAAAATTGGTATCGCCCTTAAAAGTGTGGATACTGGTGAAAACTACTCTTTGGTGTTAAATAACTCTGTTTTATATGTAAACCCACTTAAAGAGAATGAACGTTTTGATACCACGGTCCAGATGAAAGCGATTGATATCAAGAAAGTATTTGGGGGAGTCGTAAGTTTAGACGAAGCCATGAAAAACGGAAATGTGAAGGTTGCGGGCCAAGAGAGCGCGTTAAAAAGTCTGATAGCAGTAATGGATGATATCACACCAAACTTTAACTTAGTTACCCCAGTCGGATATAAAGGATCTGACGCTGTCGCCACACCAATTTCCAAAGTGGAGACAAACGAAAACCAAGCTCGGCGTTAACCTTTATTGTGTTATGGACCACGCGAAGCTCGAATTCTACCTTCGCGTGGTTGTTCTAATTTCACGGAGAGTTCCACTTACAAGGCTATCTGCCTGGAAAATCGAACAAAATCCCTTCACAGGATTATTCTGCACTGTCGTTTCACAGTGATTCTTCATAGACAAAGAAAAATTTAGGTGGCAGTTTTCTCGAGGGTTATGATCTAGGGGTGGAAATGACTCACGCGTACAACGAAGAATTAGTGGCTTTATCTGTTTTGATTGCGACCGTGGGTGCCTACGTTGCATTGAATATCGTTCTTCGTATCAAAGAATCTCTGGGAAAAAACATTCGTTTCTGGTTGCTTGCGGGCTCTATCGCAATGGGCTTAGGGATCTGGAGCATGCACTTTGTGGGTATGCTTGCCATGGATATGCCGGGAATGATGGTTGGCTACGATCTGGGCCTTTCCATTCTTTCCATCATTGTCGCCATCGGTGCCTCGATGGTTGCATTCTATATCGTCAGCCGAGTAAAGGTCTCTCTAGTCGGAGTAATTTTCGGTGGTCTTTCCATGGCAGTCGCTATTGCGGGAATGCATTACATCGGAATGGCTTCGATGGAGATGCCTGTCCGCATTGTATGGGACATGAACCTTGTAATCCTGTCTGTAGTGATTGCAGCTTTTGCGTCTTTTGCAGCCTTGGGCGTGTCCCTGCGTTTTAGAACCACCAAAAGAATTGCATTGCTTCACACATTCGCCAGCTTGTTAATGGGCGTAGCAGTTTCGGGAATGCACTACACCGGGATGGCGGCGGCGACTTATATTCATGATGAACATGTTCATCACTCCCATCAAGGCGTAGTTCTTGGAACTCAGACGCTAGCCTATGTGGTGGTGGGCGCAACTTTGATGATCCTGTTGATGGCCTTGACCGCTTCAGGTTTTGCGCGCGTTTTGGTTCGTCGATCGAAAGAGGCTGACGAGGAAATCACCATCCGCGATATCCTGCTAAAAGAAGCTCAGGAAATTGCGCAGCTGGGAAGTTGGGAAAGAAGTGTCGATGGAACTCAAGTCACCATGTCCGAAGAGATGTACAATATTTATGGTCTTGATAGAAACTCGAAGGTAACCGTAGATTTACTTCTTGGCTTTTCTGATAAGTTAGATCAGGACAGCCTTAAACAGATCATTGCGTCATCAGTTTTAAGTAAGAAACCTTTTAAGTTTGATCACGTTATTCATCTTAAAGATGGAACTACGAAGTTTTTGCAAACACGTGGGCAGTTTGCCCTGGACGATCAAGGTCAGATTTCAAAGATTGTCGGAACTACACAAGATATAACAGATCGAAAAGCGATAGAAAAAGAACTTCTAAAAACCCAGGGCGAGTTGGAATCCCGGGTTCGCGAAAGAACTGCGGATTTAGAACAAGCCCTGATTCGCGAAAAGCACGCGAAAGAAGTTGCCGAAGAAGCCACCAAAGCCAAGATGAGTTTCTTGGCAAACATGAGTCACGAGATCCGTACGCCCATGAATTCTATTCTGGGTTTTGCGGAACTTCTAAGTTCAGAAAATCTGAATGAGGAACAAGAAGGATTCTTGGAGCGCATTCAGGCCAACGGTACTCTTCTGTTGCGGGTTATTGATGATATTCTGGATTTATCCAAGTTTGAAGCAGGCAAGATGCCAATGGAAAAAACATTGGTATCGTACTCCGAGCTGGTAGAGGAAGTTAGGAGTTCCCTTTCCCTGTTGGCAGAGAAAAAAGGAATCTCAATCGAAGTCGAAGAAGTGGGTAATATTCCTGCCAGAATCTATTCAGATCCAGTGCGACTGCGACAGATTCTGGTGAATCTAATCGGAAACGCCTTGAAGTTTTCTGATAAGGGACCAATCACTGTCCGTCTGAAGGCAGAACGCTTTAATGGCAAGATCCGCATTAGCACCGAAGTACAGGATGTCGGAATCGGGATTTCGGCCGAGGGACAACAAAAAATATTTCAGGCATTTGGACAGGCCGACACGTCTATCAACAGAAAATTTGGTGGCACTGGTTTGGGCCTTGTATTGTCACGCCACTTCGCCCGAGCTTTGGGGGGGGATTTGTCGCTCCTGCAAAGTAAAGAGGGCGAGGGCAGTACTTTTCTGTTCACGATTGTATCTGATGATGAAGAGCACCTAAAGGATATTGCTGTTCGTAAAGCAGAAGCCCCAAAGCCGCCGGTGACCCTGATGGACTTTGCTGGGAAAAACGTAAAAATCCTTTTGGCAGAGGACATGCCTGATAATCAGGTTCTAATTCGTCGCTATTTAAGATCCAACGACTTTGACGTGAAATGTGCAAATGATGGTTTTGAAGTTCTTAAAATGGTTTCTCGTGGGGACTACGATATCATTTTGATGGATGTGCAGATGCCCGGTATGGATGGTTTACAAGCCACCAGAAAGCTTCGCTCAGAGGGTTATACCAAGCCGATTATCGCGCTAACCGCACATGCTCTGCGTGAGGAAGTAGAAAAGTCTCTGGAGGCGGGTTGCAATGCGCATCTGACAAAACCTATCAATAGGGCCGAACTTCTTCGCGCAATCAAGGACGCCCTTCCTGAAGGCTAAGAGAATCTCTAAAACAAGAATTGGCGGGGAATGATCTGCTTCGAGCGGGACGGACTTTGCCAATACAGTTGAATCACAGCATAGCCACCGTTTTCAAAGAACTCCAATTGTATGTCGTACTTCTGTCCTGCAGTTAAGGCGATTGTGCCGCAGTTTTCAGTCGCTGCATGATCAGTCCAATTGTTCACAACTAAAACATTATTCACTCGCAAACGAACACCATCATCCGATCGAGTGCAGAACGTGTAGGTTTCAGAATACTGAGCCAACACTTTACCGGTCCATTTAATCGAGAATGTATCACCGACGCCCAATGGGGCGGCACCTTGAGCCCAGTCAAAATTAATAGATCCGTCTATGCGCGAACCTTTAAATCCTGATTCGGTTAAGGTCTTATTGGCATAATAGAATCCCTGCAAACCCATGCCTTGCTCGGGCATTGACTCTGAGGCTGAATCACTGACCGTGACATTCACACTGCCACTGACAGAACCTAAGTTTGCATTCAGTACAGCAGTGCCCTCACTTAAAGAAGTCACTTCGCCTTTTTCCAGGTCAAAGTTACTGACACTGATGACGCTGCTTTGGCTTGAAGTCCAAGCAACAAGATTAGTGAGTTCTGTACTTCCGCCATCACTGAATTGCCCATAGGCGCGGGCCAGGAACTTCTTACCACTGCCAATGCTGACCGAAGTTGGATTTAGTACAATACTGGAAAGGGTCGCTGGTGCCATAACCCACTCTGTAGAAGTCGATTTGCCTTGTAAGCTTGCGGTCACCTGAAAGCTGACAGTCGCGGATCCTGAATAAGTATTAAGCAACGTGCCCTTGCTTTCAGGTGCTGTGCTGATCTGCCCAATACTGGCGTTGGAAAGCCCAAAGGTTGCAGTGTCAGTCACCTCATACTCTAAGCCATCGCTATAAGTGGCATAAGCTTTCAGTGGAATGTTAAGAGCTTTAGGAATTAATAAACCCGCAGGGCTAAGTCTGATGCTGGATACGGTTGCAGAAGTTGCAGTAACTGTGAAACTTGCAGTTTTTCCCTGCCATAGCACCTGCACTGAGGTCGTCCCCACTCCTTGAGTAATAAGCGTGCCTCGCTGACGATCCGAATCCTTTAATGTAGCGACCTGAGTATCTGCGACCACCCATTGCACCAGTTCGTTAACAACTTCGGTGGAGTTGTCATCATAGTTTGCGGTGACCGTGATCTTTTTTTGACCACCCACTGGCAAGGAGACAGCGCTATCCGATAAAGAAAGTGAATTAAGTTTCTTGGCTGATACTTTGATAAGTCCAGTGGCGGAACCAGCCCCCAGGGACGCTGATATATTTGTACTTCCCGCACTTAAGAACTGCACCAGGCCCGAAGTGAATGAAGCAATTGAAGCATCACTCAATGCCCAAGCCGCAGAGCCGGTGACATCTGTCAGGGAGCCATCAGACAATACCGCCATAGCGCGAATATTCTGACCTACCCCTAAAGATCCGTTTAACAAAGCGGGGCTTAAAGAGATTGAAGATACTGAACTGCTAGAAACTGTGATTGCCCGAGTGGTCGTAACGGAACCTACCTCGGCCATCACATTAGCGGTGCCTCCAGAGATTGCATTGACTAATCCTTTATTAGAAGTGGTATCAACGCTGAGCTTGCTATTATCCGAGCTGCTCCAAACCGCCGTTTGCGTGAGATCTTGAGTCGAGCCGTCATTATAAGTACCGATAACTTTCAAATTCTTCTGTGTTGCTGCGAGCATCGTAATTTGGCTGGGACTTATTTGTAACGAAGTCAGTGTGACACTTTTCACAGTGACGTTCTTACTCACTTGCGTGCCAGCAAAAGAAAAGCTCACAGAAGTCGAGCCGGCGGAAGTTCCGGTGAATACCAGGCCACTTTTACTTAGAATCGTAGCATCAGTAATCAGCCAGTTTCCATGATTGGTAAGACTGCGCACCTGGTTGTCAGAATAAACGCCAACCGCATCGGGAGTGAACGTCGCGCCCAGATTTAATTGCGCAGGAACATTTGAAACGGATATCGAAGATAAAGTTGGACATGTAATTTGAATATTCGAGATATCAGCACTGGCAACAGTACCGCTGGCATTTTGTAAAGTACACGGAAGCGCCGGGTTTTGAGGCTGACTTAATATAGTCACCGCATAAGGATCGCCAGATTTGATTTTAGTAGAAAATGAAAATGAAGTTGCGCCCGCTGCAAGTGCCACGCTTTCAGAGCCATTCAATCTAACAGTCATTGAATCATGCGCTAATCCACTCACACTGCCACTAATTGCATATTGTACTATTGGAGACGGGGAGGGAGAGGGTGACGGTGACGGCGAAGCAGATGCTGTTGGCGATGGCGAAGGTGATGGAGTCGAAGCGATTGGATTAATCGACGGCCCATCCTCTTCCTCGGAAGGGGAGCTGCATCCCGTAAACAATACGGTTACTAAAAGTGATAGAAGAACGTGCCGTAAGCTTGATCGCATATGCTTCTCTATCGGTGCGGGAATTCCGAAGCTTCATAATGCAAAAGTGCTTAAGCATTCGTATTTCCGTTACAAATAAGAAACCGCTTTCGGAAACAGCTAAAAGCTCTATGACACTTGAGTGGAAACGACGGTCCCTAGGTCCAGTCATGATCACCTGTGAAATGCCGAATAGTAAGGGAACATCGGAGGCTTAGCGTGAAAAAGCTGGTATTGGCATTTGCAGGAATAGGTTTGATTTCGGGCTGTACAGGACAATCCATAAAAACGGAAGCAACACCGACATCTTATCGTAATCCCGCAAGCAGTACTGAGCTGATTTCTGGAAGTCAGAAAGTTTTAGCAGACATCAACAATCCGCAGGTCTTCAATCCTCAAACATGTTCGTCTGTTGTGCATGGAATTACCGAATATCTTTACTATCTTCCAGCCGACCATTTCATTCCAAAAACTTCAGTTGAACAAGAGCAGCTGCGCGCGCACGGACCCGAAGTGCTGAATACGATTTTTCAAATTCGTGTCTCCCTTCATGAAAAGCTGAAGGAGTTCGATTCCAGAAATGAACTAGGTAAAGACTGTGTTCAGAAGCTTCGTGAAGGGTTTCAATACGCGCGTTTTTCAGAAGAGTATCTTTTAGACTGGCTTTACGCTCAGAAAGTTTACTCCTTCAAAAAGACGCCTATTTTGGTTAATGATCAGCCCAGCACGTGGACGAATCCTAAGTTTTCAGGATTCCAACTTCAATCAGGTGACGTAATGTTAGTGCGTGGTAAATCATACGTCTCCGCGATGATCGCCAGAATCGCAGACGAGGAGGGTAATTTCTCTCACGCAGCGATCGTGGCCGAGGATAAAATGGGTCGCAAGTACGTGGTTGAAGCTTTGATTCAACACGGAGTTATTGTCACGCCTTTGGAGAAATGGCGTCAGGCCGAAGACTCCCGTGTGGCTTTATTCCGTTACCCTGACCAGAATCTTGCGAAGAAAGCCGCACGCCAAATGTATGATTGGGCGCAGGCCGCTTTGGATCGCAAACAAGGCATTCGCTATGACTTTGCCATGAACGACGATGATTACTCTGCGATGTTCTGTTCCGAAGTCATTCGCGCAGCCTATGACCGTGCCTCTGGTGGAGAGATCAAAATTCCAAAATTCAGAAGCACAGTTTCCAAGTTTAAAAACAACAAGTATCCGCGCTCCTTGGGAGTAACAAAAACATCCCTATTTGCGCCCTACGATGTTGAAGTCGATCCGCGATTTGATTTTGTAGCGGAGTATAGATTCATGCCACTTCTTCGTCAGGTGCGTATGCAGGATGCTGTTTTGCAAAGCGTATATGGCTGGATGATTGAAAAAGGTTATGACTTTCACTGGGACATGAAGCACACATCAAAATCGTACTTGGCAAAGCTGGTCAGACAGTTCGGTATGGTAAAGGAAACTTTGCCGAAATATATGCCGATCAATGCCATTGAAACAACCGTGCAGTTTGAAGCTGTCGCCGTAGCATTGGAAAAAAACATCTATCAAAAAGAGCAGGAATTCTACAAAAAGAATGGTTACCTGCCGTCATTCCAGGATTTACTGGCGATCAATGAAGCTTACCGCATTCAAGACTGCAAAGATGGTAAGCGTCTGACCCTGCCGGGATTAAATCGTTCAGAGTTCCATGGCTTTTTCTACAGTGACTCCAATAAGTGTGAATAGTGACATGACTTCCGTCACACCCTGAAAGTTCGTATTGAAAATTTCCCGAATGGAACTTTCAATACTCTTTTGGGGGAGTGATGAAGTTAAAATCATTATTAAGTGCTTTTATAATTTTATTCTGTGCAACTGCAGGGTATTCCCAAGTCAAAATGTTTAAATCAGCTGTGCGACCCACTAAAGGAATTCTTGTGACATATCCATCCCGTCAAATCAGCGTCTCGATCAACAGAACTGTTGGTGACGTTTATGACTTCGCCGCTAATCCAGAAAATATGAATTTGTGGGCGCAAGGTCTGAGTCGCGCCAAACTGATTAAGTCAGGTGAAGAATGGGTGGCGGCATCCCCGATGGGGAATGTTAAGATTCGTTTTTCGCCAAAGAATAACTTTGGTGTTTTGGATCATGACGTGACCCTACCTTCAGGAGTAGTGAATCACAATCCACTGCGTGTGGTGAAAAACGGCGAAGGCAGCGAAGTGATTTTTACTCTGTATCGTCTTCCTAAAGTTTCAGACGCTGATTTTGAAAAAGATCAAAGTGCTGTACTCACGGACTTGAAGGCCCTAAAGTCTATTCTGGAAAAGTAGATCGTAAAGGGGCGTCGCAATGATAACCGCTATCCTAAGAAAAATGGGTTCAAAAACACCTGGCTGGGTGGTGGCAAGATTGATCAGTATCTGGCCCCCTTACCTGGGTGCGGGTATCAAAGTTATGGAAATCGCTCCAGACTATCGGTACATCAAAGTCTGTCTTAAACAAGCTTGGTACAATCGAAACTACGTAGGGACTCAGTTTGGCGGCTCGCTTTATGCTATGACCGACCCGTTCTTCATGTTGATGTTTATCAATAACCTTGGTCATGACTATTATGTTTGGGATAAGGGCGCGACCATTGATTTCGTTTCTCCAGGGAAAACCAAAGTGACTGTGGAATTTCGAATTGACGATGCCATCATAAACAAAGTTCTGCAGGAAACGGCCTCGGGTGAAAAGTATATCTTTGATCTGCCCGTGGAAGTTCTTGATGCTGACGGGGCGTTGGTAGCCACTGTTTTAAAGAAGCTTTACGTTCGTAAAAAGAAAAAGTGAAGCTGCAGCTGTTAATTGAAAGTTTTTAGTTGTGCAAAGTATCTGCACTTGTCACCATTGAATCCATGAAAACCATCCGATATTTAGCATTCGTTTTAGTTTTTGGTTCTGTGGCTTTGCACGCAAATCAAGCTCTGGCTGAAGGTAGCTTTGCCAAGCTTGCGTTCTTTTACAACAGCAATACTGCTGAAGAGTCCGGTTCCAGCAGCAAAACTTCCCGTATGGTTTACGATGTCAGTGCCTACTATATGTTTCAGGGAAGCTCCTGGGTTTTGGGCGCTCTTTACCAAAACGAGAATTCAAGTTCGACGGCCTCTGTGGACAGAACTTCCTATGGCGTCAGCGGCGGGTATATGACTAAAAAAGAGTCCGGATTCTATATGCTGGCTACGTACTTTGTCTCTTCCAAGTACGGTGACTATGACGGTGGAAATGGGTATCAGGTCGACTTGGGTTATAAAGTTCCAACGCGCATCCCATTGGCTTTTCAGATCAGCTACAAACACTTCGATTACTCCAAGTACGATCACTCGGATACTCTGTTGGATCCCTACTTTGGCGTGATGATCATGTTCTAAAAAGAAATTTGAAATCGAATGTCGATGTTACTGGGAAGTACGCCCGGCGCCGCACTGATTTTGTCGGTGGCATCTATGGTACTTTCAGTATAAGTCTCATACGCCCCTTTTAACAGGCTGGCGACAACGCTAGAGGCAACCCCAATCCAGTAGGCTTGTTTCTTGGTGATATTCCATTGGCTGTAAGCCAAAGCCGCAGTGGAAACCGCCACCAGGCTTCCTGCGACCGAATTGATGATCTTTGATTTGATTTCTGAATTCTGATCATCCTTAACCGTTAATCCTTGTACCAAAGTTCCCGCGCCGACCTCCATCAGGATATCCGTGGGGTCATCTGTTTTTACATTGGCAGGTCTGGATATATCTGTGGAGAACTGCAATAGCTGCAGGTCTGCCAGTTGTTTGTGTTCATCAAGAGTCATAATGAACTGCACTGTTTCAGGAATTTTATTGAAGTCAGTTTTATTGTCGCACTGAAAATCCAGAATTGTGAATTTGCCTGCAGTCGTTACTTTTAAAGATTTTGAATAACGGTCATTCACAACGTTCGGAACACAGGCTTTTACGAAGAGCTTCCAAACCGCAAAGGCCGTTGTTGGCATTGAGGAATTATTCACCATCAATTGCCCGGAATTTAGTTGCAGGGCGCGGTCAGCCGTCATGGAGTACGCAGTATATTTAGAGGTTTTCGCAGTATAAAGTGCGGAGGCAAAGGCTGGCAGAGCTAAAAAAGCACTGATAACCGGAATAGCAAAAAGTAAAGCTTTTAGAGTCATCCCCAACCCCTTTTGTGATGATGGGGGAATAGCTAAACCCGTGCCACGGTCGAGAATTACCCTATGCCGTCTCAGCGATGTCATAAAGTAATTTTGTAAAATCCATGACCAAATTTTGGTCACCCCAATAGGGGAGTTTCCCCTATTTCTTTTTCCATTTTGCTTTTTTTGAACTTGTGAAAATGTCCTCACTGTCCAAAAGGGCTTGAAGGCTTTTGTCGATATCAGAAGTCGTGTCTGATTGGGATGCGATGATCTTATAATCCGCTTTGTTGACCTTCATGACTTCAACTGGTTTGTTCAGCAATGCTTCAATAGCTGCAAGCTGTTCTTTTTCCTCTGTAGCACAGAAGGAAACGGCAATTCCTTTGTTGAAACCACGACCCGTACGGCCGATTCTGTGGACGTAGTTTTCTGACTTTTCAGGAAGATCGTAGTTGATCACATGGGTGACGTCAGGGATGTCGATACCGCGCGCACTCACGTCGGTTGCGATCATGATCTTGCACTCGCCCTTGCGGAAAGCATTCATCACTTCAGCGCGGTCCATTTGATCTTTCTCGCCGTGCAAAGTCAGTGACGCGATCTGCACGCGCTCCAAAGCCTTGGCCACGCGTTCTGCGCGAACACGGGTACGAACAAAGACGATGAATTTTCCGTCTGGATTCTGATTGATGTACTCCGCCAGGAAAAAGCGCTTGTCGTCCATTTCCACGAACATAACAAAGTGCTGTACGTTTTTAGACACAGGATCATCAGGAGAGATCTCGATACGAATAGCGCTGCTGCGTACTTGTGAGTAAGCAAGCTTCTTGATTTCGGGATTGATAGTCGCCGAAAAGAAAAGAGTTTGATGACGGCGAGTCAGTTTGCGTTTGATGTCCTCGATATCTTCGATGAATCCCAGATCTAGCATTTGATCGGCTTCATCCAGAACCAAATGCTCGACAAAATTCATGCTGATAAAACCTTGGGAGATCAGGTCAAACATACGACCCGGAGTTGCGATCAACACGTCGATGCCGTCTTCAAGTTTTTTAATCTGTGCGTCTTGCTCGACTCCACCGAAAAGAGCGAATGCTTTTACTTTGGTGTGTTTGGAAAGCTTATTGAATACTTCACCAATTTGCTGGGCAAGTTCACGAGTCGGAACCAAAACCAGACACTTAATTCCGATCGCGCGTTTGCTGCTTTTTTCGGAATGAATCAGATTGATGATTGGAATTGCGAATGCCGCCGTTTTACCAGTTCCAGTTTGTGCGATCGCCAGAACGTCGTCGCCCTTTAGGATAGAAGGAATAGCTTTGTACTGAATATCAGTGGTGCGAAAGTAACCGTTGTCGTTGAGATTACGAAGAAGGTCTTCAGAGAGGTGGAATTTTTCAAATTTCATGGCAGACCTTTAACATCAAAGGTCTGCCGTGTCCAACTTGCTGAATTATTTACTATTTTTTATGAAATAGCGCCCTGATTTTTGGTGAGTATGGCGGCGAAAAGAAGGCCAGATAGATGGTCAAAAGTCCCAGGATCAAAGCTAATGGCAGGCCGCTTGGAGCAAGGAAGGCATGGACCAGGAAAATGTTCAAAACGATAGGTGCCAAGATCACCAAAGCCAACGGTACGAACCAGCCAATTAACAGCAATAAACCACAGACGATCTCGGTGATTTTTAGTAGCGGAAAGAAGTAAACGGAAGCCATCAAGCCCTGATTAAATGTAACCAGTGCTGCTGGCAAATCAGGTGGTTGGGGTACCAGTTGAAACAGACCTACAATGCCAGAGGCAAAAAAGACAAAGCCCAATAACAGTCGCGCGATCAATGGTAGTTTAGCTTTCATGAATACTCCTTTGATTTAATTGGAAACCAGGTTTGTTTTGTAAGCAATAAAGAATCTTGGAAGTATCCTGTTAGAGTCCAGGTGAGGTACGATGGTGGTTCGAAACCAGCAAAGGATACAACATGGCTTTAAATTCTTTAGTAACTTTGAACGATGGATCCAAAATGCCTCAACTGGGATTTGGTGTATGGCAAGTTTCCGATGATGGAGCTGAGGCAGCAGTAAAGACAGCCATCGAAGCCGGTTATCGCTCCATCGATACCGCAGCAATCTATCGCAATGAAGGTGGAGTAGGCCGGGCGATTAAAAACAGTGACTTATCCAGAAGCGACCTTTTTATTACTACCAAGCTGTGGAATGAAGACCAGGGATATGACAACGCGATGAAGGCCATTGATTCAAGTTTGAAGAAATTGGGATTGGAACAAGTGGATTTGTATCTGGTTCACTGGCCAGCACCACAACGTGGTCTGTACTTGGAAACCTGGAAGGCCATGGTGGAAATCAAAAAACAGGGTATAGCAAAATCCATCGGCGTTTCGAACTTTATGCCAGAACATTTAACACGAATTATTGAGGCCACAGGTGTTGTGCCGGTTTTGAATCAGATTGAACTTCACCCTAAGTTTCAACAGCCGGTTCTGCGTGAGTTTCATGAAAAGCATGGGATCAAAACTGAATGTTGGAGCCCGCTGGGACAAGGTCAGCTTCTTGAGGATTCACAAATAAAAGCGATCGCCGCTAAACACGGAAAAACTCCGGCTCAAGTGATCATCCGCTGGCATTTGCAGAATAACTTTATCGTGATTCCTAAATCTGTGACACCGTCGCGTATTAAAGAAAATTTTGACGTGGATAGTTTCAGTCTAAGCTCTGACGAAATGTCGACAATTGCCGGGATGGATAGCAAAGAGGGACGAATCGGTCCTAATCCCATGACAGCACAGTTCTAAAAACTTATTCGCGGAAGTAATCGTACAATTCTTCCTGGGAAGTTTGTCTGTAGGAGGCGGCCCGACGCCGCTCCTGCAGGCGATATTCAATAAAGTTCCAATAGACGATCTGATAAACAAAGAAAACAACGACACCCAAACCCAGCATCAACGCGATATTGGGGTATTTGTCCCAGATTGAAATTGCCGAAAATAATAATAACGGATGCACAATAAAAAGTAGGGCATGTAACCACATTTCCGCAGCGGAGCAGTGTTTATGATGAACCCATTCGTCCTTGGTGATAAACAGACTCGAGAAAATAGCCATACCGTAATAAATGTATTCAGTGAGTTCGGTTCTGGGAACAAGAGCGATGAAAAACAGGCAGGCTAAAACAGTGGCCGTATCCATCGGATGTCCCCATCTTTCCCAACGGGGAAGTCCGCGCTTGTGATGATAGAAGACTTCATCTACGAAAATTAGAAGACCCTGAAAAATGGAGAGCGCCACGAAGGCGATCATATTTTCTCCATCAAGCCACCACATACAGTCAAACCCGGGCCAAAGGCATAGCTGATCACTTTTGTGCCAGATGGAACATTAGGGTCTTCGACAATTCTTTCCCAAAGATGCGGTAACGTAGCTGATGACATGTTTCCACGGGTGTAAAGCAGTCGACGGCTGGCCTCTACTTGCGAACTATTTAGCTCCAGTTGTTTTTCCACTTGATCGATAATTTTTGGGCCTCCGGGATGGACGGCAAATAAAGCATTCTTTTGAATTTCAGCCAGATCATATCCGCGGCTTTTAAACCAACGCTGAGTAAATTCGCGAATTGCAGCGCCCACCATCGACGGAACGTCCTTTGATAACGTCATTTTCATGCCCCAGTCAGAAACCATCCATTCCATGGCATCTGAACTGTCAGGAATAATTTCTTCATAAAGCGAAAGCATTTTAAAACCCTGCGGCGGAGCTTCGTGACTCATGCGATAGGCAATACACCCATCAGCAAATAGACTTTGAATGACCATTTGCTCCAGCGAAGAGTCCTCGGGGTTTAAATGCAAACTGCAAAGTTCGGTATGAACCAGGTCGACAGATTTCTTCTGCCCCAGGATGGAATCGTTGGCCAGAAATCCTGCCGCCATTCGCAGTGCCGGGAAAGCGCCATAGCATCCCATGTGATATGAATGTGTGACGGTGACCGGTTTTGGAGAGCGAAGGGCAACCAGTTGAGCGGCACTGGGTGATACATAGCCCGTGCAACTGACGTGGATCATGTCGTCAGGAAACTCACGCGTATCGTAAATTTGCGTAAATAGCTTTTGCACGATCTCGTGATAGAATTCGTGACGGTAGTGCATACTGACGCCGCGATTCTTCATATGAATAGGATAGATTCTATTTTCATCCCAGTTGGTTTCGCCGACATCGGGCACAAAGAAAAAGCGCCGATTGATCTGCTGTTCAGAACAACCCACACGATGCAGAAGCTTTAAAAAATCTTCTTTCGTATGAATTTGATCTTTCTGGGCCAGATGATGTGCAGATGAAAGCCAATCCAGGCTTTCATTTTGCGAAACTTGATGTGGCGGCTCGATGGAGCGAAAGTTTCCCAAGTACATTGCCCCACTCTAGAGTGCTGGGGGAATGCGGTGTAGATCCAGTGTGAACATACACCACGCAAGGGAACACTCTAGGCTTCAAGCGTTTGGTCTGTGTGGTACTTCTTCATTCCGATGAGCATTAGCAATCCCGGAACCGCAATCAATGCGCAAATGTAGAAAAAATTTGCCCAGCCGAAGTTTTTAACAATGTCTCCCGCAAATCCTGAAAAGAAAGTGCGACCCAAAGTTGCAAAGCTGGAAAGAATAGCATACTGAGTGGCTGTGTATTTTTTGTTGGTTAACGCGGCCATGAAGGCAACAAATGCTGATGTAGCCATCCCGGTGCTGATATCTTCAAGAACAATCACCGCAGCGAAAGGAACCAACTGGTTGCCAGTGAAAGTTAATAGCGCGAATGCCGCTGTCGAAACTGCTTGCAGAATTCCAAAAATCCACAAAGAACGATAAATCCCAATGTAGTAAATGGCAATCCCGCCTAAGAACATACCAATAAGTGAAGAGGCAAAACCAAATGTCTTGGCGATTAATCCAATGTCGGCGTTGGTGAAACCCATCTCGACATAGAAAGGATTCAGCAGGGATCCGGCCAGTGCATCACCGATCTTAAACAATAAAACGAATAACAGAATATACGCAGCACCCGGACGTTTAAGGAATTCTGCGAAAGGATCAACCACTGCCTGCAAAAGAGTTTTCGGAGGAGGGGAGTCGATCTTGGGTTCTGGTGCAAACAACGTTGTCAGGAATCCCACAGCCATAAAGCTAGCCATCAGATAGTACAACTGACCCCAGGTAATATTCCAAAAAGAAGATCCAACCAGTCCAATTCCCGCGCCACCAGAAATCAACATTGCGATTCGGTAGCCGTAAATATTTAAAGAAGATCCCAGTCCCAGTTCTTCGTTCGATAATAGTTCGCGGCGATAGGCATCAATCGCAATATCCTGGGTGGCGCTAAAGAATGCAATAAGAACAGCCATGGTTGCCATCAGGCTTAAACTGTTTAGTGGATTCAAAGTTCCGATAAACAGGAGTGAGCCCATTAGCAACACTTGAGTAACCAACATCCAGCTGCGACGACGTCCTGCTTTGAACAAAGTATAGCGATCCAAAAGTGGTGACCATAAGAACTTTAGCGAGTAAGCGATACCAACCCAGCTGAAATATCCAATGGTGCTGATGTCGACTTGCTCGCGTGAAAGCCAGGTCTTTAAAGTTCCCCCCGTCAATGCCAGTGGCAAGCCGCTGGAAAAGCCCAAGAGTAGAATGATTAGCATGTTTTTGCTGAAAAGCTCTTTAAGGATATTTTTCTTAGCTGCCATTACTGTGAAGTCTTTCTTTTACTTTGCAATTTTCTTAAGTCGTTTACGCATTGTCCACAACAGATGACTGATATAAGGTCTGCGCACTTCGCCTGTGGTCACCATCAAAAGTTTGGTGATTTTTAAATTCACAGCATCTGTGTACAACAAGATCAGCATTTCGTGAATGAAGTTGGTGTTTAAAGTGACGTGATTGTCAGTTCCCACTCCCAGCTGCACACCTTTTTTCTCCCACCACGAAAACGGATGGTCTTTGTAATCTTCAAACTTGCCAGTGAGCTTATTGTTTGAAGATGGCAATGAAACCAGGGTGACACCTTTTTGAATCATGCGATTTAAAACGTCGTGTTGGTAGTGTTCCACTTCGCGCGCGGTATGGAACTTGGCTTTGACCAGAAGAATTTTTTCTTCGTCGTTCAAACGCTCGCCCTTAAGGACTTTTTCCAGAATATGGCGGTTATCTGCCCAGTCCAATTCCACCAGCTCTCGATACAAAGGATCTTTTTCAGTAAAGCCTTTGCCTTCTTGATTGCGTTTGATGAAATCCTGATACAGGCGGTGGAAGTATTTGTTGGGATTAATTCCCAAACTGATTCCGTGCTCAAGAGTGTCGATGTGCCAGATATTCATCGCATTATCGACGGCCTGAATGCCTTTTTTCAGTGTGTGCCAGGTTTCCCCGTGATGCGAACGAATCTTGAAGCCACGATACTGCAGTTTTCTGAAGCCCGGCTGCATTTCATTAAAATGTTCTTTACGATAAAGTTCGCGCTCGTCACCTACGGTATCAGCGTCAGTCATCACTTTTTGCAGGAACGGATACTTATCCAGCATCTGCACAAGTTCATCGATCTGAGCCATGAAGTGTTCTTTACGCGTTTTAAAATTTTCTGCGTCGAAGTGATTGGCTTCTTTACGGAAAGAAGGGGACAGGATGAATTTAAAATCCCCGTGCTCTTCCTGAAACTTTTTAAATCCGTCGTACAATCCCAGAACGACGTCTTCAGGAGTTACGTCATCAATCCCAGGGATTTGTTCCGAGGAACTGGAAGTCGAACGCGACAAAGAGAATTTCAGACGAATCGAACCCACGTTGAAATTATAGTAAAGATCCTTGGCCATGTGATAGGCAGCTTCGGCGTGAACCTCGCGATTCAGAAAGATCAATTTTGGCAGATACAGAATTTTCAGATAACGGGCAAAGCCTTCGTTTTCCTGAAGGCGGATCAGCTTATCGACATCATCAACACTGCGGATAGGTAGTGCTTGTGGGCCATAGACTTCAGAAATCTTTTGTTCATAGATTGCCTTGTCTGGTCCTTCCAATAATTTTTTTAGGCGGGGATAGATGAAGTCGGCGGAGATCGCACCGGTTAAGTGAATATGCTCTTCATGATATTTCAGTGGAAAGTTTTTAAAGAATTCAAAAAGCGCCCCCGAGAGAGGATGTTTCAGCAAAGTGGAAATTGTAATTTCATTTACCTGAAAGCGATTCAGCAGACTGCGAAAGTCTGCGACTTCTTTAAATGCTTCGGGATGTTTTAGATTTAAATCAGAAGATAGCAGCAAATCCAAAGTGTCCGACAAGGAAATACCATTGGTTTCACTGATAATTGTAGTCAGAGCTGCGACCAGCTGATTGTGAATGTCCTTATTCACGCAAGCCCCCTTTTATCAAGGTTAGCCGGGAATAAGGACGATGTCACGACTATCCAGTCTTTAAGACAAGATAGGGTTGCCAGTCTGGCGGCACGTGATCGGCACTGATTTCCAGTTGTAAAGTTGGAAGCCAGTTCGGAGCGCGTGGTTCGGACAATAAAGGCATATTTGCAGTGCGCGGAGTGCGATTCGCTTTACGCTGATTGCAATCTCTGCAGGCAGAAACAACATTTGTCCAATTTTTAGGTCCGTTATGAGAGGCAGGTACAACGTGATCAAGAGTGAGCTGTTTGGCGTTGAGTTTTTCGCCACAATATTGGCAGGTATAATTGTCGCGGATATAAACGTTTTCCCGGCAGAAGCGAACAGCATGGCTGCCCCGCGGTTTAACGTATGTTTTTAATCTCAGTACACTGGGGAGCTGAAACCTCCGCTGTACTGACCGGGCGAAGGTCGTGTGATACTCGAGTATCTCCACTTTGTCTTGAAACCACAATATTAAGGCCTTTTGCCAACTTACAACCCGCATGGGTTCGTAACTCGAATTTAGCAGTAAGGACCTCAGTGAGGTCATGTGCTGCATGTATCCCCCGTTCTGGTGCGTTCCTATACTCAAGTATATCTAATATTGAGCCGGAAAAACAAGCTCTACCCCAATTGTGTCGCAGATGAGGGCTTTTATATTGCCAAAAGGCCAGGAAAAGTGGGATACGGACGTATCAAATAAGGAGACTCATTATGAGAAGAGTATTGGCATTTAATTACGTTCTAAAAGGTCCAGATGGCAAAATCCTAGATCAATCTGATAAAAATCAGCCACTACCTTTCCTTGAAGGCGCAGGCCAAATCCTTCCTAAACTTGAAGAAGAAATCAAAGGCATGAAAGAAGGCGACAAAAAAAACGTTAAGCTTTCTGCAGCTGATGGTTACGGTGAAGTTCGCGACAACATGTTCATGGAAGTTCCGAAAGAAGAACTTGCACACCTTCCGCAACTTGAAATCGGCGCACACCTTCGTTTGGAGCTGGGCAACGGTCAACACATTGTTCGCGTTTCTAAAATCACAGACACTCACGTAACTCTTGATGGCAACCACCCGCTGGCAGGAACTCCACTTGAGTTCGATATCGAAATGGCATTGGTTCGCGAAGCGACAGCTGAAGAAATCCAACACGGTCACCCACACGGCCTACACGGCGACAGCGGCCACCACCATTAATTCGAAAAGTTTCGTGGAGTAATATTATGCCATCGTTCGATATTGTATCTGAGTTGAATCTTCAGGAAGTTGATAACGGGATCAATCAGGCTCGTAAAGAGGTTGAGGGTCGTTATGACTTTAAAGGGTCTAAAGCTGAGATTGGTTGGGATAAAGACAAAAAAGAAATTAGTTTGTCTGCCGAAGACGAATATAAAATCGAACAAATGGGCAGTATTTTACAAACGAAACTTCATCGTCGTGGCGTTGATATCAAAGCGACGAAGTTCGATAAAATTGAACCTGTAGGCGGACGAATGCTCCGCCAAAAGGTCACTTTGCAACAGGGTATTGACCGCGAAGTTGCGAAGGAAATCATAAAAGCTATTAAAGACGCTAAGTTAAAAGTTCAGCCACAGATCAATGACGATAAAGTAAAAGTTACGGGTAAAAGTATTGATGAATTGCAGGAATGTATTGCTTTGATTCGCTCAGGATCTTACGCAGTTCCATTGCAGTTTAATAATATGAGATCCTAAAATTGGGCTTGCACAGTTTTTAGGCTATGCTAGCCTAAATCTAGGAAATTTAGTTTACCCAAGTTCCCCGTGTGAGTGTTCTCGATTGTTAGTTGTTCGAAGGCTTCCTCGGGTTTTTTTAGAATGACCATAGGAGGTCTCTCGTGGCTAAGAAGTTATACGTAGGCAATTTGCCTTATTCTGTAGACGATGAAACTCTACACAACCATTTTGCACAATTCGGTGCAGTTGATTCCGCAAAAGTTATCATGGATCGCGAAACAGGCCGTTCAAAAGGTTTCGGTTTCGTTGAAATGTCTGATGACTCTGCAGCAGACGCAGCGATCGAAAAAGGCAACGGCATCGAGATCAACGGCCGTCCTTTGAACATCTCTGAAGCTCGTCCACAAGCACCTCGTGAAGGTGGTGGTGGCGGTCCTCGTCGCTTCAACAACAACCGTGGTGGCGGTAATGGCGGCGGTCGTCGCGATTACGGTAATCGCTAGTTGTTTCTTTAAATAAGAAAAGCACAAAGCCCCAAGCGAAAACTTGGGGCTTTTTTTATGTCAAATTATCAGAAGTGAATAGCTCTGCGGACTCCGTAATTTGATCTGGCCTTGATCAAAGGTTGGGAAGGGTGTCTTATGGTTTTCTATGAGAACTTTACTGCTGGCTCTTCTAATTTCTTTCTCTTCCGTCTGTTTCGCACAAAAAAAATTAATCGTCCTGGGTGATTCGATTACGGAGGGCTACGGCGTTTCTAAAGAAGCGGCATATCCTGCGTTGCTTGAAAAGAAACTGCATGATGCTGGCAAGAAAGAATGGACCATCGTGAATGCGGGAGTCAGTGGTTCGACTACGGCTTCTGGAATCTCGCGAATGAAATGGTTGTTCAAATCAAAACCAGATGTCGTCTTTCTGGCTTTGGGTGCAAACGATGGTTTGCGTGCTATCAAAGTTGAAGAAAGCCAAAAGAATTTATCCAACGCAATTGAATTTGCGCAGAAAGAAAAGGTCCGCGTGATTTTGGGAGGCCTTTATATGCCTCCGAATTATGGCAAGGACTACACGGATCAGTTTGCAAAAATGTACCAGGATCTGGCGAAGAAATACAAAGTCACCTTTGTGCCCTTCATCCTGGACAAGGTCGCAGGAAATCCCAAGTACAATCTGGCTGATGGCATTCATCCAAATGAAGAAGGTCACAAGATCATTGCCGATACTATTTTTAATGCACTGAAAGGCACGTTATGAGTTTAACTCTGCAAGACATCCGTAAAAGTTTTCATCAAGGCGACACCGAGGTCGCTGTTCTTAAAGGGTTGAACGTCAAAATCGAACCTGGGCAAATCGTTTCGATCGTGGGGCAATCGGGGAGTGGTAAATCCACGCTTCTTTCAATTCTTGCTGGATTGGAGCGGGCGGATCGTGGGGATATTCGCGTGGATAACGTGAATTTGTCACCCATGTCAGAGCAGGAACTGACTTTGTTTCGCGCACAAAATATTTCTATCGTATTTCAGCAGTATCATTTGATCGCGCATTTGACGGCCTTGGAAAACGTAGCCTTGGCATTGGAAATTTTAAAAATGGAAAACCCCAAAGCCCGTGCCGAAGAAGCTTTGCGCGAACTGGGATTAGGACATCGCCTGAATCACTTTCCCAGTCAGCTCAGCGGCGGTGAGTGTCAGCGTGTGGCTATCGCGCGCGCCTTGGTAGTGAAGCCGAAAATATTGTTGGCGGACGAACCAAGCGGAAATCTGGATACTCATACCGGGGATAAAGTGATGGACGTCTTTTTTGATATCGTTCGTAAACACAATATCACCACAGTGTTGGTTACTCACAGTGAAGCCCTGGCGAAACGTTGTCAGCGTATCTTGCGCCTTGAAGAGGGCGTACTAAAGGATCAGTAAAATGATATTTCGTCTGGCAATTCGCGAACTGGTGCGCAGCTGGCGCTTTGGTTTGTTTTTCATTTTTAATCTAAGTTTGGGTCTGACCGGATTCGTTTCGCTGCAGGCCTTCAATGTGACTTTGCAGGATGAACTCCAAAAAAATGCCAAGAATATTCTTTCCGCAGACCTCTCCGTCTCGGCCCGCCGAGAATTAACTCAGGTCGAGCAGGATGCGATGAAGTCCGTTTTGCCTGCGGGAACTCAGACGGGCCGGATCTATGAATTCTTTGCGATGATGAATTCATCCAAGGGTTCAAGATTGGTGATGGTTAAGGCCGTTGATGAAAGCTATCCATTCTATGGATCTCTTCAGATGAGCGGTGGCCGTAATGTTACGCCGGGAGCCTCTAAAGATATCATCAATACCCACAATGTTTGGATTTATCCGGAACTTCAGCAGCAGATGGGTTTGCAAGTTGGCGACAGGATGCAAATCGGAAAAATGGATCTGGAAATCTCGGATGTGGTTGAGCGCGATGAAACACAAACCTTCCGAATGGCTTCGCTTGCACCAAGAGTTTATGTCGATATGAAGCTATTGCCGGAGTCAGGATTGATTCAATTCGGTAGTACCTTCACTCAGGCTTATCAGTTCAAATTTCCAGAGGGCACTGATGGCGACAAAGTAAAAGAACAAATGTATCTGAAGCTGACAGATCCAGCGATTTCAGTGAATACGCCAAACTCTGCCAGTGAAGATTCGGGACGTCAGTTAGGTTATCTGTCTGATTACCTGGGACTGGTTGCGATTATCGCTTTATTTATGTCGGCATTAGGGGCGGCATATATTTACCGCATGTTCCTGTACAGTCGCATGAAGGAAATCGCGATTCTGCGCACCTTGGGATTGCAAAGTGTTCAGGCCGTCGGGGTTTATGTTCTGCAGGCTTCATTGCTGGGGTTGCTGGCGACAATTCCCACTGTCGCCTTCAGTGAAATAGTGCTCCCGATTCTGACTAAAGTTTTAGGAAGTTTCACACCGTTTGCATTGAAACCCACTGTTTCTTTAGAGGCCTGGGGTTTGTGTTTATTAATGGCGGTGCTGGGAAGTTTCGTGGTCAGTCTTCCATTCCTGATGAAGATTTATGATCTTAAAGCCGCTAAGCTATTCAGCGAGGAAAAGTTCGCGGTTAACGAAGGCAAGTTCAGAATCTGGACGTTTATTCCAGCGATCCTGATGTTCTATGGGCTTTCAGTGCAGCAGGCTCATTCGTGGAAGATTGGATCTGCATTTGCGGGATCCCTCGTGGCAACCATCGCGATCTTACTGGTGACCGGTTATTTTACTTTGAAATTCGCAGGAACTTTGAAAAGCGTAAAAATCTGGTTCTTTAAATTCAGCTTTCTGGGACTTTCACGTCGCGCGGGCGCAAGTCTTGCGGTTTTCGTGGCCTTGGGCTTGGGAGCACTTTTAATTAATATTCTTCCGCAGCTTAAGAACTCCCTGCAGTCAGATTTGCAAGTTGATCAGAAGACGGCTTTGCCATCTTTATTTATGTTCGACATTCAGGACGAACAAGTTCCAGGCATTGAGAAAGTGCTGAAGGATAATCAGGTGGATACCTTGGCGCTGTCGCCGATGGTTCGCGCAAGAATCCTGAAAGTGAATGGCGCTGACTACGAAAGAAAAATTGAAGGTCAGGGATTTAAAACCCGCGAGGAAGAAAACGAAGCTCGTTTCAGAAATCGCGGCATGAATCTTTCTTATCGCGAAAGTCTGTCAGACAGTGAAGAGATCATCGCGGGTCGGCCGATCACAGGAAACTTTGATCCTGAAAAACAAAAGCTGGCTGAGCTTTCAGTGGAGCAGCGTTTTGCCGACCGCATGAACTTTAAGCTGGGTGATAAAGTAGTCTTCGATGTTCAGGGTATCGAAGTTGAAGGTGAGATCGTAAACTTCAGAAAAGTTCGTTGGACCAGCTTTCAGCCAAACTTCTTTGTTCTGGTTCAAAACGGCGTTCTCAACGACGCTCCGAAAACATTCATCTGGGCACTTCCCACTATGACCGCAGAAAAACGCATGGTTGTGCAAGGGGAGCTAGCACAAAAGTTTGCCAATGTTTCCGTGATCGATGTGGTGCGCACCGTGGACGACGCTTTAAAAACCGCCGACAAAATGAGTTGGTCCCTGGAGCTGATGGCTTACCTGGCATTGTTCACGGGCTATATTGTGCTTTTCTCGATCGTGCGTAGCCAAATCAAGCTGCGCCGATGGGAAATGAACATGCTTAAGATTCTGGGCGCCAGCCACCGCGAAGTGGCAGGTTTTATCCTGACTGAATTCGCCTTCCTTGCACTGGTAAGTTCTTTCTTGGGTGCATTCCTAAGCGTAGGGGTCAGTTACGGTCTAAATCGCGTGATTTTTGAGGGTGGATTCCAGTTTTCACTGACTCAGCCGCTGTTATCTGTGGCGATTATTACCGGATTAAGCTTATTGATCTCTTTCCTTGCTAGCGCAGATATTGTAAAAGAAAGTGCATTGAGTATCTTACGCGAGGAAAAGTAGTAGATGTTGTCGACGAACGAGGCTTTAAAAAAAGCTCAGGAAATTCTGGAAGAAGGGGGAGTCATCGGGCTTCCCACGGAAACCGTTTATGGCCTGGCTGCCCGTATCGACATCCCTCCAGCGGTCGAAAAGATTTTTTCCGTTAAAGAGCGTCCTTTTTTCGATCCTTTGATCGTGCACGTTTCTTCTATTGAGATGGCAAAAAAAGTGACTGCCTATTGGGGACCAGCGTCCCAGGCCTTGGCGGAAGCTTTCTGGCCTGGTCCACTTACTTTGATTTTACCCAAAGATAATTCTGTTAATTCCATGATCACATCGGGCCTGGAGTCCGTGGGTATTCGTATGCCCAATCATCCCCTGGCGCTCGCGCTGATTCAGGAAGTAAATGTTCCTTTAGCAGCCCCTAGTGCAAATAAATTCGGAAGAACTTCTCCAACGTCAGCGGGCCACGTACGTGTAGAGTTTAAAAACGAGAACGTTTTCGTTTTGGATGGCGGTGATTGCCAAATCGGAATTGAATCCACGGTTTTATTGGTTCGTCATCGTCCCGATAAAGTTGAGCTTTCTATTCTACGTCGTGGACATATTCTTAAGTCAGATCTTGAGCGCGTGCTTCAGGAAAAAGGTTTTACTTTCGAGTTTTTGGAGAAAGTAGACAAGCGCGAATCTCCGGGGCACATGAAGCACCACTACATGCCGCCGATTCCACTAATTGTAAGCTTGAATGCCACCCGCCCTGTTGAAGATGTCTTGCGTGAAGTGAACTCCAAAATCAGTCAGCTTCCTGATGAAATTGAAAGCATCAAGATCATCAAACCCCAAGGTGGTATCAGCAAGGCCGAGATTTTGACTCTGTCCCAAGACCCTTTGCTTGCGACCCGCGAGTTCTATGGAAAGCTTCGCGACAGTGCGCAAAAGGGAGCCGACTGCATCGTGTTTTACCGCGAACCCCATCAAGTCGGGGAACGCTGGGAATCCCTATTCGATCGCCTGAACAAAGCGGCCTCATTAATTCTATAATTGGCCGCTGACAAAATCCTGATACTTCGCTGTTGCTCTTATGACAATGTCAAGATTCGGAGTTCGCTAAGCTGTCGCTGGATTCACAGGAGGAATTCAGCGATGTTCACAGCACTTCAATCCTTGTATCAGCTTCGCACTTACAAACTTCATAAGTTTAAATCCAAAATTAATCTTAATATCGAAGTGGGTCCTTTTGTTCTTAAGACTGTGGATTCCGCTGAAGAGTTGCGTGAAGCTTTAAGTTTGCGTTGGGAAGTATTCCATACGGAAATGCTGGGTAAAAAATCAGGTCGTCTGGACATGGATGACTATGACTACGATTGTGATCATCTGGTTATTAAAGAAAAGCGCACTGATAAAGTGATCGGTACATATCGTATTCGCTGCTCCTTACATACCAATAACTTTTACTCTGCAAATGAATTCAATATTAATACCCTGTTGCAACAGCCCGGAGTGAAAATTGAATTGGGTCGCGCGTGCATCGCCAAAGAATTCCGCAGGGGAGCCGTGATTTCCATGTTATGGCGCGGGATTGCGGAATACATGAACGCGACAGACGCGAAGATTCTTTTCGGTTGCGCGACTGTGACCACCGAAAATCCGCAGGAAGCAGCTTTGCTTCAGGCGTATTTTGAAAACGAAGGCCGCGTAGCTGAGGTTTTCCAGGTGCGCCCGACAGCGGATTATTCAATGCCAAATTTAAGAGAGGCCAAGGCTCAGTATCAAGACTCTCTCTCGGAAGCTCAGAGAGAGCAGGCTGAAGAATTGATGCCACCGTTGTGTCGTGCATATCTTAAGATCGGCGCTTACATCGGTGGTGAGCCTGCTTGGGACCGCGACTATCGCTGTGTAGATTTCCTGACCATTCTTCAGCGCGAAGACCTGAACAGTGCGCTGTGGAAACGTTTTAAAATGGGATCTTAACCAACTTTGGTTTAGGTCTTTATCTGAGGTTTCCTGCTATATTAAACCTGACTTGACGGTTTTGCCGTTAGGCATTCTATAATAGTCTGGTGGAAGCAATTACATCAACAGTCCGTGGTCTTTTTAAAGCGTGCATCTTTTTATTCTTTTTGATCGTTTATATGATCACGTCTCTTTCTATCGCCCTGACAGTGCGGGATCGCAGCAAACGTCGTCGTAAGTTTTCCGCCAATGCCAGTCGCTATTGTGGGCTTATCGCGCGCAATGCTTTGTCGATTAAACTGAAAGTCATCAACAAGCCGGCAAAAAAACACGCGGGCAGTCTGCTGGTGGCAAATCATATGGGCTTCGTGGATATCCTGATGCTTGCGGGAATCGAGCCGATGTCTTTTATTACTTCCAACGAAATGCGCGAAACACCGATTCTGGGCCCGGTTACAGAGCTGGCGGGTTGCTTCTATGTAGAGCGCCGCAGTCGTACCAAGATTCTGACCGAGATGAAGCGACTTGCTGACTCTTTGAAAGAGGGCTTGAATATCGTGCTTTATCCGGAAGCCACCTCCACCAATGGAGACAAAGTTCTTCCGTTTAAAAAGACTTTGATGATGGCAGCGGCAGAGGCAGGGGTGCCTGTTCAGCCGGTCGTGATCAATTTCAGAAAGCTGAATGGCGAGGATTTTAATACCGAGAATCGCGATGCGGTTTGCTGGTATGGTGATACCACGTTCGTTGAATATTTTTGGAAAACCTTGCGCCTAAGAACCGTGGAAGCTGAAATCGAATACCTGGATATCTTATATCCCGATCCTAACGAAGATCGTGGCATCGTGGCCGAGAAAGCTCACGCGATGATTTCGGCAAAATTCGTGGGTGCAAAACAGGTTACTTCTGTCGCAGGGCAGTTGGCTACGGACCTAGAGACAGACCCTACTTGACCGATACCCCTTGATATGTAAATAATATGTAAATGAAGAAGATTATCCACGTGGATATGGACTGCTTTTATGCTGCCGTCGAGGTTAAGTATAATCCGCAACTCAAAGGCAAGCCTTTGGGAATCGGGGGGCCGCCGAATACACGAAGCGTATTATGCACTGCCAGTTATGAGGCCCGTAAGTTCGGGGTGCGATCGGCAATGCCTTCTTCCCAAGCGGTGCGACTGTGCCCGCAGTTGATTTTAGTTCCTCCTCATTTTGATTTATACAAAGAGGAAAGCCGCAAGGTTCGCGAGATCTTCGAGCGTTTCACTAAAAAGATCGAACCGCTTTCTTTGGATGAAGCTTATCTGGATGTCACTGAATGCACTCAGTTCGGGGGTAGTGCCACTTTGATTGCGCAGGAAATTCGCCGATTGATATTTACGGAATTAAACCTGACAGCATCGGCCGGTATCGCGCCGAATAAGTTTTTGGCTAAGATCGCCAGCGACTGGAAAAAGCCCAACGGGCAATTCGTAGTACGCCCCCAGGATGTTGAAGCTTTCGTAAAAGAGCTTCCTGTCGAGAAAATTTTTGGTGTCGGCAAAGTCACTGCGCAAAAGATGCATGACGTGGGCCTGCACACTTTGGGTGATGTGCAAAAGTATTCCGTGCCCGAACTGCATCGCTGGTTCGGCTCCCGTGCCCAGGATCTTTTTGATTATGCGCGCGGGATTGATCACCGTGAAGTCATCACCGAGTGGGAGCGTAAGTCCCTGACCGTTGAGGAAACCTACAATAAAGATTTGATGACGTTTGAAGAATGCAAAGCCCGCATTCCAGGGTTGTACGAGGATTTCGTCGGTAGACTTGAGCGAGGTCAGTACCAGGACAGAATCAAAGGCATGGTCGTGAAACTAAAGTTTTTCGATTTTAAATCCACCACTCACGAAGAAGTAGTTCAGGGTATTCCGAGTGTCGAAGACTTTGAGCGGTTGTTGGAAAAAGCCTGGCATCGTCGGGCCGTGGCCGTCAGGCTTATTGGCTTGGGAGTTCGCTTAGGGCAGGAAAAAAAGAAGGACGAGTCAGTGGACTCATCCCAACTTAAATTCGCCATCTAGTAAAATCGCATTAACATCAAACAGTGGGGCCCGCGGTGGGTCTGTGTTTTCGCTGTTGTCGTGGTTGCTGAAATTGGCGATTTGTTTGACCACTTGATTGGGCTTGAAACTTCCTCGTATCTTCCCGATATTTTCTATCGAGCGATTCGCCTTTATTAAATTTAATTATCATCCACAAAGCGCCAAGTACGATGACCATTGTCAGGATGACTACTGAGAGGCTTATCATATAACCTCCTCTTTCTTTTTTATTATGGCACAGGAAATTGCGAAGATACTCGCTTCGGGATCTAGGGCCTGCCCATTGCGAGCAGGCTCATAAAATTCGTTGCTGTCAGACAGAGCTTAGAAGTTTTTCTTCCACTCATCTTCTTTAAAGCCCACCAGGGCCACGTCGTCGCCAAGGACGAAGGGGCGCTTAACCAGTTTGCCGTTTTCAGAAAGTAATTTCAGCGCTTCAGCTTCAGACATCGTCGGAAGTTTTTCGCTCATTTTCATTTCTTTGTACATTACGCCGGAGGTGTTGAACAAATTTTTGATGCTGCCGCCGCGCGCTTTCAGCGCAGCCAGCATCTTTTTAAGTTCAGTTTGTGAAGGCGCTTTATCCACGATGGGAAGTTTCTGGTAAGAAACTTTTTTTCCATCAAGGAATTTCAAAGCTTTCACACACGTTGAACACTTCGCGTATTCGTAAACCTTAAGCATTTGATTTTACCAACCAGCCGCACATTTTATAAAGAATGCGCGCGCCAACGTTGCCGTCCCACTCAACTTCGTGTGGTTCCAAACCGCCAGTAGAAACTTCATTCAAGTCGAAAGCGATCAGCTTGCGACCGGAAGCGTGGATCTCACGGAACAAGAAGAAGATTTGATCTACCGTCATTCCACCAGGGACCGGAGTGCCGGTGTGCGGGCAGTAAACTGGATCTAAACCGTCGATATCGAAAGAGATGTAAACATTCTGTGGAAGTTCTTTCAGGATGTCTTTGCAAACCTGCTCCCAAGTTTCACCTTTAAGCATTCTGCGTTTCAATTCTAGATCATAGAATGTTTTGATGTCTTCGCGGGATTCAGAGAAATCGTACTCTTCCTCGCAGAAGTCACGGATACCCACCTGCACCAATTTCTTTGGTTTCTTGGCATCAGTCATCACGTTGTACATGATAGAAGCATGGGATTGTTTGAAACCCTGATAAGCCACGCGCAAATCGGCGTGGGCATCAATGTGCAAAACCCCGAAGTCACCTTTGAACTTGTCACTGACAGCGCGGATTGCACCCAGTGGAGTCGAGTGATCGCCTCCGACCATGCCCAAAAGTTTGCCCTTGTTCAAAACATCTGAACACTGATCGTAAACCCATTGTGACATTTTTTCGCAAGCAGCATTCACATCAGCCGCAAGTTTATCCATTTTCGCGGTGTCGTCAGACATGCTGGTGCGCATTCCGATTAATTCTTGCGCAACAGCTTTGTACTTGTCGTTCATTTTAAGCAGATCATCTGACAGCTCGCGCATGTGGTAACCTACTTCGTAGGCCTTGCCGACTTCGATATCGAAAAGATCGATCTGTTCGCTGGCATCACGGATGATCTGAGGCCCGCGTGAAGCTCCTTCGCCATAGGATGTCGTGACTTCCCAGGGAACTGGGACCAAAACAACTTTGGATTCTTCCTCAGTCATCGGGATTCCGAAGATCCCAAATTCTGCTGAGATGGTTGTCGTTGGATCAAATTTTGGTGCAGTTTTTTCTGTCTTTTCAGACATTGCTTATCTCCTTGAAAATGCGCTAGAATCTATAGCATTTAAACAACGTGTCAATCGAGCAATAACTTGATTATTTTTGGCGCATAACCCATTTTAAGCCCACTTTGGGAACTATTCAATTCCCAGCGAAATTCTTTGGAGGAAACACAATGAATATGAAGGCTCTTCTGCTACTCGTCTTGAGTTCAGCTTTGACCGCTCCCGCTTTCGCAACTGCACCCAATGCATCTGCACCACAAGGCGGAAATTTCGTTATCAATCTTGGCGGTGAGCCACCTACAGTTCACCCAATCACAAGCACAGACACTTACGGCTCTGCAGTTCAAGCCTACGTTTGCGAAGGTTTGTTGACTCGTGATTCCGACACTTACGAGTGGAAAGCTCGTTTGGCGGAAAAATGGGAAGTTTCCAAAGATAATAAAGTATTCACATTCCATTTGAACAAAAACGCCGTATTCCACGATGGCAAACCTGTTACAGCTGAGGACGTAAAATTCTCATTCGACGCGATCTTCAACCCAACTTATGAAGCTGCACATCTTCGTCCTTACTACGAAGGTTTGTCCAAAGTTGAAATCGTTGATCCGCACACTGTTAAATTCTACGCAAAAGACTCTTACTTCAAAAACTTCGAGTCAGCTGCCGGTTTAACGATCATTCCTAAGCACATCTACTCTGACGTTGCTAAATCAAAAAGAATGAACCGTGAGTTGATTTGCTCTGGTCCATACAAATTGACCAAGTTTGACCGTGGTCAAATGATCCAGCTTAAAAAGTTCGATAAATGGCACAGCAACTCTGTTCCAGCTTACAAAGGAACTTACAACTTCGATACAATCACTATGCGTTTCTTCAAAGACGAAAACGCTACTTTGGTGAGAGCTGAAAAAGGCGAGCTTGATTACATCGACTTGCGTATCGAATCTTTCATGAAGAAAACATCAGGCCCGGCTTGGGGTAAAGTTATCATCAAGCACAAGGTTGCAAATGATGCTCCGAAATCTTTCGGCTTCGTAGGCTGGAATCAGCGTAAAGAGCTTTTCCAGGACAAAAACGTTCGTTTCGCTTTGGCTCACCTGTTGAACCGCGAAGAGATGAACAAAAAATTCCGCTATGGCATGTCTGACCTTGCTAACGGCGCGGTTTACATCAGATCTGAATACAACCCAGGTAATAAAGCGCTTGAATACAGCCCAAAGAAAGCTCAGGAGCTTTTGACTAAGGCGGGTTGGGCAGATGCTGACAAGAACGGTGTTCTTGAAAAAACTGTGAACGGCAAAAAAACTGAGTTCAAATTCTCGTTGATCTACGCAAATAAAGACGTTGAGAAATACTGGACTATGTACCGCGAAGACTTGAAAAAAGCCGGTATCGATATGGAATTGAAGTACCTAGAGTGGAACTCATTCCTGAAATTGGTTGATGACGGTAACTTCGACGCTGTGACAATGGGTTGGGGCGGTGGCTCCGTTGATCCGGATCCTAAGCAAATCTGGCACTCTTCCAGCGCGATCCCAGGTGGATCTAACTTCATCGCTTACAAAAACCCTGAAGTTGACAAGCTGATTGAAGACGCTCGTGTTGAGCCAAACAAAGCTAAGCGAGTTGCGATGCTGAAAAAAGTATACGCAAAGATCGCTGAAGACGCTCCATACGCGTTCCTTTTCAACGATAAGTATGAATTTTATGCAAATTCATCCCGCATGGGCATGCCTGCAGAGACATTCAAATACGAAGTTGGTAAAGACTACTGGTGGGTTAAACCTTAATAGTTAATTCTCGGGAGTAGGACCTTGTTCGTATACCTGATCCGTCGACTAATGCTAATGATCCCGACTTTTTTCGGGATCACAATTGTAACTTTTGTGCTCATCAATTTGGCTCCTGGCAGCCCTATTGAACAAAAGCTTCAAGCCATCCGCTTCGGTGCGGGTGCTGCTGGGGGCGGCGGCGGAGCATCCAGCGTTGGCGGCCGTGGCGACACGGCTGTGAACGAGGAAGTTATCGAAGCTTTGAAGAAACAGTATGGTTTCGATAAGCCGATGCACGTTCGCTACCTTATCTGGCTAAAAAATATCTCTCGCCTGGATTTCGGCGAAAGCTTCACTTACCAAGAACCGGTCATTGACGTTATTAAGAGTAAGCTACCAGTCTCTTTGACGTTCGGTTTGTTCACTCTGTGTATCACTTATTTAGTGTGTATTCCGTTAGGGGTTCGCAAGGCGATCACGGCAGGGCAGGGCTTTGATAAAGTCACCACTCTGATGTTGAACTTCACCTATGCGATTCCACCGTTGATTCTGGGTATTGCGTTGATCTATTTTGCCGGCAGAACAAACTGGTTCCCACTGGGCGGTTTGCAATCTGATGATTATGAATCTATGTCCACTTGGGGCAGATTCCTGGATCGCGCTCACCACATGGTTCTTCCTTTGATCTGTTATACGATTGGTGGTTTCACGGAGCTTTCCATTCTAATGAGAAACTCCATGTTGGACATCATCAAGTCTGACTTCGTTCGTACAGCTCGTGCGAAGGGTCTGGCTGAAAAAGTTGTCGTTTACAAACATGCTCTTAGAAATGCATTGATCCCAATCGCAACTGGTTTGGGTGGCTTCCTGGGTGTGTTCCTGGCTGGTTCATTGATTATCGAGCAGATGTTCAACCTTGATGGTATGGGCTTGCTTGGTTATCAATCGGTTTTGGCCCGTGACTACAATGTGATCATGGGTATTACGTTTATTTCTGCGATGTTGATGATGGTTGGTCGTATCTTGAGCGACGTTATCTACGTGCTTATCGACCCAAGGATTGATTTCAAATGATAGATCCAATTGAAAAACACCTTATTAAGAATGAGCTTACGCTAAAACGTTATAAACGCTTTAAGCGCGATCGCATTGCCGTTGTTTCCATTTGGGTTTTGCTTGCGATGTTTTTCTTCAGCTTCACTGCGGAGCTTTGGGCAAACAACCGTCCGCACATCCTGCACTATAATGGACAGACTTATTTCCCATTGTTTAAGGATTACCATCCGTCTGAATTGGGCCGTACCGATATCTATGTGATGGACTACCGCTCTTTGGATATGAAAGAGGGCGACTGGTCCGTATGGCCAGTAATCCAGTGGGATCCTTACGAGAGCAATAAAGCGGTTGAAACTTATCCATCTGCGCCGACTAAGCAAAACTGGTTGGGTACGGATGAGAGTGGTCGCGACGTGATGACTCGTCTGTTGTACGGTTTCCGTTACACGATGATCTTTGCTATCGGCGCATGGTTCTTCACTTACTTGATCGGTATCACGATTGGTTCAGTGATGGGTTATATGGGCGGCCGCGTGGACTTGGTTGGTCAGCGTGTGGTTGAGGTTGTGGAATCCGTTCCATACCTGTTCGTTTTGATCACGATCATCTCGATCTTCACACCGAACATCGTATTGTTGTCGGCTTTGAGTGCATTCCTGGGTTGGACTGGTATTGCGGCATATATGCGTGCGCAGTTCCTCTCTTTGCGTAAACGTGAATACGTTGAAGCAGCGAAATCCATCGGTGCCACTCATAAACGTATTATCGCAGGTCACATTCTTCCGAATGCCCTGACTCCGATCATCACTTTTGCTCCGTTCGCGATCTCTGCAAACGTGTATGCACTTTCGATGTTGGATTACTTGGGTCTTGGATTGGTTCCGCCAACTCCGTCATGGGGTGAAATGATGGCTCAAGCTCAGAAATGGGCAACCATCGCTGGCTGGCTAGTATGGGGTCCACTTATAGCCATGGTCGTAACTTTGACTCTTCTGAACAATATCGGAAAAGCAGTTCGCGACGCCTTCGACGCGAAAATGTAATCCGCCTTCGCTGAAGCTTCGGCGGACAAGTCCGCTAAATTTAGGGAATAGAAAAAGGGCAACTTACGTTGCCCTTTTTTATTTCCCACTAAGAACCTGTCCGACGAAGCCTTGGCGAAGTCGGACCAAATGTTCTTCTTCCACCAAAGCGGGCTTCGGCTTCTGAAGTTCTGTGTACTTTAATATTATTATTTACGTCGATCACGCCAAAGCAGTTGATGGAAACATCCTCTGCAATATAGCGCATCTTTCTGTCAGGAACGAAACCAGTTAAGGTCACAACTCCTTCGGAAACCTCCACGTCGATATCACGCGCATCGACACTGCGATGTTGCGCTAATACGTGGGAAAGCTCTTCCTGAATTCGCGAATCGGTTCGGTGATAGTCTTTCTGTGCCGGATGAAAATCGCGATCGGTCCAATCTTGTTCTGCCATGTCGTGCATGCGGCGGTCTTCTTCGTAGTTTGAACTGGAAACAAAATCACGGGGCAGGGGACGGTTGGCATCGTGACCATATCCTGTGTTGAAATCCGGCGAAGCGAACTTTTCGTGCTGGCGGTTTTCTTCGTAGTCGTAAAACCTTTGCTGTGAATCCCGTCTTTCCGGTGTTTCGAAGCTGGCACTGGCGCTGCGACTGTGACCTTCATCGCGGTCCCGATGAAACTGCCGCTCTCTGCGGCTTTGTTCTTCATAGCGGTGACGGGCCTCTGCACGATTCAGAAACTGCTGTTCGCGGTTGGCAGCTTCTTCGGGCGAGAATTGAATCACCCGACGTTCACGTTGTATGGATTTGTTTTCAGAATCACGACGTCGTTGGGGATGGTAGTTTGAACTTTGCATCTTAAACTCCTCGTCTTGATGAGTTCAGGATGACACAGAATCAGCCGGGCATTCCAATCGGGAGTAGGGAATATTTCAGAATACAAAACCCGCCCGACGTTGATCTAAAGCCCAATGTGCTTATGACGATGGTGCGGGAAAGAATGTGTTTGAGAGGTTAGTGTTAGTTAGAGTGGCGATTCATTTTACAAAAGACCGCTGCAGCAACCTGTCCCTGCTTATTCGACGTGCTGCCAATGATGAATAAATTATTCTTGGAAGCATCACTGCGGTACCAATAGCGAATATCTGTTTCATCATAAATGTGCGCCAGTTGAACTTCTGTCGCTGTTTCAGTGCCAGGGCTTAGCTTCCCGCCACCTTGCAGGAAGGTGTCTTTCATTTCCCCCGCATTCATGTCGGCGTAAGGATCTTCCTCATAGAAGAAATTAAATCTGCCGGTGATGGCAATGCCGTCTGTTGACTTTTCAAAGACAAATCCACCGTGATGGGCTTTATCCGCGCTGTAGTGGGGACTTAGGTGAAAACATTTACCTGAGTATCCCGTCATCGGCTGATCGGCGAATTGCCCGCGTCCATCGCGAAATCCATCAACAATATTCACCATAGGTTCGGAGCAAACATCGCCATTGCAAATTGATGTAGGGTCCACAATCGGGCCTGCAGCAGGCTCTGCTTGAACTGCCGATCCTGTAATAGAACTAAGAAGAATAATCAAAGAAGAGAAAAGGAATTTCATAAACAGGATGCCCCACAGATGTTTTGCTTCTAAAAGCTTTTCAATCTGTCAGTACATGGTCAAAGGTAACGCATTCACCGCAAGGGGAATTGGTATATAGTCCTGTGGGAGAGCTGGCTTAAGGGAGGGCTTTTCATGGCTGATCAGTGCAACGCTTATGAGAGGGAAAAGAGAAATTAATAAGTCTAGCTGACCAGAAAAGAAAAAAGCCAACTCACGGTGATGAGTTGGCTTTTGAGATTTTTAAAATTGCGAAGCTAAAACTACTACTCGGCTTCCTCAAGGTATGTGTAACCAGAAAGACCTTCTTCGTAGTGTTTGATCAAAAGTTTCGCTTCCTGCTTCGTGATGGAACCTTTTTGGATGGATTCCTCAGTCGCTTGACGAACGCTATCAACCATTTCAGATCTGCCGTACTGAACGTAAGACAATACTTCAGTTACAGTGTCACCTGGTACGTAGTGATCAATTGTATAACCAACACCGTTCAAAGAGATATGAACTGCATCTGTATCGCCGAACAAGTTATGAAGGTCGCCAAGGATTTCCTGGTAAGCGCCCGTCAGGAATACGCCCAGGTAGTACTGTTCGCCGTCAGTGTATTTGTGCAGGCGGATAGTTTCTTTTGGCTCGCCGGACTCAGTGTCGATGAATTTTTCGATCACACCGTCAGAGTCACAAGTTAGATCCGCAAGTGTTGCTTCACGCACAGGCTCTTCGCCCAAGCGGTGAATCGGCAATACCGGGAACAACTGTCCAACCGCCCAGGAATCCGGAAGAGATTGGAACAATGAGAAGTTCGAGTAGTAAGTGTCGCACAGCTCTTTGGAAAGTGCCGTGATGATATCTTCTGTATCCGGAACTGTCTTAGCCAATTTCACCATTTTAGTTGCGATAGTGAAGTACATGGACTCACACCATGCGCGTTGTTCAAGTGAAAGAACGCCGTATGTGAAAAGCTGCAAAGTTTCATTCTTGGATTGCTCAAGGTCATTGAAGCACTCGTTGATATTGTCTTTGTTCACCTTTTCAAAGATGTACTGCATGTCCTGCATGATCGATGGATCAGTTTTAGTTGCAGGACGAGGAGGTTCATTGCGGTGAAGGTCGTTCATACCCAAAACGTTGAAAACCAAAACCGAGTGATGGGCCACCAGGAAGCGACCAGACTCTGTAACGATATTTGGATGTGGGATGCCTTTTTCGTCGCAAAGAGTTTGAACTGTGGAAACGATATCATTCGCGTACTCTTGCTCAGAGTAGTTCACAGAACTGTCAGAGTGACCAGAGCCGTCGTAATCGATACCAAGACCGCCGCCCACGTCCAGGTATTTAAGGCCTGCGCCCATTTTGTGAAGTTCAACGTAGAAGCGAACGCCTTCTTTAAGTGAAGACTTGATAGATTGAATCGCCGGAACCTGAGAGCCGATGTGGTAATGCATCAGTTCCAGACAGTCCAGCATGCCTTCAGTTTTAAGGTACTCGACACCGTCAACGATTTCAGCTGCAGTCAAACCGAACTTGGAACGAGCGCCTGAAGAATCAACCCATTTACCCGCACCTTGCGTGTTCAATTTTGCGCGGAAACCGATTTTTGGACGAGTGTTGAATTTCTTCGCCACGTCCACGATCATTTTTAGTTCTTCTTTACGGTCAACAACGATGATCGTGTTACGACCCAATTTTTGGGAAAGGATAGCGGTCTCGATGTATTCGGCATCTTTAAAGCCGTTGCAGATGATCAGTGCATTTTCAGTGTTCATCAATGCAAGAACCACCAAAAGTTCTGGTTTAGAACCGCACTCCAGGCCCATGTTGAAGCCCTTGCCGTATTTTACAAGTTCCTGAACCAGGTGACGTTGCTGATTTACTTTGATCGGGTAGACGCCGTTGTAGTTACCTTTGTAACCGTGATCGGCGAAAGCTTTTTTAAAACAGCCGTTCAAAAGTTCAACGCGTGATTTGATGATGTCTGGAAATCTGATCATGATTGGAACGCGAATACCACGGTCCAAAAGATCTTGAGTCAATTCGTGAAGGTCAACGGAAGGGCCGTTAGCACCCATTGGAGTAATTGAAACAGTTCCCGTTGAATTAATTCTGAAATAACCGTTGCCCCAGTTGTTGATACCGTAAAGCGCCGCGCTTTTTTCAGGACTCCAATTAGACATCTTCGTTGGCCCTCGACTGTTTTCACTCCGGCTTTGCCGGAGCAGTTACGCCAGGGCCATTCAAGATCGCCCTAAGCTTTGATTATAAGATTCAAAATCTTCCCAGCTTTGTAGATCACTTTATCAGGATCTTTGCCGGAAAGTGCAGAATTAACACCAGGCACGGCTTTCGCCGCAGTCAGTGCTTCCTCTTCAGAAGCAGCAACTCCAATTTCGATCGTGCCGCGCATTTTGCCATTCACCTGCACGCCGATTGTCACAGTGTCATCAGCGCAAAGGTTACTATCATAACTTGGCCACGGTGCCAAAGAGCAAAGTCCTTGGCCGCCCATTTTTTCCCACAATTCTTCAGCCAAATGCGGAGCAAAAGGAGCCAGAATCTGAGCAAGAGGTTTTAGAGCCAATTCAGAGCGGCAATCTGCCTTGTAAAGGTCATTTACCAGGATCATCATCGCTGCAATGGCTGTGTTAAAGCTCATGCTTTCGATGTCTTCAGTGACCTTTTTGATCGTTTTATGAAGTAATTTCTCAATCGCAGGTGGCAGAGCCTCTTTCGTCGCAACATAATTTCCGTCGTCAGAAACAACCAGGCGTCCTACGCGGTCCAAGAAGCGCTTCACACCGTCGATACCAGTCGGTGACCAAGGTTTGTCAGCGTTCAAAGGTCCCATGAAACTGATGAACGTTCTCAATGCGTCAGCGCCGTGGGTTTTCGCCACGTCATCCGGTGAAATCACGTTTCCGCGGGATTTCGACATTTTTTGATTGTCTGGTCCCAAAATCATTCCTTGGTGAGCCAGCTTTTTGAAAGGTTCGTCATGAGTCACAAGACCGCAATCGAAAAGAACTTTCATCCAGAAGCGCGAGTACAACAAGTGACCTACCGTGTGCTCAGGTCCACCCACATAAAGGTCAACCGGCATCCAGTATTTTTCAGCTTTTGGATCAAATGGAGCCGCATCATTGTTCGGATCGATGTAGCGCAGGAAGTACCATGAAGAACCCGCTGCTCCCGGCATCGTGTCTGTTTCGCGACGGCCGGTTTCGCCATTTTGGCCCTGGTAATTCACCCACTCGTGAATTTTAGCAAGGGGAGCCTCACCTGTTTCAGAAGGTTCATAGTCAGCCACTTCGGGCAACATCACAGGAAGTTCGTTGTAAGGAACGCCCATTTGTTTTCCGCCAGCCAGGTTTACGATCGGGAACGGCTCGCCCCAATAGCGTTGGCGGCTGAACAACCAGTCACGAAGTTTGTATTGAACCTCGCGCGTGCCCAGTTTGCCATTTTCCAGGTGAGCGATCATTTTGCTGATAGCTTCGTTTTTGGAAAGGCCATTTAGGAAATCGGAATTTACCAGTTTACCGTCGCCCTCAAATGGCAATGAATCGCCACCTTCAAGAACGCGTTTTACCGGAAGATTAAATTTAGTCGCAAATTCGTGATCGCGGGCATCGTGACCAGGAACCGCCATGATGGCGCCCGTTCCGTAATCAGTCAGAACATAGTCTGCAATCCAGATTTCAATCTTTTCGCCGTTGATTGGATTGATCGCGTGCGCACCAGTGAAAACGCCGGTTTTATCCGTTGTCGCTTTGCGCTCGACTTCAGATTTGCGGGAAGTCGCAAGCACGTAATCCTCAACAGCGGCATGCTGTGGTTGAGTCGTGATGCGTTTCACAAGTGGATGTTCTGGCGCCAACACCATAAACGTCACACCAAACAAAGTATCAGGACGGGTAGTGAAGACTTCGAATTGCATATCAGCTTCGTCTTTCACTTTGAACATCACGCGCGCACCCTCGGATTTACCAATCCAGTTGCGTTGCGCTTCTTTCGTGCGCTCTGGCCAGTCGACTTTGTCGAGGTCGTTCAAAAGACGTTCAGCATAGTCAGTGATCTTAAGCATCCACTGTTTCATCGGAACGCGAATCACCGGGTGGCCACCACGCTCAGACTTACCATCGATAACTTCATCATTGGCCAAAACTGTTTTAAGTTCCGGACACCAGTTCACAGGAACTTCTTTTTGATAAGCAAGTCCACGCTCGTAAAGTTTTAGGAAAATGAATTGAGTCCATTTGTAAAACTTAGGCTCGGCCGTGGAAATTTCACGACTCCAGTCAAAGCTAAAACCAAAAGACTGCAAAGTTTTACGGAAGCTCTCGATCGCTTTTTCAGTCGTGATCGCCGGATGAATTCCAGTTTGAATAGCATACTGTTCCGCAGGTAAACCAAAAGCATCGTAACCCATCGGATGAAGAACGTTGAAACCCTTCGCACGCTTATAACGGGATACAATGTCCCCTGGCGTGTAAGAAGCCATGTGCCCAATATGCAAACCCGATCCAGAAGGATAAGGAAACATATCCAACGCATAATATTTTGGTTTGGAAGAGGTAGCCTCAGCCTTAAAGGCCTCCGCAGCCGCCCAATTCTTCTGCCACTTTTTCTCGATCTCAGTAAAATTCAAACTCATAAATAAACACCCCAAAAAACAACCAATTCAGACCCATCATAACTATCCAAAAACCCTCAACAATTCAACGAGAAACCACCCCTGACCGATACCCCAAAAGCTCCCACAAACCTCCGAGAAAACCTCAGCCATCTTCAACCGCATTTCTCTTCAATCTTTTACCCCGAACTGAATCCTGGTGAGTCTAATACCTAGTAAGTTAGCCCCCCCCCCAAACTTAGTTGGAGCCTGGTGGGTGGGAAGGGTAGTTAGTTGCGAGTTCCGCAGCGAGCCAAAGTAGATCGATGGAACTTGGAACAAAGTCGAGCGAGGACTGTCCGAAGCAAATAACTACCCTTCCCACCCGCCGGGCGACCCAACGAAAGCCCAGAAGAAGGGGGCAAAATTAACCCAGTACATAAGACTGAATTTTGGACTCAACCAGAGGCAGAAATTAACCGAAGAGAACGTCAAAGTTATACTGGTGTGTAGATGAGTAGTGGTTTTGAAACTAGTAATAAACATCCGAAAAGTCGCCGTATTCTAGTAATCGACGACGATCCCGACAGTTTGGAAATTCTGTTGGAGCCTCTCCGTTGGGAAGGCTATGACGCCCGTGGTGTTACGACAGAAGTTGAAGCTCATAAGCTGATCGAGTCGTGGATTCCTCACGTGGTGATTCTGGATTGGATGGCGCAATCGATGGCGGGCCTTCGTGTATTGCGCACGATCCGCGAACGTTTGTCGCATGTTTCCTGCGTATTCGTATCTGAAAACTCCCACACAGAAGCGATTATCGAAGCCCTGGATTCGGGTGCTGACGATTACATTGTAAAACCATTTGTTCCCCTTGAGCTGTTGGCGCGTATTCGTTCCCAACTGCGCATCAGGGATCTTCATGAACAGCTCTTGTTTGCGAATGAAAAACTAAAAGAGATGGTGGATACGGACGACTTAACAAGTCTGTATAACATGCGCTCCCTTTATCAGCGTCTGGATTTCGAGATGGAGCGTGCAAAACGCTTTGGTCGTGATGTCTGCGTCGTGATGATGGATATGGACTATTTTAAAACCGTCAATGACGGACACGATCACTTGTTCGGAAGCTTTGTGCTGTCTGAAGTGGGTAAGATCATTCGTGCCTGCACCCGGAATATTGATATTCCTGCCCGCTATGGTGGGGATGAATTCCTGGTGGTTTTAACAGAAACCAATCACGAAGGTGCGATGCATTTCTGCGAGCGTCTGCGTGAAAATATTGAAAAAACGACCTTCAAAAATGGTGACGACTCGATCAAGCTGACGGCCTCTTTGGGCTTTGCAATTACGGTCCCAGGGGAGAGCATCAGCGCCAAGGAATTGGTTCGCAGAGCCGATCATGCGCTGTACGATGCAAAACGCCGTGGACGCAATCAGGTCTGCCACTATCATCCTGAAGAAAACAAAGTCGTCGAAATTTTGCCGCCAGCACTGGGCCGTAAAAAATCCGCAAGCTAATCACTGCCAAATTATTTAGTCATTGACTCAACAAGAGGGATTTACGAAAACCCTCTTATGGTGACGCAATCCATTTCTTTATCAGACAAAATCCGTAATCGGGCCGCGTGGATTTCCGCGATCGCCAGCATTGCGATTTTCGCCCTAAAAGTGGCGGCTTATCGAATGACGGGTTCTGCTGCTGTTTTGTCTGATGCCCTGGAAAGTATCGTCAACGTCGTCGCCTCTGTGGTGGCGCTTTTTGTGATCCGTTTTTCCGCTCAACCCGCCGACCGCGAACATCCCTATGGACATGGCAAGGCCGAATATTTTTCGGCAGCATTCGAAGGCGGACTGATTTTCTTTGCGTCTTTGTTGATTATTTATGAATCTGTAAAGGCACTGATTTCGCACACACCTCCGCAAAAACTTGAAATCGGTATGGTCATTGTCGGGGTGGCAGCATTGCTGAATTTGTTCCTGGGGCTGTATCTAAAACAGGTTGGCAGAAAACATCATTCCGAAGCTTTGAAGGCCAGCGGCACCCATGTTTTGTCTGATGTGATTACGACAATCGGCGTGATAGTCGGTTTGGGATTGGTTTTGCTGACGGATATTCAGTGGATCGATCCAGTGATCGCTATCTTAATTGGTCTGCAGCTCGCCTGGTCAGGCTATAAGATTATCCGTGAATCCATGGGTGGGCTTTTGGATGAAATCAGTGAGTCATCACTGCAGAAGCTTCGCGATGCCTTAGAGGCGAATCGTCGTCCTGGTATTATCGACATCCACCAGCTGCGTATCATGCGCAATGGCCGCTTTCATCACGTGGATGCGCATTTGGTGGTGCCGGAGTACTGGGATATAGCCAAAGCTCATGCCGAGACCCTGGATTTTGAAAAAGCCGTGGTTCGGGATTATATTTTTGATGGGGAGCTCGCTTTCCACTTGGACCCTTGTAAAAAATCCTACTGTTCCGAGTGTGATATGCCTGATTGCCCGATTCGTTTGCAGCCATTCCAAGGGCGCGTGCCATTCACGGTGAAAAGCTTGACCGAGGACGTTCCAGAGTCTAACTAGTGGGGCATGACAGACGCTCAAATTTCCACGAAACGCAGAATCAATGTAACTACCGATCTTCCTCACCAAACTGACTATACTTTGGCGTTGAATGGGGAGTATTCGCACATCGCTTTTGATGAGATGCGTGTTCTTGCTAACAAAGGCAAATGGCGTTCTGACGTTTTCAAAGTTGATGCGAATTTACCAATGGATTTGGAAGTGGGTACTGGCAACGGAACTCACTTCGCTCATTATGCACAAAAGAATCCAAACCGCATGGTTGTGGGCCTGGAGCTTAAGTATAAACCCTTAATCCAAACAATCCGCAGAGCTGATAAAGCGGGCTGCAGAAATGCCGCTGTTGCGCGTTTCCATGCTTTCAATTTGACGGATATTTTCCAACCGGGCGAAATCGATAACGTCTTCATTCATTTTCCAGATCCATGGACTTCCCCAAAGAAACCGAAAAACCGTTTCGTGCAAAAGTTGAATTTGGATATCTTGTTTGATCTGCAAAAACCAGGTTCGATCATTGAATTCAAAACGGATTCTTTGGTTTATTTTGACTGGGCGATGGATGAAATTCGTCTTTCCAAATACAACATTCTTTTTGAAACCCGTGATCTTCACAACTCGCCAATCAAAGCAGAAAACTTTGAAACGGCATTTGAAAAAATCTTTTTGCGCGAAGGTATCCTGATCAACTTCGTGCGCTTACAAAAGCCTCACCAGTAAGTTGCATCCACAGTGATGTCGCCTAGAACTTCAACCTGACAGCTGATTCGGCTGTCGGGGGCGACCTTTTTTGTTTCCCTTAGGAATTTTTCTGTCTCATTTTCGGGCGTAAGGTTTTCAGCACCCGAAATAATCTGAATGCGGCACTTGGCGCATACTCCGTCCCCAGAACAGCTAGACGCGACTGGCAGCCCGTTTTTAAGCAGGGCATCCATGAGATTCGCTCCCTTTTCAACGCTGAAGGGAGTTCGGTTTTTCTTAAAAGAAATCACAGGCATGCCCTATTGTAGCTGACGCGGTCCAAAACAAGCAAAGAAGTAATGAAAAGGGTCCTAATTGTGTTAGGCTTTAAGCGTTTATTCCAAGAGGTATTAGTATGTCTGAAGATCAAAAAGTAGAAAACGTAATCATCATCGGCTCAGGACCTGCGGGTCTGACTTCGGCTATTTACACTGGCCGCGCAAATTTGGAACCTCTAATGATCGAGGGCGAGGAAGCCGGTGGTCAGTTGATGATCACGACGGAAGTTGAAAACTATCCTGGTTTTGATCACGGTATTACTGGTCCGGATCTTATTTCTGTCATGAGAAAACAAGCAGAGCGTTTTGGAACTCGTTTCATCACTCGTAATGTGACGAAGGTTGATTTCTCAGCTCGTCCATTCAAAGTCTGGATCGGCGAAAAACTTCACCTGGCAAAATCCATTATCATTTCCACGGGTGCAAGTGCCAAGTACCTGGGTTTGCCATCCGAAAGAACTTACATGAATCGCGGTGTTTCTGCGTGTGCTACCTGCGACGGTGCTTTTTTCCGTAATCAGGAAATCATCGTTGTCGGCGGCGGTGACACAGCAATGGAAGAAGCGCAGTTCTTAACTCGTTTTGCTTCAAAAGTTTATGTGGTTCACAGACGCGATCATTTCCGTGCTTCCAAAATCATGGCCGAAAGAACAATCAAAAATCCAAAAATCCAGGTTATCTGGGATTCAGAAGTGACTGAAGTATTGGGTGATGGCAAGTCCATGACAGGTGCTAAGGTTAGAAACTTGAAAACCGGCGAAGTTCAGGAAATGAACGTAACTGGTTTGTTCATCGCTATTGGACACAAACCGACCACAGATTTGTTCAAGGGTATCCTTGATATGAATGAAACAGGTTATCTGGTTACACAACCAAACACGACCTATACAAACATTCCTGGTGTATTTGCTGCCGGAGACGTGCAAGATCATGTGTATCGCCAGGCGATCACAGCAGCAGGCACGGGCTGTATGGCTGCCATTGATGCTGAACGCTGGTTGGAAAGCCAATCTCACCACTAATTTTTTTTCGGGGAATCTATGAAGGATAAGCGCATTAATACCAAGGATTTGGTTAATAAGATCGAAAAGATCACTAAGGCCCGCATTGCGAGTCAGGATGTGGTTGATTTGGATCAATTCCGTGAAGCTAAGAAGAAGCTTGATCCGAAAATTATCCTGGTCATTGAAGATGACGAGACAATGCGTTCAGCGATGAAGAGAATTCTTGAGAGCGAAGGCTATGTAACGAAGCTTGCTGCTGACGCTACTGAACTTTCCACGGTGTTGGACGATCATCCGGTTGATTTGATTCTATTGGACGTCGGTCTTCCTTGGGTGAATGGTTTTGAACTGGCTCAGTTGCTAAAAGAACACAAAGACCTTAAGAAAATCCCATTGGTCTTTGTTTCAGGAAAAGCTTCTGAAGAAGATATGAAAAAGGCTTTCGAGCTGGGTGCGGACGATTACATTAAGAAACCGTTCGACGTAGATAAGCTAAAGAAAACTGTTGAGACTCTTTTAAAACTGAATCCATAAAAACAGGTTTATTTTGATTTGAAAAGGCCGGCATTATGTCGGCCTTTTTTCGTTTGCGGACACGTTTTGTTTCTAGTCCAGATTTCCACCTTACCGCCTACCGTTCATCTGCGGAAAAATATAACCTTGTTAAATCAAGGAGAAAATATGAATCGTTTTTTTGGCAGTGTTCTGGCATTTGCAGCCGTCGTTGGTTGCGCCCACAAAAATAAAGATGTGACATCGTTTGAAGTTATTCCTTCAACAAACCTAGGTGTTTATCTTAAAGAAGGTGAACGTGCGCCTGCAAGTGCTCCGCAAATCGAGTGGACGCGTGGTACGTTGGTTTTCAATGTTACCGGAGCTGTCCCTGCGGGCTCGGTTACTGATGAAGTAAAAGTGACTCAGGAAATGGTTTGGACGGAAACTGAATATTTCACTGACACTCGTTCTGAGTATCAGGATTTTGTGGTTCCAGGGACTTGTTCTGATTTCAAATGTTCTGCAGGTGCTGGTAAGAGTGCTCTTTGGGATGCATTCTATTCTGCAACAGGAGAACAGAAAGCTGCGGCTCTAGATCAAGCCATTTCTGGTATCGGCATTGTCTCTGCAAAAAACTTGGTTGCTAAAGGTTACTTTAAAACCAAGCCAAGATCATGGGACGAGTTCACGCGCGAAATTAACACTGCTGCAAGCAGAGACGTAATTAAGAAAAGTGTTGCGACATTGGTTATCGAAAATAACCGCTATGAAAACATCACGAAACTTGGTTATGGTTCAAATTCTTGTCAGGAAGTAAAAAGAACTTGTGATCTTTACATCACAAAACTGGTTCAGGTGCCTTTCCAGAATTCCCGCGAAGTTACAAGACGTCGTATCGTTGAAACTAAGACGTTCAAAGTAACAGTGAATGTTTCTGGTTCAGTATTGTTGCCGGATGAAAAAGACGGAATCTCCGTTAAAATTGATCAAAACGGTAAAGTTGTTGCCCTTGATTCCAACGGTTACAACAACTACGCAATCACAAGTGAGTCAGTTGAAGGTCAAAATGTAAAAGTCGAGATCAAAGCTGTAAGTCGTATCTTGCGTCCTCTTTCTAATAATATGATTCGTCAGGAATCATATGTCCTGGTAGCTGGGAAGCCGACATTCATTTTGGATATCGATCCGGCGATGATTCCAGGTAAAGAAGATCCAAACGCTCAGCTGGTTCTGGATTACACTGTAGAAGTTTGTGAATACGGTTGGACTGGTACTTGTGGTTGGTCTGAGTGGAAAAAAGCTAAGATGACAAGTGCAGTGATTAATGCAGCTCGTACAACGATCGTGACTGATGTGCCACGCAAACATAAGTCACAGATTCAGTATCGTGTGACTCGTAAGAACAGTATCTATTTTGATAGCAAAGGTTTGAACGAACGCGAAACTGATGAAATCAAAATGCCTAAATAATAAAGACTAAAAAAGCCCGGGGAAACCCGGGCTTTTTGCGTTTTAGAGATCAACTTCTTTGGTTCTTTCAAGTGGTGACAGCATTAGATATAAAGCCGGAACCACGAACAGAGTTAACAGCGTGGAAACGATCGTACCACCGATAATGGTCAGACCCATCGGCAAGCGGGTTTCAGCTCCAATGCCGGCGCCAAACACCAATGGCGTGGCAGCAGCAATTGTTGCAACTGATGTCATCAGAATCGGTCTTAGGCGAACTGGGCAGGCATCGATAAGAGCCTTTACCACGTTTTTCTTATCTTCCTTGTTCTTATGCCGCATCTGATTGGTAAATTCGACCAACAGAATCGAATTCTTTTTCGCGATACCCATAAGGACGATCAAGCCGATAAAGCTGAACAGATTCAGTGAAACGTCAAACAGCCATAAAGCAATCAAAGCACCGCTGACGCTGAATGGAAGCGCCACCAAAACTGAAATCGGATGAATGAAAGAGTTAAACTGCACAGCCAGAATTAGATAGGCGACCAATATACCGATGGCCAATGCTGAGTAAAGACTTTTGAACGACTGGGCAAATCCGGCAGAGGCACCTTCCAGCGCGAAAGAATAACCCTGAGGCAGGATTTCTTTAGCGATTTCGGAGGTTCGTTGCAGGACTGCAGCCTGTGATTGGCCCGCGTACAGATTTCCAAAGACGGAAATAGCTCTTTGGCGGTTCACGCGGGAAATACTTTGAATAGCGCCTGATTCCTTGATGTGCACCAGTTGGGACATCGGGATCAGGTTTCCAAAGTTATTTCTTACGTATAACTTTCTGAAGTCTGCAGGCTTTTGAATTTGGTTTTCCTGAATCTTAAATCTGACATCATAGCGGCGGCCGTCAGCAGTGTAGCGGCCCTGGCGAAGTCCGCCAACGCCTGCTTGAAGCAACTGGCCGACAGTTTCAATGGAAACCCCGCGGTCTGCCATGGCTTTACGATTGGGTGTTAGGATCAGTTCGGGAATCCCGGATCTGAAATCAGTATCCAGATCCACAGCCAGCTTTTCGTTAGTCAAACGCTCCATCAATTCTTCAGATTTCTTTTGCAGAACTTCCAGGTCAGGTCCGCGAAGATTGATCGCTAGGGGATTCTGACGACCGGAAGAAAGATTTCTGGCAGATACGTCACGCATCGAGATGCGTACGCCTTTTACGGCTTTAAATTGACTGCGTAAATCATTCATCACCTGCACGTGACCAATCGAGCGTTCTGCCCGGGGCTTCAAAGTCACCGGAATAAAAAATTGATTTACGTTGGAAGAGCCACCACCACCTCCGATGGAAGTTAGAAATCCTTGTACAGCCGGGTTCTTATGAAGAATTTCCTCTACCTGCTTGGCGATCGCATCTGTTGCCATCAACGATGTACCAGGTGCGGCTTGTCCATTGATGACTATGAAGTTTTGATCCTGGGCGGGAACAAATTCCTGGCGTACATGAGAAATTAAAACCAGAGATACTGCAAAGAACACTAATGAAACAAAGACGATGACGTACTTCCAGTTCAACGTGACCTTAAGAACTTTTTGATATGTGTGGGCAAAACCTTCAAAGATCAGATCAAGTTTGTGTTCAAACTTTGAAACTTTCGGTTCACTGCTAAGGAAGGCTGCGGCACGCATTGGCGTAATCGTGACGGCTTCAAGCAGTGATAACAGCACGGCAGCACTCATGGTGATACCGAATTGGAAGAAGAACTTACCAATGATTCCGTCCATGAATACGACAGGCAGGAACACGGCAACGACTGCCATGGTCGCCGCGATCGCAGCAGGAAGGACTTCTTTTGAACCATCCGAAGCGGCTTTGGCAGAGCCTTTACCCATTCTGTAGTGGCGAATAATGTTCTCAAGCAGCATGATGGCATCATCAACCACGATCGAGATCGAAAGGGTTAATGCCAATAGCGTGAAGAGATTTAAAGTAAAGCCAGAGAAGTACAGGATCGTAAATGTTCCCACGATCGAGGTTGGAATCGAGAACAGAATATTAATCGCTGCAGGAATGCTACCCAGGAAAAGGAAGCAGATGACAATGGTGATAAGTGCCGCGACCCAGAGCTTTTCAAGCGTCAGGTGAACAGTGGCTTCGGTTGAGCGCGTATAATCCACGTTGATACGATAATCGTAGCCTTTGGGAAAACTATCTTTAATTGCGGCAAGCTTTGCCAGTACCGCATTGGCCACTTCAACTTCATTGGTGCCACGTTGTTTGCGAACCAGCATGGAAACCGCTTGGCGTCCTTCAAATCGCGCAACACGGCGAATATCTGAAAGGCCATCTTCAACGCGGGCAACGTCGCGAATATATATCGCACGCTCCTGGATTCGTTGACCACCACGATTTAGAATCTGAATATCGCCGACCTCTTTGACGTTGGAGGCTTCCCCCAGCCAGCGAACCCGCAGCTCGCGATCTTTTTCGGTGAATTGTCCCGCGGCACTTTCAATGTGCTGGCTCGCTAAAGCCGCGACGACATCGTTTACGGTCAGATAGTTCTGCTCAAGCTTGTTAACATCCAGCCAGATGCGCAAGTTTCTTTGACTGAACCCACCAATGCTGACTTCGCCAATTCCCGGTAAAAAGCGCAACTGATCCAAAAGATAATTGTTGGTCCAATTTAGCATGTCTTTTAGTGTGGCGTCCCCGTAAACGGAGATGATCATAATCGGATCTTCTTCTGGATTCTGTTTTCTGACGACCGCGGGATCAACTCCTTGAGGAAGTCTTAACTGGGATAGTGCCGTTTGCACTTCCTGTAAGACGACATCGACGTTGCGGTTGATATCGAATTCTAAAGTAACAACGCCTGTGCCTTGACGGGCAGAGGAGCGCATTTCTTTGATACCCTCGATAGCAAGCAGGCGTTCTTCGATGGGATCTACCAGTTCTGCTTCCACGATTTCAGGGGCTGCCCCCTCGTAGGTGACTGAAACGCTGACGACGGGGAAGTCGACGTCTGGCAATTGACTGATCCCCATGCGATTCATACAGATGGCGCCGAATACGATAAGTGCAAACATGATGACCCAGGCGAAGACGGGTCGGCGAATGGATAGATCAATTAATCCCACGGAATCCTCCACAAGCCCCTAGCATCCCTCAGTGAATTTGGGGGAGCAACTAGTTTTGTCTTAATAAAACTTAGGCGGACATATTGCATTGATTCACTCTAGGAGACTGAGATGAAATTAAAGCAAATTTGGCTTTCAATTAGAATAACACTAATTGTCGCTGTCGTTTTGTTAGACAGTGGCCATGCCTATTCGGGTGTGCACACTCCTTCTTCACAAATGGAAATCTCGATGCTTCAGGATCAGGGGTTTCAGCCATGGACGTGGCAGGAATCACAGTGTGATGAGTGTCAGATCATGCTGGTTCCCACCTCTTCCGAGGTGCAGACCGTAAAGGTTCGCCGTTTTATTCAAGCTTTGGCCGTCAACAAAAAGGAACTTCAGGAAATTTATAAAATTAGTGGCGCTGAATACACGTTGTTGTCTCATATCTCGGTCGGGATCTTGGGGCGTGAGTCGTTGTTTGGTGAAAGTTCGCGATACAAACTTAAAGAAACTTTGCCATGGCTGGTGACAGCTGCAAAATTCGGAAAAGCAGTGGCGACAGGTTCCAGTGTGTCCCCGAATAGTCGTGGTTTAACACAGATTAAGTTCTTACCTGCGGCGGTGACAGAAAAATTCGGAATCACTTCAGAGAATCTGGATATTCCTGAAAATGCAGCGATTGCGACCATGGGTTATTTGATCGAAGCCTTAGGACAGTTGAAAAATCGTATCAAAACTTATCGCCTGGATCACATTACTCCGGATAAGTACGCCGATTATCTTCCTTACATTTATTTTGGGCGTAGCAAAGCGATCATCGATCGCACTGCAATACCCGAGCAGAATGCCTATGTGCGGGCTTTGAAAAAGTACATGAAGATGATTGAGGTATTTGAGCGGCAGCCTTAGTCAGCTACCGTCATCCCAGAAATACATTTCGTGTAAAGGCTGGTTCCTGAAAATGGTACGCTGCCAGAGCGGGTTAGTGTTTTGGTGGTCGTATCGAACGTGAATTTCTCGATACTGTTTGCCAGAACCGTTGCGCCATTTGCGACATACACCGCACCCGATGAGGAATCGTAAGTCATCGCCGACATACCTCTGACAACGGAAGTGTTTTCGTAAGCTTTCGTGGCTCCGGTAATTGCTCCGGTTGTTTCATTCACATCATATGCGTAAATATAGTCTTGAGCCGCAGTGCTGCTGGAGTATGAAACCAGTAAATATCCGGTATTTGCAGTTGCTGCGGGAATATAGGCCATCGCTGTTGGAAAGGTCGTCGTAGCTGGTGCGCTGACAGCTGATGAGCAATCAGCGTTTGTGGAATAGCCATTCACATTATTTATGAAAACCACGCGATTATTCGGAGAAGCGGCAGCGTGTGCAAAGATGTACTTGGAATTAGGCAAAGCCACTACTGCAGAAACCAGCGTGTTGTTGGTAGTCCCGCAGGATCCACCTGTCGGCGCATTAATAAATGCATTTGCTCCAACAGTAACACGTCCTTTGCTGGAACTGATTTTTTCAGAAGCCACACTTTTTGAAATCAACAGGCCACCGTCTGCGGTGCGAACCATGTTTCGTACAACATGAACGTTCGTCGTTGTTAGGATTGTTGAATCACTTAAGTAAGTGGAGAACTGATTGTCGCCCTTCTTTTTAACCAAATCGATGCGGCGGGCGTAACTTGTGCCGTTCTCAACCAGCACTAAAAGATTCCCGTCATCTACCTGCACGACGCTTTGGGGGCGATCAGCAGAATTCACGGTATTATAGTCCATTAACACTTCATCGATGACACCGGTTTCAAGATCAATGGCGCTGACTGTTCGGGATGGAGTTTCAGCTGTGAGTCCGCTACCGACATAACAAGATCCCGATGTTACATACAATCGACGGCCCACGCTTGCGGAGTCGATTTGTTGCTCGCAGGCACCAAGACCTAAAGACAGGATGACCAGTAAAGTGAGTGAACGGAAATTCTTCATGAACTCTCCTCAACGTGCTTCACATTGAGATCGGAGAGTTGTTAAGAAATCTTTAATTAAGATTCTTAAATACTTTTTGAAATGGCAGAAGATTACTTATTATCGCGGGCCTGTCCCATAATGTAGGACTTAAGTAGGGCATCAAGCTTACGAGTCATATCCTCATCTTGTTCGATGAACATCAAACGACGGGGATCGGTCATATCACCTACGATTTTTGCTCTGAAAAGCAAGCGACCCCGGGTCGTGTTCTTTTCATAGGGATTAACGATAATCAAATCGAAGGGGACATTCAGGAAGTCGCGAGGGATTTCTTTTTCCAGCTGCGTACCGCTAATAGAAATATCCTTGGAGAAAGTCCGGAAAGATTTTGTTTTTGATACAAGAATGATTTCGATCTTAAAGTTATGACGAGTGTCCTTACGACGGTCCGTATCCTCGTTACTGGATTCAGCTTCCTCGTAAACCTTCACTTTATCAGGCGGGGCTACTTTATTAATTTTGGAAAGATCCAGATCATCGCCGTTAAAATCATGGTGATAATAACCGTAATCGATATTTTCTTTTTTCTGTTTTGCCACTTCACCAGCGCTGACCTTTGTAAACAGTCCTGACATCGTAATCAGAGTGCTGCCGGATCGGGTCTTTTCAGAGTTAACGACTTCGATGACTGCTGTGCTTTCGGAATCCTCTTCAGGAGGAGCTTCTTTCGGTTGAGGAGGCTTGGTCATAACAAAGTAGTTTTGACCCGATTTTAGAAAATCTTTAATGGATGTCCAATCCGGCCAGCCTGGAGTCCAGATAAAGAACTTCGTATGATCATTTTTCTTCAAAGATAAAAGAAAGACCTGTGCTTGAACAACGGACATTGGCTTTGATTGAGTCTTATTTTCGGCGTCGTAAAACAGCCAAACTTTTCCTTGGGTCTTCATATTAAAATTATCGGATTATAGGAAACGTACTTAAGTTGTTTGGGTCGAATAAATTGAATCCAACGGACTCAGAGAGCACTTTCTGATGTCTGTCTCAAAGCGGGAAACCATTGTGCTTTATATTCAAAAAGAGCTTTGGCCTGGAACAGATTTTTGAAGGCATCGTACATTAGTTGCCGGGAAATATTTCCTGCAAAAGTGCTGGCAATTCCGAATAATTTTTCAAAAAAGCGCGCGGCTCATAGCGGTTCAAAACTTCGGGCGCAGAGTAACCAAACTCAATCGCCAATGCGGCAACTCCCGCTCTTTGCGCAGAGACCATATCAGGTATTCCATCGCCGATCATGAGTGTATTTTTCGGCGTGCGGTCTGCTCGTTTCATCATCGTATTTAAAGGCAGTGGGCTGGGTTTTCTCTCTTCCAAAGTGTCTGCACCAAAGATTCCCACCCATGGAAAACGATCCAAGCCCAGGTGATTGATAATTTTCTTCGCTGGAATTTCATTCTTGTTAGTGATGATTGCGATGGGACTCTCGTAGCTTTCCAGAAATGCCTCAACTCCAGGATAAATACTGGTTTTGTTCAGCATTTCCTCCTCATAGATCTGAAGGAATTCCATTTCCAGATTAATGATATCAGCGGGCTCCAGTTTGTCGTTCATGAATAAATCCGCAATCAGTCTTTTGATGCCTTCGCCGATATGAGAGATGATGGTTTGATCATCCAAGGCTGACTTTCCATGATTCATCAGCGTGCGGTTCACCGCGACGATAATATCAGGTGCAGAGTCAATCAATGTGCCATCAAGATCAAAAACTAATAGGGGCTTCATGGTCACAGAATTTAACGTGAATTGTCCTTATCGTACAATCTCAAAGTCCACGCGGCGGTCAGCGGCAGCCTGAATTTTCGTTCCCGGTATCACTGTGTTTACCGGTCCGACACCGATCGCTTCCAGTTTTTCTGCTGGAACTCCCTTGGAAATCAGATAGCGACGAACATTTTCAGCGCGTTGTTGGGATAAGCGCATGTTTCGGGAGTCATCACCGCTGGAATCCGTCACTCCGCTGATGCGGATTTTTTGGAAAGAACCCAGGGAGTTATTGATTTCGGTGGCGATGGTATTTAAGGCATTTTTGGAAGAGGGTGTAAGTTCAGCACTGGCGTACTCAAACCGCACGTTCTTGGAAAGAGCAGAGTAGCGAACACTGTTGCGAAGATCGTTGCCCGCATACTCGTGCAGGCTGGACTCGGGAGGTTTGGAGGGGCTGGCTTTTACCGGGCGCAAAACGTATTCATCGTCTTTGCTGGATTTGGAAGCGCAGGCCGTCGTGCCCGCCAATGCTAGGCTCATCAGGAACTGAATGGCTAATTGGGTACGCTGTTGGGATATGCCAGAAATCATCTGATCCTCCATGATCGCGGATTGCTGTCGCTATAAGGTTACGGTCTGTTTTGGAGCCTCGCAAATTAACTTCCTGTTAACTTCTGGACGTACTCGTGAGAGAGTGAGGCATGCGTGAATCAGTGCTTTCAAACAGAGAAGAATATTTAAGTTCCCTTTTTAATAAAGAGAACGAAACAAAGAAATTGTCCCGTCAATTTGCGGAAGAGTTGGGGCTGGCGAGAATCAGCATCTCAGCTGCTGAAGCACAGTTGGCGCATATTCTGATGAAAATGCACGGTTGTCGTAAGTTCGTCGAGATAGGCACACTAACCGGACTATCGGCGCAGTACTTTTTTGATGCTTTACCTGCGGGCGGGGAGCTTTGGACTTTGGAAAAGGATCCTGAGCACGCACGTCGTTCGGCAGAGGTGTTTTCGAAATTGGATCAAGCTTCCAAAAGAATTCATTTGGTTGTGGGTGATGCAAGAGAAGAATTGGTAAAGCTGGAAGCGCAAGGTCCCTTTGACGGCGTTTTTATTGACGGAAATAAGGCTGCCTATTTGGATTACCTATTGTGGGCGGAAAAAAACCTGCGCAAAGGTGGTTTGGTACTTGCCGACAATATTTTCTTAAGCGGTGCAGTTTGGGGAGAAGCGACCACGCAGAAATTCTCTGAAAAGCAAATTCGTATCATGCGCGAATTTAACGAACGACTTGCGAATCCGGAATTATATGAAGCCGCTATCGCACCTACTTTCGAGGGACTTTTCGTCGCAATTAAAAAATAAGATTTATCAGAACGGGTGAGGGATGAAGTTTCTTTGGGCTTTGTTGATGATGTTAAGTTCGCAGATCAGCCTGGCCAAGGTGACGGTGGGTTCTGATCCTTATCCGCCGTTTATCTACTCCGAAAATAATAAATTTAAAGGAACTTTGGTTGATTACCTTCCGCTGGTTTTAGATATTCCTTCCACTGAGATAACTTATCGGCTGATACCTTGGAAACGGGTTTTGGCAGATGCCCAGAAAGGGCAGCTTGATCTTGTTGGGCCTCTTTTGGTGACTGAAGAACGCAAAGAGTATCTGATATTTACGGAGCCGATATTCAAAGGAAATATTTCTCTTTGGATTTATCGTCACAATCCGAAAACCAAAGAGCTACAAAAAGAAACTTTTGCAGCAGGGACTTCTGCCAAGTTCGATAATCTAATTTTTGGTCAGATTCTGGGGTATTCTTTTAACGACAGTCCGCAAAGTCATTACAATCCAAAGAAAGTAAGAAAAGTCGAAGTGTTGACCGTCGAGCAGGGAATCAAGATGCTCAAATCAGGACGGATAGATATCTTTCTGGTATTTGATCCGGTGGTGGAGCACTTCATTTCCGATTTGAAGCTGAATCAGACTGATTTTATGCCTTTGACCGGAGCTTCCCAGGAAGTGAACTACGTGATGGGAATATCGAAAAAGTCCCCATTGGCTAAAAAGATTGATCAGATTAATAAAAGAATTTCTGAAGTTTCAAATCAGCAGATTCTGAAAAAGTAATTAGCCCTTGTAGGCTTCGATTTTCATTTCAATGGAATAGTCTTTAGATGCTTCTTTCAGTGGCGCCAGCATCCAATGCCATTCTTTCAGTTTTTGGTAGTCTCTGAAATCCACCGGGTAATGACCGGTGTAGATCACTTCACCGTTTTTATCGCGGTAAATGACCTCGCGATCTGAATAGATCAGCTTGGTGCCGGTGCAGGCTTTTAAATTCTTCAAATGAGTTTCGGCAAACTGCGTGCAGATGATATCTTTTTCGGAAAGCTCCAGGCTGCGCTTGATTTTCTTTTCCACCGCATCAAGCGGCAACAATGCCAATTGCGAAAGTAAATTCGCGGAAACAATCAGATCGGCCTCGAAATGGAAAAGCTGCTCGCCCGCCAGTTTCTGTGCAAGGTTGTTCAAATCCTCAAGAGTGTTTAAATCCTGAAGTTTATCCAGCGCCGTTGTCAGATCCATGGTCACAAGTTTTAACCGGGAATATCTTTTAGCCTGCAAGTGATGCTTGAGCGGATGAATCACATCAACCAGCGTTACCTGCTCGAAGTTATCCATCAGCAGGTGCAGGGGAATTTCATGCAGGTGAGCGCTGCCCATCAGCACCACGCTTTTTCTTTGTGGCAATGACTTAACTGTTTCCAGGAAAACATCCTGACAGTTTTTCAGGTGCGGCAGCCAGTTTCTCTTTTGACGATGATAGCGATGGCGCAGGGATATGGAGGAGTATAAAAATCCATACTTGCGCGCAAGCGGTGTCGTTGGTGTTAAAAGAAATTCCAGGGATTCTAAAAGCATGTTCCGAAGCTAGCTTGAAATGTCTAAGATGTCTAGCCCAGTGGCAGAACGTTGATGGCGCGGATATTGGTGATGTTGCCCACCTTTTCCACTTGTCCCTGTATTTCCAGTAAAGAGCGGCCATAAATGACCTCGCGGTCCTTTTGATAGACGTCGGGATGAATGACGATGTTCATAAATCCGAACTCGTCCTCAAGGGTGATAAAGCACATGCCTTTGGCGGTCGGTGGGCGCTGAGTGATGGAGACAAGCCCCGCCACCCGAACTTTGCGCTTATGATTGATTTTTACAAGATCTGCCGAGGTCGCATAGGGTACATAGCGCTGCTCAATCAGCGAATGATTCTTGGCAGTCAGATACGAGCGCAGAACCGATAACGGATGCGAATCCACGGAAAAACCTTTGGTGTCGTACTCGCGGCGCATGCGATCCCAGTTGGATTCAAAAGGCAGGTTCTCACCACCGTCATCCTCGTCATCAAAAGAACCTTGAGTCAGGACTTCTTTTGGTTGCCCCCATAGAAAACTGTTTTGATCCAGGCTTAAAGCTTCGATACTCCAGATAAGCTCCCGCGCACTTTGCTGAAAGCATTCCATGGCTCCAGCTGCAGCAAGCTTCACCAAAACACTGCGGGGCAGTCGTGTGCGCTGAATGAAATCCTTAAGATCTTTGTAAGAACCATTTTGTTTTCTTTCATCCTCGATCGTGCGGGCTAATTCCTCGGGAAAGCCATGCATGGATCTTAAACCCACGCGCAATTTATGAATCGTTGCTCCGGATGGAGTGTAGGCATTCACAGAGCAGGGCTCTTCCAAAGTATAATCATAATCAGAGTGCTGAATGGATAGAGGTAAAACCTCCACTCCGTTTCTTTGGGCTTCTGAAATCAAAGTCCGGGGCGCATAAAATCCCATGGGCTGACTGTTTAACAAGCCACATACGAAAACATCAGGATGATTGCACTTTATGAAGCAACTCGCATAAGTCAGCAGCGCAAAGCTTGCCGCGTGACTTTCGGGGAATCCATAGTTCGCAAACCCCTCGATGGTGGAGTAAATCTGCTCGGCATATTCCTGGGAGATGCCATGATTTTTAAATCCCAACAGGATGCGATCACGAATGGCATTCATCGTGGTTTTCTTACGCCACGCTGAAGACATGATACGACGAAGTTCATCGGCTTCGCCCGGGGAGAAGCCTGCTGCGACAATCACGATCTTCATCACCTGTTCCTGAAAAATAGGAACACCATGGGTGCGCATCAAAATCGGTCGCAAATCAATATGTGCATAAGAAACCGCTTCCAGTCCCTGACGACGGCGCAGGTATGGGTGAACCATGCCTCCTTGTAAGGGGCCGGGTCTGACCAGGGCGACCTCAACCACCAGATCATAAAAATTTCGCGGCATCATGCGCGGTAATGTCTGCATTTGCGCGCGGGATTCAATTTGGAAGACACCGACCGTATCTGCACGGCAGATCATATCGTAAGTGGGTCTGTCGTCAGAAGGCAGCGTTGCGAGATTAAAGCTAAGGCCCTTGTGCTTTTTTAAAAGATCAAAACATTTTCTAAGACAGGTCAGCATTCCCAAACTTAAAACATCGATCTTCATCAGTTTTAAAACGGCGACGTCATCTTTATTCCATTGAATAACATAGCGGTCATTCATGGTGGCTTTTTCCACGGGCACCATTTCAGTGATGGGATCCTGAGTGATCAGAAAGCCCCCGGTGTGAATGCCCAAGTGACGGGGAAAGCCGTGAATTTGCCCGGCCATTTTTAAAAACAGCATCCACATCTCGGGACTTTCCATGCCAAAACGTTTGTGAATGGTGGGATCTTCAACCAGGCGGCGCATTCCATCGCGTCCCATGAATTTCACCATCTCATTGATTTTATCCAAAGAAATACCAAAGACCTTCGCGGTTTCCCGAATCGCCATGCGCGAGCGATAGCGCACCACCGTGCACACCATAGCGGCATGACGTTCGTTGTATTTTTCATAGATATACTGAATGACTTCCTCGCGACGGCTGTGTTCAAAGTCGATATCAATATCAGGTGGTTCGCGCCGCTCGCGGGAAATAAAACGTTCAAACAAGACGTCGATCTCTTTGGGATTCACCGAGGTTAAACCAATGCAGTAACAAACAATCGAATTCGCGGCTGAACCCCGGCCTTGATACAAAATTCCTTTTCTATCAGCGAACTCACAAATTTCACGTAATGTAAGAAAGTAGTCTTCGTACTCCAGCTCTTTGATCATTTCCAATTCATGTTCGATGGTCTTAAGAACCTTGGGGGAGGCTCCTTCCGGGAATCTCCATTTGATTCCTTCTTCAACCAGGAAGCGCAAATATTCTGTCGGCGTCTTACCAAACGGAAGACTGGAGCGCGGATAGCGATAGCGGATTTCATCCAACGTGAAGTTTACACGTGCGGCGATTTCCACAGTTTTTTCCACAAGGTCGACGCGATCGGCCCATCTGGAGCTGATTTCCGGGAGTGATCTGAGTGAACGTTCAGCATTTTGGATCAATTTATCGCGCGCTTCTTCCAAAGTCGTGTGATGAAGAACGCAAGTGACAACATCGAACAAAGGCTTTCTTTCGCGTGAATGCATGAATGGACGTTGTGTAACAAACAATTGAGCGCCACATTTTTGTTCAAGTTCCAAAGCCTGTTTGTAAAATTCCTGGGACTCCCAGGTCAGATCCCGCCACACCGGAATGTACAGACGATCCTTAAAAATCTTTTCTAAACTGTCATAGCGTTTTTCATCAATGGGCGGCAAAGCTAAGCAAAGTAAATCCTGATTGTACTTTTCAATCTGATCCAGGCGCAGGGATGAAAAGCCTTTAGAGGCCTGGCGTTTACCTAAAGTTAAAAGTTCACACAGATGAGTGTAACCATTCTTGTTCATGGGGATCAGGGTGAGTGTACTTTCATCCGTCAAAGTCAGTTCGGAGCCCACAATATAACGAAAGCCTTCTTTCGCCTTGGTGGATGCGGTGAACATGGAAGGCGTGTTGGCGGTCAGAAATCCCCGGGCCACGCCGTAAAGACCATTAAGATCACACATCGCAATACCATCGTAATTGTGATGAATCGCGGTTTCGACCATTTCCTCTGGCGAGGAAGCTCCACGCAGAAATGAAAAATTACTGCGCCCTAAAAGCTCCACGAACCCTTTGGCTGTGCGAACGATCGATTGGGACTGACGAATTTGAACAGATTTAGACATAATAATATCTGACTAATCAAAGTACCCATGAAGGTAGTATTGAGAGCTAACCTTATCCTGAAAAATCCAAATCAACTGTCCCTGTTGAGAAAGAGCAAAAAAATAATCACGGTGTTTTAATTCCTGCGATGAAATCTGCCACCACGAAGACTCGATTCTTTCGCTGGGCATGGAGGAAATAAAACGCAATCTTTGAACCTCGCCGGCATTCAGTGCCTGGGGCTTTTCCAAAAGCAAAGAAGGACGGGGGCTTTCTTTCAAACCCTTGGCGTAAACAGTTTTTACCTGAAGAGCATTGTCCTGTCTTTCAACCAGATCCTCGGATTTAAAGTCCTCCGGCCACTCGGTGACCAACTGAAAACTTTTTTCCGGAAAGTGGCTGGCTTCGACCTGCAAAAAGCCCATTTCGCAATTGGCCTGCTTGGCAAAGCTGATCAGGCGGCGCCAGCGGTCTTCGGAGTTATCCCGGGGTTCGAAAAAATCCAGTTGTTGAACTTTTTCGGGCACATCGTAAACGGCCACTTCGAATTCGCGAATGGGATTACTCAGTTCGGTCTTCTCCATTTTTTTATAAAGAAGATCCTCGAACAATTCCTGATCGCGGCTGGCGCTGATCGGCTCAATCGACAGCAGATAACGTTTATCGGAATACTCGCAGTGCAGGATCACTTCCATTTTGTGCGCATATCGGGAGAGGCCATTCAGGCGCGCAAATAAAGTATCCAGCACAGGCTTAATCCGGTTAAACAGCAACGGCACTGCGCCTAAGGGATCATCCAGGTAGCCATACCCCACAAGAGGGTCGCGAGGCACAAGAGGTGAAATGACCTGAGAGTCCTGAGAATGCAAACGATTCCAAAGTAAAACACCGAAATCCCCCCACCGCTCGCGCAGTGAAACCAGACGGAAATTATAAACTTCTTCAAGCGTGCACACGCCCAACGTGCGTGCGAATGAAATAACATGTTCAATGAGACGTTTTTGTGTCCAGGGGTCCAAGCCCTCCAGATCTTTTAGCGCATCAAGGCCGAGACCTGAAAACTCACGATGTTCAGCACCACGAGGAGCCACAGTGAAAGGCTTCCATTTCGCCAGCATCTGCGCGACAGGAGCGGTATCGGCAATGGCAGCACTCGCATCTGTACTGAATTTACGCGCAATCTCGACGGCTTTTTGTAAAACTCCATGTTCGCCTCCTAAAAGGTGAGAGGTGGATTCGATGTCGATAAAAATAAAATGCGGAAAACGAAACTGAACGCGCGGACTTAAAAGCAGGAAGGCCTCAGCTGAGGAGCTTTCTTGCTGTGTTTTTAAATTGATGCACAAAGTTCGCATAAACCATACTCCCTGCGACAGTAAACGGTGTGGGGCGGTGAAGAGCTCGTTGAATGGTTATAAAATCCCTTTGAAACTGAATGATCAGACTGAACATGGGATTTACGAACTTGCTCACCTTATGACAGACAAAAATCAAAGCGACCTTATGAAAGCGGCAAAGTTTTTTAAGTTTTTGCAGCTGGTGATTTTTGAAAAACATCTCTTTCAATTCACACCCGATCACTTCAAACAAAGAGCTTGTCACCAGCTCCTGTAAAACCCAGAAAAGTTGCTCGGCCTCTTTGGGTTCTTTTACGACCAACAATTTTTTTAAGTTGATCTTGCGACTCATCAGATGGGCAGGCAGCAGTTGCGTCCCACCATTCACCCAAGCCACCCACTGATTATTTTCGTGGGCCTTTTGAGTCAGGCTCACCCATAAAGAGGTGGCGCCGGTTCCGGGGCTTCCCTGAAAGAGGCTTAAGTCCCCTTTGGGAATTCCCTTCCATAAAAGGAAATCATCCAAAGTGCTCACACCCGTGGGCACTCCGGGAGGAGGTTGCAGTTGATCTGCAGAAACAAACTGAATGTCAGACAAAGCGGGAAGGGCGACGGCACTCACAACTAACCTCCATTTACATATTAGTTACTATGTAAATAATGTGTAAGTCAAAGCCCGATTTCCAGAACTGGACCAGGTACGGACACACTTTTGGTAGCAGCAAGGCGTCACAAGTGATGCGTTGCTGCTACCAAAAGTGTGTCCGTACCTTTCGTCACGATTTCAATGACTTGAGTGATGTGCGGTGTTTTGAAAGTTTAGTTTTCAGTTACCTTTGGAATGTGAAAATCATTGATATATGACAACGCAAATAGGATGTTTCGCCCATGAAAATTACTGCGCTCGTTTTGCTGACTCTATTGTTCTGTGGAATTACTCAGGCTGCCTGGGATTTGAATGACGTTTCTTACGTGATGCCATTGCAAAAGCAAATCGACGGTCAGGTAAATACACTTCCTTTAAAAGGTCTGATTCCAGAAACTATTTTCGAGCGCATTTCACCGATCGCAATGGATATGGATCCCCGTAATAACGCCCGTGCAATGAGAGTCGTGGCGATGCGAATTGATCCCTGCTTTCCACTGCCAACTCCGATGGCCTGCCAAAAGCAAATGCGTCTGGTGTGGCAGCCTTTGTTAGAGTGGGAGGAAGACGGTTCTATTGAGGCGATCGATGCCGCACTTCACTCGTTCTATGTTTTAACTGATGCCGAATTTGATGCTCTGTTGATGGAGCTGCAAATCTGGAAAGCAAAAACAGGAGTGGAAACCCGCGGCTTGCCCCTGGGACCACATCCCGCGTGGAATTCCGGTCGCGGAGTTGCAGCCTTAAGAGATTTAAATCGCATCATTCTAAAATACGCCGGGGAAAAAAATCTTTCACGCGTGACTGCCATGTTCCTGCGCGGGGGTGGGGCGATGTGGCTCTTTGGAGCATTTGAATTTAAAAACGGCGAACTGGTGACGATGACTTTACCGCGACTGGGAAAAAACACAGCGCAATCTTTCGTGAACGTGGTGACTTCAGGTGAGGTTTTCTCGGGCGGGGGAATTGCTGGTGCTCGCGCCAATGGCGAAGACACACTGACCAATATCGTGGCCGAGTCTCAACGACTGCGCAAAGGTAACGAGGATTTGATTCGTGCGGAATTAAAATCAGCTTATAGAATTGAAAATCCCAAGGACTTCAATCCCGAAAACATGGACTGCGTAAGCTGCCATGTCGCTCAAACGGCGCGTTGGTGGGTGGATCGCAAACGCACGGACATTGCGACTCAGGATATTGCTGCTCAGTTTGGATATAAGAATTCGGCCTACAACATGGCCAATGTCAGTGAAGAACCGTGGCACACACAACAGCTGCGTGCGCTTGGATATCATAACAAGAAAATCTCGATTGCTCAGCGAGCGATCAATGAATCCGCTGAAGTTGCGGATGCCATCAATCGCTATCTGAATAAATAGCAGCCGGAAAAGAGCGTATTATTTAAGTTCGAATACGCCTTCAGTAACCAAAAGATGCTTCTTAGTGTCTGAACCCCAACGGTAGTTGAAGTTGTTAGAGCTTTTACCGATCACGCGGTGGCAGGGAATCCAATAGCAAATTGGATTTTGGCCAATAGCTGTTCCCACAGCGCGCACTGCCGAAGGTCTTTTGATTTTTTTAGCGATATCAGTGTAAGTCGTCGTTTCGCCGTAAGGAATATTCAAAAGCTCCAACCAAACTTTTACCTGGAACTCAGTGCCCTGAAGTTTGATTTTGTGTTTTGTCTTCCAGAAATTTCCTTTGGTCCATTTTGCAGGAGTGAACTTTCCGACTTTAAAGTTGTAGTGAGTTTCAAAGAATTTAGCCAGATCGCCTTCGACCTGTTTTTTGCCAGCGCCGTAGCCACCCAAAAAGATCAATTCCTTACCTTCAAAAGCTGCCAACCAGTCGCCGCAATCGGAAGGAACGTTATAAATGAAAAATTCCAAATCTGCTGCCATATCACACCTCGTTTTCACGGGCAGACATAGCGCAGATTGGATTAGGAGTCATGGATTTTAGCTGGGATGATGTCCTGGCGGTGTAAGTTCTTCGTTATAAAGAGGATCCACGTAACGAATACCGTGACCGCCGTTGATAACCATCAACTCTGCGACCGTGTACTTTTCCTCTTCGTTCTTGGTGGCAACAGATAAAAGCAAATGACCTTTGCGAAGTTCCTGATCGGCTTCTTCAACCAGATCCCACTCGCCTGTGCCTAAGAACTTTTGCACCCAGCGACCCCAGGCTTCTTTTAGTGTGTGGCGGGAGCCATCAGCATCCACGGCGTCGACACCAAACTGGCCTTCGTAAACATGCAGATCGCCCTCCAGCCAGCCCTCACGAATGATGGCCTCGGCAGCATTGCGGGCTTGTTCTTGTGACGTGAAAAATCCCAGCGTGCGATGAGTGGGATATTTTAAATAATCCGGGTGTGGCAGTCGTTCGATCTGAACCATTCTGAACCTCCTTGTTCAGGTTAGGTACGAACACACTTTCTCCATCAGCGCACTAATGCACTGATGGAGAAAGTGTGTCCGTACCTTTTTAAAATCTATTCAAACATTCCATCCATCGTGATGTTGGCAGCGTTTCTCGCAGTCATTCTTAACTGCTGATAGAAAGTTTTTTGGCACTGGCCTCTTAGCAAGGCATCCATTCCGCCGATCATCGCCGTGTAAACTTCTTCTACTGTCAAAACTTGCGTTGAAGTGATGACGCCAGAGCGTGGAGCAGTTGAGCGAAGCTTGCTCATGAAGTGATCGCGGGAATCACAGGACATCATACCGATCACGTCGGCCTGACGGCTTGGATTGCCAAGCGATTGAAGCATTTTGCTAAAGCCCGGACGGTACTTTTTGTAGTAACCGGCATAGTTTACTTTGTTAGTGCCAGGGACGAATTTTGGTGGCGCGAAATCAGGACCACCGCCGTTACGGGAGTGACCGAAGTAGAATGCGGCATCCGCATCCTGCAAAGCGCGGTTATAGAAGCCTTCCATGAATGCTGTACGCTGCGCTTGAGTGGAAGAGTTCACGTTGTTTTCCAGGTACTCGGTTGCAGACGCAAATTGAATTTCAACCCGCGCACGAACCTGGCGGCCTTGTACGTTGACGTCTTTAACAAAGACGTACGGATTGCTGGATGATTCCTGCTTGAAGCGGCACAGGCGGAAATTGCCCATGCAGCGGCCCGTGATCAACTCACGAAGTGCATAGTAAGCGCCGATATCGATAGAAGGGCTGTAGCCGTAATTTCGGGAACCGCTGCGAACAGGCTTTCCTGTTGTCCAGTCAAGGTAACCCATAGCCACGCGAATATCGATCAGCCCATCGTTCAGGATGCGGCCGTAGCGCTGTTCGCAAACGGCACGCTTGTCAGAGGGAAGATTTGAAAGTTTGTCGTTACCAAGGTTCGCAAGATTCTTTGCGTAGCTTTCACCATAGGCTTCAAATGAGTTTTGATAAACGTATCCACGACGTGCTTCTGCCATCATCGGCAAAAGCATGAGAATCATAATAAAGATTTTCTTCATGTAACTTTCCCCTCGCTATAAAGTCTATGAGGGGACTATCACGAAGCGCCAATTAAATGGATTTAATAATTGGTGTGGCCACGCGCTTCAGGAAAGCTTCAACACTGGGCGCATATTCGGTGCGGCAATCGCGCAGTCCAGTTAGATGCTCTGCTTCAGGCAAATTTAACTTCGTCCAGTTAAGGTTGTGATGGGGCTCAAACACCTCGTCGATGTGCTCAGGTGGAATTAGTTTGTCCTTCCAGCCGCGAATCGACAAAAGCGGAAAATTCTCAGGAAATTTCTGAAGATGAGCATGAATATCTTTGTGAAAATGCAGTGACCAAAAAACGCTGAGCGCCGCAGTAGCCGGTACTTTCAGTCCACTAAATAAAACCGGAAACTTGTAGTTACGCACAAGCTTCCAAACGGACGGAAGAAATCGCGCCGTAGGTCCACTGTCGCAAATCATGGCTACCGTATCTATACAGTGGCGTTTGGCCATGGCTTCGATCGCAGAGGCGGAGGGGTTTGAGAAGCTGTAGATGATTTTGTTTCCGGGAATATCATTTAGCAGCTTTTCAATTTGTGCAGCATACACGTGTTTAACGCCAATAGCACCCTCGGCCGTGATTGGCAGGCGTTTAATCAAGTCCTTGGCGGTTCCATTTAACTGAAACGCGAATGCATCAAAGCCTAAATCATTAACCAGTTTAATATGACGAAGAAGTTCCCGCTTTGAGCCCTCGTAAAAATGCACAAAGAAAATCAGTTCATTGAATTTCTTATTTTTAGATAAGAAAAACTCTCCTTCAAACGGGAATTCTGATTTCGCGATTTCTGTATAATCCATGCGATGGGCTCCAGGTCTGAAATCAGAGTGCCAGTCAGGCAGAGAGTTGTGAAGATAAAAAAAGGGCTCCCTTGTGAGGAGCCCTTTTCAGAGTTTTTGATCTATTCAGTTCTTAGTGTTTGTGAACTGGATTTTTTGAAGGCCAAAGATCTGTCCAGTGAGCTGTGCGACCTTCTGCCTGGTGAGTTGCACCCAAAGCGCTTTCAGAAACGATCACTTTTTCAAGAGCCGTTTCAGCCAGCACTTTACCGCAAGCTTCTACAACCGCTTCAGCGTCGATGTGGTGGTAAGCGTAGATTTCAGAAGGGCGACCGCACTTGGAGTGCTTGATCACGCCCAATGCTTCCTGACGAACACCGATCAAAGAGCCGATGTTATCAAGCATACCGATCTCACCATCCGCTACTGATACGACTGGAACACGTTTACCAGCAACAGTGATCAAATCACCAGTGGATACGTCTTCAGATTTTCTCAAGTAAAGGTTGGAGTTGATGCCCAAACCGTTCTTCAAGTAGTCGTAATCGTTTTCGTGACCCAAAATACCGCATAGAAGATCTTGAGAAGTTACAGCGATCACGTTTGCGTAGATACCGCGAGCAAGCAAAGCTTCAGAAGCTTTGATACCTTCAGTAACCATTGTGCCCAGTGCGAAGATGTTCACAACGTTATCACCTGGCTCGTAACCCGCGTAACCGCGGTAGTCGATCAGGTAGTAAGCGCCTTGCAACACTTCTTCACGAAGAGTTTGCAGGATAGAAGCGTCATCCATAGCTGCCACTTCTTCTTCATTGATGCCACCAGCAACCGGGAACTCAGCGCGAGACAATTGACCTTCAAGGCCTTGTTTGAAGCGAGCTTGAGTTTTCAAGTATTTCAAAAGATCTTTTTGTTCCACACCACGAGTTACCAGACGAAGCAATGTACCTGTGCGGCCTGCATTGTCGTTCATAACGTGACGTTTGATTGTGTCGCACATGATCCAGTCAAGTTCGATACAAGAGAACGGTTCCCAAGTGATTTGGTTCGGGATCTGGATGTCTGACTTCCAACCGTGCTGGGCACCTTCTGGAGAAAGAGAAACACCTGATGGAGTACCAACGCAAATGAACGAAGACTTCCAGTAAAGGTTGTAGAAGTACTGGTCAAGAGCACGCTTAATGAAGAAGTCGTACACAGTCATCAATGGGATGATAGGTACGCCTACGATGTCGCGCATTTTACCAAATGCACCCACGCACGACATAACGTTACCTTCAGCGATTTCGAAACGAAGGAAGCGATCTGATTCTTCTTCGCCAGGAACCAAGTCCGGAAGTTTGTGGTCTTTAACGCCCAGGTCGGTTTCGTGGTCGACAACAACGGGAGCTCCAAAGATTTTACCGTCCATCGCAGGATTCAGGTTCGTTGAAGTACCAACGTCTGGAGCCATAGAGATGAACAACTCGCCCGGAAGTTTGAATGGTTTTTCATTATCCGTCAGAGGTTTTTGCTTATCAGACAATTTTGATTCATCAAGCGGAGTGTTCGCGATACGAGTCAACTTTGCAGTCAACTGACCCAGCATCCACTGTGTATGCGGGTAACTTGTCATCTTGGTGTTGATATCCAAAGCCTGAGGGATTTCGCCGAACTCAGTTAGCTTCTTCAAGAAGTACTCTTGGTTTTTGGCTTTCAAAGCGTATTGCGCTTTCATCTCGCCAAAGATTTTTTCAGAGCGAGCCGCCAGGAATTTACCAGCAGCAGAGTTTGCATCAAGGCGTTGGTACAAAGTATCGCCAGTGATACCTTGGCCCGCTTTAAGTGCGTTCACTTCGTCTTCTTGTGGAAGAGAGCTGTGATTGCCTGGTTGAGCTGCCGCTTTCAAGCCCCAGCCTTTAAGTGTATGCGCGATGATGATTGTTGGGCGACGCTTGGAAAGTTTGGATTGCTCCATTGCTTCTGCAAGGGCGATCATATCGTGACCACCGAAGTCGCGGATAGCATCGAACAACTCTTCGTCTGAAACGCTGTCCAGGAATTTCTTCATGTCAGGGTGTTCTTTAGCGATACCTTTTTTCAAAGCTTTCATGTCTTGAACAAGAAGCAATGATTGAAGTTCGTAGTCTTCCAATTTGTTCTCTAGGAAGTTTTTGAAAGTGTCGCCGTCTTTTTTAGCGAACAATGCTTTACGTTTAGAACCGTGACGTACCTGGATAACTTCCCAGCCGTTCGCAGCCATTGTGCGCTCAACACGGTCAGCATCTGTACCATTCATGATTTCTTTGTTCGTGATACGGTGACCATCAAGGGATTGACGGTTGTAATCCAGGATCCAAGTCAAAGAACCGATTTCGCGTTCAGCAAAGTCAGGAACAGCTTCATACATGGAACCTTCACGGAATTCAGAGTCACCGCAAACAGCCCAGAAGTGTGCGTCTGGAACTTCATAACCGTGTTCGCGAGCGTAACGGTACGCCAGTGCCATGTAACCCGCTTCAACAGGTGGAATACCCACTGTACCGGATGGGAAGAAGTTGTGGTGATCTGGATCGTAAGCAGAGTGGTAAGATTGGAATACGAATTCAGAACCATCAGTGAACTTACGAAGACCATTCATTGCCTGGTCCGCTTGTTCCTGAGTCAGTTTCGTCATGTCACCTTTTAGCAAAAGATCCAAAAGGTAGTTGTAAGAGTGATCCACTGGAGACGCATGCGGTTTGTTCGCGATGTGGTCGAAACCAGTTTTAGCCATCAAGTGCAAAGCACCCATGATGTGAAGGGAGCTTGCGCAAGCTGCCGGGTGACCGCCGATTTTTGGATCGCCTTTTTCTTTGTCAGAGCGATGATTGGCTTGCCAGATCATCTGAGTAGAAAGGTAAAGTGCACGGCGTGCGATTACGTCCAAAACTTCAGGGGATGCGCCCTTGATAGTTTCTGACTTCGCATTCTTATTTTTAGAGTCAGCCACGATGGTTCTCCTTGAGTAATAACTCGGTCAATTTAACGGAGCGAAACTAGCATTCTCGAGGGAGAGAGACAAGGTTTAAGGCCTTGAAAAAGCGACCTTTTTCCCTCTGATAACCAGGGGCGCCGCACGGGTCAGTGACGCAGTGAGGAATCGCTCCGTTAGCCAAAAGTTTACACCCTGGAATCGGGTGGATCACGCTTGGTTCTCAGAACGGTTCTACATTGGTCCAAATGCGAGGCTTTCATTCGTGTTTTCTGGATGTTAGGAGAGGGTAGTTTAGGTCCCTTAGTGTAACGGGACCTATTTTTTTGGGGAGTTGCGGTTTTTTGGTCACAGGCAGGGGGCGTTAGATAAGGTTTTCTAGAAGGTGCCGTTTAAGCTGATTTCGAATCCAGACTCGACGATATCAACACTGTACGAGCCGGAAGTGCGTGATTGATTCATCTCGGTATAACCCAGATCAATCCCAAAGTTTTTATTCAGTTGAATACCAAAGCCACCTTGAAATCCAATTCCAGGATCGTATTCATTGCTATTGCTAACAGTCGGTTTGGAAATATTCACTCCACCTTTGATGTTGATGAAGTTTGTAAAGGCATAAGCAAAGTTGCCATCAACTCGAACTATTCCCGCGGAATTTCCTTCGCTTTGCATATCCAGGTAAGTCACATTTGTTGTCCAACCCAGAGCCTGAACTGGAAGACTTGCATAACCCAAAGACAATCCCCAAGCGTCATCAAGATCATCACTAAAGTGGAATGATTGATTCGCAGAGGAGGCTTTGGAAGAAACTCTTAGTGTTGGTTTCACAATTCCCACACGAATACCTTTGCTGGAAAAGCTTTCGTCTTTTGCCGCTTTGGTGGTTTGAGCATTCTGCGCAAGCGCCGTTGTAGTTAAAAATAGGGACGTCATCAGGACTAGGGATTTTGTAAGCAGTTTCATAAAACATTCTCCGTTTCAATTAGTTATGCTTACTTGTACAGCGCCGCAGTTTTACTCTAAAGATTTGTTTGGCAAATAGTTGATGAAAGTTTTAACCAAACGGTTAATATTAATTCATGTCAGTTTCAATCTATCACTATAGTGATTACAAAGAGTTCTATAACGCCTGGGTAGCTAATCAGCCGCGTGAGGGATTTGGGGAGTATCGACGTTTAGCGCAAGCCCTGAACGTTTCGACAACGATGGTGAGTCAGGTGTTCAAAGGTGACAAGCATCTAAGCCTGGAGCTCGCATCAGAGATGTGCGACTACCTTCGCCTGATCGAGGATGAAACTGAATTCTTTCTTTTACTGGTCGACTACAATCGCGCGGGAAGCTTCAAGCTGCAAAAACATTTTCTAAGACAGATTAAATCCCGTCAGGAAAAATCGAAAAAGCTCGAGACGCGCGTAAAAGCGAATGAACTCAGTGGTGAGGCGAAGAATACTTTTTATTCCAATTGGGTGTACTCAGGCGTGCAGATGCTGGTTGATACCGGTAAATTCAATGATGCCGAAACGTTGTCCCAACATTTAAATCTGCCACGAAATCACGTACAAAAAGTTTTGGATTTTCTTTTGGATAACAACTTGCTGGTTGAAAACAAAGGCAAGTTGAAATTGGGAATGGCGCGAACGCATGTGGGAAGCTCTTCCTCGCTGGTGACTCGACATCATATGAATTGGCGTATTCAAAGTATGACCAAGCTTCAACAAAATCGCGACGAGGATTTTTTCTATACGGGGCCGATGGTTTTATCGCACGAAGTAGCGAACTGGATCCGACAGGAACTGCCAAGTTTCGTTGAGTCCATGAATGCGAAGTTAATCCCTTCGCCTTCAGAAACTGTGCGCTGTCTGAATATTGATTTCTTTGAATATTAGTACGAGCGGAAGTCGTTCACTTTGATCCAGGCGTCCAGCTCGGCGCCGGAGATCTCGCCTTTGCGCTCCCAAAGATGCACGCCCAGCTCGCGGATTCCATCATAGTCATGATTTGTTAGTTCCAAATCCGGATTTTGCCCAGGCACTACTGCAAACGCATCTTTTCTTCCGAAAATGTATGTTCTCGCGCATTGCTCTCGAGCTTCCTGGTAAGCTTTTGCTTTCTTGGTATCCAGCTTCATGATGGCGATTGAAGAATAACAGTTGTCGATTTCGCTTTTCAGCTTCATCAAACGAACACCCATCAGAATTTCATGCAAAATCAGCCGTCCTTTGGATTCGGCAGACTCAAAGCCATTATAAAACTTGGTGTTGATCCAGATCGCACGAAGATTCTGCAATGCAAACTGCTGAACCGACTCGTCGGCGAACTTTAAACCAATTTGCGAAGCTTTTAGAGCCTTCAACTCAACTGGTACCATGTACCACGTTCTTTCACCTGCGATGTGAAGCATATCAGAAGCAAATCGTGGATGTGTTTCCGCAAGCTTCGTGATGATTGGCAGGACGAACTGAACGAAGTTCGACTCTTTTTGAATATTGACGGCGTAGTCTTCAATGTTGCGACCCTGAACACCGTTGTCGCCACCGCTTGCAGTTCCGCCATTGGAGCGACCGTCAGGTTTGGCATGGGGAAGTCCACGTCCGGATCCATTTTTCGAAGGACCTGTTGGTTGGCCCTTTGATGGGTTGGTAGGATCAATCCCGCCCTCATCAGATGAATTGTTGGCGCTGGTCTCGCTGTCTTGAGTGTCGTTGGCAGCTGGATTATTTTCCGGAGGGGCCGGTGGCGGTTGCTCCTGTTTTTGTGTATTGCCGGCCGGAACAGTCTCGCGAATAATTACGGTTTTATCCTGGCAAGCCGCTAAGAAAAGCATGAACATGATTAGAGACAATTTGATTTTCACAAATTACCTCCGCGCGAGATGTTCACTTCCAAAGTGGAAAGATTGATCGACGTTTCCTGCAATTTTCCGTGAGTGCGACTAAATAAGACAAGCTGATTTTCATCGATATCGATGTATCCGGAATCGCCCTTAAGTCTTGTAACTTGAGAACCGATTGTGATGGTGATTTCAGGATGGGAAAGAGAATGAAGCATTTTAATCTGACTGCCTTGGGTTTTTTCAGCAGTGACCACAGCGCAAGAAGTTTTTGAAGCGCAAGTCACAAGTTTGAAGCCGCTGATTGATGATTCAACGCCCGCCGCAGAGGCAAGAGCCCCTGCGAGTACCAATCCTAAATTTAGAAATAGGCTGAGCGTTTTCATTCTTCGTTGTTCCTGGGAAATTATTTGCGTGGGTTCAAAACTTTTACTGCATCACCATTAACCAGGACACCATTCAAAGTGTTGTCGCGGAAAGATTCTACAGTTTGGCCATCAGCACTCCATTTAGTCGGAGCAAATTGTTTCAAAGAAGCAGCCGGTTTGTTGAAGAATGCCATTGCGTCAATCGAAGTCGTGCTGCCATCTGCAAGATTCACAGTGATAGCACCGTTGATCGCCTGTTCAATCTTAGCCATCTCGTTATCGAATTCTACATTGTGCTGCACGCAGAAGATGCTGCCGTTTTCAATCAGGTGATTTTTTCTTCTAGTGTCACCGGTTGGATTTGGGCAAAGCTTATCGTTGTATTTCTGTACCCATTTTACTGCAACCAACATGTCTGTCGCGATGGATTTGATGGATTTCAAGCCTTCTTTATCCAGAAGATTCAAGTTTATGTTTTCCAGCATCTGTTCCGTGGCCTGTTGTGCAGTTACGCCTTTGCCTTCGATTGATTTTGCATAATCGATGAATCCATCCAAGTTATAGGAAGCATACAATGTGGCATATAGGATTTCAGCCGCAGCCTCTTGTTTTAAAACCATAAGGTCTGCAATGTTCAAACGAACAGTTGAGGCGCTATCCAGATCACATTCATATTTGGCGTCTTCACCATTTTCTACGATGACACAGTTCTGTTCCAGGCGGTCATTGATCTGGGCCTGAAATACGTAAGGGTTCATTCTAAGATCCAAAGTCAAATCTGGATTCTGAGCGATGAATTGACGGAACTCCACCAGGGATTTTCTGTATTCAATCAACAGGTTTTGAATTCCAGATTCGGATTTAATCGGCGCCGATTTTTCAGGCGTCATCAAATACTTTTTAATTGGATATGACGGAGTGCCTTTGACCTCTTTTTCATACTGAACCAGGTCACCGTATTTCTGAACGATTGGTTTGATATTAGTACCCACACCCCGGAATACCATGAAGCGCTTAAGGAACTTTTGATAGAACTGGGCTTTCATGTCGTTTGGATTCTTTTCCAACGCCATTTCAAAAGCACGATAAGCCAGATTCAATGTGTAGGGTGCAACCAGTTGCTCACCGGCCTCAGTCAATTCATCTGCGGATTTTGAGTTGTTTACTTCAACAATTACTTTTTCTTTTTTTGGCGCTTCAGAGCATGCAGAAAGTGTTGCAGCTAGGGCTGAGCACATAACTATTGTTTTAATCATCGTTTTCATAAGTCCATCCTTTGCTAAAAGTGTTTAGTTCGTTTCAATTCGATGAACGGAAACTAAACCCTTTCAGACACGAACCACAGATCTGTTTTGTAAATAGTTGCCAAAAGTTTTAACCATTTGGTTAACTGTATTTTCTTCTAAATTCCAGCCGTTCACTACAAGATTAGGGCCACGAAATCCCGAATCCATTGCAAAATAAACGGTTTGCAGCGCTGGGTGGCTGTCTATCGTTTTACCAAGGGCCGGAATTTGTGAGGATTGCACCCGTTGTTGGGACCAATCAATGACCTGTAAAACAAGCTCGCGGATCTTTACCCAGTCGGTTAAATCTGCCGGGATGGCCATGCCTTGAAGGTCAAAACTCATATATTCGTAGGATTTGTACTCGGTCGTAAAGATCACCCGTATCGCGCCGGTTTGCGGATCGTACTTCGAGGAGTAAGGAATAGCGCCATGAAGAATGCGGGTGCGGATTTTACCCAGCATCTCGAGTGACTCTGAGGAGAAGCGCTGTAGGTTTTGAATTTTATCTTTCACAATCACTTCACGATACTTTTTGATCTGATCAAGTGCTTCTGAGGAAAGTCCCTGCGCAATTAGATCTAAATCACGTTGAGCATTTAGCGCGGAATCAGTCAGCAGTTGATAGTCGTGCAAGTGCGTTTCGATTTCATCGACGCGGAAGTAGTTACCGTAGTTCACTGAACGGCGTCCCTCGGAATTCATCAATTCCAAACGTCCCAGGCTCATTTTACCCTCGCGCACTTTTTCATGCTCCACCGAATGAAGCTGTTCATGTTGTAGTGTTGAAGTGATGCCCAGCAGGTTCAATCTGAAGACGTGAGGGCCCACAAAGATTTTTTCATTTAGGAAATGGCCAAAGTATTTGTAGTTATAAAGGTAAAGGGGATCCAGAATCACGGGCACTGAGGTTTCAGCCAGGGATTTCGACGTGGCGTCTCCTTGAGCACTGCCGCGAAGGCTGTATCGGCTATAAGTGAAAGACTGGCTTTTCACTTTAAGCGGAGTGGGGATGCGCGCATAGGCAATGCCCGCGGATTTAAAATAGTTTTCATTCTGGGTTTCAATTCTTCTGATTTCCGAAGCCAGATCCTTGGGCGCAGCAGGGCCTTCGCTTTTCAGCGACTTTACCAGCTTTTCTGTTTCTTCACTTAAGCTGTCCAATTGGGAATAGCTTGAGCCGCACAGAAATCTGCCGCAATTTTGGCGCGCCTCTGCCGAGTTATTCGACAATAGGAGTGCGCTAATAAGGATTAGAGCCTTAGAAACCCAATTCATGATTTTAGATGGAGCAAGCGAGATGCCAAAAGGTGTCTCAGAACGAGACACCCTGGATTAACTAAATACTAAGATTCAAGAACGAAGTCCCAACGGATTTTTACGGTGCCGTCGCCTTCGATGATGCCTTTAGGCGGATTTGGGAATGGTGCTGCTGCACGGAATGCTTCAATCGCAGCATCATCCAAATCGCGAACGCCAGAGTCACTCATGACCTGCACATTCACCAAAGTTCCTTTGTCATTTAAAACGATCATCAACTTGGTTACGCGGTCCTGACCTGTAGAGGCAGGGGAGCGACCTTCTTTAAACATCTTTGAAAGTTTCTCGCGGACTTTGCCTTCCCAGTGTTGGGCCAGCTGACGACGAATGCGGTTATAGTACGAATAGTACTTAAACTCGCGCGTATTCAGCATTGTCTCAAGTCCCTGATCTACGTCTTTAATGTAATCATTAGAGCGGCTGACATCAGCGCCCTCTTTAGTTGCATCTTCACCGTTACCACGACCAAGGCCTTGGCCAGCTTCAGCACCTTTTTTCAGGATATCCGCAACTTTTTGTCTTTCCAGTGCCTCAGCAGCATCGAAATTTTTAAATAAATCACGCGCGATCTGTTCGCGCTGTTCCGGTGTGGCTTTAGCCTCTGCTTTAGCAGTGGATTTAACTTTGCCATCACCTTTAGGTCCCGTTTTTTGCGGAGCCTCTTTTTTCAGATTTTGAAATTCACCATGCTCTTTGGCGATAGTCTGTTTCGTTACAGTTTGGTTCTTAACGCTAAGAAAGCGTGAGTTTACCGGCTCCGCTTCGTTGAGGGAATTTTCACTTTGTTCCACAATTTGATTTTTCGGAACCGTCGGGACAGGTGCTTTCTTAAGCTGTTCTGCCTGTTGGGCAGCCATCAGCATTTGCGCTTCCTCGGGAGTAATCAAGTCGATGCTGACTGATTCCTGCTTAGGGAACTTAAGCTGTAGCGCCTGAAACAAGTACAATCCACCGAACACAAGAATGTGGACGGCGACTGAAAGCAGCACATACTTTTTGAAAGACGGTGACTTCTTCATAGGACCTCACCCCTTTCTATCGGTAGTATGACACCCAAGGATTAGAAAGAGGTGAACCAGACCCAAAGATTTCGACAGAGGTCCAGTGCAGGACTTTGACGTAACAAAGCCTTTGGGTGAGAATATAACTTCTATGAAATTTGACTGCTGGTATTTAACAGATAAAGGCCTTCGACGTGAATCAAATCAAGACTCATGCCTCGTCAACAAAGAGTTGGGGTTGTTCGTCGTTGCCGACGGAATGGGTGGACATTCCGGAGGAGAAGTTGCGTCAAGCATGGCAGTTGAAACCGTCGAAGAAATCATGTTGCAACCTGGAGCTTCCAACCGATCTCCACGCGAAATGATTCAGCTTGCCTACGAAGAATCTTCCCGCCGTATTTTTGATAAAGCGGCAAACGAAAGACCTGAGCTTTCGGGAATGGGAACGACAATGGTGATGGCGTATTTGCGCGGAAATCACCTGTACGTGGGGAATGTCGGCGACTCCCGTTGTTATATGTATAAGAAACCGCAGCTGTGGCAGATCACTGAAGATCATTCTTTGATCAATGAACAACTGCGTGCCGGTGTGATGAGTGAAGAACAGGTTCGTCAGTTTGTAGGACGAAACGTAATCACTCGCAGTGTTGGATATGAGCGCGAAACTTTTCCGGATATTATCGAGCGCGAAATAGCCCCTGGCGAAATGTTTTTACTTTGTTCTGATGGCCTTTCGGGTTTGGTTGAAGATCCAAAAATTTGCGATATTTTGAACAAAAATAAACCTGACAAAGTAGTTAAAGCCTGTGTAGAACAAGCACTGGCTAATGGTGGTGACGACAATGTCACTGTTATGTTGATTCATTTTTACGAGTAAGCGGTTAGTGGATAGGGGAATTTTTGGATAAAAAGAAAGTCACGCTATTTATAGTGAGTAACCAAACGGGCAAAACCCGTAAATTGGTGCTCTCTGCTGCATGGCTAAAGGCTGTATCCTTTATTTCTGCTGTCGTGATTATTATTTTTGCTGCCGGTATGGTGGACTATTTCGGTTTGCTTTTACAGGCCATGGAAAATAAACGCCTTAAAGCCGAGAATGCTCAGCTGACGAAGCAATTCCAGATCGTGGAAAGTAAAGTCAGCGCACTTGAAAACTCGCTTGAGCGGGTAAAAACCTTCACCACAAAACTTAAGCTTATCACCAACGTCGATGCCGAAGATCGTATTACTAAACTGACGATGGGGCCGAAACCGGCTCCAAATCAACCGGTCGAGGAATATGAACCAATGGAAGCCCGTGATGACGGGGAGGCATTGGCTCAACAGGATGCGACTTTCGCAAATAAGAAACCGTTGAACGATCAGGCCGGCGAGCTTGCAAACGAAACTGCTGATAAAGATTACGCTTCATTGGTAATTCGTATCGAGAAAGCAGTTAAAGAAACTCAACTCAAAGAACAAAGTGTAATCGATCTTTGGGAAAGCTTGTCTGAAAGACAAAGTTTGTTGAACGCCACTCCGAACATGAAACCGGCCAAGGGTTGGATTACTTCCCGCTTCGGATACAGAACTTCTCCGTTCACAGGAAAAACAACTCTGCATGCGGGTCTTGATATCGCCGCCGCTCCGGGATCTCCGATCTATGCGCCAGCGGACGGTGTTGTTATTTTCGCAAGCTATGACGAAGGTTACGGTAAGCTTGTCAGTATCGATCACGGCTTTGGTGTAACGACCCGTTATGGACATATGTCACAAATCTATGTTCAGGTCGGTCAGCGTGTCAGCAAGTGGGACGTAATCGGCGCCGTGGGTAACACAGGCCGATCAACTGGTCCTCACTGTCACTACGAAGTTCGTATTAATGGAACGCCAGTCGATCCGATCAACTACATCCTGGATGAATAACATCATTTAGTATTTGGATTTAATTTCTAAAGACCTCTACAATAGCCTTGTGGAGGATTTTTTATGCGCGTACCTACATCGATCTCTCTGATGATTTTGTGTTCTTCAGTTTCGCTGGCGGCATTGCCTCCACAGTTCGCCGATTGCCTAAGTACTGACGGCAGCTCCGCTTCAATTTATGATGTAAAAGAAATCGCAAAAGTCGCGAAAGTAAATTACTGCCAGAATCAATCAGGGCTGACCAATAAATTTGATACGATGGATTTGCTAAAGACGGGTAACGTGAATATCGGTATCTCGGTCGCAAAAACCACGTACACACGCGAAGACTTGCAGGAGATGGCCCGCTCGGGTCCTTATGTTTTGTACGTCGATAGCAACCGTATCGCCAAGGAATACTTAACTGAACTGGCAAAGCAAGGCGTGCAGTTAGTGGTGATGAGTGCCACAGCCGGCTTGGCTAAGCAGGATCTGCTGGATTTCGCCAAGGCTCGTCCCTTTGTTTATAACGTTAATTCCAATGTAGTTAAAGAAGATGTGAAAGAGCTGGTGCAGGCGGGAGTGATGGTGGTTTTTCGATCAAATGCTTCGGGATTAAGTCGCGAGCAGATCGTGGAAATTGCTAAGGTGAACCCGGACCTGGTCACGCTTTCACCTTAGCCTTTATAAATTACTGATAAACCGGGCAGCGAAGTTGTTTCAAGCGATCTTGAACTTTCAATGCCTGGGCTTCGAAAGAAGCCAGATCTTTCTGAGTTTTTTGCAAGATCGGCGTCGTTCCGCGAATCAACAGATCACCTTTGCAGACCTTGATAATTTTCCCGTCCATAGATGTATCAATCACGCCCGAGATCATGTCACACATAATTTGAACCGTAGACAAGTGGTCTCTGGCGTCGATCGCATAGAAATACGTCGTTCTTAAAGTCGAGCAGATTGCTTCTTTTCTGTCAGCATCGATATACTTGTTTGACGGAATCAAGTTGGACAAAGCATCTGCGATCTTTTTGTCATCTCTGTACTTGATTGCATCGAACATCATATCTTTTTCAGTCACCTGGCTGATGTGCTTTCTGATTTTTGAACCAGACTCAGTCACAACCATCGCCATCATCTGAAGGTTTTTAATACCTTTTTGGAAGTTGCTGATCGAGATATCATAAACCGACATTGTATGATCGATCCAAGACAGAACCGGAGGATTCTTGTTGTTTCTGCCGCCGAAAAGACCGGCTTTCAAATCAGCCACGTCCTGGGAGAAGTTGGAACGATTGATAACAGAGTCATCTTTCGCGATTTCTTCCAAGGCACGTTTAACACGGCGGAAAGTTGCACCTTCTTCAATCGCTTTATCCTGCTCTGTCTTACCGATAACCACGCCGCCACCATTGGAAGCATCGCGCGGACCTTCTGTCACGATCTGGTCGATCTCTGCCAAAGTCTTTTTGATATTGTTAAACCATGATTTCGTGTTTTGCGCACAAATACGGATATCGCTGGTGTTACGAATGCTGGATTTTTCGATCTCGTTTTTATAGTACTCAACCGTATTGATACGGGCATCCGCATTCACCGGTTGAATCTGGCGAGTCGTATCCAGACTTAGTGCGGCTTTCAAGTTCTGAAATACGGAATCAGGAAAGACGGACTTTGTGAAGTTAGGGTTTTGCTCGCCCTCTTTAAGCTTTTGCTGATTCTGTTTAATTTGGCGGATGGCTGTTTGACCAAAGCTGCAAATCGCCATTTCATCATCTTCGGCCGCTTCGCGGTTAAAGCTGATTTCGAAGTTTCTGAAATTAGACATATCCAAAATGTACTGCTTTTTTACTTTTTCGTACTTGGACTGAACATTTGTGGAAAATTCTGATGTTGGAATTTTGTTGGCCAGGCTTGCCTTATACAAAGGGAATTCATTCTGCAATGAAGTATTGAACTCAGTGAAGTTGCGATCCGCAGTCAATTGCAGGAAGCGAACTTTCTTTACGATCTTGATGTACTGACACGTATTTTGAAACACCGCTAAGCGGTTGTCTTTCTTAGTCATGTCGATTTGTTCTTGTTGGAACATTTGTGTAAGTGCGGTGATGCCTTTAGTAGCCACCGCTCCACCGATTACGAATGGCAAAGCCGGAGCCAGAGTAGGATTCAAGGAAACTGCGAACAACGCCATCGGCGCCAATCCGTCGATCAATTGATTGAATGCAAGGAGTGCTTTACCACTTTGCATAGAGTCGCGACCACAAGTTGAGTTCAAAAAGGAATTATTGCTTAGCATGTCCCCGATAGAAGTCGTTGCCGTCATCGTATCAGTCATTGCATTAGACAGCTGCTGGTAGTCGACTTCTGCCACAGATTTGGAATTCATCATTTTTTGCAGAGTCGAAACGTTCTTACGAATAGATTCAGTATCTTTTTGCAAACGGTCTGCAGAGCCATCAGTAGTACATTGACCTTTGCTGCGAATTTCGTTGGTCATATCAGTCAGCGCTTGATTGAGTGCTGCCGTGGAAGTGCTTTCAAATAAATTACAGCTAAATTCGGCAGGAACCTTAACGGCTTTCATCGAATTTTGTGAAGAGGAGTTGGGTTTGTTGCTACCCTGATTACCACCTTGATTTCCCTGATTGCCGTTTTGAGTTTGCGGGCGCGGACGAGTGGTGGAACCTTGATTGCCTTTGCCACCCTGGTTGCCATTGCTAATGCTATTACTATTACCTTTTTGATCATTCGTCGTCGTTGTCGAGTTCGAATCTCCGATATCAAATAGATCAATCGGAAATGAGGATGGTGCGGTATTCGCAAAAACCTGATGCGGCAACTGTGGGGTCAGAAAGCCGATGGAAAGAACGGCGCTCAACGCGCATTTTTTTACGTTCAATTTAGTCATACAACGCATCTCCTGTACTTCATGTCGAACAAATCAACGACTAACGTTTTTTGTCGGTCAATTTCCGCAACATTCCATCTGGTGTTTAACGGTAACCCGTTGAAAACACTTGGCGGAGTGGCGAACTTGGCCGGCTAGAAAGTCAGACCAAAGAGCCTGGTGCAAAACCCGTCCCAGGTTGAAACAAAACTGAAGACTGGTGTCACAATGACGACAACTGATGCGACAAAAGGCACCTTTTTCACGGGGTTCGTAAGGTCTCCTTGTTATTTGCATTTCAGATCAAATTAAAGAGGACTTTGCGGTCTAAAAGTGGAACGCTATTTGTATAGGAACTTAGTTATGGGTTTTATTTGGTCCATTCTATTTTTTGTCTCTACTTTGTTGTGCGCTGGAAAGTGCATGGCCGGGGTTGATCTTTCAACCACGAAAAAGCTGACAATTCCCGTGGATAACGTCACTCCCAAAATCACCCAAGAAGACGTTAAAAAGGTTATCCCTACTGATAGTTTGGATTCAGAAACAACCTCTTCTATGATGGGCAAAATCGCCGATCGATCGTTTAACCTATGGTTTAATTCCGATGTCGTACAGGAAAGTCTATTAGGTCGAGTCGTTCAGGAAACTCAAGAAACACTAAAAACTGACGTCGTTGTTCCAGCTTCCACAGAGCAGGGCATTTCTCATAAATTCTCCTTCCGTGTTGAGGCTTTCCAGGCTCTGGCGAAAATGGAATATAAAGGTTGGTTAAATGCGGCCGTCAATTATCGCGCGGCTGCCTCTGAGACCGAAGTTCAAGTAAAAGAAAAAGTCTTCGAAAATAAAGATCTTATCCTCAGTCATAAGGGAACAAGACGGGACAGTCTGGCTATGATTGGTCTTGCTTGGCGGTGGTAATAAGTCTACGCTTATTCCATGGAAAAAATCGTATTTATCTCTGGTAAAAGAACTCCCTTCGGCGCCTTTGGCGGAACTCTTAAAGATGTCTCTGGAACTGAGCTTGGTGTGGTCGCTGCAAAAGCAACTCTTGAAGCCGCAAAAGTTTCTCCTGACAAAATCGATCACGTTGTTTTCGGCAACGTTATTCAATCAGCTCCCGACGCAATTTACCTTCCTCGTCACATCGGTTTGAAATCCGGCGTGCCTGTTGAAGTGGGAGCGCTTGGTGTAAATCGTCTGTGTGGCAGCGGTTTCCAGGCATGGGTGAATGCCGTTCAAATGATTCAAACTGGTGAAGCCACAGCAGTTCTTGCTGGTGGTGTAGAGCAAATGTCGCAAATTCCTTACGTTGCCAGAAAGGTTCGCTTTGATGGTATGCGCATGGGTAACTTCGAACTTGAAGACATGATGAATTCGGCCCTAACGGATTCTTATTCCGGCACACCGATGGCGATCACTGCTGAAAACCTGGCAGTAAAATACAACATCACTCGCGAAATGGCGGATAAATACTCTATCCAATCGCAAACTCGTTATAAGGCAGCTTTTGAGAAAGGCTACTTTGCGGAAGAGATAGCTCCCGTCACTATCGAAACCCGCAAGGGCACTGTGGTGGTGGATAAAGATGAACACCCAAAACCAGATTCCACTTTGGAAAAGCTGGCGACAATGAAGCCAGTCTTTAAAAAAGACGGCATCGTGACTGCAGCCGGTGCATCTGGAATCGTGGACGGTGCTGTTTGCTCACTATTGATGAGTGAATCTAAAGCCAAAGAACTTGGCCTAAAACCGATGGCTCGTATCGTAAGTTACGCTTCTGTCGGCTGCGAACCAAGCATCATGGGTATCGGTCCTGCAGGTGCCGCACGCAAAGCGCTTGAAAAAGCGGGTTTGAAACTGGAGCAAATGGATCTGGTTGAAGTGAATGAGGCTTTCGCCGCACAATACCTGGCAGTGGAAAAAGAGTTGGGTCTAGATCCAGCAAAAACCAACGTCAACGGTGGCGCTATCGCTGTAGGTCATCCACTGGGCGCATCTGGTACACGTATCATGAATCACCTTGTATACGAACTTCATCGTCGCAATGCTAAGTACGCTTTGGGCTCTGCCTGCATTGGCGGCGGTCAAGGTATCGCCATCATCATCGAAAAAATCTAAAAGGTACGCCGTACCTTTTGGGGGTGCGGCGCTCCAAAAAGTTTGGAACTCACTTACTTAGTACGACAGAAATTGGGTAGCTAATGGAAAACAGTCTTAATTTACATCAAAGAGTGGCTTTAATCGCAGGGCCCATGACATCTACACTTTCCAGCATCGTAATGAATCTGACTCGTATGGGTGCTGATTGCGTGATTCTGGATCCAGATAAAACTGTGGCTTCTCCGTTCATTAACCAAATCAATGATGCCCGCGAGATCAGCGACAAGTACGGTCGCGCCATGGCTATTCAAACTGAACTTAAAACTGCAGAGCAAATCAAAGATGCTGTCGGTAAAGCTGCAACAACGTTTGGTGGCCTGGATATTTTTATTGATGCCAACATGATTCAGAAACCGACGCCGATCCGTTTGGACGGAGGAATTGATTCTGTCGACGAAATGTTGGATCGCCATTTGAAATTGCCGTTGATGATCACTCAAGCCGTATTGGGTTATCTTAAGAGTCGCAAAAAAGGCCGTATCATTTTCATGTTAAATGATTCACCGGTTGCTAAGATCAAAGAAGACGTTTTAGCAAAAGCTGCGCGTACAGGACTTGTCGGCTTTGCAGAAGCGTTGGCGAAACAAACTTCTGAATTCAACGTGACGGTTAACACTTTAAGAGTGGCTTTGACCGAGGAATACATCCTGGCTCACGACCCTGAATCTAAATCCATCAAAGAAGCGATGGAAAAGATGAAACTAATTGATCCTTCATTGAAAATTACCGAGGCCGACAAGATCTCCCAGACCGTTGCATTCCTGGTAAGCCCTATGGGCGCCACTATGAATGGTCAGACGTTCTCCCTTTCCTAAGCCGGTGTTTCGATGAATCTATTTTTCCGTCTTATTTATACACTTTTGTTCTCGCGCTTTCGTTCACACGTAGGCGCTTTGGATGAGTGTTTAACACCATACCGTTGCTGGCCAACGGATTGTGATGTGCTGGGGCATATTAACAACGGCGTTTATTTTTCGATGCAGGATTTGGCCCGAATCGACTACATGATTCGTATGGGAGCAGCACCTAAGTTTTCAGCAAACGGATGGTATCCTGTCGTCGTCGCTGAGCGCATGCGCTTTAAGAAATCCATAAAGCCATTTCAAAAGTTTCAGATCTCCACCAGACTGGCGCATTGGGACGACAAGTACACTTATATCGAGCACAAGTTCCTTGTTAAAGGTGAGCCCGTAGCCTGGGGAATGATTCGTGCGAGATTCTTGAAAAAAACGGGCGGTTTGGTTTCCACCGAAGAACTACTCGGTGCCTTGGGGATTCCATTGCAAAAACCCGAAATGCCAGCCCACCTAAAAGCATGGGCCGAAGCCGAAGACCGCCACATCGAAGCACTCCTCCCCGCAAAATCTTAGATCTTAATATTACGCAGAACTTTGTCGGCGCGTTCGAACTCTTCAGGCGCTACATATAGGCGGTCAATGATACGTGTGCCTTCGTAACGGCGGAAGATCTCTGTCGATTGATTGATTGGAGTCGGGTGGCTCCAAGGATCCAATTGATCGACCACGAAGATTTGCGATGCGCGCTCTTCTGGAGATGCCGAATGGTATTTTGATAAACGAGCATGGGAGCTCGCCCAGATAACTTCTAGACCTTCTTTTTCAAGGGCCTTTTTCACCAGCTCAGGACGATCAGACTCTGTCGTGTTATGCTGCTCCAACAAAACCTTAAATGGACGACGTTGTGCAATTCTTTGCGCCCATGGATTCGTTGCTGAACGCAAATGCTCATGCAGGCGATAGTCATTGTACAAAGTGTATTCGTTGATATCGCCAGGTAGTTGGAATGTGCAATCTGGAGATGTCAGATAGCGATTCAGCATTTCCTCATAGATGATCGACTTGTGATGACCGTAAACCATCAAATGCATGTGGTGACGGGAAATCAAAAAGTCATCGAAGGAATAAAGCGCACGTCGGTTTAAGGCCAAATACAATTTATCTTCCACGCGGTGGAAGGTCATATTTTGAATCAACCAGTGGGAGTCGATCTTACCGTAATTCGTTCCGCAGAAATAAGAATCGCGTTCCAAGTAGTCCATACGATCTGCATCGATCTCGCTGGAAACCAATTGCGATAGGATAGGGCGGAAGTCCACACCGCTATCGATAAAGAAATCGTCAGGACAGTGAAGGGCTTTATCGATCAGGCATGCGATATAAATCGGAGCAATGTCGCTAAAGTTCTTTTCAATCGATTCAGAGATATTGGAATCCGTAACGTACTTGATCGTATAGTCTTCATGGTTCGCACGGCGATTTTTATACATCACCGTGTGAGCAGCATCGCCGTACTTAAGCTCCTCATCATAAAGTTTGATTTTAAGCTCCGACAAATTCGGCATCACCGTTTCAGTCGTATGAGAAAGCGGACCGTGACCCACATCGTGCAGCAAAGCTGCCAGGCGAACTGTTTGGCGCAAACGAGTTTTCACAGAAGGTTTAGAGAATGGATAAATGCGGAAGATAGAATCAAAAACTCTTCCCACCATGTGCGCAACACCGACAGAGTGCAGGTAGCGATTGTGTGTGGCACCCGGGAAACTCATCTCGGAAAAACCAAGTTGTTTGATCGCACGCAAACGCTGGTATTCAGCAGTGTCTAAGATGGCTACTTCTGGCTCTGCATAATAGATTGAACCGTGAATAGGATCTCTGATTTCCACTAAAAACCTCCCCAAATCGTGATGTCTATATATGTGGTGGGAAAAGGGGGCTGTCAACGCCCGGAAAACCTGGGTTTAAGAGCCGGGGGCGGGGACACTAGCCCTAGTCGTGAGACGTTTTCCCAAGGTCTAGATACAGAAACTCGTATTGCTGATATGTAGTAATTTCAATAAGTTATGCCGCATCATGCTCTTTGTTGACCTGCTCTTTAGCCCAGTTTTGCACTTTTTTGAGACGTATCACTTTAGGAATTTTGAGACACACCGATCAGTAAGGGGAGAGATGAACTACCCAACGGCATCAGTAAGGTGCCTCGAGTTTCAAGGATCGAAACTCGGTAAATCTTCAAGGAGGAGGAATTATGGGTTTGAGAATTAACACGAACACAGCTTCGTTGAATGCACAGAGAGTTCTGTGGGGCACGAAGATTGGTCTTGATAAGAGCATGGAAAAGCTTGCATCAGGATTCCGTATCAACCGCGCTGGTGACGATGCAGCCGGCCTAGCGATCTCTGAGAATTTGAAAGCTCAGGTTCGCGGTCTAAAACAAGCATCACGAAATGCTCAAGACGGTATCTCCCTGGTCCAAGTGGCTGAGGGTTCGATGAATGAGATCTCTGGGATCTTGATTCGTCTAAGAGAATTGTCTGTACAAGCAGCTTCTGACACGGTCGGACCGACTGAGCGTCAGTTCCTGAATGTGGAGTATGATCAATTGGTATCTGAGATCGACCGTATCGCAGAAGGTACAGAGTTCAACGGAACTCAACTTTTGGCGGGTGTTGGTTCCATCTTGGACTTCCAAGTAGGTACTAGAAATAATCCTGAAATCGACCGTATCTCTTTCGACGCATCAAAAGCAGACGCTAACTCTGCAGCACTTGGTGTAAACTTGACGTCAGTTGCAGATAAAGCTTCAGCACAAAATGCTCTGGCAGCAATCGACCAAGCGATCGTGAGTGTTTCTGCGATGAGAGCAGACTTCGGTGCGATCCAAAATCGTCTACAATCAACTGTATCCAATATCCAGGTTTCAGTTGAGAATATGTCAGCCGCTAACTCTCGTATCAGAGATGTGGATGTAGCTGAAGAGACATCTGAAATGACTAGAAATAATATCTTGTTGCAAGCAGGTACTAGCGTACTAGCACAAGCGAACCAACAAGCTAATACAGCACTTGGACTCTTGAACAAATCTTTCTCATAAGTTTGACGAGCTCTGACAGCAATGTCGGAGCCTAGACTCAGACTTCCGAAAAGATTACGGTTCCCGATCTTATCTTCAATGATCAAGATCACCCTCAAGAGAATCACCACTGCGGTGGTGGTTCCGAGTGTATACAAGCCCGAAGCTCTATTTATGAGCTGATAATTGATCTGTTTCCTGCGACGTGGCCCCACAGAAATGTGGGGTACCACATTTCCAAGTTCCCGATAATGTGGGGTACCACATTTCTCGAAAATCGAAATTCGAGAATGGAAAATGGATTTGGGGCGGGGAGTTTTACTCCTGGTTTTTTCTTGATTAGCGGAGTTCTTTTCCGTTGATGTTGTTACGACGTTCTTTGTCGTGCATTCTTCGTTCTTCTCGTGTGCCTTGCACACTCGTTATTTTGAAAAAAATCCTTTTAAATAAAAATAAAAATTTTTAGAGAAACTGGACTCGAGATGTTTCATTAGGTTTCCGATAAGTTAAGCGTCAGCTTCTATCGCAAGCCGACGATTTATTAATTTAACAGGTGCACGGATCGCGCCTTTTGCCAATGGATGGCAGCACTTCACGGAGGAAGAAACATTATGCACGGAGGATAGAATGGGATTAAGAATTGGTACAAACGTGTCAGCATTGAATGCACAAAAAAACCTCTACATGACACGAATTAACGCAGATAAATCAATGGCAAGATTGGCTTCTGGTCAAAGAATCAATCAAGCTGCTGACGATGCCGCGGGACTTGCGATTTCAGAAAATTTAAAAGGCCAAATTCGTGGTCTGCGCCAAGCGAACAGAAATGCCAATGATGGTATCTCTCTAGTACAGGTTGCAGAAGGTAGCTTGAACGAAGTTTCTAACATGCTTATCCGCTTAAGAGAGTTGGGTGTGCAGGCAGCTTCTGACACTATCGGTGAAACAGAAAGAAAGTTCCTGGATGTTGAGTATCAACAATTGAAGTCCGAGATTCAGCGTGTAACTGAGTCGACGAAATTCAACGGATACGAACTTCTGAATGGAACAGGCGGAATGATCGATATTCAAGTTGGTGTTAACAATGATCCATTCCAGGATCGTATTAGCTTCAACGCCGGTGCGGCGAACTCCTCACTGGACTCCTTGGGATTGACGGCAGAGTCTGTTGGTACCAAAGAGGGTGCTCAAACGAGCTTGAGCTTGATCGATAACGCTTTGACTTCGGTGAATGCGATTCGTGCGAACTTCGGTGCGCTACAAAATCGTCTGGTATCAACATCCAATAACTTGTTGATCGCAGATGAAAACTTGTCAGCAGCGAACTCGCGAATCAGAGACACTGACGTCGCAGCAGAGACTTCTGAGATGACAAGAAATAACATCTTGTTGCAAGCAGGTGTGTCTGTACTTGGCCAAGCCAATCAGTCCCAGAATCTGGCACTGAAGCTTTTGGGCTAATGACCTAAAATAAAGAATGCTAAGCGTTCAACCCCCGGTGGTAAAAGCCACTCGGGGGTTTGTTTTTTGTTTCAATTGATTTTCAAGACGCCAAATTGCGCATTTAAGGCCATTTTGTGGTTGATTCAGGCTCTTAAAACTGGAATTTAGAGCCATGAACAAGATAGTGCCATTTTTGCTTAGCTGCCTGATTTCTTTTTCAGCCCTAGGGGCTTGGGATTTGAACGACGTTTCGTACCTGTTCCCATTGCCGCGTAAGGTGGGGCAAGATCAACTATTAAATATTAAATCCGTGGGCGTTGGCGGTCCGATTTTGCCAGCTCGCTTTATGGATACTATTCCACCACTTTCACCGGTCATGACACCTGATCAAACAAACGAAGCTCTGCGTGTGGTGGCTATGCGTATTGATCCATGCTTCCCGTTGCCGACCCCGATGAGTTGCCAGCGCCAATTGCGTTTAGTGTGGCAGCCTTTGGAAGAAGGGCGCTTTAAAGCACAAACAGTGGATGCAGCTCTTCATGCTTTTTATATTCTGACGGATGAGGAATTCATCGCGTTGTTGAATGACCTTCAGGCTTGGAAATTCAAATACCAAATGAATACCACGGGTTTGCCTTTGCAGGTTCATCCGGTATGGGCACACGTTCAGGAAAACCATTCATCAATTACTGATTTTAATAACATCATTTTAAAGTATGCCGGATTGAAAAATCTTTCCCGCGTGACGGCGATGGTTCTGCGTGGTGCAGGCGACATGTGGGCTTTCGGTGGCTTTGATGTTAAAAACGGAAAACTGCAAATGTTCCGTATTCACCGCACTGATCGTATGGCTCAGGCATTTATCAATCGTGCCGTTCCAGCTGATCATTTTGACCAGGGCATGATTTCCCCGGCTCCAGAGGGAGACGATTCAATGAATAAGATCGTGGTGAATTCCGCGAATCTTCAAACAGGCAGTGAAGAGTTGATCCGCAAAGAAGTCCTTGCTGCTTATCGCATTGAAAACCCAAGAAACTTCCATGCTGAAAATATGGATTGTGTAAGTTGCCATGTGGCCCAGCCCGCCCGCGAATGGGCTTTGCGCAAACGAGCGGATATCGACTATACCGACTTATTTCAGAGCGCTGCTTACCAAAATTCCAAGTATAACCTGCAAAACGTCACACCAATTTTGGGTCACACTCAAAATATCAGGGCTTTTGGATATTTCATTGAGAACGTGGCAATCAGTCAGCGTGTAATCAATGAGTCTGCTGAAGTGGCAGACGTCATAAATAAATTTGTGGCTGCTCAACGATAAATATCAGTCCAGTTTTAAGCAACATTGAAAGGCGGCAGAAATGTCGCCTTTTTCATGTCTTTCATCCGAGGGGCGTTCATCGACTTGCGTCCCAGTCCTATCTGGTTCCGAATAAGAGTTACCAAAAAAAAGGACTTCCAATTAAGGAATAGAAGGAGAGATTCATGAAGAAGCTGCTCGTTATTATGGCTGTGGGTTTGGCCGGTGTTTGGGCTCAAGCGGAAACAACTGATATGTCATCAATGAATGGTGATATGTCTATGCAAGGCGGTCGCACATGGGTGTGCGGTTTGCACTTCAAAGGTGTGTCTAAAGGTATCAAAATTATTGCAGGGAAATTTAAAACAACTGCATACGGTACAATGAAGTGTACAAGCTTCAACGGTACTAAATGGAGCCGTCCTGTGAAAATCACAATGGGCGCAAAATGCATCGGACCTCAAGTGGGCTTGGGCTGGTTGAAATTCCACGGCGTTGGTGGCGAAATCAGCTTGTTCAACTCTGATCCAGATGTATTGTTGGGTAAATACCTAGCGGTTAACGGCGATGCTGCTGTGATCATCGGTGCGGGTTCATTCCGTGCAGTGAAAGTGGGCTGGCCACAACTTGCTATGAACATGTCTATCAAGCTAAACGGTGGCTTGGGCGTGACATTGGGTCTTGATCACCTTTACATCTCCGAAAACGGTGGTGAAGTGATCGAACCTCCAACTCCACACTAAGAGAGTTGCAGAGTTTAAAAATAAAAAGAGGATCTGAAATCAGATCCTCTTTTTTTATTCGCTAATTGCTTCTGTGATATTTTCCCAAAGCACTGGGTTTAAAAGTTCAGAACCAATCATCAACACTGGTTCCGCATCTTTAGCGCGGCCTCTTTTGGCCTCTGTTGGAAGATGACCGGTACCTCCCGTATCTGTCAGCCAGGAACGGCGCACAGCCAGGGAGTTAGAAACGAATATGTGCGAATAGCGTTCTAATTCTTTTTTGTTCGCGCGACCGTATTCAAAGCTGCTTAGCACGGCATATTTGCTATTGGAATCAATCAATTCCAGCTTTTGAAAACCAAGCTCTGCCAGGTATTTGAATTTCTGTCGGCCCGGGGACTTGGAAGTGAAAATCAAATCCAGATTTCCGGACAAGAAGTTTGCTTCAAGCTCGTTAAGATCAAAAATGTCCAGGGTGATCTTTTGTACGCCCACCTGCTCAAAGCATTGACGGCAGGTGTTCATCGCAAAATCAGAAAGACCTTCCAGGGTTCCAATATGCAATTCGCCGACCATTTGGTTGTTGCTGATACCTTGAAGTTCAGTTTCCAGCCGACGAATGGATTTTTCAAAAATCTCTGCCAGTTGGAAAGCGACAGTGGTCCATCCGGATTTGCGTTTTGCTGATCGATCCAAAAGAACAATTTTCAGCTCATCTTCAATCTTGGCAATAATACGGGACAGCTGCGGCTGACTTAATCCCACGTGTAGTGCGGCGGCGGAGAGATTCTTAAAGTTCACCGCTTTCGCCAGAATACTCATTTCATAGTAAAGTTGCTGCATCGTTGTCCCTATGGTTTTTTGATGTAATTAATAAAAGCGACGAAGCTGGTGCCGATAGCCAGGCCAAAACCCACAAAGCTCATCGTTGGAATGCCAGCGATGTGATTTTCCGTGGGGTGCACAGAGATATATGCGGAACTTAGAATCAACGATGAAATGATCACTCCCAAGAACAACAAGTTGAAAGAAGACTCGATGGACTTTTTCAAGTCTGTCAATTCTGCCACTTTTAAACGGAAAGAGTGATCAGGGCTGTTGATTTTTCGAAAATAGAAATTCAGCTGTCTTGGCAGGGCATTTAGAAAGCTTCTGGATTCCCGTGCGATCTGGGAGACCTCATCCATCATACGGGCTGGGCCCATCTGGGATTTTGCCAGTTCGCCAGCAAACGACAAAGAGTACTGCAGGAAATCGAAATCCTTGTGCAGCTTTCTGCCGATGCCTTCGATGGAAACGATGGATTTAAAGAACATCATCAGCTCCACAGGAACTTTGATGTGATGTCTGGCCGCGATTCCCGAAGATCTTAAAAGCAATTTACCCAGATTCACGTTCTTAAGTGTCAGACCGTAATAAGGTGCGATCAGCTCGCGCAATTCTTTAGCGAATAGATCCACATTCACCTGGTCAGAGAAGGGCGCCAAATCCACATACTCAAATGCAAGGCGCTCATAATCCTCGGTGGAGAGTGCTAGCAGCATGTTCGCAATGGCTGCTTGCGTGCGCTTATTCAAGCGTCCTACGACACCGAAATCGATCAGTCCGATGTTGTTGTCATTCAAAATAAAGAAGTTTCCGGCGTGCAGATCCCCGTGGAAAAGACCGTCGGTGAAAACCATCTGCAGGTAGGCTTGCAGGGCCTTCTTAATTACTTCGTGAGTATCGACACCTTCGCGAATCGTCGCCTCAGCACTAACAGGGAATCCCGGCAATGCTTCCATGATTAATACGCGCTCTGTGGATAGATCCAGATAGACTTTGGGAATCTTAATTGTGGGATCATTTCTAAAGTTCTCTTGAAAGCGACGAATGTTGTTCGCTTCGACAATAAAGTCCGTTTCAAGCTCCAGGGTTTTAAAGTATTCCTGCACGATCGCTTGGGGATTGAAGGGGCGGCTTTCTGGCACATAAGTTTCTAAAAGCTCAGAGAGAAGATACAATACATTTAAATCATCATTGATGGTTTGAATGATGCCAGGGCGTTGAACCTTGATGACTACGTCCTCGCCCGTCACTAAACGTGCGCGGTGAACTTGGGCAATGCTGGCAGAGCCCAAAGGTTCAGGATTGATGCTGGCAAACGTTTTATACAGAAGCTCACCGAACTCGTCCTTTAAGACGCCTTCGATGATTTCAAAATTCAGGGGTTGAACACGGTCATGAAGCTTTTCAAATTCATTTGTGTAAGCTTCTGGAACCAAATCGGGGCGGGTGGCAAGAAGTTGTCCCAATTTTACGAAAGTAGGACCCAGTTCCTCGAAACTCATGCGCATCCGTTCCGGCATAGAGTAAGACTCCATGTCGGAGGATGCATTCAGACGTTCAATGACAAACTTACCGAGTTTTACCTTTTCCGCGACCTTGTGAAACCCGTGCCTTGCGAACACCCCGACGATCGTTCGAAGTCTCGCCGCGTTTTTTAGTGTCTTTCCGATCTGGCTTCCTGTTTTTAAGGCTGTCACTATTCTTCTCCGAGTTATCGTCATTGTCGCGAAGTTTGCTTTGTTCAGCGAATTGCAATTTTTTGCTGAGCTTTGGCTTGTCCTCAGAATCCTGTCCTTGGGACTTACGATATTCCGAAGGTCCCAGGATCATGCGTAGCAAACTTTCATCAGGTCCTTTTTTGCGATCATCACTGCGGTCTTCACCGCCAGGTCGGAACTGGAATGCCTTTTGGGCTTTCTGTACCTTTTCTTCCTGGCCTTTTTGATCAGAGCGCTTGTCGCCAAAAAATCTGGATTTCTGATTTGGGTTTCTTTCCTCACGCTGTGAAGGTTTGGAAGACTTCGCGCCTCCACGTTCCTCTTCACGACGATTTTTCTGATCTTTACGTCCCTGACGGTCCTCTTTCAGGCTGTAAGCCTTTTCATTTGGACTGGAGCGACGGTCATTCCCACGGCGATCATTTCCGCGACGACGTTCCTCGCCCTGCCATTCTTTAGGCTGCTCTTTTTTGCGCAGGCGATTCAGATACTTTTCAGCGGAACGAGCGGCTTGGGACTTTCCTTCGCCGGTTTCATCATCAAAGTCCTCATCCATTTCATCTTTGATTTCCATGCCGGCTTTAACAAAGTTAATTTGACCTAACTCTGGATCAGCTGCTGCTACCTGAATGCGGATATTGTCGCCGATGTTATAACTCATCCCGGAACGTTTCGCGATCAAACGAAGGTTCTCTTCGTCGAACTCCCACTTGTCATTTCCAAGATCATCCAGACGAACCAGGCCGTCGATGTCGTATTCGCGCAATAGCACGAAAATACCGAATTTTGCGACGGAGCTGATCATGCCATCAAATTCCTGACCCAGGAATTTTTCCATAAAGCGGGCTTTTTTAATGGACTGAACCTGACGTTCCGCTTTGGTCGAGCGTTGCTCGGCTGCGGAAAGAATGGTTCCTGCACTTGCCAGATCGTCTTCGCTCATCAAGCGGTACTGATTTGACTTAACTACCTGGGTTTTAAGCAAGCGATGGATAATCAAGTCAGGGTAACGACGGATTGGAGAAGTGAAGTGAGCATAGTACTCAAATCCCAAACCGAAGTGACCAACGTTGTTGGGGCTGTACTTAGCCTGGCTCATGGATCTTAAAGTCAGAATATTAAGAATCTGCGCTTCGGGGCGGTTTTCAAACTCTTCCAAAGCCTTTGTCAGGCGTTTCTGAAGCTTGCCCTGACCCAATTTCGTTTTCCCACCAAAAGTCGCCATGTACTTTTCAAGAGTACGGATTGCCATTTCGTTTGGTGGTTCGTGAATACGGTAAAGAGCCGGAACGTTTTTGCCGTGCAGGAACTTGGCTACAGCCACGTTCGCTGCAAGCATCATTTCTTCGATAAGTCTGTGGGCAAATAGGCGTTCAGATCTTTGAATGTCGATCGGAACTCCAGCTCCGTCGATGACAAGTTCGGTTTCTGGGATTTCCAGATCCAGAGAGCCTTCCTTGAATCGTTTCGCCATCAGAATTTTTGCAAGATCCGCAAGTCTTAGAATGCCATCTTTTACGTGATCGAACTTTTCGGCACCATTTCCGTCGATAACTTCCTGTGCTTCACCGTAGGTGACGCGGGCTTTGGATTCCATAACCGCTTCGTAGAAATCAGAACGTGTCATCTCGCCAGTAAAATCGAACTGCATTTCTGCAACCATGCATAGGCGGGGAACGTGAGGATTCAAAGAACAAAGTCCGTTACTAAGAACTTCCGGTAACATAGGCACAACAAAGTTCGGGAAATAAACGGATGTACCGCGCTCATAAGCGTCGCGATCAATCGGGGAGCCCACCTGCACATAGTGACTGACATCTGCAATCGCTACGTACAACAGGAATCCTTCGGGATTTGTTTCAACATAAACAGCATCATCGAAATCTTTTGCCGTAGCACCGTCAATAGTGATTAAGGACATCTCGCGCAGGTCTTTACGTCCCTTATAGTCTTTTTCGTCTGGGATTTCTTTATAGTGTTTTGCTTGCTCTAAAGTTTCGTTAGAAAAATCCTGAGGAATGCCGGAAGAAAGGATCACGCGTTTTATATCTGTCAAAGGATCTAAGGCATTACCGATGACTGAAGTAACTTTACCTGTGAAAGACTTTCCGTCCTCGGGATAGCTGATGACTTCGGCCGCGACAAGTTCCTTGTCTTTGGCGTTCATTGAATCTTCAATTTTGATTTTTAAATCCTGGCCCCAGCCCTTGCCTTCATCGCGCAGCATACCCAAGCGATCATTCAAGCGGTAAAAGCGACCCACGAAAGTTTTAGTACCACGTTGAACTACGCGAATGACCTCGCCACGAAATCTTTCGCCACCTTTTTCTGGATAGACTTCGACCGTGACTTTGTCATTGGTCATTACGCCTTCCATGGAATTGCGGGGGATGTATACATCGGGATGCTCTTTATCCTCGGGGATAAAAAAGCCGAAGCCATCTGGATGTCTTTTGATTGTGCCTGTAAGGATTTTCTTTTTGTGCGTGCTCAAGGTTGCTTCCTTTAACTAGGAATATGGTAGCACACTTGATCACGATGTCGAAAAAAAAGGGACCTCGTGGGTCCCTTTTTAAATTAGAAGCTGGCAAGAACTCCCAAAGTTAACATCTGGGCAGTTTTTGTCGGAGCATTGTCGGAATCCCTGAATGCGTCTTCGTCCGCTTCATCAGCGCGGAACTCAACATAAGCATTTAAGTTTTCATTCAAATTGATTTTGTCTGCCAGAGTCAGGGAATTTACTTTGTCAGCACCGTTGTAAACTGCCAACACACCACCTTCAGTAAGGTGCATGGCTCCACGGATCATTTCGTAGCGAACCGACAATGTGTTATTCCAAAGTTTGTAGCTAACGATACCAATTGTTGAATCGCTCCAGCCAGCCTCTCCCAAATCAGTAGAATAGGATTTTGAATCGTAAGTGATTGCTGCCATTAGATTTTCAGTGAATCTGTAGGAAGCCCAAACGTTACTTGCCGCATTTTGAACAGGCCCTGTGGTGTTAGTGCCAGAATCCTTACCGAAATAGTAAGCGGCAAACCACTGAAGATCACCCATTGTACCATTCACCGATAATTCAGTTGTTTTGGTCGGTGTATAGTCGTCGCCATAAACATTGTAGTTAGATTGATTATAGGTGGATAGAGTCGTCGTTAATAGATCGTTTACGATATATTTCGCGCGCAGACCTTCACCGTAACCTGGTGTGATGCCTTGAAACGCAATGGAGTAACCATAAAAGATATTTTCGGATCTTAGAACGGATTCATAACCCATCGTCGTCATGAAGCGACCGGCTCCTATATATAGATTAGATTGAGGCTTGTAATAGACCTCCACTTGATCCAGAACGCCGAAATTGTTTTTGCTGCTGGCACCGGGAGCAGATTCATAAGTGATTGGATTGAAAACCAAACGTGCCAGTACGGAAAGCTTATCTGTTTCTTTCTTTGCCAGGATCTGCGTTGTATTCACACGGTAAGTATTGTCTTGGGCCGCTCCGGAAAAAGGAATTTCTGTGCCACCAACAGTGGGATTTCCCCCTGTGGAATTTGTTGTGTAATCGAAGGCAATCTCGCCATTGACAGTGATTCCGCCAATATCAGCTGCAAGCACAGTGGAAGAGGTAAGCAGTGTTAATACAGCTGCAGATAGAAATCGCATTATAGGTCTCCTTGCAAAAATGCATTTTGACTATTTGATTTGTTAACTATCGGTTTGTCATTTTACAGCTGAGTCATAGGACTATGGTCTAGTTTGCTGACATAAAATCAACATTCAGCAGGACCATGATCCAGTTAGGTGACATAAATTTTGCCGGCGCGTCAAATGAAGTTCTTCTGAACATAAGGACGGCTGGATTTTTTTGTGGATAAGTGGGTTTTCAGAGGGAGAATGAGGAAAATATCGCATTCAAAATGTCTGCACAAAACACGCTGCTGTCGCGGGTTTCATCGATAGTTTGTGGAATTTTATTTTCTGTTTCCAAAAAAGAAACATAAAAATTTCTGCACAAAATTTTATGTGGTTCTAACCAAGTAATTGCTCCACTTTTTTCTTTCTTTAGATGTTCCCCGGCATTTTTGTTGTTGATCTTGCCGAAGGTCCTATTTAGCCTTTTTGTATAAAGATAAAACTTTTAAACGAATTGAAAGTTCAAATTTGCAACGAAACGAAAGGATGCATCTATGAAAAAACTTTTAGTGATCGCAGCTACTCTTGCAGCTAGCTCCGCATTCGCAGGCGTAAAATTGGAAGTACGTTCCGACTACGTTAACACTCCTAACTACGACACTAACACTGGTGACGAAGTTGGCGGTACATCTCTATTCACTCCGACAGTAGCTCGTCTTTACCTTAACGGTAACGTTGGTGAAGCAGTTGTTGAATCTGCTTGGAACTTGCGTGCATTCACTCCAGAGTTCGCGGTTAATCCGTACACTGGTGAATCCGAACTTTCTAAAACTATGACTGTTGATAAATTCGTTGACCACCTTTGGGCTGGTAAAGCGATGGGTCAATTCATGTTTAAAGCTGGTAAACTTGAAACTAACACTGGTGGTTTCGAATACCAAAAATCTCTACATGGTGACACTTACCTAGTATCTATGGCTAACCGTGGTGTTGGTGGTTCTATGGTAATTGACGGATCTCCGGCTCCAGATACAGTTATCGTTCCAAGCCAAGCATTCGTTGCTAATCCAGAAAATGCTTCTGGTATCTCTGCAGCTTATACATTGACTGAGAACCACAAGTTCGAAGCTCAAATGTTCAACCAAGTTAACTCTCAAACTATCAATGCAGACACTGGTGCAAGATCTTTGGACCGTGGTCATACTTATGGTTTGAACTACCTTGGTTCTTTCTTGGATAAAATGTTGGTTCTTAACTTGAACTACACTGTTGGTACTGCAGATACAACTGTAGCTGGCCAAGAGCTTTCTTTCATGGCTGCTTCTCTTCGTGTAGCTCCAATGGCTGACTTGACAGTTGATATCGAATACTTCGATAACAAAAATAAAGTCTCTGCAGCTGGTACTTCTACTGATCTTAAAACGAACTCTACAATCATTGAAGCTCGTTATAACATCAACGGCTGGGTTCCAGTTCTTAAGTACGAAATGTCTAAGAACGAAGGCGCTACTCCAGCAGCAGCAGTTAACACTGGTGACTTCAAACGTGATGCTTGGGCATTGGGTGTAGAGTATGTACCTAAAGCTGACGAAGCTTTCCGTTATCATGTTGCTTACACAAGCATCAAAGATCATGACATTGAAGGTATCTCTGCTCTTAACAGCGACATCACTAAAAACATGATCACTGTTGGTTTCAAATACACTGGCGACATGGCTAAGTAATTTGATTCTCACAAGCTGAGATCATAAAAAAAGCCCAGGGCAACCTGGGCTTTTTTGCGTTTAAACGTATCTTCAATTCCAAACTCTTACTTAAGTGATGCGATACTCGCTTCTAAAATCTTAATTACTTGTTCAGCGGACTTTTTATCAAACTTCTTAGTGAGTGCCGCTAGATCCGCCTCTGCAGCAAAAAGTGCCTGATCGCGACTTACAACTTCTTTACCAACGCGCACTTCATCAAATGACTGGGAGTTTTCCTTAAGCACGATGATCTTCTCGCGAATAGTAGTAAGCATATCTGTGCGAACCATATCAGCTTCAGCGGCAATTGTTTTATCGATAGCCATGCCAGACATAATATCGTCGCTGACCATTTCATCAGAGCTAACAGCCAAATTTTCAGCCGCTGCGGCCCATTTGCCTTCGGCCATTTCCATCTCCATTGATGAGGCCATTGCTTTCACGGAACCCAAAACCATAATGATCGCCATTGCTAGCATTACTCTCTTTTTCATCTCTTCTCCCTTTAGGTATATAAACCCACTGTTTTAGTTGCGAGAGATATGCCCAGGTGGGGAGAAGTAAGGCGAATTAGAACCCAAAAAAATTAGACAGGAGCCAATTAGTGGCTCCTGTGAAAGTGGACTTGTCTCAAAATGAGATTAAGTTAAATGCTTATTTTTAATACCTAAATTAAAAACTATCAGGCAGCAAAAGCTGCGTCTGATGTTCTTTTCCTAAGGGGCATCTCGTCCATTTGCTCGTAAGAAGTGGAATTAGAAGTGCCTTTGATGGCACTTACCAAAGTTTGAATAACCTGCGCCAAACATTCTGCCTGAGCCGCAAGTTCCTCAGAAGATGCAGCGGCCTCTTCAGAGGAAGCGGCGTTGATCTGGGTTGTTTGATCCAACTGATTCAATGCTTTGGAAATCTGCGCCACACCGTTTGATTGCTCAGCGCTTGCAGAAGCAATCTCCTGATTGAAATCAGAAACCTTTTTTACCGAAGTCAGGATCTCTTCCAAAACCTCGCCGCTTTTTTGCGCTTGGCTGTTGCCGTCTTCGATACGGTGAACACTTGAGCGAATCAAATCGCCAATATCTTTCGCAGCCGAAGCACTGCGCTGGGAAAGGGCTCTGACAGCCTCTGCCACCACAGCGAAGCCTTTACCCTGTTCGCCTGCGCGAGCAGCTTCCACAGCGGCATTCAAGGCCAATAGATTTGTTTGAAAGGCAATATCGTCAATCACGTCAATGATGTCAGAGATCTTCTTGGAATCCGCAGCGATATCCGTCATGGATTTAGAAAGAGCTTTCATCTCGATTTCGCCACGTTTTGCAAGTTCACTGGTTTGGGAGGAGAGTTTCGCAGCAGAGCTGGCATTCTCGGCATTGAGCTTAATCATGGATGTCAGCTCTTCAATCGTTGCGACCGATTCTTCAAGTGAAGCTGCCTGCTCAGTAGTGGACTGTGACAATTCCGTTGCCGCAGTAGCAATCTGTGTAGAAGCCCCTGAAACTTCTTTTGAAGAGGAGGAAAGGTTTCCAATAACTTCATTGATGGACTTGCTTAAACTCATCAAAACGACTCCGCCGATGGCACCACCTAATAGAATCGAGATAAAGCTCACCAAAATCATCACAGTTCGGGCTTCTTTATAGCTTTCTTCCATTTTTACGACTTCCAGTTGCATGTTCTTTTCATTGCGCTCCACTGTCGAGTCGATCACTTTTTCACCGGAATGACGAAGGGCTTTGTTTTCAGTCAGACTGATTTTTTCAGCGTGTTCGGTGTTGCCGCTTTGAACATGATTGCGGATAGATTCAACATTCGTCCACCAGGTATCATAGATAGCTTTAAAATTCTTTAGCTCTTCTTGTCCAGTGGGGGTGGAGATTGCATGAAGATCATTCATCTTTACTTCCATCTGGCTGTGGCGTTCTTTCATCAGCTTTTCAACTGTTGAGCGCCCGTGATCGTCGTTGGATAGAATGTAGTTTTTCTCGTTAATCAATTGAATATAGAAGAGGGAGCGGATGTCTTTTATTAGAGAGACGCGAGCACTTTTCTCGCGAACGACCATTTCCATAGTGTCGTTCATATTGCTTAGATTAATAAGGCCAATGGCTGCAATAGAAAGGGATGAAACCATCAATAGTCCCATCACAAAGATCATCTTAAAGTTCAGGCTGCGCTTTTTCATGTAAACCTCTTTCAGGTTGCAGACATTTCGGCGCGCACTTGGAAAACTTAATTAGACTTTCGATGGTTTAAAGATGAATTAATTCTTGTTACAAAGCTGTTAAGACTTGTTTAAAATTTGATAATTTAAAAGGCCACGGATTTCGTGGCCTTTTAACAGTTCCTATTTTTCTTTGGTCTTAACTTCGTTTGGAATTGAATAGTAGTCCGGCATTACAAATTCGACAGTGAACGGGTACTTGTAAGATTTGTACGCGCCAATCTTTGGACGGCCAGCTTTGGAGTAAGCTTCATCCCAAAGATTCGCCAACAACAAAGCACCGCGGGCCATGTCTGTCACGATCACTGGTTTCATTTTTTTGAAAGCAACACTTGCAGGCTTTCTCTCTGCGCGTGTTTTGATTTCCATTCCGTGTTCTTTCTTAAGAACAGAAGGCTTAGTTACAGGATCCATTTTCAGGATTTTTGGAATCTCTGTGTTGGAGATAATCGATAAAGCTTTCATACGATCAACGACCGTTGCAGGTTTAAGGAATGACGGATTTTTCAAGGCGCGAGCCTCTTTCAATACCAACCAGTCAAGATCGCCATCGAATTCACCGACAACAGAATCTTCAAAGTAAGAGTGAATACCGCCATGGCCTGCCGCCCAGCCATCGTAGTCAGCAGTCGTGTGAAACGGTTGGGAAATATCGCCAACAAAGTGACCCATCAAACCCATGTCGACAACCATTTGGTATGCGAGTTTGTTATAAGGAAGATTTTCGTCCTGCTCTTCCTTAAAGTTTGTCGGTGGTTTTGCAGCAGCAAAGTCTTTATTCAAAGCTGCAATACGAGTAACGAATTGATCAGCTCTCCACCAAGCGGAACCAAATTCAGTCGGAATGTCCTTGATCGTAGTTCCGTCGTTTTTGAATTTGTTTTCTTTACCAGTGTAATCCGTCACGATTTTTTTATAGTCAGAAGGAATGTCAGCAACTTTCAAACCGATCACTTCGATATCGATAAAGTGCGCAGCGTTGCCGTGTTTGGCAGCGTCGCCGCCCAAACTCTTCCAGTAAAAGTCAGGAATGTTGCACAAATGGCCCATCATTTGGGGTTTGTTGCGAAGATATTCTTTTAGACCTTCTTCTTTAACCAGAAAAACCGCAGCACGGCAGATAGCATCGTGACCACGACCACCCCACGCAAATGCTGTCGAGGATGCCAACAACAAAGGCAAAACAAGCTTCAACATATCTCTCTTCTCCTTGATTACAGTTCGCGACCCAAAGCCTTCGGAGAGCGGCTGGCGCCCATGAATCCCGCAAGTGCGACGATGGTCACGATATATGGTAAAATTTGAATGAATTGAACAGGAACAGCAACGCCGCCGATTTGCACACCTTGCAGACGAATTTGAATCGCATCAGCAAAGGCAAACAACAAGCAGGCAAAGAATGCTGGCAATGGTTTCCATTTACCGAAAATCAAAGCAGCCAATGCCATAAAGCCACGACCGCCTGACATCATCGGAGAGTATGCAGAAGCAAGGAACAACGACAAGCTAGCGCCACCCCAGGCTGCGAATGCACCACTTAGTGCAACTGCAGCCCAGCGAACTTTGCGAACGCTAACACCTGCTGCCATCAATGCATCCGGGTTTTCCCCAGCAAAAAGCAACCACAAGCCGGAGCGTGTTTTCTTAAGCCAAAATGTTAATCCAGCGACCAGCAAAAATGCCAGAACCAAAGGTTCGTAATTAAAGCGATCATCCACTGGCAAAGGCGGAGTCGATCCCGTGGAATCAAAAAGAATTTTTGTCGCAAAGGGAATCACACCCATTACTAAAAGGTTGAATGCCATTCCCGTGACAATTTGATCTGCATTTAGTTCAATCACAAATAAAGCATAAAGCGCACCGATGATAAGGCCCGCGATCAAAGCAGCGCCCCAACCAAGCCATGCTGACGAACTGGAGGTGGCAACAACAGATCCTGTGAAGGCACCAACCAGCATAAAGCTTTCCAAAGCGACGTTAATTACGCCCGAACGTTCGCTCATCATGCCGCCCATGGAAGCAAAAATCAGCGGAGTCGCCAAGCGAAGAGTGGCCAACAGCAATGCGAAGATCATGAAAAATGATTCCATCAGTCCTTCTTCCTTTGGCGACGAATGCGATATTCCCAGTAAGCACTGGCTGCTACACCCAAAATAATAAATGCCTGAATGATGCGGGAGAAATCACGAGTGATCGTGGATGTTTCAAGATCCAGATCTGAGGCCCCTTTGTGAAGAGCGCCCATCAAAAAACCTGCAGCGATAACACCAATAGGATTGTTTGCAGCCAATAGTGCAACGGCGATGCCGATAAATCCATAATCCGGGGAAAACCCAACACGATATTGGCCAGCACTGCCGATCACTTCAGACAGGGCAACGAAACCGGCGCAAGCACCAGCTAAAGCCATAGCAACAATCTGCATGCGTTTCGCGGAGATACCAGAACGTTGTGCTGCTTCAGGATTTGAACCCACGGCCCGCAACTCAAAGCCCCACGTGGTTTTCCAAAGAAATATCCACATTAGAACAGCCAGAACAATCGCCACCACCAGGGATGCGTTTGCGGGAGTATCAGGGAAGAAGCGGGCAATCAGATCATAATCTTTGAACATATAGCTCGCAGAGACCATTGCAGTTTCGGGATTCTGGGAATTCGGATTCGGAATGACTTTCAATGCGAACCAGCTTGCAAGACCTGCAGCGATAAAGTTCATCATAATTGTGATGATAACCTCATGGCTGCCACGCAAAGCTTTTAAGATACCGACGATCCATCCCCAGAAAGCACCAACTGCTAAAGCTCCAAGGAATGCAACCAGGGGAGCCAACGGAAATGGAACCTGAGGAAAGAAAACACCAATCGCTGCAGCAGTCACGGCCGCCATAGTCAATTGGCCTTCAGCCCCGATATTAAACATACCCGCGTGAAAGCCGATTGCCACCGAAAGACCGCAAAAGATCATCGGTGTTGCATAAGACAAGGTCATGCCAAAGTCATAAGTGGAACCAAATGCACTCTTGACCAGAATCATAAAGATATTCAGAGGATTTTCACCCGCCAACAAAGTCAGCAGTAAAGCTGCAACCAATCCAATTAGAAAACCTAAAATACGTTTCAATGGCCACCTCCCATCGCTGCACCGATTTTGATTTCATCAAAATCACCACGTAAGAATTCTGCGACAAAGCGGCCTTTGTACAAAACGACAATACGATCCGAAAGAGCCATCAATTCATCCAACTCAGAGGATATAAGTAAAACCCCCGCACCCGCATCGCGAGCAGCGCGAATTTCATTATGAATAAACTCGATAGCACCGATATCCACACCACGCGTGGGTTGTGCTGCAATCACAGCCTGAGGCTGTTGCAAAAGAGCGCGCGCCACCACTAGTTTTTGCTGATTACCGCCGGAGAATCGGGAGAATTCCAGATTCTCATTACGGGGGCGAACATCGTACTGCTCCATCGCCTGGCGAGTGGCCGGAATGATGTCTTTCATTTTAAGAAAGATTCCGCGGGCAAACTTGGCAGTGCGTTGTTGTCCTAAAAGATAGTTTTCAAAAGCAGGGCGATTTGGCAGAACGCCAAAGCGCAGACGATCCTCAGGGAAAGATCCAACTTTGCCATTAATCTGAATGGTTCCGGAAAAATGCTTTTTGGAAAAAGCATGTTGATCTAATAGGGCGCGGATTAAAATGTCCTGCCCATTGCCCTCAACCCCTGCAATGCCAACCACTTCGCGGGTCTGAACTTTTAGATTCAGATTATCGACTTTGTGGTTTCCCAGTTGAGCTGAAAGATTCTGTACATTAATGACAGGCTTAGGATCAATCTGTGTGCCGCGTTCAACAGGATTTTGCAGGCGTCGGCCCACCATCATCTCGGCCAGATCAGGAATCGAGGTTTCTGAAGTCTTGCGAGTGCCGATAACTTTTCCCGCGCGGAACACAGTCACTTCATCTGTGATCGCCATTACTTCTTTAAGTTTGTGGGTGATGATCAGAATTGTTTTTCCCTCAGCCTTAAGCTGGCGAAGGTTTGCAAAGAAATCCTGAACCTCCTGCGGAGTCAAAACCGCAGTGGGCTCATCCAGAATCAGAATCTCAGAATCCTGAGAGAGAATTTTTAGAATCTCGACACGTTGTTGAGCGCCGACAGAAAGATCCTCGACAGTGGCATTTAAGTCCACATCGAAGCCGTAGCGCGCGGCCACTTCATTTAATTTTTTCAGTTGCTGCGCACGAGGCAACAGAGAAAACGGACCGCCATCCTGCTGCAATAGAATATTATCCAAAGCAGTCAAAGGCTCTGCCAGCATGAAGTGCTGATGAACCATTCCGATTTTTGCTTTCATGGCGTCAATAGAGGAGGAGAAATTCTGAGTGGTGCCATGAACCAGGAACTCGCCGTCAGTAGGGGAGTAAAGTCCGAAAAGGATCTTCATGGCAGTGGATTTGCCGGCACCGTTTTCGCCGACAATACCGTGGATCGTACCTGCTGTGACTTTGAAAGAGATATCTTCGTTGGCGACACAATCACCGAAAATTTTAGAGATACCTCGAAACTCAACAGCAGGGACTTGATTCATGGCTCTTACTTCTTCTTATAGTAATCTGGAACTTGAATCTGACCGTCGATGATTTTCTTTTTGATCTCGTCGACTTTCTTCTTCATATCCGGCGTTATCAACTTCTCGTTATACTTATCCAAAGTGTAGTCCACTCCGGCATTTTTCAGTCCAAAGCGGGCAATTTCCTCTTTGAACTTTCCATCTTTAGTTTCCTTGATGGTGTCATATACAGCTACATCAACGGCCTTCAACATGGAAGTCAAGATTGTGCCAGGTTTCATCCAGTTCTGATTGGAATCAACTCCGATTGCGAATTTCTTTTTTTCTTCAGCTGCGTCGAAAACACCAGTGTTGGAAGCGCCCGCTGCTACGAAAATCACGTCAACACCTTTGCCATACTGTGCAAGGGCCAACTCTTTCGATTTGGCAGGATTGTTCCAGGCCTCACCAGTCACGCCCACGTAGTTTTCAGAGAGTTTGATCTTAGGATTGATATGTTTTGCACCTGCGGCGTAACCCATTGCGAAGCGGCGGATCAAAGGAATATCCATTCCGCCTACGAAACCGACAGAACCAGTTTTAGAAGCCATCGCCGCCAAAGCACCAACAAGGAACGAACCTTCATGTTCTTCGAACATCAGGGAGCGAACGTTTGCAGCAGTGACTTCACCGTCAACGATTGCGAATTTAACTTTTGGAAATTGCGCCGCCACTTTTTTAACAGCGTCTGTTTGAGCAAAGCCAACACCGATAACCAGATCATAGTTCTTGCGAGCAAAGTTACGATGCAAATTCTCGATCGCATTCGTGTCAGTTGCCTCAACGTATTTCAATTCGATCTTAAGATCTTTTTCTGCTTTTGTTGCGCCAGCGTAGGCAGCGGAGTTGAAGGATTTGTCGTCTTTTCCACCCTTATCAAGTACTAGACCGACTTTGATATTTGCAAATGCAGTGGTGCTGATTGACAGAAGAAACAGTGTAACGAAAAACTTTTTTGTCATTTGATGATTCCTTCACACGGGCAAAATTTCATGCGACTGCGCATTTAATAAGCGTTTGATTTCACAAATTTTTTAAGATTTTTTGTCGAGGTGAAAGTACGAGGAGGGAGATTGTGAGTCAAGGCAATTCATTTCAATTGCCTAATGGTCAACTCTTACAAGTCGGTTATGTCTTAATTTCAATTAGGCTCTTGTTTTATACCAGTTTAGGATGGCCTAAACGTTAGCAAACAACAACTCAGATAAAGCACGGAGGACTAAGAGCATGGAATCGCAAACGATACTCAACGGCGGAGTTAACTCCCTAGGTTTTATGGGCCAACAAAACTTGAACATCCCAACAACTTCGAATGTGCCATACGAAGTGATTCACCTCAAAGAAGAGGAGATGATCTTTAAGGAAGGGGATACTCCTAAAGGATTGTACTATGTGCAATCAGGATGTGTGAAAGTTGTCGTAAATCGTTCCCACGCACGTGGACGTACAACGACAAACGAATACGTAACCAAGCTGGTATCTCCAGGTGAATACTTTGGTTATAAAGCACTGGTAAAAGGCAGTGTTACTCAATGTCATGCGAAAGCGGTCAAATCCACAGTGTTGTGGTTGTACCCACGCGAATTGATCCAAGTGGCAATGGCGCAGGCGTCTCCGATGGTTAAACTTTTGTTGAACCAATCTGTGAACGATCTTGAATCTTTCGAACAAACAAGCCAATTGCACTATTTGGCTTCTGTTCAAGAGCGTATCGCATACCAACTTGTGATTTTGGCAGACCGTTTCGGCACTCAAACTCCGAATGGTATTTCCTTGAATCTGAAGTTGACGCGCAATGAGTTCGCTCAATTGGCAAGCACGATCAACGAATCGTTGTCTCGTCATCTGACTGAGTTCAAAAACGAAGGTCTTATCGATCTGAACGGTAAAGAAATCATCATCAAAAACCGCGATGGTTTGATGAGACGTTCCGGTAACTTCTAAATCACACTCTCCCGAGTAAATCGAAAACACCTACTAAAAGGCCGATTCCAAAGATCGGCCTTTTTACTTGACGCAGCAAAGCCCCAAAAGGTACCTCGTAGTCATGGAACCAATTGGATATATTGAAAGCTGCTTTAAGGATAAGTTTGGCACTCCGCGCCAGCCAGGTTTGGTAAAGAGCGCGTGGGCGAAACTTAAGATCCGCGCGGATTTGCAGCCTGAAGAAGCACTTCAGGGGCTTGAGGGCTTCAGTCATGTTTGGTTGGTGTGGATCTTTCACCAAAACAAAGTCGCGCGCTATCACGCCAAGGTTCATCCTCCACGCATGGGTGGAAAAAGTATTGGATTGTTTGCAACGCGAACTCCGCATCGTCCAAATCCAATCGGTTTGTCATTAGTAGAATTAGTAAAAGTTGAAAAAGACGGAATCATCGTCTCTGGTGCAGATCTGGTGGATGGCACTCCTATTTTGGATATCAAACCGTATTTGCCAGAAATCGAATCCATTCCAGATGCAAAAACCGGGTGGACGTCTGAGGTTGTAAAAGATCCTATCCAGGTGGAGTTTACTGAGCATGCGTCAAAGCTGCTTGCGCAGTGGCAACAACGAAATCCTGACAAAAAATTGAAAGAAGTTATCGAGGATACTTTGCGTTTGGATCCTCGTCCTGTCGTCTATCGTGGATATGAAGGAAATGACGGCGCTCCTTACAGAAATAAACATGCTGTTCGTCTGTTTGACGGAGACATTCATTTCGAATTTGAAAGCGCAAATCTTGTCAGAGTGCTCGATATTCTTTTTACGCATAATTAGTTGCTGTTGCCTTCGGAATAAGCAACTTGGTATTGTCCATCCAAGTTTAAAGAATCTGTTTTGGCTTAAACGAGGAATAACCATTCAAAGGGGATGAGAATGAGAACGATCGAAAGCAGCTCACACGCAGAGACTAATACTCTACGCAAAGTTCCGACATTGAGTCTGGCAAGTTATACCCAAGGTTCAGGATCTGATAAAGCTCGTTTCATCGATCAACTTTTTACCGGACTGAAAGAGTACGGTTTCATCATCCTTAAAGATCACAACGTTCAAGCGGCAGATCTTCATAAGGCTTATGATCTTCTACAAAAATTTTACGCTCTTCCTGAAGAAGTTAAAAAATCTTACATCTCTCCAACTGCGGGATTTCAACGCGGTTACACACCGTTTGGTAAAGAACATGCCAAAGACTCTCCAGTCATGGATTTGAAAGAGTTCTGGCATGTGGGACGTGAACTTCCACCAGCAAATGCGTTGAAGTCTGTTTACCCGGATAACATCTGGCCAGATAAAGACATCCCTGGCTTCAAAGATCATTTCCTGAAATTGTTTGCGGCTCTTGAGGTTGCGGGCGATGTGATGCTTGAAGCTTTGACGATGCCTCTTGAAGTCGACAAAGACTTCTTTGCCCGTATGACGAAAGATGGAAATTCCATTTTGCGTCTGTTGCACTATCCACCAATTCCTGAGGGCGTGGATCCACGTTGTGTTCGCGCAGCTGCACACGAAGACATTAACTTCATCACAATCCTGCCAGCAGCGACTGCTTCAGGTTTGCAATTGAAAGACCGCGACGGCACATGGCTGGACATTGATTCCGAACCAGACACTTTGATCGTGGATGTTGGTGATATGTTGGCGCGTTTGACGAACGATGTTTTGCCATCGACCACTCACCGTGTGATCAATCCGCAAGATGGAACAAATTCCCACCGTTATTCAATGCCGTTCTTTATGCATCCACATCCGGACGCGATGTTAAGCTGTTTGCCTTCATGCAAAGGAGCTGGAGCAAAATACGCTGATATCACAGGACAGGATTTCCTGATGCAACGTCTGCGTGAAATCGGCCTTATCAAATAGAGAACGTTGACCTGGCCCAGGTATAATTCGATAGTTAAGGGATGATGAATACAAAGCAAAAAATCGTTATCCCCGTTGTCGTTGTCCTGTGCCTGGCTGCTTTCAGCCTGTTTATTCTGAAACAAAGAGCCGGCCACGTCGGCAATTTTCCTGAAGACATGCCAGAGTTAGTAGTAGCAGAATTGCCGGGGGCACCTGCTGCGCCAGCGCTCGCAGCTTCAGGATTCTTACCCACTTCAATGGAAAGCCCTGAGCGCTTTGAAGCTTTAAATAAAAATATTAAAGCCATGGGCGAGTGCCTGGATTTAAAAGTCCAACCTCTGTCGCCTCAAGACGAATTTAATTTTGAAACTGTTGGTAAGATTACCGCTCCAGATATGGGCCCCGTTATCAAGGTTCAGCCCAAGTGGAGTGTCGTAGATTATAAAACGAAGGCCGGTGAAAATCGCCGTGTCTTTGTTGACTATAGTTCTGATCCGAATGCTCCAGAAGCAGAACCAACGAAGACTCCTCATCACTATACTTTATTGGTAAGTGGTAAAGTGCGTGATATTGCCCTGCCAGGGGAGCTTGCCGCTAATCCATCGGAAGCAGATATTCAAAAGCTTCATGCAGAAGGCGAGCTGATTCGTATGGCACGTGCGGTACTAGTGACGTATCAAAATGGGGATGAGCTTAATTATGTCGAGCAAAACGGCAAAGCATACTCGGTGGTTGTGAGCCACTTGGGTAAGTACTTCCGCTGCAAAGACGCAGACTCTGCGCAAATGTCCTGTTCCTGCAACTAGGTATTAGGTACGGACTTACTTACCTTGAAAATAAAAAAGGCTTCCAGTTACGGAAGCCTTTTTTATTTGTGAATTTGAATTTTACTTACTGGAAGCGAGTCAAAGCGTCTTTCAAAGATTCCAACTGAACCTTTGATTGAGCCAGCAACGCGCGATCCGCAGCAATCACATCCTCATCCGCATTTGCCACGAACTTCTCATTCGACAATTTGCCAGACAGGATTTGGATGTCTTTGTTGAATTTCTCAATCGCCTTGTTGATACGTTTGATCTCTTCGTCGAAATCAACCAGACCTTCAAGCGGGATGATCACTTTAACACTCGCATCTTTCACCACAACCGGCGCAACAGCACATTTCATCAGGTTGCCTTCAGCACCGATTTCCATGTTTTCCAGGCGGCCCATAGTCATCAAAGCAGTGCGGTTGTTTTCCAGGATGTGTTTCACCTGGTCATTTGCAACACCCAAACGAACATTCAATTTGATCGCAGGGCTGATACGGTTTTCGCCGCGGATGTTACGCATCGCTGTGATTACTTCTTTCACGATATCGATTTCGAAAGCTGCCTGAGTTGAACCCAGCGCTAGGAATTCTTTATCGTTACGAGTTGTTGGATATTGATCCACGATACAAGCTTCACCCTTGATCGGAAGTTTTTGGTAAATTTCCTCAGAGATGAATGGCGTGAACGGGTGAAGCAGACGCATGATACGGTTTAGAACCTGCGCGATCACCAGTTGAGTTGCCGCTTTTTCTTCAGCATTGTTTCCATTCATGATCGGTTTCGTGAATTCGATATACCAGTCACAGAACTGATTCCAGATGAACTGATACAAAGCCGTGGCAGCGTCAGAGAATCTTTCCTGCTCCAGCGCTTCTTCAACTTCCTTTGTCACTTCATTCAGTTTTGAGATGATCCATTTATCGAACACGCTGATGTGGGCTTTGTTTGGCAAAGCCTTCGCGCCTTCAGCCGGAACTTTGAAATCAGAAAGATTTGAAAGTGCGAAACGAGCCGCATTCCAGATCTTATTCATAAAGTTGCGGTAGCCTTCAAGACGTTGCTCGCTGAACTTCATGTCTTTACCCGAGAACAAGTGTGCCGCGAAAGTAAAGCGAAGCGCATCAGCCCCGTGCTTGTCGATCATTTCAACAGGATCAATCGAGTTCCCCAAAGACTTGGACATCTTGCGGCCTTGAGAGTCGCGAACCAATCCGTGGATGTAAACCGTTCTGAATGGAACATCACGTTTGAATTCCAGACCCATCATGATCATACGGGCAACCCAGAAGAAAATAATATCGTGACCAGTTACCAGGTAACTAGTCGGGTAGAACGTTTTCAATGTCTCAGTCTCATTCGGCCAACCCATTGTAGAAAACGGCCATAGAGCAGAGGAGAACCAAGTATCCAAAACGTCAGCATCCTGGTGAAGATCGTGCTTACCGCACTTTTCACAAGCTGTTACGTCAGTTTCAGAAACTGTTTGATGGTTACAAGAGTTGCAATACCAAACCGGAATACGGTGACCCCACCACAATTGGCGGGAAATACACCAGTCTTCGATATTGTTTAACCAGTGAAGATAAACTTTTGTCCAAGATTCCGGCTCGAAGCGGATTGTACCGCTTTCAACCACGCGTTTTGCCGGAGTTGCCAGTTGTTCCATCTTAACGAACCACTGCTCGGACAAGAACGGCTCAACCACTGCGCCCGAACGGGAGCAGTGACCTACAGAGTGAACATGTGGCTCTTCTTTAACCAGCAAGTTTTGCTCTTTAAGATCTTCAACAACTTTCTTGCGAGCATCTGCCACTTTCATGCCAGCGTATGGGCCCGCATTTTCATTCATCTCAGCTTTTTTAGTCAAAAGATTGATGAACTCAAGGTGGTGGGATTTACCGATTTTGTAATCGTTGAAATCATGAGCTGGAGTGATTTTCACAACACCAGAACCGAATTCTTTATCAACGTAAGTATCAGCGATGATTTTGATCTTTCTATTGATCAAAGGAACGATCACGGATTTACCAACCAATGCTTTATAGCGTTCGTCGTCCGGGTGAACGCACAAAGCGGTGTCGCCCAACATTGTCTCTGGACGAGTGGTTGCCACAGTTAAGAAACCAGAACCATCTTCAAGCGGGTAGTTGATGTGGTAAAGAGCGCCCTTAACCTGTTTGTGTTCAACTTCCAGGTCAGAGATCGCAGTTTCAAGAGGACCTGACCAGTTCACCAGGCGTTGACCACGATAGATCAAACCTTTTTGGTGAAGAGTCACGAATACTTTACGAACTGCTTTAGAAACGCCCTCGTCCAAAGTGAAAACCGCACGATCCCAGTCACAGGAATCGCCCAGTCTGCGCATTTGCGAGTAAATGCGATTTCCGTATTGGTGCTTCCAGTCCCAAACTTTTTCTACGAAAGCTTCGCGGCCCAGTTCGTGGCGAGTTTTGCCACCTTCTTTTTTAAGTTCGCGCTCAACCACGGATTGAGTTGCGATTCCGGCATGGTCGGTACCTGGCAACCACATTGTGTTGTAACCGCTCATACGTTTCCAACGAATAAGAATATCCTGAATCGTGTGATCCAGGGCATGGCCCATGTGCAGGAAACCAGTGACGTTCGGTGGAGGCAAAATAATTGAAAATGGAGGTTTAGTGGATTGATCCTGTGCTTTGAAATAGCCGGCGTTTTCCCACCACTGATAAGTTCTGTTTTCTACATCTGCGGGATTGTAGCGATCTGATAATTGTTCTGACATTTGATACCCCAAAAGAGAAAGTTTACTTTGGCCAGGCCAAGAGTAAATAAGGACACGAAATCCCAAGGTTTTTAACCGTTAGAGTCTATCAGAATCAAGCAGTTTAGGATAGAGCCAGGCCCCGCAAAAACGCGCCAAAAGGTGGCTGGCGCCTTCTGGGTCTGCAGTGCGTTAGGAGTTGGGTAAAAAAGAAGGGAGGCTTTTGGGGCCTCCCTCGATAAAAGTCGGTTCTTTGAACCTTTTCGGACTATTTCAAGAAGTCAGCGTTCAAACGAGCGCCGATCGTGATTTGGTCAACTTTTGCATCAGCCATCGCCGTGTCAGCCATTTGCTGAGTCGTGTTGCTGTAAGCAACATGGTAACGGAAGATAGAATCAGCGATTGGTTTGTACTCAAGAACTGCACCGTAACCCATGAATTTGTTTGTTCCGTTTAGAGTTGCGTCTGTATTTGATTCAACTTTCTCTTCAGAAGCGATGATTTCAATGCGAGGCACCCAGTGTTCCCAACCAGTGTAAGCTGCTTTACCGATGATTGAGTAGATGGAGTCTTTCGCGCCATCAAGATCTCTTTCAAAGCCTGAGTTAGTGTAATCAACACCAGCAAGTACGTAACCGCCGAAGTTGTAAGACACGCCAGCAGAGTACAAGTTGTATTTATCTGCAGTCGGGTTACCCGTACCGTAGTGGTAAGAAGCCATAACTCTTAGGTTCTTATCCATGAAAAGACCTTTATAGATAAGACCTTCCATCATTGCATTGGAGTTTGTTGCTGCCGGAGTGATCGCACCTACAGCGCTTACGTCTGGAGTTTTAAATACAACCAAAGAAAGATTCTGATCAGGAGTAATATTGAAGATCAACTTCGCACCAGTTACGTATAGTAGCGAGCTTGTGCTTAGGTAATGACCCACAAGTGAGTTCGTGCCAGCAGGTGAACCTGTCGGAGTCCAAAGACCTTGTTTAGTATAGGCTTGAGATGTCAGGTACAAGTCAGCGCCTGAAGTTTGGCTCTCGATCGCGCCGTACTCAGAACCGATTTTACCAATTTGTAGAGAGAACATTTCGCTCATTTTGTGAGTCAAGTAAGCGAACTCTAGAGCAGTTTGGGAGTTGTCGCCAGCATTGTTAGTGCCGTTTTTGTTGTAAGCAGCACGCAAACGGAACGCAAGATCGTCGTTCACTTTCCCTTGGTAGTCCAAGCGGATAGTTTTGAAGTAGAACTGGTTGCTGTCATCAAGATTTGATTCATCGTAAGTCTTAGAATCATAATCTGCACGAGCATCAAAATTGATTGTGCCAGCGTGCGCGGTCATTGCTGTCGTTGTTGCCAAAGCGGCGATTAAAAACTTTTTCATTAAATGTCCTTCTATAAAAGTTTTTGGTTAATCTTCGTTTATCCTTGAATGATTAAATCATGCTATAGACATACGCCTAGGCCAACAACGGATATTTGTTCTTTGTCGTTTGTCGGTGCTTTGCATGCAGAAAAGGTGCGGAAAAGTATTTGAAGAGCGGGATGTCAGGGGGAAACCCTGACAGAATCATAACGAATACTGAAAAGTAAAAAGGGGACTGCTGGGTCCCCTTCTTTTACATCTGTAGTTTTTCTTTTTCTATTCCGGAAAGTCCGTCTTTAACGGTGTAAACATTGTTGAAGCCCTTGGCTTCCAGAGCCTGCACAAAAGGTGCATAACTCGTCCCGTTTTGGTCAATGATGACGATGGGATAGTGAGCGGGGAGTTTTCTCTCTGTAACCTGGGATGCGACTTCCTCAGGAGTTCCTGAGATTTGACAGTTATCCAAGTGAAGACCTTCAAGATTGCCATACTGAGACTTCAAGTCCACACCAAGATTAACCAAAATCATCGGAATTCGGCCCTTGATCAGATTATTGAATTGGAAAAATCCAAGCTGTGAAATATCCATGATTAACCTACTCGCGCATGATCTGGGATCAATTTGAAATTAATGATGATGATAGCTAACGCCACGAATGCCAAGCCACCTGAAACCCAGAACGGTGCTGTGATAGCGACACTACCGTACAAAGCTCCACCCAGTGCTGGTCCGATGATGCGACCCAAAGACGCCATGCTTTGAGTAACTCCCATTGCAGCACCTTGCTCTTTTGAATCAGTCAGCAAGCTGATGCTGCCCAGAATGGAAGGATTGGAAAGACCATTGCCCAAAGAAAGCAGAGTCATTGCGATCGCCATTCCAAACAATGTGTCTGAAATCGCAATCGTCGTTAAGCCGATAGCAAAGCATACGAGTCCAACTCGAAGCACCTGGCGTTCGCCGTATTTAGGAAGCATTCGACGAACCAAAAAACCCTGTGTGAAAATGATGATCACGCCGATGTAAGCAAAGCCAAAGCTGACTTGCTTGATCGTCCATTGGAACTTTTCACCCATGAACAAAATCAATGTCGCTTCCATGCCTGACATTGCCAGGGAGGACAGCAAAAACACCGTCATCAGTGCGCCAACAGTTTTGATGTTTAGATAGTGCCACATAACAGAGAAGCGCTTTTTCTTGGCAGCGGATTCGCTTTTCTCTGATAAAGATTCTTTAAGGAATTTGATGCCGAACAGGAAGTTTGCAAAGCAAAGGGCCGCAACCCAGTAAGCGGAAAACGAAGTGTCAAAGTGAGGAGCATCATTGATGTGATGACCCCAAACGGCCAACAAGCCACCCAGTGCCGGCCCAACGACAAATCCAAGTCCGAAGGCAGCACCAATCAAAGCCATGCCTTTGGAGCGTTCATGTTTGGGAGTGATATCTGAAATGTAGGCCGAAGCTGTGGAAAGACTTGCGCCAAAGAATCCGGCAAGGATGCGCGCAACGAAAAGCCATTCCAGGTCCCGTGCCAATGCGAACATGATGTAGGAAAGTCCTTCGCCGAACAGACAAAACAGCAGAATGGGTCTGCGACCCAGGCGATCACTCAGCTTTCCCCAGAACGGAGAAAACAGAAATTGCATCAAAGAGTACACGGACAAAAGCAAACCAGTTTGTAGTGCCGTTGCGCCAAAGTTTTTACTTAGCAGTGGGATGATCGGAATAACTACACCAAAGCCCACAAGGTAAAGGAAAACAGTGAAAAAGATGATTGCGAGCTGTGATTTGTTTGCTGTGCTGGTCATGGCCTTGTTATTATTAGGAACTTATGAAAATGGCAAATAATCTTCAGTGTTTGAGTGCGTTCTTAGTGACTTTGTTGCTGGCGGGATCCGTGGGTCATGCCCTTGATAACTACAAGGAGTTTCGCCGGGATCGTTGGGATTTCGAGCTGGGAACCAATTACTTTTATTCTGAAGCCAATTACGAAACTTTTGGTGAGGGAAGTACCAGCCTAAGCAGTGGAAACCATTACCAACTTTTGGATGTGGACTTTGCCACCCGCTATATGCCTTCCAGAACGTGGTCGGTGTTTGGTTCTGGAACTTTTAGTTCTGCCCAAAGCAAGAACTCCGTCGCAACGCGCACGAATACGAGCTTTTCAAATATCACAGGGGGCTTTGATTTTCTGGCCTATGATGGATGGGCGCAGTTAGTTCCCGAGTTTGGAATTTTGATTCCTTTGCAGCAAGTCGACCCAGCGGGTGACGATGCTTTAAATTCCGAAGGTGTTGTTGAATTGTGGGGGCGCCTTACCGCGCAAAAAGATTTCGGCACTGCCCGATTTTATGGATGGCTGGGATTAGATTATCGAGCAGACGGTCGCTCGTCGTTAATGCCATGGGGGGCAGGCTTGCAATTTAAAGCAGATGCATTCCGAATTGGTGGAGAGGTGATTGGCAGTCAATCCATTACCGATGATAAAGACACTAACACACAGTATATCCGTAACGCTTATCTGCAAAATGTGAACGCCGGGTCTTATAAGTTTTACTCTGTGAATCCGTCATCAATAGATACTTTGTTTTACGCAACCTGGATGGTGAATAACAACTGGGCTTTGCAAATCAATGGTGGCGCCACAGTGGCTGGGGAAAATTCCGCGGCCGGATATCACGCGGGAGCATTGGTTCGATACAGCTTTGATATGGCAGAAGGTTATCGCCAGCAGGATTATCCGCTCTACAATACTCCGCCATCGACTTCGGGTGCGCCGGCTGGAAAATCAAATATGTACAACCGTTCTGATTCAGAAATGAGCTCATCCAACACGCGTCAGTTCCGTGAGGCGACAGATGATGGTGTCGATCAAAGTCAGTTCAAACCTCGGCCGACTAAGAAAAAGAAAAAACCTAGCGTCAATATTCAGGAACAACTGGATAAAACAGAATTTGATGTCGAGCTAAAGCGCGGCGGAAATTAATCGCTCGGCTTCGCTTTTGGTGAGGCCGCTGATTTCCACTGTTTTGCTGCGACCGGTGTCACCTTTAATCAGCGTAACGTCACGTTTTGCCACTTTAAAAAACTTAGATAGAAATTGAATCAGTTCTGCATTGGCTTCGCCATCGACGGGCGGTGCGGAGATTTTGATTTTCAGAAGTCCGTTGTGGGGGCCCACGATTTGATTTTTGGAGGACTTGGGCTGAATAAAAAGGTGGAGTCGAACTCCACCTTTAATTTCTTCGATCACAGTCTGAGTTATTCCGCAGAAAGTGGGGAAACGTTTGTAGAACGGTTGTTACCGTTCGTGCCACCGTTTGTGTTGTTCACAAAGTTTTGATTTTGCATGTGCATTTGCGGCATGTACTTTTCGCCTTGCTCAAGCAAAGACAAATGCGCCTGGGCCAAAGCCTTCAGATTCGCTTCAAACTGCATGCGTGCACGTTTTAGCTCGTTTACTTCCTGATACATTTTTTTCAATGAATCACGGGAGTCACGAGTGATGATTTCCGCTTTTTGATTGGCATCAGCAGTAATAAGTTTAGCTTCGCGCTCAGCATCCTGACGCAAACGATCTGCCATTTGAGTGGCTGTTGCAATCGTGTCTTTCAGAACCTGATCACGCTCTTTATATTCCATCAAAGAAAGTTCTTTTTCGCGAAGAGCTTCTTTTAGGGAATTTCTGTCCTGGATCAATGCTTCCATTTGAGCAGCGACCTGTTGGAGGAAATCCATAACCTCGTCAGTGTCGAGACCCATCATTTTTTTGCCAAATGATTTATGAGCTATATCAATGGGTGTGATTTTCATTTTGTTCCTCCTTGAACGCTATGAATTTAAGAATAGAAGTCCATTAGGGGACCCGGCAAGGTTATTTGATCTCCCGGGCCATTTCTTTGTTTCTCATCGCAGCTTTTTCAAAGCTGATGCGAAGCGCACGTTCGATTTCCAGCTCACGCATGGACTGAAGTCCAGCTGCCGTAACACCTTTTTTAGAGGTTACACGGGCCTGCAAGTCTTCAACATTTTCGCGTGCTTGAGCCGCCAATAAAGAGGCCCCAACAAATGTTTCAATTGTCATGACTCGGGCTTCCTCAAGCGAAAAGCCGTGTTCCTCAATCCAATCCTGCCAGTACATCATCATTTCAAAGACAAAGCCGGTGCCGCTGGAGCAAGAAATCATCAGTGCTTCGAACTGATCTTCGTCAGTCACTTTGATTACTCGGCCCAGTGGAGTGAATAAATCTTCCACTGTGCTGTCGAGTGCATTGTCGTCGTCGTCATTTAGAAGGTAGCCAATAACTCCGCGACCAATCACTGAAGGAGTGTTTGGCATTACGCGGGCCATGCGGGCTCCGTTTAAGAAGCGTTCCAGTTTTTCCATGCGGATGCCGGCGGCGACGCTGATCACGATCTTGTGTTCATCAAAAGCGCGGCCCACAGGTTCCAGCGCCACCAGTAAATCCTGCGGTTTCACCGCAAGAATAATGATGTCACAAGTGTCGATGAGTTCTTCGTTGTTGGAAATGGAATTGATTTTAAACTGTTCAACCAGTTTGACCAGTTTTCCTTCTGATCTGTTAGAGGCAAATATATTTTTAGCAGGAATTCCGCCTTCGATAAGGCCTTTGATCATGGCTTGCGCCATATTCCCTGCACCCAGAAATCCGATTTTTTGAGTTTTGAGCAGTGGGTTCATAGAATCATCCTACCTTTAGCAAAGGAATTCGCCAAATGAATTCATCCACTATGTCAGACTCCGAAGGGCAGAAATTCGGTTAATTTCTTGCGCCAAAAAGAACTGTGCCCAAGCGAACCAGAGTTGCGCCTTCCTGAATTGCCACCCGGAAGTCATTGCTGGTGCCCATTGAGAGGGTTTTAAGGGGGTGGCGAGTCAGTTCCGTTGAGCTGGCAAGCTTTTCCCGCAACTCCCGCAGTTCCTGGAAATAGGGGCGGACTTCATCGCCGGATTCAGTTAACGGAGGCATGGTCATCAATCCCTCAATGGATAAATGAGGTAGCCGGCAGAGCTCATCCCAGCTCGCAAGCACAGTTTGTTTATCAAAACCGCTTTTGCTTTCTTCGTTGGCCAGGTTCACCTGAATTAGAATTCTTTGGCGGACCCCTTTGTTTTCACACTGTCGGCTTAAAGTTTGAGCCAGCTCCAGTGAGTCCACGGAGTGAATCAGATGAAACTTGCCGACAACGTGTTTTGCTTTGTTTTTTTGAAGGTGGCCAATCAGGTGCCATTCAATATCAGAAAGATCCTGTAGGAGTTCCTGTTTTTCAAGAGCCTCCTGAACGTAGTTTTCCCCAAAGCGTCTTTGCCCCTGCTGATAAAGATCGCGAATCTTCGCCGCGGGCTGAAGTTTGGAGACGGCCAGAATTTTGTCGGCACCGATTTCGGCACGGATATCTTGAAAGCTCATGACGAAACCCTAACAACGATTCCCTGAAACTTCCAACAATGGCGCGATGCGCTTGAATTATTTCGCTGAAATCCGCATTCTAAATACCATCGCTACTTTTTTGTTGACGGGGGTTGGGGGTACTCCTATAACATGGTTCATGTATAGCTCCTCCCGAATGGCGACATACAATTCTCACGACCCTCGGCTGCATCTTAGGAAGCAGTTCGGGGGCGCGCTTTTAAAGAACAGCAATGCAAAAACAGCCCGGCCGATCAGCACCAAACATGCGATGCACGTGGTGCTTTGTTCTTCTCAGGCAAGTGGGGATCGGTCTTTTCGAAATTCAAAAAATTGGAAACGGATTACGGAAATTTTGGTGTCACAGGCACGAAAGTACCGGATTGAATTGCGTGAACACGTCAACGGCGGGGATCAGTTACAGCTTTTAATCAAAGTAAAAAATCGCGAAGCATTTAATGGTTTTATCAGAGCAGTCAGTGGAATGATTTCCATGGTGGTGACCGGAGCGGCAAAAACCCGGTCGCTAAAAGATAAGTTTTGGAGTTTTCGTCCGTGGAGTCGGGTAGTCGCACTTGTTCGTGGATACAAGATTCAATCTGACGAGTGGATTCAGGATTACGTGATCGATTTAAGATCACTGAAGCCGCGCAAAGCTCCAGCCTGAGAGAGTGAAATTAAATTTGTGCGAGCAGGTTTTTCACCAATTGCACAGGTAAACCCACAACATTATCAAAGGGGCCTTCGATTTTTTCGACGAATTTCCCGCCCAGTCCCTGGATGCCGTAAGCTCCGGCTTTGTCCATAGGTTCGCCGGTCTCGATGTAGGTCCAAATTTCCTGATCCGTCAAATTCCTGAAGAAAACTTTTGTAGTTTCAATTTGAGACAGTTCTTTACCCGTCGCAGAGTCGATGATGCAGACTCCGGTTTGCACATCATGGGATTTTCCCGACAATCGTCGTAACATTCTGAAGGCTGCATCCTTGTCAGCTGGCTTTCCTTGCAGTTCACCGTCAACTATCACCTCAGTGTCAGCGGAAATAAGAGTAAACTCCTGTTCTTTACTGGACTTTAGGTGTGTGAAAGCGGCTCTCGCCTTACGTCTGGCAATGTCCAAAATCTGTTCTGCGGCATTCAGGTTTTTGTCAGGAATTTCCGATACTTTTACTGATGCTACGTCGAATGAAAACCCTGCTTCTTGAAGCAGTTGTTTACGGCGTGGAGACTCTGAAGCCAGGATCAATGTTTTCATGAGTCTGACTAGAACACGAAGAGGCCAAAATGGGAAGCGCAGAATTAATGCTGATTTTGGGTCTGCTCCTAGCGGGAGTAGCGGTCTTCCTATTCGTAAATTCCATCTTTGCCAGCAACGCAGATAAGCAGCAATTGTCTTGGGCGAATAACGATGAGCCGGCTAAATCGAAAAATCCTATTATTAATTTTTCCCGTCCGCTGGTGCATCAGTTCACTTTGCAGCACGCTTTAAGAATTCGCAGCGAAAACTATCGCCGTCGCGTGCGCAAGTACATCAAGACTTCAGGATTATCCCAGGAGTTGAACGAAGATGAGTTCATCGGCTTGCAGCTTCTGTGGGGCGTGATGTTCCCGATCTTCCTGTTGATCATGAACTTCTCGTTGCAGTTGGGACTTTCGTGGTTCATGTGTGTGGGTGTGGGGCTAGTGGGCTTCTATCTTCCGCAGGTTCATGCTTCGGGTGAAAAGAAAAAGCGGGAGCTTTCAGTGCGCGGCGATCTGCCATTCTTCATCGATCTTCTGGCGCTGTCAGTGGAAGCGGGTCTGGACTTTTTCTCGGCGATTCAAAAGATCGTGGATAAAGCCCAAGGTACCAAGAGTGTACTGGCCGAAGAATTTTCTATTGTGCTTAAAGATATTAAAATCGGTGCTTCGAAAACCCAGGCGTTAAAGGACATGAGTGAACGTCTGGATATGGGCGAGATCACAAGTTTCGTCGCAGTCCTGGTCGATGCAGAAGCAACGGGTGCCAGTATTTCGCAGGTTCTGAAGGATCAGTCAGAGCAAATGCGTATGGAGCGTTTCGTACGTGCTGAAAAAGCCGGTGCGAAAGCGTCTCAGGCAATTCTGATTCCTTTGATGTTATTTATTTTACCAGCCGTGTTCATTATGGTTTTTGGACCGGTTGCGATTTCATTTATGTATGGGCCCAAATAATGATGAAGAAGCTTGAGAACGTCACAACTAAAGCCACTTTGATTCCGAATCTGGAAGTCGCAGACTCTATCCAGACTCGGGGCGTGGGTTTATTGGGTCGCAGCTCGTTGGCGGAAGATCATGCTTTGTGGATTTTAAGATGCAACAGCATCCATACGTTCTTCATGAAATTCGCAATTGATTGTGTGTTTGTGGATAAGAACCTGAAGGTTAAAGCTGTATATAGAAATGTAAAACCATGGCGCTTGGTGCTTCCTGTGTGGGGCGCAAGTTCTGTGGTTGAGATGGCTTCAGGGGTTAGCAGCAGGTTGAATATCAACGTGGGAGATCAACTCAATGTGGGCGCTTAGAATTTTGTCCGGCCCACAAGCCGGAGGCATTTTAGAGCTTAAGATGGGCCGAAATCTTGTCGGTCGGGCTCCACAATGTGATATCAAAATCACCAGCCCTGGTGTTTCTAAAGAACACAGCGAGATCGTCGTTTACAGCGATAAGATCGTCGTCACGGATTTGAAATCCAGCAATGGAACTTACTTAAACGGTGTGCGCATGCAGACGGGACTTATGCGTCTGGGTGATAAGCTTGGCATTCACGATGTTCTGGTGGATATCATTCCCGCTCCGGAAAAAAGAGTTCCAACTCCAGCACCGGCCATGGCCCATCCAGGATATGGAATTCCGCAAAACATGCCAGCAGGTATGCCGGCCGGAATGCCACAACCTATGGGTATGCCTCAACCGATGATGGGTAATGGCGTAAGTGGTGCGCCACCGGAAGCTGCTCCAGCATATAATGCCGGTGGTTTGAAAGCTCTTTGGGATAGATTCCAGGAATACTTGGATCGCGTGGCTTTGCCGGGTGTTTATAAAATTCCTACGTTCCTTGAATTCCGCATGGTGCTTTTGGGCTTCGTCGTGATCTTTATTTTTGTCACGACATTGCTTGCGATGATTCCGATGGTGCAAATCACCAGAGCCAGCATCATCACTGAAAGTAAAAGAAGGGCCGCTTCGATTGCCAGAACTTTGGCAACGATCAATCAGGCGGCACTTTTGCAAAATAGTTTTTCTTCGTTAACTACCAATCAGGCCGAGGCCGAAGATGGTGTAAAACAGGTTCTTATAGTTCAGCAGTCTGACGGTATGATTCTGGCTCCGGCATCCCGTGCGGGAACAACACCGGATTTGCCATTCGTGCATCAGGCCCGTCGTGAAATGCGCCCGGAATCGGTAGAGGTGGACTCGACCACAATCGGTGCAAGCTTCCCGATCGGTCTCTTTGACCCAAGCACTGGAGAGCAATCAGTAAAAGCTCACGCCATCGTGCTTTATGATATTGGCAGCTTGGCATTTGATGATGGTCGCGCGATCAGTTTGTTCATGCAAACTCTGGTGATCGCAACATTGGTGGGTCTGATCCTGTTCTTCTTTATGTACAAGTTGGTGGAGTACCCGTTGGTGGTCCTGAATCAGCAGCTGGATACCGCAATGAGAGAAAAGAATGATAACACCAGTGTGGACTTCATCTTCCCACCGCTGCAGGCATTGATTGGCAATATCAACAGTTTGCTGACACGTTATATTCACGGCGAGGGCGACGCCCAGGCCGGTGGTATTGGTGGCTTTGTGAATAAGGATGGCGAAGCAGAAAACCTGGTTCAGCTGATTGGCTTTCCGGCGATTGCAATTTCCAAAGACGGTCGCATTATGGCGGGAAGTCCTTCCTTTAGCCAGATTGCGCGCACGGAAGTGAATGCTTTAGTGGGTCAACAGTATCAGGCGATTCCAGACGTGGCTTTGCAGCAGAATCTGACGGATTTGATGGCAAGAACGCGCGAGAATCCAAGAACTATTCAAACAGATCAATTGGAGTTCAACGGGCATCCTTGCGTGTTGAGTTGTCAGGCGATGTCTTCACAGCCTCAGGAAGTGGATTACTTTGTAATCACTATCTCACCGGCTGAGGGAGGGTCCTGATGGGAGCAGCTCCTAAAGTGAAAGATGCATTGAAGTTTGATATTGAAGTGATTAAAGGTCCTCACGTGGGACTGCGATTGTCATTTACAGGTGGCACGGCGAAAATCGGCCGTGGCCCTGAAAATGATATCGTGCTTGCGAATGACCCGCGTATCAGTCGTCTGCATGCAGAGATTCGTCAGCGTGGAAATGAATTCCTGATCGTCAACTTGAGTCAAAAGAACTTCGTAATGTTGAATGGCGAAAGCATTCAATCCGAAATCCTGAATAAGGGTTCGGTGATTCAAGTGGGTGATTCAGAGATTCGCTTTACGCCTGAAGTGGTCGCGATAGAGCAGGAACCACCAGCGGTTCCTGTGTTAAAGCCAGCCGTGAATCAGGGAATTCCTAATGTGCCAGCAGCGGGAAGGCCGCAAATGCCGGCGCAAGGCATTCCGCAGATGCCACCGATGCAGCCGCAAGCTGGTGTTCCAGGTCAGGTGCGCCCACAAATGCCGATGGGGCAACCTCAACCGGCGGCGAATCAGTATCGTCAGGCTCGCCCGGCTGCAGGAAATGCAGGTGGTGGATTGCTGTCAAATCCACGAGTTCGCTTCTATGCGATTATTGCTGTGCTTGGTTTGGTTGCATGGTTCTTGTTATCGCCATCTAAAAAAGGTGCAGCGAAAGATCCAAATGCTTTCAGAACATCCGCGATCAGTATTCAGGACGTGGCCGATGCGGAAAAACGCACGGAAGAGCTGCGTAATATCAAAAAAGAAAAGTATGATTCCGTTCAATACAAGCGGGCCCAGGAAAACTTCATTCGTGGCTTCCGTGATTTCCAGCAGGGACAGTATGCGCGTGCGCGCGAGTCTTTCCAGGTGGTGTTGAATTTGGATCCGGAAAATGAACTGGCAAAACGCTATTATCATCTTTCCAAAATTAAGTTTGATGAGTTGGTTAAGTTCAACCTGATTCAAGGCGCGCGATACAGAGAGAAAAAGAACTGGCGCATGTGTCAGTCGAATTACTCTAATGTGATTACGATGCTGCAAAATCGTCGGGATGATCCAAGTTATAAAGAGGCTAAGCAGTTCTATGAGGAATGTACTTTGAATCTGGAAGGAGGACGACTCTAATATGGCACATCTGATAGTCCGTCTTCGCGGAAAGACAGTTTATAATATGCCTTTAGAAGAGGGTCGCTCCTATGTGGCGGGCCGTAAAGAGGACTGCGATATCGTATTGCAGCCGGAAAAAGGCATTTCCCGGGAACATTTTAAAATTTCCTCTGAAAACGGTCAGTGGACTTTGCAGGTCGTTTCCCGCTATGGCGAAGTGATGGTGAACGGTGAACCTGTTCAGCAGGTTTCCCTGGATCATGGCTTTTCTTTTACTATTCCTCCTTATGAATTTGATTTCCTGATGTCGTCTGCGTCAGCGCAGCCGGCAGTGGTTGATGTTGCTGCAACTCCATCTATGTCCTCAGAGGCTAGTTACTTACCGGCAGTTCAGGGCGAAATGGGCGCAGAGAAAACCATCGTGGGTGCTGCTCCGACAGCTGCGTTTATTAAAATTGTGGATGCAGCCGGTGATGCCAAAGAATTGATTCGTCTGGATGAGGGGGATTCCTGGATTGCGGGGCGTGATGCTTCCTGCAATATTCAAATCCGCGACCAAAGAGTCAGCCGTCGTCAGTTTGAACTTCGTCGTAATGGTAATCAGTACCACATTATTGATCTGGGCAGTGTGAATGGGACGCTTCTTAACGGAAATCCTATTTCTTCCACCGATCTGACATCAATCCGCAGCGGTGATGCGATCACGGTTTTGGATAATTACTTATTCTTTGAATTGCACGATGCACACTTCCAAAGTCGCCTGGAAATGGTGAAGGTCGCTCCGCCAAATCCATTGGTGCAGATGTCAAATAATTCAGTTCCTTCAGAGTATGATCAGGCTTACGGAATTGCTCCCTACCAACAGCAGGGTGGCGTGCCGATGCAGTATCAACCTCAGTATGGTCAGATGCCGGGGCCGGTGGCTCCTCCACCGCCAGAAGGAAAAGGCAAGTTTGATTTCCAAAAGCATCGTCCAAAAATCATCGGTGGCGCCGTTGCCGTGCTGTTGGCGGCTTACTTATTCAGTGGTGGCGAAAAGAAAACCGATTCACCAAAATCAGGTGGCACGGTGGCAGCACCGGGTTCTCCGCAGGAAGTATTCAACAAATTAAAACCCGAGCAGCAGGCCTTGGTTCGCCAAAGATATAAAGACGCTAAAAATCTTTATATGCAGGGTAAGTATCAGTTGGCCCAGGATGAAATCGTGAAAATTCACGAAATGGTTCCTGATTACGAAGACACCAAAGAAATTCAGCGTCTGGCTAAAGAGGCTATTTATATTAAAGAATTAAACGCTCGTGAAGAAGAGCGTGAAAGAGCCAAAGCAGAAGCTGAACAAAAGATTCAGAATCAGGTAGCCGTCTGTCAGAAGAAAATCAATCCAAACAGTACCATGGATGAGATGGATGAGTGTTTATCCAGCGTGATGCAGTTTAATCCGGATCATCCAAAGATTCTGGATTTAAAAGCTCAGGTCGAAGTCATTACCACGAATCGTGAAGCTCAAAAAGCTCAGCGTGCAGAATACCAGGCGCAGGTCGCACGTCTTAAAGCGATCTATGATAAAGCGCAGTCTTTGCATAAGAGTTCGCAAAAGCCTTTGGATATTATCGAGGCTTATGAAAAAGTTCTGGCTTCCAAGCTGCCGGATCCGAACAGCTACAAAGCCCAGGCTTCACGCAGTATTGCTTCCATTCGCAGTCAGATGAATTCAAAAACTGCGGCTCTGCAAAGCGAGTCGGAAAAGCTTTATCAGGCAGGAAACCTGAAAGGTTCCATCCTGGCTCTTAGAAAAGCCAAAGGAATTGATCCTGAAAATCCAGAGTTGCCAGAGAAAATTGAAAGACGGGTTACAGAGCTGCGTAAGCAGATGATGACTCTTTATCAAGAAGGCATCCTGGAAGAAAGCTTTGGTAACGTCGACGGCGGTGAATCCAAAGCCGGCGCCAAGGATAAATGGAAAAAGATTCTGGAACTTGATATTCCAGACGGTGAGTACTACCGAAAAGCGCACATTAAATTGAAAAAATACGGAGCTCTTTAAGATGAAGCTGCAAGAGCGGTCCTATAGCGGAAAAATCATGCGTCCCAAACCTTTGATTCACGTCGAAGAGGATGGCTCGCTCATCGTTGTGGTAACTACCTGGGGTCAGTCAGAACACGGGGAGCGCGCTTTAAATGAGGTGGTTAAATACGTCAGTGCCGCTAAGGCCGATGTCGAAGTCACTTCTCCATTTGAATTTTTAACCTGCATCAGTGACGAAGCGAACTATGTTCGTACGGCCTTGATGATCGCAAACGACGCTCTTTATCGCGGTGAAAACCGTAAAGAATATGCCTCCGGAGTCGAGGTGCTGGCTTTATTCAAGCGCGGCTCACAAGTGGCGTGGGCGCAGGTGGGTGCACCCAGTATTTTCGTGCAAAGACAGAATCAGCGCTTGCAACCCTTAAGTATCGCGACTGATTTGGCTTCCGAGTTGCGCGATCAAGCGGAGTTACCTCCGTTGCCAGCCCAGCTATTGGGAATGGATCCGACCTGCAATATTCAAACAGGTCATACTCACGTTTCAGATGGTGATAAGCTGGTTTTATTTGCCGGGACTTCCGTGGCGACGACGTTGTGGGGGCTGCAGTCCTATGAAACTGACTTGAATATGCTGACTCAGGCAATGATTCAGGAAGAGCCGGAATTGCCATTCTGGCTGGGAATGATCGCAGTCTAATTGTCCTCTTTATCAATAGTCTCAAGAGATTTATATACCTGAGCGCGGATCTTCGCGTTCTCGGGCAGATGCAATGCCAGTTCAGCACGCGAAGGGGCATACAGATTTTCGCGGGATGTATCCCAAACCAAGCCCAAGGCGATATTATTTCTTTGAATTTCCTGATCCAGCATGTAGTTCTTAAAAGAACGTTCAAATTTCTTTCGTTGAGTTTCTTTTGCCAAACCACGCACATCGGCCCGTAACCAATCCACCAAATCCAGGAACAACGGATCATTGCAGTTTTTCATGCGAGTGGCGTCAACTTCTTTGGACGTAAGTAGTTCAATGCAGGGATCAGAGGTTTTGGGATTTTTTATGTTCAGATTTTTCTCGCCCACATACTGCCAAACACTGACACCGTTTTTTATTCCCAGATTTCGCAGGGAATCCCAGTCTTTCTGGTTTAGTGACAATTGAGCAGTCCAATTTAGAATGTTCAGATTTTTATAAACAGCATTGTTGCCCAGGCGTTTTAGGTCTCGTAACAACAATGGCTCCTGATCCAGACGGGTCCAACGGTCATAGGGGATTGAGAGCTTAGCCAACCACTCGTTATTTAGGGGCGTATAAGCCGGAAACTGATTCTTTCTTATCAGATTCTGCAGCTTGGTGGTCGTCGGTAAAAGACTTTGTTGAAGCAAGGGCAGGGGAGTGGCTTCCATGCGGTCCACCAAGGTGTTGTAAAGCTTTGGTGAATCATCATTTATGAACAATACATGATGAGAGATAATTGCCATGCGCAGTGGTCCGGCATTGCGCCATAAAGCCCATCCCGATTCAATCGGAATAGGACGATCTTCTGGCCAACTGGCTTCAGGACTTTTTAAAACTCCGGTGAGAGAGTGAATTGGAAAATCCCCGCCATCACTTTCAACAACACTTTCCCCTAATAATTCAAACAATGTTTTACCGACATCGGCCAAGGACACGTTTTGATCCACCTTCCAGTAGATCGGCTCGTCTCCTTTCTTTTTCTTTTGTGCGGGCTTGATGAACAATGCGACTTGAGTGTTTTCTGAATTTAAGTTCAGCGTTGGAAAATCACGACGATCCCGACGCTCGCCATTGTTGTGACCACTTAGTCCCACAAGAATCACAGTGGTATTTTCCCAGCGTCGGGCCGATTTGATTTGTGTGATCAGTTCATAAAGACTCTCATCAAATTCATCCACTTGCGATTCAAAACTGAGATTGCGGGTTTCACCCAACTCTGTTGTTGTAATTGTATTAGTGAATTGCAGATCCGGAGCGTAAAGAACGCTGAAATAAGGACCGTTGCCCACATCGTGTCGAAGCCACTGCATAAAGTTTGCGGCGTTCTTTTTAAACGGACGATAAAGACTGGAAAAACCTGGTACGATACTGTCATCAAAAAGTTCAAATCCCTGATTTAGTCCAGAGCGTCGAAAGATCGGTGCGCCACCCGTAAAAAAACTTGTTCGGTAATCTTGGTAAACAGCAACTTCGGAAGCGAGTTCAATCTCGGCGGCCAATCCGGGGCCACCATTATGTCGCACTTTATGTTGGTAGGGATGCAAACCTGTCAAAACAGAGCTCAGCGCCGGTGTACTTAGTGTGGAAGTTGTAAAGGCATGAGTGAATCGCACTGACTCGTTGCAAAGCAATTGAAAACCAGACTTAGTTCCGGCGTAACCATCGTTAGAGCAGGTGATGTCAGATACTGCAAGATTGTCAGCTGCGATGATAAGAATTGAACTCTTGTCACTTGATTGGCAGCCAAGCTGGACCATGCCTAATGCGCATAGTGTGAAAGCTAAAATGATTCTCTGCATATCTTGACCGTATGACATTGATCTAGAGATAATGAATCAATAATTTTTGCTAGTCAAAGTTTTGAAAGGACATCTCGATGCTTGCAGAGAAAATTTTTGGTGTTGCACATTTAGCCGATCAGGTTGTGTTGTGGTTGTTGCTTATTCTGAGCATTCTTAGTATCGGAATGATTTTGGAGAGATTCTTTGCGCTTAGAAAAGTTTCCTCTGAGTCGCAACGCGTTCGTGCAAAGATCAAATTGGCAATTCAAAGTAACAGCGTGGAAGACATCGAAGATCTTGCGAAAGATCCGGACTCCCTTGAGGGCCGTGCTGCCGGTCAAGCAATGAAGCATTTGCGTGCAAGCGGCAGCAAAGGTTTGGAAGAAATCTTCAATACCTTCGCACTTACCGAGCGTCCTGACCTTGAAAGATATCTGAATTTCCTGGCAACTTTGGGGTCGAATGCTCCTTACATCGGATTGTTTGGTACAGTTCTGGGTATTATGAAAGCCTTCAATGACTTAGCGACTGCTCCTGAAGCGGGTCAACAAACAGTTATGGCAGGTATCTCTATGGCCCTTGTGGCAACAGCGGCGGGTTTGTTCGTGGCGATTCCAGCGGTAATTGCATACAACTACTACAGCAAACAAGTTCGCGGCATCTTTAACTCTTTAGAGAGCGTTAAAGAACTTTGCCTTGCTTACGCTAAGAAAAAAGGTGTTTAAACCATGGCAATGAAGAATGGGGAAAACAACGAAGCCATAGCGGACATTAACGTTGTCCCATTGGTGGATATCATTCTGGTGGTCCTGATCATCTTCATGGTCACGGCGCCCATGTTCATCAAACCTTCGATCAACGTGAATCTGCCAAAAGCAGCCAGCGGTGATCAGACAGCGCCAAGCAAATTAAATATTTCTCTGACAGCCGATGGGCGAATTAACCTAAACGGTGCCTTCGTTGATGAAGCGACTGTTAAAGCCAAAGCCATTGAGGAAGTGACCAAGAACACAGAAGTTCAGGCGATCATTTCCGCTGATAAAGATGTGCCACACGGCAAGGTGGTCGGACTTCTGGATATCGTAAAAGGTGCCGGAGTTAAAAAGTTCGCGATCAGTATCGATAAAAAATAGTCTCAATTTGAAGACTCTCCCAACTCGGGAGGGTCTTTTGTATCAGCTCCAGTCGCGGCTTTCCGGGACTTTCAGCGAAATTTTCAAAATTATTTCAGCCCTTTTTTTCATCTTTGCTTCCCCATTCGCGATCCATTGCAATTCACAAATTCGCGCACGACTTTCGAGGGGGATTTTGGGTCATTTCTCAAATTGATACGGCTAAAGTCCTGCTCGGGAACTCCGATCATAGAAGCATGTTTAAACGTGCGGCTTCAGAAGTTCAATTTATTGCAATTACATTTGTACTGGTAGTGCTGTTGGGCGCTCGTACATTTGCAAGTTTGACTGAAGAAGATCGTGTGAACTCTCCGGAAACTTCGGTCGCGGCCACTACGTCAGTGATAGCCAAAGAAAACAATCGTCGTCCTTCTTCCATTCCGGAAACTACCGTCGCTCCTCAGGAGATCAGTTCTTCGCTGCATGAGTCTGCTGATGTGGACCTGAATTGCAAAACCAAAACTGGTAATCTTGAAGTGCACGCGGGTTACGTTCAGTTCAAAGGTAAAAACTGCAACGCGGGCGTTGCTGTCGGTGAAATTCAGATCGTCAATAAAAGCAACGGCTACACAGCTTCGGTTTTTGATCGCGGCTCTGACAGATACCAAACGGATCTTATCCAACTAAAGCCTGGTCAAAACGAAATTGCCATTCGCTATGAAAAAGCCGGCCGCCAGGTTGAAGAAATCATTCGTATCAGCTCTACCAAGATTTAAATCTTATTTCCCTTTTTCGTCTTTCTTTCGCAAAATAAAAGAACCACCATTTAAGGATCTTTTATGCGCGTTATATTGTTAGCCGTCGTATTTTCGTTAATTCAGTGCACCTCTGTGAAAAACCCAGGAACTGATTTGGCGAAGCGCTCTGCCGCTTCCACAAAAATGATTTTGGATAAAAGCGGTTATCTTTATGATCCCACAGACAGGTCCTGTGATGGATTTCCGCGTTTGATGGTGGAAACTATGCCGGGCACTTGCTTGGGTATGGTTTTGCCCCGCGATCGCGCCTTGGATCCTGCTACCAATAAAGGTTTCATAAAACCCAGAACAATTTTGCAACTCGCAAACACCAATCAGTTCCTGGTAGTGGATATGGGCGGTTGGGGGCCAAAAAATGGTCGCCTGTTTTTGCTAAAACCGGGTGCGACCGGTAATTATCAAATCACCTTGTTAAAAGCAGGCTTGGATAATCCCCATGGACTGCGGTTGGGACCTGATGGTTTCTTTTACATTGGCGAGAAGAATCAGATTTCAAAGTTTCAGTATATCAACGGCAAACTTGTTAGCTGGCGCATCGTATTTACGAACCTTGCGCGCAAAGAAGGTTACATGCATCCTTTGTCGCAGTTCGCGTTTGATCCAAGAAACGGTGACCTTTACATCAACTCCGGATCACCAAGTGATCACTGCATTGTCGAAGGAACAAATGAGTATAAGTACTGCTCGGAAGATCAGGCTGAAGGAAACGGTGCGATTTATCGTGTCCCTGCGGCATTGTTAAAGAATCCGCCACCGGATGGTGTGACCAATTTTGAATACTCCGCCGTGGGCTTAAGAAATTCCATGGCCATGGTTATTTCCACCGCCGGATTTCTGGTTCAAGGTGAAAACGGAAGAGACTTCCCAGAACTGGAAGAGCCCTACGAAGAAATCAACGTAATTGATTTGGATAAAGGCAGAGTCGGCCACTATGGCTGGCCTTATTGTTATAACTTCCACGCGACTTCGCCAGAGTGGGAGTTTCCTGAAAATGCCAAACTTCCTATTCACAAACAATTTCGCAAGCCCGTGAATTGTTCATTAAGGAATGGAACCGGAATGGGCGAGTACCATGCCCCCTATGTTCTGATGCCTCCGCACGTAGCGCCTCTGCATATGGATTACTATCGTGGCAGCATGTTCAGTGATCTGTTTGGCGGAAAACTTTTGGTGACATGGCATGGATATCAACCCATGGGACAGCGATTGGTTGCTTACAGTGTTGATGAAAAGGGTTTGCCGGTAACCGAATCGGCGACAACAAAAAATTCCTATCAATTTAATCAGCCCGGAGCATGTCCTATAGCGAAACCTTTCCAACCGCGCGGAGGAATGGAACGTCATGCTTCTTATATAGAAGTGATTTCAAAATGGAATGAAGTTAAAGGCGTTCGCGCGAAAGGTGCACCGGTGGCATTCACTGAAGCCAGCGATGGATCTCTTTGGATTGTTGAAGACCGGGAAAATCGCACCATCGTCAGACTTGCGAGAACTAATTCAGCGAACTATCAGGAACCTTGTGATCGCTCTAACGTAGTATTTGATCCTCAGGTACAGATGTTGGCTTGGCGTTCTGCCATCAAAGACAATCCAGAGTTAAATCTGGGTTATCAGGCTATTCAAACTCAGCTAATTCAAAACTACTGCCTGGGCTGTCATGGAAATATGCAGGCTGATGACGTCGCCAAGGATCGTTTCAGCAATCTGGATTTCCTGGTAAAAAATGGCTGGATTGCACCTCGCGATTTAGAGCGCAGCAAAGTGTATGGCGCTATTGCGCGACTTGAAGGTTACACACCGATGCCACCGCTGGATAAACCGCAGTTCTTTGGAACCTCTGAAGGGGAACGATTGAATGCCCTGGTTGCAAAGTGGATCGGAGCCTTGCCTAAGGATGTGGATGCAAGCTATGCGAAGTTCACCGCGAAAGATAAACGCAATATTCGCATTCAGCCTTCAACGAAAGCTAAAGCTTGCGGTCAGTTGAATCCTGGAGATATTGTCTTTATCGATCCACGACCGAACAAAGCAATCTCTCAGGACGGATATTCGTGGAGACGTGTGTATCTGGTGCCGAATCACAGTCGTCTGTTTAAAGATGCCTGCGTTGCTCCTGAAGACGGCGTTTACTATCTGGCGCAATAGAAAGTTTTTATGATCAAGGCCCTCAGACAACCGCAACTGCAACGCCTTTGGCTGGGGCAGGCCTTTTCTTCGATCGGTGATGAAATCTACAGAGTCGGACTGACTTGGTTTGCTGTTAGTTTAATGGGCGCTGATACGGGTTACTTAACCGCAGGACAAACCGCAGCTTTGATGTTGCTAAGTTTCGTCGGTGGTAAATGGGCCGATCGCTGGAATCCTCATCAAACCATGATCAGAGTTGATCTGGTGCGCATGGTGATCGTGCTGATTCCGGTGTTTGTTTCTTTCTTTACGACGGTGCCTTTGTCGCTATTGATTGTGATGGCATTAATTCTCGCGTCCTTAAGTGCGTTCTTTGATCCGGCGACTCAGGCAATGATTCCCATCCTCGCAAAAGATTTCGATACGATGCAATCCACCAACGGATTAATGGCTACCACAATTCGCGGTGCGCGTATGGTGGGACCTGCAGTGGTTGGATTGTTAGCAGCCGTTGTGCCGATGATTCATTTTTTTACGATCGATGCATTTACGTTTTTGATTTCAGCCATTTCCATTTGGTCGTTGAAAAAGTATTTGCCAGAAAATCTGACTGCTCCCAAAGGCCGCGTTGGCTTTGGTGAAGCAATTCTGGGTGGATTTAGATTGATCGAAGGACATATCGGGATGAGATATGTGTTTTTATCGCGAGCCTTAACCGCGGGTGCCTGGAATCTTGCCGTGATTGTGGGATTCGCGTTATTGATTCATGAAATCTCCGGCGGTGATGCCCGCATGTTCGGACTTGTGATGGCCACTTATGGAGTAGGAAATCTTTTGGGCGCCGTGTATTTCGGCAATCGCAAACGCGCCGGTCATCGTCTTTTGTGGCTGATGTATTTGGGTTACGTACTTTGGGGAGCAGGTGTTGTGTGGATCGGAATTGCTCCCACAGTATTTTGGATTGCTGTGGCATCGGTTTACACCGGATTTTTAGGGCCGATGAATGACCTGGCATTTATTGATCTGATGCAAAGAAAATTTGCGATATCAGATTTAACCAAGGTGTTTCGTTTGCGCATGGCTGTAGAGTCCCTTGGAACACTGATCTGCACTTTGGCTTCGCCCTGGTTGATCAAGTTGACATCTGTTCGCACAGTTATTTTGGCATGCGGTGTACTTTGGATCGTCTGTGGGGGCCTGGGGCTGATACTCAAATCGACACGAAGCTCTAGTTCCGAAGCTGCATAAACCTTGAAAATATACATACAAATTGCGCTGGCTGATTATCATTAGCTGAGCTAATTCATTGAGTTGATGCGCTCAGCTAGAGTAGTATCATTTAAATTGATCTTGCTCATTTTGGCCTTTAAGTTGAGCACGAATGATTACAGAAGGATTCATGAACTTGGTAGACCTTAAGAAGCGCTCGGACATACACTATGCTCGAAAAATTTGGCATATGTCTGCCGTGTTCGCCATGTTTTTGGCCTATGTTTATATGCCGGAAAAGTTGTCCTTATCTCTTCTGGTTATTGCGTGGATTTTGTTCGTTCCTTTTGATTTCTTGCGCCACCGTTATCCGGTGCTGAACGATTTCGCAGTTCATGCTTTCAAACCAATCATGCGTCAAAGTGAAGTTAAAAAGCTGGCGGGTACTACTTTTTTACTTACGGGTGTTCTGATTGTTTACGTTATTTTCCCGCGCCCGATCGTCGCTCTGACGTTGTTGTTCCTGGCTTTTGCAGATCCAATCGCCAGCTACTTTGGGATCTTGTACGGTAAGGACAAAATCTTTGGTCACAAGTCCATTCAGGGTTTTATGGCCGCCTTCTTCGTCTGCATGGGTTTGACGATGGCATTTTTGTTATATCACAATTATCTAACGGATCGCGTGATCGTGATTAGCTTACTTGCGGGCCTTGTTGGGGCGTTTGCAGAGTTGATTCCGGTTGGAAAGTTAGATGATAACCTGACGTTGCCATTGATGAGCGCCGTTGGACTTTCTATCCTCTTTTATTTCTTTGGATTTTTCGCCAATGTCGGATAAAACCGATACATGGCAAATGAACATATCGCACATCATCCAAATCTAGATACTGAAGAAGCTCGCGCGCAGCGCCTGCACATGTATATTTATATTCTTCCAAACTTGATGACGACTGGAAACCTGTTCTCAGGCTTCTTCGCAGTTATTCAATCCATTAAAGGTAATTACCTTTGGGCTGCATACGCGATCGTTGTTGCCGCCGTGTTTGACCAGTTGGATGGCCGCTTGGCTCGTTTGACTCGTTCAACAAGTAAATTCGGTGCAGAGTACGATTCTCTTTGCGACCTGGTCAGCTTCGGTATGGCACCAGGTGTTTTGTTGTTCTTGTGGGCACTTCAACCATTCGGCCGTTTAGGTTGGGTTGCGTGTTTCTTGTTCGTGGCTTGCGGAGCACTTCGTTTGGCACGCTTCAACGTTCAGGCAAACGTGGTCGAGAAAAACTATTTCCAAGGTCTGCCAATTCCAATGGCTGCCGGTATCGTGGCTTCCTCTGTTCTTGCGTTCCAGGATTTGGAATTGGAACCGATGGGCAATTACGGTTTGCTGGTAATGACAATCTTATTGGCTTTGGTGATGGTTTCAAACTTCCGTTTCCGCAGCTTTAAAGATTTGGATTTGAAAGAGCGTCTGCCATTCCGTTACCTGATTTTGGGTGTCGGCGTTTTGGTAGTTGTTGCTCTTCGTCCGGAAGTAATGCTGTTTGTTCTGTTCATGGGCTACGCAGCCCTTGGTGCAGTTTTCGGTGTCTTCAAACTGGGTAAAAATATTCGCAAGATTAAGCCATCAGTTTATGCTCCCGTACAAGTTCACGAAAGCGACTTGGTTTACGAGGAAGAGGAAGAAGACCAGAAAGATGAAAAGAAAACTTAAAGTCGGTGTCGTCGGCGCGACCGGTATGGTCGGCCAAACATTTATGACTCTTCTTGAAGAGCGCGAGTTCCCGATTGCGGAACTCCGCCCCTTTGCTTCAGAAAATTCCCTGGGAAAGAAAATCGAATTGCAAGGTCAGCAGTGGTCTTGCCAAGTTTTAAAAGACGGCTGCTTTGACGGCCTCGATCTGGTTTTCTTTTCTTCCGGTGATGATATCTCTGCAGAGTGGGCTCCAAAAGCTGTCCAGGCAGGGGCTTTTGCAGTGGATAACTCTGCAGCCTTCCGCATGGATCCAAACACTGTATTGATCGTTCCTGAAGTGAATGGTCATCTGGTGAACAAAGATTCCAAGCCCCAGGTGATCGCCAACCCGAACTGCTCCACAATTCAACTTGTTGTGGCTTTGAAACCCTTGGCTGAAAAGTTTGGTTTGGAAGAAGTTCGTGTCAGCACTTATCAAGCGGTGAGTGGTGCCGGACAAGGTGGTTATGACGAGTTGATGGAGCAAACCTCCAAACACACTCAAGACATTGAACCAAAAACTTTCCCGCACACTATTTTGTTCAATTGCATCCCGCAAATTGGTTCTTTCAACGATCAGGGCTTCTGCAGTGAAGAAGTCAAAATCATGAAAGAAACGCGCAAGATTTTGGGGCTGCCACAATTAAAGGTGTCAGCTTTTACCGTGCGCATCCCCGCACTTAATGCCCACAGCGAATCCGTTTGGGTGACTTTGAAAAAAGACACCACACGCGAAGCTGTTACCGAGGCGCTGGTTTCTCATCCCGGAATCGTGGTTCAGGATGATCCTAAGCGCAGCGTTTATCCGCTGGCTCGGGAAGTTTCAGGCAAAGACCCCGTTTACGTGGGCCGAATCCACCGTGATCCAGAAGATTCCAAGCTTTGGATGATGTGGGTTGTGTCTGATAACATCCGCAAGGGTGCAGCGCTGAACGGTATTCAAATAGCCGAACAGATTTTCTTCTAAATCACTGTGAAATTATGATCTGACTTAGGTCTGGGCGGGCTGGTTGTTTTGACTAATGGCTCGTCCAGTGGTTCGATAAAGATATGCGTCTGTTTAAGCAAGTAGCTTTATTTTCCACCACTTTGTTGATGTCTAAAATGGCATTAGCTGCTTTGACGTTTGGAACGGTTGGTGGCGCAACTTCTGTCGACTCAGTAACAACTCCAACCAAGCCAATCATTTATGGTGGGTTCGCTGGAACTTGCGGAACTACGACGACGAATACCACTTGCGATACTTGCACCGGCAATGGGCTAGAGCCTTGTAACAAGAACGCGGTTTTTCCAGAGCTTATTTTAACCCTGGTTCTGAATACGTCTACGCCCATAACTTCAACTTCGGATATCACTCTTAAAATCGATTCGACCACAGTGAACCCAACGAATATTATCCTGGGCACTACGAGTGTCACGATCACTTTGCCGTGGAGTGAGATTTGCTCAAAGGCGATCAATGATTCCACTTGCATGGCGGATCCTTTAAACCACGATTTGACGATCACATCCGCGACAAATTCCACGGGTGCTTCAGCGGGAACATTCACATTTCATTTTATTTCATCAGTCGCGCCGGCTGCTCCTTCTGAATACACAGATTGTCCTGATGACGGAACTGCAGTTCCAGCTAATACGGGACTTTGTAATTTCACTGCGTTTCCCGGAGATTCTAAGTTGTATGCACGTGGCCTTGCCGCTTCAGATGGATATCCAACAAGCACAACGGGCGTAAATTTTAAAAGCGCGATTTTTTTCTACGTCAAACAAACTCCTGGCGACTCAAATGCCACGACAGTTGGACAAATCACTAATAAGTCCGATTCTTTTGAGGTTCCTATCAATGTCGCCAGTATGTCTAAGGTTTATGTCTCCGGCCTGACGAATGGAGAAAACTATTGCATGGTGATGGCAAACAGAGACTTAGTGGGAAATATTTATTACTTCACTCCGGTGGCATCAGTTTCGCCTGATTCTTTGTGTGGAACTCCCACTCCAGTCGCGGGACTTTTGGATGACAAAAGTTGCTTCATCGCCACCGCAGCCTTTGGCAGCGACATGGCCCCTGAGGTGCAAAGCTTCCGTGATTTCAGAAACAAATATCTGCTTCCGTATTCCTGGGGCCGTGAGTTCGTAAAAACTTACTATAAATACAGCCCTAAATACGCAAACATGATCGCCCAAAACGACACCGCTAAAATCGCAGTTCGTGGTGTGTTGTGGCCGTTGTTGTTTTTCGCTCGCATGAGTGTGGCTGTTGGTTTCTGGTATGCCCTTGGATTTGTATTGTTGGCGGGTCTAACTTTGTGGGGTCTGTATCAACGACTGATTCTGGGACGTAACGTTCGGGGTGAACTGTGAAATCACTTTGGTTGGTGTTGGTTGCGCTGTTGGCAGTCACAATGTTTCACACTGCTCACGCGCAGGAATCTGCACCCAAAGAACCACCATTTGTGGACGAAAATGAATTTGATGCGCCAGCTGCTGATCCGCTGAAAGCTGAAACCGACGATGCACTAAGTATCGAAGATGAAATTTTGCAAAGTGGTGGACAACCTGTTCCGCCACCAGCTCCAGCGACGACAACTCCCGCAGCTCCGGCAGCAACTGGCCAAAGCAATACTGTCGATTTAAATGAAAATGTTCCGGAAGCAGGTTCTTCCGAAGACCTGTTGCTTGAAGATGAAGAGCCGGTGATTGCCGCTCCTTCAAATGAAATTCCCGAAGGTGAAATTCTGCTGGAAGAGCCAACAACGCCCGTTAAAGCAGCAGCTCCAGTTTATGCAGAAGAAGTTGTCAGCAAATCCCGTTCCGGTGGAATCGAATACATTCGTCATCCGCAGTCAGCCGTGGGTTTGATTCGCATCGAAAAAGACGGCACTTACGTTTATAAAACCAGCGAGAAAAAAGGCTACAGCACGACCGGAGCTTTCCGCTTCGGTATGATGGATGCTCCTAAAATTGAGTCAGCGGATGGTATTACAAATTTCGATACCATGTATGCCGGCCCTCAAGTGCCTTTGTTGATGTTTGAGTACGAATGGCAGCCCTTCAAAATGTCCAGAAACTTTAAGATTCAGGGTGGTTTGGGATTGTTGATGGCTAATGGCCAAGGTCGTTTTACAGAAACAGCAACTTCTGGAAACCCCACTGCCGGCCAGGAAGCTCTTGAAGAATACACCTTCGTTGCAATTCCTTTGAACCTGGGACTGACCTATCGCTTTCAATACATGGATCGTCAGATCCTTGCGCCATTCATTTCCGGCGGCGGCTCCTACATCCCAGTTGCAGAATTCCGCGATGACGGAAACGACACCAACTTTGTCGGAACTCCCGCAGCCTACGGTGCCGGCGGCATATTGCTTAACATCGGCGCAATGAGCAAAGACACCGCATACACTCTTCGTACCGAATACGGCATCGCAAATCTTTGGGCGACCCTAGAATATCGCTACCTTTATTCTTTCAGCGAAGACGTAGACTTCACATCAAATATAATATCCGCCGGCGTAACCCTAGACTACTAAGAACGGCTGGTGAAAAACCGCCAACTGCTTCGTTGCTCCTCTTCGGCGTACAGGTAGTACGCCTTCATCGTCGCGCCTTGCATTTGACGATTTTTGACCAGCCTCACTCTTTTTGGGGACGGGGAGGGCTCCTTGCTTCGCAAGTCGCGGATGGGGGAACTCCTTGCTTCGCAAGTCGGGGATGTGGGGAGCTCCTTGCTTTGCAAGTTGCTGGAAGAGATGCGCTGGTTTGTAATTGCAAACGTGGTCCTTCTTTCGTTGTTTTTTTACTTTTCTGACTTGTGATTTTCGTTATTCCCTAGTTAGAGCTGTTGCTGGGTGCCCAGTACTTTTTGGGATTGGTGGGGACTTTGTTGTCTGATTCATTTCCGAAGCGGAAGTGGAAATGACTTTGTTGTACGCGCTGTTGATTGTGGTTTTGATTGCGCCGTACCTCAAAAAGGTACGGCGTTTTCTATTTCTTAGTTTCGAAGTGCATTAGGTAGGTGCCTAGTTGGACTAGTTCGTCGCAGTCTTTTTGGGATTGAGACCAGCCGATGATTTCGTCTTGGAATTGACGGATCTTTTCTTGTAGTTCACCTAACTTGTTTTTTGGGAGTGGGATGTTGAGTAGGCCCAGTTCCTGATTTTCGTATCCTAGCTGGGTGATGTTGGTGGACCAGGCTTTCATGGTTTGGGCATGGTATTCCTGCATGAAATCGTGATTGAAGATGTCGATCCCGGTGTCGAGGACGGGCTCGCTTTGTTCGTAGGTTTCACCGTTGTTTTTTAGATAACCTGAATTCAATAGGAATTTAAGTGACCGTTCGGCTTCTTCCACGCTGATGATGCCATTCATTTTTTTTGAGATATATTCACCGCTGGGTTCGAAGCCTTTTAGCAGAACCATCTCGCGAACCAAAAGGTGGTACCACTTATTTAGAATCTCGCTGGCGTCCAATTGAACAAACTGCGCCAATAGCTTTTTAAGACAAGCATGAACATTCTTTTGCGCTTTGGTGCGCTCTTCGTCGTTTTCGGCATTCTGCAGACGGATCAAAGCTTCGAAGTAACTTACTTCTTTTGCATTCAGCTTTAAGGCCTCGGCCAGACGACGGCCTGTGGTTTCCGTCAAATTGCGTTTTTCCTGAATCACCAGTTGCAGGTAGTTCGGGCTTTTTAGTCCCACCAGATTTGCAAACTGACGATATGAAAATCCCGAGCGCAAAGATTTTTTATATTCAAAGAAATCACGCAGGAAAGCGCGGTAACAAGTGTACCGCGCTATTTCAGGATATTTACTGATAGGTTTTAACTGAACCGCTACTTCCATGCACAGCTTCCTGGAGTAAGTACCAAGGAGTTGATGAAGCCGGTCATCGCCTTATCGACATCAGGAAGACTTCTTCCTTTTAGAACAAATCCTTTTCCCAATCCCCAAGTTGCAATGTAGGCCGTGATCTGCGGATCATTGGATTTCATAATCAAGATGCAGTCAGAATTTGAAACCACACTCCATGCGGATCTTTCAAGGCGGCTTTGAATGTCGTTGGCCGAATAGTCGACAAAATCAGGAAACTCATTTCTGAACTCGCCGATGTCGATAAACTGGGTCATCACACCTCTACCCATGACGTAGGTTGGGGGTCCTTCGGCGCGAACGCTGTCTCGTCCAGTGGCTTTGATATTAAGAAAGCTTTCTGGAGCGTCCATTTCAAATCCGGAGGAAAGACTGTTAATTTTTCCGCCTCCGACACGAGAGACAGCCCCTGAAAGGGGCGCCCACGTTGTCGTTAGAAGAATTAGTAAAATTATATTTTTCATTAAAGCGTCTCGAATTCAACAGTCGCACCGAATGCCGTTGGATTTACAATTTGGCAGTTGTCTTTCTTGTGCTGAGTAAACGGAAGGGACATTTTACGATCGGTAGGTTTCACGATAATTTGATCAACTGGCTGAGGATTGGGATCCATTTCATAGCAATACACACCTTGATTAGGTTCCAAATTGAAAATCATATTTCCAAGATCAAGTTGTTTGGTGGAAGCACTGGCTTTCCCAGGTAAATCAATCGGTGGAGCATTCGGAGGGATATTCGTTGTGGGATACGCAGTTAAATTTGCCCAATACGTTTTTAACTCAGTACCATTCACGCGTGTAACGATGTTGTAAAGCCAAACTGGAGTTTGATATCGAACATTATTCAGAGTCGCTACACAGCTCACGAAAGGTATTGGTGGCATTTGCTGGACACCTTCACTGAAGCGGATATCGTAAACATCGATATCAATAAACTTTGTACAAACTTCCTCTCTTGTATCCTTAAACCCGTCACCTACTCGTTCGATAGTGTTCTTAAAGATATTTACTTTGACCCGTGCTTTTCCGAAGACCGGAATTTGGGAGGAGGGTGGCTGTTGAACATTTTGCTGCGCGAACGATGAGCAGGAAAACAAAAGTGCCAGTAAAGCGATTGAACATTTCATGAAGACCTCGTTGTTAAAAAATTTAAAAGTTTCAAAAATAAAAATTAAGTGGCGCCGAAGATGAGGCTAACTCATCCAACCGGGGAGTCAATCGATCCAGAATACATTCTGAAGACACTTTGTCTTCACTGGACCCTCTTAAGTCCCTGAAAAATCTGCTGCGAAATGTCCGTGGAACAGCAAATAGATGCCTGGCTCGGGAACTTGTGTTAAACCCTCCCGCATGCAAATGACCAAAGTTAAATTCACAGTCGCATACGACGGCACAGGATACTGTGGCTGGCAAAAACAGAAACCCGAGGATCAGGTTTCTGTAGCCCAGGTCATCGAGGAAGCACTTTGCCGCATCTTCAATGAAAAGATCGTCCTGTTTGCTTCTGGTCGCACCGATGCCGGGGTTCATGCCCTGAATCAGGTTTGCCACTTTTCCACGACCCGTAAAATCGATCCGGCTAAAAAATGGGACCTGTGCTGGGCTTTAAACTCCCAGCTTCCGGCCGGTATCGTGGTGAAAAAGGCCTGGATTGCCCCCGAGGAGTTTCATTCGACTCTTTCAGCAACCCACAAAACGTATCGTTATCTATTATTGAATAAGCCCCGCAAAAGTGCCCATTTAGCACGCTACGCGGCTTGGGAAAGAATGCCGATTGATATCGCTCATCTGCAGGCAAGTTCTAAATTTCTTTTGGGATTTCAAGACTTTAAGAGCTTTCAGTCGGTCGGAACGCCCGTCAAAGACACCCTTCGCGAGATCTATAAAGCGGACTGGGAATGGCGCAGACCCGGGGTTTTGCAGTTTACAGTGACCGGCAGTGGCTTTTTAAAGCAAATGGTTCGCAACATCGTCGGCACATCCCTGATGATCGAGAAAAAAGGGCTAAGTCCTGAATATATGAAGGAAATTATCGCTGCCCAAGATCGCAAAAAGGCCGGTCCGCCAGCACCCGCAGAGGGCCTGTACCTTATGAAGGTTTATTATCCCAAGAACCTTGACAATGGGTGCCTAGAACTTTAAAACATCCCTTCCCGCAAACATAGTGTAAGAGCCCGTTGTTAAACTCAAACATCATATTTGCCGAATGTTCGGACGGTAAAACCAGACATTCAAATTAATTGGAGAAACTAATAATGAAAACTTTCAATGCAAAAGCAGAAGAAGTTGAAAGAAAATGGTTGATCGTTGATGCCGCTGACCAAAAAGTTGGTCGTGTAGCTACACACGTTGCAAACATTCTTCGTGGTAAAAACAAAGCTATCTACACTCCGAACGTAGACACTGGTGACTTCGTTATCGTGATCAACACGGACAAGATGGAACTTTCTGGAACTAAATGGGATGACAAAAAATACTACCGTCACTCTCGTTTCTTCGGTTCTATGAAGGAAATGACTGCAGCTCAAGCGAAAGAGAAAGATTCAACTTTCATCATTCACGAAGCTGTTCGCGGTATGCTTCCAACTAACAAGCTTTCTCGTCATATTATCATGAAGATGAAAACGTACGCTGGCGCTGAGCACCCACATGCTGCTCAAAAACCAGAAGTATTCACACTCCCAACTAAGAAGTAATTGGAGAGGATAGACAATGGCTGCTGAAAAATTCTTTTATGCTACTGGAAGAAGAAAAACGTCATCTGCACGTGTTTTCTTGAAACCTGGTAAAGGCACTATCACTATCAACGGTAAAAAATCTGAAGACTACCTTAGCCGTATGCAATCTCGCATGGTTATCGTTCAACCTTTGGATCTTTTGAACCAAATCGGTAAGTTCGACGCTAACATCACTGTTGCTGGTGGTGGTGAGTCTGGACAAGCTGGTGCGATCCGTTTGGGTATCACTCGTGCATTGATCGCTTTCAACCCAGAGTTCAAAGCAACTCTTAAGAAAGCTGGCTTCATCACTCGTGACCCTCGTATGGTTGAGCGTAAAAAATACGGTAAATCCGGCGCTCGTCGTAGATTCCAATACTCTAAACGTTAAAATTTGGAGTGTCCGAATCTGGACCAGAACAGAAAAGGGAGCCTATGGCTCCCTTTTTTTATTTGTGGATACGCTCATCTGATTTTTTATATCTGTTTAATGACTCGAGCGTAATTGGGGAGATTTCGTCCCCAGTGATAGTTTGTAATTTTCCTTCGAGGGAATATGAAACTGTCAGTACTTACTCTGTTATTTCTTACTTTCTTAAATCAAGGCGCTAATGCATCACCGGTAAATGATACGGGCACGGGCATTGTTGCGCGAGCCGGGGACTGCAGTGTCGTGTCTGTTCACGATGCGTATTTCACTTTCTTTGGACATCAGGGGACCATGGGTAAGGCGTTGATCGTAAAGGCCCAGATTCGCAATGATGCCTATCACAAGTCTGTTCATATGATTCACGAAAATGGTCAATCCGATTTGGCCGAGAATTCGCCACTGGCTTCCCGCGTGCGCATCGAATACCAAGGGCAGATTGGAAATGTGGATCAGATCGAATTGACGGACCGAACGATCGGCAGGGAGCTGTCTGGTTTATATCGTGTGACGGTTACCATGTTAGGTATTACATCTGATTGTGTTTTTCAGGTGGACCGAAAATAAAAAAGCCCCGACATTACGGTCGAGGCTTTTTACGGAGTCATTCTCTTATCAGAACTATTTCAATTTTTCCCACAGGTAAGTCATCTTCAAAGACTCCCACAGAATGCTTTGTTCAATGTTGGCATTCCCTGCGTGACCGCCTTCGATGTTTTCATAATAGTACACCGGATGCTTTTGCTCTTTCATGCGTGCCACGAATTTTCTCGCATGACCAGGGTGAACCCGGTCATCTTTGGTGCTGGTTAAAACCAGAACTTCTGGATACTTCGCAGTCGGACTTAGCTTTTGATAAGGCGAATATTTCAAGATCGCTTCGCGCATTTCCGGATCATCGGGATTACCATACTCATCCATCCAGCTGGCGCCCGCCAAGAGCTTGTGATAGCGGAGCATATCCAAAAGCGGAACTGCGATGATAGCGGCTTTATACAAATCGGGGCGCAAAGTAATAGTCGCGCCGACCAGTAAGCCACCATTCGATCCTCCAGAGATCGCAAGATGTTCTGGTGAAGTGATTCCGCGTTTGATTAGATCTTCAGAGATCGCGATGTTGTCTTCATAAACTTTGTAGCGATTTTGTTTTAATACTGACTTGTGCCAGTTCGGACCGAACTCGCCACCACCACGAAGGTTTGTAAGAACGTAGACTCCACCTTTTTCTGCCCAGACTTTTCCCGTGGAGCTTAAATAACTTGGTGTCATAGAGTTTTGGAAGCCACCGTAGCCGTATTGCAGAGTCGGATTCTTACCATCAAGTTTCATGTCTTTTTTGTGTACAACAAAGTAAGGAATCTTTGTGCCATCTGCACTGACAGCCTCGTATCGAGAAGTTGTCAGCGTCGAAGAGTCAAAACGCTTTGGCGATTGAATCAGCAAGGTAAATTTGTTCGTCGAATCGGCTGCATCAGCGATGAAGAATGATGTTGGCGTCAGGAAATCTGTGTAGGTCGCAAGATAAGTGTCGGATTCCTCCTCGGAGTCATAGCAGGAAGCCATTCCGTTTTTACCCAAAGCGATGGGTTCGGTCTTCCAGATGTTTGGAGGAGTGAAGGTGATTTTTTCCATTTGGGTCAGGACGTTGTCTGAAACCACAGAAATAAAATAGTTCTTGGTGATGCAGCCACCTTGAATGAATCGTTTATCAGTCGGAGCGAATACAAGCTGCAGGTTATCCAGAGCAGCTTCACCCTGGCTGACTTTTTCCAGTGGCAAAGCCACAATCGAACCTGATTTGAATTTTTTAAAATCAGAACGAAGTTCAATCAAAAGATTACCTTTAAACAAACCCCAGCTTTCCGCGTCGTCTGGTTTTGGAATCAGATGGCTTTTGCCAGACGGATCATCAAACCAGACTTTCGAAGCGTAAAACCCGTGGCGGAGTTGATGGAAGTAATAAGCTTTTCCCTGATCGTAGTTTGTGTAAGCAGAAACCGACATGTCAGTTTTTTCTGCTTCAGCTAAAGTTACTGCCGAATTTAAAGGTGTGCCGCGCTTCCAGATTTTCACAATACGGGCATAACCAGAGTTTGTCAGGGAATCCGGACCCCAGTCCGTTCCAACAAACAGAGTGTCTTCATCCTTCCAGGAAGCATTGGTTTTTGCTTCAGGAATGGTGAAACCATCTTTCACGAAGGATTTTGTCGTAAGATCAAACTCGCGAACTACGGAGGCATCTTTTCCACCGCGAGAAAGATACATCAACACGCGGTCGTACTTGGGTTTACGAAATACAGTGCCTTTCCAGACCCAGTTTTCATTTTCTGCTTTCGCTAATTTGTCCAAGTCCAAGATGACTTCCCATTGAGGTTTTCCGGACTTGTAACTTTCAATCGTGGTTTTTCTCCACAAGCCGCGAAGATTTTTTTCATCCTGCCAGAAGTTATAAAGTTCGCCGTTCGTCAGATTGACACTTGGGACACGGTCTTTGGCGAAAAATATTTTGCGGTAATCAGTTTCGATTCCTTTGAACAGGGGATTGCTTTTGAAATGCTTTAAAGTGACATCGTTCTCAGCCTTGGCGAAATCCAGTGCCTTTTGTCCTTCGACTTCTTCCAACCAAAGATAAGGATCCTGACTTTGTGCAGACATTTGGATTTGCTCCTTCTGAAGAGAGGAGCTTGTGCAACCGGCAACGAGGGTCATTGCCAAAACGAATTTAAATTTAAAGGAAGTATTCATTGATGCTCCGATTTGATCTTAAATTTAAGAACGAATCGGAGCGTGATGCAAGAGTTACGCTCTATGCCGCAGCTTTATCAGTATGCCAGCCGGCCTTCTTGCGACCATTCAACATCAGGTTTAGTTCATCTGTGGCAACACTTAGGGATTCAGCTTCACCCATCAATACACTTGATGACTGTGAAAGATCTTCTGCCACAGCTGCGTTGGTTTGAGTCGTTTTGTCGATCTCGCTCATCGCCTGGCTAAGCTGTTTGATTCCCAAAGCTTGTTGTTGGCAGGCTTCCGAGATTTCACCATTCAGTGCGGATACTTTTTCAATCGAGGAAATAATTTTTGTAAGCGCTGACCCGGAATTGTCCGCAACTTTAGTGCCGCGTTCGGCTTGGGCTACGCTTTCCTTAATCAGGCCACTGATTTCTTTCGCTGCATCGGCGGATCGTTGAGCCAGTGTTCTGACGGCATCAGCAACTACGGCAAAGCCTTTTCCCTGTTCCCCAGCGCGAGCAGCCTCGACTGCGGCGTTCAATGCCAGAAGATTTGTTTGGAATGCGATGTCGTCGATGACGGTGATGATCTCTTCGATTTTTTTCGAGCCTGAGTAGATCTCTTTCATATATGTGATCAGCTGCTCAATTTCGCGACCACCGTCAGTGGCAGCTCTTGTGCTTTCTGTAGAAAGATCTGCAGCTGCAGCGGCACCTTCGGCATTTCGTTGAATCATACTGGACATTTCTTCAAGAGATGCCACAGTTTCTTCAATGGAAGCTGCTTGAGTTGTCGAGGACTGGGACAGTTTCACATTTGATTCGGAAATGCTCTGTGATTTGGACGTTGTTTCTGTCACTGAGTGGTGAACGCGATCCACGACCAGTTTAAGAGCTCCGACGAGTTTGCGCTGGAAAAGAAAGCCTAAGCTTACTACTGACAGAACCAGAACGCAGATCATACCCAAAAGAATTTGTTTCTTCTGAGTACTGTCTTGGTCTGCTGAAGCCAGAAGCTCTGCAGTTTTCTTGTCTGTCTCTGTTGCTGCTTTGTCCAGTTGTTCGAATATTTTTTCTGCGATGGGATTTAAATTGTTAAGGATCTTATTAGCAGAAGTCGGCAGGTCGTTCTTAGCCAAGGAAGCCTGAATATCTGCCCAGCTCGTTTCATATTTTGTTAGTTCGGCATCGATAGCGTGACAGTTGTTGCCGCATTTTTCTTTTAGAGTTTTAAGCTCCTTAAGGAATCCACCCACTAACTCAACACGGATATCGCGGGAGTCTTTGTCAGTATCGGCTGCGATGGGAAGAATGTTAGAGTGCACCAACGCCATTGATTTGATGATCTTATTTTGAATGGATAGTGAGGATATACCAAACTCACTGACTTTTTCTAATGCAGTCAGAGCTTGTTGGCTTGTGTAGAAAAAGGCGCATCCGACAAAAAGTACGAATGAAGCAGAGGCAAATACATATAATAGTAGCGACTTTCCGATGCCGATTTTCTTGAACACACGAGTCTCCTTAGCATTTCTCAATAATTTAATCGGATTCGTGACAAGAAACTTAACCGAACTTTGAACACTTTCCGTCCGCAAGTGACCCAATCCCAGACGTTGATCTTGTAAACACGTTACTTTCTACCGACCTTGGTTTGGTTTTCCTAAACGAAGGTCCGGCAAAATTTCTTGACCTTCGTCAAACGATGTCAAGATTCATTGACCGCAAACCGAGGGAACTTCACGCTTTCGTAAGGACACCAATGGAGGATGTTTATGGCGAAATGGGTCTTGGCGACTCTAGCTACTATGATGCTTTTCTCTGGCCATGTGATGGCACAGGGAAAAGTCGAAGCGGTTCAAGTGGCAGTTAAAAAAGCTTGCAGTAAAGATTTGGCAAACGATGAAGCTCTTAGACAGGTTAAGAATCTTTTCTTGTCTTGTGTTCCAGGGGACAAAGTAGACGTGGATGGCTGTAAAGTTCCATGCTTGAAAGAAAACTCTGGTGCGGTCGTTGGTCAATAATCATCTTAAGGAATTTAACATCATGAAAAACAATTTTAAGAAAATCTCAGCAGCTTTTATCGCGGGAATGCTAATGATTCCATCTGCTCAAGCAGCGACTCTTGAAGAGCGCGTAGCAGAGTTGGAAGCAAATCAGTCCCTTAACATCTTCAACTTCAGCGGTACTTTCATCACTCGTTTTGATGATATCATCAAGGCTGAGCAAACAGAGCCGGATACGGCTGGAAATGCAGCATTTGATAATTCCGATTTAACTTATCTTCGTATGAAGTTTCAGTTCAATATCGATGCGAACATCTCTAAGAACGTTAAGTTCTACTCTCGCCTGACGACTTCTAAGCATTTCAATACGTTCTATCAGCAGGATGCTACTATGAGTAATTCTGATGATTTGTCTGCGTCAAATGCCTATGACAGTTCTCGCGTTGTGCTTGAAAAAGCATATGCTGACTTCACGGTTCCTGACACAGGTTTGACTTTGTTTGTAGGTCGTCTTCCAACTGTAGATGGTCAACCGCAAAATTATAAAGACGGTCGTGCTCGCATGGGTACTTACCCAATGCTTTCATACGATTCTGTTCTTGATGGTATGGGTCTATCTTACAAAATGGACCAATGGATGCCAGCTGGTCAGACTTTGGCATTCCGTGCTTTGTATACACCGTTCTCTCAATACTATGCAGGTGCGTCTGGTGCTTATACGAAGACTCCAACTACGCAAGCTGGTGGTAACTTGCCAACTAACTCTGCTGGTTATGGCGTGATGCTTGATTATGGCATCAACGATATGAGCTGGGCTGATAGCATGGGCTTGGTATTGTTGAACTTCCAAACTTCAGATATTTATTACGCTAACCCAGGTGATACGACTGTCACCGGTGTGAGTGATCTGACACTAAAAGTGGGTGGTACTACTTTGGCTTGGGAACTTAATGGTATTGCAAAATCCGGTTGGGATTTGTCAGTTAGTTACCTGGCAAGCAATTTGGATTCTAACGGCCAGCTAATGGCTAACGTTCCTGGTACTGGTTTTGGTACAGCAGCTGACAGCGATTCAAACTCTGGTAGCGTAATGCTTCTTGCAACTCGCTACAGACTGGGTTCTTGGATCTTCGGTGGTGAGTGGGTGAATGGTTCTGAGAACTCATTCTACTACGCTACTGCAACTGAAGATTTGACAAATTTCTACAGCACGCACGGTAACGGTTACCATGCTTATGTGACTAAGAAGTTCGGTCAAAACATTGCATTCCGTGTTGGTTATATGTTGCAAGACTATGACTACACTCCGACAGGTATCGGTCCGGTTGTAGCTTCTGATCGTAAGATAGAAACTGCATACGCAAATCTTCGTCTAGATTTCTAATCGACTCAGTTTTCGTTTCCTGATTCGATCAAGGCTCCTGCATAAGCAGGGGCCTTTTTTATTAGGTACGGACTTACCTGTGAATTACCAATAAAAAAAGGGAGCCTTAAAAGCTCCCTTTTTTGGACGAAGTGTGTCCGTACCTTATGCAGCTAATTACTTAGTGCAAGAGATTGGGTAGATGTTGCCGTTCGCTGCCATGAAGCCAGAGAAGGAACCGTTGTCAGCGCTAACGCCGAAGAAACCTGTGTTTCTGATTACGCCGTCTTCAGTTTGAGCTGATTTTTCAGTCAAAGCCAAAGTTTGCAAGTAACCTTGTTTCAATTGAGCAGCAACAGTGCCTTTATCCAATTGAGCGAAGAAAGTGGAAGAGCCAGTTTTTTCTTTAACTTCCATAGTTAGGAAATCAACAGAAGCATCGTCACCGATAGTAATGTTGATAGTTGCTGCTTTACCTTTAGAAGGTGCAGAGCATTTCAAAACAGTGGAATCAGCGAAAGCTGTTGAACCAACAAGAACCAGAGCTGCTACGATCATTTTTTTCATTGAAGTCTCCTTAGTTGTTAAGTGAACCAGAACGAGGCTATTGCACCGACTATGGTCTAGCAATGCAAATGCATTGCGCAATATAGAGGACTTGAGCGCGGAGAGTGTAAGTTCACACAGAAATTCACCGTACTAAGGTCAAGTTCCTTGCAGCCTTACCGAAGAGTCATAAACGGGGGATAGTAAATGAAAAAAGGCGGATTGATAGTTCTTGCCGGTTGTCTCATATTGGGATTTCAAAACTGCAGTCAGTCGAATCTCTCTGCGACCGAACTTTCGGCGCCGTCCACTCATGCTGTCCTACCGGCAGATGGTAAAGCTGATGAATCTATCGCCATCAGCTCCCTGGAAATTCCCGTAGCTCAAGGTGTGCTGTCCGTAGATCCCAAGACAGGTCGTATTCAGCTCATCGATCGTAATCTTTCTGTTTTAGAAGAATCCTGTCTGCAGCCCTCAGAAGTGGCCGAGCTGCAAAGCTATCTTAAAACCAGCAACATCTGCGGCAAACCTGCCCCTGAAGAAGATGTGATGTGCGCGCAATCCTACAATGCAGGTTATGCGACTTTGATTTTAGGGGAGCAGAAACTGAATTTGGGTGAAAGCTATGATTCCTGCGGCAGAGGTTATAAAGATATCTGCGGCGAGCAAGCTTCGCAGTCCTTCCGCGGTTTAGTAGCCTATATCCAAAAAAATTACCACGGCATGATTTGCGAATAGTGATCAAGCAGGTACGGACACACTTTCTCCATCCACTCTTGTTGTCATAAATAAAAAAAAAGGCCAGTGCAAATGCACCGGCCTTTTTAAATTTAGTCTAAGTAAGTCCGTACCCTATACACCTAAAGTGCTGCGCACTTTAGTGAACGCGTCGTTAAGTTTCGTGCGGTCTGGAGCAGCGCCTTGAGCGAAGTCAGGACGACCGCCGCCTTTACCACCCATGATCGCAGCCACTTCTTTCAGAACATCACCGGCTTTGTGGTCGCCAGTCAGATCTTTTGAAACAGACACGATGATTGGGTTAGAACCATCACCTTGGCCAACCACGACAACAATTCCGGATTGGATTTTGTTTTTCAAATCATCAGTTACTTTCGCCAAAACTTCACGGTCATCCATAGGAACGTCTGCCATTACAAGTTTCGCAGAAACTCCAGATTTGGATTTAAACGCCATCGCTTTACCAACAAGGTCGTCCACATTGATCTGACCACCCTGAAGTTTTTTGATTTCCTTTTCCAGCACTTTCACTTGTTCTTTGATGGACTCCACGCGATTTGCCAAAGTGGATTTTTCGCCGGTGATTTCCAAATGCTTCAGATAGTGTGCAGATTTTTGCAAACCAGCCGCAGCCAAAGCTTCATCCAGATGAGCGATAGAGCTCATAGCATACTTGATTGCAGAATCACCAGTGATCGCTTCCACGCGGCGAACGCCGGAGCTGACGCCAGATTCAGAAACGATTTTGAACATGCGGATATTGGAAGTGTTCTTAACGTGTGTACCACCGCAAAGTTCGCAGGAGAAATCACCCATAGTCAGAACGCGAACGTCGTTAGCGTACTTTTCGCCGAACAAAGCCATAGCGCCTTTTTCGATCGCTTGCTTGTGTGGCATCAATTCGGTTTTAACTTCCAAATTGCGAGCGATCTGTTCGTTAACCATGTCTTCAATCTTGCGGATTTCTTCGCTGCTAACAGGCTTGTTGTGAGTGAAGTCGAAACGGGTTTTATCAGCATCAACCAATGAACCCGCTTGAGTAACATGCACACCCAAAACTTTACGAAGGGCCGCGTGCAATAAGTGAGTCGCCGAGTGGTTGCTCGCCGTATTTCTGCGCTCGATCGGATCAACGCCAGTGACAACTGCATCACCGGTTTTGAAAGTACCGTGTTCAACTTCCACGTGGTGAAGAATGATATCGTCAATTTTGGTCGTGTTCATAACACGTGCGCGGTTGGTGTCCTGCATGATGTAACCCACATCACCAGACTGACCGCCGCCTTCGCCATAGAATGCAGTCGCATCAAGGATAATGATGCCAGTGTCACCGCTTTTAAGTTCTTGAACTTCAGCCTGGCCATTGGAAAGTGCCATCACTTTACCATCGCCGATTGTGCCTTCGTAACCCAGGAATTTTACAGATTTGCCGGACTGAAGATAGTCTTTGGCAAATTTGATCATGTGAGCTTCGTCAGCTCCCATGGATTTACCTTTCCATGAAGCTTTGGATTTCGCACGGTTCGCTTCCATCTCTTTTTCGAAAGCTTCTTCGTTTACTTCGATGCCGTTTTCGTTTGCGATCACGCGAGTAAGGTCAGCAGGGAAGCCGTAAGTGTCATACATACGGAACACTACTTCGCCGGAAAGCTCTTTTACGCCAGCAGCTTTGGCTTTGGTAAGCTCAGCTGTCAGGATTTCGGTACCTTTATCAAGTGTTGCAAGGAAGCGGTCTTCCTCGTCACGAATCGTATTCAGGATATGATCACGACGGTTTGTCAGTTCAGGGTAAACCGCGCCCATACTGTCGATCAAAGCCTCTGCCATTCCAGGCAAGAAGGACTTATCAGCTGAAAGCTTACGTCCGTAACGGATCGCACGTCTCATGATACGACGAAGAACGTAACCACGGCCTTCGTTCGATGGCAATGCACCGTCAGCAATCAGGAAAGAAGTCGAACGGCAGTGGTCAGCAAGTACGCGAAGAGCTGAAGTGGTTTCTGCAGCCTGTGCATCGCTAGCCAATACTTTTTTATCAGTCACGTATTTAACGCCGCCGATTTTGCAGGCAAGCTCGATCATCGGCATGAACAAATCAGTATCGTAGTTGTTGAACTTACCCTGCATTGCTGCAGTCACGCGCTCAAGACCCGCTCCAGTATCCACAGAAGGCTTTGGCAGCGGAGTCAAAGTGCCTGGAGGGTTTTCAAAGTACTGCATGAATACCAGATTCCAGATTTCCACGAAGCGGTCTTCGCCGGCTTCGATACCCTTGAAGGGATCAGAAATTTTACCAGCGTCAGGGCCATGATCGTAAAAGATCTCCGTACAAGGCCCGCAAGGACCTGTGTCGCCCATTTTCCAGAAGTTGTCTTTGTCGAAACGGAAGATGCGATCGCGAGGAATGCCTTCCTGATGATGCCAGATGTCTGCCGCTTCATCGTCAGACAAGTGGACTGTCACATAAAGTTTTTCTTTAGGGATAGCCAAAGTTTTTGTCAGAAATTCCCAGGCAAAATGAATCGCGTCTTTTTTGAAGTAATCGCCGAAAGAAAAATTCCCCAGCATTTCAAAGAAAGTGTGATGGCGGGCAGTGAAGCCCACGTTTTCCAGGTCATTGTGTTTACCGCCGGCACGCACGCACTTTTGCGAGGAAACAGCGCGGTTGTAATCACGTTTTTCCAGGCCCAGGAAAGTATTCTTGAACTGATTCATACCGGCGTTGGCGAAAAGCAGCGTCGGATCGTTCTCCGGAATCAAAGAAGAAGAGGCAACAGCCTTGTGGCCATTCTTCTCGAAGTATTTAATAAAAGCATTTCTGATCTCAGAGCTTTTCATAGATAACCTTTCTAACGGTCTCGGAATCAAATCCACGAGAGGTCAGCAGGCGTCCTACGCGTGCTTTATCCTCGCGGGAAAATTTAAAATCTTCATCAAACTTATTTTTTACAACTGCCAGAGCCTTCTCAAGTTCCAGTGCTTCGTCAGATTCTACTGCAGGAAGGCCTTTTTCGCTTAGGTAGTTATTAATATATTCTATACCTTTATTGCGACTGTGAAGCGTGTCTGCCAGACGATGGGCGAGGGTGGAGGGCTCTTCCAGCCAGTTGTTTTTCTTGGCATGGGAAATGGCTTCCTCGATAGCTTCCAGGCCGCCGTCTTCATCCGCAAATCTGCCGTGCAACTTCGTTCTGAGTTCTTGCTCAGAATGATTGCGGCGGGCAATTAGATCCATGATTTTGCGTTTCGGAGTGTCAGACATAGGCAGTAACAGAATCTATCTGCTCATGCCTGTCCAGTCATGCTTTTTTCAGAGTAATTTCGGTCAGTTCGCAGAATGTCCCAAGGCGCAGACTTGGCCCCCAGTAACCTGTTCCTTGATTGACATACAGCTGCATTTTTTTAAGGCGGTAAAGACCCTTTGGATAGCGCTGAAAGAACACGATCAGGAAATTCCAAGGGAAAAACTGTCCCCCATGGGTATGACCTGAAAGCTGTAAATCAAAGCCTTTCTCGCAGGCCTTGTCAGCAATGGCTGGCTGGTGCGCCAGAAAAAGCTTAAACGCCTCGGTCTTTTGTTGGGAAACCAGCTTGTCCAGATCAGCAGGCTCCTTGCCAAACTGGCGCGCTGCCGGATCGGCAATGCCCGAGACCTGTAAGGTCGCGCCATTGATTTGCAAAGTCTCCGTTTGATTAACCAGAACGTGGTATCCAATCGAACGAAACGCAGATAAGGACTCGTCAATATTCCAATAATACTCGTGATTGCCGGCGACATAATAAGTTCCGTACTTGGAACGAACGGATTTTAAAATTTCCAGCTCGGGCAGGTGGCGAACAGCGTGATCATCCAGGATGTCCCCGGTAAAAACCACCAGATCCGCATCAAGTTGATTGATCTTATCCACAAGCTTTTGAACGAACTTTACCGGCAAACCCGGTGCCACATGCAAATCCGTGACATGTACGATTCGCAGGTCCTGTAAACCCTGTGGCAGCTGATCAAAAGCAATTTTCACTTTGATGACTTTTGCACCCAAGCGGACGATCAGGGTTCCCAATAGCAGCATCGCCAGAGGAACCACCAAAAGCAAACCCGTGGCCTCGGCACCATAAAGCTGAGTACCTACGAATTCTGGCTGGGTGAAGTTCAGAATAAATCCCGCAATATCGCGCAAAATTATGAACGACAGCAGAAAGCTGATGTAAGCCATCGAAAAATGGGCTGCGCTGAAATAGGGATCATGCCAGGGTTTGGACTCAGAGCGCGCTTCACTTCGTGACCAGAAAAACAACGGCATGGAGATAACTATGGCAAACAGCGTGGCGATAAATCCAATGACGAAAAAAGCTTGGCCCGGGGTAAGGTCTGCATACCGTACCATTTGGTGTGTTAGGTAAATAAAAACAGTAAAGAACAAGCCAACGATAATTGATTTAAATGCTGCCATATTGGTTTTTATATCATGGTGAATTGTGTTTGCACAGAAAGTTGCAAAAACACAAATCCTCGAAGAGCTGCGTCAGTGATAAAATTTCTAGAAGTGGCGGAGGTGTTCAGTGGCGATGAATAATGATTTCAAGCAGGCTCGGGATTTTCTAATTTTGCATCGTGCAGACTACGACTATGCCACACGGGAATTCAAATGGCCCGAACTGGTGAACTTCAATTGGGCCCTGGATTACTTCGATCCCATGGCCGAGGGAAACAATAACCTGGCATTGTGGATCGCGGGTGCAGACGGCAAGGAAGAGAAGTACACATTTGCAGAGATTTCCGCGCGGTCATCTCAAGTGGCAAACTATCTGCGCGGCCTCGGTTTAAAACGCGGGGACCATGTCCTGCTTTATATGGGAAACGAAACTGCTCTCTGGGAATTGATGTTAGCTTGCATGAAACTGGGGGCCGTGATGATCCCCACCAGTCCCATGGTTTCCCTTGATGAACTTCAAGACAGACTTATTCGTGGCGAAGTCAAACTGATCGCTACCACTACTTCCGAAGCTGGAAAATTGGATATTCAGTCGCCTGGTGCCATTAAACTGGTGGTCGATGGTAAACTGGAAGGCTGGCATGACTATTCTGAGGCTACCCTGGAAAATGCTGAATTTCACGCTGAAGGTGAAACCAAAGCGACTGATCCACTGTTGCTTTACTTTACCTCGGGCACAACAGCGAAACCAAAAATCGTTGAGCACTCCCATCAAAGTTATCCTGTGGGACATTTATCCACCATGTACTGGATTGGGCTTCGTCCCGGTGACGTTCACATGAATGTCAGTTCCCCGGGTTGGGCAAAGCATGCCTGGAGCAGTTTCTTTGCTCCTTGGAATGCTGAGGCCACGGTATTCATTCATCGCCATGACCGCTTTGATGCGAAAGTGATGATGGAAGCTATGGAGAAAAACCGTGTCACTTCGATCTGCGCTCCGCCCACAGTTTGGAGGATGCTGGCAGTCGAAGATTTGGGAAAATATAAAATGAATTTGCGCGAAGCCGTCAGTGCCGGGGAGCCTTTGGATGCAGAAATCATCCGAACTTATCAGGAGGCATGGAAGGTCACGTTGCGCGACGGATACGGACAGACAGAAACCACCGCACAGATTGGAAACTGCCCAGGACAGGAAGTGCATCCGGGAACAATGGGAAAACCGCTGCCAGGATATAGAATTGCGCTTTTGGATCGCGATAACAATCCCGCTGATGAAGGCGAAATCTGCATCGATATCAGTAAGCGCAATGTGGCGTTGATGACAGGATATCGAAATTCCGATGTCGCAAATACCACGACGGCTTCTTACTATCGCACGGGTGACATGGCCTCCAAAGGCGAGCACGGTGATTTTGTTTTTGTCGGGCGCGGTGATGATGTTTTCAAAAGCTCTGACTATCGCATCAGTCCGTTTGAAATTGAAAACGTGCTGCTGGAGCATCCTGCTGTGCGCGAAGTAGCGGTGATTCCAAGTCCTCACGCCTTGAGACAAAATGTCCCGAAAGCTGTAATCTTTTTAGCTAAAGGTATGGAGCCCACACGTGAGCTGGCTCTACAAATAATGAATCACTCACGATCGCGTTTGACCCCATTTAAACGCATTCGCCGCCTGGAATTTGGCGATTTACCAAAGACCGCCTCAGGTAAAATCCGTCGGGTGGAGTTGCGGGTTCGTGAACAAAAACGAGTAGCTGCAAATGAGAAGTCCCAATATGAGTTTTGGGAGGAAGACTTCAAAGCTGTACTGCCTGAAAGTTGGTCTCAGGATCTTCCTTAGGTAGTGTGGACTAACAGACACTCGCATTTGAAAAATATTGGACGTATCTCCAGCGCGAGCCGTTCGCTCTTAGTTTAAATTGATATCACCAACCCGTCGAATGGAGATCGCGGGTCGGTGATGTTCAAAAACAACTGGAGAGAGGTTATGTTGGAACAAGAGAAGGTAGTGGCTAGAGAGACTGGGAAGAAAATTCTTTGTTCGATTTTGAACGAGATGCTGGATCACAGTGACAAGGTCGTGGTTAATTACACTGTGGGCGAGCGTACGACGGTATACAAGGTCGACTGTCATCCTCAAAGTTTAGGCCAGTTGATTGGCTCAAAAGGTAAAAACATCGGTGGTATTCGTGCGGTTCTGTCAGCAATGATGGCTCGCAAAGGTATCCGCGCGATCGTTGAAATCCCATACGTTGCACAAAACAACAACCGCATGGATTTCGCAGAGTAAGTTTCCCGTTAAAATCTTCAGTTGTTGATAGTCATTAAGGACGTTGTTCTAAAAAATTCTGAAAACTGAAGATGGGGTTTGAGGGCTTCGTAAGATTGGCGAAGCTCTCTCGAAGTGCAAGTCTTCCGTGGCACTTCGTAAAGAGAGAGAGCCTCGCTTCAAATTAATATCAAAAGCGGAAATTCAGTATCCGGCAGATCAGTTGCCAAAGTCGAATCGCTAATTTTAATACCATCCATAAATTTAACTCACGACGTCATTCCTCCTTCGCCGAGGCTACGGCGGACAAGTCCGAATGGCTCGCAGCACTTGCCCGCCGAAGCGCAGCGAAGGTGGGTTTTCGTTGCATGCCCCCAGGGTAGCGCGTACCTACTTCTTATGAGAAATTTCCTTCTGAAACTGGCTACTTTTTTTGGTGTTGGGTTAAGTCCTAAGGCGCCAGGAACGGTGGCTACAGTGGCTACGATTCCCTTGGTTTTGCTCCTTAATTGGACGGGCCCGCTGATTTACATGGTTGTGACCGTGGTTTTGTTGGTGGCAGGGATTTTTGCGGCTCAGGCGTACGAAGATGCCAAGGGTGGTCATGATCACAGCGAAATCGTTATCGACGAAGTCGTTGGGTTCCTGATTGCGATGGTTTGGATGCCTTTGACGTGGCAGGCCATTTTAATTGGTTTTGTGCTGTTCAGATTGCTGGACATTACGAAGCCTTTATTCATAGGATATTTAGATAAGAAGATCCAAGGAGGTCTTGGTGTGATGGTTGATGACGTTGCCGCTGGTATTGTTGTTAGCCTGATCATGCAGTTTCTTTACACTCAAACAAATTGGTTGGGTGCACAGATCGTGGTTCCTTAAATGGCGTCACGAGACGAGAAACTACAAGATTTCATTCGATCCCTTCGCGACCAAAAACTCACAGTGGGTTTTGCGGAAAGTTGTACTGGAGGTGCACTTTCGGCTTTTTTGACAGAGCAAGCAGGTATATCCGACATCTTTTTAGGCTCTGTGGTTTCTTACTCTAACGAGGCGAAGGTGGATCTTCTGGGGGTCCGTCGAGACACTCTCATGCAAGAGGGTGCGGTGAGCGAGTCAGTCGCTCGTCAAATGGCGCACGGAGTGCGTCGACAGCTGAAAACAGATTGGTCTGTGGCAGTTACAGGTATTGCTGGTCCGAGTGGTGGAACACCCACGAAGCCGGTAGGCACTGTATGCTTTGCCATTGCTGGACCGAACTTTGAAGTATCTCGAAAAGAATTCTTTTCGGGGGATCGCAAAGCCATCCAGCAAGCGGCAGTGGACTTGTCCGTTAGTTGGCTGGTTGAAATTCTCGATAGGAAATAAAGCTAGTGGCCCCAAGCTGCTAAAAATTAACAATAAGAATTGTGGTGAGAGAACCACATAAATAGAGAGGGTACGCAGATGGCTAACACAACTGTGGCAGATGCAAAGGCAAATAACGAAAAAGCGAAAGCACTTGAATTGGCTGTTTCTTCAATTGAAAAGCAATTCGGTAAAGGTTCAATCATGCGTTTGGGCGCGAACGACTCTTTGGTTAAAGACGTTGAAGCGATCAGCACTGGCGCATTGAGCCTGGATTTGGCTCTTGGTATCGGTGGTCTTCCTAAAGGTCGTATCGTGGAAATCTACGGACCTGAATCTTCTGGTAAAACAACTCTTTGCTTGTCCGTTATCGCTCAAGCTCAGAAAAAAGGCGGCGTTGTTGCATTCGTGGATGCTGAGCACGCTTTGGATATCAACTACGCTCGTAAATTGGGTGTAAACACTGAAGACATGTTGATCTCTCAACCAGACACTGGTGAGCAGGCTCTTGAAATCGTGGAAACTTTGGTTCGCTCTGGCGCGATCGACGTATTGGTTGTCGACTCCGTAGCAGCTTTGGTTCCTCGTGCCGAGATCGAAGGCGACATGGGTGATTCTCACGTAGGTCTTCAAGCTCGTTTGATGTCTCAGGCTCTTCGTAAATTGACAGCAGCTGTGAACCGTTCAAACACACTAGTTATCTTCATCAATCAACTTCGTATGAAAATCGGCGTGATGTTCGGTAACCCGGAAACGACTACTGGTGGTAACGCGTTGAAATTCTACTCTTCTGTTCGTTTGGATGTACGCCGTGTTGGCGCAATCAAAGACGGTGAAGACGTAACTGGTAACCGTACTGCAGTTAAAGTTGTGAAAAACAAAATGGCTCCTCCGTTCACTAAAGTTGAATTCGACTTGATGTACGGTGAAGGTATTTCTGAAGAAGGCGATTTGCTAGATCTGGCAGTGACTGCAAACATGGTTGAAAAATCTGGCGCATGGTTCTCCATCAATGGCGAGCGCATGGGTCAAGGCCGCGATGCTGCTAAAAACTTCTTGAAAGCACACCCTGAGTACATGACTTCACTTCGCGCTAAAATCCTGGCTGCAAACGGTATCGGCAAGCTTTTGATCGATGCTGAAGGCAACAACGGTGAAGACCATGAAGGTACAGAGCCAGTTGAAATGCCAACTGAGGACGCTGCTCCAAAGAAAGAAAAAGTTAAAAAGGGCAAACACTAGTCGGTTAACGACGGTTAATCCGAAAAACTAATTTAAAGTTTCAAACCCGCTCCCAAAGAGCGGGTTTTTTATTGCCTGTTTTTGCTGGACTAAGGTCCGGGCTCTCGGTCTAAGGCGATTTTCCGATAAGTTCCTTATGCGGAAGTATGTCGAAGGCAAAACATTCAAAGACGAATTGGATCTGTGGTACTTCCTGCAGGACCTTAAAGGTAAGAAGCTTGGCGTGCCGGATGGGCACTATTGTGTTGAGTTTCTGGATAGACCAGAAGGCCTTCGTTTTCGAATGATGTTGAGGTTCGCAGAGTTGCGCACGATAGGCCGTGTTTTGTGGACCCGCCCGATGGATCCACGATTCTATTTCTATGTAAAAAATGATGAGGTTTTTTGTATGGGAGTTGAATCCCGTTACTTGCATGCGCGTGAAGAAAAACTCGATGGACGCTGGCAGCTTGTAGAGTACTGTGATGTCCTTTCGCCTGCTGAGGGGCCGGAAATGCATTTTTCTCCTGAAGCTTATACAAAAGCCTTCGACGCTTTAGCTGAAGCGCTTGTAGTGCAATCTAAAAAAGTCTCCTAGAATTTGACCCCATTGAAAGTATTTTTGGTTTCGCGGGTATTTTTTCAGATCAGGGTTTTTCTGAAGAGAATCAATTAAGTATCTCAGCGGCCTAAAAGAGGCTTCATCCATAAGTTTGTTGTAACTAAGAGATTGATCTTCGTTTAACTGAAATAATTGGACGGAAGTTACCTGTTGAAGATCTGTTTTTGAGCAGAAATAGAAGCCATCCTCAGTCGCACGAAACCAAGGTTCTCCGATAAGATCCAGAAAAGTGCTGTTTTGTAAAACCTGATAGAGACGATGGCAACATTTGGTGTTTTCGATTTCTTGAAATTCCATAAACCTGGTCAGTGAAAGAATTATGCCGATCGCAAGTTGGTCTAAGTTAAACCTTCATTCCGGTGCTCGGAATGCTTGGTGCTGTTGAGAAAAGCTATAATTGAGCTCTTCCTGTTATTTCATTGCGCCCGGTTTGGAATCTGCTTAATTTAGAACGATGAAAAGCTGCTTGTTTGGGATTCTTCTCATTTTATCTTCGATACCGGCGCCCGCGGCGCCGGTGGAATCGCGCAAGACGGTGAATGTCGGGGCCTATGGCTTTGCTCCCTACTATGATCTGGAAAAGGGACGCGGGATTGTTAATGACGTTTTAAAGCAGCTTAATGAAATGCAAAATGATTTTGTATTTCAGGTCATCGAGGTTCCCAGTCGCCGTCGTTATCAAAGCTTTACTGAGCGAAAAGTTGATATGTATTTCTTCGAGGATCCGAAGTGGAGCTGGAAGGGAATTCAGCATTATTCCCTGCCGTTGAAGGTGGATGATGCCGAAGTCTATATTGCTCATCGCAAAAAGGCGAAGGATCAAAACTACTTTGAAAAGCTGACCGGGAAAAGCATCGCCGGGATCGTTGGCTATCACTATAAGTTCGCAAATTTTAACACTGACGAAACGGTCTTAAGATCCAAATTCGATATCATTCTGGTTACACATAATCTGGCAACCGTGCGCATGGTATTAAATGACCGGGTGGATATCGGGGTGGTGCCGCGATCTTATATCCGTCAATACTTGCGGGATCACCCGGAACGTTACGATGATGTTTTGATCAGCGAGAAAGTGGATCACAACTATGACTTGCGGCTGATTGCCAATCCGAAAGCGGCGATATCGAAAGATAAGCTGGCGAAGTTGATCGAAAACCTGGTAAAGAAGTCTGCTTACAAAGATTTGTTTTAAAAAAAAAGCTCCGAATGTTCGGAGCTTTTTTTTATTTAACTAGCGAGCAAAAGATCCATATAGGTAGATCGGATCCTGAACCCAGGTGCACTGTTGATAAGGCGGGCTATGATCGCCACCTGGATACCAGCGGCAGTCACGGCGTTGGCGCATTTCGCGAAGGATTGAAACCTTAAGCATCGTTACGCCGTTTTTTTCTTTGAAATCAATGTACATGCGGCGGCCTTGAACCATCAACGAGCAACGTCCGGAATTAAAATCGAATTCGATCGCATCTACCTTAGGGTTGGATTTTTTTCCTGTGATGTGCACCGTTTTTAGATTGCCGAATTTGGACTGACAGTTGTTGTTTAAAATGTCGGTACCCATTTCGTTACGGAATGACATAACCGGTTTGTTGCCTTCGAAATTCAAAATCAACTCGCCCGGAACACCATTGAATCGGCCCGAATAGATTCCTTCGTACTTTTTAGCTTTGGAAAGATAGGCATTTGGTACGCGACCATCTTTGATTTCTACGGATTTGCATCCTGCGGCTGCAAAGAGCATCAAGCCTGCAACCAATACTTTTACGAACGTCATTAAAACCCCCTGATGGAACTGACTAAATCACAGGCACTGTTGGAGAGCAAAGGGAATCCGACCGCCAGTTCAGAAAAGGAGCTTGCGGAAATACATGGGGGCCTGAGTTGCCCCTGCTGGAGGCCAAGAACAAAATAAAGGCATAAACAGTAACAACTAAAGGAGAACCAAGTGAAAACTGTAATGATTGCGGTCATGCTGGTGGCGGGTGCTGCGTGGGCTCAGATGCCCGATACCTCCAAAATGATGGATCAGGCCAAGGGGAAAGCAGCAGACATCATGGCGGCCTGTAAAGAGGATAAGATCAAGTTCTGCGACAAGGTCACAGAGGTCAATGCGATCAAGGAATGTCTGAAAAGAAATAAGGACGGGTTAACCGCCGGCTGCAAATCCTCACTGGGTATCAAATAAAAAAAAGCCCGCTCTCGATGGAGCGGGCTTTTTACTTTCAGAAAACATTTAAACTATTTGTTCAGAGCAATCTTTTGCTGTCTTCCCACCAGGCCACTGGATTTCTTGGGAGATGATGCACGCACCACCCGAGACATACCGGCCTGATAGGGGCTTACGCTGGAAACTTTTTTTGATTTCAAAGACTTTTTGGAAACTTTAATAGTCATCATTTCAAGCACCAGTGGTTGCTTCTCGTTCGAGTAAGAAGCGGCAGGTGGTACCACCGGAGCTTCGGGTGCTGCAGGAACTTCCACTGCTTTCTGAGTAGCGATCTTTCTTGCTGGCACAGGCTGATTCAGAGAAGCTTTCGCCACCGCAATTGACTTGGCAGGTTTGCGGGATGGCTTGTTGGTCGCAATCAGTTTTTGATTCTTAGCAATCACCGGTTTCGTTACAGATGCCGGCATACGCTTTTGTGTAGGGTCCACATAAGTCTTAACTAACAATGGTTGTTTATTTGTTTTCGAACCTTGAGTGGCAGGGGCGTTGTAAACCACACGGCGGGCAGGATAGATGCTCCACGTTTTCACAACGCGTTTTTGCTTTTTATAGCCAGGCTCAGCCTTAAGGGTCACTTTAAGATCATCGGATGAAGAAGACGTTCCCTGAGCGGAAGCGCAGAGTGGTGAAAGTGCCAGAAGTATCAAAACGATGCTATGTCTCATTTGAAGAACCTCAACATGGAAATCTATAAACGAATATGCAAGGCAAATGCCGTCTATAAACTAATCAGGTGTCAATGAAGGCACATAGTTGGCGAAGGAATGGACAGTGTCTAAAATAAGTTAGGCAGTCAAAATGATTCATTCAGTCTGAGTCACTCGAGGTGGTGTCGTTCATATTTGTCGCGATGTTTCCCAAGGATGGCCGGAGTCAAAATGTCCCTGTTATTTTCTGAAATTCGCGTCAGATGCATTACCTTGCAGAATGGATATTTGAGAAGTTGGCAAACAATTTGTATATGGGATCTCTGCGAGTTATTTAACACCACTGAATCCGGGGGGATTTAATATGAAAAAGTTTGTTACGTTATTTATGGTTCTGGCTTTTGTTTCCACTTCATTCGCGGGTCGCGGCCATGGGCGCGGCGGTCATCACGGTGGTGGACACCACGGTGGCGGTCATCATGGCCCTCCTCCACGTCATGGTGGTGGCAGTGATGATGCGGGTTTGATTGCAGCGATCTTCTTGTCTGTGTCTGGCGTATTGTTGACGTCTTCCACAGCTTGCGACAGCTCTCAGTCTTGCGCATATAAACAAATTATCGCGGACTCTAAGGATGATGCAGCACTTTACATCGCCACTGAAGGCGAGATGAAGGGTGTGAAATTGGTTCGCTCTTTGGAACTTCTGCGCAACCTGGCTCCTGAAGTAGCGAGCTCCGATATGGAACTCGCTGAAGAAATCATCAACTGGTAATTTCTTTTTAGAAAGTCAAACGGATGCCCACGGTCACATCGACCTGGGCATACCCTTTTAGGTCTCTTTTTGACTGATTCAACATACTGCTTAATTCAGCAGTTCCAATGATTTCTGTGGATTCATTTACCGCAGAACGCATTCCTGCCGCCACTGACAGAGTTTCGGTGCCAGCAAATGTGCCGCTAGTGTTGCCTTCGGAATAAGTAATGTTCTGATGATTAAAATAATTAAGTGAAAAGTTTAAGTTAAGATCGCCTGTTAATTCTGCAAATATGCTTGCGCCAAACTCGTCGCCACCCTTGGAATCATAATCCGAAGTGATTCCGCTGGAAGTCGTCTCAACTTTTCCATCCACTTTCTTTTGGTAAGTCGTCAATGCACCTAACTCTAGGGACGCCACTGGCACTACGATCCCCAATGTTCCAATCAGAGCTTTTTGTCCTTCGGATGTTGAGATGTCTACCGTGTTTCCGCTGGACTCAAGCTTCAAAGGTCCGACCGGCAACGAAAAGCCGCCATGAAAAAATAGAGTGGGAGTGCCAACGCTATAATTTCCTTTATAAAGGAACGTAACGTTCTCCAGTCCTTTTTCCTTAACCTCAAGATCGGCACTGCCGGATTTTTTCACTTTCGAACCTTGTGCGAAGTAATTCGTCGAAACGCCGATCGCATTATTCTCGATGAAACCATAGTAGTAAGAAAGACCCAGTCCAAAACCCACACCAGCAAAATCGGCATCATCTTCTCTGGTTGCGGAAAAAACCTGCAAGCCGGCTTGACCGATGAATTCGCTTTTGTCGGTGTCGGGGATAAGATTTTGTTGAGTGATAGTTACAGCGGAAGCTGTGGCAGATAACAAAGTTGCAAAGGCAAAGCTAAGAAGTTTCACTTGAGGAATCCTTTCCGTAAGATTCCCTTAGTAAATCATTATTTATATAGCGCGATCAAATTCTTCTTGGGAAAGGCTAGGAGGCAATTTTCTTTTCGTAGTGATCAATGATGGCCTGTGTTCTTAAGTACTCATTGTACTTGGGATTGCCTTCATGATCTTCGTAAACTTCCGTCCACGAGCGGGTGGCCGTGTAAACCACGGTGGCATAAAGTTCTTTACTGCCAAATGAAAACAAGTTTTCTTTACCAGTGGAATCCACACCACAAAAAGTGTCGTAATCGGGATACTTGGCGATGAAATCCTGGGTGCGGTCGTGATTGACGTCCTGAAGTCTGTCGTCCACGACGTACTCGTGCTCAGAAACCTTTGTGAAATGATAGATCGTAAAGGTTTGCGGAGTAAAATCCTCGAAGTGAATCTCGGATCTGACTTTGCCATAAAGTTCGAAAACATTTTTAGCTTGGATGATTTGTCCTGTTTTCATATTGGACTTATCGGCACTCTGGACCACGGTCTAGAGGGAATTCTGAAAGATCGGCATACTGTCGAATTTTTGGACGAAATAACCTTCAGATTCCAGAAAATAAAAAACCCGCTCGAGGGGCGAGCGGGTTTTTCGGGATTCAATAATCTTTAAATAAAGACTAGTGATTCAATTGTGCGCAAGTAGAGTAGTTGTAACCTTGAGCTACGCACTCGTTGATTGCCGCGTTAGATTTGTAAGAACGTGGGCAAAGAGAAGCTGCGCGAGAGTAGTCATAACCAGTTTCAGCCATGATAGCGCTTACGTTACAAGTAGCAGTAGTGCTTTTTGTACAAAGAACTTTTGCTTGATCCAAGAAGTAACCTTGTTGAAGAAGAGAAGAGATGCAAGAAGAGTTAGAAGCGAATGCTGGAGCTGCTGCGAATACAGAAAGAGCGATAACTAGAGATTTCATTTTAGATCCTTTCGAAGGGATGTTTTTAAAAGTTAATTTCGATGGACATGATTTCGTTTATTATCGCTTTTTAGTCAATACGGTGAAGTCACTATCCCTTCACCGAGCCTGTGAACAGGCTTTCACAAACCTTGTGAAAACCCTGTGAAACAAGGGCTTAAGCCCCTGATTTCACTCTTAGGACAGGGCTTTTTGAATGTCCTCCGCCAAATCCTTGGGTTCATCCTTCGGTGCAAATCTTTTTATAACTTTGCCATCTTTACCAATCAGAAACTTCGTGAAGTTCCACTTGATTAGTTCGGTACCAAGGATTCCGGGTGCTGATTCCTTCATCCATTTCCATAACGGTGCGGCCTCGCTGCCATTCACATCTACCTTACCCATCACTGGAAAATCGACGCCATAATTTAATGAACAGAACTGCTGAATCTCTTCATTGCTTCCCGGTTCCTGGGAACCAAACTGATTGCAGGGAAAACCCAGAATGACAAAGCCCTGGTCTTTGAATTTTACATAAAGTTCTTCCAGCCCTTTATATTGGGGAGTGAAGCCGCATTTACTGGCAACGTTGACGACCAGGACCACTTTGCCTTTGTAATTCGCCAAAGGGATATCGTGTCCTGCTGAGTCCTTAACTGTGAATTCCTGCAGAGTCTGTTCCATTAGATTCTCCTGAGTGAGGTTTTTAAGTTTCTTATTCCAACCTATTAGAGAACAGTTTTTGAACTGTTTCAAATTGAGAATTACAGGTTTGTCCTTAGAGCTAAATTGATCAAGTTAAACCTATGTGATGCCGATAGGTTATCTATGGGAATGAGTATCTTTTTTCGCGCTTTTTTTATGATGCTGTTTATGGTTGCACAAACTGTTGTGGCGGAAGCGGCCTATTCAAGATCAGATTGTAATGGGGATTGCAGAAGTGGATACTCCTGTCGAGCATCGGGTTCAAACACTTATTCGTGTCAGGCGAATGGTACGGGTCCTACAGCACCTACCGGTGCCAGTGTTTGTAGTGTGCAGTTTCAAAGACTGATGACTCAATGTCAGAATCAAATTTCCTCCACCGATTCAAACTGTGAGGAAAAAAACAACCAGGGTATGTCCGATGTGACTAGCATGGCGGGACAAATTGCCTTGGCTTACGGGGCTCAGTCAGCAGCCAGCATTCAGGCTTCGTGCTCGAGTGCTGCCGCTTTGTCTGCGGCGGCGAATGGTGCTTTGGCAGCGTATCGCCTGACTTGTTCCAGCGCGATTAAGGATTGCGTTTCGACTTGTGACTCGGCGATCTCTTATTTGCGTTCCAATGCTTCCTGTCAGCTGGATCAGGCATCATTCAGTAGCATGTTGGGGCAGGCACAAAGTTCCAGAAATCAATGTTCCAACTATACAGCGAAAGTTAACGAAGCTCAGGCTGCGATGAATAACATCGCACAAACTGCTGCGAATGCATCTCAATGTGCTTCTTTGACTTCAGCGGATGGCTCGACACTTCCATCAGTTGAAATTTGTAAAGCGAATCCGACAATGGCGGGTTGTGCGAACGTTCTGATGGATTGTAATAATCCTTCAATGGCCTCTAATAAAGTTTGTATCTGTTCAAAGAATCCAAACGATCCAGCTTGTTTGGGCACTGCGAGTATTTCCGGTGGGGACTCTCCAGGTTTAGTGGGCGGAGCGGACCCAACAGGTCGCTTGAACTCGGCGACTGCTGAAGATTTCGGTGGGGATCTTTTTGGAACTCCAGAAATCCAGCAGGCGGAGTTGCCATCGGGTGGTGGTGAGTCTGGCGTTGATGGTAAGCAGGGCGGAGGCGTATCTTTTGGTGGCTCCTCGGGCGGTGCGGGTTCCAGTGCTGCAGGTGGATCCGGTGAAGGTGAGCCTGGTGATCCGAATGGTTCTGCAGTGAATGCAGGATATTATGGTTCCGGTGGCGGCGGTGCTTTCGGTGGTGGTGGCTCTGGTGGTGATGGACGCGGTGGTGGATTGTTGAATTCTGCTGCTAATGCGCTGGCAGCCAAGGGTGGACCTGATTTACGTCAATTTTTGCCAGGTGGAAAACTGGGTCCTCAATCACGAGGTCTTGCTGGAGCTACAGGTCCGGATGGAATTACCGGGCCACACACTGATATCTGGAAGAAAATCCAAAACAGATATCAGGTCATGCAGCCTTCTTTACTTCCTTAAATCAAAGTATGCAGGGCTTCCACAGTTTGTTTTCTGGTGGAGGCATCAATCACAACAGTCACACTCATCGCACTCATAATGAGTTTGTGCGCCTGAAGTTGTGCCTTGTCCATTTTTTCCAAAACTTGCTGAGGAATTTCCGGGGACGTTGCGCCTGTGCAAGTCAGCGTCACAGTGGAATAGTCCTGTGGATGCAAAGTGAAATCTTTTTGGCTTTGCAGTTCGCGCTTAACCGCTCCCATGATTTCCTGCGGACCCGTTAACAGGATTTCTGCGTGATCTTTGTTGATTTCACAATGCAATAGTTGTGGGAAGGCGATTTGCTTTTCTTCAAACAACGACTGCAATTGTTTTAATGCCTTTGCTGTATTCTTTTCCTGGGATTTGATTTCCAAAACAGTTTCGTGAGAATTCAGGGATAGGGCTTTGCAGGACTCGAACATATTCAATCCTTTTTTAACTAGTGTACCGTCAGAAGTTTTATTTGAAGCGGGACCGATGTACAAAGTGACTTCGCGGATTTTTGCCAGTTCCACCGAACGATAGTGCAGAACCTTGGCGCCCCAGAAAGTCATTTCCATCAACTGATCGTAATTCAGTTCCTGCAAGGGCTTTGCAGTCTTGACGATATTTGGATCAGCAGAGAAAACCGCAGGAACGTCTTTTAAAATCTCGCAGCGTTCGGCATTGAAAGCCGCCGCCATCGCGACCGCTGACGTATCAGATCCGCCGCGACCTAAAGTAGTGATCTCTTTTGTTGTGGGCGAGACGCCCTGGAAACCGGCCAGGATCACAACTTTTTCTGATTTAAGAGCTTCCTCGACTCGAAACGCTTTCACATCTTTGATGAAGGCATTCACGTGGGAGTCATCTGTGAAGATGCCGGCTTGGCTGCCAGTGAAACTAATAGCCTTGCAGCCCTGATCATTTAAGGCCATGGATACCAAGGACATACTGATGCGTTCTCCGACAGTCAGAAGCATATCCATTTCGCGGCGCTGGGGATGTACCGAAACCTGACTGGCTAAATCAATTAACGAGTTTGTGGTTTTTCCCATGGCGCTGACCACGACGATCAGAGAATTATCTTTGGCTTGTTTTGCCACGCGCGCAGAGACGGCTTTGATCTTTTCCGGATCAGCAAGTGTGGCTCCGCCGTATTTTTGCACGATAAGGGGCTTCATAGCTGCAACCTCAACAGTTTTTTTGCACTCCGGCTTCGCCGGAGTAGGGTGTACTAATAAACGAATTGAGAGCGGTTTGCGAAGCTGGATGTCATATTCGACGCTCCCTTCGGAACGCGAATAGCATGCTTAGCAACCTGACGAGGAATGTATCCTAGATACAGCTCAGCATTCAAATCTTTTAGTGATTTTCTTGTGACGCCCAAGTGATCTGCAAGTGAATTGAGTTCCGTGCCGCCAGGAACAAAGACAGTTTCGTACTCAAGAGGATCCATTTTTTCCAAATCACGGAAGCCATATAGATTCGGTGCTTTTGAAATTAACATCGCTGCAAGAATTTTCGGGACGTACTCCTGAGTTTCGACAGGAAGTGCGGAAAGTTTAATGAGCGTCCAGTAATCCTTGGTGCCGTACTTTTTAATCTGACGGCGAAGTCCATTTTCGCCCATGTTGTAGCTTGCTGCCACCAGATACCAGGAACCGAATTCCTCATAGAGGTCTTTCATGTACTTGATCGCGGCCGTCGTGCTTTTGTGCAAATCGCGACGCTCATCAAGCCACCAGTTTTTGTTCAGACCATAGCGCACGCCCGTGGGCTCGATAAACTGCCATGGACCAACCGCTGCGGCCGTGCTGACAGCATTCGGGGAAAAGCCACTTTCGATCATCACCATATAGGCAAGATCCGTTGGCATATTGGCTTTTTTTAGTTCGGCCTGAATAAAGGGCATGAACTTGTAAGAGCGCTGTAACCATTCTCGGAACCACTTGTTGCCTTTAACCTGGTAATAAGAAACCCATTTGCTGACTTGTTTATTGTAAGTCACCGGTAAATCAAAAATCAGATTGTCAGACTGAACGTGAGTGGAGCGAGCGGTAAGGGTTTTTAGTTTTTCTTTCAGAGTCAGAGCGTTCGGTTGTGCAGCAATAGGATTTGCTGGTGCCACGGGAGCTGCCGCTTTGGGATTGGGATTTGCGAATGCAGAAACAGACGCGTGAACTGTGATGAAAGCGGCGAGCAACGTTCTTTTCATAGAATCTATTATGAAGTCGATTCTTTGACACTGTCGACAAAGAATTGCCAGTGGTGTGACACCATCGACGAAGGTCCCTGACTCGGTCAAATCGCAGAAAACTTGAGTCCATAAATTTTCGCCACGACAGAAGTCCAGTAGGGAGAAGTTTTCCCAGACTAAGATCGGTCCTGTCAAAAGCTGGCATATACCTTGCTGCTCAACAGAGTGGGGGAGATCTAATGAGTGTAAAAGGCGTCTATACTGCACTAAGTGGAGCGATGGCTCAAAGTACAAAACTGGATACGATCGCCAATAATCTGGCGAACGTTAACACGCCTGCATTTAAGCGGGACCAGCAGCTTTTCCAAGAGTATCTGACTGCCAACGAAAAACCTCCCGAAGTTATCCAGGTTCCCCGCGATGTCGCGTCCATTGAAAGCTTCTATAATATGCAAGGTGGCGACAAAAGCTATGTCGACACAAAAGGGACCTTCACTGATTTTTCTCAAGGCGGATTAAAACCCACAGGTAACACATTTGATGTGGCGATTGATGGCAAAGGTTTCTTTGAAGTGGCCACTCCAGGCGGTGTGAAACTGACTCGCGCCGGAAACTTTTCTTTGGATGGCAACGGTCAACTGGTCACTAAAGACGGTCATCCGGTTTTAAGAGCTGACGCTGCCGGTGGAGCCGATCCTGCTTCACGTGTATTCCGTTTTGAACCCAATGGCGGTGCTGTCAACATCGCAGATAACGGTGATGTATTTCAAGGTGCCAACAATCTGGGAAAACTTTCTTTGGTGAATGTCACCAATCCGGATTCTTTGCAAAAAATGGGAAGCTCCTTGTACGGCTTTAAACCCAATATGAATGCGGAAGTGACCAACATCGCAAATCCAAGCGTGCGCCAGGGATTCGTTGAAACTTCCAACGTCAACGTGGTTCAGGAAATGACAGATATGATTCAGACCAATCGTGTTTTTGAAAGCACGCAAAAGGCGATCTCGGTTTATGACCAGATGGCTGAAAAGATGGTCAATGTTGTCGGGAAAGTTAGTCCGTAACTTTCAGCGACTCTTTCGGAATTTTAGAGTTTAAGAATTAGAAATTAGATGTTTTTTGAGGGGGATAGATGATTAAGAGTTTGAATACAGCAGCAACGGGGATGGCGGCACAACAGACGAACATGGATGTTATTGCCAATAATATTGCCAACTCCTCGACAGCGGGTTTTAAAAAGTCCCGTGCTGAATTCGAAGATCTCATGTATCAGACTCAAAAAGAGCCGGGTGCCGCGACGGGTATGAATGCGGTTTCTCCAAACGGTGTGCAAACCGGGTTGGGCGTTCGTACGGCTGCGATTCAAAAAGATTTTGAAGGCGGTTCAGCACAAGTCACTAAGAATCCCTTTGATCTTCAGGTCGAGGGTGCGGGCTTTTTCCGTGTGATGACTCCGGATGGTGACGTGGCCTATACGCGCGATGGTTCGTTTAAAAAAGATCCTACCGGCCGTTTGATCGACAAGAACGGCAATGCTTTGCAACCTGAAATCACAATTCCCGTAAACACTTCCGGTGTGGAAATCACGCCAACAGGTGAAGTTCGTGCGGTCATGGGCAATGAAGCTCCTCAGGTTGTGGGCAATATTGATTTAACAAACTTCGTAAACCCAGCAGGCTTAAAAGCCATGGGTAAAAATCTTTTCATGCAGACTCCAGCCAGTGGTCAGCCTGTGACTTCACGTCCAGGTTTGAACGGCACAGGTTATCTGGCACAAGGTCAGCTGGAATCTTCAAACGTAAATATCGTGGACGAGATGGTGAATATGATCACCGCTCAACGTGCTTACGAAACCAATTCCAAAGTGATTCAGGCTTCCGATCAAATGCTTCAATCCATTAATAACTTGAGATAACCGCTGATGAAGTTGATTGCAGTTCTTTTTCTGATTATCGGATCTCAAGCCTTTGCAAGGCCTGAGATTTCTATCCCGGCAACCGTTGAGGTTTCCCAGCGTCCATTGTTGCGTCTGGGAGATGTGGTGGTTGTTAAAGGTGCCACTGAATCTCTGGTCAATAAACTTGACGCTATCGTGATTCGTGAAGATGCCCGTGAGCTTTTGATTTCGCAAAAACTGGAAGCTAAAGAAGTTTTGAAAATTTTAAAAGCCGAAATGGACAGTGATGATGAGCTTCGTTCTGCCAAGCCCTCATTTCGTATTCCGAGTCAGGTGAAGGTGGAGTTTGCAAAAACGCCGGTTTCCCGCGAGGAAGTCCAGCGTAAGATTACCAATCATCTGGCGGCACGCTGTAATGAGTGTGAATACAATATCGTGATCCAGTCCACTCCGACTCCTGTGAGCCGGACTTGGGAATTGGACTTGGCGCAGCTGGGCGCTAAGGGTGGATTCCTTTTGCCGATCCGCGACGGGGACTCACGTCAAATTAAATGGATTTCGGGCACAATTCGCGTTTCTAAATTAACCCCGGTGACCAGAAGATTGATCTCACAAGGTGAGAGGGTTACGGCCCAGGATCTTCAAATGCAAATGGTGGATGTCACCTTTGCTAAGGACTCCGGTCTGAGAATTGAAGATGCCAATGGCCAGTTGGCCGCTCGCGCACTTCCCGTCGGAACTCCAGTATGGGCTTCTGATCTTCAACGTGAACCGGCAGCTAAGAGGGGACAGATTGTAAAAGCCATCATTGGCGACGACAGTTTTGAAATCTCTGCCAATGTCCAAGCAGAGGACACGGGTTTCGTCGGTGATGCTATTAAAGTTAAAAATCTGGACACTCAGAAAGTTATGTCTGCGGTTATCATTGAAAAAGGCGTGGTGAAGTTGCAATGATGAATACTGATAAAACCCCATTTATTAAATTTACCGCTGTAATGGCGATTTTCACGGCAATGATCCTGGCGACAGGTTGTGCGACGGTGGATAGTTTTGTCGCTTCATTAAAAGGCGACAAAGAGGAAGTGCAGCCGCTGGAACAAATCAGCAAAGCTCCTCGTTATTCTGATTCTTCAAATTTGCGTGTGCCGACGGATCGTCAGTACAAACGCATGACTAAAAATCGTATGGAAGATGAATCTGAACTTCAATCCAACGCAGGATCTGTGTGGGTGATGGAAGGTCAGGGTTCTTATTTGTTTGCTCAAAATAAAATGCGCCGTGAAGGCGACATGGTGAACGTGAAGCTGGATGGCTCTGCCCAAAAGCAGGTCGAAACCAAAGTCAGCGTCATCAAAGATCTCTTGAAACAACTGGAAGATCAGGAAAAAGGCACGCAAGCTCCGTTGGCTAACGGCCTTGCCGCAAATGCGGATGGTGGCAGAACACCAGCGGCGGCAGCTCCGGCGACGCCGGCTCCGGCTGCGGATAAAAAAGATGATGCACTGGCAGATGTACAAAATATTCCATCCAAGATTGTGGAAAAGCTGGCTGATGGAAACTACCGCGTGAAAGGCCAACAGCCTTTCATGATCGGAAAACGTGAATACAAAGTGATCCTGACTGGTTTGTTGCGTCCCGAGGACTTTAATGACGAGGGTATCACTTCTGCAAAACTACTTGATCCTCAGTATGATGTTGTAAGCATCAGAAGGAACACCACAAATGAATAAGCTATTTAGAACTCTTTCATTAGGAATGCTGTTGCTGCTTGTTTCAGCCGAAGTGGCACAGGCGGCTCGTTTGAAAGATATCGCTTCCATTCGCGGTGTGCGCGAAAATCAGTTGATCGGTTACGGTATCGTGGTCGGTCTTAAAGGCACAGGCGACGGTAAAAATGAATTCATGAGCAAGTCCATGGTGCGCATGTTTGATAAGCTGGGTGTGAAACTGGAAAATCAGGATTTCACCAGCAAGAACGTGGCGGCCGTGATTATCACAGCAACTATGCCGGCATTTGGTAAATCGGGTAATCCGATTGATATCACAGTCAGTGCAATTGGTGACGCTTCGTCTTTGGCGGGTGGTACCTTGTTGCAATCTCCTTTGCGTGCTGCGAATGACGAAGTCTATGCGGTTGCACAGGGCTCTATCATCATCGGTGGAGATCCCAAGGATGCGCATCTGACTTCAGGAAGAGTTCCGAATGGTGCAATCATCGAACGTGATATGACAGCGGACTTTGCGACTCGCAAAATGTATCGCCTGACATTGATCAATCCTGATTTCACAACTGCTGCGCGCACAGTGCTGACCATCAACAAAGAGCTGGGTGGTCACTATGCCTCTGCAAAAGATGGCGGTACGATTGATATTATCACGCCCTTTGCGTATGAAAATCGCGGTGTTGAGTTGTTGGCAACGATTGAGTCCATCGACATCAATCCGGATATGAAAGCCCGTGTCGTGGTGAATGAAAAAACCGGCACGATCGTTATTGGTGACAAGGTCAAAATTTCAAAAGTTGCGATCTCTCATGGTTCACTGGCAGTGAAAGTGAGTGATGGCAAAAAAGGAACTGTCGATGAAAAGGTGGCAGTTCTTGAAACAGGTGTCAGCGTTGGGGAGTTAGTGCAGGCTTTGAACAAGATGGGCGTCACGCCTAAAGACCTGATTACTATACTTCAGTCCATCAAAGCAGCAGGTGCTTTGCATGGAGAACTCGACGTACTATGAAATTTTTGTTTCATAATGACGCACCTTTTAATAAACTGAATTTATATGTCTTGAACACATGGAAGTGTTTAAGACGCGGGGAGGGTGAGGAAGAGATCGCGAACCATGGATGGTCAAGAGTCAAAAGTTTCTCGCAGGAAACAGAAGCAAACGATCAGCAAAGTCACGGAGTGACTGAATTGAGCCGAAGCTACACTCTAAAGAGTCAAGTGCAGGATGCACATGATTCTCCGACTCAACTCCCCTTTTTTTCTTCCTCTTTTACGTTCGACATTTCTACACGACACGACGACGGATTGGAGAAGGGTCCCAGCTGGGGCTTTTCTCTTCGGACAGTCCTCGCTCATGATGGTTCAATTCAATTAGTATGATGAGTGGTTCGATGTTTTACTTTCTTTCTTCTTTTTCCACATGGCTGCGGAACTTGAGAACAGCCCCAGCTGGGACCCTTCCCCAATCCTCGCTCCCGGAAATTTCCGAAAGTGAAGTGGAAGCTTTTCAGGTGCCGGTGGCTTCGGGGAATTATCTTCTTCCTTTTGTTCCGGTTCGGTATGTTGCTGGCTTCGCATTGGTTTTGGTATCCTCGATTGCTTTGCAATCTTGGGGCGGGGTTATGGAAGTTTCGCAGGAAGGGGAGAAGACATCAGAAGTGATGGCTTTGCCTTCTCGGTTTATGGGGAAGCCTAAGCAGAAGCCGGCGGATGAGAAGCTTCGCGATGTTTCTAAGATGTATGAGAAACATTTTTTGGGGCAGATGATGAAGGCTATGCGATCCACTGTTACTGAGAGTGGATTTATTCAGGTGAATCAGGCAGAGAAGATTTTTCGTGAGCAGCTTGATGGTGAGTATGTTGATAAGTGGAGTGAGAAGGGTGGCATTGGTCTTTCCAATTTGATTTATGATCAGTTGGTCGATCGTTATGGTGCGCAACTTGGAATTAAGAAAACGGAATTGAAACCAATGGGGCCTTTGGCTCTGAATGAAAAAAGTAATTTTACTGCTCATCAATTTCGTCATCCAGGTCGCAGTGCTGATTCTATGTCGTATCGCATTTCACGCACAGCGCCTCCGGTTGCTGGAGCACAAGCAGTGCAAGCTGATGAAAATCAGGTGAAAGCCCCATGGGGTGGGACTTTGCGGGCTGTGCGTAAGTTGGTGGATAACCAAACTATGGTGGAAATCGAACACGACAATGGTCTAAAAAGTCAGGTCGTGTTTAAGGGGCAACTGTCTCAAAGTGAGACAGGTAAAAAGGTGCAAGCTGGCGAGACCCTTGGCATTTTGAGCTCAGAGGCGAAAAGCCTTTATTGGACGGTGGAACCAGACCATTCGACAGGACCACAAACTGTCTCAGAATGATTTGGTAGAAATGTCTCGTTATGGTACTATGTTAAGAATAGAAAGAGTGTTTTATAACACTCAAGGAAGAGGAGCTGTCGATGAAAATTACGCACAATAAAGTAGGTCAAAATTTGAACCTTACTGATGCTGGTAAATCCGACAAAGCTGCAGGCGTTGCAGGAAATGCTGCAAGCAAAATTAACAATGCAAAAGCAGATGCATTGACTGAAGCACAAGCGCAAAATGAATCTACGAAAGTGGAATTGTCTCCTCGTGCGCAAGAAGCAAAGCGCATCAAGGAGTTGGCAATGAACACTCCGGATGTTGATGAAGCGAAAGTTGCGAAGTTCCGCGAGATGATCGACAAAGGAACTTACAAAGTTGACGCTAAATCAATCGCTGACCGTATGGTCGACGAACACCTGAAATTCTAATCAAGAAACTCACAGTGTTTGGGGGTGACACGATAATCCACTCCCAACATCAGCCAAGGATGACTGATGTAACGATCCAAGAAACCTCCTGAAGATATGCGGCTTGTCCGCCGAAGCTTCAGCGAAGGAGGAAGGAAAAGTACAATGGACGTAGCAGTAGCAGAAAGAGCGTTTCAGAAGCTCGAAGCCAACCTTGAAGAACTCACTAAAATTTATCGCACCCTTCTTGATCTTGTCCGTAAGGAAAAAGAAATCCTGATCCGTGCTGACCGTGAAGCACTGGAAGAAAACAACGCGATCAAGGAAGAATTGCTATACAAACTAAGAGCGCAGGATTCTTTGCGTTCCCGTTATGCGATGGACCTTGCAGGTATCGTGGGCGGTGATGTTGAAAATCCGCGTTTGTTGGAGTTGGCTCAGAAAATGGCTTTCAATCCAGCAGCAGCGGATCGTCTGCGCACACAGCACTCGGCATTGGACATGTTGATCAAACGTATCACTGAGATCAACAAATCCAACGAGGAACACGCGCAAACAGCGCTTAGCACTTTGAACGGTGCTTTGGATAATATTAAAGAAACTTTGTCCGGTAAGAAAACCTACGAAAAAAAGGGCGGCTACAAATCCGGCCCGCAGGTTTCCGGAAACTTCGTCAGCAAAGAAGCTTAGGGAAAGCTTCGTCAGCAAGGAAGCGTAACGAAGAGGTGTTCACTCAGCCTGATGTTTGAGTGAGAAACGAACCAACCCCACGGATTGCCAGGATGGCGGTCTCTAGGAGACAGAATGTCGAAGATTTCGGCAATGATGGACACGGGTAAGCGATCGCTGATGAATTCTCAGACGGCGTTGCAAACTGTCGGTCATAACATCGCCAATAAATCCACGGAAGGTTTCTCTCGTCAAAGAGTGGAACTTCTTTCGAACGTCCCTATTGGTGAGGGTGGTTTGCAAATCGGTATGGGTGCCCGTGCCGGTGTCGTGACTCGTGTTAATAATCCTTGGTTAGAAAAACAAATTCAAAAAGAAGGCATGAGCATGGGTTACGAAGACTCCCGTGCAGATGCTCTTTCCCGTGTTGAGCAGGTTTACAACGAACAGAACAACAAGGGTTTGAATCAATACGTCACTGACTTCTTCAATGGTTTCCGTGAACTTTCCAACAACCCCGAGTCTTTGGCTTCCCGTACAATGGTGCGTGAATCCGCTGTGGGGATGGTTAAGGATTTCGGTCGCGTGACTTCGCAGTTGCGAGGAATTCAGGAAGACCTGGATGCGCAAATCAAAACGACAGTTGGTGAGATCAATGAGATCACAAAAGAAATCGCTGATCTGAATGAAAAAATTCAAACGGTGGAAGTCTCCAAGATTCCTGCCAATGACGAACGTGACCGTCGTGATTTATTGCTAAAAAAATTGGGTGATAAAATTGATATCACCTGGGCAGAAGGTAAAGACGGCATGGTGTCCGTGACTTCGGGTCGTACTGCGATCCTGGTTTCCGGTACTTCCTCTTCCGAGCTAAGAGCCCGTCAGACAGACACTCGTGACCGCATGGAAGTTTTCTATCACGGAACGGGAACTCCCGCGAACGTGACTGAACAGATATCTGGCGGCCGTATCGGTGGTGCTTTGAATGTTCGCGATCATGTGATCGAAGAATTAATCGAGCACGTGGATAAGCTTGCTTACACTCTTTCCACTGAAGTGAATAAAGCGCATATCGAAGGTTTTGACCGTCATGGTAAATCCGGCGTGCTGTTCTTTGAACAACCAAACGGTGTCAAAGGTGCGGCGACGAATATGGCTTTGAATAAAACTATTTTTAACGACGTATCAAAAATCGCAGCAGCATCCCGTCCGGATGCAGCGGGTGATAATACGATTGCGAATGTGATTTCCTCCCTGCAGTACCAGCAGGTGATGGATGGTGGCACAGCGACGATGGACGACTATTACAACACGCAAGTGGGTCAAGTCGGCGCCATGGTTCAAAGGGCGGTTAAGTCCCAGGAATCACAAAAAAACGTTATGAGTCAGTTAACGAACATCAGGGAATCTATCAGTGGTGTTTCTTTGGATGAAGAGACGACCAAGATGATTGAATTCCAAAAGACCTATGATGCTTCTGCGCGTTTGATCAAAACAGCGGATGAGATGTTTGATACCGTACTTAACTTGAAACGATTGTAAGAAGAGGGCTTGGATAAGTGAGAATCGCGGATAAAATGGCTTTCAATCAGGTAAACAAGAATCTGGGCAAGAATCGCTCAGATATGTCTGATTTGCAGAACCAGGCCGCAACTCAAAAACGTATCAACAAGCCTTCTGATGATCCGTTGGCTTCGGCGCGTGTTCTTGCAGCCCGCACGGAAGAGCACGGAAATTCCCAGTTCATTAAAAATATCAATAACGCGAAATCCTTCCTGGAGTTTTCGGATCAATCCTTGGGTGAGTTGTCCGATATCCTGGTTCGCGCGAAAGAACTTGCAGTCAGTCAGTCGAATGATGCCAGCGGTAATGCTGAAACTCGCATGGTGACTGCTTCTGAGATCGAGCAGATTTACAATCAGGCTGTCCAAATCGGAAATCGTAAATTGGGCGAGCGCTATGTATTTGCCGGATATAAAACTCAAACAACTCCCTTCGATCACGCCGGAAACTATTTTGGTGATGATGGGGATATGAAAGTTCAAACCCACAAAGACTCCTTCGTTGCCATGAACATCGCGGGCAGCAAGGTGTTTACGGGCCGTGGTTTGGATGGGGACGGGGTGGTTCGACCTCGTTACGAGACTCCCACAACTGTTGAAGACGTAAAAGAGTTCCAGCAGGAAGAAATTGAGCGCATTGAGAAGAATAAAGACATGGAGCGCAATTTCCTGATGACTCGTGGTCCCGCAAGCGAGTTTTCGGCCAGCAATAAGCATAAACAGGACCCGGTTACGGGCTCTCAAGGGGTGAACATTTTCAACATCCTTAGAGGCTTGGAAACCAGTCTTAGAGCCAATGACAAGGCGGGCGTACAGGAGTCCCTGGATTTGATGGATCAGGCGATTTCCCAAGTAGTTTTGGCCCGTTCCGAGGTTGGGTCCAGAGTTATGTCAGTAAATAACACGGTCGATTCCCTGCAAAAGGCGATCGTTGATAATAAAACGACAGCTTCGCAATTAGAAGATGCGGATGCTTTCCAGGTCATTTCCGATATCAATAAAACCGATAGCACCCTTAAGGCGACTCTCGAAACGTCGGGTAAGCTTATTCAACCAAGCCTTCTTGACTTTCTAAGATAAAAATAATACCTACAGTTCCGCTAAATTTTACCGATAACGACTGCAGCAAAAGGAGTTGTCATGCTGGTTCTCACACGGAAGTTGGGTGAAAGCATCGCTATCGATGATCATATCAAGATCAGAGTAGTACAAATCAAAGGGAAACAGGTTCGTCTTGGAATCGAAGCCCCTAAAGATACTAAAATCCATCGCGAAGAAGTTTACGCTGCGATCCAAGATCAAAATGTTCAGTCGGCTGATATTTCAGCTGATAAAACTCGGTCGGTCGCTAAGCTATTGAAGCCCTAGGGGCTTCTTAGAGGGATGTGCCGCTAAGCAGGCACTTTCCGCGTTGGTCGTCGTCAGCGTACAGGCGTACGCTTTCCTTCTCCCGCCTTGAAATTGCCTACTTATCGCCACATCAGTCTTGCGCTTTTTGGCTTCCGCTTTCGCGGGTCGCCCCCTTCGGGGATGATTTGGGAGAGGGTTGTTGCGCGTCAAATATGTTTAATTTTATTGAGTCTCCCTGGATTTAGGTCCAGATTTATAGGTGTACTTACCCTAATTATATCCTGGCGTGTCTAAGATATGGGTAAGTCCGCTTGTTTAGAGGGGGAATTGAATGATCATTTCAACATCGAGATTCGGCCAGGTTGAGCTGAAACAAGAAGATGTTCTGACTTTTCCAGAGGGGCTTTTGGGCTTCGCGGATCTAAGAAAGTTCGTTCTTCTCGATGATCCTAGTGATGAGATCTTCGCTTGGTTACAAAGCTGTGAGTCTGCGCAAATCGCGTTTCCAGTTCTTGAGCCCGAGTTGTTTGCTCCGGCTTACAAAGCGAACCTTACTAAAGGTGACATGGAAGCGATCAAATTGACGGCGAATGATAAGCCTCGTTTCTTCTCCATCGTAACTATCCCAGATGATCCAACTCAGATGACTGCGAACTTGAAAGCCCCAGTGGTGATCAATGTTGGTGAAAGAATTGCACGTCAGTGTGTTCTTCAGGATAACAACCTGGCGATTCGTGAACCGATCTTCGCTAAGTTGCAACAACGTGTTGTGCAAAATCCTGCAGTGGCGATCAAGAATCAATCCACTGGTATCGACGTTGCGACGAAACTTACTGTTATCAGAGACGCTGAACTTTAAGATTCCTTCAAAAGTATTACATGGAACAGGCTTCAATCGAACAGATTGAGGCCTTTTTTATTATTGTGCAGAAAGCCTTTTCTCCTCTGATAAGAGTGTTATCCTTATGTTCCTTACGGAGGAATTTTTCCAGATGAAGTTTTGGGGTTTACCGTTACTGCTTACATGCAGTCTCATTCAATCGGTGATGTTGCCAGCGATGGCATCTCCGGTGCCTCATATTTCCTTGTTCTGGGAAGTACAAAATTGGGAATCCGCTTTGGGAGTTGTCACTGCAGCTACTGGCAATGACAAATTCGAAAAAGGCAGCCGCGATATTTTCAATTCTCAAAAAATCGATCTGTCCCAGCCATTTGCCAAAGTTGAATTTGATGGAAATAAGATTCGCCTGGATGGTTTAAGTGAGCCCCTGATCATGGGCGAGACTGCCAAAGAATTTTCCTATCAAACGGTCAGCTTCGCTTACAACCCAAAAAAAAGCGTGCGCACTAATTTCGAAAACATGCGCAAGGCCTGGAAACAATTTCCGGAACTCAACTTTCCAGCAAATCTTTCGACACGAAAATTAGCCAGTGTCGATGCTCCAGTTTATGCGACACTGTTTACGTTGATTGGCGCTTCGGCTACTTTGGGTGATGCAGGAATACCTGTGGCGGGTTACTTTGGATTTAAGTGGTACAAGAGCTCGTCAGATCCGATTCTGCTGGAATGCTCGGTTGGGGAAATCGCGCAGGTAAAGGGCAAAGACCGCCTGGTGATTGATACTTTGCCATCGGGGCAACAGGTTTTCTTCAGTGAGTCCGGCGGGCAAAAAGGCATTCACGGCGAACTTGAAAAGATCACCTTGCGAGGCAAAGAAAGTTTCGCCATCACCAACGGCAACGAAGCATTCAACGAACTGCGAATTGCTGATGCGGTTGAGTTAAATAAAAAACTAATGGCGATGAAAACGATGTGTGCAAATCCCACGGAAGTGGAAAGCTTCAATCTGTCATCCCGCCGAATCCAGGAAGCGATCAACTCCGGCAAAGTGAAACTGGCATTCGAGCACAGAGCCTCTCCCTCAGTGACAGACCCCGACTCCGTCAGCGGCGTCCGCTAAAAAGGTGCCAGGTCCTAGTCCTGTAAACAGCGAGGCATAATTCGAGAAACGAAATTTTTGAATGCGATGCATTTCCAAAAGGTACGGCGTACGTTTTAGTGTTAGTTTTTTCGGATGAAATTGTTGTTTGGCATTTTTTCGGGCGTGGTTTTATTCACTTCATTTGCTCACTCTGCTGCAAGTATGTATCCGATGGGGCATCAAGAAGCTTTACTTGGTAATGCTGGTGTGGCGCTCCCGGCTTCTCCTGGGAATTCGATTTTCAATCCGGCAGGCTTGGCCTTCTATGAAACTAAAGGTCTTAATTTAACGGTCAGTGGAAATGCACTGGAACAGCAACGCTTTGAAATGAGTGGACTCGAGTCAGAGGACGCGACTTTTAATATTCGGCCTCTGTTGGCGAATTCTATTGTGCCAGTGGGACGGGGGTATGGATCTTTTTATCTGGCTTATCCAATGTCATTGAATATTCAGCAAGTTCAGAGCGCCCAATACTCTGGCTATGGGCTGCAAATGCGTTATTCACTGGATTATGATGTTATCCAGATGGGCTTGGCCTACGCGGGATTATTGCGTAAGGATTTTGGATGGGGCCTGGCTGTAAGTGCGAGTTACGCCAGCATGGTTGCGAACTCTTATTATTCGGTTACAAATATTTCTGGTGCCGTTACCAATTATCAGAATTCCAAAACCAAATATCTTCAGCCTTCCCTAAGGCCCGGAGTGCTTTGGGAAGTGAACTCCTGGTATAATGTGGGTTTAACGGCAGAGCTTCGTTTACCCCTGCTGATGGATGAAAACTTCGTGTTCAAATCAGCCACCGACTCAAGCACGCCTTCCACGGTAAATACGGAGAAAATTATTTATAAGTCTGAGACCGCTGCTTCATACTCATTGACGTTGGGTCAAAAGATTCAAGTTTCGAGCAATGACGTGCTTTTGGATGTGAACTTCAATGATTCGTATGATTATAAGGGTGAGGGCGGGAAAACCGAATCTTCACCTGAAGTTTGGATCTACAGCATAGGATGGACGCCTTCAGGTAAAACAAAATGGAAACCTGCCCTGGGCTTCGCTTTCGGCAACACAGGCACCTCAGAAAATCAGGTGTATACGGCTGGAGTGATTGTAAATGAACGCTCCAATGAGCTTGTCCTTGGAGCGTACTATCAAAAGAACAATCCAAAAGTAGCGAACACCACACCGAATTCTACGATTGGTCTGATGTTCTCCTCGAATGTGATTTACTAGTAAATTACGTTGGAAGAAAAAACCAAACCGATTCCGTCATATGGGGAGGCGTCGTCCCGTTTGGGTTTGTTTTTCTGGTAATAGACTCCAACCGCGCTTAGGTTTTGGCGGTTCTGAATCGTCAACCCGGCAGTGTAAAGGTAAGCGTCCGAGTGGCCTTGGTCGGAATAAGAAACGCCAGCCAAGGGTCTTAGGTTTTTATAATTGTTTCCGCGCCAGCCGAATCCGGCGTCTCTTAATTCATTCGTTGTTCTTGTAGCACCCAGGGAGTCCTTTTCTTCGTAGGAACTTGAATAAGTAATATCCAATAAAAATTCCTGCTCATAGACCTTCAGCATTTGTCCGACAGAAAGTTTATACGATGGAGTTGTGCCGGGATTATAAACCACAAGTGTTTCCGTCACATCCAGTGGCGTGTTGGAATCAGTCGTAGTGATATAAGAAAGTCCCTCGGCGAAGATATTCGGAAGCAGAAGTGAGATAGTGCCACCGATAGTATAAAAGTCAGTGGCCTCCCACAAAATCCCAGGAGTGATAATGGGCTGCAGGTTCTTCAGTCTTTCGTGATCGTACTCTGTGGTCGCAGTTGCAGTGTCATTCACATATTTATAGGCATTAACTTCCTGAAGGGTGTAACTGCCGCCAGCGGAAATGCCCCAACCCAGCTTTTCGTTGATCGGGTGAGCATAAGCCGCGCCCGCGTTGATGACGCTGGAGTTGATCGACAGACGCCTATGATCAATGGTTCCACCCGGAGAACCCATTTGGCTTTGCAGGATTTTGACGGCAATGGGATTTGAAACATACAAGGATCCATAGCCCTTGTTCAAGGGAACAATGATGTTTGCGATGGTGGGACGAATGTTACTTTGTTCATCGTCGGCCGCCATGCCATCCAGCTCAAAGCGCATTTGCTCCAGGGCATTTCCGCTGACGGTGACACTCAGACCATCTGTTTTCATGAAAGACAATCCCGCAGGATTAAAAAGCGAATTGCCTGAAGACGCCGGCAACGCCACACCCACGTTCGCCATCAATGCCTCTTCATGTCCAATCGGAAAAGGCATGGCCGCCGCCACTAGGGGAGTAAGTAAAACCAGAATGGTAAGTGCGAAGTTTCCAGTTTTCATCCCGAGCACTTATTAAGTGGTTTCAAGTTGCGGCAGTGACTTTTCGGTTTTAGCACCCAGGCGTTTTAGGTCTTCGACTTGGTCGATCAGGTTGCCGCGGCCGTCGGAAAGTTTTTTGGTGACTTCTTCGTGGGCTTTTTGGGCGGCACCTAGTTTTTCACCCAGGTTTTGGATGTCTTTCAAAAGATTCGCGAATTTTTCGTAAAGCAAGCCGCCGCGTTTTGCGATCTCAAGAGCATTTTTCTCCTGGCGATCCTGTTTCCATAAAGCAGCCACGGTTCTTAGAGTCGCCAGCAAAGTCGTTGGACTTACGATCGCGACGTTTCTTTCCCAGGCGTACTGGAATAGTTCTGGTTTAAGTTTAAATGCCAATGCGAACGCAGGCTCCAAAGGCATGAACAACATCACAAAATCCGGAGAGATCAGCTTGTCAGCCGCATGATACTTTTTCTCTGATAAGCCATCGATATGCTTTTTCAAAGACTCCACGTGGAATTTTCCAAAGCGTTCCTGGTCTTCCAAAGTTTCTGCAGAAGAGTACTGCTCGTACGCAACCAATGTCATTTTGGAATCCACGATCAAGTGCTTGCTGTCTGGAAGATTCACAACAACGTCTGGGCGCAGGATCTGGCCGTCTTCACCGCGTAAATCCATGTCAGTACCCTGGATGATGTATTCTTCGTTTTTGCGCAGGCCTGAACGCTCCAAAATGTTTTCCAAAATCAACTCGCCCCAGTTGCCTTGGGTTTTGACTTCGCCTTTTAGGGCCTTCGTCAAATTCTGAGTTTCCGTGGACATCACTTTGTTTAGCTCCATCATTTTCGTCAGCTCGCCACGCAGGATACCGCGCTCGGAACGTTCGGTTGCGTAAGATTCTTCAACCTTCTTTTCAAAGTCTTTGATGCGCTCTTTGAGGGGCTCAAGAACAGAGGAGATGTTTTTGTGATTTTGATCCGTAAACTTTGCGGACTTTTCCTCGAAAATCTTTTGCGCCATGTTTTCAAATTGAGTGTTCATGCGGGTCGCAAGTTCTTCCTGTTGTTTGCGAGCCTCACTCATGAGAGCCTTGGTTTCAGAGAGGTTCTGCGTCAGAAGTTCGTTCTTCATCTGCAAAGACTGAAGATCCGCCTGCATCTGGGCCTTTTCAGTCATAGCCTGAGCTTTGGATTTAAAATAAACCACAACACCAGATATTAAAGTGCCGATCAAAGCGCCTGCGACAAAAGCAATCACGGTTCCTAAGTTCATCTAAGTTCTCCCTCGAGTATCCAAGTCAGTTTTTGCCATAGAGAAGTCCTTTTGGTCACACGAAAAACAGTGTATGATGCGCCCTATGAGTCAATTTAAGAGTGTTATTTTAGCTTTCCGTCCTAAAACCCTGACAGCCGCCCTGGTTCCTTGCCTGGCTGCAACTGCTTTGGTGAAAGCCATCGGTCTTTCGTGGGATGGCGCGGTTTTATTTTATGCCTTGGCGGCATCTTTCCTAATCCAAATCGGCACAAATCTGGTGAATGATGCCGTGGACTTCAAAAAGGGTGCAGATACTGAAAAACGCATTGGTCCTCAGCGCATCACGCAGGCCGGAATTCTTTCCGCCAACCAAGTGATGATTCTGGGTTCACTTTGTTTTGCCTTGGCTATCGCTTGCGGCATTCCTTTGGTGATGAAGGGTGGAGTCGCCATCGTGATCATCGGTATCGCGTCGGTTTTGATGGGCTACTCTTATACGGCGGGACCGTTCCCTTTGGCCTATTTGGGTCTGGGTGATTTGTTTGTGATTTTGTTTTTCGGATTGCTTGCAGTGATGGGAATGGTTTTCCTGAATACGGGCGAGTGGATGATTGAGGCCTTTGTGTTAGGGTTGCAAATTGGTTTTCATGCAACGACTTTAATCGCAATCAACAATCTTCGTGATCGCGAAGGTGACCGCCTGGTGAACAAGAAAACCATGGCCGTTCGTTTTGGAGTCAAATTCTCTCGCTATGAAATTGCTGCGATGGCATTTCTGCCATTCGTACTAAACCTTTACTGGTGGTTTGAGGGTTATAAGATCCCTGCGATCGTTTCCCTGTTTGCACTTCCTTTGGCAGTGAAACTAACAAAAAATGTTTTTCAAACTGAGCCCGGTCCTGCTTATAATAAGTTTCTGGGACAAGCCGCCGGCTTGCATCTGTTGTTTGGACTTTTAATCACCTTAGGATTTGCGCATTGATTAAACTAAGTTACCACGAATACAACCTGAAGCCTTATTCCAATCTTAACGCCGTCAGTGCGGGCCTTCCGCGCAGTGGAGCGTTGATTAAAGTGGAATGGCCTCACGGCTTCGTTGGTTACGGTGATTTGCATCCTTGGCCTGAACTGGGTGATATGACTCTGGCTGATCAGCTCGCAGCCCTGAAAAAAGGGAAGATCACTCCGCAGATGGAGCAGACGATTTGGTTGGCGCGTAAAGATGCCGACCTTCGTAAAAAAGGTAAAACCATTCTTACCACTGGTGAAAAAGTTCGAAACAACTATCTGGTTTCAAATTACGCTGAAATTATTCCGGGATTTTTGGATGAGTTAAAACGCGCAAGCTTTTCCACGATCAAACTTAAAGTGGGCCGGGATCTTGCGGCTGAAGCCAATGCTGTGACTCGAATTGCAGCGGCTGGTTTTAAAATCCGTCTGGATTTCAACAGTGCCTGTTCCTGGCAGTCGTTTGAAAGATTCTTTAGCGGTCTTTCGCCGCAGGAAAAAGTCTGGATCGAGTACGTGGAAGATCCATTTCCATTTGATCCGGATGCGTGGATGGATGCCAAGAAGCTTGTGAAAATTGCGATGGACTCGGCCTATGAAAAAGTAGACTGGGACAAAATCACCAAAGCACCGTTTGATGTGCTGGTGATCAAGCCCGCGAAAATGGATGTCGATAAAGCCATCGAGCGCTGCAAAAAGTTTAATCTTAAAGCGACCGTAACCAGCTACATGGATCACCCGGTGGGATCACTGGGTGCCTTGGCAGTCGCGATGGAATGTAAAGAGCTATACCCCAATATCATGTTAGATGCCGGATGCATGACCTATCGCTCGTATCAAATGGATCAGTTCTCTGCTTCAATTAATACGACGGGGCCGTATTTCTCCAGCATCAAAGGCACAGGCATTGGCTTTGATCTGTTGTTGAAAGAGTTGCCATGGCAGAAACTCAACTAAAACTGAATTTAGCTTCTGAAGAGAATCTGATTTTACTTAATCCGCGTTGGCCTCAGGAAGACTTTCAGAAATTACAAATTCTGGCCGAGACCGCGCAGTCTGATCGCGGCTTAAAAGGCCACGTTTGGATCGCGACCTCAGGTTCGACCGCTTCTTCTGTCGGTGCCACCAAACTTGTGGCCCTCTCAAAGAAAGCCTTTATCGCTTCAGCGACCTCCGTAAACCAACACTTAGAAGCGACTGCAACCGACGTATGGACTCAGGTGCTACCGCACTTTCATGTCGGTGGTTTTGGTATTGAAGTTCGCGCGCTTCTAAGTGGAGCTCGTGTGGTTCCTGCCTTTAAAGATCAGAAATGGGACGTGGATTTCTTTTACGATGTTCTGGTTCGGGAAAAGTGCACATTGTCGGCTTTAGTTCCAACCCAGGTTTTCGATTTGGTGACGAAAGGTTATAAATCTCCTTCTTCGTTGCGTGCCATTGTTGTGGGCGGCGGAGGTCTTGAGCCCGCTCTTTATGATAAAGCGCGAGCTTTAGGCTGGCCTTTGTTGCCAAGCTACGGAATGACTGAGACAGCTTCACAGATTGCCACAGCCTCTTTGGATTCACTGAAAAGTTTCGAATATCCAGAGATAGAATTGCTGTCTCATGCAGAGGCGCGAACCAATTCAGATGGCTATTTGGAAGTCACTGCGCAGTCACTCTTCACCTGCTATGCCCAAAACACTGTTGAAGGCATCAGGCATTGGGATCCAAAGAAGGAAACCTGGTTCACGACCGAAGACCGTGGCGAAGTGGTGGGACGCACTTTGAAGGTTGCAGGGCGCAGTAAGGACTACATTAAGATCGGTGGCGAAGGGACGAATGTCGCCAGACTTCGGGCTTTGCTCGAGGAAGCGATCATGGACCTTAATCCCCAATGGGTCATGCAGGTGACTCTGTTGGATATGCCCTCTGAAAGATTAGGGTCTGAAATTCATCTGATTAGCACTTTGTCAGACGACGACAATCGAAAGATTGCCGAATCGTATAGTGCAAAAGTTTTGCCGTTTGAAAAAATAAGAAAGAGCCACACTGTAGCACTTATACCGCGCAGTGATTTAGGCAAGATTCTGTGGCAGCAGCTTAAGAATCTATTGTAGGAGTAAGCCATGATTCGCAAAGAAGATAATCCCTGGAGTGATGCCCTTGTTATGATCTGCACCAAGTGTGGCAAGTCTATTTCAGGCATGAAGGAAGCGAATGTCGCTGACAACCTTAAGATGTATTATAAGAAAAGTCTGAAAGACAGCGGCGACGGGAAGAAAATCCGCGTGGTGACTTCAAGCTGTCTGGATATTTGCATTGATGAATTCCAGGCGATCACGATTGCCAGCAATGACAAGACAGAAAGCTTCATCATGCATCCCGAAAAAGATCGGGACGCATTCCTGGAAATGTTAAAGAAAAAAGTCTAAGGCGCTGGAAGATTAAAGTAGAAGAAGAACGGTTGAGAGTTAAATAACGCTCCCGATGTCGTCAGATTCATGTTCAGCATCGTGTCTGTAAAGGCACTGTTGACCTTCATATAGAATTTGTATTCGTTTGTAGTATACGGCATAACCGTAAACATCGTGTTTTCCTGATAAGCCGTAGAGCAGGCTGAGTCAGTGTAAAGCTGAACATTGCCCAAAGCGCCTGAAGAAATCGTATAGAATGACAGCTGCACCGGACCGTTTGCAGGGATCGGCAGGCCCGTGCTATCGAGATAAGTCAGCATCACATAAGAGCATGTATCGCGCAGTGGAGAATTCGTAACTGCCATGTTAAGGGTATAGTTTGTGGCATCGACACTGACGGACACAGAATAAGTAACCGCCGTTAGAGAATTCGGTGACATCGTTATTTGTGTCGCTGAATTCTGACCTGCAGACGATTTTACATAGAACTTTTTAGTCAACTCTCCTTGAGAAACCACAAGAGTGCTTACTGGAGAAGTACAATATTCATCGGCATAGAATTGTACACCTGCCACTGTATTTGAGCTCGCAAAGCTGATGTCATAGTCTTTGTCGGCAGGAACTGAAGCCCAGTTGCTGTTCGCCATGTTAATAGAGTAAGCGTAGCATTGACTGCGACTGATGCTTTGTGGGCCGCCGAAGTTCATTTTGGTAACGACGTTAATACTGGAAAGATCCACTCGAACAACATAGGAAGGAGTATCGTAATTGCTGTCAGAAACGGTGTAATTAAGATCGATCTTTACGTGGTTGGTCGTTGCCGTTCCAGAGTAAGCATACTTCACGTAGGTTTTAACTGTTGAAATGGCAGACGCGAATAAAACCGAAGTAGTTTTTGAGCTTGTATTACAATCGCTTTCGGTAAAGAACTCCAGTTTCGAGTCTGAAGGAGCCATATTTACAGTAAGAGGAGAGGACTCATACGCCGAAGTTTTATAGTAATTCATGCGCTGTAAAGTGAGGGGCTGACAAATATTCTTATAGATGGTGCCAGGCACATCCGTAAGAGCAATAAAGCGACGGCTTGAACCGGGATCACGCAAAGTCACAGTTGTCGCTGTAGCAGCCTGAAGGCCACCGCTGACAACCACTGGCGTAAACCCAATAGGGGTGTCCGCCGGGGAAGAAGGCATGCGGGCATAGAAAGTAACCATGCCAAGTTTGGCTGGAAGTGAAAGCGTTGATACTGCAGAGACAGCAGAGGCGCAGTCGCTGCTTGTTTGATAATAAGTTATGCCAGCACCAAGGGAGTTTTGAACTGAAAAGGAAACCGCTGTCGTATTTGAAGTTTCATTTCCTGCTGCATCCAGCACATAAGCATTAAACATTTCACACTGACCAGCTCCACCAAATTCATTCGGAAAAACCTTACGTAAAGCCAAGTGAGTTGCAACGGAGTTGCCACTGCCTGGAGGACGATTATTGATAATCGCCAGAGTGCGAGTTTCCCCAAACCAGGTTTCACCTTTGATCAGGATTTGCTCAACATCATCGTTATCATCCGTCGTATCGATACCCCAAATGCTTAACAAATCTGCTGAAGTAAGAAAGATATCAAAAACACCGTCGGAACAATCGCTGTCATTGATTATACTTCCAAGCGAAGTGCCGGAAATATTTGGGCTCGCAGGAGGCGAGTGGAAAGAGTTTTCATCAAAACCAATAAGAACAGGTCCCACGCGAGTATCGCAGGAACCAACCAAGCGCACATATCCTTGCAGTTCCATGTCCTGATCGAAAGGACTTGAACTGGACAAAACCGGTGCCGCAAGCTTGCGACCCAAGGTTGAAACTGCAACCTCCGGATCTTTACATCCAGATAGTAAGGCTGCCGAAAGCATTATAAGTAGTAGTGATTTTCCACTTACGTTCATCATGAATTACTCTTCGACGGCCTAACCGAATGTCTTAAGACTTAGATTGAGAAACTTTCAGATTGTAAGGAACTTGCAAGAACCGCGTTCCGTTTTGAGACAAGTTTATGAGTGAGTCCCAGGGTGAGCGATTCATTCAACGACATCATTCATTCGTTCCAATACGGCGCGGTTAAGAGAAAATAACCGCGTGTTTAGTTCGCGAGTGTTTTATACTGAAGACATGGATTTAAGATACCTGCTTTTGATGATCCCATTTCTATCGGGCTGTCTAACGAACTGTCCATATCCGAAATGCGGGAAAACCTGGATTCTTACAGGAGTAGTCAGTGATTCCTTGGGAAATCCAGTCTCAGGAGTGCAGGTCGATTTTGTCTCTCATTATGGTGATCAGGAACCAATCACGGTTACGGATGCAAACGGGGAGTACCATCACATCCCTGGGCCATCGCAACGAATGGGGGACGCGTACCTGGTTTTTTCCAAAACAGGTTTTCAGTCTTCAAGTTCAACGGCATTAAATGAATACGATGCTACTTGTGGAGAATCGACTTTGGTTCGCAACGCCGTTTTGTCTCCGTAAGCTTAAGGGAAAAATTATTTTCCCCAGCCCTTTTCGCTTTCGATTTGTTCGCGAAGTTGACGTTCAATGGATTCGGCTGGAACTAATTTTCCGCGGCCGACGCCAGGGCAGAAGGCTTTAACATCTTTTGCCCAGGATTTTGCATTCATCACTTCAGGCCAGAACGGCCAAGTACGGCATTGAGTGGGGCGCGCTTCGTAAACTCCGCAGCCTTTGCCTTTTAAAAACATGCAGTCCGTATTTTTTGGATCTTCTTTCAAATGCCAGATGCCGCCGGTTTTTTCGCAGTAACGACGAGTGAAAGCGGAAGTACTGATTTTCAAGTGCTTGGCGAAACGCTGGCGGTCTTCAAGATTCAAATATACGAAACCGTACTCGCCATGGGATGTACAGCATTTACCCGAACCCGTGCATTCAAAACGCACGCCTTCGCGCCACCATTCTTTACCTGTAAATTTAAACTCTTCCATTAGTTTTGCTCCAAGTAAGGTTCCAGACGTGACTTCATCACGGCCGGAATTGCTGCTTTCTGTTTGCTTTTCATATCCAAAACGGAATGAACCATCGTGACCACTGCGTGAGTTTTATCACCCTGAGTGAACACGTACTTCATTTTGAATGAAGTTTCACCAAAACTTGCGACTGAAACTGTGATGTCGTAGGTTTCGCCCGGAAAAAAAGGCGCCAGATAGTTCGCTTCAGAATGACGAAGTGGAATCGCATGGTCGGAACCGTGAAAATACTCTTTCCAGGTGTATCCGGCATCCACGATGAATTGCTCAAAGGCGTCGTGGGCAAACCCGTAAATATTCCCAAAAAACATGATTTTAGCGGGGTCCGCTTCCCTGAAAGTCAGGGTCTTTTTCGTTCGGAAGGTTTTATTCATAATGACTGGAACTTTAAGGCTGTTCTGCCCTTGACAGCAAGCGCGAATATCAGCATTTTGGGGCCTCATTAGGAGTCTTAATTGTCGCGCAATGTCATTGATCTGAAAGTCTATGATTCCAGGGATTTCCCTGCCTACCTACCAAAGCTGAATAAGCTTTACGATGACCTCTTTTCCGGGGGCAAAGGATTCCGCGCGAAATTGATTCGCATGATGGCTTCAAGCATCTCGTTGGATGGAAAAGCTGAACACCTTTTGGCTCAAACCATCGAGTTCATTCACAACGCTTCGTTGTTGCATGATGATTTGATCGATCGCTCCCATCTTCGCCGTGGCAAAACCACCGCGTGGCTAAAGTTCACACCCGAGTACGCGGTACTTGCCGGTGACTACTTACTTGCGCGCGTGATGGTGAACCTTTCCGGTCACGGCAATATCAAACTTGTTCAATACACTGCTGAAATTATCTCCGACCTTTTGGAAGGGGAGTGGTTGCAGGACTCTGTTGTCGGCGACTACTTCGTAACCCTTGAACAATTGGATCGTATTCATAATTTGAAAACGGCTTCGCTTTTTAAATGGTGTATTCGCGCTCCATTTATCGCGCAAGAACGCTATGATTCTGAGTTACATCAGATTCTGGAAGAGATGGGAACGCTGTTAGGTCAGTTGTTCCAACGCTCTGACGATCTTTTGGATTACGATATTCGTAACGAAGAAGGTAAAGCGATCTTGGGAGATCTAAAATCAGGCTACCTGAATTCCTTCGGCGCTTACGTGACGGCAGGTCGTACTCGTCAGGAAATCGATCAGATTGTTAAATCCAAAAATCTTGAGCACTACTATGCAAGCATCGGTGGCAAAGAAGCCTTCGATCAGAAAGTGGCTGCATTCGACGAAATGAACAAAGGTCTGATCGCAATGTACGACCACCACTTGGAGCGCTTGAAAAAGCATTTGAAGCCGGGTGAGGAAAAACTGATCGACCAGCTTCGTCCATTGACTGAGATTCTGTACTGGAGAAGGAAGCCTTCTTCGTGAGTGAGTTCGTCACCCTGAGTAAGAACTCTCCTCAGTTTGAATCTTATTTGCTGGGTACGTTTTCAAAAGATAAACGTGCGTTGCCGGTACAGACGTTGAATGTAAATTCCGCGGCTGAAACGGTGACGTTTAAAATTGTTCCGGTCAGCTCCCTTGAGTTTCCTCCACGCATCGTGCGCATTCTGCAAACCATGAAGATCAGAAGTTTTCTGTTCATCCTGGTTCCGCTGTTTTTGCTTTTGACCAAAAATATTGCTGATCAGACTTTGCGTGATCCAATTGCCACAGTGATTGCGACCGTCGGTTTGATCTTTGCTTTTATCTCTGTGAACTTACGCAATGATTATACTGATCATGTGCGCGGGGTCGATCGCATCCTTGAGCGCAGCGGCAGTCGCGCCATTCAAAATGGATGGACGACGGCAGCTCACATCAAAAGTCTATCCACGACATTTTTGGCATTGGCTTTTCTGTGTTCCATTCCGGTTATGATGACTTATCCCGATGTTGCCTATCTGGTTGTAGCAGCAGCGGTTATCGGTTTGTGGGCGCAGTTTCAAAAACGCATTTCCTTTAAGTATCAAATCGGCGGCGAAGTTTCGCTTTTCATGCTGTTTGGTCCGCTGTTGACCGTATCGTATCAATTGTCCATGGGTGCACCTTATGATGACGAGTCCTTGTGGATCGGAGTCGTCTGGGGTTGGGCTGTTTTGTTCGTCGTTCACCTGCGCAACTTCATCAACATTATGCCGAGTTCCCAGGCGGGTTTCCGCAATACCGTGAACTGGCTGGGCTTTGATCGTTCCCGTCGTTTGATTGCGATCTGGTGGATTGTATTCCTGGTGATTAACTTGTTCTATCACGCTGTTTACGCTGGCAAGTATTGGGGTGTTTACGTAAGCGTGGCCCTGGTTCTGTTGTCCTTTAGTTTTATCGCGAAACTAAAAGCACTTTCCAGCCCGGTTGGCGGTGATGTTCGTCAGGTCTTCAAATACGGTTTCACCTTGTTCTTATTCACTATCGGACTGTGGGTGTTTGAATGTCTTTGGTATCTGTTTCTGACCAGATAAAAAAAGTCTGCGTCGTTGCAGATCAAGCGGGCCTTGAAAAGGGCCAGCACTGGGCGCAGTTTTTAAACTGCCCGTTAAATCCCGACTCTCTTGATCCCTATTATTTCCGCTTCAATATCGAAGGCGATCGCGTGTATGTGCGCGATCAGGACAAGCGCAAACTTGAAATTGATTTCGATGAAAATCATCTGGATTACGAACGCAAAGGCCATCGCGGTAAGCAAGAGATCATCGCGAAAGCTTTGGGCGCTGCCAAAGGCTGCAAAAAGATTCTGGATCTTTCAGTCGGCATGGGCATCGACAGTGTTTTCCTGACTCAACTGGGATTTCAAGTTGTCGGTGTCGAACGTTCGCCAGTTCTATATGCGTTGCTGATAGAAGCCTTTAAGAAAACTCAAAAAGAGTATTTAAAATCTTACCAGCTTCATTTTGCCAACAGCCTGGATTTCCTGCGCGAGCAAAAGGGTAAGATTGAGATTGATTCCATATTTTTTGATCCGATGTATCCGCATAAAAAGAAGTCGTCGTTGCCCAAGCAGGAGATGGTCGTCTTCCGTGATCTTGTAGGACACGATGATGATGCGGCTGAAGTGCTAAAAGAAGCTTTGAAATGGCCAGTGCGTCGTGTGGTTGTTAAAAGACCGATTCACGCCGAGGAATTATTGCCCGGAGTGATTCACTCTTTTGAGGGAAAGGTGGTTCGTTATGATTCTTATGTGGTTGGGTAGTTTCGTCCTGATGATGTTGGGTCTGACGATGTCGCAAAAAAGTGCGGCGCAACTTTTCCAGGGTTTCCAAAAGCACTTTTTGGATAAAAATCTGGATCAGCCAAAAATGATCAAGATGTTTCAGTACTGTCTGGATGTGGTTTTGTTGGAAGTTTCCCCGCAAAAATCACTTTATGCCGGAATGGCGATGTACAACTTGCGAATTGCCGGCCTTCGTTCAAGTGCTTTGGTGATGTGTCTGTCCACGCTGGGTGCGTGGTGGGTGATTCTGCTTGGGATGTTATTTTTAAGTTTTAACGGTTCATTCTTGTTGGGCCTTTGTGCTTTGGGATTGATTTCAGTTGTGATGACGCCAAAGATCCGCACTGTTTTAAAGTGGATTGTGGGCACGGGGATTTTTTTGATTGGCGGGGAGTTGATGCTTAAAAATTCCAGCGTGCTTATCATGGCCTTGGGACAAACTGATTTCGCCTTCTTCCTGGCTGACGGGCGCTTTCCCGCAGTTCTATCGATTTTACTGGCAGCCATTGCGATCAGCTTTGTGGTGCGCGTGGAATTTTGGTCCATGGCTTTGGCTCTTTCCTTGGTTTTTGTAAATGTCATCTCCCTCAATGGCGCTATCGCTTTGCTTGCGGGTGAACGTATCGGTCGCATGTTACTATTCTGGTGGCACTCAAGATCTTTGAACCAGGATTGCCGACGTGTGGGCATGCAGTTTACATTGGTATCTATCCTGGGTGTCGTACTGGGTCTGTTATTGGCGGGTGAAGTTCGTGTCACCATGAATATGGGATACTCGGCGGAAATGACTGGCTATCAGGAGAAATCCCTGCAGCTGATGATTTTATTCATGATCATCCTGGGCGTACAGTTTGTAGCACAAATGGTATGGGGTCACTTCGGTGGCAACTCGAAGGTAGATGAAATTCAGGATGCAGAATACATTTCCGATGTATGGCTGACCGAAGAATTTGCTTCGGTTGGAACGTTATCCTGGGCAAAATCAAAGCTTCACAAACGCTTAAGTGAAGTGCGCTATCACCTGCAGGGGTTGGGAACGCTGCAAGAGGGGCAAGTGCCAGCGCATATTCAAGAACGCCTAAAGATGGAAGAGCAAAAGCTTTCGCATCTTGAGTCCCTGATGGTTTTATCTCAGCAATAATCAACTTTTTGTTTCCAAAAATGGGCTCCTGTCTATATTTTGGCCGCCTCACTTGGCATTAAGTGAACTCTCCTCGTGGTCCGTTGGTTGCATACTGGTTACTCCAATCAATGAATCATTAAATCAGTGGAGTGTTTCACGATGCCCACGCAGGAAGGAATCACAATGAAAAGTCTTTTATTTGTTCTGGTAACAGCTTTGTCCATGAACGCGATGGCGATTGAAATCACAACCACAGTAAAACTTAGCCAAAAAGAGGCTGCAGAGTCTGAGTATAACAAAATCCTGGATGCAGCTGTTGATGATGCTGCTATGTTTATCGCAACAGATGGCGAAGTTCTTGGGCCAAACCTGGCGAGAGCTCTTGAATCTGTTCGTTACGTGAACAGAACAACAGCACCTGATATGAAGATCGCTGAAGAAATTCTGAATCGTAAAAAATAGGTCTTAAAACTTATTTGAGTTCTTTAAAAAGCCACCCCTCGGGTGGCTTTTATTTTGAGTTGGGCTAAGCAAAAGTGCAGCCCAAAAGCGGCACCCTGACCAAATCTCCAGCAATCTAAACACTTTAAAAGCGATTGGTTCTATCTGAGACTCTGCCTGCATGGCAGGGAGTTTGTAGGCATTTGTATATGCTTAAAAAACCCGCTTTCAAATATTTTATCGCCCTGTCCCTGCCATTGCTAACCACGGTGTCAGCCCATGCGTTTGAATACCGGGTGGTGACGCCTTTGACTCCTGTGCAAAAAACAGCGGTTCAGGCTTTGCTGAAAGAGGCAGATCAAAAACTTCCTGAAACTTTGAAATCGGCACTAAGCACAGTCGACATCCGCTTCGACAAACTTCCTTCTTTTGGTATGAGTTCCGCTATGGGCTCCGCAAGCTATAGCCGCAGGGATCTGACGTTGGATACCAGCACGCTGGCTGAAATCGTTAAAGGCCCAAATAGCTCCACTAAAACCAACCGTACTCACAAAACAAAGTATCAAGAGATTCTGGCAACAGTCCTGCACGAGACAACTCACTTGTATGACTTTGCCAACGTCCACAGTGATTCTGAAAAAGAGATGATCAGACGCTGTGACACTAAGTTTGCCAAATCCAAAGAAGAGCGCATTCAAAACGGTTCGCGCCCTTACGCTTGTAAGTACTATGAAAACATGACGACTTCGTTCTCTAAAAATCCGTACTTCCTGCAGGTTGCGGGTTGGGCTGGTCAGCCCGAGAATGGTTTGAATCAACGTACGCCAGATACGTATGAAATGAAAAATCCATTGGAATACCTGTCTGTCAATATGGAGTACTTCCTTTTGGATCCCCAGTACAAATGCCGCCGTCCTGGTATGTACAAAGTATTAAGCGGTCATTTCAGACATGTTCCGTTTAAGGATGTCACTTGCAACCGTGAATTGGGTTACGTGGTTCCAAACAATGGTTCCAGCATGGCCGAAGTATTCACTATCGATCCATCCCGTGTGTATCAAGTGCACTACCTTTTCGCAGAAAAAGGCAGCGAGCTTTCTGCGGGTTGGGGACACGCGATGATGCGTTTGATTGTGTGCTCGCCACAGCGTAAATTTGTAGGGCCTGATTGCCTTCGCGATATCGAACATCACCTGGTGCTAAGTCACCGTGCTTTCGTGGATTCATTGCAGTTAAATGCCTGGGCTGGAATGGTGGGCGACTATGATTCCCGCCTGTTTATCCTGCCGTTAAGTCAGGTGATCGACGAGTATCCCAAAGGACAGTTCCGTGCACTTCGCAGCTTGCCACTGGCTTTAACTCGCCAACAGATCACGGATTTCATCACGCGCTCTGTAGAGATCCACTGGGAATATAATGGTAAGTATAAGTTTATCACTAACAACTGCGCGACTGAGACATTGGATTTGTTGCAATCCGTATTGTTGTCGCCAGCCATGATTAATACTGAAATCAAAACACCAAAAGGCCTGTATGACGTATTGTTGAAACAGGGTTTGGGTAATGAACGCGTGTTCTTTGATAAAAAATCAGCCTTGGAATTGGGTTACTACTTCGACTCTTACGAAGAACGTTATACTAAAACGTTTGCGATTGTTCAGGATGCGGGTTTGACCAGCGCCAAGGACTTTAAGCAATGGATTGATTCGGCAGCGAGCTATCGCAACGACATCATCAAGCGCATTGATAAGACTCAGCCAGAAGCCAAGAAGATCACGGCAGCGATGTTTGTTTTGGAGCTTGCGGCAAGAAGATCCGTACAGAACTCCATTAACAATGCGATCGTTAGGTATTTGAACGAAGCAAGCTCGCCGGTGGGCGCGGGTGATAAGAAGCAAGCGGCGGATAATTTCTTAAATCTATCAAGCATGTTTGCGAAACCGGCGGAATTTTTGCCGACGGATCACGGTTATGGTCTGCCAGATCAGGAAGAAATGCTAAGCGCTAAATCCAGAATTGAGCAAAGCGCTGCGAGCGGAGATCAGTTGGCCAAAGAGACAAAAAAGATTGTGGATAAATGGACCGACGCCGCCTTGTTGAAGGAAGTCGAAACCAATAACGAAAATATTAAATTGTTACAAGAACTGCTTCGAGCGAAGTAGGAAAGGGTGAACCCATGAAAAAGACCGTACTGACTGCAATCATTTTCCTTTCAGGTGTTTCTGCGATGGCGCAATATTATCCGGGTCCTGTGCCGCCTCCCGCTCCAGGTCCGGTTTACTATCCTCCTCCACATCATGGTGGTGGCGGTTACCATGGCGGTCGTTCCAATGAGGACGAGGCTATGTCAGCGATGAGTGCTGCGACGGGTGCAATGTTCTTGTCCTTGGCAAGTATCTGCTCCACAGGTCCAGGCTGCTACCACAAAGTGGTTAAGCAAGCTCAGGAAGACGCTGCTTTGTATGAAGTGGATGGTACGCGCACGGCTTTGTTGGTTCGCGCAGTTGAATTGTTGCGTGAAAATGCTCCAGCTGGCAAAACAGAGGCGCAACTTTTGGAAAGCATCAGAGAATTTAAAGTTCAGGAATAGGGCACAGACCCGACTAAGGACCGAGTCAGGAATCACAGCCTGACTCGGCCGAAAAACCTATCTAATATAAGAGCGTTATGTCGAATGATCCTAACGCTCTCAAAGAACGCATTTCCGATTTAGAACATGAACTCGCTGTTAAAGAAGCCGAGGTTCATCGTTATCGTCTTGAGCTGGGCAAAGCCAATCAGGCACTCGAGAAAATGATCATGCAAATGAGCCAGGAACTGAAGATGGCTCAAACTCTGCAAAAGAAGTTGTCTCCGACAGAGCTTCCCAATGTTCAGGGCTTTGAATTCAGCACCAAATTTTTGCCAGGCACGCGTTCAGGTGGCGATTACTTTGATATCTTCGAACATGAAGACAAACTCAAGTTTGGGATCCTGATTTCTAGTGCGACGGGCTACTCGCTATCGTCCATGCTTCTATCCGTTATCATTAAAATTTCATCTCAGATGGAAGCGCGCCGTGGCCTTGAAGCTCACAAAGTAGTGGGTATATTGGCTAAAGACGTTGTTCCAAATATCACGAACGAAGATCGCGCGAATATTTTTTACGGGATCGTCGATCGACGCAGTTATGAATTTCAGTATTGTTCAGTCGGCGACATCGATGGTTTTCACCAGATCTACGGCAAGGAAGGTCTTTCAGAGCTTGTTGCTACAGGACCGAGCCTTGGTAAGGATTTTAACACGGAGCCTCAAAGTCGCACAGTGCAACTGAATCCCCGTGATAGACTGATTATGGCTACTGAAGGGCTTAAAAACTCCCAAAACTCCTTGGGAGTGGGCTGGGGTGGGCACAATTTGATGGATGCCATATCAAAGGCGCCACGTCAGGGTGTTCACGAGCTGCGTAACGAGATTCTGTATTTGAATCAACAGTACACCGGCAAAGAAGATCCCGTTCGAGATCAGACTCTGATCGTCACTGAGGTGAAGGATCGAGTGATCAAGCTTGCCAAGAACTAGCTGTTTTTATATGACTTATTTTATTCTACTTCCACTGGAAAGGAACCCCACATGGCTGAAGTAAATATCTACGAAGGCGCTTTAGATAAAGGTCTTGAAGGCGTAGTTGCTTGTACAACGAAAGTATCTTTCATCGTTGGCGATAATCTTAATTTCCGCGGTTACACAATCGACGATTTGGCTGCGAACTCTACATTCGAAGAAGTTACTTACCTTCTTTGGAATGACAAACTTCCTACAGCTGCAGAATTGGAAAAGTTCTCCAAAGAACTTCACGCTGAAATGGCGTTGTCTCCAGACTTTATCAAAGTATTGAAAGGCATCCCAACTGACGTTCACCCAATGGGTTGGTTGCGTACGGCTGTTTCTTTGATGGCTCACTACGATAAAGATGCAAACGACATGTCTGCTGAAGCGAACCTTCGCAAATCTGTTCGTTTGACTGCGAAAATGGGAACTCTTCTTTGTGCATTCGATGCAATCCGCAAAGGTAAAGAGCCTGTAGCTCCTAAAACAGACAAATCCATGGCTTGGAACATGATGTACATGTTGGCTGGCGGCAAAGAGCCAAACGCTGAACACGTAAAGGTAATGGACACTTGCTTGATCCTTCACGCTGACCATGAGTTGAACTGCTCTGCTTTCGCAACTCGCGTAACAGCTTCTTCATTGTCTGATCTTCATTCTGCAATCGTATCTGCAATCGGCGCCCTTAAAGGTCCTTTGCACGGTGGTGCGAATGAGCAAGTGATCCTGATGCTGCAAAAAATCGGTACAATGGACAAAGCTCAACAATTCGTGAAAGACGCTCTTCAAGCGAAAGAAAAAGTTATGGGTATCGGTCACCGCGTTTACAAAAACGGCGATCCTCGTGCTCGTATCCTTCGCACTATGTCTGAAAAATTGACTAAAGCGGCTGGCATGGAAACTATGTATCAAATGTCGACTTTGATCGACGATACTATGTTCAACGAAAAAGGTTTGATGCCGAACGTGGATTTCTACTCTGCGACTGTGTACTTCTCTATGGGTATCCCAACTGATTTGTTCACTCCAATCTTCGCAGCGTCCCGTATCTCTGGCTGGTGTGCACATGCATTCGAGCAATACGCGAACAACCGTATCTACCGTCCTCGTGGTAAATGGGCTGGTAAAGAAGGTTTGACTTGGAAACCTGCTAATCAAAGATAGTTTCAAAATTCCGACCCTTGTCGGAGCTGAAAAAACTTAAGCCTGCAAAGGGAGTCCACAAGACTCCCTTTTGCTTTTGTCTCTCTACAAATCACACGTTTAGATTTCGAAATTTTCTGGTCCACAGCCTTGCTGAACCTAACAATCTCCCTTTGGGGGTAAGAATATAGAGTTAGAGGAAGGAGAAACCATGACAAAGCACTGGAGAAGTCTTCTCGGTTCGTTGATCGCCTTGAGTCTAATCGCAACATCGGATGCGGACGCTCAATATGGAGCCGAGCTGCCATATCAGCAACAGGAAGTGGAGATCAATCCTTCAGACTATGTTCCTTTATTCGCTAATATGTCTGTGGATGATATTCGCACGGCAGTATTGAAATCCTGGGTGCACGGAATTAATCCGGTTTATTACTGGCGACCTGATATGGAAAAAGCCTATCAGAATGGCGGGGCCACAGCACCGGGTTTGAAGGCCAAGGCCGACAACTATTATCTCCGTTTGTTACAGGATATATCCATCGGCAGTGTAAATCCGGTGGATGTGGGAAACGATATCAAATTCGTGAAAAAGAACTTTATATCCACTCGCTATCTGCAAATGCTGGTGAATGCCAGCGGCAATCGTCCAGACCTGGTTATGGATAGTCTTGCTCCGCAAAACCCTCCGTATAACTCCCTGAAAGCGGCTATGGCCAAAATATATCCGGCTTGTTCTGATGGAACCTGGGCGCCACTAAAACCTCTTAAGAAATCATTGAAACTAAATACAAAAAATCCCGCTGTGGTGGATATCAAAAAACGTCTGAGTCTTTTGGGTTATCCGATTACAAACTTTGACGAGACTTTCGATAAAGAGTCCGTACTTGCGATCAACGATATTCAATGGAATCTTCACTGGCGTCCTGACGGAGTGTTGTCACCGGGTGGACGTACGTGGAAGTTTCTAAGTGTTTCCTGTAAAGATCGCACCCGCCAAATGCAGGCCGACATGGAAAAGATGCGCTGGTTTCCGCAGACTTTTCCTGAACGCTATATTTTCGTGAATACCGCGATGACTTACTTTGGACTTGTGGATCGTACACAGCCTGAACGCTTTACGATGGCCTTTAAATCTATAAGTGGTCGTCCCGAAAGAAAAACGCCGACCATGGCGGACTCTGTGGTGCGGGTTATTTTAAATCCATTCTGGGTGGTGCCGCCGACGATTTTCATCGAAGACAAAGTCGAGGAAATCAAGAAGCTAAATCAGTGGGAGATCAATCGCTACTTTGATTCCCATAATTATGAAGTGTGGAATAAAGAATTCACCAAGCGCCTTGATCCCGCAAGTATTGACTGGTGGTCGATTGGGGCAGGTGCCGACGCGAATATCTATATCCGCCAAAAACCTCACTTGGGAAATGCCCTGGGAATTGTGAAGTTCGAACTGACGAATTCATTTTCGATTTACCTGCATGACACCAATCAACGGGAACTGTTTTCTCAAGCGAACCGCCAGTTAAGTTCGGGATGTATCCGCCTGGAAAAACCGCTGGATCTTGCAGAATACTTATTGCGCGGGACAGAATGGGATAGACAGGCTATTGAAAATACTGTGGCAAAACCAGGACAGGTCATGACCCGGGATACAAAAATCAGAATCAATCAGCCCGTGGCTGTCTATATAGGATTTATTACTTCGCAAATGTTTGCAGACCGGGTGATCCGCTTCGCTGATGACTCGTACGAGCAGAATTCCAAAGTGTTGTCCCTGATGCGAGCGCCTTTTTAAAGGCGCTCTGGGTTCTTTCGGTTATTTGCTGTTGGAGCGAATGACGACCGTTGGGATCGAATTCAGTTTGATAGTGTCGCGGGCAGTGCTGCCCAGGAAAGCTTTTACGAAAGCACTGCGACCATGAGTTCCCATTACCAGATAGCGATAGCCACCTTTACCTGATTCCGCAAGGATCGCGGCTTGGGAGTTCGGTTTATTATCGTCGATTTTAAAAGAGCACTTAACGCCATCCGCTTTGAATAGTTTTACTTTTTTCTGAAGCGATTCCTTGGTTTTTGCACTCAAAGTGTTGATGGTGCCTTGATCAATTAAATTAGTTCCAGACATCGCCGCATACTGATCAGCAATTCGCAAGGTTTCGACCGACGAGTAAAATAAGACGACCTCAGCCTTTATCAGCTTTGCCAGCTTTTTAGCATACGCTTCGGCGCGACGGCTGTTTGCCGTCAGATCCGTAGCCACCAGGATTTTTCCAGAAGTAGGGGCCTTAGTAACTTTCGGTCCCACCACCATCACAGGAACGACAGCATTTCTGACGATTTCCTCGGCCACACTGCCCAGAAAGAATCTTTCCAATCCTTTTTTGCCGTGGCTTCCCAGCACAATCATCCCCGGAACCGGAGCCGTCGTTTCCAGACGGAAAATTTCATCTACCGGATTCCCATAGGCTTCGACGATTTGAATTTTGGGATTGTCTTGTCGTGCTTGATCCAGAGTCTTGCGGATTTTCTCGCGGTCTGAAGTTTTCAGGGTGATATCAATCGGATTTTGCACATAGAGAAGTTTAATGGGAGCGTTAAGCTGTTCCGCCAGGGAAACTCCACACCGTCTTACAAGTTCGGATCGTTTTCTTGCGCCAGGAGTTAGATCCAATACATCATCGGCAATTAACATATACTTGCTCGCCATAAACACCTCCACTCATTATTGTACTCCTTGTCAGAAATGAATGTCATTGCCTGAATTTTGTCTCACTTCTATACTTTGGGGGCGAAAGAAAAGGGGAGCATATGGCTTCAGTATTTACGAAAATTATCAGTGGTGAATTTCCTTGTTACAAAATCTATGAGGACGATAAAATTTTGTCCTTCCTGGCGTTAGATCAGGTGAATTTGGGTCACACACTGGTAATTAGCAAAGAAGAAATCAATCATTGGACCGAAGTTCCACCGGAGACTTATGCGCATCTGCATAAAGTTTCTCAGAAGATTGGAAAAGCAATTTTAAAAGCTTCCGGTTCTCCGCGAGTGGGTCAGATGGTGGCAGGTTTTGAAGTTCCTCATTATCACCTTCATTTGATTCCGGCGTGGTCTATTCCTGATTTGGATTTCAAAAAAGCTCAACGTCGTTCTGATGCTGAAATGAAGCAAATCCAGCAGGAAATCATCAAACATCTGGGGTAAGTCATGAAAGACGGTAAGTTACCGGTCAGCGGGGCTATCTATAAGCACTACAAAGGCAAATTCTATCGGGTGATCGGAGTGGGAAAACACTCAGAAACGCTTGAAGACATTGTGTTGTATGAATGTCTTTATGAAAACTCTCTGGGGCGTCTGTGGGCAAGGCCTTTGGAATTGTGGTCAACACCGATTGAGGTCGATGGCAAAACGGTCCCCAGATTCGAATTCCAGTACGAATAAAAAAGGTACGGACACACTTTCTCCAACAGTTGGCATGTGCCATTGTTGGAGAAAGTGTGTCCGTACCTTTTGAAGAACTATTCTGGGATTTGGCAAGTTACTTCTAGGAGGATATCTCTTCTCCAAATGGTATTCACGACAGAATCACCAGCTTTAACCAAGGTAGCATCTGCGTAGTAGCGGCCTTCACCTGCGATGTCGAAAATTTCCAGAGAAACGCGGCTGCCATCATTATTGCGGATACGGAAGCTATAGCCATCAATGTCACCAATTTTTCCGTAACCATTCAGTGTTGGCTTGATAACAGATTCCAAAACCTGATCATTATTTTCCGTTACAACGCAGGATACTTTTAGATCTGTGGCGTTAGCGGATGCGCCCACCAGGATCAACAAAGCTGCCGTAATGAGTGTTTTCATAGTTCCTCCTTGAACATACTAATTCGCAAATCTCCGACTCCGTCGGAGTGGGTCTGTCATTCTTACAAGGGGCTGTCTTTTCTTCTCAACTCGTTCTCAGTTGGCAGTCAGGACAGGTCGTTTTGGGAGACGAAATTGACGTTTGTTAAGGTCACCTATATGACTCCGCAAGCCCTTACAAATATCTTTGCAGGCCTTGGCCCCAGAGAGAACAGATTAAAATGACCCCGCATTCGTTCCGGTCGTTGCTCTAGTCTTGTTCGGGCAGTCAATCAGCAGGAGATGAAAATGAAGAACCTAAAGTTAATGATCGCTGCCATCGCCCTTCTTATGGGTGGCAAAGTTTTCGCGGCAAACAATCAGGAAATCATCAGCCATATTTCTTATAACGTAATTGCTGCAACTTATGTTGAATTCGCTCACGCAACAGTTTCTCTTAAACAAGCTGTTGATATGTTCGTACAAAATCCTAATGAATCGACATTGGCACAAGCACAAGCCGCTTGGCGCGGGGCCCGCATGCCTTGGGAATCTTCTGAAGCCTTCCTTTTCGGACCGGTAGATTCTTTGGGAATTGATCCAATGCTTGATACCTGGCCTTTGAACAGACAGGATCTGGATTCTGTCTTGGCTTCCAGCTCTCCAATTACAACTGATATGATTCGCAGCCTGGGAACAAATCTTCAGGGCTTCCATACTTTGGAATACTTGTTGTTCGGTGATGGGGTACAAACAAATTCCCGTCCTTTGTCCCAGTTCACACAAAGACATTTCGAGTACCTGAAGGCTGCTGCCCAATTGGAAATGGAATACGCGGTTGCTTTGGCAAACTCCTGGACAACTCATTACAATCCTGAAGACGCTTCCACTCCGGGTTACGTTGTGATCTTCGCCCAACCGGGTGCAAACAATCCATTCTACACTTCCGATGCGGCAGTGATGGAAGAGTTGGTTAACGGCATGATCGCAATTGCTGATGAAGTGGCAAATGCAAAAATTGCGGAACCAATGGGTGCAGATATTAACTCAGCGAACTCGGGTTTGATTGAGTCTCCGTTCTCCTGGAACTCCTTGAATGACTATACTTTCAATATCCGTTCGATCTACTCTGTGTACACAGGTACTTACAGAACATCCAAAGGCCCTGGTATAAAAGCCATGGTTGAGCGTCACAATCCACAACTGGCTCAACAAATTGAACAACAAATTCTGGCTTGCATGCAGTTGATTCAGGCGATTCGCCCGGCAGGCGGCGGTGACTTGGGTCAGGCTATTCTGACTGTGGATGGTCGCGCTCGTGCAACTCAAGCAATGGAAGCCCTGAATCAGCTTCAATCCGTGTTGCAAACTCAAGTACTTCCGTTGGTGGATAAAAACTAATATGAAAGCTCCGGCATTGTTTTTCGCGTTTCAAATGTTATTTGCGGGAGCTGTTTATGCAGCACCTGCTGTTGATATGGACTATGTAAACGCGGTGATGTCGGGAGGCGACACCACGGTGATTTTTAAGCGGGAATCCGTTCAGGCTTTCCGCAATCCCGCAGCAAATTTGTCTGAAGAGGAAATCCGTCGTCACTTTACAGGCGATGCACTTTTTGAAAGAAATTTTTCTGATGATCCGTCTCGCGCGGATCACGGGTTAGGTCCGGTTTTCAATAATACCAACTGTAATGCCTGCCATGCCAAAGATGGGCGCGGCGCACTTCCAATTCTGCCTATCGGTCAGGAAAAAGTTTTGCTTCGTCAGAACGAGGCTGTGTTCCTGCGTATCAGTATTGAATCCGCGATTAAGCAGGCGAAATCACCTGCCAATAATTGGGGAGCACCAACTCCGGTTCCGGGTTTTTCTGATCAGTTGTTTCATCTGGGTTCATTGGGAGTTCGTCCTGATTTACCAGGTGCCGGCCAGGCACAAGTTTGGATGAGCTACGAACAATCCAGTTTCACTTATGAAGATGGAACTGTGGTGAATTTGCGTAAGCCGATTTTCACGGTGACTGCACCCTACGATGAATACTTCGACTCAGTAACAGGTCAGGTGCGCTCGCGTCTTTTTGAAAAAGATGTGAAAATGGGCCCTCGCATGGGAACTCCCATGATCGGATTGGGATTGCTTGAGGCGATCAAAGAATCTGATATTCGCGCTTTGGCGGCACGGGATTTAAGCGCTGAAGGCGTGCGTGGTCAGGTCAACATGGTTTTCGATATCGAAAAGTCCATGAAAGGTGACGCCTATCCGGTTTCATTGGGAAGATTCGGTTTAAAGAACAATACGCCATCAGTTTTTCATCAATCACTGGGGGCTCTTCGCGGAGACATCGGCGTTACAAACTACGCGTTTCCTCAGGAGAGCATCGCAGGTACGGCGCTTTACGATCAGTTTATGGCGACTCGCCCACCATTGCCGGAACCACAGGCCTCAAAAGAGATGGCTGACGATTTAGTATTCTATTCGCAAACTTTGGCAGTCCCTTCACGTCGTAACGTCGACAACCCGGAAGTTATCCGGGGCGCACGGTTGTTTCAGCAAACAAGTTGTACCAGTTGTCATCAGCCAAGTTTCGTAACGGGGCCTCACGCGATTTCTGCTTTTGCAAATCAGAAGATCTATCCGTTTACGGATATGCTTTTGCATGACATGGGACCAGGTTTGGCCGATGGTCGTCAGGATTTCGATGCCAGCGGCAATCAATGGAAAACGCGTCCTCTGTGGGGAATCGGGCAAACTCAGACTATCAATCCGCGCGCAGGGTTCCTGCATGATGGGCGTGCCCGTACTTTGGAAGAAGCGATCTTGTGGCACGGCGGTGAAGCCGAGTATTCCAAAAACAAATTTTCTCGTCTTTCAAAAGCCGAGCGTACCGCTTTGATTCAGTTTTTGAGATCCCTTTAATTCAAGACTTCATTCCAGTGGAATGTTGCTCCCTTTTCCGGTTACTATTGATGAAAGCCTCTATTGGGGCTGGGAAGGGGGTGGTCTTATGGTTAAAACATGTGACATAACCAAGGCGGAGGTGGCGGCTTCTTAGCCGGCTCGACCTTCGCCAAGGAATCTAGCAATTCCATAAATAAAGGCGGCTGATAAAGCCGCCTTTTCTTTTTTCTGTAATCTAAATCTAGTCCTCGCGTTTGGCTTTTTAGCCTCTTCTAAGTACTCGAAATTCCGATAAATTCACAGCTATGATGGATGATCAAAACGACGGAAACGAAATGCCGGATTTTTCTGGCTTGATAGACTTTGAGCAAATCGAAGAGGTTTCGCGCGTCTTTTTTGAAGAGTCCAAAGAAATTCTTCAGGGACTTGATGCCCAGATCATGAAGCTTGAAGATGCTCCGAATGACATTGAACAAATCAATGTTCTGTTCCGTAAAGTGCATACCATCAAAGGCAGCGTGGGATCTGTTCCGGGCGGACAGCTTCTAGCTTCCCTGTCCCATGAGTTCGAAGCATTGCTCACGCGCATTAAGCGCGAGTCGCAAACTGTTTCCAAAGAATGTATTGATCTTTTCCTGCTAAGTTCAAGATTGATGAAGCAGCTCGCAGATGCCCTTAGAGAAAAGCGTGATCTTTTCCCTGAGGAGCTAAGTGAAGTGATTGAAACCATCACTCGCTATAACGGCTTTCAATTTTCCGGTGAAGCTCCAAAAAAATCCAAGAAGCCCTCTGTCAAACCATCGACAGTTTCTGACGATGAAGATGGCGTGTGGATGTCCACCAAGCAGCTTAACGAAATGTTGCGTTTAAGTGGCGAGCTTTTGGTCCTTAAAAACTTCTTTTCAATGATGAATCAAACTGTGAACTTCCGTTCAGAGCCTGATTTGTTTGAGCGTCGTCAATCTGACTTTTCCCAAAACCTGACTAAAATCACCGACCAATTTCAAAATCAGTTGCAGGTGATTCGTAAAGAAAAAGCTGAAGAAAGCTTTCAGGGCATTCCGGTCCTGGTTCGCCAAACAGCAACTGAGCTTAATAAAACAGTGCAGCTGGAAATGACGGGCCTGGATTTCCTGATTGATAAATCATTGGCCAAAGACATCTCAGAATCCTTACTGCATCTGGTACGAAACTCCATTGACCACGGCATCGAGGACCAGTTTGAAAGAACGGTGGCAGGTAAACCCTCTATCGGGCAGTTAATGATCGAGATCTCGGATCGCAATGGCACGATCCACGTCGTGATGAAAGATGATGGTAAAGGCTTAGACCGCGAACGAATTCTGAAGCGCGCAATTGCGAATGAATTGATTAAGCCTGAAGATGCGAACACCGTATCTGATGATGAAGTTTACAAATGTATTTTTGAGCCCGGGTTTTCCACGAAAGACAAAATCACGACAGTATCCGGTCGTGGTGTAGGTATGGACGTGGTTTCCACCCTGGTTGAAAAATACGGTGGTAGTATTTCAATTGCGACCGAGCCTGGCATGGGAACAACATTCACGTTGGTCTATCCAGCGCCTTCTCACATCCTGGTGGAATCAGCCATGGTGGCAAGCTGGAATGGTTTTCAGATTGCAATACCTCTGACGGCGGTGGCTCATATTACTTCGTGCAGTACCTTGCAGTTGAATCGTATTGAACACCTTCGCTATTGTCAGTTCCATAATCAGACGATTCCGTTGTTATCGTACCAGGAGATTCGCGATGACCGGTTGCTATTGGATGAATCCGCCGTTTCGACCAGTACCGCGATCTTTGTAAGAATCAAGAACTCCATGGTCGCCTTGTTGGTTGATAGGGTTGAAGCCCAAACCGATCTGGTCGTAAAAAACTTTGGTGGCATCGTGAAAGAGCAAAAAGGCTTTAAGGGCTTCTCGGTTCTGGCAGATGAAAAAGTCACCTATATAGTGGATCCTGAACAGCTACTGGCAATGTTAAACCATAACGTCCCTATGGAGAATGCAGCATGAGTGACTTCTTTGGTGATGACTTCACATGGGAACTGAAAAAGTACTTCCTAGAGGCCACAAGCAAGGAAGTGGAATCGTTCATCGATCTTATTGATCCTTCGACATTTGCCAAGGTCACAGCTGAAATCCGCGAAGCATCTGCTTCCTGGACGGTGGATGCAAAAACCAATGAATTTACTTTCCTGGAAACCTGGCTGACTAACTTTTCTGAAAAAATAGATTCCCTGGATTCCGTCGAGCAGATGCATAAGGCCCTGGAGCTGCTGCATAAGTACCTGACAGGATTACTAAGTGAAAAGAAAGACAGCGCAGAGCTGGCGGCACACTTCCCATTGGTGGCTCAAAGCAGCCGTGAAGTGTTGTTTTTACACTGCAAAACCGGAGCTCAGGAATTTGTCGTTCCTGTCAGCAACGTGATTGAAATCAGCGGTGTGCTACCGGTTTATAAATTACCTGATTCGCGCCCGGGACTGGCGGGACTGATTCCTTTCCGTGGGGAAGCAATTCCCGTGATCGATTTGAATTCCTATGGGTTCCAGTCGGGCGAATCCAGCAAGTATTACTATGTTATCTGTGAGCATGAAGGAATGAGATTTTCACTTCGTGTGACAGAGACAGATGAATTAATAAGTTTAAAAGATCAAGATATGCAAAACCTGAGTGATCATCCAACCATGCTTTCGGTGCCTTTCATCAAACAGTTCTTTGTAAAAGACAAGCACAGTGTGATGGTACTAGACATGGAGAAATTGGTAGCATGAATTCCCACTATCTATATCCCGGTAAGTACGCAGCCTTCAAAGAAGAAACGATTATCTCCACATTGTTGGGATCCTGCGTGGCGGTGGCCATTTTTGATCCCACCACTAAAATTGGTGGATTGAATCACTACCTGTTGCCGGAAGCGCAACCGGGGGAGCGGGCCAATTCCCGCTACGGAAGTCATGCGATTCAATTGCTGATTGAGGACTGTTTACGCTTGGGCGCTAATCGCAGCCAGTTGAAGGCTAAAATCTACGGTGGAGGAAACGTTATTAGTGTCTCCTCGTTGGGTGAAGCCATCGGTTCCAGAAATATTGAATTTGCAGAAACAACTCTTCGCCAGTTGGGAATTCCTATTGTCGAAAGAAACGTCGGCGGGGAGTCCGCAAGAACAATTAAGTTTAATACGGCAACTTCAGATGTTTTGCACAATCAAACCAAAGATGGCAGCAGCTCTGAAGCACCGGTGGACGTGTCTGGATTTAAACCTTTGTCTGTCGCAAAAAGTATTAAGGTTCTTGTGGTCGATGACTCCGCAACTGTGCGCACTCTATTTACGAAAATTTTCAACCAAAGTGGTTTGGAAGTGGTCGGTGCCGCGGCCGATGCGTATCAAGCTCGCGATTTGATCGTTAATAAAAAACCTGATGTGATGACCTTGGATATCGAGATGCCAAAAATGTCTGGCGTGATGTTCCTGGAAAAAATCATGAAGCATCACCCGATTCCGGTGGTGATGGTTTCCTCCCTGGCTAACACCGGGGAAGCCGCTTTGAAATCCCTGGATCTGGGCGCGGTGGAGTTTGTACATAAACCTTCGCAGTTCGATCCTCAGGTGTTAAAGCAGTTGGCAGAAACTCTGGTCACGAAAGTGCGCGCAGCAGCTTCTGTAAATGTAATTAAGAAAATCAAGGAAAGCCCAGCACCCGAGACACGGGTTCAAACTCCGACAACGGCAGTTCGCCGGGCGGCAGAGTTGAAAGTCGTAGTTGTGGGTGGAAACTCTGGCAGTGCCGAAGCGCTGGAAAAGTTCATCACTAACTTAGCGGCCGATACTCCGCCGGTGGTGGTTTCCTGCAGCACCGTTGCAAACTTTGTGACGGCGTATATTTCTAAAATCAAGGGAACTTCCAAAGTTACTCCAGTTGTGGGGAAAGATGGGGATTTCCTAAGAATGGGGCACGTGTACTTCATTCCTTCTGAACACCATGGGAAAATCACTCCAGGTGTACAAGGCCCTATGCTGAAACTGGAAAAAGGAGCGCCTGTCGCTTCTCAGTTGCCTTCCAGCAACGTGTTATTTCAGTCGGCAGCGAACTCTTATGGAAAAGGCGTTTTCGCAGTGCTTTTGGGTGGATTTGGTACGGACGGCGTAAACGGTTTGACCGATGTGCAAAAACTGGGTGGCGCAAGCGTCGTCCAGAATCCAGCAGAAGCTCAGTTTCCATATGGACCGCAAAAAGCCATTGAACTGGGAGTGGCGGATGAGGTACTAAAAGCAGAGGCTTTGGCAGGATACTTAATGCAGTATCGAAACCAGAATCTATACTAGCTTCTGCACTCTTACCTGGGGTCCGTTTTGGAAATTCAAAATTTCGTTTCCGGAGAATTTAAAGCCTCCGGAAACCAAAAAACATTCGTAAAGCTTTCACCTTTTAATAATTCAGAATTAGCCCGTGTTTCTGATTCAGATGCCATGGATGTGATTCTAAGTTTGCAAAGCTCCAAGAAAGCTCTGGCCGCATTTGAAACTTCAACCCGCGAACAGCGCGCGGAAATACTGAATGCTCTTGCCAGGTATTTCGAAGACAATGCCCAAGAGATCGCTTATCGCGAAGCCTTGCATCAGGGATTGCCAAAAAATTTCGTTCTAATAAACAGCGTTCAGGTATCAATCGAAACATTGCGGTCAACAGCGGCAGAGCTTGTAAAACCGTTGCCATCCACAGTAGGTGTGAAGGCGACAGGTTTAGTTGGTATCATCACCTCATGGTCTTTGTCTTTAAGATTGGTTACGGAAAGACTCGCACCCGCGTTGGCAGCTGGGAATGCCGTCATCATAAAAGTTTCTGAACACTCTCCCGTTACGTCCTTGATTTTAGGTGAAGCTTTTAAGGCCATCGGTTTGCCGCCAGGTTTGGTACAAGTACTGAACGGCGGGGTAGAAGTCGCACAGATCATTGCGGGACATCCGGGAGTTCGTGCGATCACTGCAGCCGGAAAATCTGCAACGATGGAAGCGATTGCCAAGGCGGCGCTTCCCCAGATGAAGAAGTTGCAGCTTAGCGGTGGTGCCAAGAATGCAGCGATTGTGTTGAGTGATTTCGATTTTAAAAATCGTATGGCCGAAATTGTCGCTCCTTTTTTGCTGGGGCAAGGGCAAATGTGCTGGAACATGACTCGATTGTTTGTTCTGGAATCCTTCGCAAAAGAGTTCAACGAAGAATTGAAAACTTATTTGACGACTTTGCAGCCCCTGGCATCCCCGGAAGGTGATTCTGTGTGGACGCCACTGATTACAAAGGACCGTACAGAGATTTTGAATCAGAAAACTCAGTTCGGAATTTCGGAACACGGTAAGGTGCTCGCTCAAACGGTGAGTGAGACTTCCGGAAATTTCGTAAAACCTACATTTATGCTGGATCTGCCGAACTGCTCGGTGATGCAACAAGATGAATTATCTGCACCATTGTTTTTGGTGACCGCAGTTAAGTATCAGCACGAAGCCGTGAAATGGACCAATACGTCTTACCTGGCTCACTCAGCGATTGTTTGGACTACGGAAGAAAAGTTCATGAAGGTCGCTGAAAAATTGGAAGTCGGACAGGTTTCTATGAACTCGTGGATGGAACATTTGCAAAGTCCCGTCATTGGGATCAAGCAATCCAGTTTTGGAAACATGGATATGATCTGGAGTGGATCATTTTATTCAGATGTGAAAAAGTTGACGGCGCTGCCATAACGTCAAAGTCGTGACGGAATGGCCTGTCGATTTATTGACGCGATTTAGTTCAAAATGTGCGTTCTTGCACGAGTTTTGACATCACAATGAGAGCAGAAGGCCTCTTCAGTAATCTCTAGAATATTTGGATCAGATACGTGTCTTAGTTCAAGGACAGTGCCGCAAAGTATGCAATTGTTTTGGGAAATTATAAACTCGCGGTGCTTCGGACTATCAGTTTTCTCGAAATAATTGATCTTTGTATCTTCCATGTTGCCTCATCCTTGAGCTGATCGCCTGCATCCATGCAGGGAAGCATCAGTGTGCCAATGCAAGTTCCGTTCACAGGCTAAAGTCCGGCCGCCGGACACCAAAATATCTCTGATTCTAATAAGCCAAGCCTTCTTTTTGAAAAGCCGTTCTTCGCTGAATTTTCAAATCGGAGAAATAATGAATCAAATGACACACCTTCTTGCCGTTTTACTGATGACCCAACTTTTAACTGCCTGTGTAGAAATCAGGGACCAGGACGATCTTGCCAAAGGCGGGCAGGTCATCGTCAAAGAAATCAGAAATCTAGTAATTGATGAGCCTTATTACTTTGTGGATGGAGAATTTATTCCAGCACGTCGGCTGCACGGTAAACCAAAGGCAGAGCTATCGTTGTTGGGCACACGCAACACCTATGACTTTGTCGTGGATTCTCTGACGTTTACTGAAAAAGGTGTTTTATTTACCATGGGCCACGATGTTCAAATCACCGCACGTGTTTTGGAATCACAAAATGGAATGATAACTACTTTTCCGTCAGAACACGAAGCCGGTCTGATGGCTCAGGGAGCTTCCGGTGGAAATCTAATCTTAAGAGTGGGTTACGCCGAAGGGCAGTTGAATTTGCTAATGAAAGGCGAACGCGGCGGAGTGGGACTTCCAGGTGGAACACCAGATCCATCGATGGATGGCAGATCTTTTCCGATTCCTGGCTTTAAAGGCCCTCCAAGTTTTGGCTGTACTCAACCGAAAACGGGAGCCCCTGGAGGTCCCGGGGCTCGCGGCGGGATTTCAGGAACAGCTGAAGTGGACATTCAAGCTTCGGAAGGATTCGTATTGAATGCAAAAGCTCTTCCCGGAATGGGTGGCCGCGGAGGACCGGGCGGGGAAGGCGGTCGTTACTGCATGGGCAGTCCCAAGCGTGGACCTTCAGGTGCTGTTGGCCCGCAGGGTGCAGATGGTTCAGTTCAAAGTTTGTGTATCAGGATTGCCGAACGTGGCAGACAGTGTATGTAAATAAAAAAAGGCGCGATATTCTCGCGCCTTTTTTGTTTTTAAAGATATGTTGTTTTAAGTTTCGATTCTGATTCGTAGCGCTCAAAAGCGAAGGTGATCAACTTCGTGATCAAGTCTTTATAGCCAACGCCTGTGGCTTCCCACATTTTCGGATACATGGAAATTTTCGTAAAGCCCGGGATGGTATTGATTTCGTTGATATACAACTCACCATTCGGTTTTAGGAAGAAATCCACACGGGTCAAGCCATCACAACCCATCGCCTGATAAGTCTTCTTAGCCATGTCCTGCAGACGCTGCAAAGTTTCCCCGTGAATTTCCGCAGGGATTTTCAGCAATGCGCCATTGTCGTCAATGTACTTGGCTTCATAAGAGTAAAATTCGTGCTGAGGAATAACTTCACCCGGCAAAGACGCTTGCGGAGCATGGTTGTGACCCATAACAGAGCATTCCACTTCGCGACCTTGAATGAACTCTTCTGCCAGAACTTTAAAGTCGAACTGAAAGGCATCCTGAAGTTTAACTTTGAAATCGTCAGCCGATTTGATTTTGTGAACACCGACAGAAGATCCGGCATTTGCTGGTTTGATAAAGAAGGGCGTACCCAGGTTCTTAACGATTTCATCGTAAGAGTTTTCCTTATGCGGAGTCAGCAGCATGTAGCGTGCATTTGGAATCTTGGCATCCGCCAGAATGTGCTTCATCACGGCCTTATCCATACCTGCAGCTGAGGACCAAACGCCACAGCCCACGAATGGAATATTCACCATTTTAAAAATTCCCTGAATGGTTCCGTCTTCACCCATCGTGCCGTGCATGATCGGGAAGGCGCAATCCACCGAAGTTTTAGTGCTGTTTTTCAAAGAGAAAAGTACTGGCTTACCCAAGTCGCAAATCAATGCAACAGGCTCTGCATTTGGCGGCAAAGCCTTGTCATCAATTTTGGTTACTTGTGTGAAGACACTCATGTCTGGAAAGCGATACCAGGTTCCATCGGAACTGATGCCGATCAGGATCGGTGTGAATTTTTCCTTATCCAAAGCGTCCGCGATATTTTTAGCCGAGCGCAGGGAAACTTCGTGTTCTGCTGATTTGCCACCGAAAATTAGTGCCAGTGTCTTTTTCATTCTAAGTCCATCCGTGAGTTAAAACATTCTAAATTAAAATCTTAGGCCCATTCGACGATTTCGTGAGCCAGTCCGAAAATTCCGGCAAACACTTCGTTGGGTTTGGCGTCGCCATACATATATGCAGGTGTTGTGACAACCTTCGTTTCGCGATCTGTGATGTAGTCATCCACGGGGCACTCTTCGTGAATTGCACCTGTTTTTTGGATCTCTGCGGCTGTTGCAGCATCATTTCCAATAGTGACTGTGACTTTCTTTTTGCCCAGAACTTTCGCCACCAATACCGGGGCAATACAGCAGGCACCGATTGGTTTACTTGCTTCAAAGAATTCCAGGATCACGCGTTTGACTTCGGCATTCACATCACAAGCGGCACCTTTTTCAGCCCAGTTGCAAAGATTCTTGGCAGCTCCAAAGCCACCGGGAAAAACAACTGCATCAAAATCTTTAGCATGAAGATGTGCCAGGGATTCAACGTGACTGCGGGCGATGCGCGCGGATTCTTTCAAAACATTTCTTGTTGCGCCCGTGGGATTTTTTGCAACGTGATCGATTTCATTCAAATCGATGTCAGGCGCAAAGCAGCTCACTTGAGCTCCTGCCTGATTCAAGGCAATCAGCAAGCTGATTGATTCTGTGATTTCTGAACCATCCAAGTAACCGCAACCAGAAAGGACTACTGCGATTTTTTTCATAAAAAAACCTCCGGGAGATTTTACTCTACAGGAGGTCCTTGTGTCTGGCAATCAAGTGGTGACTAGTTCTGGCTGCCAGTGCGTTGAAAGTTTGTAAGACGGTTGCACACCGTGACTAAAACTTTCGAAGAATCAGGAATCTGTACAAGTCCACGATTGCAGTAATCCAAGACGCGCGCAAAGAACGGCAGATCTTGCGTGACCGAAATACTGTATGTGACCTTCTGCTTTTCAACTGCAGTTCCACTCTTCATCAGAATCGACCAATCAAATGTCACTTTTTTAACATTGAGCTCGCAATTCGGAAGACCACCGCAGTTAGGTTGCTTTTTAATAAGGTCCGGAGCGGGGCGCACTTCAGAAACCGAGGTTAAGTTGGCGCACTTGATTTCACAGGAATCAAGTTTCAGGTTTTCTTTGCAGTACTTTTGCAACTCATCAGTCATGACACAGGAGTAGGCAAGCATCAGAACGCGTTCAAAACCCAAAGTCAGCTCGTAATCATCTGCCTTCACAGTGAGATCATTTTTCTTGGCCATCACTGATTTGGTCGTGGCAAGAGCCGTTGACTGAGATGTCAGATCATTGCCTTTATCAACCGTGCGGTACTGTTTTCTGGTTGATTGGGAAGAGTTGTCGCCTGAAATGACTGCAGTTTGATAAAGGAAAGTGTACAGAAGGCTGTTAGGCTCTTCGGTGGAATCCTCTATGGAACTGATGGTTGTTCCCTCTTGAAGAACCAGGCGCGGGTTCATCGTTTCTAATTGCTGTTCCGTTTCCTGCAGAATGAAATCACCTTTTTGCATTTGCAGCGGAGCGACCTCCCCCCAGGATTGAACCAGGGAGCTTGCCACTTCTTCAGCTGTGGCCGGAACTGAATGGTCTTCAAGGTCCGGTGTTTTCATACAGGAAAGAGTGCTTACGGTAAGGGCCGCAAGCAGGGCTCTTTGAAGAATCTTACTCATATAGAATCCCAACCCCAGATCCAAAGTTGCAGGGGCATGATTTTTTCAAACTTCTGAACGGTTTCTTCTTTGAAGATCCCAATCGCGCGATAATCGATCGGTCCAAACAACAGGCGAACCATGTCAGTTTCGTTGTTGATCGTGTAAAGATCCTGACCGATACCAAAAACGAAATGATCTGGATGTTTTTCCAAAACGAAATCAGCGACACCTTCAGCGCGGAAAGCGCGTTTGATCTTTGCTGACAATTGATCAAAGTTCACGATTTTGATCATTCCCAAAAAGCCGTTGTTTTTGGTGACGGAACGGCTTTCCAGCTCGCGAATCAGATTCTGTGAATGTTTCGGGCAGATGATCGTGAACGGATTGCCTTTTTTAGCGCGGATAAAACTTAACAAGGAAAGTAAACTGGAAGTTGAGCCACCCCATTCGTGGATGTAACCGCCCAGATCGATGCCTTTACCTTCGATGGCATAGGCCGCCAGTTGGCCGTTCGGCTCCCAAGCTGTATAAATCTGGGTTTGCGGAATGGATAGAAATTTGCGGGTTTCCTCGATAGAGCGCACAGAGTTCACTGAATGTTTGGAATAAAGGCGATAAATCGCATCCGGAGCCACGCGGTTATCCGTGGAATAGCTCAGGTTAGTGATAGGCATTTCAAAATTGTCTTCGATCACGAAACTGATCTCGCTACCGGCCAGTTCAAACCCCATACGGCGATAGAAATCGAATAAATCAGTCCATAAGATCGCGATATCACAGGATTGCTCCTGGGCAGATCTAAGACAGTCCTTAATCACCGTCGTGCTTAGACCCTGACCACGATGGTCGTCTTCCGTGACTACGGAACCGATGGCAGCAACCTTAAAGATGACATGGGGAGACTTAATAATAAGAGGTTTCAATACGGCATGGGAAAGAACGCGTTCTTCATCCGAAATAATGCGCATATTGTGCAAGTTGTTAGAGGTAAAAGCCGTCGGATACTCGGCGGCAATGGACCAAGGGGCTTCTGAGCGCAGTTTTTTATTCAAAAAATCCAAAACTTGGGGAAGCTCAGTTTCCCTAGGTGAACGTGGTCCTTCCATGAACCCTCCTTTTGACAGTCTCCTTTAGAATAGCGGGATTTGGGGCTGGACCCCAGTGATTCAACAAAAAAGGGCCTGAAAATGCGACACAAGTCCGGAAGGCCAGTTTGACAGAAAGGGGTAAAGGCTTATAAATAAGGGGCGTATTTAGGAGAATTTCATGGCCGATAAGAGTCAAAAGTGGAACGAAAACAAACCAGGTAAAATGTTCGTCGATCAATCATGCATCGCTTGCGACGCCTGCGTTCTTACGGCTCCTAATAATTTCTCCATGCACGAAGAAGACGGTCATGCGTTTGTTTCCAAACAGCCAGAATCCCCTGAAGAGCAGGAATTGGTAAAGGAAGCAATGGAAGGCTGCCCAGTCGAAGCAATTGGCAACGACGGTGACAACTAAGAAAAAGGCTCCTTTAGAGCAAACGATAGCGCTACTTAAGCGCTATTATCCAGATGCCCACTGCGCCCTTGATCACAAAAATCCCTTTGAATTATTGGTAGCAACAGTTTTGTCCGCTCAGTGCACTGACGAGCGGGTGAATATGGTTACGCCAGCTCTTTTCGCAAAATTCCCAACTCCTGAAGCCATGGCAAAAGCCCCACTGGGAACGTTGGAATCCCTGGTTCGTTCTACGGGCTTCTTTAAAAACAAAGCCAAGAATCTAAAATCCGCAGCGACCGATCTGGTGAAAAAATATGCGGGTGAAATCCCCCGTGACCTCGAGTCCTTGGTCCAGCTGGCAGGGGTGGGACGCAAAACTGCAAACGTGGTATTGGGAAATGCTTTTGATATTCCCAGCGGGATCGTTGTAGACACGCACGTAACCCGTTTGTCGAATCGTTTGGGTTGGGTAAAGACTGAAAATGCAGTTCTGATCGAAAAGCAGTTGTGCAAGGTTGTCCCCGAAGATGACTGGATTTTATTGTCACATCTGTTGATTTCTCATGGTCGAGCTATCTGTAAGGCGAGAAAACCCCAATGCGATCATTGCTTCCTTGAGACAACTTGCCCGAAGCGCGGAGTCTAGGCACAATGATCACATGTTTGTTTCATTCTTTGAGAGCGTTAAATACGTAGGTCATCTTCTGCCCATTTCCTTCCTCAGAATTTTCCTGGGTTATTATTATTTGGAACAAGCGCTGCAGAACTATCGCGGTGATTTTTTAACTCGTCCGCGAATCGCAGATCAAATTGCAGAGTGGCTGCCTTCCAGTCATGCGCCTAATTGGTTTAAGATTTTTGCAAGTGCGCAGATGATTCCAAACTGGCAGACGGTGGCGTTTATTATCGTAGGCCTTGAGTTTGCCATCGCTATTTCCTATATCATCGGTTACGTAGTCAGACCGATGGCACTGTTGGGTGTCCTTTTGTGTGTCACCATGTTATTTCTGTCAGGTCCGGGGCAGGAAGATTTCTTTAAAACCTTCCTGGCGATTCATTTGATTCTGGCATGGGTGGGCGCAGGTCGCTGCCTGGGAATCGATTATTATTTCTTCAAGCGTCGTCGCGGCATCTGGTGGTAATCCATGAAGAACTTTATCGTATTTATTGCTGTCGTTTTTTGCGGTCTTTTTCTGGCGATGCTCAATCGCACGGATTCCACTCCGAATTCCACAAGCGTGCCGACTTTACGGGTTTTTGGTTATTCCTCTTTTACCGGGAAATTTGGTCCCGGTCCGCTCCTTAAGGCAGAGTTTGAAAAAAACTGTCAATGCAATGTCGAGTTTATCGAGGGTAGTGATTCCGGAATCCTGCTTCAGCGTTTGAAAATAGAAGGTGAAAGCCTGGGGGCCGATTTGGTGGTGGGGTTGGATCAATTCGATCTTTCCAAAGCCATGACTGAACAACAGTGGCGAAAAATGAATCTGGGTAATTTAAATGTCTATGATTCAGTGAAGCCCGCGCTAAGTAACAAATTTTTTGTTCCCTATGACTGGGGGGCGTTGACCTTTGTTATGCGCACCGGAGACCTTAAAAAGGTACCGGTCAAGATTGACGACCTTTTGAATTCAGAATTAACCAGAAAAATCTCGTTGCAGGATCCCCGCACCAGTTCTCCGGGAATGCAGTTCTTGTATTGGCTGGTCCGCTCCAAAGGAGAGGATGAAGCCTTTAAGTTTTTACAGCAGCTAATGCCTCAGGTTCATAGCTTTTCTCCGACCTGGTCCACCGCTTATGGCATGTTCACAAATAAACAGACCAAGATGGTCTATTCTTATGTGACTTCGCCGCTGTATCACGAGATCGAGGAAAAAAAGAAAGACTTCCAGGCCATCGCCTTTGAAGAACCATTGCCGTTGCAGTTTGAGTTCATGGGAATTCCTGAGTTTTGCAGACACTGTGAGCTTGCGGAAAAATTTGTGAACCTGATGCTTTCACCGCAAGGTCAAAAGATCATCATGGAAAAAAACTATATGATGCCGGTGATGAAAGGTGTTCGTGATGGAACTCCGTTTGCCTCTGTACCGGAATATAAAACCCTGAATGAATTTGAGATCCTTTCCACGGCGGAAGTGGACCGCCTGTTAAAGCGCTGGACTGAAGTTCGCAGAGGCACACTCAATTGAGTCTCCGAAAGCTTCTTCGCATTGCTTTGATAGTATTTCTGTTGTTTCCGTTCTTGTTTCTGGTAACTCAGTTCAAGATTAAGGAATTACCGGAACTGTCAGAAGTAATTTGGGCATTTAAGAACACTTTCACGCAGGCACTTCTTTCAGCTGTGGGTTCCCTGATCCTGGGAGTCTGGGCTTCGTTCGGAATTCTGAATTTCTCTAACGGCAAAAGCCGCCTTCGTCTGGTGCTGGAAGTACTGTGTCTGGTGCCCAGCTTTTTGCCTCCCTTGTTTATCATTCTGTCCGTATTAAATATCGTCGATCCATTTCCAGTAGGTACCTTTGGAATCGCACTGGTGCATACGGTGATGAATTTTGGCCTGGTCGCAGTTCTCTTTACCGGTATTGTAGAAAACAAAGTCGGGGGAGTGGCCGAGCTTTCCTGGGTCGAAGGGGCTCGTCGCTGGCATTTCCTAAGCAAAGGTCTTTTGCCAATGCTAAAAAAGGATCTGTGGCTTCTGGGGCTTTTTGTATTTGTAGTTTGTTTCGGCAGTTTCTCGGTTCCGCTGGTTGTGGGTGGTGGTAAAGGTACGACGATTGAAGTTTTGATTTACGAAAAGATTCGGTTGTCAGGTGATTGGAGTGGCGCCGTTTTTCTGGCGGCCCTGCAGTCCTTGTTCATATTTGCACTGTCATTGATTGTCAGCGGTGCAAAGGGCAGCACAGCCAGACAGTTTGCTAATTTAAACATCGTTCGCATGCGCTCCGGAATCGCGATTATCATCGCAATTTCCCTGATGTATATTACTGGCTACTTTCAAGGTCTCATCGCCGGATTCGGTATGATGTCGACTTTGTATGAGTATCAATCCTCCTTGGCGTGGAGTTTCCTGGGAAGTCTGTTCATTGGAATGACTACGGGAATGCTTTGTTACCTGTGCTTGATGTTAATTGCGTATTGTTGGCCCAAGCCCTGGTTTGAAAAGTTTTTGAATGGATATGTGGCGCCCAGTACTTCGTTGGCATGTTTTGCATTACTAATACTAAGTCCCAACGAAGGGATTTATCCTTTTCTGAAGATTCCGGTCGCTATGTTGCTACTAAGCCTGAATGGTTTGTTTCGAATGGGTTGGGACAGTGAGCTTCGCGGACTGCAATCGCAGTTGAACGTCGCTTATGCCATGGGCGCATCGCCCACGCAAATTTTCCAGGAGATCATGTTTCCGCAAATTTCGCCTAAGGCCGGAGTGCTGGCGGGAATTGGTGCCGTATGGGCGTGCGGGGATTTTGCCGTGTCACGAATTTTGGCTCACCGGGATTTAAGTATCGCCATGATGACTGAAACCTTGATGTCGGGTTACCGCTTAAATCAAGCAACAGTGTTAAGCTTATTAATCGTCGTTGCAGGTCTTATTTGTTTTATTCTTTGTGTTGGGGGGGGGCGTGTCCTTAGTAGAAAATTTACGCCGTGATTTCGGAGATTTTAAATTGGATATCCCTCGCTGGGAAATTCTGGATCAGGGAGTGACAGTATTGTCAGGTCCATCCGGTTCGGGAAAAACCACTGTCTTTAGAATGCTTTTGGGGTTGGAAGATTGCCCTGGCATGAAATGGACATTTGAAAATCAGGATTTGGCAAAACTGCGAACGCCTGACCGTCGTCTGGGAGTGGTATTTCAATCGTTGGATTTGTTTCCACATATGACTGCTAAAGAGAATATTCTATTTGCGGCCCGGGCACGTAAAATTTCTGAAGAAAAAGTTCGCGCGCGCTTAAAAGAGCTGACACAAAACCTGAAAATGGAATCCTTTCTGGACAGACCCGCCGCCATAATCTCCGGAGGAGAAAAGCAGCGCACGGCTATCGCCAGAGCTCTGATCGGGGAGCCGCGTTTATTGCTGTTGGATGAACCCTTTTCGTCACTGGATCAGGAGCTTCGCGAGGACAGCCGTCGTCTGATTAAATCGGTGATTGAAAATGAAAAGATTCCGACCTTGCTGGTAACCCATGATCCAAAGGACATTGAAGTCCTGGCGAATAAGGTATTTTACATCCGCCACGGTTCTATTGTTTCAGAAAGTTAGATCGTATAGCGCTGAACCATCTCTAACAGAGCGGTTTTCTTAACTGGCTTGGTCAGATGTTCAGTGCAGCCGGCATCCAATGATTTTTGAATATCTTCAGCCATAGCATTAGCACTGACAGCAATAATCGGAGTTGGTTTTAGTTTGTTATTGTGTTCCCACTCGCGAATCTTACGCGTGGCCACGTATCCGTCCATCACTGGCATCTGAATGTCCATCAATATCAAATCAAACTCGCCCGTCGTCGCTTTTTCAACAGCGACTTTACCGTTTTCAGCCTGAACGATGTCGAAAGGATACTTTTTCAAATAAGTCAGCAGCAGGAATCGGTTGTCTTCAGTATCGTCCACGACCAGAATTCTTCCATTGCGGGCAACGCTTGAAGTGATTCGAGCGATGTCCTTGGTATCCTCAACTGCCCGAGGAGATTCAATCACGGCATCAGTTGGTACATACGGGATGGTAAAACCAAATGTACTTCCCGCGCCTTCGCGGCTTTCAAACCAGATTTTACCACCCATAAGCTCAACCAGATTTTTTGAAATCGTCAGACCCAAACCGCTGCCACCGAATTTGCGGGTGATAGAGCTGTCGGCCTGAACAAAGTTCTGGAATAACAAATGCTGTTTGTCTGTGGGAATGCCCGTACCTGTATCGCGAATACGGAAGCGCAGGCAGTTTTTTGCTTCATCTTCGAAGTCGACACTGACAGCGATTTCACCGGACTGAGTGAACTTAATGGCATTCCCAATCAGATTGAACAGAATCTGGCGCAGACGGGTCGGATCCCCGATGATGTGGGGACGTTCGCCTTCCAGATTCACTTTCAGATGGAAATCCAGATTTTTCTCGGCGGCCTTCTGTTTCAGAATGTCGCAAATATTTTTTGTTGTTGCCACCAGATCGAAGGCGATCTTTTCAATGCGCACTTCGCGCGCTTCGATTTTTGAGATATCCAAAATATCATTAATCAATGACAGCAGATTTTCACCGGCATTAGCGCAAACCTGAACCAGCTGCGCTTGCTCGGGTTTCAACTCTGATTCAGAAAGAATATCCGTAATACCAATAATCGCATTCAGTGGAGTGCGAATTTCATGGGACATACGCGCCAGGAATTCTGATTTGGCCTGGGATGCTTTCACGGCCTGCTCTCGGGCTTGGATCAGTGCGTGCTCGCTTTGGATTCGATCGGTGATATCTGTACCGACGAAAACGAATGTTAAGTCTTTGGATGTTCTGTTAGGCAGTGCCGCCCAGTTCATCAGGATTGGGATTCGATGGCCGTCGACGTTAGTGATCTCGGCCTGAATACTGTGACGTGTCTGTAAAAGCCACGTGTAGTTTTTAAATTCCGGCTGCGCATGAATCAGACTTTTTAGATCCACTTGCGCTACTTGATTTGGTGACAGACCCAAAAGCTTAAGAGCGTATTCATTGGCTTGGGAAATCATGTAAGAAGACTGGCGCCAGTCATCGTGATGGACGACTTTGACGATGAACAGGAACGCTTTGATGGATTGAATAACGCTATCCAGGAATTCTTTGGAAACGGTGGTTGTTTCCAAACGATCGGCAAGCTGATTGTACTTGGTAACCAGCATCCCGATTTCATCCCGGGATTGATAATTGATTTTCTGGGTCAAATTGCTGGTACCCAGCTTTTCCAAACGGTCCGTCAAAAGCTGAATCGGCTCAACCACCTTGCCGGTCGCCGCAAATGTTGCAAAGAAGAACAGGATGAAAATTAAAACCGCTGCGGCACTCGAGGCGATGGCAATACGATCCAGGACGGCAAAGGCTTCGCTTTCATCAATCTTCGTTTGGATGTACCAAAGCTCGCCATTGGGCAGATAGATTTTCCCGATAGAGCGAATAACTTTTTGCCCGCGGTAATCTGTACCCAGCTCCCGCACCTCGCTGAGGTTTTCAATTTTCTTGATATCTTCATCACCACGATTGCTTTGTCCTGAAACAGAAACTGCTTCGTCTGAAGGAGTGTCAGCCGAAGTACCTTCAATTTGTTCTTCAGAACGGAAGCGACCTGTATTGCGCAGACTCCAGTCCTCGCCATAGATCAAAGTTTCCCCGGTTTGTCCCATGCCATGGGTGGCCCAGGCGAAATTGTCACTGGTAATACGGTCGATTTCCGAGATCGAGATTTTCAGAATGACGGCGCCCAGGAACTTGCCATTGCGAATAATCGGGGAGGCAACATAGCCGGTCGTGAATTTGACACTGACCGAATCCTTTTCAAAATCCAGGAATAGCGTCGAACCTTCCTGGGCCTTCATCGCCCAGTTAAACAGGTCTTTCAGCTTCTGCATCCCTGCGGTGTCATCGAAAACCGAGGCACCATCGTCAAAGTCTTTGCGTGTGGTGTAAAGGACTCGCCCTTGGGGATTAATCAGGGCCAGATCGTAAATGTTGAAATCCAGAACATAGTTATCCAACAAACGACGAAATTCCGGAAATGAATCTGATTTGGAATCCATCAAAAGATTGTCCGTCATTTCGTGGGAAGAAATCAGATTCACTGCCATTTGCAGGTCACGGAAGTAGTTTTCAATGGAAGTGGTTTTGGCAATACGGATTTGTGTTAATCGTTCATAAGTACTGTCGACAATTGTGGATTCGACAATTTTAAGACCGATCAAAGCAACAACGAAAGTAGCTAAGAATACTGAGACTAGATTGAATAGGAAAATTCTTAAACGTAAAGTCATTTTGTTGCCTTACTTCTAGTAGTACCGACTGATTCTGATTCACGCAATCAGTAGTTCCTTTTCCCTCTGAAAACAGGTCGTTTTTTGAATGAGGTTAGTGATTTGTAACTCAACCCGGGAGAAAGCTGTTTTTGCGTTCAATTTGTTTGGACCTTGTAATTTGTCTTTTGTCTGTGAGGGTGAAATTTTGCCCAGTAATGGTTATGAATAAAAGACGAAACCGTGGGGGTACCATTGAGGCTTAGTTTTACCGGAAAATTTCTTTTTGCGATGACCTTTATTGTTCACATCATCTCCTGCGCCCAAACGAAGGTCATGGAGGGCGAAGCGAGTCTACTGACTCCCACAATTTATTATAAACCCACAGTCCATTTCGACGCCGCAAAATGTACCCAAGAAGACTTAAAAGATCTCGTGTCTCCCACTGATAAAGTATTAACTACGATATGCTCCAAGGATTTTGATAAATGTCTGATCGAAGGGGCCTGCTTCGTCGATAAAGGCGGAAGTGTTCGCTCTTTCAATTACCATTCGCGTATTAAGAATATTCCAAGATTTGTGGAGGTCGATTTACGGCGTTGCCCTTATGGCTATGGTGTTAAATCAACCTGTCTTGATCCTTACTACACAATCGCTGCGGACCTTTCGATCTATAATGTAGGCGATGTGGTTTTTGTTCCTCGATTGGTAAATGCCCCGATGCCTGATGGAAGTATTCACGACGGATTCGTGATTATACGTGATCGCGGAGCGCGTATTTTGGGGCAGGGTCGCTTCGACTTTTTCACTGGCTTTTATAATCACGCAGATAAAGACAACATTATTGCCCGCTTGGGTTTCGGCGATCCCTACGCGCGATTCGACTATCGATTAGCGACCGAGGAAGAGGCCGCTGCCACTCGGGAGCGACGTGGTTATCCAGGTTTAAAGAACTCAATTATCGTTAGAACTCTCGAGGAGATATCCAAGTTTTCTCGCACTTCGGCTTTGCCTGTGGAAGGCGAGTAGACAAACAGCCGTCTATTTTGTGTAACATAACCGTTGAATATCTTTCGTGTTTTTACCCACCTTGGTCCAGTGATCCCTGGACCTTTGGCTAAAAAAATTCAAACTCAATCTTCAGTAAAATCAGGTAGTTTGCGTGGTCCCCGAAAAAAAACTGGACCTAGGTCTAAAGTTTTCTAGACCTTCGTCGATAAGTTATTCGTAACACGTTGGGCTTCCGCGGACCTCTCCTCAAAAGATTCCTCGGACAAAGTCTCCTGCAAACATGGTCAGTCACCCATGCTGCGGGGGACCTGCTCCAACCAAAATATTTGTATTTAAAAATTTAAGAGTTTTTTGAACGAAACAAATTATTCGATCATAGTACGTTGTCGGGTTCAAAGGTGTTCTGCAGGTAAGTGGTGCGACCACAGTGCAATCTTTAATCCATAAAAAAACAGCGTCTTATGGTCCAAACATATCCCGAGGAGGATCGTAATGGGCTTAAGAATTGCAACGAATACAGCGTCTATCGCTGCTCAGCGTGTATTGTCCACGCAACAAAAAAGAACTGAGCACTCTGCTCAGGCTCTTGCTTCCGGTTCCCGTATCGTAAATGCTGCTGACGACGCCGCAGGTCTGGCGATCTCAGAAAACTTCAAAGGACAATTAAAAGGTATCTCGGCGGCGCGAAACAACGCCAACAACGCGATTTCCTTTGCGCAAGTAGGTGAGGGTGGTCTGAACGAGATCTCCAATATCCTGATCCGTTTACGTGAGCTGGGTGTACAAGCTGCATCTGACACGATCGGTGAAACAGAGCGCGGATTCCTGAACAAAGAGACCCAACAACTTCTTCAAGAGGCCGACCGTATTGCCAAAACGACAACGTTTGGTAATCGAAAACTTCTGGATGGATCTGGCGGTGAGCTGGAGTTCCAGGTCGGTGCCAATGCCGGAGAAGATAATATGATCAAAGTCACCTTCGATGCCGATGCCTCAGCAGGTAATCTGGGAATCGATGGGATTGATATGGAAGACAAAGGCGGAGCGCGCTCTTCTCTGGAGAGTATCGACAAAGCCCTCGTCAAGGTCAGTGAAATGCGTGCCGGATTTGGTGCAACCCAGTCCCGCTTGCAGTCCACTGTAAGTAACTTGGATATTTCATTCGAAAATCTTTCTGCAGCGAACTCTCGTATCAGGGATACAGATATCGCCAAAGAAACGGCCGAAATGGCTTCTGCCAATATCCTGCAAAACACTGCAGTCTCGGTATTGTCGCAAGCCAACCAATTGCCTAACGTTGCTATGAAACTCGTAGGCTAAGGTAAAAATTAGAACTTAGTTTTTAATTAGTTCCTTCAATTTGCGAGGGGGACTCCGGGATAAATCTCCCTCTGGAGTAGTCGCCCACAAAAAACTACTCTAATTCAGCCCACCCACGGGGACCCTCGACGGGGTCCTTGTGGGATTTTCGCGTTCTTTCCTACGAGGGTCGGTCATTGCCAAGCACGACGGGCGAATGAAAAGTACCCGCCTGCTGCGTTGTCGGCGCCGAACTTTCACTCGGGCACTTTTGATTCGCCTTTGCTGACTTCGGACTTCTTTTGGCGCGCTACTTTTCACTCAATCACTCCCTTCAACTTCAGGTTCTATCCCTCATTCCGCAAATCACATACTAGACGAATCCCATTCCCTCTTATGTTTGTTTTCCTGCCTTCCGTTTCACTCTCTTTTTCTGTTTTTTCTGTCTTCAATCCTTGGATACTGTCTTTCGATGCCTTCACTTGGATGTTTTTTTTCGCTGTTCGATTCGTGTGGGGAGGGGTATCGGTCAGGTTGTGGGTCTCATTCGAAATTCCCAGAGCTCTTGCCTTTGTTTTTGGGTGAGTCCTCTCAAGCGGGTTTTTGAGTAAGGGCGGCCGTTGGCTTCGCACTCGTTAAGTTGGATGTAGTCTCTTACTATTTGGTAGGCTTTGAATCCTTTGACGACGCGGGTGAAGGGCCTGTATTTCCAGATTCTTTCTTTTCCTTTTGTTTTGAGGGTATCGGTCAGGTTCTGTGCGAACTGACCTGGAACTACTCTAAAGAAGCTTTGTAGTTTGGATCTGCGGGTTCCACGTATCAACAGGTGGACGTGATCGTTTTGGATGGAGAACTGTTCGACCTTCACGAAGAACTTCAGTGCGTATCTTTTGAGTACTATATTCATTAAACGAAAAGCGTAGGGATTTCTTAGGCCGCCTTTAACTGTGGTTTTATTTATCTTTAAAACCAAATGAATTGGATCTTTTGTCGATAGTGGGCGCGCTGCTCGTCCTTTCGCAGAGTTTCGTAACGAACCTCCATAACAGTAGCGATGCTTCATCTTTGTATTAAGTGATGTAAAGAGTTGTTGTCTCATGCAGTCTCCACGGGATCGATGACCGATACCCCAATGAGTAGAGGAGAGTGCAATTAACAGCCTTACGTAAGGGGCACTCCTGTGACTCGTAGGAGAAGGAGTCGTCCGAGTGGCGGAGACTTTGTTCTGCAATTATCGAGGACGAGTGTGTGCATGACCGATACCCCCCTCAATACGAGGGGCCTCTGAGAAACCGTTTGGGATGGTTCCTTAGTGGTGTGTTTGTCTAGGGTTTGGTTTTTTGTGTTTTCATAGTGCAGTTCGTTGGTCTTGAAGTGCTTCACACGTATAAATCTTTAAATTTGGGATCAAAAAGCTTTGCGAAGGTCTGTCAGACGTTTGTGAGATCTGGGAAAAACCCAGACCTTGGTATTGAAAAAAGCAGGTATAAGGGCGGGATTTCAGGCCGAAGGTCCAGTTGGAGCTGGATGATGGTCTAGTTTTGCAGGACGCGACTAAAGCCTTTCCAGACCTCGCCGAAAGGTATGTCAGAAGCAACGACGATACCGAAGTCGAAAAGTACTTGAGAGCTTCGACGGGTGTGACTGCCTGACGAAAACTCGATTGCAGAGTGCCGAGACCAAAGTTGAGTCCCAACGTGTTAAACAGGTCAGCCTAAGTAGGTATAGGGCGGCCACAATTTATGGGGGTCCCAAATGGGAATGAGAATTTCTACTAATATCGCAGCGGTAAATGCACAAAGAACTCTACAAAGTTCTCAACGTGTTATCGGTAAATCCATGGAGCAATTGTCTTCTGGATCGCGCATCAACAAAGCTGCAGATGATGCTGCCGGCTTGGCAATCTCTGAAGGTATGAAGTCGCAAATCAGATCTTACAGCCAAGCTCAACGAAATGCGAATGATGGTATCTCAATGGTTCAAACTGCTGAGGGTGGTTTGTCCGAAGTATCCAACATCTTGACTCGTATGCGTGAGTTGGGTGTACAGGCTTCTTCTGATACTATCGGTGATACAGAGCGTGGTTTCTTGAATAAAGAGATCCAACAGTTGAAAGACGAATCTCAACGTATCACTCAATCAACTCGATTTGGTACAACTAAACTGCTTGATGGTTCTGGCGACAAGTTCGACTTCCAGGTAGGTATCGGTAACGACGATTTCGCGGACCGTATCTCCTTCAACGCAGGTGAAACAGATGCAACGACAGCATCACTTGGTATCGATGGTTTCGATTTCAGCTCTAAAGCGGGCGCACAAAGTGCTCTTGAGCAGATCGACAACGCTCAAACTAAAGTGAATGGTTTCCGCGCAAATCTTGGTGCCCTTCAAAATCGTCTGACTTCCACAGTCGACAACTTGGGTGTGCAACACGAGAATATCTCTGCAGCGAACTCTCGTATCCGTGATACAGATATCGCTTCAGCTTCCGCTGACCAAGCTCGTAACCAAGTATTGTTGCAAGCAAATACAAGTGTCCTGGCTCAAGCGAACTCGCTTCCAGGTGCAGCAATGAAATTGATCGGTTAATCTTAAATGTTTGATCGGGAGAGCGCCTCCGTGCTCTCCCGGTACCAACCTACCCAGGGAAAACTAATAATGGGTTTCCCTGGGGTACTTAGAGGGGGAAGGACTTGGGGAATGGCCCAAAGCCAGCTGTTTAAGTATGAGGCAGAAATGCCGATAAGTACCTCATGAATATCAAAGGATTGATTCCCAACATTCAGCCCTCCGACGTCAAAGCGGTAGACCGCACGGGACGGGCGATTCAATCCGACATGGCCCACGACCGAGAGGCAAACGGTCAGGAATCTTACCAACAACAACAGAATGAAAAGCCACCGATGACCGAGGAACAACTCGAAGCTTCGATGGATCACCTTCGTAAACTTTCCGCTTTCAAAGAACACCGATGGACCGTTGAATTGGATGTGACCGAAGAGGGAAAATTTGTTTTGGTGAAAGATAATCTGGGTACTCTGATTCGACGAATTCCAGAAGCAGAGCTTTGGACATTGCCTTCTGATGATTCTCCCAGAGGACAGCTTTTAAAAAGATCCGCCTAGTCTTTGCCGCCACAATTCAAAGTTTTTTAAGTGTTAATAGCATTTGGTTCCCAGCATCTGGTCCAGTTCCAGAGGGGGATGTCAAAATTTATCCCGCGTATAATTCAATACAGCCCTAAAAGCCGCGCCACTAGGCCTTTCGACGGACATTTAATTGACTCACGTTCACCGTATGAATTTGAGACGATTGATTCATGGCAGGAATACGAATTACAGGCATGGCCTCTGGGCTACCACCAAATATCGTCGAACAGCTGATGGATGCTGAGCGTATTCCTGTGAAGCAAATGGAAGGTAAGAAGGCCGAGAAGGATGACAGGCTGAAACTTGTCAAAGAACTCGAAACCAAGGTGACAGATATCACCAAGAATCTTTCAGAGCTGACGAATGTGCGCGGTTTTGCAGATAAGAAATTCCTTTCAAGCGATACCTCAATCATCGACGGTCAGCTTGATCCGAATACTGCAGTGCCGGGGGAGTACAATCTGGAAGTTGTTCAGCTGGCAGAAAAGCCGGCAGCGATTTCCAACGGATTCCCGGATAAGAACGAAACGCAGATTGGTACTGGTTATATAAAATTTGAAACGCATGAAGGAACGAAAGAAGTCTACATCAACGGCAAGACGTCCACTCTGGAAGGTGTGGCGAATCAGATTAACAATGCCGATGTGGGACTGAAAGCTCAGGTGCTGGAGGATCGAAAGGATAAGGAAAACCCTTTCAAACTTCTGGTTTCCGGTATGGCGACGGGTGATGACAAGCAGGTGGCTTTTCCAAAGATTTATCTTTTGGATGGCGACCAGGATATGTACTTCGATCAGTCCCGTCCTTCCAAGAATGCGGTAGTGAAAATCGACGGGTTTGAAATTGAGCTTCCTGATAACAAAGCCAAGGATTTGATTCCGGGAGTGGTTCTGGATCTGAAATCCGCAGCTCCAGGCAAGAAGATCAATATGTCAGTGAAAGAGAATCTGGAAGCGATCAGCGGCAAGGTTAAAAACTTCGTTGATGCTTATAACGCGGCTTTGGGATTTATCCAAAAGCAGAATCAGATTCAGGGCGGGGATAAAAGTGGAAATCCGAAACTGGGCCCACTGGGTGGTGACGGACTTTTGCGCACGATTGAAAGTTCTTTGCGAACAGCGATTTTGAATCCGGTACTTGGGGTTGAGTCTCCAATTGTTCGGATCAATGAGCTGGGTATCACGTTTAACAGAAACGGTACGCTGGAGTTGAGCCAGGAAAAATTCAACAAGGTTTTGAATGAAAATCCGGTGGGTGTCGCAGCCTTTTTCCGGGGTGACAGTTTCAAAACCGGTTTTGTTCAGGTGATTAAGCAGACGGTCAGTAATTTGACCAACGGGCAGTACGGCGGAATTGCCAACCGTAAAAGAGGTCTTGAGTCGCAGATCAAGCAGATTGATCAGCGGATCGACACCAAAGAGCGCCAGCTTCAAAGAAAGGAAGACGGACTTCGTATGAAGTTTGCCAACCTGGAAACGAAGATGTCAGAGATGCAGGCCCAGCAGGCCAAGTTTGCAGCGATGGCCCAGCAGGGTGGCGGATAGTTTAAGTAGTTAAGTGTACGTTGACGATCAGGAATAGGAAGAGGAAACGATGAATAAGAACGCGTATCAAAAATATAAAACAACTTCGGTTCAAAGTGCCAGCAAGGAGAAAATCCTTTTGATGCTATATGAAGGTGCCATCAAGTTCACAAAACTTGCAGTGAAGGCTATCGAAGAAAAGAAGATTGCTGATCGCGGTCAGAACATCGGCAGAGCCTTCGATATCATTATGGAATTGAACAACACTCTGGACCATAAAGTTGGCGGGGAAATCGCATCCCAGCTGGAACAGCTCTATATGTTCATGATGGAACAATATACGAAAGCCAATATCTCCGGAGACGCGGCACCACTTCATGCGAACCTGAAGCTGCTGAACACTCTGTATGACGGTTGGTTGCAAGCAGTTGAAAAACTTAAAAAAGAAAACGACGACGGAAAGAAAGCGGGTTAATACCATGGAGGGTAACGTGACCAGAATCATCAGCCTGTTGAACGAAAAAAATCATTACCTTGAAAAGTTCTATGCCCTGAACGAGGTTGAACTTGTGAATTTTGCACAAGGTTTGTTCGACAACTTGGAGCACTTTTATCAAACGCGCGAGAAAATTCTGGATGTTCTTAAGTATGTTGATTCACAGATCGACAAAGCACATAACGAAATGAATCCTGAAATGGTCATGGCGGCAGAAGATCGTAAACAGATCAAAGAAGCTCTTTCCATTAAGGACGAATACGTTTCACGCATCATTGAACAGGATATTCAGGTTCTGGCGTGCATCGAGACTGCAAAAAACTCCATCATTCGTGAGTTGCAGGATGTTCGTCGAAATCGCAAGGCAATTGGTGGATACAAATCCAAGTCATATGCTCCGCAATTGGATGAAGAGGCCTAGACCCGGCAATTTTTTCCCGACAAAAAGCTGACGGCAAGTACGGTCTGGGAGTCAAACTCCTGAGCTGAACTTGCCTCAACTTCAATTAAATGCATTCCAAAGTTTGGCATCTGTGTTGCTCCTCTATTATCTCGGAGGAGATCCATGCAGATGTTGGAAAATCAGATCATTCAAAAGTCCAGTGAGAATATTGAAGTTAATACTTCAAATGAAACCTTTCAGGAAAGCTCCGGCAGAATTTACTTTGATTCTGTGCAGGCACTTGCGGATTTTGAATCAGAAGCCACAGTTAAAACACAAGAAGTAGCAGATCCCCGTATCATGAAATGCCTGCAGAATGCGGAAGTTCTGTCCAAGCACGGTGAATATCATCTGGCATTAAATCTTTTGCGCCAGGCTTGTAATATCAATTCAAAACATCCGGCGACTTTAAGCATGTTGTCCCGCAATCTGGAAAAGATCGGGAAGTACGACGAAGCGATCATCGCATTGAATGCCTGGAATAAAGTTGATTATGGCTTTGAGAGCCTGGCATTTCTGGCGCATGCACTTTACCGCATGGGCAGGGATCAACAGGCTTTGGAAAAGTACTTTGAAGCCTTGTCAGTATTGACCGAAGAAAACGATCAGCTGTTTGAAGTCTATAAAAACATCGGAAACATCTATGTTCGTCAGGGCGATTTCGATGGCGCTGAAGAATACTATAATAAGGCTTACACGATCAATACCACTTCGGATGTGCTATTGGTGAACTTCGGAACCCTTGAAGTTCAGCGTGGTGATTTTGATAAATCTCTTTATTGCTTCCGCAAAGCAGTAGAGATCAATCCGGAAAATGATAAAGCCTGGGTAGGCCTGGCAATGGTGCACCAGCAATTCGGTGACACTGAACTGGCGTGGGCAAACGTTGAAGCCGCTTTGGATATCAATAAGAAAAACCGCACAGCAGTTCACTTGGCTGCCAACTGGGGTCTACGCGATCGCCAATTGCAAAAAGCCATTGAGGCTTTGCAGGAGTACCTTTCCCAGGTTGAACAGGACGAAGACATGTCTCTGGTTCTGATCAATCTATTGTGCACAGCCGGTCAAATGGATCAGGCGATGCTGGAAATTGAACGCGTGCTTTTGTGGAACCCTGACCACGCTGAAGTTAGAAATCTTAAAAAGAAAATTACACCAACAGTAAAGGCAGCATAAAATGTCCATGATTACATTCTCTGAAAACCAGGACTCTTCTCTTATTGCATTCGAAGCGGGCGCAGCTTTAGCTTCTTTGGGGCAACCTCGTGAAGAGGCATTGAAATGGACATACTCACTGGGACCTATTCCATCATCACATGTAGTTATCATTGGTTTGGGTTCAGGTTTCCAGGTTGAAGCTCTTGCGGATCTGGATCCAAGCGTGCAAATCACTGTTGTTGATTCCCGTGATGCTTTGGTGCCAGTTTTCAGATCTCAGTTTCCAGATTTAGCTGAACGTGTGCAAATCGTAATTGCAGATAGCGTTCAGGATTTGATGAAGAACGACGTTTACGCTGACGTGGTTGCAAACCGCGCTTACGTGGTTTCATTCCGCGAATCATGGGGACAGCAAATGGATCTGTTTGCGGAATTTTTTGGCCACCTTACAGGTCGCACGGTTGAAGCGGTGAAGTATCACCTGGAAGACCTGCAAATGAATATGAAGTCTTTGTACTTTCAAAACAACAACAGTCTGCTTTCAATCAAGGACATTTTGCCGGTAGTGGAAGCGTCCCAGGTTGCGGAAGAAAAAAAGCAAATCTTTCGCATGTTGGGTGAATTGGTAAAATAGATGAAGATATTGGTCGTCTCGCTTTTGCGCTTGGGGGATATTATTCAGCAACAGCCGCTGTTAAAGGCTTTGCGGAACAGACATCCTCAGGCGGAAATACATTTGTTGGCAAACCTGCAGTGCTCCCAGGCGGAGTCACTGCTTCAAGGTTTGGTTAATAAGTATTTTTACTTTGACCGCGAGTCTTTGCAAAAAGGCCTGGGCGAGGCGTCTTACAATATTTTGTGGTCTTATCATCAGGCGGAAGCTCTGGTGCAGGATCTTAACAAGCAAAACTATCATCAGATATTTAATTTTACCCACAATAAGCTGAGTGCTTACTTGATGGGTGCGGTTAAAGCCGCCGATAAGCAGGGCTTGCATCATACTGATGGGGCGTTCCAGGGGCTGAAGAATCCCTGGTTGCGCTATTTCAATGATCGGTTTTCGGGAACTCAGCCTTCGATGTTCCATTATGTGGAACTATTGGGGAAATCATTTGGCTTGCCCGTTTCCAAAGCCGTAAGCCAGCCTTCTACGAAAAGTAAAAAGGTATTGTTCCAGTGTCTGACCAGTGATTCAAAAAAGAACTGGGGACTACAAAGGTTCAAACAGCTTAAAGACACAATCGAATCTTCGTTGGTTGATTATAAGGTGCAGGTTTTGTGCGCGCCGTTTGAAAAAAATCAGTTGGCGGAGGTGTTTTCCGAATCAGACCTGTTGGTGTGCGATTTATCCGGGGCGCAAAAAGCGTTAAGTGAATCCTGCCTTTTGGTGACAGGTGATACAAGTATTAAGCATCTATCCGCACAAATGGGTATTCCCACGGTGGAGCTGGTTTTAGGCAGCAGTGATTGGACAAAGACCGCAGCATTTTCGGAGCAATCGCAAGTGATTGCCTCGAAAGCAGCTTGTTCACCTTGCGCCCATTCGCAGGCATGCAGTCAGAAGTCGCAGATCTGTGCAGAGGATATCTCTGTGGATCAGGTTTTCGCGGCGGTATGGGACAAGCTTAGTAAGAAATCAAATGAAGCGACCGTCACGATGCGGGATCTGGAACGTGCATCCTGGACACTGCAGTTAAATGGCGTGTCGGCCTCGGAAGTTCTGCCGTATGCAAATGCGGCGGTTGAGTTTTCAAAAATCGCAACTCTGGATGCGGCTCGATGTCTTTTGCCTCAAGCCCGTCAATCGCAGGTTCAGTTTGAAAAATGGATTTCCCGCCTGGAGGCAACTCTTCCAAATCGTGAAGCCCTGGCTGGTAAAAAGCAGCTTAAAAGTCACGATATCGGTGACTTCATCCTGACCGCTCAGGAAATTGTAAAATCAAAACAAGACCCGGCTGGGTATTTCCAGTCGGTTGTAGAAACTCTGATGGCCCGTTTTTCCAGTACGTTGCATTTCCATGAAAAGATGCAGAGTGCTCTAGCAGAAGTCCGCGAACTTTTGCAATCGCGGGGTCAGTTCATTCATTCACTAGAAATAGTTCTCAAGGAAGGGGCCTATTATGCAGCAGGAATTGGACAACTATCTATCGACGGCTTTGAAGAAGCTGGAAGAAGCGTATCGCGAGATCGTGAAGACGCAGCCGTATAATCAGGAAGCAGAGATGATCAAACTTGTTGCTGAATTGGCAAAGGAACAAATTAAAGATGAAAATTCTAATTCTGCAACTCGCTAGACTTGGTGACATTTACATTTCCTGGCCGGCAGTTCGCGCTGTTCGTCGAATGTACCCGGATGCTGAAATTCACTTCATGACGCGTCCTCGTTTCGAAGGTGCGGTTGAAGGATTAACCGCGATCAATAAGCATCTGACTTTGCCAAGCGGCCATATTCTGCAGCCGTTGGTCAACGAGACTGTAAATACGGAAGAGTCTTTGAATCGAATGGAAGAATTCGTGGAGACAGTTCGTGCTGAAAACTATGATCAGATTATCAATCTGACTTTCTCGCCATTTTCAAGCTATCTCACTCACGCGCTGACAATGCCACATACATCGGTATTGGGTTACACGCGTTTTAGAGATGGCTTCTTCTGTGCGGCGGATGAAGTCAGTGCTTACTTCTATGCTCAAGTGGGAATCAACAAACCTAACCGCGTTCATGTCGCTGATATTTTCGCCTCTATGATTGGGACGGAATATGTTGAACAGGATTGGGAAGCACCCGTGTTGCCGGAAATCAGTATCTCTTTGCCAGAGGCGTTTTTGACGGTTCATGTAGGAGCGAGTGAAAAGCATAAAGCTTTAACGGCTGATGCCTGGGCGCGTGCGCTGGACTATTTCAGCCGTCGCTACGAGGGCATGCCCATCGTGTTGATCGGTGCTCCTAATGAAATGGACATCGCAAATGAAATTATCGAAAAAGCTCCAAATGCAGCGATCACGAATCTGGTCGGTCAGACAAAGATGAATGAGCTGTTCACGATATTGAAGCGTTCAGAGTTGCTGATCGGCTGTGACAGTGCACCGATTCATATGGCTTCTTTGACGGACACGCCAACCCTGAATATCAGCGTGGGTAATGTTAATTTCTGGGAGACGGGTCCGAAGGCGACATTGGGATTGATCTACCGTTTCGAAGACAGCCAGGACATCGTGCCTGAAAGAATCGGTGAAATTATCGCGCAACTTCTGGAAGGACATGCAGATCCAGAGTTGATCATGCGTACGCCAGGGCTTGCAAGCTACGGTAAAGTCGAATCAGCCGAGCAGGAATTTGCCTGGAAGCTGGTTCAGGCGATTTACCTGGGCGGCGATTATCCGGTGGCTGATCGTATCGAAATTATTGAAGGTGCGATGAAGCTTGATGAAATCAATGACTTTATGATGAGCCAGTTTGCGTTGATCCCTGAAAAGGGTGTGAATGCGATTGCCCCTTTTATTGACGGTGGCGAAGATGTTATTAAATCAATTAGCCGAATAGTCCCTGAATTGCGTCCTATGATTGACTGGTATCACGCGGAGAAAGTCCGTGTGGCTCCAGGCACGCAAGAGGAGATTATTGCAGCAACTTTGAGTGTTCACGAGCGTTTTAAGCGCCATCTTCGTGTGTATGTTCCTCAGGATGAAATAATCACGACAGTGGAGGCTAAAGATGGAACGCTTTAAAGTGACCGGCCAGGAATTGCGCAACTTTTATCAAACAGAAACTGTTCTATCCCGCGTTTTTGATGATATCGAAAACGAACTGCGCGAGACCAATCAGGTGGTTTGCCGTTTCATCGTGAACGGTATGGAAATCAAAGAGACTGACGAAGCCCGCTTTGGAACAGTCTCCCTGAATGACGTGGAAACACTCGAATACATGACCGAAAACAGCAATGATCTGGTTTTGGATGTGTTGCAGGCGTGGATCGCGGCACTGCCGGAGCTTCAGCAAAAAACTGAAAGCCTGTCCAAGCGTATGCGTACGCAGGGTTTTAGCGGATTGATGAAGCCCATTCATGATCTGGTTCAAAACTGCGAGTTCCTGATTGATTCAGTCATGTCCCTGAAAATTTTGATGGGAGACCGTTACCTGGTGTCGAGTCCAGTTGATTGGGTGAAGGCTGAGCAGAACAGTAAAACTACGGTTGTTGAAGCACTTCGTGCTTTGGAAAATAAGGATTTTGTTCTTTTAGCGGATGTCCTAGAGTATGATTTAAACAATGTTCTGCAAATGTGGAATGAGCACTTGCAGCACTTGGAGAAGGCACTTAATGGGGACACCAGCGGAACTTATAAATCCGAGCAAAATAGATCCGATTCTATGGGTCGGAAGCGTATCGCCAATTAGGCTGCCTCAATACTTTCCGTTTCAAAAACGGGAAGTTGAGATCGTATTGCGGGCTTCGTTCGACGAGGCCCGTTCGCTTTTGCAAAATCAGAAGTTTTCCTCGATCTTAGTCCAGGACGATGGAACAAACGAAGCCTTTGAACTTCTGATCCAAGCCCGCCACCTGCAACCGATGGCGCCGCGTTTTTATATTTCCAATGATCTAACCGAAGAAAAGGTCCGTCAGGGTATTAATCAGGCTCAGGTCTATCGCTTTATCCGCTGGCCCCTGGCCGAGCGTGAAATCTGGCAACAGTTCGAGGATGCCCTGGAAAAACACGCGACATTTTTATCGCGCTCGTTGTTACTTAAAGAATCCTCTTCGCAAAATAAAGAACTTGAAGCGCTGACGCATTCCCTGGAAGGCCTGGTTGACGAGCGGACCCAGGGTATTGAAGTTTCGCATAAGGAAGAAAGCGACAAGCTAAATCGCGAGCGCAATCTTGTGCGATTGATAAAGGATTTAGCCAACCAAAATTCTTTTGAAGATGTTTTGGGGATTATTCGTAAGGAGCTTCGTAAGTTTCACAAAATCGGTGATCCGATTCTGGTGTATCGAACGGAGTCTGCGAAAACTCACTTTATCAGCTTCCAATTGGGAACAATGACTCAATCTGAATCCTCGGTGGATTTTGAGTTTCCAAAAAATGCACAGGTCCCGTCTGCCGATTTAATAAGACACCTGGCAAATCATTTTGGACGACCGTTTGCGAAAACCTATGTGGTTCCACTGGAGCTGCGTTTGACCAATCATCTACTGGGTGGAAGCAGCGAAGCTATTTTGTGTATTGAAAATTCCCTGAATGAAAAAGAAATGCCACCCTTTGTGGAGTTCATGACAGACCGGATGCGCCCGTTAAGCATGACCCTGGATCGCGTGCTTTTGGAAAGTCAGCTTTCTGCATTTTCTTATCGTTGGGAAAAAACTTTTGATGGCATGAGAGACCCTATCGCCATCATGGATGTGGACTACAACGTAGTGCGCGCCAACCGTAAGTTCTCAGATAGATTCCCGGATAAAAAACAAGCCGGTGAAGCTTCACCAGCAAGTCAGGCCCTCGCTGACGGTCAGCCTCACGTTGGACAAATTCAGGCAGATGGCAGAGTTTATCAGGTGCATAGTTATCCCGTCGTTTTGGATAATGGCGGAAAAGCCACAAATGTTGTGAATCAATATGTGGATATCACGCAAAGTCGCGAGCTTTACTTGCGCATGTTGCAGAATGAAAAGATGGGCGCAATCGGAATGCTGGCTGGCAATATCGCTCACGAGCTGAATAATCCCCTGACAGGTTTGCGCTCTCTGGCGCAGGTGTTGTTGCAGGAAGCTGACAAGAATACCAATTTATATTCTGACTTGATTGAGATTGAAAAAGCGGCTGCGCGTTCACAGCGCATTATTAAAAACCTTCTGGATTTTTCAAAAGGTGAAGACCAGCCGGCGGAGGATATTTCCATTGATGAAATCGTGGAAAGAACCCTGCCTATGTTGAAGTCGGCTTTGCGCACTCATCGCCTTGAAGTTACGCTGCAAAGTGCTGAGAAAACTGTGCACGTGGAGCCACACTTGATCCAACAGGTGGTCTTTAACCTGGTTAACAATGCATGCCAGGCTATGAAAGATCCGGGACGCCTTAAAATCAATTCTTACCATTCGGGTAAACAGGTGGTTTTGGAGATTGAGGACACGGGGCCAGGTGTCCCGGAAGACATTCAAAGAAAAATATTCGAGCCTTTCTTCACGACAAAAAAAGAAGGACATGGAACGGGTCTTGGGTTAAGTATGTCTAAGTCTGTCATAGAGAAATTTGGTGGCAGTATCACGTATCAGGCGGTGCAGCCCCAAGGGGCCCGTTTTGTGATTACATTGCCTTGTAAGTAAGGATTCTGTTGTGAAGGTTCTAATCGTTGATGATGAAGTTTTGGTTCGCCGGTCTTTGTCCCGCGCATTTCGCGCCAAGGGACACGAAGTGGTCGAGGCTGAAAATGGAAACGAAGGTCTTGAGCAGTGGAAAAAGACCGCACCGGATTTGGTATTCCTGGATGTCTTGATGCCGGGAATGACGGGACCTGAAGTTCTGAAGGAAATCGGTGCGAGCCGCTCAGGCAAAGTAATTCTAATGTCTGCTTTTGCCGGAGAACACAACATGGAGACAGCCCTGCAAATGGGTGCTGAAATGTTCGTGCCGAAACCGTTTGAAGATATTTTTGCTGTTGTGAAAATGGCCGAGGATTTGTTGTCATGAGAGTTATTGCAGGGAAGTACCGTGGCCATCAGTTAGTAAGTTTCAATGCGGATCATATTCGTCCCACCACAGATCGCGTAAAAGAAACCATATTCAATAAGCTGCAGTTTCAACTGGAAGGCGCCAATGTCGCTGATTTGTTTTGCGGCACAGGCAACCTGGGAATCGAAGCCTTATCCCGTGATGCCAAGTTTTGTACATTTGTAGAGAAAAATCCCAAGTCGTTGACGATCACCCGACAAAATTTTGAAAAGCTGAAAGTTCCCCCGAGTCAGTACAAAATTATCAATATGGATGTTATTGCATTCTTAAAATCCTACACGGGTGAAGCCTTTGATATTATTTTTGCTGACCCTCCATTTACTGAAAAGATGGCGCACTTTGTGGTTGAAGCCGCAAGCGGCAGCCAAGCTTTCGGAAATCACACTGTGATGGCGATCGAATCCCAGCGTAAAGAGCGCATGGAGGATCGTTACGGACAATTGGTTCGTTACAGTAAAAAAGAGTACGGTGATAAAATCCTAAGCATGTTCTGTCACGAAAGTGCATTGGAAGAAGACACACAGGAAGAGGAAAATGAACATGAGTAAGATCGCCGTCTATCCCGGCAGCTTTGATCCTATCACTATGGGACACGTTGATATTATCAACCGCGTGGCGCCATTATATTCCGAAGTCGTAATTCTTGTGGCGCAGTCTGCACAAAAGCAATCCATGTTTTCCGCCCAAGAACGCAAAGAGTTGATTGAAAAATCCCTGTCTAATCTAAAAAATGTCAGAGTTGAGTTCTTCGAAGGTCTCACCGTGGACTACATGAAGAAAAACAACGCCCAGGTGATCATTCGTGGATTGCGTGCCGTGGTGGACTTTGAATACGAGTTAACGATGGCACAGATTAATAAAAAAATTGCTCCGGATATTGAAACCCTGCTGATGTTCGCAAGCCCCGAGTGCTATTACATTTCCTCCAGAGGTGTAAAAGAACTCGCAGTGAATGGTGGCGATCTTACTGGTTTTGTTCCCGATGTGGTTAAAGAGGCGATTACCAAAAAACTTAGAAAATAGGACCTTGCTGCATGTTGCAACTTTCAAAACGGGCCTTGAATTTAAAAACCTCTCCGACATTGTTCTTGGTCGCAAAAGCCAAAGAGCTGGCAGCCCAGGGACACGATGTGATTTCTTTGACTGTCGGGGAGCCTGATTGGCCCACGTTTGAAGTTCCCAGCCAAGCCGGTATCGAGGCTATTAACAAGAACATCACCAAGTACACAGCGGCGAATGGCACTCTGGAATTACGTCAGGCCATTGCCAGAAAAATCAAGTTTGAATTAGATCAATCCTACTCCACCAAGGAAATCACGGTGGCGTCAGGCGCGAAGTTTATTATCTTTGCAGCCCTGCAGATGCTTTGCTCGCCAGGTGATGAAGTTATTATCGGCGCACCTTATTGGGTCAGCTATCCGATGATGGTGGAACTGGCTGACGGAGTTCCGCGTATCATTGAGTGCGGTGAGCGGGAAAATTTTAAAATCACGCCAGAGCTTTTGGAAAAAGCCATCAATGCCAAAACCAAAGCTTTGTTGTTCTGTTCGCCAAGTAATCCAACCAGCCTGCTATACAGTGCCGATGAGCTAAAAGCGCTTGCGGAAGTTTTAAGAAAGCATCCGCAAGTCGCTATCATTTCCGATGATATGTATAATCGACTGGTATTCGACGGAACGAAAGTGGCGCCGCACATTCTTCAGGTCGCACCAGATCTGAAGGATCGAACGATTGCCGTGAATGGCGGATCCAAAGCGTATTCGATGACCGGTTGGAGAATCGGTTGGGCCGCAGGCCCTGAGAAGCTTATTACTGCGATGGCGGATTATCAAAGTCAGGCCACAGGTTCACCCTCCAGCATCTCTCAACATGCGGCTATGAAGGCCATAGAGCAGTGTGAGCCGGATATTGAACAAGTGGTGGTGAAACTTACCAGCCGAAAGAACTCCGGATTGGCAGAGCTTCGTTCTGTGCCAGGCTTTAAGGTTGCGGAGCCTGATGGTGCTTTCTATTTCTGGGTCGATATCAAGGCCTGCATCGGCAAAACCTATGACGGTCAGCTGATTAGAACTTCCAAGGATTTCTGCGATATTTTATTGGAGAAGTTTTTTGTGGCCACAGTTCCGGGAGCGGAGTGTGGCATGGACGGCTTTATGCGCCTGAGCTTCGCCGTTTCTGAGGAAACGATGAAGCGTGCGGTGATTCGTATGAAGGAATTTGTCGGAAAACTTTCCTAGTCGATCCAGATCAGCTTTTTAGCCATATCTTTCATTTTGCTTTCGTGAACAAGGTAAGCACCTTGTTCCTTCAGGCAAATGATGTCTTTGCGATAATCGCAGGAAGTGCCCCAGGAATTGCGAACCATGTAGTAGCAGGCATTGCCGATTTTTTTGCGACCCACAATCGTGGAAGCATGAGCGGCACCGAAAATACCACCGACATCCGTGATCTCAGAAGCATCGTATTCCAAAGAAATCAGTTTACGACGATTTAGCAACCAGTTGATCTGGCTGTTGATTGATTCAAACGGGTGAGTTTTCTTGCTCCACGTTTCGTATTTCAAGTGGTTAGGAATCGGCGTGGATTTAAAGCGGCAGGAGCTATCCAGAAAATAGAAAACCACGTCTTCCAAACTCACATTACGATGAGTCAGAAGATACTTTCTAACAACTTCCGGAGAAGTTGCAGGGAAGAATCCCTCTGCCAATTGTTTGAAGGATGTTTCGCAAAGATCTCTGCACGTGCCGGCGCGAATGTCCTTCATGCGATTGATAAGGAACGCCATTCCGTTGTGAACTTTGGTTCTGGCAGAGATATGAACTTCCTTGGTGCCCTGGGAAGGAACGTCGCTTTCCTTGCAAGCATAACCTAGGTCATACATTTTTCTAACAGCAACGCCGACCATTCCGCCTTCGGGAGTTGTGGTTTTATTCACCACTCCACGGCCGATTTTACCCAACACAGTCACTTCGCTGGAGTAATATGCAGAAAGGTGCAAAGCGGAAACGGGCATGCTCAAAGCTTGGCTAAGAATATCCGCGGCTGTGTAGCCGTAGCACCAACCGATGTCGCCTTGATCAGAGGGAGTTGTCATGAAAGTTTTTACGTCAGCAGGAAGGCTGTCGCGAACGTCGATATTTGAGCAATTACCAGAAGCAAAAGCATTTACCTGAAGTGTACAAATCGCAGCTACTAAGAAGCCCAAATATTTCATGTAAAATTTCCCCGTTTGTAAAAGTCCGAGACATATCGCAATTCCTGACGGGTTTGTCTATTCCCAATGTGACAAAAATGAGCGCCACTGACATTTTTACTCTATTTGTTTCACGCGTGTAATTACTACATTTCCTACGGGTCACTTGAAATGAAATATGAGTGAAGTTAATTTGCTTCATCTTCAGGAGAATAAGAATGAAAGCAGTTATCTTTTCATTGGTGCTTTTGGGTTCCACAGTAGCTTCCGCAGCCACTCAATGTGTTGGCGCAACAGATCGTATGAACCTTCAACTGGTTCAAAAGGAAAACTCTGTTGCAGTGAAGTATCAAATGAATCCACGCGATTTCAGCAAGTACGGTGATCCATCAGGTGAGCTTAAGATTCAGTTCCAGGAAGGCACAGCGTATGATGTTCAAGGAACTACTTTGGATGGTCTACTGCAGAACAAAAAAGTTCTAACGAAGTTAGTGGTAAGCGGCATTTTCAGCACAGCTTACTTTGCCGGTGAAGAAGACATGGCCCACGTCGAAGCGGGCGACCTGATCGCTGCTCTTAAATGCCAATAAATAAAAAAACCCTGCTTGAGAGAGCAGGGTTTTTTTATTTCCTAAAACAGATTCTTAAAGAAGTTCATGATTTTCGTGAAGAAACCAACTTCCGCCTGAGGCTGATCAACCGAGCTTGGCGTACGGGTCGCATCACACTGATATTTGATTTCAATTTTGCTGCCCGCTGGTACCGGCGTATCGAACACGATACTCATACCTTGCGTACGGTAGCTTAAAGAAGCCAGTGTCGGAGTGATCTTTACCACCGGTGTGCCCACTGGTGTACATTCCAGATTCACGCTGCTAAGAGAGTCCACGATCTTATCCACGAACAAATTCAGGTTCGTGCCGAAGTCAGACTCACAGATACTACCGATACCGCCACCCGTAAGATTTGAAAGAGCTGCGTATTGAACGCCGTAATGGCTTTTTGCGCCACCAGCATCCTGAGTTTTCATACAAGCGCTATCGCCCGGTTTTACGATGATGGAGTTCACAGTAAAGCGTTTATTTGCGCCGAACGTGGACTTCACGTAGTCGACAAACACCTGAGGTTTGTCTTCGTTTTCAAGTTCGTAGAATTCGTCCTTATAGTATTGCTGAGTTTTATCGCCACCAATACTGCGTTCGTCTTCGTCAGAAATAATAATATAAGCAATGGCCGCATCAGCACGATAGCAACCACTTACGCCAGAGTACTTGTAGTCACCATTGTACACATGGTGGTAAGCCGCTTTGATTGCGCGCTCATCATTAGAACCTGCCCAGCCGGCACCCACGTAATTAATTGTTTGCGCGAATACGTTGGCAAGATCCGAAGCTCCACGTTTAAGAACCAGGCCCAGTGTTGTGTTAGGGGAGGCACTGTTGGACTGCCAGTAAATCGAAGCACCCCAGGAAACGGAGTTAGCTCCACTTGGAAGGCCGCGAGTCGGTGTTAAACACATTTGCCAATCCAGATTTTTCGTCGACTGCAGTTTCGACACGAAGCTGGAAAGTTTAGCAGCAAGCTTTTGGTTATCCGCAAGCATTGAGGCTGAATCATCCACCACCAAGACGATATCCAATTTATTGTTGGAAGCTTCAACCGTATTGCTATAAGTAACGTCTCGCAAATTCGGAGTAGGTGACGGTGACGTGGTAGGAGTTGTCGTCGGGGTCGTAGTTGGCGTCACAGTCGGAGTCGGTGACTCTTCAGGCGTGTTCGACGTTTTAACCGACGGAGAACTGAACTGCACCGGATTACACGCGGTAAGGCCAATCAACAAAAGCGGCAACGCTGCAGCGGCCTTTTTCTGTAAAGACAAAAACATACTTCCATTTCCCCTTTGGTGCAGGATAGCACAGGAAGTGACGCCGTCTCAAAATTTACCAAGTCCAGTCTGGGTTTGAGACAATCCAGACCTTCGTCTCATTGTGGGAACTGACCTTCAAATACTAGAATTAAATCCATGTTCTCGAAGGAGGCAGGGTGAGCTTTTGGTTTTTAACTCAATTGTTGGTGAACGTGATTCTTTTGGCCGGTGTAATTGGCGTTTGGGTACGAATGAATCGCCCGGCTAAGGATGATCCGCGTTTAAGCAAGGGGTTGCAGCTATTGCAAAGCAAGATCGCTGTTTTAGAGGATCTTTCTGATCGTACCGAGACTCAGGTGAATCAATTGACGGCCTTGCTGGAACAAAAAGTAAAAGATATCCAATCCAAAATTCAGGCGTCAGAAAAGCAGATCGCGAAAATCGATCAAAGCATGCAAAAAAGTATGGAAGTCGCAAAGATTTTCCAGGACCGTATCCCGCATACTGAAATTGTGGAACGCCAGAACACTATTAAATACGTTAAAGCTGCTCGCTTGGCCCATCAGGGTATGAGTGCCGATGAAATTGCAGCGCAAGTGGATCTTTCCATGGGAGAGATCGAATTTATTGCGAAGGTGAACAAAGACCAACTGATGTTCTGCGAAGACAGTTTGCCGGAATGGGCTAACGAGGGAACAGATGTTTCTGAAACAGCCGCATCTGATTTCAGTGATGTAGATAACATCTCTTTCATGAAGCCATTGCAAAGAGCTGGATCAGATATCAGCACCGCTTTCGATGTTCCCCATACAGAAAATGATTCTATGAAAAAACTGGGCGATGCTTTTAAAGCGGCCTGCCAGGAAGTCCAAGAAGAGGAAGCAGAAGCGGAAAAAGCACCCAGCATTTTTGATGTGACTCACAATATTGCACAAAACTTCCTTGGTGAAAAACCCGCTCCGGCAACACCGACGGCGGTTACTTCCAAGCCCTCACCAGCTCCAGCGAAAGCCAAATCCGCGACAGCTCCAAATATCAGACCGGTCGAGTTCCGCCGTATTGATATGGTGAATGATCTGGAGTAGTTCGTGGCAAGTGAAGCGTTTCTGAAAACACTGACCAAGGGGCAGATCCTGCACGCGATTGTCGAAGAAAAACAATCGGGCCGGGATGTCCTGTGCAGTTTTAACGGATACCTTCTAAGAATTGCAAATCACAGTGGCCAGCCGATGGACAAAGGCCAGACTGTTCGGGTGCAGATTCGTTGCACCGATCCTCTTGAATTTCAGATTTTTGATCCCAACACTATAAAGTTTGAACGTGTAATTTGAAAGCCAAGACCCTGACTTGTTTGCGAGTTCAGGGTTCCGGCGGAAGACTGTAATTATCGTTCAGTATCACCATGCAAGGGGAAAGATATGCGAGCGTTTTGCGGCCTATTGTTATCTATGGCAATGGCAGTCAGTCCAATGGCCTATTCATTTTCGATGAAATCGGAAAATTCAAAACATCACATCGTGGGTGGAGTGGAAGCTTCTCCGGGAGAGTTCCCTTGGATCGTTTCTTTAATAGATAAAGACGGTCAGGCCTATTGCGGCGGGAGTTTGATCCATAAGAAGTGGGTCCTTACCGCAGCTCATTGTATGAAGGCGGCGGCTCCCGTAAAAATTCTGGTGGGTCTTTTCCAGATGTCCAACCCCGACGGCGCAGAAGTTCACACCGCTGTCCGCTTTGTTAATCATCCTAAAAAAGGCTATTTTTCAAACGACTACGATTACTCGCTGATTGAGCTGTCGACAGAATCTGCGATCACTCCCGTCGAGTTAAACAAAGAAGAAATTCAAATTCCCACAGAGCCGGATGCTCCCGCGGTGATGACGACGGTTGCCGGTTGGGGGTCTTTAAAATCCAACGGTCCCACGCCGGATATTTTGAATAAGGTGGATGTGCCTTTGGTAAATCAGCAAAGTTGCAACAAAGTGTATTCTCCCTTTGGCTTTGAAGTTTCTGATCGCATGATATGCGCGGGATTTGCAGCCGGTGGCAAAGATTCCTGTCAGGGCGACAGCGGTGGTCCGATGATCATCAAAACCACAGAGAAAGTATTGTTGGCCGGAGTAGTCAGCTGGGGCATGGGGTGTGCTGAGCCCAATTACCCGGGAGTTTATGCGAAAGTAAATGCAGTGACCGAATGGATTGCGCAAACTATGGCTGTGGAGGAGCCACCTCAACCTTAGTCCAGGGAAGCTGGACCAAGACACAGATTATACCCAAATTGGAACTAGCCTTTGGCTCGTCTGTAAAAACAAATAACAATGTCTAAGCACATTTATTTTTGAAGGATTCAAAAAGAGAGGACACGGACATGAAAGTTTTGAACTACCTACTAGTAGCAGGTCTAGTATTAACAGGTGCAGTTTCCACAGCAGCGCAAAAAGTTGGCGCTAAAATCGTTGGAGGCGTTGAAGCGGCTCCGGGCGAATTCCCATACATCGTATCTCTTCAAGGTAACTACGGCGGTCACTTTTGCGGTGGTTCGTTGATCAAGCCTAACTGGGTTTTGACAGCAGCTCACTGTGTAAAAGGTTCTTCCGTTAAAGCGATCAAAATCGGTCTTCTTAGCCAAAAAGACACGGCTAATGTTGAAACTTTCAAGCCAGTTAAAATCGTAGCTAACGCTGGTTACCCAGGTGGCGGCACAGATTTCGACTACGCTTTGATCCAATTGGATGGCAACTCCACTTACGCTCCAGTTGAATTGAACACGACTGAAATCGTAATCCCGGAAGACGGCACTGAAGTTATGTCTACAACTGCTGGTTGGGGCGCGACTAAAGAAGGTTCTTACGGTCTTCCAGACAAATTGCAAAAAGTTGAGGTTCCATTGGTTTCCCAAGCTGCTTGTAACAAAGCGTACGCTGGTAAAATCACAGATCGCATGATCTGCGCTGGTTACACTCAAGGTGGCAAAGACTCTTGCCAAGGCGATTCTGGTGGTCCATTGGTGGCTACAGCTGACGACGGTCACACTTACCTGATCGGTGTAGTAAGCTGGGGTAAAGGTTGTGCACGTGCCGGCTTCCCGGGCGTTTATTCCAAAGTCAATGCAGCAATTGACTGGATCAAAGAAACTATTGCTGAATAAAACCCAGCTTTTGGCTTAAAACTTAGAACCCGTGGCTTAAAAACCACGGGTTTTTTCATTGCCAAATCGCGCCGTGGGGCCGGACTTGCTTTTCCATTAAAAAAGAGTAAATCCATTAACAGTATGCAAAATAAAGAATTTGATATCTTAGTAGTCGGTGCCGGCATTATCGGAACTTCCGTAGGTGCAGAGCTTGCTCGTCGTGGTGCCAAAGTTTGTGTAATCGATAAAGGAACTGTGGGCCGTGGTTGCTCGTACGGAAATGCAGGCTGGATGACTCCTTGTTTTTCCATGCCGTTGCCAATGCCGGGTATGTTCCTGAAATCCATGAAGTGGTTGGCGAATCCTAACAGCCCCCTTCATATCAAACCTTCCCTGTCGTTGGATCTGGCTGCATGGCTCTTCCACTTCATGAAGGCGATGAATGAAAAACAAGCGCGTCGCGCAGTTGAAGGCTTGGTCGTTCTTTCCCAAAAATCTTTGGAAGAGTACGCAAAACTGGGTCTGAAATATCCTAAAACCCGTTTCGAACAAAAAGGTCTTTTGATGGTTTCCCGCACTAAAGAAGGTGTGGCAGCAGCCGTTGAGGAACTTGAATACGTTCGCGGCGTGGGTGTAACCGGTAAACAAATGTCCGGTGAAGAGATCATGGCGTTTGAGCCTGCATTCCGTCCACCGATGCTGGGTGGTGTATACTTCGATCAGGAAGCAATGGCCGAACCGTTCCAGGTGGTTCAGGCGATGGCTGATGAAATTCGCGCCAACGGTGGCGAGATCATCGAAAATTGCGAATTGATGGATCTTGAAATCCAGGGTGGCAAAGTGACTAAAGCACTTACATCCCAGGGTGAATTTAAATTTAAAGAAATCGTTGTGGCGACGGGCAGCTGGTCGAAAGATCTTGCGAAGTTGTTGCAACTTAGAATTCCAATTTTGGGCGGCAAAGGTTACGCGATGATCGTGCCTAAACTGGAAAAACAGCCAAAATACCCAATCATGTTCCTGGAGAACAAAATCGCAATCACTCCTCGCGAGAACTCATTGCGTATTGCGGGTACTTTGGAACTTGTGGATCAGGATTTCTCTATCACTGAACGTCGTGTGAACAACATCAAACGCGGTGCCAGCGAGCTGTTGTACCTTCCGGAAAAACTGGAAGTTCAGGAATTGTGGGCGGGTCTTCGTCCATGTACTCCAGACGGTGTGCCATTGATCGGTTACCACAATAAGATCTCCAACCTTATGTTGGCGGTGGGACATCAGATGCTGGGTCTACAATCCGGCGCAGGTACAGGTTTGCTGGTGGCAGATATTATCGACAAGAAAAAACCATTTGTCGATCTCGACCTCTTCAGTCCAAATCGTTTCTAAAAAAAAAGCCCGGGTGACCGGGCTTTTTTATTTTTAAATTTAGATACAGATTTATTTCTTTTTGCCTTTAGCTTCCACTTTTTTAGCAGCAGCTTTTTCTTCTTTGGCAGCAGCGGCAGCTTCTTTTTTAGCGCCGGCTTTTTTAGCCTTACGTTGTTGAATGATACGATCCAAAATGTCGTAAGATTCTTTTTGCAGGTCGTTTTCAAAAACGAAGCGATAGAAGCCTTCGATTTCAGGGCTTTGGCGGAACTTTTTTAGTGATGTAGGCAAGCTTTCAGACTGAACGAAATCAATGGAGCTACCGTCTTTTGAGAGCTTAACTTTTTCTGCCATCTTTAAATCCCCTAATGTTTTTAAGAACTTGTACATTAAATCGAAGGATCGAAGCAAGCAGAAAATGCCCTCCCAGTCCGCGTATTATTTTACTTTGAATTAACTAAACCATTGAATTTCTTTGGAAAATACTGGAAATTGGGGCTTCCAATCAGGGGAGGTGTTACAGTGCTCATTTTAGATGGCAAAGAAGTATCAAAACAAATTCGCGCCTCCCTGGTTCCTCGCATTGAATCATTTAAAAGCAAAAACGGCCGCGCACCTCATTTGGCGGTGGTTATTGTGGGCGAGGATCCAGCCAGTCAAATTTACGTTCGCAACAAAAAGAAAGCCTGCGAATCAGTGGGCATGACTTCCACGATTCATGCGTTGCGTGCGGATATCACTCAAAATGAACTGACTGAGATGATTGAGACCCTGAACAATGACGAAGGCGTGGATGGAATTCTGGTTCAGTTTCCGTTGCCTAAACACTTAAGCTCCCACGAAGTTTTACAGACAGTTTCTCCCGATAAAGACGCGGATGGTTTGACATACAAATCCCTGGGATATTTCTTTGCGGGAAAACCGTTGGTCAGTCCATGCACTCCCAAGGGAGTGATGTCGATCCTTGCGCATTATAAAATCAAAGTTGAAGGTTTGAATGCTGTCGTCGTAGGGCGCAGTAACATTGTCGGAAAGCCGATGGCGACTCTATTGTCAGAAGCCAATGCCACGGTGACCTTGTGTCATTCAAAAACAAAAGATCTGGTCGAGTTCACTCGCAAAGCAGATCTGGTTGTTGTTGCTGCCGGCAAAGTTCATTTGCTTGGCAAGGATGACTTTAAGAAAGATGCTATTGTTATCGACGTGGGGATTCATGGTTCCGGCCAAGGGCAAAAGGTTCAGGGCGACGTCAGATTTTCAGAGCTTCAAGGTTGGGTGAAAGCCGCAACTCCGGTTCCTGGTGGTGTCGGTCCTATGACGATTACGACTCTTTTGGAAAATACCTGTTTGTTGGCGGAAAACAGAACAGGCCGTTAGTTTCTATTTCTCGAGGTTATTATGTTTACAGGATTTTTGAAGAATGTCTGGTACGTGGCTTTGCCCAGTGCAGAGCTTGCCATCAATAAAGCTCAAGCCCGCAAAATTTTGAATGAACCTGTGGTGTTCTTCCGCAACTCCCAAGGCAAAGTGTCTGCGATGCGCGATATCTGTCCTCATCGTGGAATTCCATTAAGCTATGGCCGTGTGGTTAACGACACTCTGGAGTGTCCTTATCATGGATGGAAGTTCAATGGTTCCGGTGTGTGCACAGAAATTCCTTCCCTGTGTGCGGATCAGGATTTAAATCCGAACAAAATCAAAGTGCGCAGTTATCCCGTTCACGAGGCCCAGGGTTTGATCTGGGTATTCATGGGTGACAAGGATTTTGATTTAAGCAAAGTTCCAACGCCGCCAGTGATGAAGGGTTTTGCAGACGATAAAAAACCAAATCTGACTTACGTGGTGAATTTCCCATGTCACGTCGATCACGCGGTGATCGGTCTGATGGACCCGGCACACGGACCTTACGTGCATAAGAGCTGGTTCTGGCGCTCTGAAAAAACCATGCTGGAAAAGAAAAAACTTTTCGGTCCCGTGGACTATGGCTTTCAGATGATCCGCCATCAGCCTTCTTCGAATTCCAAAGCCTACAAGCTTTTAGGCGGAGTGCCGACCACTGAAATCACTTTCACTTTGCCGTGCGTGCGGGTTGAACACATTCAGGTGGGCGAGCGCAAATTCTACTCCTACACAGCGTTAACTCCGGTGGATGAGAAAAACACCCGAGTCACTCAGTTGGCGGTGTGGGATATTCCATGGTTGTCGGTGCTTAAGCCCGCGGTTAATCGCTTTGGTAAGGTCTTCCTTGGTCAGGATATGGAAGCCGTCACCAAGCAGCAGGATGGTTTGAAATACGATCCAAGTCTGATGCTGATCAAAGACGCCGACACGCAGGCTAAATGGTATTACTCTTTGAAAACCGAATACCATAATGCGCTGGAGGAAAATCGCGAATTTGTGAATCCGGTTAAACAGACAGAGCTTCGCTGGAGAAGTTAGTAATGATTAGAATTTTGTCAGCAGCAGCTGCTGTTTTGGTTTTTTCAACCCACGCTCAGGCATTCAGCCTGAAGTACATTGGCGAAACGTCCATTGTGACGGGGGCTAAGTTCGAAAACACTACGATTGGTGGATTGTCGGGCATTACGTATAAAGATGGCGTCTTAAATGCCATCAGTGATGATAAAGGGCGCTGGGGAGAGCCGCGCATTTATCAGTTTGAATTTAAAGTAAACGACAAATCCATTGTTTTGATTCCGAAGTCCGTGAAAGAAGTGAAAGGTCTTCCAAAGGAAGGCCGCCGCAGAGCTTTTGTGGATCTGGAAGGTCTTGCGCTATTGCCGGAAGGTGATTTCCTTGTTTCTTCAGAAGGCAATGGCGATTTGAAACCGCGTTCGATGCCGCGAGTGTTTCGGGCAGGGGCTGACGGTAAATGGAAGTCGGATATCTCAATCCCGGAAAAGTATCTTCCAGAGAGCACAGGTCAACAAAGCAAAGGTGTACAGAACAATGGCGCCCTTGAAGGACTGACGACCACCGGTGATGGAAAGTTTATGTTCACTTGTCTAGAGGCGCCGCTGACTCAAGACATCGACATGGAGACTGAAGCTTCTGGTGTTGTTGTGCGCATTCTTAAGTTTGAAGATCGCGGCGCTCAGCGCGGATACTTCACTCCGGCGGCAGAATTCGCATACAAAGTAGATGCGTATCACGACAATCAAATTGGCCGCGAGATTTTCCGGGGAGTTTCAGAAATTCTGGCACTTACTGACAGCAAGATAATTGTTTTGGAGCGCGGAGCACGCATTCACGGCAAAGGCTGGAAATCCACAGTGGCCTTGTATTTGGCGGATGTGACCAAGGCGACCAATACGTTGTCCATGATCAAACTTGCTGATCACAAGTACACGCTGGCTGAAAAAACCAAACTTTTGGATTTTGAAACAGATTTAGTAAAAGTCCGCGGTAAAAAAGATGTTCAAAATTTTGAAGCTTTGGCGTTCGGTCCAAAACTGCCGGATGGCCGCCGCACACTTCTGGTGATGTCTGATAATAATTTTTCCAAGAACGAAGTCACTGAACTTCTGGTTTTTGCAATTGAAGGTGAATAAACAATGGTAACTGTCTGGAGACTTCGTACCGGGGCTGATAAACGCATTCGCAGTGGGCATCCTTGGGTTTTTTCCAATGAGCTTTCCGTAAGCCCCAAAGGCTTGCCGCCGGGCTCACCAGTGGAATTGCAGGACGCTAAAGGCCAGTTCCTGGCACGTGGGTATGGTAACCCTCACTCTTTGATTGCGTTTCGTGCGCTGACTTTCAATAGTCAGGATAAAGAGCCAACGGGTTTTGATTTTCTTCAGAATAAAATCTTAAGCTCCTGGCAGGTTCGCAAGGCTGCAGGCTTCCGTGGCAGTTTCCGTTTGGCATTCGGGGAGTCAGATTATATTCCCGGTATCGTCCTGGATTATTACGTTATCGAGCAAGCCGGCAAAAAAGCCCAGGTTTTCGTCGCACAACTGGTCACAGCGGGAATGGATTTGGCTTTGCAAAATACCGAAGCCTTCTTTAAGGGACTTGCTGAAAAAGCCAATGAACAGGGGCTTTCAGAGTTTGATTGGTCGCAGACAGCTGTGATTATTCGCAATGATGTGAGTGTCAGAAAGCTTGAAGGACTTACTAATAACGACGCCCGAGTCGTGAAAGATCTTCCGGATTTCAAGTTGGATCATGTTGAAATTCTCTTGAATGCAGCCGCTGATGCGGGTGTGATCAAAATGAGCTGTGATTTGCGTGAAGGACAGAAAACTGGTTTCTTCCTGGATCAAACTCATAATATTTATCTGGCTATTAATTTATTTAAAAACTGGGCAAAACAGCAAAAGACCAAAACCATTCGGGTATTGGATTTATGCTGTTACGTAGGACACTGGTCTACGCAAATCACCCGCGCTTTAAAAGCGGAAGGTTTTGAAGTGGAAGTTTCCCTGGTGGACGTTTCAAAAACGGCGCTCGCTTTTGCCAAAGAAAACGCCGAGCGTGAAGGTGCGAAGGTCACAGTTCATGAAATGGACGTTCTGGAAGGTTTGGCTAATTTGCCGACAGGACAGTATGACATCGTGATTTCAGATCCGCCGGCATTTATCAAAGCCAAGAAAGATATTCCGACTGGAAAAGCGGCCTATATCAAGATGAACACTCATGCATTCCGTTTGGCCAAGAAAAATGGATTCGTGGCTTCATGCTCATGTTCAGGCCTGCTTGAAGAGGAAGAATTCCGCGATGCCATTCGCAAAGCCTCCCTTAGAAACTACAGCGAGGTTCGCAGCGTTTTAAGAGGTGGGCACGCGGCTGACCATCCAACTTTGATGCAGTTTCCTGAGGGTTTTTATCTAAAAATGTACGTGCACTATATTGTGTAACCTTGTGCTGGACTAAGGGCTTGCAAAGAGCCCTTAGTACGTCTCACGAAATTCTATTTCCTTCTAAATTTCTAAGGCTTAGCTCTGTTTGACCCGATAAATAGGGTGATGAAACAGGCATTTCAAAATCTATTATTGGTAAGCTTCTTGGTATTGGCGGCGGGTTCTGTGTCAGCGCAAACGGTGACACCACTTCAATCCGTTCCGATTCAAGAAACATTACCAGCAGCCCCGGTTGTAACTGCACCAGTTACTACGACCACTACCACCACAACATTGGCTCCAACGATGATGGATTTATATCTGCAACAAGCAGCAGCTCAGGAAGCGGCACTTGCGGCACAGGCGACAGCTGCGGCAGAGACTGAAGCGAAGTCTAAACAGTTGGCAGCGGGCATACAGCTGGCCATGAAGGCTTGTCCGTTCTTTCAGGAGCCGGCAGCAAAGAAAATTAAAACGGACAGCTTGAAAATTCAGGAAGCCATCGGCAGAGACTCCAATCAATCACCGGATCCTACAGTCAGCGAAAAAGACAAAGCAGGCAATCGCGACAGCAAAGGCGATGCATTTGTCAGTAAATCCTGTGATTCCTTTATCAATGAAAACGGTGAGTACGGTGCTCTGGGTAATAAGATTCTAGCCGGAATTCGTGAAAATCCTGAGTCTTTCAGCAGCAAAGTTCCGACGGATATGAAAAGTATCTGTCCAAAGTATTCATCCATGGATGAAGAACAAAGAAATAAGTTTTGGGTTTGGACCATGATGTCGATGGCATCTACGGAATCAAGCTGTGATTCAGAGAAAGTAAACCAGGACGCTCCAAACGGGGCTGCGACGGGACTGTTTCAGTTGTCTGCGGATGTTTGTGGCAAAGATGTCGATTTAGTGAATGCCATGCAAAATGCGGATTGTGCCGTGAACCGAATGGCCAGCGAGTTGAAGAACCGTTCGAAGTTGATTTCCACGACAGCATTGGGCGAAAACGGCACCTACTGGGCGGCCATCTGTATTCCCAAAAAAGGTTCCAAAGACTGCGGTGACAATAAAGATGCTGGTAAGAAAACTCTGACCATGATCAGAAAATATAGTGAGTGCGGATACAGCGCCGCTGCCGGAAAAAAGCCAGGCTCAGGCAAAAAAAGAGGCACTGCAAGTCAGTAAGCAGTGCCTTCCCAATCGATTCAAAAATTATTTAATGGCCTGATTGATAGCTTCCATCAAAGTCTTTTTGCGAATCGGCTTCGTCAAAAAGGCGGTTTTTGGAATTGTCTGGGCGCGCTTCATGGTTTCTTCCAGCGCATCAGCCGTGACCAGCAAAATCGGTCGTTGTGGTAAGCCTTGGGCGGCTTCGTAGGCGCGCATTTTTTCCGCCGCTTCAAAACCATCCATCAACGGCATACGCACATCCAGTACAACAACTTGTGACGGATTCTCGATGTAAGCGTCCAGCGCTTCTTTACCATTTTGCGTGTACTTAACTTTCCATGGCTTGCCGTCAAAGTAAGCCATGTACAGTTCCTGATTCCCCATATCGTCGTCAGCGACCAGAATATTCAAAGAATCCGGAATAGGTTTGGGAGCGGCCTCAACTTTGGCTTTTTGCAGGTCACGGTTTTCAGTGCGACGCGCATGTTTACCATAGAACCCAGTGATCAAAAACACATCGGCCAACGCCAATGGAGAGGAATCCAGCACTGGATCCAATAAAGAGGGATTTCTGTTGATGATGTCCTCTTTGTTACCGAGCAAGACGACGTGTCCTTGTTCGTGCAATGATTTTACTTTCAGTTCGGATACGGGCGTTGCGGAATCCAATAAAATCCACTTGTTCTGCGCAGAGATCTTTGGATTTACCGGAAGGTCTTCGCTAGTGGATATTTTGCTATAGATAATCGCCGGATGCATGGCCAGGGCCTCTGCACTTTGCTGCAGGTTCCTGTCGTCGCTAATCAGAATGAACTCTTTCATCTGATCGTCTGGAGATTTAAAGCTTTCAAGCCAGTTTGTGCTATCCACAATTTCCACATCCAGATCAACCTGGAATAGAGTCCCTTTTTTCGGCGTGGATGAAACATGCATTCGGCCATTTAATTTATTAACCAGCTCTTTTACGATGGCCAATCCCAAGCCAACTCCACCTTCCGCAAACGCAGAGGAGTTTTCAACCTGGAAGAAAGCGTCAAAGACTTTGTTAAGTTTATCGGTTTGAATTCCGATTCCAGTATCTTCAACCTCAAAGCGCAGTGTGGCCGTCGAATCCTGCTGCTGAATTTTGCTGACTCTTAAAATCACGTGCCCCGCGTTGGTGTACTTGCAGGCGTTACGCAGAAGATTCAAAAGAATCTGGCGCAAGCGGCTTGGGTCGTAATTGATCACTGTCGGCAAATCAAACGCGATCTGGGAATAAAAACGCAGATTCTTTTTAGCGCAGTCCCTGCCGGATACTTTGGAAATATCGGTCAGGAAGTTGATGAACTGCACACGTTTTGGCTGGACCTGAAGTTCATTGGTGCTGGATTTAGCCAAATCCAAAAGGTCTTCGATCATTGATAGCAGGTGATTGCCCGAAGAGCGCATACTGCTTAAATAGTCTTTGATCTTTTGATCGGAGTCTTTCTCCTCGCAAAGATCAATCATTCCCAAAATCAAGTTTAACGGTGTGCGGATCTCATGGGAAATATTTCCCAGGAAGCGGTTCTTTGCAACCAAGGCTTCCTGCAGTTCCTGGTGTGCTTGTTCCAGGTCATGAGTTTTGTCGATAACCATTCTTGTGACCCGGCGATTTTGCTGCACCAGAACCCAGAACAGATAAGAAATAATAAGTGTAATCAGAACACTCATGATACCCGTGATTGTGGAGGCAGTAAATCCGTCGGGTTTCTGGAAGTTGAAATGAAAGTAAACCTTCATCGGGGATTGTTGAGTTTCCCCCAAACGCAGAGTTTGTAGCAGGCTGTCTTTGCGGATGGCTTTCTGATCTATGGTTCCGTTACGGATAGTCTTTTTATTTCCATCTGAAGAAATAATCCAGGATCTGGAATTTTTGGCGTCTTCGATTTCCAAAGACTCGTTAGGACGGATATCAATTTTTTCAAACAGGGAAACCAGCGGTGTTGAGAAGACAAAGTAAATATTTCCACGGCTTCTGGACTGCAAAACGTAAGTTACCAAAGGAACGCCATCACGATCATGAAGGATGGCGCGGCTGTATTCTTTGTTGGCGATGATTTCCTGAATGCCGGCCAGGACGGATTCCGAGGTCATCATTTTGCCTTTTGTTAAAGGCACCTGAGAATTGGGAGTATTAATACGGGAGATCAGTCTCAATCTGGGAGGTGATGCTGTTCGTTTACCCTCTAGTTGAAAAATAGAGAAGCGTTGAAAAACTGTGTAGCGCAAGGATTGACCCAAAAACGCCATATCGCGATAATAATCAGCAGGACGTGTGCCGATGTATTCCTCGTAGGATTGAATACGAAGAACACTGTTTGATAGTAAGAGGTCCAAAGATTGTATGATGTCGCGGGATCTTCTGATGGAATCTGCGCGACGGTCCTCACGCTCGCTATCGACCATACGTTTGTGAATGTAGAAGGAAAGAGAAAGTCCGCAAACCAAAGTTAAAACGGGAATCCAGAGGAAGAACTTGCGGGCTTTTTTCAGAATGATATTAATGCGTTTCATCGATCTCACTCTCGCAAATTTGAGTGAGAACAATGTTAATTGAGTTTGAAGGTTTCTTCAAACCAAATTAAATTCAGCATATAACTGCATTGTTATTGTAATGCTCATGAAGGAGCTAATAGTGGAAACAGACAATGACTTGGTGGGAGTCAGCAGGCAGTTGAAATCACTGCAGGGCTTTGACTCACATGCTTTTAATCATCTATTGGAAGACACGACGCCCAACACCGTGCTGCGAATTCTTGCGCGATTTTGTGTGACCTTAAATGACTGTATTCCAGTGCTGGAGCAGGGTACCAGCTCCGGTGATGCAGAAGCCGTATGGAAAGCTGCTCACAAGCTGGCAGGTTCCGCAGAAATGTTGGGATTTAAAGATTTCGGAAGAACCTCAAAAGACCTTAGCTGGCAATTAAAACAGTCCGCACAAATCGGGGCAAATTTTGAGGAAGTGACATTTTATCTGGCCAAAGCCCGAGAGCTTTCCCAGCAACTGGCAGTAGTTTTTCCTAATCAGAAGCACTATCTCTAACAGCCGCTTTGTAACCTGCGCTTAAAACAGTTTCCACCTTCACTGAGCTATCACTGATTTTTTTGCGCAAGTGGCTGACGTGAGCGTCCACGGTTCTTTCAGTGACGTATTTGCCTACACCCCAAACCTGATCAATCAGCTGTTCACGACTGAAAACTTGTCCTGGGCGGCCACAAAGAATTTTTAGAATTTTAAACTCAAAGGGTGTCAGTTCAATTTGTACTGTACCAGCTTTGGAGTTGCGCAACTCAACGCACATGCGATTGGAGTCGATATATAGATCACCCAATTGCACTTGCTGCGTGTTTTGTTGATAGGATTTAACCGCACGCAAACGTGCGTCAACGCGCGCGCGCAATTCACTGGAATTAGGCGGCTTGGAAATATAATCGTCCGCGCCAATTCCGAATGCGGCAACTTTGCTGATGATGTCGTCATCAGTGCTCAAAATGATAATTGGAACTGGTTTCGCTTTAAAAGAGTCTTTCAGATCGGGAAGGATTTTCATCCCGTTTCCGTCTGGAAGTGAGATATCCAATAATACCAGATCGAAACTGTCTCGCCCAGTTTTCACAATATTGAACGCATCTGAAATTGATTCAGCTTGAGTCAGCGTGTGATCTTTCAAAACCGAAGTCAGGTAAATAAAAAACTCGATACTGTCTTCGATGCAGAGAATTTTTGCCATACAGGTTGGATTTAAGCAGTGTTTTGCGAAATCATCAAATCATTTTAGCACGAAGCCAACTTGAAAAGTCGATCATAAGTGAAGTTCAGGGAGGTAGCCATGGAAAACAGTATGGCGCATGAGAACCAAAATATAGAGGCGATTTTATCCAATATGATGCTGGATACAGAGCCTCGCCGCTTTTTGATCGTTGAAGATGATATGGGGCAGTGGCCTTTGTGGGAAAGCGTGATTCGCTCCGCCTTTCCAAACGCTGCTATTGATTGGGAGACGTCGGAAGCCGGTGCAGAAGCGCTTTTGAGACATTCATTCCATGCCCAGAAACCTTACGATTTGGTTATATCAGACGTATTTCTTGACGGTGACGACACCGGTATTGATTTATGGTCAAGATATGGCGAAGCATCGGATCATTTTGTTTTCGTCAGCAGCATGAGCATTTTGAATTTTGATTCATTACTGCAATCGGTACGAAAAACATCGGAACAATTGCCATTCTATCTGCAGAAGCCGCTGCAGGTGCATAAGTGCAAGGAAATATTATTAGCGCTTTTATAAATCTATTATTGAACCACAGGAGGATTCAGCATGACTAATGTAGAACTAAGAACGAATCAGATCGCCCTTCCCGAGAAGGATCAATTGCTCATCTCATGTGGTCGCGTTTTGGAAAGACTGACTGCGAGTGCGCCGTCAGACAGTAATATCAATTTATCCATCGATTCGCGTGGAGCGGATTTCCTGGTGGACGTCGGTATTGTTTCCGGAGAGCTTCAATTCACGGTTGTGGCAGACGCAAAAAGTCCTTTCGTGGCTTTGGAAAAAGCCAGCAAGGAAGTATCTGATCGCATTAAAAAGTGGTCAGCGACCAAACAGGTCGACACGTTGCCAGCTATCGTGGATTAGGAGTTTTCGATTCCAGTAATTCAATCATGCACAGGGAAGCGTCATGAAAAAAAGAATTCTGATCGTAGAAGATGATTTGTCACTCAAACCCCTTTGGGAGCATATACTGCGTCGGCAGTTTAATGACTACCATCTGGACTGGTCTGTGAGTTGCGAGGAAGCACAAAAGTTTGTCAGCTCCTCCATTGTTCATGACTCTCCCTATACATTAATAGTTACCGATCTATTTTTATCAGGAGCGGGCACAGGTTTAGACCTGGTCCGCTTCCTGGCTCGCGCTGTTAAATCCAGTCCCATTATTTTGGTCTCTGTCGTCGAGGAAGACGCTCTTCGCGACAAGTATGGTGATCTGCTGTGTAAAATGCAGGTGTTGACCAAACCTATTAGCGTTCCCTTGTGCGATCGCGCATTGGATAAATTATTTGGAGTGGATATTGCGCCCTCGAACTAGGAGGTCGGCATGCTCGCAACTCAAACAGATTCAAGAAAAGTTGTTTTAGTCACAGGTTGCGCCTCCGGACTTGGCAGGGCCATCAGTGAAGCTCTGGTGCGCTCCAGTCAGTATCGTGTCGTGGTCACCGCACGAAAAGAATCCTATGCAAAACTCGCTGAAATATTTCCTGTCAATGAATCGACTTTGCATCTTCCGTTGAATGTGACTGATGAAAGTGAAATTTCAAATGTGATTAATGAAATCTGCCGTACGTGGGGGCAGATTGATGTTTTGATCAATAATGCCGGTGTGTGCTTTCGCTCGGTGGTTGAACACATGGATGCCAGTGCCGAGGATTTGCAGATGCGAACGAACTTCTTTGGTCCGGTTAATTTGATGAAAGCCGTTTTACCGATTATGCGCGAACAGCACAGTGGTCATATCATCAATATATCCTCTGTCAGCGGAATGGTATCGATGCCGACGATGGCGTCCTACAGTGCTTCCAAACATGCTTTGGAAGGTGTCAGTGAGGCCTTGTGGTATGAGTGCCGTCCCTATGGAATTAACGTCAGTATTGTGCAGCCGGGTTTCATCAATTCGTCATCATTTAAGAATGTGGTTCTGTCACACAAAGCGCGCTTAAGTCATGAGCTTCGCGGGCCTCATTCGGAATATTACGACTCGATGGCGCCATTCATAGAAAAACTGATGGGCTATTCGATGAGCCGGCCTGAGGTGGTCGCTGGGAAAATTATTAAGTTGATTGAAAATAAAAATCCGCCATTAAGGCTCAAGGTGACACTTGATGCGATTCTGTTCGGCATACTTCGCCGAATTATTCCCGGCTTTTGGTTTCACAAGATCATGTTTTATTTTCTGCCCCGGTCCGGGCAGTGGGGGAATAAAAAATGGGCTCAGGAGGAGGGACCCCTGAGCCCACGGAGGAAAATTTAAATAAACCTTATGCCTGAACTGGAGCTGGTGTCGCAGGCACTGGCTGGGTTTGTTGAGCTGCATGCATTTGTTGCATCTGCTGCGCTTGTTGTTGGGCCTGTTGCTGTGCCTGAACCGCTGACACCTGGGCAATCTGAGTTACCACATTCTGCGCATGCTGTGCCTGCTGATGATAGTAGTTCAGTTTTGCCACGTACTCTTTCAACGAGATGTTTTCCTGTTTCAAGACCACGGACTGACTTAATGTCTGCTGCAAGTGACTGAAATAGTCCTGGGCTTCCAAAGACTTTTTATCCAAAGCCACTTTCATCTCAACAATTTTTGTCTCAGCTACAGAAGTCAGGTTCTTAAGAACTTCGTTTTGCTGTTGTGCTGACGCTTCCACTTCGCTAAATGCTGTCGAGATTTTTTCGATCTCTTCGTTCAGAGACTGAACTGTGGCATCGCGCTCGGTGATTGTATTCATCAGGTCAGCATTTGCCTGTTCAAGATCCGCTTTTTCCTGTTTGAACTTTTGAATCTCGGCCTGAAGTTTCTCGTATTGTTGCTCCCAAAGATCCTGCTCACGAGCCCAGGCACTTTTTGCTTTGGCGAACTCCATCGCAGTTTCATCTTTCAGTGCGCGGGTAAGATCCAAATCTCTTTGCAGGATTTTGTTTCTTTCAAACATGGACTGGGAATACTTTTTTTCTTCGCCTTGAATTTGCAAAGCGCGCGCCTTCAAACCTTGTATTTCAAGTTGAAGTTGCAAACTCAATTCTAACGATTTTGCAAGGTCTGCAGACATCTTTGCGTTCGTTGCGCGTTCTGCGCTGAGTTGATCCGCCAACAATTTCATCTGCGCATCCAACGTTTCAGATCCGTAAGAAACGCTCTCGAGAGATTTGATTTTCTCGCGCAGCTCCTCTTGGGAACCTTTCAAGTCAGAGTTGAATTTCTTCATCTGCTCTTGCATTTGCTCGTACTTTGGCTGAGTTGGATGCACTTCATCCGCTTCACCATTGGTGCTGAGCTCGTTCAATTTATTACAAATTTCATCAAATAGTTTTTCGTGCTCTGGTACGGAAGGATTTGTCATAGACTTTATTCTGGTCTATGGACTGAAGTCCGTCATTGAAAAATATTGACAAGACTTATGGCTCTCGATTTAGGTCCAGTGTGGAGGTTGTTAATGATCGTTGCGAAGTGTTCCCGATATGTCATAGCGCTGATTTTTACTTTCAATTCTATTGCTTTTGCGCAATCACATGATTCTCTTGGTCTTAGTGAAATCAAACCGCCGGCACAGGCGTCTGAATATATTTTCAGATCTTCCCCAAAAGAGTCATTGATCAGTGTGCAACTGTTGGGTGCGGTGAACAGACCGGGAATTTACTATGTTCCACCATCGACTGATTTGCTTAAATTGATAACTCTTGCCGGAGGGTCCAGTTCCACCGGTGATATGTCAGAGATTCTGGTGCGTAAGCTTGAGCCTAAATCCTGGGCAGAAATCAAATCGAAAGCCGTTGAAGAGTATCAGGGCGCTTATGAAGTCGATGCTGAAAAGGTCATTAAGTATGGCGGCGCTAAACAACTGAAGCTTGCGCAGGATGATTTCATTTATGTTCCGCAAAAGTCGTACATGGTCAGCAGTGATACGGCTCGTTCAATTACGATCGTTTCCCTGGTCCTGGGAATCGCACTCACAGCAATTCTGATTGATAAGAACTCTAACAAGGGAATGCATCAGTAATGATTCATGCCAAAGACGCCCGTATTTTATTTCTAATAAAATCCCTGGTGGCTTTGATTTTTCTGTGCAAAGTCTCTTTAGGGGGACTTCTGCCCATTCCCCGTGAAATACCCTACCTGATTTTTCAGCAAGGCATGCATCCTTATGTGAATGTGTTGTTGACGTTCCTTTTAGGAGTTCCGCTATTACTGTTGTGGCTGCGTGTTCCTGTCAGACAACATTTAAGTGGTTTTTATAAACTCTTCGTATTCTTTCTAATGATTGTCCTCGCGGTGCAGACTCTTTTGCAGGTTTATTATGTGAATCCCGAGGAATCGGCCGTGATGCAGATTGGTGCGATGCTGGTATCATTGTTCATGGTTGGAATTTACGGTTTGATCATTCCCAGTTTATGGAATGTTCAGGCTTTTCTTAGATTTGTGCAAAGGTGGGCAGGGGCTTTAGTTTTGCTTTCCTTGATTGTTTTAGTGTTGTCTCCAGGCTCTGCTTTTAAGGGCGGACGATTTATCGGAGTCTTTAAACATATTCCGCACATGGTGACCTGCGCGACGACGGCTTTTGTATTCTCGTTGGGAACTTTTCTTATGGATTCAAAATTGAAACATAAGATTTGGAGTGCGCTGATTTTGCTGGCAAGTTTTTTGGTCATTATCTTAACGGGCACGCGATCTTCGGCGGCAGCGGCCATGTTCGCATTTTTGCTGACGTTGATTTTGCACGAAACGCGAACTTCTCAAGGTCGAATGTTTAAAGTGGGTGTGGTTTCGATACTGACTACCTTCACGTTGTTCTTTGGTTTGCAGACTTATCAGTTTGCTCACGACATTGCGACCGGGCACACCTCACTGGGTGGTCGTCAGGCGCAGGATGGTGTGGCTTCACGCTGGGACGAAGTTGAACGAGGTGCTGAACAGTTTCAGCAGGAACCTTGGTTAGGCCACGGTTTGATGTCGAAGTTTGCTTCCGGAAATGATGTGGATGTCTCCAACTACAATTCGTTCAAAGATCCGCATAATATTTTTGTCTCTGCAGGAGTCGTTGGCGGATGGCCTCTGGTGGTGCTTGCGGCGATCGCTGTGGGCTTTATGACGATCGGAGCATTGAAAGCACTGCAATCATTCAGCATTGCCAAACGCCAGGTATCCATTTACCTGCTCGCACATATTCCTATTCTAATTATCTATCACATCCACTTATCCATAGGCGGAATGGCCGATCGCCTGTACTGGATGGTCTTCGGCTTCGTCGCCGCCGCCGTCTTCGAAGAAGTACATTTGCGCTATCAACGCCGCCAATTTAGGTCGGTTGACCAAACTCTAGACACCCAAAACGCATAATAGTGGATTTTGCTGGAATTCCAGAAGGCACGGAATCTGCTTTCTTACGGCTCTGTTGAACCGTCTTTAAAAGGAAGCGAACTATGAAAAAGCAATTTGTGATTATGTTAGGTCTTGGAATGATGTCGCTGACTGCGTGTAGCAGTGGTTCTGAAAAAGCTCAGATGGATGTCACCAATGCCATCAAAGCAAATCAATCAGCAACTACTTATGATTCCTGGCATGCTTCTGAAGACAGTCCCGAACATACTTTTGAAAAATGGCAGGAAGATATTGCTGCAGGTACAATGACGGCGGCAGATGTGTGCCTGGCATTAGAAGAAATGGATGTAAAGCATCTGACTTTATTTGAACAGGAGATGGATGCACCTGAAAATCAGGAGATCGTTAAAGATTGCGCTGCTAATCTTACTTCAAAGTTAAACGACTTTTATCGTGAAGACCGCGCCACATTAACTACAAATCTAGGAAACTTTTTCGAAGATGAAGTTGAATTCAAAGCTCCTGGAAAGCAAACGGTCGTATTGCCCGGAGCGGGCGTTAATAAAACGTCTCAGTTTAAGTTTGAAACAATTGAAAGAGCCATAAATACCAAAGGCGGCTTCGACGCAACAGCCAGAAAAGATGGTAAACGTCTGCATGTCGGCCCTAAAGAAGTTGTTTTGACTTTTGACGATGGTCCGTCGCCATATACAAAAACGATTCTTAAAACTTTGGCTGAGGTCGATGCGAAAGTAATGTTCTTCCATGTTGGCCGAAACGTCCTTGCAAACAAAGAGTACGTAAAAATGGTGGCAAATGATGGTCACGTTGTCGGTGGGCATTCAATGACTCACGCCAATCTTGGTAAGTTGGGACTTAAAAGTGCAGAAAAAGAAATCTATGGAAGTTTGAACGCGATTCAATCTGTATTGGGTTGGGCTCATCCAGTATTTAGATTTCCATATGGCAGTTCTCGATCTGATTTAAAAGGTTCTTTGAGAAATCACAGTGTTGGAGAGTTTTTCTGGAACGTAGACAGCTTGGATTGGAAGTCGGGTCGTACTAATGCGCAGATGATCGAATTCACAATGAAGCAAGTGCGTGCAAATAATGGTGGCATAGTCTTGTTCCATGATATTCAAAAGCGCACGATGGAAAGTCTGCCCCAGTTTCTCGCACTGCTTCATAAAGAAGGCTACAAAGTGACTGTTCTAAGACCGACTAATGTGATGATGAGCCCCGTCAAACTTCCATAAGCAAGAATTCGAATGCGCTCTTTGGCGCGTTCGGAAATTTCACCAACTTAATCCTCATTACAAAATAGACACAGGCCATCCTTTTGAAAGGATGGCAAAACTATTAGGTCGGGGGATTGTATATGCAGGATCCAAATCTGGAGCCAGAGCTTAGCGTTGGTGAAATTCTAAAATTATATTTGTCACACTGGCGGATGTTCGTGGTTTTTACGGCGATTCTGTTCAGTGTTAGCGTGCTGGTGTATGCAATCAAAATTCCCTATATTGCATCCACCACCGTGATCTTCAATGACTCACAAAACTCCTCTGTCCAGGCCTTTACATCCCAATATTTCGGAATGAATAAATCCCTTCAGGAATCCAAGAAGGGCAGCAGTTTGCTTTCAAAGCATATCGAGTATTTGAAAACCCGCGAATTTTTCGAAGCAGTCCTTAAGAAAATCCCTGAGCGGGGAGAGTCCCCGCAAATTTCATTGGAGGAGCGCAAAGGGTATGAACTATTGCGCGATAACTATTTGTCCAAAATCACCAGCGCGCCGGAAAGCAAGATCGCAATTCTGCAAAGGCTGGGCGGATGGATACGTGCGCAGTTGGATTCAGAGTTTGAAATCAGAATCACTGCTGCCACGCCGGACCGGGCAATGTCATTGTTCCTGGTAAATACAGTTGTTCAAACCGGCAGTGAGCTGATGAAAAAGCGGGAAGCCGAGGAAATTAACCGCGTCGAGAATTTCATCATCGAGCAGAAGAAGGACGCCGATTCCAAACTGATTTCCCTGGGTAAGGAACTTGCCGATATCGAGAATCGCGATCAAAACATTCTGCCTTTGGGATCGAAAGACAAGATCGGCGATTACGTCAGTGAGCTTTTAGTTCGCGGAAACGAGCTGAAACTTAAAATCAGCCAGAACAACAAGATGATCGCTTATCTTAAAAAAGGCCGTTCCGACATCAATGACAAAACGATGTATGGAGTTGGCGGACAGATCGAAAATCTTAAGAATCAAAACGATATTATGAAAGATCAATTGGGGCAGATTCAGGCTTCAATCAACAGTATTAAATCTGAATCCCGCGAGCTGCCATTCCAGGCGCAAATGGCCGAGGACCTTAAAAAGAAATCAGAGCTGGAATTCGCCCGATACAAAGAACTCAGCACAGCTTTGGCAAAGTTAGAATCGCAAAAACTTTCAATCGGAAACAGATTTGAAGTTCTGGAACCGGCTCGCTGGGAATCCACGGTCCCGCAAATCGGCCTGGCTGCGTTGGCATTGCTAAGTATTTTGATCAGTCAGTTCGTTGGATCATTGATTATTTACTTCCGTTATCTTTGGAATCCCAATGTTGTTACGGCTGAAGCCAGCCGCAACCTGGTGGTTTTCGACAGTCACTCTATGGATCCCCGGGTGATTATTGAAAATTCCAAAATTAAATTGAATTTGAAACAGCCCGGTAAGGATGAAGCGGTGGACATACTATGACAAATCTATCTTTGAAAATGATATTGGTCGCAGGAACATTGGCGTTGTCTGCCTGTGGTAACAGTGTAAGCCATCAAATTCAGCAAACAGTTCAGGCTAATAAAAATGCCGCCTCTTTGGCCGAGTGGGATGCTTCCCCGGCAAACCCCGAAACGGTATTTAAAAACTGGCGTCAGGAATATTCCAATCCGGGCGAGCAGGAAAAGCTTTCAGCACAACTGTGCTCCCGGCTAAAAGATCTTGATGGATTGTCGCTGACGATATTTGAAAATGAAATTCGTAATGACAGCAATCAACCTTTGGTTAAATCCTGTCGCAAGGATTTGCTTGCACAATTGGAAAGACATTACACAGCGGAACGTGCAACGTTGAAAGTGCGCGTGAATGCACTCAGTGCCGAGCCCTCTGGCAATAATTTTAAGTTTCCAGAAAACGTTCAGTACCGTGATGTTTCCAAAGGCTACTTTGCCCGTGCCGGAGATGTTGCTGCCAAGGAAATCGTACTGACTTTCGATGACGGTCCTAGTGATGTGTATACGCGTTCGGTGTTAAGAACACTGAAAGAAGTGAATGCGAAGGCTCACTTCTTCCAACTGGGAAAAAACGTGCGCCAAAATCCTGAAGTCGTGAAACTTGCCGCAGCCGATGGTCACGCGATGGGCAGTCACTCAGTGACCCATTCTTGTCTGGCAACCACCCCCACTTGTGAGCGACTGATGTACAAGCCTTTGTCATTTACAGAGGCCACTGCTGAAATTCGCGGTGGGCATCAGGCAGTTTTTGATACCTTGGGATATGTCGAGCCTTTCTTTCGCTTCCCTTACGGGGAAGTCGATTCCGAGCTTCGTAATTATTTAAACACCAATTCGGTTGCGGAGTTTAATTGGAATATCGATAGCGAGGATTGGAAAGCTCAAACCAACGAGCAGCTATTAAAGTTTACGTTGGATACCATTGAAAAAAAGGGACGGGGAATTCTGCTGATGCACGATATTCATCGCCGTACCGCCGAGGTTTTACCTCAGTTGCTGGCCGAGCTTTACAACCGTGGTTACAGTATTGTATTACTGCAACCAACGGACTCCACCGCTAGATATAATAGCAAGCTGGTGAAAAAGCCCGTCCCATAGGACATGAGAACTGATAAAGACCGACCATCCACCTGGAAATCGTATAAACAAGGAATGTGCAATGGCTGCCATGGCCATTGCTGTACAATGCCTGTCGAAGTCAAACTGGCGGATCTGATTCGCCTGGGAGTGACGGACGAGGACGAGGCTGCCAGTGGAGTAAAAAAGCTCTCAAAACGCCTGATCAAAGAAAAGATCATCATCTCGTATCGAAGCGGGACGGAGTTCTTTATGCTGGCAAGTCGTCCCAACGGAGATTGTCATTTTCTTCATCCCATTACTCGCCTATGCACTGTCTATGAAAAGCGGCCGGATACCTGCCGTGAATTCCCCAGCATTGGGCCACGCCCAGGGTTTTGCCCCGTAGGTCCCAAGTAAGATCTGGCACTTTTTTGGACAGAGAGGTGCGCAAAGGCGGCACTGTCTCATTCTGAGAGGCCCCAGCTCCAACCAATTGAAGCTAATGTGGCATAAGGGATGCTCCTGTAACCAGTAGGAACAGGAGTCTTTTATGAAACTTAAAGACAATAAACTAGAAATTGCGATCCTTGTGGTAGCGGCAGTCCTTGTGGGTGGCGTGGGCAATTTGTTTAAAGCCCCTGTTCAAAAAGCCATTCAGAACGGCGATATCAGCTTCGAGATGATTCGTCCTAAATCTGTTCTGGCAGCACTATTCGATTTGGGTGGTCGCGAGGTTTCCCGTAATTACGTAAACCCATTCGGCAATAAGAAATCAGAAGAAAAAACGAGCACTCCGAACACTGAAGATAAAACCAAACAGGCCGCAGCTGCTGCCGCTAAAACAGCTGCTAAAAAAGCCGAAGATAAAAAAGCTGACGCTGATAAAAAACCTGAAACAACAGTTAACGTCGTTCAGGCAGATGCGGGCTTTAGAGCTGGCTCTGATGATCTGACGACAGGCTCGGGCACAGGAGCAGGCGGGCAGCTTGCTCAAGATGGTGGCCCAGGCGCTGCCGATAAATCAAAAACCGACAAAGACAAGAAATCCATGACTGCAGATCAATGGCGCTCTTTGGTGTTGGGACAGCCAACAAAAGAGAACGTCAATAAAATGGTTGTTGCCTACATGGATGCGGAACTGACTGATGGTGAGTTCTATGGAATCGTGAAAGAGCTTTTGCAAAACAGCAACGCGGAAACTCAAAGCCTGGGTCTTTCAGCAGCAAGCTCGTTCTATACAGCGCCGGCGTTTAACGTGGTGGCTTCAAGTTACGATACTTTTGGAAGTGATATGCAAACCAAAGCGATGGCTTACATGTTGGGCTATGCTAATGCAGGTCGCTTGGGGGCTTTGGCCTCTTCACTGAAAAGCAGCAATGTTGAAGTCGTTAAATTGGCAGCGGAAATCGTGGTTAAAGGCTATAACTCTGCTAAAGAAGGCACTTCCACCAGCCAGGGCAATCGTTACCGCGGTGACGCTTTCGTAAATGCTCTTGGTAATTACACTCAATTTACAAAAATTTTCACAGAACTGGCAGCAAGCAGCCAAAATTCCGAGATCGCAGGGATTGCTAACTCTGCTTTGAGTCAAATTCAATCAGGCGTAGCAGCTCTTTAAGAGCTGGACAGCTTAAGGTATTTGCGACGACAATAGTGCCAATGAAACTGGGTCGTCGCTTTCTTTTTTTAATCATAGCATTTCTTACTGTGCAGACTTACGCCATCACTCAGCTGCCACGCAGTTTGGATCCTAATGATCAGAATCGCACTCTGGAAATCCTGGGCTTTGGCTCATCATCAAAAATTTTAGGCGACCCGTATCCACTGGGTGGATATTCCGGCGTTGAAGTTGGAGTTTCCTCCCAATTTATTCCGATCGGGGATTTGTCGACCTTGGGTTCCGGAACTCAGGATAAAGGGGAGATGTCCTTTTACACTCTAAGTTTGGGTAAAGGACTTTACTATAACATCGATGCGTTCGTTTATTTTTCACCAGCGATTCAAACTGAGGAAATGCAGAACTTCGGGGGTCAGGTTCGTTGGGGTTTTTATGAAGCTTCATTTTTCCCAATCACTTTTTCGACCATGGTTTATGCTGGTGGCGCGAACTTTCAAAACTTAATCAATATTTCGACTGTCGGTTGGGATTTGATTGGAACTGTGAACATGGAAAACGTGGCGCTGTACTTTGGCGGAGGCCGTGTTCGCGCGCAAGGCACTTTCATCGGCGGTCCGGCGGGTATTACAGCTTCAGGCCAAACAGAGTCGCGCAGTATTATTGATGATCACACATTCTTTGGCGTGAACGTTGAAATCTCCAAGGCGTTCATCGCTTTGGAAGTGGATCGCTACGCAGATTCAGTTTACAGCGGGAAATTAGGATTTAGATTCTAATTGAGCTTTTTCAATCAGTTTCGTCGTGGATTTGCCATCGATGAACTGCAAAGACATCACTTGACCACCGTAGCTCGCAACAAAAGCTCCACCCACGATCTGATCGATTTTCCAGTCGCCACCCTTAACCAGGATATCAGGCTTAACTTTCTTGATCAGATTTTCAGGAGTGTCTTCAGTAAAGATCACGGAGAAATTCACACAGCCCAAAGCGGCTAGAATCTCGGCACGGTCATTTTCAATTTGTACGGGACGAGTTGGACCTTTAAGGCGTTTTACACTGGCATCCGAATTTACACCGACGACCAGGACATCACCCAAAGCTTGTGCTTCCTGCAGGTAACGAACGTGGCCGACGTGCAGAAGATCGAAACAACCATTTGTGAAAACGATTTTTTTGCCAGCAGAGCGAAGCGGAGCCAAGGCTTCAGAGATATCATCAAATTTGCGAACTTGGCCCATATCGAAACCTATACTTTCTTAAGAAGACGAGCACCTGTGATCCGGCCGGCAAAGTCTTTATTGAAAAGAGCAGAAAGAACCGGAAGAACAAAGAAGCCCGTTACGATTACCAAAAGGCTGCGAGCTGCAACTTTAAGGTAAAACAAACCAGAGTTAAGATCGGCTGGCTGACCTACACGTTGATCAAAAGCCCACTCACCTGGAGTAGCGCCCGTAAAGATACGGTTCACAGTCAGGTAGATGAAAGCAACGCCAGCGAAAATTCCGAATGTCGAGAAGTAAACCAAGTAGTTTTCATCCGGATTCGTCAAGTTTGCCACAAGATCAATGCGCGCGATAGAGACCAGCAGGATCAAGCACAGAAGGCTTGCCGCCACAACCAGCATTCCATCCAGCAAGCCGGCAGAGAAACTGAAGTATGTGCTTTTGAACTCTTCTTTGGTTTGAGCCGTGATTTTGGTTTTTGATTTCGTCTCATCAAATTCCAAACGACGATTTTTTTGAAGTGTTTTAAGAATTTCATCAACCGCAGCTGTCGATGTGCTTGGAGATGCTTCGCCGCCCACTTCAGTCAGGTAACCTGGAGCTGAAGGAACTTGGGAAGTGGAGCTGGACTTTTTGCGAGGAAGTGGTGGACGAAGTGGATCCGCAGAACCTTCTTCAATCAACTCCAAACCCTGGTTTTTCAAAAGAGTCGGAGATGGTTTGGAAGAAAAAGAATCAACATCGGCATCTGCTTTTGCAGCCGCTGCTTTCTTTTTATGGAAACCTAGACCATCCGTGAGGGGCTTAAACTCAAACTCTTCGAAAGGATCCATTCCTTCTCCTTTAAACCATCAGATCAAAGTCATACTTTAGGACTGATACCAAGGCCATGCAAGCCGTTTCAACTCGCAAAACTTGGGGTCCCAAGGTGACTGGATGAAGGCCTAGGTCCTGGAATTTTTGAACTTCGGAATGGGAAAAGCCACCCTCGCTGCCCACGATAATCCATATGTTGGAGATACCCTGGGGATGGGACGCTTTTACTTTGCTGACATAGTCTTTAATGCTTAGCGTTGATGGGCCTTCATATGCAAATAGACCCACGGAAGAGTCATTTTGGTTAATGATCCCAGCCAGCTTATCAAAGTTCACTGGTGCTTGGATTTTCATCAGGTCCCCACGGCCGGATTGTTGGGTCGCGGACTTAACGATTTTATCCCAGCGCTCGGTTTTGTTTTCAGAGATTTTTTCGCCAGAGCGAACAAAACTGAATTCAGAAAAGAAAGGCTGAATGCTTTTAACTCCCATTTCCACAGCTTTTTCCATCACTGCATCCATCACTGGAAATCGCGATACGGAAAGGACCAAATGCACATGGGGAGTTTTCAACTGCGGAATGTCGCGCTCTTCGATAATGCGTGCGACGGCGGTTTTCTTGGACACTTGAGTGACTTCGACAAAGTAAGCTTTGCTGTCTTCGGTCAGGACTTCAAATTTTGAACCCTCTTCCTGACGGCAAACATCGAAGATGTGATGAAATACATCTCCAGAGAAATTAACCTGATCTCCGAAAAGATCTTTTTTGTCGATCCAATAGCGTCTCATCGAAATGTACCTTACGCGTTTTCTGTGGACTTAGCCCAGTAACCAACCCATTCGTCTTTTTCCAGACGACGAACAACTTCAAGATTTGTTCCTTCAAAGAACTTTTCAAAGAAGTGGTTGTCACGCTCTTCCAGAATACCCGTCAGCAAAATGTGACCGCCTGGTTTCAACACGCGCAAAAGATCTTTTTTAATATTGATCAAAACGCCATCGATGATGTTGGCCACAACAACGTCATAAGGCCCGCGGATTTCATCCAGCTGAGTTTCCGGAATATCAATCTGCGGAAGCTTGTTCAATTTCACATTGTCACGGGCAACGCGACGGGCTTCAGGATCGATCTCGATACCAGCCACCAAACCAACGCCGCTCATTTGCGCAAGCATCGCAAGGATCGCAGTGCCTGTGCCGACATCAAGCAATGCCCAGTCAGCTAAATTCGCTTTGTGTTTTTCAGCCAGCTTGTGGATAAAGAACGCCATCATTTGCGTCGTTGCGTGAGTGCCCGTACCGAACGCCATACCTGGATCAATAAAGATCGGGTGTTTGCATTCAGGTGGGGGAGTCAACCAGGACGGCACAACCCAGAAGTCACCGATCAAACGGAAAGGAACGAATCCTTTTTTCCACTCTTCAAGCCAGTCTTTGTTTTCTTCTTCAAAAATCTGCCAACGGATCAAGGCGCTGTATTCAGTCAAACCTTTGAAATAATCGGCATCAGGATTTGTCGGGAAAAATACATCCAACTCGTGTGCTGAAACGTTCACAACAGTGGGATCATAAGTTAAATCGGGTTGAGAAAAGACCAAAGCTTCGGTTACACCAGAGGCGCCACAACCAAAGCTATGTGTAGTAATAATGTCTTCAAGATCGGCTGGAACCTGGCTTAAACGAACGCGGAAATATTTATTGTCACTCATTCCCTGAGTTGTTACCAGAATCCGCCACTTTTTCAAGCTTTTCCCCTGTATTAACCACAGGTTGAGCAAGGGCCTTTTCGGGGGCAGTCGGTGCTAGGGAAGCCTGTAAATCCTTCGCAGCCGGACCTGCATTTGGAGCGGCCGCTGGTGTTAGAACGGCGATAGTGACCCCGGGCGTACCTGGAGCGGCTTCAGCGACCTTTTTCTTTTTAGGTTTGGAATTGTCGATGAAAGAACCGCGGGTTTCAATGCGATCTCCAGTCATGATGCCGATTTGTTCCAGCATTGGCAGTTCATCGCGGGATAAAAGTGTGAATTCGCGGGCAACGGCAACCTTGTCGTAAACGGCGATGATTTTAAGCTGTCCCACCGGAACTAAAATTTCACCAACGGCATTGGCACCTGAGGCATCGCGAACATTCAGTTTGCGAACTGCTGTGACCACCAGATTTTTCTTTAAACCGGAGCTGGCATCGGCTGCGATATAGAAGTCTTTGTAAGGCTCTTCATCATTTGCCAAAGTGATATTGCGGCGTACATCCACGATCGTCAGTGATGCGGGACCCGCGTGTGCCGGTGTTGAGTGAAGCAGGCTTGATAGAATAAAAGCTAGCAACATAAATAAACCCTTCCATGGTTTTCTTTAATGCTTATCGGGTGTCTTATTTTGAAACTTAAATGAGGGCGGAAGAGCTGGACCTAAATCCAACTATTGGGAGACGATGGCACCTTGGACAGAGGAGTACACTTTGTATTTGCCTGTATTTGTCGTCTGCTCGATTTGTGAAAGGTAGTTACCAACGGAGCTTTGCACCTTGTAACCAGAAACGGTGCTACCGTCCTGAGTGGAGCCAGATACCAAGCCCGTGGCTTTCGACGGCGCCTTCATAGTGATGATGGCGTTAAGATCTTCCAGGGAAGCTTCCAATGAACAACCTGAAGCAAGCAATGTCAAAGCAGCCAGCAACATCAGTTTCTTCATTTGGGTCCTCCTTGTGTATCTCTCTTACTTATCGGTCAAAGCGCGGAAATCATGAAGCTTTATCGGGTGGATTGAAATAAACATGACTGAGATTTCTCAAAATGAGACAGCATTATTACGGGCTTCACAGAAAGAGCTGTTCCCCAGAGCTATTTTCCCTGCTGGTTTTCCAGATTCTCCAGGCGACGTTCGAGCAGACGCAGACGGTCCTCCTGCGATTTTTCATTCGCTTTCAATCGGGAATTTTCCTCTTTGAGCGAAGCGATTTCGCGGGATTGATTTTCGATTTTAGTGTGAATCCCTTGCGAGTCTTTGAACCACGTGTGGTAAAGATCTTTCACTGCATTCACCACGGCCCAATGAATCGGATCGACGTTTAGTTCAAGATATCCATCTGCGCGTTTGGTAACTGCATCTGGTATGACCATTTGGACTTCCTGGGCAATAAATCCGGTTTTCTGAAAGTCAGAAGGTAAATCCAATGCATTGTCTTTCTTGTATGAATAGCGAACGGTGTGAAGTTTTAGAATTTCATTCAGTCCGTATTCATAATCTCCGTGAATGTCTTTCAGTCGGGCATCAGAGGCATTTGTCCACGCAGTACCTGTGGAAAGTCCGGCAGTGCCGACCACATGCAATCTGTATGTCGGAGTAACCGTACCAATACCCACGTCCCCGCTGTTTAAGATTGTCATTTTGGTTGAAGTTGGAGTGCCGACTGAGAAAAACATCGCACCAGAAGCGCCGGTACCTGCATTAATGCGGGCTTTTTCTGTATTGTCGCTATTCCACCAAACAAGGTCACCGGAGTCGTAGACCGAAGCCGTGGAAGCTCTCATGTTAATGTTTGCTCCGCCATCAGCGCGAATACCACCCATCACATCGAGTCGTTCAGTGGGATTGGTGGTATTAATCCCTAAGAAACCACCTTCAGTCAGGCGCATTCTTTCGCCAATCGCGGTGCCAGAGTTCGTCAGAAAGCGCATGCTTGCTGGTGTACTGCCCACAGCCCAGTTTCCTTCAGCAACACCTTGAATACTTGCTCCTGAGCCGACGGCACTGGAACTTGCCCAGCCACGGAAATTGTAGCTTCCTAAAAGGTCATTATCCAATAGTGGAGAGGGAGTTGCTTCAGTTCCGCGACCGCGAGTTAAAATTACTCCAGGAGTGTAAGTCGCGTGATAAGTGTGGATGTTCAAGTCATCATAAGTATCGCTGCTTTTATTATCTGCCACAATTGCAAGAGCTGAAACTGGTGTTGGCGTGTTGATGCCGATGAAGCCCGTGCCTTTGACTGTAAAAAGTGGATTAGCTCTGCGAGCGGTCCCTACTGTGTAGGCTCCTGAGGAAGCTTGGAAAACGGTACCAGTTGTGTCATCAGTGGCAACAACGAGTCCTTGAGCGCCCGCTGAGGCAAATGAACCAGACCAACCGGTTGCATCAGGTTGCAACCAGTTAAACGAGTTAAATGTCATGCCGTTGCCTAAGTCTCCGTAGTTCACGGCAGTATTGCTAAGTCTGCCTGTAATCGAAGTTGTTCCGACTGCAACTTGATTGGTTGAAGTGACACGCAATGCAGGAGTCGTTGCTCCGTTTGCCATCAAATCAATTGGCGCTGTTGTATTGGTAGTAAGAGTTAGGCCATTTGATGCAGTTGAGTTTGCTGCAATAATAAATCTATCTGCATAAGCAGCCGTCGCATAATCCGAAGGATATGAGACTATTTGCCCGCTGGAATCATTGGAAACAATTTGCAATCTGGCCCCGGCACTTGTGTTACCGGTCGCGATCATGTTTTCAATTCGCCCTTCGGTGATGGCATTCTGATTTTTTGCAACGTGAAACAAATAGCTCGGAGTTACCCCAACACCCACATTACCAGCAGGGGTCACAGTCAGTGCTGATGCGCCATTCGCTTTCAAAGAAAAATTGAAGTTGTCGTTAGTTCCTACGGTGGCACCTGTGCCGAAACTATTTCCCCCATTAACGAAAACACCATTGGTACCTGTTAATGGAAGATCTGTTGAAGCCAAAGCGCGGAATGCCGGAGCTGCACTTCCTGAAGTGGGGCCAGCGAAAACCACTCCCGCAGATTGTGAAGCGAAGTTTGCACCGCTGACCGTAATAGTAGAGCAAACGAAAGAATCAGAAGCAGAACTCCAGATCACCGCTTGTCCTGCAGAACAGGTCACTGACGGCCATGGGCTTGCAGCCGTGGAGTTGATTAAGTCTGTATATGTTAACTTAGTCGCACTCCACGCGGCTCCACCCCAACGCAAAGTTTGGCCGGTCGCCGAGCCATTGGATATAGAAACAGCAGGAGTCGTGGAGCCATTCGCAACGGATAGTGGCGCCGTCGCAGAAACCGTAGTCACAGTTCCTGCATTTGGAGTAATCCACTTTAGACCGCTTGTTTCCGCAGTGTCTGCCGCAAGAATTTGTCCGTTGCTGCCAACACCCAGGCGGATGTTGTTTGAACCATCTCGGGTCAGAAGATCGCCCTTGTTGGTAAGCGGACTTAATGCATTAAATCCCGCAGTCGTCGTGGATTGACCGGTACCCCCTTTAGAGACCGGAACTACCGCTGACAGATTCGCAGGCGTTAAGTTTGTTAAAGCGGAACCGTCGACAGCCGGAAGTTTTGAAGCAGCATCCAGTTGCACGATTTGGTTTGCGCCGTTGCCAACGTTTACTGCCAAAGATACTGTACCTGACGTGCCACCACCGGTAAGTCCAGCTCCTGCCGTCACACCAGTGATCGTGCCACCAGCTCCAGAAGCAGAACCTACAAGATCCCAAGTGGTACCATTATCGCGATAGATTTCTTTGGTGTCTGTTGAGATATAAATATTCCCCACAGTTCCTGCAGCACCTTTTGTGGCGTTGGTTCCTGATTTAAATCCCGGAGTACCACCAAGATTTCTAACGGCATCTGAGATTCCGTAACCCAACAATGTCGTCGGCAGACCCGAAGTAATTTTCGAAAAATCCAATGAAGGAATGTCTGTCGCAACTAATGAAGCACTTCCCGAAGTCACACGACCTTGGGCATCGGTTGTAACTTTATAGTAAGTACCGGCAGTGCCGACATTGGCAAGTGCAAGGGAAGGTGTGGTGGATCCATTGGTTACTGTAATCTGTCCCCCAGTGCCTGCGACAGAAGTGACAGTCCCTGCATTTGAAGTATCGGCGGCAGGGGCCCAATTCGTCCCATCAAACTTCAATACCTGTCCAGTTGTTGGGGCAGTGGCATCAACAGTTACGCCCTGAACTCTTAAAGCATTTCCAAAACGCGAGTCATTACCGGCGGCCACCGTATTTGCGGCAGTCCCGACGTTCACGGTTAAAGTTGGCGCCGTGGTGCCATTGATAATAGTTAAATAAGAATTTCCGGAAGCGACGTTAGTGACAGTTCCGCCTGCGGCCCCAGTCACACCAGCGCAACTAAAGGCGCCAGCGGAGAAAGTCAGGAAAGTATCCGCAGGACAGGTGGGAATGGTGATCTTTTCGATGAACTCGGTCGCGGTTTTTCCATTCAAAGAGTTTGCTGATAAGGCAGTTTTAGCGTGAGCGGCATAGGGCACCGAGCGAATTTCTGTTTCAGGCGTGATCGTATTCCATCCAATACCGTCATGAAATTTCACGTACAGCAAACGACCGTGCGAGGCTGAAGGAGTGTAAGTTCCTGAAATATTGTTGCTGCCATCACCGCAATCCAACGTCGATGCATTATTGAAAATGTCCATCAAACCCACGGTTGGCGATGGTGGGAAAAGTTTTGTCCCGGTACCAATTGGCACGTCGAACACGCCACCGGTACCTGCCAGGTTCACGCCATTTTTTTGTTCGCGATAGATAATACAGTTGCCGCTGGGATTGGTGATTTCAAAAATAAAGCTGACGCTATTGTATTCAAGAGGCTGACCATCGGCTTTAAGAATACGCCCTTGGTAAGATAAATTCTCGACACTACCCCATACAGGAGTAGCAAAAGTGCCGATCAAAATGAGAATTAGGGACGTACAAGATCTCATGTGATTCTTATCGGACCCCTAAGGGAACGACAGAAGCCTTAAACCCCGAATGCGAGTGGAATTTTCTTTGATTTAATGAAACGGGTATAAAGTGGGGCGTTTTAAACGGCTTTTAGTCTCGTATTGATCGTTAAAGCTGATGCTATAGCGAGGGCTCCAATGATCTGCAACCAAGTCAAAGACTCATCGAAAATCACCACTCCCAGAATGACCGCAGTAATTGGTTCAATCATCATCAGCAAAGCCACTTCCGAGCTTTTCAATTTCTGCAAAGCTGCAAGCTCCATTGTCAGTGGAATGATAGTACTGATGATCGCGATTCCAAAAATCGCAGAAGCTTGAGTGGAAGTCAGGTGGGGGACGTTTTCAAAGTGCGGATGATGAAACAAAGCGAGCGCAATTGCACCGAACGTGATCACGTAAAGACTGGAAGTGATCGGGCGCACATCTTTTTGCACTCGCCCGGAAACCAGAACGTAAATAGCATAGCTGATTCCTGAAAGCAGACCGGCCAATACGGCCCAGGCATTACGAACTTCGATATGCCCCCACAACAACATCACTAATCCGGCCGAGGCTACAATCAAACAAAGCGCTTCGGTGCGGGATATTTTATCGTGAGTAAACATGTGTGAAAACACGTTCACCCAAAACGGATAAGTGTAAAGTAAGAGAGCTGCCAGAGTTACACTGAGCCCATCGATAGCCGTGAAATATAAAGTGGAGAAAAGACCGTAACCAAAGATACCCAGTAAAGCAGCGATGGTGATTTGTTTTGCTGAAAGACGAATCCATTGTGGTCTGAACAGCAGCATGAAAATCCAAAGTAACATGGCTGCCAGTGTGAATCGGTAGGTCAGGAACTCGCCGACGTTGAGGCCGGAATTAAAGGCGACTTTACCAAAGACGCCCAAAAAACCAAAACCCACGCTGCCAATGGAAATCTCGATAATTCCGCGGAGACGTGGGCTTAGTTTATTCATAGATTATCTTTTTGGACCTTTTGGAGCGATAAGTTTACCACCAGCATATTTCTTTTTGCCGGCGCTCATTTTCTTTTCGCGTGCTTTTTCTTTTTCAGCTGCAGTTTTCTTCATTGCAGGAGCACGGCCCTTGTAAGAATTCTTTTTAACTTTTAAATCTTCCGGATCATCCGCAAGGAACACACGGTTTGCCGCAACGTCATTGATGAACATAAGCTCACCAACTTTCATCGCACCCATACGCAAGCGACCGATAGCCACACGTTGAAGTCTCATAACGTCGAAACCAATTTTAGCAAACATCTGACGGATCTGACGGTTTTTACCCTCTGTGATCACGATTTTGTACCATTCGTACTTTTCAGATTTATTGTCGCCGGATTTTTTGATCTTTTCAATGTGACGGGCAGAAACTTTACCACCAACGATGGACACGCCATCTTTTAATTTTTGCAAGTGGCGAGGTTCTGGTTTGCCATCCAATTTAACCAGGTAAGTTTTTGTTACTTCCTCTTTTGGATGCGCGACTTTGTTCGCGTAATCACCATCGTTCGTCAAAAGGATCATACCTTCAGAGTCCCAGTCCAGACGACCCACAGGGAAGACGCGTGAAGGAACATCGCCAAGGTATTCAGCGATGGTTGGACGACCTTCTGGATCGTCCATCGTCGTCAAAACACCCGCAGGCTTATTGAAGATAAGGTAAAGTTTTTGGGAAAGCGGTTTACGAAGAATTTTACCATCAACCAGGATTTTATCATGCTGAGGGTCTACTTTAACGCCAAGCTCGTACACGCGCTTACCATTAACGGTGACCAGGCCTTCTTCGATCATTTTGTCGGCGTGGCGGCGGGAAGCCAAACCACTGTCGGCAATTAGTTTATTAAGTCTAACTCTTTGAGAGGTGTTATCTTCAGACATTCTTCATCAGCCTCAGGTAATTGTTGAGTGATCAATATATCACTGCTGAGGGCAGATGAGGAGTTATTCTTGCGATTGGCCTCAATCAGGGCATGGCGGAGGTCTCTAGCCAATAAAGTGAGTAATTTATCCCCTAAAAACACGTTCTCAAGGGCGGTATCGGCTTTACCCAGGATGATCGAAGACCATTTAGCGGCCTCATTATCACCTTGTTGAACCAGATTGCAGGTTCTTTCCAATTGGCTGATTAAATCCTGATAGTAAGGATCTGTACGGCGATCAATGAAGAATTGTTCCAGGCGCTTGATCGGGAAAAGGATGCGAGTTTGATCCTGCAAGGCTTCGTTTTTGATTTCCATCAGTTTTTGGAAAACATAACCACGCAATAGAACACCTGATACTTTGTCTTTGTTCACGCGGAACTGAGCCGTGATGTAAGGAGCCACCTCGATCTTGTGATCGTGATGAGAGCTCAATTCCAATTCTGGATTGTAGTAAAGCACCAAATCCTTACGCAAAGGTTCCAACGAACCACCGCGAATCGTGAATTTTCGGTCAAAAGTACGAACTTCCAAAGATTTGTCGGCTCTTAGGACAATAGCGACAACTCTTTTGTTCTGATCCGGAAGAATGCGAAACTTGTCCCCTTCCTCGCATTGAGACTTAACATGTGAACTCACCGCGTCAATTAGATCCGAGAAGTGTTCAATCTCAATGATCTGCATGTTCTGCGGGAAACGGATCGGGGAAAGGTCGAATTTTTGCTGGTAAAGGCGGTTGAAGTTTTCCAGCAGGAACTGAACTTCATGCCCCAATTGTTGCTTATTGGACGCCCAGTGAGGGTAATCCATGCAGTAATTAAAGAACATTTCGATCAATTCAGGCGTTAACGAGTCGTCAGGGTGCGGAAATCCCCTAAGAAAATTGTAAAATGAAAGACGCGTGGGCGTATTTTGGGGATTTAGATCTGAAACGAACTTCAGCAGCTGGCCGACTTTTAACATGCGCCTAACGTATGAACATTTGAATTTTCTGTCCAGAAAAAATATGATGTTTCTAAGAGCGTCACATCGGTACCCAAGGAGGGTCGGAAGCATGCACAAAGAATTAAATCCCGAATTATTTGGTGAAAAGAAGATCAGCAAGAGTTCCGGCCTGGAAACAGCCTCCTCTATGGGTTCTACGGGAACTAACTATTTGAACACGGACCGCCAGATCTTTGAACTTAAGGCTCAGAATCAGGCCTTGGCCGATCAGATGAACAAGATCGTTTCCACGGTGAACGAGCTTATCAAAAGCTCCAATATCAAGTTTGACCGTAACCAGCAGCAACTGACTCGTTTGGAGCAAAGCCACAACGGTTTGGCGACTGAGGCTGGTCAAAAAATCACACAGTTGTCCCAACGTGTGAACGAGCGTAAAAGCCTGGATTTGAAAGTTCAGGAAATGGTCGATCGCCATAACAACATCATCAAAAGCTTCGAAGTCCGCATGAATCACCTGCAAAAGCTTTTGGCTGAAAAAGAGGCACAAATGATTTCCTGTCAAACGGCCCTTAACGAGGCGAAAATGGAAATCGCCCGCCTAAAACGTCTGTAGTATGGAAAAGGAGCTGAATCGCCAACTTCCCTTGTGGACTTGGTTTGCTCCGATTTGTATTTTGCTAATGGCTCGGTTTACCGGGCCATTTGTTTTAATGAAGACAGGATTTTATCTTCTTTACCTGCCTTACCTGGTGGGTGCTGTTCTTATCTTATGGTGGGGTCCGCGAGTGGTTCTGGGTGCTTGCATCGCCAGTTTGGTGGGATCGTATTTCGGCAGTCATTTGGATTTTCTGGGGATTATCCTTTTAGCACTGGCCGAGGGACTGAAAGTTTATCTTGGCTGGTGGTTTTGGAAATACCTGAAGGTGTACCGGCGTAAACTGTATCGGGTGGGGCCGCTTTTTTATTTTTGGATTATGGTTTTCGTCGTTCCCAACTTTATTGGCAGCTATCTTGTGATGGCGGTTTTAACTTTGGGCGGAGTGTTTTCTCACGAAAAATTCGTTTCTGACTATTTACAAATGGCCCTGGCCGATACTTTCATGACATTGGTTCTGAGTTTGCCGTTGTTCATTTTTCTTAGTCACTGGATGACCCAAAAAGGATGGACCCTTTGGGAAAAGTCGCCGTTTTCGCTGGATCATTCCCGATAAATTTTCACAGATAAGCAAAGATCTTTTTTTTCAAATTAGTAAGGTGTTTCACATTCTGATTCGGCTTACAAATACCTGATGCGATTGGTATTGTTGATTTTGTTTATATTGAATGGTGCTGCCATCAATGCATGGGGTTTACCAGCCCAAGCCCAAGCCCAAGCCCAAGCACAAGCACAGGAACTGGAGAAGCCGGTTCTTATCCGATATCGTCAACGTCCACCTTATTTGGAAAAAAAATGGGGAGAGCTGTCCGGCAAGTGTGGTGACAACGTGATTAAGGCGTTTAAGAAAGCCAAGATTAGTTTTCATACCATGGAGACGCCTTTTTTCAGACAGTTGGCAGAATTTCAAAGTGGTGACGCTGAGGTGTGTTCGATCGCGTGGTTGAAAACTTCAAAACGAGAAGAGCTAATGAAGTTTTCGGAGCCAATTTGCGATGACGGCCCGTGGGTGATTGTCGGTTATAAAGGTACAATCAGTCCTGATACCCGATCTGTTGAATCACTTTTGAAAAATCCTGAATTGAAAGTTGCCAGACGGGCAAAGTTTTCGTTCGGGGAAACACTGGATGAAAAAATTGAACATAACAAAGCCAGTGTGATCAGTGTTGAAAATCCGGAACTAAAGCAGGTCTTTGACATGATTCAGGCGGGACGCGCTGATTACACTCTTTTGCCAGAGTCCGAGTTTTATGAATTAGCCAAAAAACAAAAAATTCATCCGACAGAATTTGTTGTCGTTAAGGCTGATGATCTGAAAGGTCCCCACTTAAGATACATGATTTGTTCAAAAGGGGTGCCAGATTCAGTTATCAAAAAATTCAATAAGGCTATATCTAGTATCAACCCTTAGTTAACAAAATCTGAATCGCTTCCTGACAGTACCCTGACGGTGAAAGCTTGTCTTCTGGGTAAACCCTTGGTCCAATTTATATAAGCACAATTAGATGTTTTACTCTGGAGGATCTAGGGATGGAGTTTCTTCGTCGTGACTTTTTAAAGTTGGGACTGACTCAGGCTATTGCCGCTACAGTGAGCGTTCCAGCGTTGGCGACAGGTGGTCAGGATGACCGCACAAATGATGGTTTGCTTTTTATCAACGTGATGCGGGATACACCCTCCATTCTTCAGGGCGCGACTGATGCCACACGCACTCAGTTTTCAATTCAGCATCATAAAGATTTAAAATTTAATATCATCGCCCGAAATCAAACGGGAACTGTCTGGCAGCCCGATAAAATCGAAGTGCTTACACAGCCTTACAGTCCCTATGCGATTACCAAAGTTTTCTTTTCCAATTTATATCTGGGCGAGATTTTCTTCCTGGATCTTTTGGGACCTGCTGATCAAATCATTGAACGTCGTGAATTCAAAACTTTGGATTTGGCAAAACCGACTTTGCGATACGCGATTGCCTCCTGTATGGATGAAGGTCGCCATGAACCCGAGATCTGGAAAAATATGATCTCGCAAAATCCCGATGTGATTTTTTTCATCGGTGATACCGTTTACTGCGACAAGGGTGAAAGCCCCTATAAAAAAGGCGACCCGCGCCGCCTCTGGACTCGTTTCACTGATGCCCGTCGTATTTTGGAAATTTACTATTCCAAAAGATTGGTGCCGGTTTTGGCAACGTGGGACGATCATGACTTCTCTGGTGATGATGCCAATTCTTCTTCAGCAGAGTACGTGCAAATGGCGCAAAGAAACTTTCTGGCCTTCTTTGCCCAGAATGAAGGTCATAGCGAGGGATATGCGCAAGGACCTGGGGTGGCTTCCGTACTTCGTGCGGGTCAACATCAGTTTCTGCTTATGGATGATCGCAGCTGGCGCTTAACGAAGGAATCTCCGGATCGTTATGCTCATTGGGGAAAAGACCAGGAAGAGTGGGCTCTGCAAATGATTTCCTCTTTTGATGGAATCACTTGGGTTATGAATGGCAGCCAGATTTTTCCTCATATGATTTACAAGGAATCAATGTCCAAGCACAATGGGCAATTCAACGGCTTTACCAGTGCTTTACGCAAGATCTCCAAAAAAGTGATCTTTGCTTCAGGCGATGTGCATTTCAGTGAGGTTTCAAAAATTGAACCTGCGATGGTGGGCTATCAAACTTATGAGATCACTTCCAGTGGTTTGCACAGTAAGTGCTTCCCGGGGCTTGATAAGATTTCCAACCATGCCCGCCGTATGATGTGTACGACGAATCAAAACTATGTATTGATTGATTCGATTTATCAGGGCGACAGATTTTCAGGCAACGTTTATAGCTGCTCGGCAAAAAGCAAAGTGAATTTCTCGACGCAAATTTCAGTTTAAGGACGAAGCCACTTGGTCACGTCGATAGGCGTGTACCAAGAGTGAAAAACACTGTGATCCGGGAAGTTGGTGGATGTACCCCAGCATTTCAGCGTGCCACCGGAGGCGATAGCACAGCTGGCATTGCGACCGACGCCCACCATCGAGTAGTTTTCTCCGCCGTAAACCATTGTCGGAGACCAGGAGTTGTTTCCGGTTCCGTTACCACCGGTACCTTGTGTGCCATTGTCCGAAGTACCCCAACAGTACCACGAATTGTTTGATACTCGTTTGGCGCACATGGTTACACCGTTGCCGGCAAGATCACTGTATGCGGCACTTAAAGTAATTTCGGTTGGAGTGGTTCGGTCTGCATTGGTGGCATTTGTGCCATGGAAATTACTTCCCCAACAATAAATTTTCTGATCGGTTGCGAGGCCACATGAAGAGGCCGATGCATTTGAAGCAGATACAGCCACGCTAATGAATTTAAGTCCGCCCGAAACTGCTACCGGTGAAGTTCGCATTGAACTAGTTCCATCTCCGATTTCGGCGCGACTATTGTAACCCCAGCAATATAAATCGTTGCTTTGCGTGATAGCACAGGTATGTGATGCGCCGGCTTTTACCGAAGTATACTTTGTTCCGGAGGTGATAACCGTGGGTGAAGCAACTATTGGTGTAGCATAACCCAATCCAACCTGGCCGAATCCACTCGAACCCCAACATTTCAAATCGTTGTTCGACGTGATGCCACAAGTGTGAAGATTGCCGGCAGCGATATCTATATATTTGTTATTTCCATCAACAATGAATGGCGTTACTTTGTCGTATGTTGGCCCCGAAAGACCGCTTCCAATTTGGCCATAGTTATTCATGCCCCAGCATTTTAAAGTTTGATCGGTAGTGATTGCACAGGCATGGTTTTGTCCTACAGCTACCTTGGAGTACGTTTGCCCGCGATCCAGCATCACTGCACTTGGACGATAAAGTTTGGTGTCGTCCCCTATGGACCAATAAACACCAGTATCATCCACATTTTTTCCCCAGCATTTCAGCTGATCGGACGTGGTGATCCCACAACCGAAACCACCCATGGAGACAGACTTGTATTTTTGACCCGTATCAGCCTCCGCAGGTGACCAGCGAGAGATCCCAGAGTCATCACCTAATCCAAGGTAGTCAACCTCACCCCAGCACTTAATGCGACCATCAGTGGTAATGCCACAGGTTGTTTCGCCACTGGATATTTGTGAGTAGGTTGCAGTGTCTGAGATGATTGTTGGTACTAAAGCTGTTGTTGTCAGCAGGCTATTTCCAATACCAAGCAACCATCCAAATGAGATATTTGCTGAATTGCTGGAGTTCGAACCCCAGCAGTTTACGGCTCCATTGTCCACAATTGCGCACACATTGCTCGCGCCTACACTTAGATCGGTGTAAGTGGCTCCTCCAGACACAGCTGTTGGCGAGGATTTACTGACGGTGGTATTGTCACCCAAATAACCATAGGTATTTCCGCCCCAGCAAGAAACTGTACCAGTAGTGCTTAGAGCACAGGAGTGTGAGGTACCGAAGTTATTCCAGTTGATCGAAAACTTTGCGACGTCGGTCGCAGAAGGGGTCGCGACCGGTGGATCTATTGCCGTTGTGCTGGTCGAGCCGTTGCCTAGTTGGCCCATGGAGTTTCCGCCGAAGCAGTAAAGCTCATTAATGTTATTCTTAGCACAGACGAAATTATATCCGACATCAACAGACACAAACGGATTTGCACCACCTGGGTTAACTAACGTTGGCGTTGTCCAACTGCCTCCAGCGGAGGTTATGTTCTGCCCCCAGCAATAAACCTGTCCGGACTTAACTGCACAGGTTGTATTCACACCTATGCCAACAGCAGTGTATCCTGTTCCGATAGTTACCGGAGTTGTTGCGCTACCTGATGGATTGTTATCGCCAATTCTATAGCTGGAGCGATTTCCCCAACATTGAAGGTCGCCACCGGTTGTGATTGCGCAGGTATGCCATTCTCCAGGTGCGACCTGCGAATAAGCGGTTCCTGCATTAATGACTGCTGGGGTGGTTGAGCCGGCGTCAGAGGTTCCGGTGCCGAGCATTCCGCCGGTATTGATACCCCAGCATTTCAGAACACCACCAGTATAAATAGCGCAGCGGATTTTCTTTTTCCCGGCCATTTGCAAAATAGTATCCGGAGATGCATTGTCGACATCATTAATTGTTACACGGCTTTGATAGTTCTTCGTGAATCTTGCAACTGGGGTGTCGGCGAAGCTGAAATTGATCTGGAAATACTTGCTGTTCAGACTTGCATTGGGAGAAACCGTAAATGGAACGGCTACAGAGGTGGTGTTCGCAGCCAAAGTCACTGTTCCTGAAGCTGTCAGCGAGTGATCCACGCCGGCCGTGGCATCGCCAGTCACTGAATAAGTTAAATGAATATCATAGGGTTTTGATACCGTGGAATTGATGGTGAATTGTTTCGCGGCACCATCGTCTTCATCGATAATCCGCTCAGTTTCAGCAATGCTTAAATTTGTGATTGTCGTGTCATAGTAAAAGACAGAACTGGATGGAGTGTCCACGTTTGCCCAGCCTGCACTGTCCGCGACTGCACCGGCTTTTAAGGAAACTGATTTTGCACCCGGGCCCGAAGGCGTGAATGACAGATAGTACAGACTGCCGACACCAATCGGTGCTCCAAGGGTTCCGCCAGTTACGTTGAAATCTGCAGAGGTTAAACCTGTTACTGATTCGCTAAAACGAATTGTAAGAGGAATTGGGGATTCGAAAGCTGCGATACCCACGTCGCTGGTGATCGTGGATGTTGGCGGCGTCAAATCATAGATACTGGAGTGAGTGTTCGAGGCCGTGGAAGTGTTGCTGAAGCTGTCACTCGCAGCAGAAGCTGCAACAGTTACGCTGAATGCGCCCTCTGTGGTTGGAGTTACAGAAATGGTGTACGTGGCTCCGCTGCCAGAAACCGAAGCTGTGGCATTAACCAGGGTCAGATCAGCATCTGTGAAGCCCGTGACGGATTCACTGAATGTTGCAGTCACAGTTTGCGGAGATGTAGTCGAGTACGCGGATAATCCCGTCAAGGTTACTGTCGGGCGTGTTCCATCGTAACTGATATTCAAAGAACCTGAAGTATTGTTTTTCCCGGCGCCATCCTGAAAACTGCTTGCTGCTACAGAAACAGTAACAGTGCCGTCAGCTGTTGGAGTTACATCAGCTGTCCAGTGAGTACTGTCGACATTTGCAAAGTTACTCAGTGTGCCGTTCGTGACAGAAACATCTGCCGAGGTAAATCCTGTCACAGCTTCATTTGTTTCGAAAGTGATGGCGATAGGAGACGTGTTGGTCGATGGCGCTTGTACAGAGGCAATCGTGATCGAAGGTGCCGCTGTGTCGTAATACCAGGTTAAGGTATTTGAAGCCGTATTGTCGTTGGCGGCAGAGTCGGCCACCACACCCGCGGGCAATTGAATCGAAGCACTGCCTTCAGCATTCGCAGTTGCTGTAAATGTATATGAAGATCCACTGCCGGTTAATGAACTTAAAGTCAGATTCGTGGTAGTAAAGTCGGTAAGGGCCAAGCCCGCGACTGACTCGCTGGCAGTAACTGTGATAGTGATCGCCGAAAGCGTCGTTGGACTTGATTCTGTTTTTGAAAGAGTGATCGTCGGTGCCGTAGCATCATAACGAACGGTTAAAAGATTTGATGTCGAAGACTGATTGGAGCTTGCATCCACGGCAGCGTTATTATTCACGCGAACGCTGAAGTCACCAGGCGCTGTTGCGGTCAGGGTAAAACTGTAAGTGTCGCCACTGCCTGTGAAGCCGCTTACCGTTGCGTTTGTTAATGTCAGATCCGAGACGTCGAAGCCCGTTACCGCTGCAGAGAAACTAACGTCTACAGTGATTGCTGCGACATTAGTATGTGTGCCGGCCACAGTACTTAATGTTGGCAGTGGGCGGTTCGAGTTAAAGGAAATAGATAAGCTGTTTGAAACTGTATTATTATTTCCAGCCAAGTCTGTTGTTTGATTCGCGCGGTATTGAACACCTACTGTAGTTAAATTGGAAGACGGCGTAATTTCAGCTGAATAAACCTGACCACTGCCTGTGATGTTGTCGACAGTTCCGTTAGTGACTTGAAAATCAGCCGCTGTTGGAGCTTCAACATTTTCATCAAACACCAGATCAATTTGTAAAGGACTTACGTTAGTTGGATTTGCACCCAAATAACTGATGGTAGCTTGTGGGGCAGTAACATCACTAATATAAGACAAGGTGTTTGAAGCTTCGTTATTTAAAGAAGTGGACTGACCAGTAGTGAAACTTGCAGGCAGCGCAACATTCACTGGACCTTCGGCAGTCGGCGTGATCTGGATATCCCAGTGTGTGGCATCAACTTGATTGAACGCCGTGATTGAGCCGTTGGTTACAACAAGATCTGAAGAGCTTAATTGCGATAGAGGTTCAGAAGATGATAGCTGAACATTCCACGTAGAAACGTTACTTGCACCTGTTACCAAAGAACTGAAGGTAAGGGTCGGTGGAGTCTTGGAACCTAATCCATCAAAGATTTTTGCGTTCATGGAACAGGCCGAAAGAATCCCGGTTCCTGCAATGATTGCAAGAGCTTGAGTGAGCTTTCTAAAACATCCAGATACGCACAGTAATCGACTCATTATGAGTACTTGTCGGAGAAAACTGGGTGTTCCTTAAGTTTTTATTCAAGAAGTGACCTCAAAAAATTACTTCGAGGCCTTTTCCATTCTTTGCAAGAATTTTTCGGCATTCTCAAATTGAGTCAGCGTGAGGCCGTCAATCCAGACGCCTTTGGAATTATAAAAGATAACTGTCGGAAGGCCTTGGATATTGTACTTCTTTTTTAGTTCTTTAAGTTGGGCAGAATCTTTGGTTGCATCAAATTTCAGCAACACAAAATTTCCACTCAATGCGCGAACGCGAGGGTCAGTAAAAGTGTTCTCTGCAAGTTCGTGGCAGGCTGCACACCATTCGGCCCAAAAGTCGATGATAACCGGGCGGCCATCTTTTATCGCCTGGTTCAATGCTTCATCTGAATAGTGCTTCCAATCCATCGTCTGAATTTTATTGATGGAGTTATCTGCCATCACGCGACCGCGGATGTATGGGCGCAGATCAAATACTGACAACACAATATATCCGATACCCACGATCAGCACCGCCTGCATAATCCCTTTTTGCATGTGCTTCATCGGTGTGCCACCGCTTTTGGTTGGCAGGAAAGCTCCATAGATACTGGCAAGGATAACAAGTCCGATTCCCAACGAAGCATCAAACCAGCGAGCCGGAAGCAGAAGCTCAAGGTAATAGTAGAAAGCTGAAAGCATCAACGTACCAAGAATGAATTTAAACCAAACCATCCATGGGCCTGAGCGAGGCAAAGATTTTACAAGCTGATTTGAAAGTCCCAGGGCGATAAAGATCAATCCCAAACCCAGCGCATACATGAACAAGAACAAGAACCCAAAGAGCATGTTCTTCGTGGACGCCACATAAGTTAAGATCGCAACCAGCACCGGACCGACGCAGGGACTGGCAACAATTCCGGCAAACAATCCCGTCAGATAAATTCCTACGATGCTTTGTTTGTGCTTTTTGCCTCCTAAGCGATTGCGCAAAAATGCCGGGACTTGAATATCATAAAGGCCATACATCGACAGGGCCATCGCCAGGAAAATCACGCAGACCACTGCCAACACATAAGGATTTCCCAGGGAAGCTCCAAACACGTTACCACTGCTGGCCGCGGCAAGTCCCAAAAGCGAGTAGGTGGTGGCGATACCCAAAACATACACACAAGACGTCAGAAAGTTGTGCAAGCGGGAGCGCTGTTCAGAGTGATTTCCCAAAACCGCAAGAGTGATCGGGATCATCGGGAAAATGCACGGAGTAAAGCTTGTGAAAATTCCGGCAAAGAAAACAAAGATCAAACCGGCCACCATGCTGGAGCCGAGGTACTTCGAGAAATTTGCACTGTCAAAGAAACTGCCGCTGCTTTCGGTGTGAGTTTCAGATGGACTTTGTAATTGCGCGGCTCCTTCGACCATTGGAGTGACGATAGGAACTTCCAAAGTCTTGGTGAAAGGGAATAAACAGAACTGATCAGTACACGCCTGATAAGTCAGTTCCAGTTTCATCTTGTCATATTTTTTTAAAAAACGAGTCGGCGCTTCGATGTGAGCAGAAAGAGTTCCTTCGCCCACCAAGCCAGTTCTTTCACGTTTGGAAAACTTGTCATACCATTTGGTGATCGGATCCAACTTGAAAGGCGCAACTTTAAAACCATCTGGTTCATAAATCACAACTTTGAATTGATCCTCATAAGCGTGATAACCCGGGGGAAGTTTTAATTTGAAATTTAAAGTACCGCCCTGGCCTGGGCTCCATTCATAGGGAAGAACACTGGTCTCGACCAACATCGGGTCTTTTTCAGAGGAAGGAATTTGCGCCCAAGACGATAGGCCAGCCAGCAGGAAAGTAACTATTATAAGGATGTTCTGTAGTGTTGCTTTCATATAACTGTCTTAGTCCCTCTCCCGACCATGGGCAAGATTATTTCCCCATGACTCAATTCTAACACGTATCAACCCGATAGAGGATACTGAGAGGTCATATTCTATGGGTTTTGTAGGTATATTGATAGTTTTCGCGACAGTTTTCGGGGGCTATATTGCCGGTCACGGTAAAATGGGAGTCATCATCGAAGCTGCCGGTCTTGAGATGGTAATCATCGGGGGAGCCGCCTTCGGTGCATACGTTATTGCCAACCCAATGAAAATCGTAAAGATGGGAATTAAACTTTCCATCAAAGCGATGACATCCAAGGGACCTCAAAAATCGGATTACGTTGAGTTGTTACAAATGCTTTTCCAACTTTTCCAGGTCTTCAGAAAAGAAGGTCCTCAAGGTATCGAGAAACATATCGAGGAACCGGAAAAGTCTGACATCTTTAAAGCATACCCAAGCTTCATGCATAACCATCATGCCGTGGATTTTCTTTGCGACACGATGAAGGTGACTTTGTCAGCTGAACTTTCTCCGTACGACGTTGATGATCTTTTGGATGCGGATATCAAAGGTATCCACGCCGAAGAACATCTAGCACAACATGCCGTCGCCGCCGTAGCCGGTGGTTTCCCGGGACTGGGGATCGTTGCCGCCGTACTTGGTATCGTTAAGACCATGGGTGTCTTGACGGCTGGCACAGAGGTGATCGGTGAGTACGTTGCCCATGCCCTCGTGGGTACGATGTTAGGGGTTTTCTGTGCATACGGTTTGATCGAGCCGACAGCTACAAAAATGGCTGCGGATATCGAAGCAGAAGGTCGTTACCTGGGTTGTATTAAAGCGGCACTGGTTGCATTGCAACGTGGTGCTCCTCCGATCGTGTGTGTGGAGTACGCTCGTCGTTCCATCATGCCGGAAGAAAGACCGACATTCGCTGAAATCGACAAAGCTACTAAAGAGATTAAGAAAGCTGCGTAATGCTAACAGTACGGGAGCCAGGAAACAGGCTCCCTCTGGATTAAGGAAGAATCATGGCAGAGAAGAAACAGACAATCGTCATCAAAAAGATCATCGTCCAAGGTGGCGGTGGACACGGGGGCTCCTGGAAGGTTGCCCTTGCTGACTTTATGACGGCCTTGATGGCCTTCTTCCTGGTTATGTGGATCGTGGGTCAATCTGATCAAACCAAAAAAGCGGTTTCAGATTATTTCTCCACACCTTCAGTGATTGAATACAATTTCCAAAACTTCGGGGTCGAACTGACTCTTGAAAAACTTTTCCTGGATCTTTTGAACGAGCCGTTAAAGGCGTTCCAAAGTTTCATGGAGCCAATGGACAAAACTCCAAATCTATTGGATATGGGTTCTGCAAAAGTTGTTGCTGCGTATATGGCTGACCAGATGAATGATGTCGCCAAAAACGTAGTGGTTTCCCCTGAAGGTTTTGATTTCGATATTCCTGATTATATGTTGTTTGAACGTGGCAGCTCGCAACCGAATGCCAACTTTGTTCAGGTCATGGACAAGATCAAAGGTGTCACAGCGGGTTTGAAAGATGCAGAAATCAAGCTGACTTCCGGATTGTTTATCCAGTCTGTACCTGATGGCACTTCGATGTCAGCAAACCGTGTAGCTTCCCAGCGTTTGGATATCGTTCGTAATAAAATTGCGGCTTCACTTGAAAGCAGTACGGTCGCAGTGACCGGTGCAATCAGTGTGAAAGAAAAACGCGGTGAAGTGGATCCTAAGAAACTGGTGGGCTTTATCCGTGTGAAGATCGCACAAAAAGAGCTGACTTCAGACGGTCAAAAGCAACGCAAACTTGATTCCCTGTTTGGGGAGCAGCGTGTGGATATGTCGGTATATGATAATTTCGTTCACCAGGTTTCCACTCGTCGTAAGCAAGAGGCTCAGGCTAAGAAACCTCTTCGCGAGCAAGTGGATGACGAATTAAAAGACGCTGCTAAAAGCCCGTCTTCGCTGACAGAATAAAGTAAATATCGCCAGTGCCGTTCAGGTCGCTGGCTGCGGAGGTGCCGGTCACGGCACCTTCCAGAAAGATCACTCCCCAGTTAGTTCCAATTCCGGTGCGCAAATCAAAGTAGCTGCTTATATAGTCTACATCCGGAGAGTTGTACCCCGCTTCATTATCCCAGATCCAGCTGGTGAAGACCTGAGTAGCTTTGCCCAGTCCCAAGCGCATGGACTTCTTATGCGTGCCTTCCCAGTTGCTGAAGTTATCAAACATCACACGGTAGGTTCCAAAGTTCAGATGCAGGCTTAGGATGTTTCCGTTGCGATCACCGTCTTGATAGTAGGTGCTGTAGGAATAGCCGATAACCGCGTTCGATTCCTGGGAGAAATTGATTTTAATATCCGCATTGGCGCGAAGATTGAAGTTATCATTGCTGTCTTCGTAGTTGGTGTTTGATCCCCACAGCCCTAAGCGGAACTGAGGTCCAAAGTTAAACCAGAAGGAGCCTTGCAAAGCCGGGGAGCCGTCGGTTTGATTCAATCCGTTTTCAACGTATTGAGACAACAACGAAACCTCTCCGTCCATTTTAAAGGTCGGAGACGAGTTCTCTGCAGCAAAGCTGTAGGAGTGAAGGCCGATAAGTGTTATGATAAAACTGATGTATCTTCGCATAGATAGTGCATTTCATTGTGAACGAAGAAAGTACAAAATAAAAGAAAAGCCGTCACCGGGCTGGACCAAAAGCCAAGCGGCAGGTATGTAAGGGTATGAATTTAGATCTGCCTTTAGACGAATACACGTATATCGCATTTGATACCGAAACCAGCGGAGCCTATCCAGTGGGCTACGATATCGTCGAGTTTGGCGCCGTTAAATTTCACAAGGGTCAGGAAATCGACCGCCTGCAGTTTTTGTTGAAGCCTCGCGAGCTGATGACGGATTTCATCATCGGTATTCACGGCATTACCAATATGATGGTGGCTGATGCTCCCAACATGACAGAAAAAATTCAGGAGATTCACGCTTTCTTCAAAGGATCCATCGTGATGGCTCACCATGCGCCATTCGATTTAGGTTTTTTGACAATTGATTTTGAAAAAGCGGGTCTGCCGTTACCAACTGAACCTGCACTTTGCACAAGTCTTCTTTCGCGCAAGTGGATTCACGGTGTTGAAAATCACAAGCTGCAAACTTTAATCAAACATCTGAACATCGATGGCGGTCAGGCACATCGTGCTTACGATGATGCTAAGGCATGCTTATATGTTGGTTTGGAATGCTTTAAAAAAATGGGCGAGGAAGCCACTCTGGCAAAAGCAATTAAAAGTCAGGGCAAGCAATTGTGGTGGAAAGACTATGCGATGCACTCTGTGAACGATGCATCACTTAAGACCATGATTGAATCCATTCATACCAAAAAAGATTTGGATCTCGTATATGACGGAGGCTCAGCTAAAGGGGAGACTCGTCGTGTAAGTCCAATTGGAATCGTCCGCAATCCTGATGGCGATTATCTTATGGCCCTTTGTCAGAGAGAGAACACCAATAAGCGTTATTATCTGTCTCGCATCAAAGATGTGGGAATTGTTTATTAACCCTCACCTTGACGATAATTAAATCGGATACATGATTAACCTATGACCTTGCCATTCACGGCGAGGGAAAGGTGAAACCATGTCATTCGTATCTGGTTACCTTCCTGTTATTCCGCTAAGAAATGCCGTTCTGTTTCCCGGTGTCAGCATGCCTTTGCGAGTCGGAAGAGACCGCAGTATTCAAGCTTTGCAAAAAGCCCTCGCCAATCAAAAGTGGATCGTATTATTGACGCAAAAAAATCCCGAGTCTTCGATGGAGAAGCCCGAGGATATGCACACGGTCGGTACGCTTTGTAAAATCGAATCCCATCGCAAGGAAGACGATGGCAGCTATACCATTTTCGTCAATGCTCACCAGCGCATTCGCGCTTTGAACATGCGATTTGAAAATGGCATCTATGAGACTTTGACGGAAGGAATTGAAGACATTCTTGTTTCGGATCGTAAGACCGAGGAAGCCTTGCTTGAAAGCCTCAAACAGATTGCTTATGAGACAGTTGACCTGTTGGGCAAGCACATGCGCCGGGTGAAGGAGTGGATCGCTGAGATCGAAGAACTTTCTTTACTGACGAATGTTTGCGCGGCCCACGCGGACTTTACTCTGGCTGAAAAACAGAAAATCCTGGAATCAGCTGATGTGCGGGAACGCGCGTTGAAGATTCTGGATTTGATGAAGGAACAAAAAGAGCGTTTGAAAATCCAGCTCGATATTCGTCAGAAGCTGACTGAAAACATCAATCAAAGTCAGAAGGAAAGCATCCTGCGCGAGCAGATGCGTGTGATCCGTGAACAACTGGGTGACGAGGATAGCAATGAAATCACTGAGCAATACCGTCAGAAAATTCTTTCTGCGGGATTGCCGGATGAAGCTTTGGTATTGGCCAATTCCCAATTGAAACGACTGGAAAGCATGAACTCGGCTTCGCCGGAATATCAAATCATTCGCACTCACTTGGATCTGATTACGGACCTGCCGTGGAGTAAATCTTCGGCGGATCAGGAAATTGATCTGGAAAAAGCCGAAACGATTCTTAATGAAGATCACTTCGGCATGGATAAAATTAAAAAAAGAATCCTGCAGCATCTTGCAGTCATGAAACTGCGTAAGACGCATCAGGGTTCTATTCTGTTGTTCGTCGGCCCTCCGGGCGTGGGTAAAACTTCGCTGGGTAAAAGTATCGCGCGCGCTTTAAATAAAAAGTACGTGCGTGTGGCTTTGGGTGGGGTTCGTGACGATGCAGAGATCCGCGGTCATCGCCGTACTTATATCGGTGCGATGCCCGGAAGAATTATTTCTGGAATTAAAAAAGCCGGAGAAAACGATCCTGTTTTTGTACTGGATGAAATCGATAAACTATCGCGCAGCTTTAATGGCGACCCTGCAAGTGCCCTGTTGGAGACTTTGGACCCTGAGCAGAATAACACTTTCCAGGATCACTACCTGGATACAGCCTTTGATCTTTCGAAAGTGCTGTTTATCGCCACCGCGAATACGCTTGATACCATTCCAGGTCCGCTATTGGATCGTATGGAAGTGATTGAACTGACCGGTTACACGATTGACGAGAAAAAGAGTATCGCGAAACGCCATCTGTGGCCGAAGCAGCTGACCGAGCACGGTATTGAAGCCTCGCAGCTGGAAATCACAGAAGGTGCGCTGACGAAAATGATCACCGATTACACCCGTGAAGCGGGCGTGCGTGAGTTGCAGCGTAAGATCGCGACGATTTGTAAATTCATGAGCTTAAAGATCTTAAAAGCCGAAGGTCAAAAGCTGATCGTGGACATCAACGATCTGGATGATATCTTTGGTGCTGAAAGATTTACGTCAGAGTTGACTGAGACTTCGTTGCCTCCAGGTGTGGTGACGGGACTTGCGTGGACCCCAGTGGGTGGTGACATCCTGTTCATTGAAACCGAAGAAATGCCAGGCAGTGGGCAACTGTTGTTAACCGGGCAACTGGGTGAGGTGATGCAGGAGTCCGCCAAGATTGCGATGAGTTTATTAAAAGCACGCCTGCCTTTGATGGACCCAACGGTCGACTTCACTAAGAAGGAAGTCCACGTGCACGTACCTGCGGGTGCCATTCCTAAAGATGGTCCTTCAGCCGGTGTAACGATGTTAACTTCAATTGCCTCTAAGCTTTTGAAGAAACCAGTAAATCCAAAGCTTGCGATGACTGGGGAAATATCATTACGCGGAAGTGTGCTGCCAGTAGGCGGAATCAAAGAGAAAGTCATCGCAGCACATCGTGCCGGCGTGACGGAAGTGATTCTGTGTAAGCGAAACGAAAAAGATTTGCGTGAAGTGCCTCAGGAAATCAAAGATCAGGTGAAGTTCCACTTCGTCGATAACGTCAACGATTTGCTGAAGATCGCACTCGAAATCGATTTCCCAGCCTACAAGCTGAACTTCGACAACACGACCCAGCTCTTCCCCCGCGCCATAAACTAAACAGCGCTGAAAGGTACGGACACACTTTTGGTAGCAGCAAAGCGTCACTCGTGACGCCTAGCTGCTACCAAAAGTGTGTCCGTACCTTTATTCCTTGTATTCGACGACGTTAACGGTGCGCTCGGATTTAATTGTGTTAACGCGTTTATTGATCTCTTCAGCCAGGGCTTCAAGTTCTTTGAACTCGTCACCTTTACGCACTTTCAACGGCGGAATCGCTTCGCCACGCATGATTCCGTAGATATATCTTTCAAAAGCATAGATCGGACCGGCGATACGATGGGACAATACTTTACCTACGGCAAACGTGATTGCGCAGAATGCGATACAGATGATCGTGAAAGTGATCACGTAAGGGACCAGGAACTTATTCAACAGGAACTGGTTATTTCCTACCAGCTCCTGAATGGTCACGCGCAAATAGGTGTAAGAAAATACCAGGCTGATCAAAGTTAAACTTAAACCCACCGCCATCATCAGGATGCAGTATTTCAACTGGAACGAAAGATTCACCCAGAATTTTTTGCGCGAGTTATTTTCCGGCCAAAGCAGTTCACCTTCACGAATGATCGCAAAAACAATCAACCCGTAACCCACCCACTGAAGCGCATCAGCGACGTTGAATGCAGGACTGGAAAGAGATGGTGTACCGATAACGATAAAGTCGACGACGTATCCCCAGATAATTCGATCAGCAACGTTTCCTAAGATGCCGCCGATTAGAATTGAAAGACCACAACGCAAAGTCAGTGACTTGATCGGAAGCAGGTACTGAATCAAAGCGTACGTACAAAGCAGAAAGGCTCCGCCTGTGGAAAGCGAGACGATACGCAGCACTGATGGCAAATCTGAAAACAGGCCTAGCATTGCGCCGTGATTGTGGTGCAATACAAAGTGCAGCGGGCCGTGAGAAATTACCGAAGTAATTTCTGTGGCCCACAATTTAGTTACGCGGTCGACCAACCAGGTCGCAACAAGAGGAAGTATAACAAATAGCCATTCGCGCTTTTTCATGCACCTCAGTCTAACAAGAGAGGCTCTATTTGTTGCGGATTGATTTTTCGATCGCTACTATTGTCTAGGCGAAGATTTTTTTGGAGGACTCCAGATGCGATATTTATTTCTTACGGCAGCATTGATGATTAGTTTTTCGGCACAAGCGGCATTGGATCAAAAAACCGCCGAATCCGAGATGCAGAATCTGGCCAAAAAACACAAGGTCCAGTTGTCTGATTTAAGTATCTACGCCTCGACAGGTGAAGGCGACACCTTGAAAGTGTTGCTTGATAACAATGGCAGCAAAATGATGATTCCGGCATCGATCTCTAAAGTGGTTACAGCCTCTGCCGTGCTGGCCACTTTTCCTCCGGGACATAAATTCAAGACAACTATCTGGACAACCGGTGAGATCAATAAAGGTATTTTAAAAGGCAATGTGTATCTGAAGGGTGGCGGCGATCCTTCCTTTGTCTCTGAAAACATGTGGTTTTTGGTAAACGCATTCCTGCGCAACGATATCAAGCGCGTGGAAGGTGACATCATCGTCGATGACAGTTTATTCGATAAAATGCGCTACGATGAAAGCCGCCAAAAAGCCCGCGTTGATCGCGCCTATGATGCTCCAGTCGGCGCAATGTCTTTCAATTGGAACTCTGTGAATATTTTCGTGCGCCCGGGAAATAAAGCTGGCGACGATGCCCGAGTCTACGTTGATCCGGAAAATGAATATATCCGTTTGGTGATGAAAGCTAAAACCACGAATGGTGGCGAAAATAAATTGTTGGCTGATCGCAAAGAGGATCCAAAGTTCGACGGAGATCTTTTGCACGTAGGTGGCAGCATCGGTAAGAACAACAAGGAGCTGGTGATTTTCAAGAACATCACGCAGCCAGACCTTTGGTCAGGTTATAACTTTAAAGCCTTCCTTTCACAGCGTGGAGTGACGGTGACGGGTGCAGTGAAAACCGGCGAAACTCCGAAAACGGCGGCCCTGGCTGCAGAAACGGACAGCAAAGCTATCGAGCAGATCGTCGCTGACATGAATAAGTTTTCAAATAACTACGTGGCGGAGATGCTGACGAAAAACATGGGCACTTTGAAAAAAGATAAAGGTGTGATGTTGTCTGATGGAATGGCGACTTTGCAGGAACACATTCAATCTTTGCAAATTCCCAAAGATCAAATTCACATCGAAAATCCATCGGGTTTGACTAGGGAAAATCGCATGTCGTCATTCGCGATGTGGAAGGTGTTGCAGCATTTACGCAATGATTTCCGCGTGCAGCCTGAGTTTCTACAAAGTCTTCCCATTGCGGGAATAGATGGAACCCTCAAAAAAAGAATGAAGGGAACTAAAGCAGAGCGTTGGGTACGTGCTAAAACGGGATACTTAAATAGTGTTGTATCATTAGCAGGTTACGCAGGTCTTGAAGACGGCAGAGTTATTACGTTCTCCTTCATTTATAATGGCTCGACGGATGAAGCAACAGTTCGACAATATTTTGATAAATTGCTCGAAAGTTTGGTAAACTGAATAAGAAGAGAACAGTAAGGGGATCTATCTCGTGAAGCACTTTGTCGTCTCAATATTAGTCGCAGCCCTTATCGCTCCTGCCGCGCAAGCGCAGGATCTGAGCGACATATTTCCGAACATGGTACCGAAAGTAATGCCCGAGACGCGCATGTGGCGTCCACCGATTTATAAAAATCAAAGCAAATCCCTGGGCTATGATTCAAAAGCTTTCGCTACTCCCAAAGGAATGGAAAAACAGGTTCAGTTCTGGATTGATGTGTACTCGAAGTATACGTCCGAGCAGGGTATTTTGCATGACTCTGACAACGTCGAAAAGGTCTATAAGATTGTTGATCTTAAAGGCTTAAAAACCGAGCGTGAAAAACAGAAAAGAATCGACGAAGTTAAAAAAGAAATCATTCAAAAGCAGGGCCTGAACAAAGAGCAAAGTGAAAACCTTCGTTATCAACTGGGACAAAAAGATCGCATGCAACAGGCGATTTTTTATTCCGGTCGCTATGTCGAGGACATGGAAAAGATTTTCCGCGAGGAGAAGCTTCCGGTTGAGCTGGTTCGCATGGTCTACGTTGAAAGTTCTTTCAATATTATGGCGCGCTCGAAAGTCGGTGCCAGCGGTGTTTGGCAGATCATGCCTTATACAGCTCGTCCATTCCGTATGGTGTCTTCCTCGGTGGATAAACGTAATCACCCGATGGACGCGACAAGAACCGCTGCGAAACTTCTAAAATCAAATTACAATATGCTGCAATCCTGGCCCTTGGCGGTGACTGGTTATAATCACGGTCCGACAGGTGTTGCCAAGATGACCAAGTCCTACAAATCCCGGGACCTTGCGCACTTGATTGAAAACGTGGAATCCCGCCGTAGCTTTGGGTTTGCTTCGCGGAATTTCTATGCATGCTTCCTGGCGGCATTGGAAGTGGAAAAGAACGCGCAAAAATACTTCGACACTGTTTTGTGGTCAAAGCCTTTGCCTTCCCAGGATTTGAAGTTACCAGTTTCGATTAAGTACAAGGATCTGGTGAAGTGGTTTGATGGTGATCATGAAAAGGCACAGGTTTATAATCCTCACCTGACTTATAATGTGATCAAAAAAGGTTTTCGCATTCCATCCAAGACAGTGATTTCAGTGCCTAAGGATAAATACAATGTCGCGCTGATTTCCCTTTCTCACAAGGGCCGTTCGATCGCTTCTGATAAATAGTCGAAAATTTGAACAGACTTAAAAAGTAAAAACCCGGTTTCACAACCGGGTTTTTTTATTTTCTATTCTGAAACTGGAAGATCAAGGTACTTCAGGAACAGTTTGGACATTTCTGAAAGTATCGTGGAGTCATTGATGTAGTTTGGATTATCGATCGCCATCGTGTTAGCCATTCCGATGAAGGCGTTCACGATAATATAAGAGATCTTTTCCATGTCCTTGCCCGGGATTTGCGGCAAGTTGTATTTTACAGTTTCCTGGAAGAAGTGGATGGATTCAGAGATATAAGAAGCTTCAGCCACATAATATTGAATTGTCGTTAGTTTTGCGCGCAATTCATATTGTCTGCGGTAAGTTTCAAAAGCCATTTCCAACATCGCACGAACTCGTTGTTCCGGCGGCAAAGGGAAAATCGCACGCATTTTTTCTGCAATGATGCGTTTGTCTTCTTCCATCAGGTTTTTTACCACGGCTTGAACCACGGATTCCTTGTTACCAAAGAATTGGTACAGGGAACCGATACTGACTCCCGCTTCTTTAGCGATTTTGTCCGTAGTGATTGAATAGAATCCTTCTGAAACCAACAGACGAGAACATGCATCCAGAATAGTTGATACTGTTTGGCGGGAACGTTCTTGAGTGGGCGCTTTAACAACGATCTTAGTTTTCTTCGCTTTTTCTTTTGCCATTTCCGTAGACTGAATCATTTGAATGATTCTCCCTTTCCTTTGGACGAGAGTCCTTGCTGTGAGGACAGAATAGGTCTTGCTGGACGCGGGAGGCAAGTCTGGTTTTTTGCAAAGCTGTAATGTGGCTGTAATGTTCTCGACAAAGGTCCAGGATGAAAAATTACGTCATCCAAAGCACCAATGAAAAAGGGAGCTAGTGGCTCCCTTAAGTTATTTCAGTTCGTTTTCGCAGAAGTACAAAGCGCGGTCGGTGTTTGGTGGATATGCCATCGACTTGGCAAAAGTGTCGCACTGTTTTTTGCTGATGGTAGAGCTAAATTCACGCAGGCAGTGCCATTTGGTTTCGTCACCGGAGTCTGCGTACTCCATTTGTTTCGCGATAGTCGCGCAACCTTTCAAAGTCAGTTTTTTTAGATCATAAAGACAAACCAAGCGAGCATCTTCCGCATTGTTGGAGTATTCCATAGCTTTCGCCATGTTCAGACATTGAGTGACGGTGATTTCCGACTTTTTTCTTTTAAGGCAGTTCATGCGCCAGTTGTCCCGTTGATCCATCGCCAATTTGGAATTGCGAGGCACCTCGCACAGTTCCTGGCGATTCGACGAACGCTCTGTAGAGGCTGTTGCCCCTGCAGAGTAAATAGATGTGATTGTCAGAACGGCAAAAACGATTTTCAACCAACGTGAGTTCATGGAATTCCCTGTATGCAAAACTAAAACCCGCTAAAACTAACTTAAATTCCAAATGAAGGGAAATCCCTTGTCTAATAACGTGACAGGCAACACAAATTGCTCCCGCATTAAACCCTAACTATCAATTGAAAACATGCGAGCAGGAAGCAGGCGGAATCCAATAGGTCGGATAGTTTAAAACTTCCACGATGCGACCCACATAGGTTGATTTTCTGGCATAGGGAGCAACAAGACGAGGTAGCTGGCTTAAAGATCGCTCATCCCTCATTTCATTGAAATCGCGACCGTGAAAGGTGGCATTATAAGGGTCCACGATCCAAAGGCGATTGGCATCTTTGACAACCACCATCGCGTGGTCTTCGATTCTTTGTCCCACTTGAACTTTGGTGTAGACATAGTAACTCTCTATTTTCAGAGCCTGAAGAGCTTGATGAGTTAGCAGAGCATTCTCCCGGCAAACTCCAGCGGAACACTGGATGTAAGAGCCAAGATTGATGTCTTTGGATAATTCGCGATGCTCGCGAAGAACTTTCAGATAGGGTACGGAGTCATAACTTCTATGAACCAGAGTCTGTCGAATTAAATCTGTCACGAAAGCGATTTTTAAGTCTCTGACTTTGGAGGGGGGCGCGAAGTACTCGGCCTTGCGAATATCAGGATTATTTCTAGCGAGCGCCACCACTTCTTTTAAGAAGTTATCCAGTGCAGGATCATCCACATTGATTTTGTAATCAGGTTGAATACCGCCGTAACTTACAGATCCTTGGACATAGGAACCAGGCGGGAGCTGTACAAAGCCACCGTTCTGTTTCGTATAGCCCTCAAGATCACCAGGCACTCCTTGCGCCCCAATGGGGAGCAAAAATAGGAACGCAACCGTCCAAAGAGATGACATATGTTTCCTCTGGGCCCGCATAAAAACTCCATAACGTGGGTTCTTTTAAAAAACCTCAGATGAGGATTTTTAAAGCATCGGGCATGCCAGCAGAATTCTCAAATTGAGACGTGGTTTTCGGACTCACATGAGGGGTGACATTTTTACCAGAACTCGCTTAGATCTGGATAACGCAGTGCAGGTTTTGGTAAGCAAAGCGGCTTATGAAAAATCTATTTATCTTATTGTTTTCACTAATGGTTTTCTCGCCGGCAATGGCCAGCGATATCTTGGGTCCGAACTTTCACGAAGTTGAGAAAGGCGAACTCTATCGTTCTGCTCAGTTGGATGCGATCGAGCTTAAACGCTATATCAAAAAACACGGCATTCAAACGATCATCAATTTGCGTGGAGCAGAGCCTTTGTCTTTCTGGTGGCAGCAGGAAACTTACGTCGCAAAATCCATGAACGTGCTTCACTACGATATCCCGATGACGGCAGAGGAAATTCCTCACCGTAAGAATCTGGTTCGTTTGATCAGCTTGTTTGATATCGTGCCTCGCCCGATTCTGATTCACTGTCAGGGTGGAGCGGATCGTTCTGGTGAAGCGGCTGCGATTTATCAAATGATTTATGCAGGGAAAAGCAAAGAGGAAGCTTTGAAACAGCTGACTTTCAAGTACCGTCATATCGCTAAAATTAAACCTGCAAAAAGATACTTTATTGAAAAAGTCTGGCAGGGAGATGAATGGATGATGGCGAACTATCACCCTTGCAACGGCAACTACAAGTACTACAACAAAAAGAATTCTTACTGCAAAGAATGGGACGGGGAAGACGGCGAGTAATCTCGCCCACTCGTTACCAACGAATCGGCTCAGGTTCTAATTCCACACCAAATTGCGCCTTCACATCGGCGCACACCTGAGTCGCTGTGGTCCATACATCATTCGCATCAGCGCCACCGTGATTGACCAAAACCAAAGCCTGCTTTTCAAACATGCCCACGGGGCCAATCTTTTTGCCCTTCCAGCCAGCTTGATCAATCAACCATCCCGCAGCAAGCTTCACCATACCATCGGCATAGGGAAAACTTACCAGAGTCGGGTGTTTCAGCAAAAGCTGATCGCGAAGTGCTGCAGGTACAATAGGATTTTTAAAGAAGCTTCCTGCATTTCCGATCTCTTCGGGATTTGGAAGTTTGCTTGAGCGGATTTCGCAGACGACTTTGGAGATGTTGCGGGGATTTGCTTCCAATCCCTGGCGCTCCAATTCCTTGCGAATGTCGCCGTATTCAAGTCGCAGCTTGTTTTGCTTTGGCAGGCGGAAAGTCACTTCCCAGATAATGTACTTACCTGCGCCTTCCTGTTTGAAATAACTGTCACGGTAAGAAAAGCGGCACTCAGAATTGCTGAACGCTTTAAGTTCTCCGTTTTCCAAATCTACACAGGTTACTTCGAATAACGTGTCTTTGACTTCAGAACCGTAGGCTCCAATATTTTGAATCGGAGCCGCACCGACAGTTCCTGGAATTAATGACAGATTCTCTAAGCCCCAATAGCCATTGTCCAGGGTCCAATGCACAAACTCATTCCAAACCTCACCGGCTTGAGCTTTCACGTACCACGCATCTGCGTCCTCGTGAATCAGCGTGCGACCTTTGTTGGCCAGGCGAATGGTAAGACCACCCACAGTGGCTGGAAGAACCAGATTTGAACCGCCGCCCAGGATGCGCCAGGTGATTTTTTTTAAAGCGTGATCATTAAGAAGAGCGTGAACGTCAGTAATAGAATGCAACTCTGTATAGAGTTCAGCCGAGGATTTTAAACCCAGGGTGTTGAGCTTGCTAAGATCGAAATGTGCCTGAAGTTGCATTAGGGGAAACTATATTAAAAAACGCCGGCCTTGGCCATCATTCTTTCTAGGATATCGTCTTTGTGGATGAAACATATGCCAAGTCCCAATCCATTACTCCAGATGACTTCCGCGGCCACATTGTAGACGCGCTTTAGGGAGTTTAGTTCAACAGTGAGGTTTAAAAGATCCCCTTTTTTCGGGACATAGTTCCCGTGGTTCACTTCGAGATAAGCACCAGTCGCAGACAGATTACGCATTTTAGCATCGGAATTACCGATGTGGCCGTAAACCTCGAGCTTTGCGTTTTCTCTTGTCTTAAAGCGTTTAGCGCTCATTCTTCACCTCAACTAGAGTGCACACTCTTATTTTCGGGCCTTTGACTAAAAACCCGAAGGGAAAAAGGTTGCATTCTCATTTTGAGATCAAATTCTGGTCCCTACTTTTTCAAGTACGTAAGAAACGAAAAGGGAATAGGCAATGAAACGTCTCGACGTTCAGAGAGTTTGAAAACATTTTCGTCAATTTGCGGATAATGTGTATCGCCCGGAAACTCGCGGTGGATCAGGGTTAGATAGATCTTGTCAGTCAGGTTCTTATCAAAAGCCTGTTTGTAAATCTCGCCGCCACCAATGATGAAAACCTCTTCGCCCCATTGGGAAGTCAGCGGGCGGGCATGCTCCACAGCCTCTTCCAGACTGGAAACAAAGACCACCGGGCTTTTTTCGGTGGATTCAAATTTGAACTTGGATGGATCGCGGGTCACCACAATGTGATATCGGTTGGGCAGAGCTTTCCCGTTAAAGGAATCAAAGGTCTTACGACCCATGATCATGATGTGACCCTTGGTGGTATCTCTGAAAAATTTCATATCTTCGGGAAGCTCCCACGGCAGTCCACCTTGGGTTCCGATGATGTGATTTTCAGAGCACGCCGCGATCTGAGTTAAAATCATACTGCCACCGGAGCTTTGATCGCGGGGTGCGGATCATAGCCGACGATTTCAATATCTTCATAAGTGAAGTCGAATAGATTTTTAACATTCGGATTCAGTTTCAATTGCGGTAAAGGGCGCTCATCACGTGAAAGCTGTGTTTGAACTTGTTCGATATGATTTGAATAAATATGCGCATCACCCAAAGTATGAACGAAGTCACCGACCTCAAGATTGCAGACTTGCGCGATCATATGCACTAGCAGCGCATAGCTTGCGATGTTGAATGGAACTCCCAGGAAGATGTCAGCGCTGCGCTGATAAAGCTGGCAGGAAAGTTTACCGTTCGCTACGTAAAATTGAAAGAACGCGTGGCATGGGGGCAAGGCCATCTTATCAACGTCACCGGGGTTAAATGCAATCACCAGCAGGCGGCGCGAGTCGGGATTCTTTTTGATTTGCTCAACGACGTTGCTGATCTGGTCAATTGTGCGACCGTCAGCAGCTTCCCACGAGCGCCATTGCTTTCCGTATACTGGGCCCAGATTGCCGTTCTCGTCAGCCCACTCGTCCCAGATCGTAACCTTGTTGTCTTTAAGGTATTGAATGTTCGTTTCGCCTTTTAGAAACCATAACAACTCATGAAAGATCGAGCGTGTGTGCAGCTTCTTGGTTGTCAGAAGTGGAAAACCTTCCTGCAGGTTGAAGCGCATCTGATAACCAAACGTAGAAATCGTTCCAGTACCAGTACGGTCTTCTTTCTTAGTTCCATTCTCCAAAACAAATTTCATCAGATCATGATACTGCTTCATCCGAGTCTCCATTCACGAAAAGGTACGAAATACCCTTTCGTCAGTGTAGTTGCAGGTTGAATTCCGGTCTATTGCGAGCGCGATGCGCCAGTGGAATTTCGCGGGTGAATTTCAATAATAAAGGGCTGCAAGGGGACCATAAGCGCCATTGTTTAAAATTTGTACACGGGGGCAAGTCCATAGGGTCCCTACGTTCGAGTACGGCGGGGCATGGGAGTTGTAGGGTTTTGGCTTGGGAAGGAGCCGAATATGTCACGTTATCATGGACCTATAGTATTTTTGATCGTTTTCGCCTTACTGGGCGGATTGATTTATGTTGCCGAAAAAACCAAGGCTCCAGCACTGGTTCCAACTGAACCACTTCCGGGTGCTATTCTGATTGCGCAAAAAAGCAAAGTTCCATTTTCTGAATCTTTGAAATCGGCGATGCCTAAAGTACCTGCAAAGGCTTCAGCTGGTTTCGATATGCCGCAAATTCTTATTGATCAGGTTGTGCAAAGACTTTCCGAGCGCAGAAATGACTGGGCCGTATTTGAAAAACAAGTTCGCTCCCAGGTGGCAAACCTTGCTTATGCTGATTTGATGGCATTGGCTGGAAAAGCCCTTAATTCTGAATCCGCGATTCGCGAAAGAGACGTCGCAGTTTACCTTTTAAGTCTTGCGGGTATGCCTGCCCACAATGCTTTATTTGAAGTGGTAAAAACGCCTTCCAAACACACGACGCATGTCCGTGGAAAATCCCTGCAACAAACTGAAGAGGACACGGTGAAAATGCGTGCCTTGGTTGCTCTGGATCAATTGGCTGCTATGAATCCTAACCAGTTGTATAAGACGATGAACTTGATTCGCAAATCAAAATCTAGTTCTCAAATCAAAGCCAGTGCAATGGCAAGTCTTGTGGGTATCTCCAAAGGAACTCCAGGCAAGTTAACTATGAATCTTAATCAAACTGTAGCATCTGCGGAGGCTCAATAATGCAAACAACTAAAGGTAAAATCATCCTGTTATCTGCTTACGTAATCACTTGCATGGCGTTGGGTTATTATCACGCGAAGGTGACTTCTTCTTTGAAAAGCACGACGACAGTTGCGGTTAGTAATAAAAATTAATCTCTGCTTTATATTCTTCATCGTTCTTGGCCCCCAGGCGAAGTCCGATATCTTTGCTTAAGTTCATCTGCGCACCCGCAAACAGATCACGGTATTCATCAAGACTACCGTGATTGTCATAGCGATACCAGGCTTCTGCCAGCAGGCTGAAACTATCTTTTAAATTATATCGCAACAGAACCGCGGGACCCACGCCCATACGGAATTTATCGTTTACGAAATGCTCGTCATAGGCAAAGCCTGCGCGCAACCAGGCGCTGGCAATGAAGCTTTGCGCAAACTCTTTGGATAAACCGATGCCGGCCTGAAACGACAGCGGCATGCAATCATAGGCGCATTCTGTTTGATAGTCGCGATCCCAGCCGAATTTTAATCTCCAGGACGGAGCGTGACTGAACATATCCCAGTTAGACAAAGAGACGATTTCCACAAGTCCGATCTTTTCAAACTGCAGGCGTCCTGCCTCAGGATTGTAGCTAAAATCTGTTTGCACCATCTGCATTTCAGAATAAGCCGGGTAGCCACGAATAGGATCCAGCAAATCATGCAGGGCAAAGCGGTGACCGATCGTCGTAAGATCCTGAGAATTGCGGTGAAGGTAACCTGCTTTGGCGCGGGCGGAACCATGCGCCTGATGGGGAGCATCGTGATCAGGCACGGGAATTACCAGATCAGGAGAAACACGATTTACTTCCGCGCGCGCAATCAGGACTTCTTTTTTAAGTTTGAACTGTCCTTTTTGTTGCAGCACTTCGTTGGCATAGCGGAAATCGACATAATCAATGGCTGTGTCTAAAAGTTCCTGACGTTCCTGCTCGTTTGAACCTTCAAGAAGCGTTTCGATTTTTTCGGTTTGAATAAAGTTTGCGAACTTGGCCTTGGCAGAGTCGCTCAACTTGTCCAGACGAGTTTGAAAAGTCGCACGTCCCGATGGGCGGTAGTTGATTTTCTGCACCAGTCCTGGTGTATCGTAAACCAGCACCATGGTGTCGCCGGGAAGAACGGCACGTTTTGTTCGGGCAATCAGGTTTAGTGAGGGACGAACCGCGTCCAAGGCGGCAATAATTCTGTAAGAGCAATTTTCAGTGAAATACCAATAATCGAAATTGGCCTGTTGCAATTCATAGACATGAGCGACCAAAAGATCCACTTCATCCTGAGTAAGAGCCAGGTCGTACTCCCACAGGTCACGACTTTCGAAATTGTTGTATTCGCGAACTTTGAAATAGTACGGCTGGATTTCAAAACGCCCGGTAAACATTCCCATCAAACCCATGATGGCATAGGAAGCTGGAGTTGCACCTTCAGGGACGCCGGAAAATCCCACACCGAAATCAATTAGCTCGTATTTCTTTTCATTCGAAGAAGAACTGCCGCGGTTGAGCCGTAAGAAGGAATGTCCATAGGCCGAGGCTGGATTATTCATGTAATAGGACGAAAAAACATAAGTGGCGGAGTGGGCATCAAGAATGCCGCGAAAGTTTTCAAAACGTTGGCAGGAGACCTCGGGCCAGGTGACGTCGGGAAGTTTGCGTTTCAAATACAGGAATCTTCCCGGAAACAAACACTGCGCGCGTTCGTGTAGATTTCCTTCCGGCGATTTGCGCGTTACTTTCGAATCAAAGATTGCGTGAATAGTGGCTTCAAGTTCTGCTCGCGGACTTTGCTTTCCGACTTTCGAGAAAAAGAAGAGTGGTGAATCGGCCTGGCTTTGTTTGCTAAACCAATCATCGCGGCGATAATTTAAGAGATTTAACCACTGTTGGTCCTGATCCAGATTTAGCTTTAGTGCTTCCTGGACAACAGAATCCGGCAAGCTCGGTGTTGCTTGCGAAGGAAGATAGAAAAAAAGACCGGACAATAAAACGAATAATTTCATAAAATAAAAGAGGGACCTCTCGGCCCCTCTCATATTTACCTTAAGCTTTGTAGCTTAGCAAAAAATTAACCTTTAACAGAGCAAACTTTTTGCGCAGTTTCCATAACGCGCTCAGTGTTTTGTTCGCCAGTGTAGATTGATTTGTAGTTGTTTTTCAAAGTTGTGCCCAAAACTTGAGAATCACAGCTCATCATTTTAGAAAGAGTTGTCAAAGTCTCACCTTGGCCACGAACGATGTCGTTTTCAAGAGCAACAGCGTTGTTGTCGATGAAAGCTTTTGTTTCGTTAGCTGCGAATACAGAAGGACCGCAGTTAGAAGTACCAGTAGACATACCGAAAGTTTGAGAACCCGCAGTACCGTTCAAAGTAGCTGCGAAGATTTGGATTGGACCGGATTTGTTACCGAATGCCAAAGAACCCAAACCGCAACCCGCAGTTCCGTAAGCTCCATTAGAAAGATCGCTTTTAGAGAATGCGAATGCTGAAGAAGATGCTGCCAAAACTAGTGCTGCAAGAATCATTTTTTTCATGGTGTATTCCTCCGTGATGTGACGACACCTCAATCTGTTTGAGGTGCTTTTGAACAGAGTAAATTCTGAAGGCAAGAGTGTGTTGAGGCAATTAAAAAAAGGAAGTGGTTTAGGTCTGTAATGGAAGCGTTGAGTCCGGTATTGACAACTAATTGAGACCACGTTAGAAGCTATTCATCTGTTAGGGAGTAGTTTGTTTGTTTTGGCGGGAACCAAGACAAAAGCTTAATGCCGACATACTGAGTTCTGATCCTGAATTAAGGCAGACTCCGGTTTAAGCGCAGGTGCCTATCCCGGCACCAGTTAACGAGACTGACACGAGTGCTACTGCATTCCGAAATTTATCGGAGCAGCAACACCGTGTGGTCTCGTTTTTTATTTCACGAGCCCACCGGTTTCAAAACGGAAGGGGCTTCATTTGGAAGCAATCATAAATTCATTCTTGTTAGTCGCAGCCACCGAGATGGGCGATAAAACTCAATTGCTGGCCTTGGTCCTGGCGTTGCGCTTTAAAAAACTCTGGACCATCATGGCCGGAATTTTCGTGGCGACGATTTTCAATCACCTCTTTGCCGCCTGGGCCGGCGAGGCCGTTGCGCAATTTGTTTCCCCGATGATTTTAAAATGGGTTCTGGCTTTGACGTTCTTCGTATTCGCAGTTTGGATTTTAATTCCAGACAAGGATGATAGCGACGAGACCAAAATGCTATCCAATCCCTTCCTGACCACGTTGATTCTTTTCTTCCTTGCTGAGGTCGGAGATAAAACTCAGCTATCCACTGTGGCGCTTGCAGCAAAATATCAAAACATCTGGCTTGTGACCTTCGGAACCACGCTGGGAATGTTGTTCTCTGATGGTTTGGCGGTATTCTTTGGTGAGAAGCTACTGCGCAAGATATCCATGAAGTGGGTGCACATCGTTTCCTCGTTAATTTATGTGGCCTTCGGGATCGGTATTCTTTTGCAGTAAGGCTTCAGATATAAATCTGACAGTCGAAGGCATTTTCCGGCAGCGATATCAGAGTGAGACGGCGCATGTCTCACTCTGAGTCTTTGATATTTGTGAAATCAAAAATAAGCAGTTTATACGAAGAATCCTTTGGTCCTTTGTTTGCATTTACTCCAGGTATTACAGGAGATTTTATGAACAAGGCGACTTATATCATTGCGGCTTTAATTTTGGGTTTCACAATGTCTGCGCAGGCTCAGTCCTCGAAGGCTCGTGCTAAATTCAGACCTCAGCATTCACCGTCTGAAATGCAGGCGGCAAATGAAATGAGCGGCGTGCAAACGATGTCTCAACGCCAGGAAGTTCTGGCTGTTAAAACAATTCCAAATCCAATGGTCACATTGGAACCTACTATTGGTTATGTCAGCTCAACATTCACAGGGATTGAAGGTCAGAATGGTTCCAGCGTGGATTCAGTTTCTCGCATGCAGGGCGGAGCCGGAGTCCTAATTGGTCGAGGCAGTTGGCAGTTCGACACAGGTCTGTTGTATTCACAACGTGGTGCTCAGTTGAATATTAATGCTAACGATGTTGTAACTGCGACTTCTGATATCACGATGACTTACATTGATGTTCCGGTGATGGCGCGCTTCTCTTGGCCTCACTCTTCCAGATCTCATCTTTTTGCACGCGCAGGTGCGGTTGTTGGTTTTCTAACTGAAGGGAAAACTGAAACTAAGGCGACAATCAATTACATGGGTATGTCACAATCTCAATCTGCTAGTGAAGATGTCAAAGATTACTTCAATTCGACGGATATCAGATGGGCATTGGGAGTCGGATATGACTGGAAATTCGCTCGTCAAATGGGCCTTGTAGTTCAGGCCGATTTCCAAGAGAGCGTAAGTAAAATCAATAACGACAGTTTTTTGCCAGGCAGAGACGTATTTAACATGGGCCTAATCCTAAGCGCAGGTCTATCAATTAAGCTCTAGGTACGGACTTACCTGAAGAGGTACGGCCTTACTTAGCAATTTTAAAGGACATAAAAAAACCCACAGCTGTTAAACTGTGGGTTTTTGTTTTCAGGTAAGTCCGTACCTGATCGTGTTACTGGAAGTTTTGAACTTGCGCGATGTAAGGAAGGTTGCGGTAGTAACCTTGGTAATCCAAACCGTAACCAACAACGAAGTCGTTCGGGATTTTGAAACCAACGTGGTCAACTTCACATTTCACTTTCAAAGCTTCAGGCTTTTCAAGCAAAGCGATTGTCGTCAAAGATTTTGGTTTGCGCGACATAATTGAATTTTTCAGGTAGTTCATTGTAAGACCCGTATCCACGATGTCTTCAACCAGGATCACGTGCTGATTTTCAATCGGAGAAGCCAAATCCAAAGTCACTTTTACTTCGCCAGAAGAAGAAGTGCCACCGTGGTAAGAAGCCACACCAAAGAACTCACAAGTGATGTCAGCGTTGATGGATCTGATCAAGTCAGAGTAGAACATGAAAGAACCCTTCAAAACGCAGATCGCAATGACCTTTTCGTTTTTGAATTGTTTCGTCAAAGTTTCGCCCAGCTCTTTAACTTTGAGTTGGATTTTTTCTTCAGAGATATAAGGTTTCAAAGTTAAATTCGTCATGGGGAACTCCTAAACAAATGAATTATTCATGATCTCGCCGAAACCGCCACCGCCTGGAACGATGTATTGCTGATCGTTCAAGCCGCGTTCCTGATCCCAGAATTGGCCCGGTTTCGCATTTAAAACTGCCTGAGAGGACAGCCCACGGTCAAGTCTTAAGGCATAGATTACGACCTCAGGATGAGATCCTAACAAATTCTTTAAATACTCGGGCGTCACGATCAGGTTTAACGCGATAAATTTTTTGGCTGGGCCTTCGATGTGCTGTTTATAGTGGTTAATGGCATGAACCATGGTGTTACCTGTGGCTCCCATTGGATCTGGCAAAATCACGCAGGCGTCTTTGACGTCGCCACCGATTTTCATTCCGCCAAACTCAGCTCCTGTGACGTGATGTTTGCTGTCTGTCATACGCGCCGAGAAGATATGATCCTGGCGAACGTTCTTAGCAGGCAGGGCAAAGTGCAGGAAGTTATAGCAAATATGGCTTGGATAAGTGCCCGCGCGGGCCAGATTTACGCTGACTGCCTTCTGGTGTTGGGCGATGCGATTGCTGTGCAAAAGCTGGTCAGGATGGATTTCGGTCATACGAGTGGGCTGAGTGAAGTTTTCGCGCTCAAACTCATTGTTCACAGTGATTGAAATCAAGTGAGTATAAAGAACTTCCACGATGCGGTTGATTTCAGGTTGAAAGCAATCTGGCGAGCACGCCTTTGCCAGTAATCCATTCAAGAAAGGACTGTCGATCAAATGAACGCGGGGACCATATTCGTGTGCTAGTTCTTGTTGAAATTGAGCCATGAGGGACCTTTCACGCGAAATCGGGTGGAAGGTCTTCGGGTCGGACTATTTGCTGTCGTATTCTACGAAGATCACGAATTCGCTTTCGCCTGCTCTGAATTGAGAAGAGCGCAGGATTTTGTATACATCAAGGGCTGTCAGTTCGTCATCATTTTCAAGATTTGACTGTGCGGGCATAACACCGGCCATTAAAAAGCCTGTTTCGCCGCCGATCTCGAATATAGCGGGGAAGGACTTTCTTTGGATTTCAAAACCACCGCTGGCACTTGGTTCGCGCCAGGTTCTTTGGATCTCCAAATTACCGCGCAGGTTGTTGCCATCGATATCAGAAAGCTCAAAAAAGGTTGTTAAACCAATTTCAACTCCCGGAGTCGAGCGGTTTTTGATTCCGTAAGTCCACTGCAGCGTTTTGCCGCTTTCAACCGGGCGTTCCTCTTTATGCAGAATCTTGATTCCAGCAATCTGCATGCGTTTTTCCAGACCCGGCACAATTCCGGCAGAGTAATCGTTAAACGCGATAAACTGTCCAGAGCTGCGGCTGGCTTCAACCAAACGACTTAGCGCCTGGCGATTGACTTCAGCATAATAGACCGTCAAGTGAGGACCGGAGACATTTTTAGTCGTCGTAGCTTTTTTTGATTCGTCAGGAGTCGCTGTGGCTTCAGCCGAGAGGCCTCTGGCTGCTGCTAATTCTTTACTGACATCAGCATCGCCTGAATTTGCTGCTGCAAAGGCGGCCGCCGGGACTTCGTTCATACTTCCCGCAACCTCAAGATTTGTTTCCGGAGCTGGAGGCGGAGGAGGCGGTAAGTTGTTGGAGGAATTCACGCGAACAGAAGGTCTTGAAGTGCTGGCAACATCGGATTGATTCGCCTGTTTGTTTTTATAGATGTAAAAACCACCGGCACCGATGATTGCGACGAATACGGCGACATGAAGAACAGGATTTTTAAAGAATGTTTTGTGCCAAGGCTGTGCTTGAGGTTTAAAGCTTTCCATATCGACGCCACATTGAGCGCAATATTTATCTTTAGGTTGTTGAAAGCCACAACGTGGACACGTTACCATCATCGCAAATTAATCCTGTTAATATTCGAAAAAGCCTTATAAATAGGCTAATTCAAAGCTCCTTGACGGTCCACCGAATTGTTCATACCTTGAAATTCTAGGAAGAAACGATGAAAAAATATAAGCCCGGCACTGGTGAAAAAATCGAACGCACAGAGGAATTTATCCCGCCCAAGGTCGAGCTTCCCTTCGAATTTTCCCCTGAACATTATCCCGTCATGCTGCAGGAAGTGCTTGCAGCTTTCTATCCGTACAGAGAGAAATCGGACGCCACATACTTTGACGGAACCTTCGGCCGCGGTGGTCACTACATGGCGGTGAAATATACTGTTCCCTCGATGAAAGCCACGGTCATGGACCAAGATCTGGCTGCAGTGAAATATGGTAACGAGCGTTTCAAGACTGAAGTCGAGAACGGCGGACTTCGCATAATCCATGGAAATTTCTCGCAGTTTTCGGATCACAATCTGAAAAACTTTGATATGATGCTCTTAGATCTAGGTGTGAGCTCACCGCAGTTAGACCAGGCCGAACGAGGCTTTAGTTTTTACCACGATGGTCCACTAGATATGCGAATGAATCAGCAGCAAGGTTTGACGGCTGAGGTGCTTGTGAATACGGCAACAGAGGAAGATCTCATTCGAATCTTTAAAGAGTACGGCGAAGTCTATCGCCCGTCTCGCGTTGTCCGTGCGATCGTGAATGATCGCAAAACAAAAGCATTTCAATCTACCAGTCAGCTTGCGGGCTTGATCGAACGTGTGGATGGATGGCAGGTGAAAGGCCATCATCCGGCGACAAAGTACTTTATGGCCCTGCGTTTGGCAGTGAATTCAGAGCTGGAAGTTGTCGCTGAAACCATTCCTGCGATGATTCAGGCATTGAAGCCTGGAGGTCGTTTGGCGGTGATCACGTTTCATTCGCTTGAAGATAGAATTGTTAAAAACATCTTCCGTGATTCAGAAGAACTGGGAAGATCTGTTTATAAAAAAGTTGTAGTTCCATCTCAGGAAGAGTTGGATTTGAACACTCGCTCGCGCTCTGCGAAGTTGAGGGTTTTCGAGAGGAGTGCTCAGGATGAGCAAGGAAAACTTTAGGCAGTTAAAACCTTTTTTCAGCATCCTATTGGTTATCTTTACTTTGTTTTCAATCGTCTTTCTGCAAATGGAAGAACGTCGCATGGGTTATGTGGTTTTAAAACTAACCCGTCAGCACAAAAAAGTTCAGGAAGAAAAGCGCACCAAAGAAATCGCTTTGGCAAAGATCACTCGTCCTCAGTTGCTGGATCATATGGCCCAGCAAAAATTCACGCTTAAGAAAATTCAGGCGAATCAGATCATTCACCTGACGGATGTTGAAGATATTCCGGTAGCGAAAGCTGTTGATAAGAAAATTGCGAAAAAGGATCTGTAGTTGAAATCACGTATCGTTTTTATTTTTGTAGGCATCCTGGTTTTATGGTCTGCACTGGCAATGCGTGCGGGCTACTTGCAGTTTCTTCCCAATGACCGTTTGAATTCGTTGCAAAACCGCCAGTTCCAAACAAAGGTGACGCTGCCAGCCCGTCGTGGTGCGATCGTGGATCGCAATGGCCGTGATCTTGCGATGTCGGCGACCGCTTACTCGTTGTATGCGGATCCTAAAATTCTTGAGAATCGCAAGGCCGTTGCCAAGAAGCTGGCAAAAACTTTGGGTCAATCTTACGAGTCAGTTTATTCAAAGATCAAAGATGGCAACAAGCGTTTCATTTGGATTCAGCGCATGCTGGAGCAAAACAAAGCGGATGAAATCAAATCCTGGGATATTCGTGGTCTTTCTTTTGTTGAGGAATGGCGCCGTGTTTATCCAAACGAAACTTTGCTGGCTCAAACCTTGGGTTTCATGGGCAGTGAGGGTCAGGGCCTTGAAGGTTTAGAGCTGGGTTACGATCAGCACCTTCGTGGCAATCAAAAGAAAGTCATGGTTAAAAGGGACGCCCGCGGTCGCCCGCTTATTAACGATGGCTTGATGTTTATTGAAAATCCTGAAGGTAACGAACTTCGCCTGACTGTTGATTCTGATTTGCAGTACACATTGGAAACGGAACTTGCAAACGCAGTTCAAACTTTCGATGCAGATCACGCCGTGGGCGTGGTCTTGGATGCAAAGACCTCGGCGGTTTTGGCATTGGCGTCGGCTCCGACATTTGATTTAAACAAGGCCTTGAAATCGTCCGCTGAAAATCGTCGTAACAAGTCTGTGACCGACGCTTTTGAGCCGGGCTCGACGATGAAAACATTGGTTATTGCGGCAGCACTTCGCGAAGGTGTGTTGCAACCAAATACCAAGTTCTTCTGTGAAAACGGGGCGTACCGCGTAGGCAATAAAGTTATCAAAGAAGCTGAAGCGCATGAAAAATTCGGCGACATCACGGCAGCGGAAATTCTGGCGGTGTCTTCGAATATCGGTACGACAAAAATCGGTTTTAAATTAGGTGCAGATAAACTTCGTCAGGGCTTGTTGGATTTCGGCTTCGGTCAGCGCCTGGGTGTGGATCTTCCAGGCGAGTCCCGCGGAATTGTTCAGGCACTTCCTTGGAAACCGTTGGCGCTTAGTAACATCTCTTTCGGTCATGGTATTTCGTCGACGCCAATTCAATTGGCAAATGCGTACGCGGCGATTGCAAACGGGGGAGTCCTAAACACTCCTTATATCGTTCAAGCAGTTCGTGATTCAGAAACAGGGGAGCTTACAGAAACTAAAGTAAAACCCATCCGCCGCGTGTTAACGCCAGAGCAAGCAGCACAAATGCGTGCAATGCTATTGGGTGTGACGACATTGAAAATCGGTTCCGGTGCCAATGCCCGCGTCGATGGATTCATGGTCGCTGGTAAAACAGGAACTGCGCAAAAAGTGGATCCAAATGGACGTGGTTATCTTAAAGGCGCTTATGTATCCAGTTTTGCAGGCTTCATCCCAGCGAACGATCCAAAGTTTGTGATCTATATCGCGGTGGATTCTCCTCGTAAATCCTATTACGGAGCGAAAGTGGCGGCGCCAGTATTTTCCAGAATTGCTTCTTATGCGGTTCGCAAGGAAGGCATCGCTCCACTGCATGGCACGCTTGCAGAAACCAACGTTAAAAACATGAAGTCGATCAAAACAGCGATCAATCAAAAAGCGGCATTGGAAAAGATCGCACGCGAGATTGCAACAGATTCCAAGGAATCTGCGAAACCAGCGGAGCCACAAATCATAACTGCAGCCCAACTGGATAAAGCTGCCGAAGTGAAACCCGGAGAAATTGTTCCAAACTTGATGAAGCTGACAACACGTGAAGTTCTGCGTGAAATCAGCGGCCAAAACATCAAGGTCAAGTTCCAGGGCAACGGCAGCATGGTCTCTGACATGATCCCCGCCGCAGGTTCCGCTCTTCCAGAAGACGGCAATATCACCGTCATCCTAAAATAGGTGCCAGGTCCTGTTTACGGATGCAGCGCTTAATAAAAAAGGCACCCGCGAGGTGCCTTTTTTATTTCTTACAATGAATTGATGTACTGACTGATTTTTTGAAGAACGACCGGTGGGATTTCATGCCCACCGCGGAAGTTCAGCAGCGAGCCTTTCATTCCGCCTTGAGTAAGAAGCGTTTCAAGTTTTTGCGCCTGCTTATGGTTCAAGACCTGATCCATTTCGCCATGGCTTTGAAAGAATTTTTGACCTGCGCGATTTGCGATCAATGGTTTCCACTCATCCTGACAAACCAATGTTCCTGACATCAATACTAAGCCACGAGGAGTTTGCGGAGCACGCAGATATAAATCTGTCGCCAGCATTGCACCCTGTGAAAATCCGCCCAAAATAATTTGATCCCATGGGATGCGCAGTTGGCGGATCATTTCCATTGCCATGTCGCGAGCCTTATCCATTCCTTTTGGGATTTCACCGCTGAAATCTCGGGGAACCCCTGTCTCCATGGCGCGTTGAATAGCCATCATGTCAATGGGCCACCAAGCACGGCCGGTCCAAGCAGGGCCAATGGGTACTTCCAGAATTCCATTCGGAAAAAGCCAATTATAGGTTTTGGTGGTTGGAATCATCTGTCCCAATGAGAAAAGATCATTGGCGTCTGCGCCATATCCATGGAAGAAGATGATCCAAGGTGCGTTATCGTCTTGATTAATTTCTTGGCAATGTATTTTTCCGAGTTGTCTCATAGCTTTCACATACTATACTGATCCCATGAAACTACAGCATCTTTTTTCAACAATCCCAGGAATTCCCGAGCATGTTTTGCCAGAAATCGAAGTCTCTGGGATTTTTAATGATGCTCGTAAGGTTATTCCTGACGGACTTTTTGTCGCCATTCGTGGTGTCAAAGTTGACGGTCATACATTTATTCCAGATGCGATCAGCAAGGGAGCTTCGGTTTTAGTGGTTGAAGACCCAAATCAGGTTCCGAATAACTTCAAAGGATTTGTCCTGCGTGTGGAAAACACACGGGAGGCTTTGGATTTATTAGCTTCTCACTATCATGGTGATCCCGCGCAAGAAATGTTTTGCGTTGGCGTGACTGGTACAAATGGAAAAACTTCGGTCACGTACATGGTTGAATCAATTTTAAATCATGCAAATATGCCGACCGGTGTGATCGGGACCGTGAACCACCATCTGCAGGAAAAAGTCTGGCCGTCTGAAATGACGACACCAGACCCCATCTATCTGCAAAAAAGACTGCGTGAATTTAGAGATGACGGTGCGCAAGCCGTAGCCATGGAAGTTTCCTCCCACGCTTTGGATCAGCACCGCGTGGACAGCGTGCCGTTCAATACCGTGATTTTCACAAACTTAACCCGGGATCATTTGGATTATCACGAAACAATGGAAAAGTATCTGGAGGCCAAGCAGCGTCTGTTCACAGACTTGTTATGGCTGACAGACAAGCATCCTTGCTTTGCGATTGTAAATATCGACGATAAATACGGTCGTCGATTGCATGTGGCTGATCCGGCAGTCCTATGGACTTATGGTGCTGATAAGGCCGCAGATTTAAATTTCAAAATCAAAAGCATGGATTTCACTTTGACGATCTTTGATTTGAAAACCCCATTGGGTACGGTCGAAGTTCAATTACCAATGTCAGGTACTCATAATGTCATGAATGCGGTGGCTGCAATTGGTGCCGGTCTTTCAGCGGGAATTCCTCTGGAAAAATGTGCGGAAGCTTTGTCCCGTTTCACAGGAGTGCCAGGGCGTTTGCAATCGGTGCCGAACAATAAAAATCTTTCTATTTTTGTGGATTATGCTCACTCGCCCGATGCGTTGGAAAACGTATTAACGGCGCTGACCAATGTGCGCGAAAGTTTAAAATCCAACGCAAAGATCTGGACGATTTTTGGTTGCGGTGGGGATCGTGACAAAGGCAAACGTCCTTTGATGGCCGAGATGGCCCTTAAGTTTTCCGATGCAGTGGTGGTGACTTCAGACAATCCACGTACTGAGGAGCCTCAGACAATTATCGATGATATTTTAAAGGGCGTGACCGCCCAGGATAAAAACAAAGTGACCGTCATGGTAGATCGTAAAGATGCCATTCACGCTGCAATCAACAAAGCCCAGGAGGGCGATGTGATTCTGATCGCAGGCAAAGGACACGAAGATTATCAAATTATTGGAACCACGAAGTATCCATTTAGTGATGTGCAGGTCGCGGAGCAAGCGCTGCAGGGGAGATCGTAATGAGAGCCATGGATGTGCAAACAGTTGTTAAAGTCACCGGAGCGCAAGTTATCAGCAGTCATGCAGATAGATTTTCCGGCATCGGTACGGATACTCGCGCGAATCTTAAGGATCAGATGTTTATCGCTTTAAAGGGCGAGGCCTTTGATGCCCATCAGTTCTTGGATAAGGCTGCCGCACAAGGTGCCACTGTTTTGTTGGTTCACGAAGACAACCAACAGGTTCAACAACTAAAAAATAAAATTACGATTCTAAAAGTTGCAGACACTTTGAAAGCTTTGCAGCAGCTGGGAAATTGGGCCCGTCATCAGGCGCAAGGTAAAATCGTTGCGATTACAGGATCGAACGGCAAAACAACAACGAAGGAATTCACCGCAGCCCTGATCGGCACAGTTAAAGATGTGCACTACAACAAGGGCAGCTTTAACAATCACTGGGGAGTACCTTTCACTTTGTTGCAACTGGATCCGAAAAAGGAAGTCGCTGTCATTGAGATGGGGATGAATCACGCGGGTGAGATTACTGAATTAGTAAACATTGCCGAGCCCGATGTCGTGGTGTGCACGATGGTGGGACGTGCGCACATGGAATTCTTTGGGACGATTGAAAAAGTCGCTGAAGCCAAGGAAGAGATCTACAATGCCGCAGGCAAAAACACGGTTCGCATCTACAACCTGGATAACGAACAGACTCATAATATGTATGTACGTGGTCACGACAAATTCCCTCAGGATAAAGTTTTAACTTTTTCCAGCGAAGATCCACGCGCTGATGTGCATCTGATAATCGACTCTATGAACATGAAAGAGTTGGTTTTAAAAGGCAGCATCAAAGGTGTTAATGGCACGGCAACCGTGCAAGTGTTTGGCTCTCAGAATCTGACGAACTTAATGGCGGCCGCGGCATTGGGACTTTCTGTGGGCATGACGCCAAAACAGATTTGGGATGGCTTGCCCGCTTGTCGTACAAACTGGGGCAGAAACCAATTGGTTCACCTAAGATCTGGCGCACAGATGATCTTTGATGCCTATAACGCCAACCCTGACAGCATGAAAGCTTTACTGGAGAACGTGCAATTGTTAACCGTGAGTGGACGTAAAGTAGGGGTCTTTGGGCAGATGCGCGAGATGGGTTCAGCCTCCGCACAATTGCATGAAGAACTGGGCGAGCGCGTGGGTAAGGCCGGTTTTGAAAAAGTTTACTTTGTTGGCGAGGATTCTGACGCCTTCAATAAGGGGCTGCAAAAGGCCCAATTCACTAAGGAAAGTCTGATCCAGAAAGATTTTACAGAAAATGCTGGTAAGGATTTAGCCACTTTCCTGCGCAATGGGGATATTGCGGTGGTGAAAGCCTCCCGCGGGACGAAGCTCGAGCGTTTTGTCTTCCCTTGTGAACCTTTGGATTTCACAGAAAAAGCGTAGGAATAATATCATTTTTCGTATTTCCGGCTGGAGTAATCCAGTCGGATGCCATATAACAGTCCTCATTATTAGGAGGACTAATGAAACAAAATCTTTCTCTACTTATCGCAGCTCTTACTTTCTCTGCGATGCAAGCGGGAGCTCAATCAAGTTCTGCAAAGATTGGTGCGGCTTCTACAACAAACACTTCGACTTCTAAAATCGAAGATCTTAAAAAGCCGACTGAAAAAATGAAGGACGTAGATGACGAGATCACGGATGCTCGTATGCGTGCAACTTTGGGTTCTAAATCCAAATGGTCTTTCAAATCAGATCTTTCTTATTCCGGTGGCTCTGTTAACGATCCATTCGGTTCAATCCGTCCAAACTACCGTGCATCTGCTACAGCTGAGTCTTTGACTTACTTGTCTGGTAACGTGGGTGTGAACGTTCGTGTTACTCCAAAAGATAGCATCAGCTTCGGTTCTGGTTTGACGATCAACGATCCATTCCATGGCGATATCGCGAAACCAGCTGCAGATACTCGTAGAGGCAGAAGCGCCGATGCAGTTCTACCTCGTTACGAAATGTCTACTCCATTCGTTAGCTGGAGCCGTGGTTACAAAGCGTTCAATACTCAAATGAGTACTAGCGTAACTGCGACTTACTACACTGACGAAGACACGAGCAATTTGCAAAAATACCTTGGTAACGTTTCTTTGTCTCAGGTGTTTTTGGCTAATTTCGGTTCATCTAAATGGAATGGTGGCGTAAGCGTGAGTCTTGCTAAGTACATGTACTCTGGTGCATTGACTGATGCTGGTTATGTTGCGGCTCAGAATGCTGGCAGATTCATGCGCTCTGACATCAGCGCGGGTTTGTTCCCATTCATGCAGTACACGTTCAACGACACATACTCTTTCAGAACTGTGTTTGGTTATTTCCAATTTGCTAAATACGAAATCAACGATCGTTACGTTCAGTTGGAACCATACCAATCAGTTGGTGTAGGTATCTCTGTTACTCGTGACATCTACTTGTACCCAAATATCCAGTTCACGCCAAAAGACATGCGTGACGACAGAACGAACGTAGCTCTTTCCACGAACATCAACTTGTTCTAATCTGAGTTATGACCGGATCGAAATTCATTCCTCCTCGTAAAAGCGGGGAGGAATCAAACTCTCAGGAAATCAGCATCACTATCACAGTGAAAGCGACGGCAGCGGAAATCTGGCGTGCGCTGACTGACACTGACGATCTGGAAAATTGGTGGGGCGACGATGTCGCCCTTGAACCAAATGTCGGCGGAAAATTCCGCGAAGCCTGGGAAGATGACGAGGGCAACGAGCAACTCGCTTCCGGCAAAGTCCTTTCTCTGATACCAAATAAATCCATCACCTTTACCTGGCGTGAAAAGAACTGGGATGCGAAAGCCTCTACAGAATGCACTTACACGATCGAAGATAAAGGTAAAACCCGCACCATGACCGTCACTCATAAGGGCTGGGATGTGTTTCCGGAAAAATTGGCTGCGAAACTTCAAAAAGACTTTCAACTTGGTTGGAAGTACCACATGCAGGAATTAAAAGCCTACCTGGATGATGAAGGCTAATTAGCGACTGCGAACCTCGCAGTTGTCCAGGCACTTGCCGTTTCATTTAAAACTCTCAACGAGAACTGTCCAATTATGCGCCAACACGGCTGCAGACAATCGTGAATCTAATGCGAATCAATCGCGGTTCACAGTAATACTCATGATCCGTGTGTCGCCTTGAAACAACCCATTCGGTGTATCCCATATTCCCGTCAGGAATGATGTTATGGAACCTTCATGAACATCGATCAAACATTTTGCAACGTCAGTTCTTAAACACTTCAACTGGCAGCAGATTTGTTTTCAACTCGAACTATCCCTGTGCATGGCTTTTGCTTTAATCCCTTGTGAAAGCAATTTGGAGGAATAATGAAAACCACAGCGACTATAGTGTTCTTAGCAGCAGCTCTACCATTTATGACAGCGTGTTCGCAGCTAGGGGCAGAAGTTGAGTTTGGTGCATTTAGAAGCGCACAGGCTATCATCCCTGTCGTGGACGGCGAAGAGCCAGGGACAATTACAGATGAATCAATTCCAGAAGTAATCGAAGACATCCCGGTGATGCCAGGTGAAGTCATTGATGATGACGGCAACTTGGTGACTGATGATGGTGAAGTTATCGTTCCAGCCTGTGATGCGGTTGCGCAAGCAGAAGCTATTTATATGCTAACTCAAGAGGGTGCGAATAACGTCGCGGGCGTTAGCCAAACGGGTAATGCCAACTCCGCAACGATTTACCAAAAAGGCGATAGCAATACTGCCTGCGTAGTTCAAGTTGGAGATAACAACACCGCAAACGTACAACAAACTGGTTCTTCCAATACAGCATCAGTATCTCAACAAGGTAACGGCAGCACGGCTAACATCATTCAATCCGGCGGCAGCAACTCTGTAGTAGTAAAACAGCACTAATTAAAACTCCCAAGGTCCAAAGGTACGGACTTACTTACCAGGTAAGTCCGTACCTTTTTTTTGCCCGCCTGCAATCTGCTGAAAACCTTCGGCAGATTTAATTTTATGCAATGATATCAATAAGTTATAAGTTTACCATTGCAATCAAACGAAGTATTGTGCTAAACCCTTAAAGTTCCAAGCAAAAATCAATTTCCAAGGATATAGGGGAATCGCACATCATGCTTTATCAGTGGCTCTATTCAATGTCAGAATACTTCTCTCCATTGAATGTCTTCCGTTACATCACAGTTCGTACGTTCATCGCCTTTTTTACTTCGTTCCTTCTGTGCTGGATGTGGGGGCCTTATTTTATCAAGCGCCTGCAGTTAAAGCATTTCGGTCAGGCGATTCGCGATGACGGTCCTCAATCTCATAAGAAAAAAGCCGGCACACCTACGATGGGTGGGGGTTTGATCCTTCTCTCCACTTTGATCCCGTGTTTGCTGTGGGTTGATATGCAAAACCCGCTGGTGTGGGCGGTGCTTATCATCACTTGGGGCTTTGGAATGATCGGTTACATGGATGACTGGTTGAAAGTAAGCAAAAAGAATCACAAAGGTCTTTCTGGGAAAATCCGTTTGGCTGGCGAGTTCCTGATCAGCGGAGCAGTTGTGGCTTACCTGGTTCATTTTCATGATTTGGGTACGACGGTTTATATTCCTTTTGTAAAATCCTTCGGCTTTGATTTGGGTTATGCCTATATCGTTTTTGCTGCGCTGGTTGTGGTGGGAACTGCAAATGCGGTGAATTTGACGGACGGCCTGGATGGTTTGGCGATTGTGCCGGTGATGATTTCTGCAGCGACTTTGGGGCTTTTTGCTTACGTAACAGGTCACTACTCGATCGCAAATTATCTGAATATCCCGCATGTGGTGGGAGCAGGTGAGTTAACTCCGGTGGCGGCAACGATTGTTGCTGCGGGAATGGGCTTCTTGTGGTTTAACGCGTATCCCGCGCAGGTCTTCATGGGTGACGTGGGTTCTTTGTCCTTGGGTGGTTTCCTGGGTTCCATGGCCGTGATCACACAAAATGAACTTTTGATGGTGATCCTGGGCGGTGTCTTCGTGGTGGAAGCATTGTCTGTAATTACTCAGGTTATTTCCTTCAAACTCACTGGCAAACGTGTGTTTAAGATGGCGCCGATTCATCACCACTTTGAATTGGGCGGTTTAACTGAAACGAAGATCATCGTTCGTTTCTGGATTATTTCGATTTTATTGGCTGTTTTAAGTCTAGCGACTCTCAAATTGAGGTAGAAGAATGTATAAAGAATATAGTGATTTAAAAGACAAAAGAATCCTGGTGGTCGGTCTTGGTAAAACGGGTGTGTCGTTGGCGCACTTCCTTACCAAACACGGCGCTCAGGTTACTGTAACGGATCACAAATCCAAACCAGAGCTTTCTGTTCAACTTGAGCAATTGGGCGATCTTCCAATCAAATTTGAATTGGGTGGTCACAGTCCAAAAACTTTCATCGCTCAGGATTTGGTTATCCTGTCTCCGGGTGTTCCTTCGACTTTGAAAATCTTCGATTACGCAAGATCTCAAGGAATCAAAATCACGGGCGAGTTCGAATTCTCTGCAGGCTTCATTAAAGAGCCGATCATTGGTTTGACTGGTACGAACGGTAAAACAACGGTTGCCCGCATCACTGAGGCGATCCTGACTCAATCAGGAATCAAAACCTGGGTTGGCGGCGCGAATGAGAAACCATTGGTGGATTACCTTCGCCTTGATGACAAAGCTCAAGTTGTAATCGCGGAAGTTTCCAGCTTCATGCTTGAACATTGCGACACTTTCAACCCAGGCAACGTGGTATTCACGAACCTGGCTGAAAATCACCTGGATCGTTACCGTTCAATGGAAGAGTACGTAAACGCAAAACGCCGTATCTTCAAAAACACGAACCAGGCAACCACAAGCATTCTGAATGCTGACGATAACGCAGTTGTTGAATTGGCGCGTGATCCAGCGGTTCAACGCGGTCGTATTTTCTACTTCTCGCGCAAACCGGCTTTGGAACCTCAAATCATGAATATCGGTGGAGCCGTGAATATCGGAGACGAGATTCGCGTGCGCACAGGTCCTGAGATTGAAACTTTCAATATCAAGAACATGAAAATGCGCGGTAAGCACTCTGTTGAAAACGTGATGGCAGCGATCCTGGCATCCCGTGAACACGGTGCAACTCGTGAAGCGGTTCAAAAAGTGATCGAGACTTTCACAGGTCTTCCTCACCGTATCGAGTACGTGCGTAAAGTGGGCGGAGTATTGTTCTATAACGACTCTAAAGCTACAAATGTTCATGCAGTTCTTCGCGCTTTGGACACTTTCGATGAAAATGTGATTTTGATCGCCGGTGGTAAAGACACGAATTTGAACTACGAACCACTTCGTACGTCTGTAAAACGCAAAGTAAAAACTCTGATCTTGGTCGGGGAAGCAAAAGAGCGTATTAATCGCGACCTTGGTGATTTCTCTGAGACCTTCCTCATCGGTACGTTTGAGGAGGCGGTTTTGATCGCTTACCAAAAGTCCAGAATCGGGGACATTGTTCTGCTTTCTCCAGGCTGCTCAAGTTTTGACATGTTTGACAGTTTTGAAGAGCGTGGTGAATACTTTAAAGAGATCGTGAGAAAGTTTCACTGACCCTTAACACTTCGACGTTGTCGGAGCGGTCAAGAAACACTGGGCCCTGCTTGTCAGGGCGCAAACGCAAAGACTCTCATCGCATGAGAGTCTTTTTTTTGTTTAAAAACCGACTTTGTCGGAGGAATTAAAAAGCTAGGAGGGCTTTGTGATCCGTATTCTCGTTGTTTCTTTGTCTTCTGTATTCTTGTTGTCTGCCTGTGCATCTGGGACATTTAAGGCACGCCAGGAACAACGTGATAAATTGGCTGCGAACACTGGCATGTACTGCAATTTCGTCAGCGGTGAACAGTTCCCGGATATCGAAGTGGAACTTAGCATGGAAATGGCCAAGCGCTGTGATTCCTCCCGTGCCTTCTCGATCACAAACTTTAAAACCGCTTCCAATGAAAATGGTGTTGTGTACTGCTGTTCAATGTCAGGCCGTGCGCAAAACGCGGTAAATAAACGCACTGAAGCCAAGGCTGCTTCAGAGAAAAAAGACGCCAACCCTGAAGTGGTGGAAGCCGCTCAGTAAGCTGGTCTGCAAGTTTTCTGTGACCCCGATTTCCGGGGTCCAGTCTTCCTACCATTCCTAGACGTTCAAATGGACTTCTGATTAAAATAAAGGCGAGTACGCCTTTGGGAGTCCATCATGTTTAGATATCTATCCAGCAGTCTGTTTTTAGCCATCATCACGTTACTGGGCATCGGCCTGGTACAAGTTTACTCTTCCAGCTTTATCTTTGCGATTGAGTCTTACGGCGATGGGCTTTTCTTTTTTAAACGACAACTGATTTTTGCGCTGATCGCGTTCTGCATTCTGATCGGCACCATTCATATTCCTTTCAGACTTATTGAAAAGCACGGGTGGATGTTGTGGTTTGCCGCAGCCATCGGTGTACTGATGACCTTCGTTCCAGGTTTGGGTGTGCGTGTGGGTGGTGCCATTCGCTGGATCCAGTTGCCATTCGGTTTGCGCTTTGAACCGGGCGAGCTTTTGAAGATCGCGTTCTCAGTATGGTTTGCAAGTTTGCTGTGCCGTCGTGACAACATCCTGGGCCACGTGAAGTGGTGGTGGTTGGCTCTGGCGTTGGTAGTGCCCTTGTTCCTGTTGCTTCGTCAGCCTGACTTTGGAAGTTTTGCTATCATCCTGATGGTGGGCGTTAGTTTGTTGTTCGCGTTTGGTCTGCAGTGGAAATATATAGCCGGAGCAGTCGCAGTTTTAATTCCGGCTTTTTACTTCCTGGTGATGTCAGTCCCTTATCGCCGCGCCCGTGTTTTAGCTTTCCTGGATCCTTGGGCTGATCCTGCGCAAAAAGGCTTTCAGGTTATCCAAAGTATGCTGAGCTTTCACTCCGGCGGTTTAACAGGGGTCGGCTTGGGTCAGGGACAAGGCAAGCTTTTCTTCCTCCCTGAAGCTCACACGGATTTTACCCTGGCAGTATTGGGCGAGGAAATGGGCTTCGTTGGTTTCGTGGCCATCCTGGCTCTTTACGGATTTGTAGTTTTCCGCGGAATTCAGATTGCGATTAAAGCTGAGGAGCCTTTTAAAAGATCATTGGCTTTGGGTCTGTCAGTGACTTTCGGTCTGAGTGTTTTCATTAATGCTGGTGTGGTCATGGGACTGCTTCCAACAAAAGGCTTGACGCTTCCTTTCTTAAGTTACGGCGGCAGTTCGCTTGTGGTTTTGTGTTTTATGTTCGGACTGATTTTGAACATTGAAAATTCCTTCGAAGAGGATAAATTCTCTAAACGTTTCGGATCATCCCGCTGGAACGCATCGAAAGTGAAAGCACATGACTAAAAAGACCGTTGTGATTGCAGGGGGTGGCACTGGTGGCCACATTTACCCTGGAGTCGCTATTGCCCGCGCCATTCAGAAAATGGATCCTGAAGTTCAGGTCCATTTCGTGGGAACATCGCGTGGTATGGAATCAAAAATTATCCCTCGCGAGGGATTTCCTCTGCACCTGATCGAATCTGGTCAGTTGAACGTTAAAAGCCCGATTAAAAAGCTAAAAACACTTTTGCGCATGCCCCTGGGTTTGTGGCAGTCGGTGCGCCTGTTATGGCAGCTAAAGCCTTTGTACGTCATTGGCGTTGGTGGTTATGCTTCCGGGCCGTTTGTGCTTGCAGCAAGTATCGTAGGCTTTAACACAGCCGTGTGGGAGCCGAACGTGATGCCAGGAATGGCGAATCGTTTCCTATCGCGTTTCGTTGATAAATGCTTCGTGGTCTTTGGTGAATCCCGCAAGCATTTGAAAAGCGATCGCGTGATTCAGATCGGAATGCCGGTTCGTGAGGAAATCGAGAAAGCCGTTCATCAGGAGCACAAAGACGAGAAATTTCATCTTTTGGTCACCGGTGGCAGTCAGGGATCCCGAATTATCAACACCTGCATCAGTGACGCGATCATTGGTGGGGGCGATTGGACTAGGGATTTATCTGTCGTTCATCAGTTGGGGAGCGCTGATTTCCCTCTAGTCTCTGTCAAATATCAAAATTCCGGCGCCAATGTGGATTATCATGAGTATATCTTCGATATGCCAAAGTACTATCAGTGGGCCGATATTATTGTGAGTCGTGGTGGGGCCAGTTCCATTGCGGAGGCGGCAGCATTTGGTATAATCCCTATTATTGTGCCATTGCCAGGAGCTGCCGATGATCATCAGCAAAAAAATGCCGAAAACCTTGTCGCCCGAAATGCGGGTCGCATGATTCTGCAGAAAGATTTAACCCCTGAAAGATTGATTTCAGAAGTACAATCTCTTCGCCAAGATAAAGCTTTGCGTGAGCAAATGGTTCGGAATATAAAAGATCTTTATGTTCCCCAGGCTGCAACAACCATCGCAAAGGAAATCCTGCAATGAAATTACAACACGCCAAATTCCACTTCGTAGGTGTCGGCGGCATCGGTATGTGTGGACTCGCTGAACTTTTGCACAACATGGGAGCGAAAGTTTCAGGATCTGATATTGCAGACAATGCAAATACAGAACGCTTGCGTGAAATGGGCGTGAAGGTTTTCAAAGGGCACGCAGCCTCCAACGTCGGCGCTGCCGATGTGGTGGTTTACTCTTCCGCTATTCAATATGGTAATCCCGAAATTTATGAAGCTCGCGCCCGTCAGATTCCGTTGATTCCTCGTGCAGAGGCGTTGGCAGAGATCATGCGTTTAAAGCGCGGCATCGCAGTTGCTGGAACTCACGGTAAGACAACGACGACTTCTATGACGTCGGCGATTTTCCTTGAGGGCAACATGAAGCCAACTATCGTGGTTGGTGGTCGTTTTGAATTGATCAAATCCACAGCTCTTCTGGGTGAAGGGGAGTGGTTGGTGGCGGAGGCCGATGAATCCGATGGCAGCTTCAACAAACTGACTCCGGAAATCGCCATCATCACGAACGTCGATTCAGATCATCTGGATCACTATAAAACTTTCGAGAACCTGCAAAAGAACTTTTATGATTTTGCATTGAAAGTTCCATTCTATGGAAAAATCATTGCGTGCGGTGATGATCCAGTGGTTCGTCAGATTTTTGAAAACTTCCCAAAACGTATTTTGTACTACGGTTTCGATGAAAAGAATGACTTGGTCTTGGTGGGCGAGCAGGGGAATTACTCTTTGTATCGCAGTGACCGCTTGTTGGGGACTCGCCACTTGGTGGGTAAATTTAAACTTAATGTTCCAGGCCGTCACAATGCTTTGAATGCGGTGGCTGCGATTTGCGCAGGCTTGGCAGCGGGTATTCCGTTTGAGCAGTGTGCAGCAGGTCTGCAACGCTTTGACGGTGTGGATCGCCGCTTCCACTTTAAGGGCGAGAAAAAAGGCATCAAAGTTTACGATGACTACGGTCACCATCCGACAGAGGTGCGTGCCGTACTTCAGGCTTTCCGCGAAAAGTATCCGCAAAATCGCTTGGTGGTTTACTTCCAGCCGCATCGTTTCAGTCGTACTCAGCATTGCTGGCATGACTTCACGACCGCGTTTAAGGAAGCCGATCAAATCTTGCTGACAGATATTTATGCAGCTGGTGAGGCACCAATTCCAGGGATCAGTTCGGAAAAGCTGGCGCTGGAAATGAAGCACGAAAATGCCCAATACTTCCTGCGCGACGATAAATCGTCATCCAAGATCGTCTCGATGCTAAAAGACGGCGACGTCTTCATCACTCTGGGTGCTGGCGACGGCTGGAAGCTGGGATTGGACGTTCTTGATAAGATTCAAAATTAAAAAAAAGCCGGGCACTGACCCGGCTTTTTTTTATCCGGTCATTAGTTTTTTCAGGTTGTCGACGACGTTCTTCATGACTTCCGCCTGAGTGTTCAAGTCTTCAGAGGCGGTCGAGCATTCGCGGGCGGATTCACTATTGGATAAAGTGATCTTTTCCATGTGGGTCAGCGCCTGGTTGATCTGCACGATTCCCAGTTCCTGTTCCGCACTCGCTGTCGAGATCTCGGAATTCAAGCTGGAGAGTTTTTCGATAGTGCTTACGATCTCTTTCAGTGAAGCTTCGCTGGAGCGAACCACGCCGTGACCGTTTTCAATTTTTTGCGCGCTTTCGTTGATCAGGGATGAAATTTCTTTGGCAGAGTTCGCACTGCTTTGGGCAAGGCCACGAACCGCTTCAGCGACCACTGCAAAACCTTTTCCATGTTCGCCGGCACGTGCCGCTTCCACGGAAGCATTTAGTGCCAACAGATTTGTTTGGAAGGCGATGTCGTCGATGACGGAAATAATTTCTTCTATCTTCTTAGAGCTCGCCGAGATCTCTTCCATAGAGGTAGTCAGCTTACGCACTTCCTGCTCGCCGATGTGGGCCTTGTCTGCCGCTTGCTGCGCCAGATTTTTTGCCTCAATCGCGTGTCCGCTGTTGCGCTTCACCATACTTGAGATTTCTTCGGTCGAAGCAGAGGTCTCTTCAATGGATGCCGCAGCTTTCACAGAGGCTTGAGTCAGGGTATTGCTGGAAGTCAAAATCTCGGTGCTGGTATTGGCGACCTGAGTTCCTGCGGTGCTCAACGAGAAGATTGATTCGGTCAAAGCGCTTAAAGGCTTACGAATCAACAGATAAGAAATCACAAGAATCAAAGCTGAAATCAATGTCGTCCACAGCAAAATGGAAACCGATGAGTTGTTAGCAGCAGCTGTAACTTCGTCAGTTGACGATTTCACTGCAAACACGCCATGAATTTGTCCGTCAACCCAGTTTTCCATTGGGAAGCCCAGGATATCTTTGCCATTGCCCCATGGAGATGTCGAAGGGTGACCGTGACACAAAAGACAGCCTTGTTTTTCAGACAGACGAACTGGACGGTAAACAGTCACTTCGCCGTCTTTGTTCTCTACATATTCAGTCAGTTCTTTGTTGGCATCGAACATTTTTAAGATTTCGGCTTCGCTCACTGTCGGCGCATTTTCTTTGCGGCGAGGATTGTCTGCGAAAACGCGGAACTTGTAGGAATCTTTCTCAGAGTTCTCAAAGCCTACTTTGATCGACGCAAAGATCGGAACTTTATGCAGAATGCGATCCTGATACTCAGCAGGAAGTTTGCCATCTGGAAATTTAGTTACTGCATGCTGTATATCTTCTTCAAGCCCACCTTGAGTGGCGATGTATGCGCGCACCGATTCCAAGCGTGATAAAATCGCCTGAGATTTCTCGACCAGTTGTTCCTGCCCTTGCTTGTGAATCTTCGAAGAAGAAATTGCCACTGCAGCCAATGAACAAATTAAACTTGAGGCGGCGATATTGATGATGATTTTTGCGCTAAATTTCATATCCGTAATTATCGGTACACAGGGGGTTGACTATATAGAGAGACATTCGCATTAAGCCTGAATACGCCGGCGGTGGAGGAATTGTGAGCACTTGTCCTTGGTCTTGTTTTGAGGTGACCAAATCGCATTGGTTTAAAGCTGAAGGAAATTATTGATAGCCTGAAGTGAGGAAGCCATTCCTTTGGAGAGTTTGTGAAGAAGTTGGTTCTTAAGTTATTCGTTGGATTCATTGTTATCCCAGCAGCATTGGTGGGAACTCTGTACTATTTGAACGAGAATGGCTTTTTCAATATTCAAAAGGTTCAAGTCGTATTGGAAAATCCCACTCCAGGACAAGAGCAATTTCTTAAGCCCAATGTAGATGCACTTGAAAATGTTTTGTTGAAGTATAAAGGCGTTTCTTTGTGGGGTATCAAATTAAGATCGGTCTCCAAAGAGGTTCAAAAGCAGGAGTGGATTGAAAACCTGCAGATCTCCAGAGCGTGGCCGACAACTTTGGCGATTCGTGTGAAACCGTACGAAGTTAAGTTTTTATATATGGGTAAAGGTGGAAAGCTGACTCCCATTATTAAAGACGGTCAGTTCCTGGATCCGATCGAAGCAAAGCAAGCACCTGACGTTGCGATTTTAGACGGTGATGCTTTCGGAAAAAAACAGGAGCTAAGAAAGAAAGCCATCGATGTGATCGAGCAAATTCCTGCACAAGGATCGTTCAGTCGAAAAACAATTTCTGAAGTTCGTTACGATAATAAAGAAGGTTTTTGGATGACACTGATTAAGACCGGAACGCAGGTGAAAATCGGTGAAGACCAAGTGGCACTAAAGGCTGCGCGCGTTTCTCGTGTCGTAGATTATCTCGAAACAAAGCAGTTTGACGCTCGCGTCATAGACGCGGATCTGTCAAAGAAAGTCCTTGTCAGGTTGCGTAAGGATCCCTAAGCTTAAGTCTGGAAGACCATCTAAAGTCGAGCTCGCGTTCGGCTCAGATCGAATAAAATGATTTTGTTCGGCGGTCTCTCAAACAAAGACGCTCTTTTTGGGTGTCATATACGAGGACTTAGGGATGAGTACATCAAAACCGAAAGCTCCGGTATTGGCTGGTTTGGATATTGGTTCGACCAAAGTATGTTTCGTCATCGGAACCGTCAATCCCGAAGGGAAAATCGAAGTCGCAGGAGTAGGTACTGCTCCTAATACAGGCATCCGCCAGGGTGTTGTCGTTAATATTGAGGCAACAACCGACTCTATTAAAAAAGCAAAAGAAGAAGCAGAATTGATGTCCGGTTACAGAGTCGACGAAGTTTGGGTCGGCGTATCTGGTACACATATTTCTTCTTTTGATTCCAAAGGTATGGTTGCAATCAAGAATCGTGAAGTAACTCCTTCCGAAATTGATCGCGTGATTGAGGCTGCGAAAGCAGTCGCAGTTCCAACAGACCGTACTGTTTTGCACATTCTTCCAAGAGAATTTAAAGTCGACGGCCAGGACGGTATCACTGATCCAGTGGGCATGTCAGGTATCCGTTTGGAAGCAAATGTTCACATCGTAACCGGCAGCCAATCCGCGATTCAAAACACTGTTAAGTGTGTTGAAAAGGCGGGATTGAAAATCGCAGGTTTGGTTTTGAGCCAACTGGCTTCTGCAACAGCAGTTATCTCTAATGATGAAAAAAATCTGGGCGTAGTGGTTGTCGATATGGGCGGCGGTACTTGTAACAACCTGTACTTCGTTAACGGCAGCGTGGCTCATTCTTCTATTATTCCAGTCGGTGGTTCGCACTTTACTCATGACGTGGCTGTGGGTCTTAGAACTCCGCAGTTCGCAGCTGAAATTCTGAAAAAGAAATACGGTTGCGCAATGGCATCCATGGTGAACGACAACGAAACTATCGAAGTGGAAGGTGTGGGTGGTCGTAAATCCCGCGTGATCCCTCGTAAGGATCTTGCGGATGTGATCGAAGCCCGCGCTGAAGAGACATTGAATCTGATCGCCAACGATATTCGTATGAGCGGTGTGATGCCAATGTTGGGTTCAGGTATCGTACTTACTGGCGGCGCAAGTCAGTTGGACGGCCTGATTGAAATGGGTGAGTTTATTTTTGATATTCCGGTTCGCAGAGGTGCTCCTCTGGAAATCGGTGGTTTGACTGACGTGGTGAAGTCTGGAGAGTTCTCCGCAGCAGTTGGATTGTTACAGTATGGATTGTCACAACGTAAAGATTTGATGATCCAAAGCGCACAGGAACTTGAGATCAATATCGGAGAGTCGATCAACGGCTTGACGAAACGTCTTAAGGAAATGTTTGAAAAGGTATTTTAGTTTTTAAATTTACTCGGTGGAGGCTGGAAGCCTCTGTATCTTTTAAGCATCGTCGGGAGGGACAACATGTTTGAATTAGAAGAAAATATCAATATCGGTGCGAATATCAAAGTCGTCGGTGTCGGCGGTGGCGGTAGCAACGCAGTTTCTACAATGATCGCTTCTGAAATGGGCGGCGTTGAATTCATCGTGGCAAACACAGATATCCAGGCTTTGAACTCACACAAAGCATCTAACAAAATCCAATTGGGTATCGATTTGACAAAAGGTTTGGGCGCTGGCGCAAATCCGGATGTAGGTCGTCGTGCAGCGATCGAATCTTACAATGAAATCGTGGAAAAATTGGAAGGTTCTGACATGGTATTCGTAACTGCCGGTATGGGCGGCGGTACGGGTACGGGTGGTGCTCCAATCGTGGCGAAAATCGCACGCGAATTGGGCGCTCTAACTATCGGTGTGGTAACTAAGCCATTCTTGTTCGAAGGTAAAAAACGCGGTAAGCACGCGGATTCAGGTCTTCAGGAACTAAAAGACAATGTTGATACATTGATCGTTATCCCGAACCAAAAACTTTTGACTATCGCTGCTGAGAAAACTCCTCTTTTGGATACTTTCAAAAAAGCTGACGAAGTTCTTTTGCAAGCGGTTAAAGGTATCTCTGATTTGATCAACATCCGTGGTTTGATCAACTTGGACTTCGCCGATATCCGTACTGTTATGTCTTCTAAAGGTATCGCGATCATGGGTACTGGTTCTGCTAAAGGTGAAAACCGTGCAGTAGAAGCGGCAACTGCGGCGATCTCTTCTCCACTTCTTGAGAATGTTAAAATCGATGGCGCAACTGGCATCATCGTTAACATCACAGGTGGTTCTGAATTGTCTCTATATGAAGTGAACGAAGCGACGACATTGATCACTGAGGCGGCTCATGAAGATGCAGAAATCATCTTCGGTGCGGTTATCGACGAAACAATGGGTGAAGAAGTTCGCGTGACAGTTATCGCAACAGGTTTCGATTCTCACGAAGTGAAACTTGTAAACGACATGGCTCAGGTAAACCAAATGCAAAACTTCCTGAACCAGCAAACTGCGCAATTTGGAATGAACAACATGGGTATGGGCATGCAAATGCCACAAATGCCAAACATGAACAGCATGCCGCAAATGCCTCAATTCCAAATGCCGCAAATGCCAGTTATGCCAACAATGCCAACTATGCCGGTTATGCCTCAGCAGGCAGCTCCGGTTGAACTTCCGCCAATCGCGGCAGTGCAGTCCCAAGTGATGAACTACACTTATCAACAAGTGGAAGTTCCGGTCACTCCGGGGTTACCCCAGCAACCCGTTACTGAGACTGTAACAGTTCCGCCAGTTGCTCAAGTTACTCCGCAAGTTGCTCAACAAGCAGCTCAGTCTGTGGCAGCACAAGTGCCTCCACAAGCTCAGCCGCAAGTTATGCAACAACCGGCAGCACAACCAGTTCAGCCAGAGATGGCAACACCAATCCAACCACAGGTTGAAGGTGTTTCCCCTCGTGATTTGTTGTTGGCTAAGGCTCGCGCTTTCAAAGAGAGCCAGGACCTTAAAAACCGTCATGCAAATCCTGAGCAGTTGTCTATGAACGTAGACCACGAACAACAATCTTTGGAAGAAGCTCGTCGTATGGCGCGTGAAGTGTTGAGCTCTCCATTCTCTTCTCAAAACCTGGAAGTACCTGCATTCATCCGCAAGAAACAAGGTTTTGATTTGAAACAAGACTAGTGGAAGCCTGGTTCATATCCGACATCCACTTGAAATCCGCAGAAGAGCGCAACGGGCAAATCCTGTTGCGCTTTTTGCGTTCTTTGCGCCAGGGAAATCCTGAAAACGTTCACCTGTTCATGCTGGGTGATATTTTTGATTTATGGATCGGCAGTTCTGAGTTCTTTGCAAAACGATTCCAGCCACTGATGGACGCTTTGAAAGACCTGAGAAAAGCCGGTGCACGTATTACCTATATCGAGGGTAATCACGATGTCCACATCGAGGGATACTTTACCAAGAAACTCGATGTCGAAGTTTTTGTCGAAGCTCAGTACTACAAAATTGATGGTCTTAATGTTCGGGTCGAGCACGGAGATCTGATTAATTTGAACGACATCAAGTATTTGAAATACCGCTCCATCATTCGCAATCCCTGGATTAAACCTCTGAAGGATTTTTTGCCAGGACGGTTCTGGAATTATCTGGGCAACAGAGCCAGCAAGAAAAGTCGTGCGCGCAGTGGTCATTATCGTCAGCGTAATGAAGAACAACTTGTGTCCATGATTCGTGGCCATGTTTCCCGCGCTTACGATGAAGGTCCATTTGATATTATCATTTCAGGCCACATGCATGTGTTTGATGACCACATGGTCCCGACTCACGGGCGCGAGGTGCGTTCGGTGAATTTGGGGTCTTGGTTCGAAGACGACGTCAAAGTGTTTCGCATCAAAAACGGGCAGGGTGAGTGGGTGACTATTTCCTAGCCCTGCGATTGACCAATCAGCAGTTCGCTTCTAAAGTTTTCTCTGATGGAGGAAAACCCAATGCGTTTGCTATTGATTACGATCCTGTCTTTATCTTTCGTGGCCTGTTCCACAAATCGCAACAAAGCTGAAAAAATTGACACTGAAATTGAACATGCTGCCCCGGTTGGCAGTGGTGCCATCGGCATTAAAGATGGCGACATGGTTTATCAGCGCAAAGTTCAAATGAACGAACAACTGCGCACTTTGGAAAATGAAGTTTACGACCTGGAAGCCCGCGTGTTCGGTGGACCTCGTTATCTGGATAATCGTGGATTGTACGGTGTGCTTCGTGACTGTCGTTTGCAGATGGGTGACTCCGCAAATAACGGCGACGGCAAAATGCGCTGGACGGAAACACGTGTTTACGTCACTTCAGAGGAAGACTTTTCAAAAATCGGTATTGAAAAGAAAAAAGACATCGTCGGTGTGACAGAAGAGGGTCTGCGCGATCGTCTGGATCGTTTCAAAGGTTACAAAGAGATTCTGTTGAAACGTCAGGATGAATACGAAACTAAAGTCAAAATGTGTGAGCTTGAACTAAAGCAGCAAAAGCAAAAAAGCAGTATTGAAGGATAGTGGTAATGAATCTTGTTAAGAGCGTCTCAGTCGTTGGAATTTTATTTTTGGCAGCTTGTGCCCACAAGCCCGCCGATCGCGTGGAAGGTTTGACCTATGTGGGTTTGGCGGATGGGAATACTTCTTTTGTCCGAACCATCGCGCCCAAAAATGGTCAGTGTCCACAAGCACGAATTGTCAAAGGGACTGAGGAAACTGAACTGATTTTGAATCAAAACAAATTTGATTCAACGGTTGTCTGCGAAGCGACTTTGCCGGAAGGAACAACGTCTGTGGTCGTCGGCGAACGTCGCATTCAAATTCCGGCTTCTCCAAAACGCATTGTTGTGTTTGGAGATACGGGGTGCCGCCTGAAAGGTGACTACTACCAGGACTGCAATAACCCCAACGAGTGGCCGTTCTTAAGAATCGTAAAAGCTATTCAGCAGGAACAGGCTGATTTAATCGTTCACGTGGGTGATTACCACTACCGCGAATCCTGTAAAGACCCGGTAAAGTGCGCACCATTCAAGGATACTTTGGGTTACGGATATCGTCCTTGGGAGGCTGACTTCCTTTATCCGGCGGCAACTTTGCTGCAAACCACTCCGTTCCTGTTCGTTCGCGGAAATCACGAGGACTGTCAGCGGGCGCACGAGGGTTTTAGCAAACTCCTGACTCCACTTGGAGAGAATTCTTGTCCTAAATTTCAAGACACTCGTTACACAAAATTCGGATCACTTCTGGTTGTGAATTTTGATAATGCGACGATGCCCGACACGGGTTTGGACCCTAAGGGCTCTGAAATGACAATGTGGCGCGAGCACTATCGCAAAATGATCGAGCAAATTAAAACTCGCCCGGAAACAGAAGTTTGGGTGGTTTTGCATCGTCCGATCTGGGGCTTGTCCCCGAATTGGAATGGACCGGCAGCAGTTCTTCCGGTGAATTTAAATATGCAATTGCTGGCAAAGGAAATGCCTTTTCCGAAAAAAGTGAAGTTCGTTTTCGCCGGTCATATCCACAACACGCAAGTATCGACAGGTAAACGTCCCGTTCATGTTGTGGTGGGCGAGGGTGGAACAGCGTTGGACCACTATGATGCTGCCACCAGAAAACTGATTCCTGCTGGCTTTACCGTTTTGCCATCCACGCACGGTTACATGGTTCTGGAGCAGGATGCAAAAAACCAGTGGGTCGGAACAGTGAAAGATGCCGAGGGCAAAGCAAATTATAAATGCTCTTTGGAACAACCGCAGGCTCCCTGCACACTACAGTAACGAGAGGCTATGACTGACTTTCGTCGAGCTGTCATTGTGATTTTATGAAGCATTTGGAAGAAAAAACCTTATCGACCCAACAGGTTTTTAAAGGTCGTTATTTAAAAGTTGAACAGGACGAGGTGCAGGCGCCAGACGGTAAAGTATATTACCGCGAGTATATTCTGCATCCAGGTGCCGCAATGATGATTCCCATCCTGCCAAATGGAAATGTCGTCATGGTTCATCAGTACCGTCACGCCGTGAAACAAGTGATGTTGGAGTTTCCAGCAGGAAAGCGCGATCGCGGCGAAGACAGTTTGATTACGGCAAAACGCGAGTTGGCCGAGGAAACTGGTTATCTTGCCAATGAATGGAAGCTGCTGACGGAAATTCATCCTGTGATTGGATACTCCAACGAACAAATTGATCTATATCTGGCAATGGACTTGAGTCGCACTGAACAGCGTCTGGATCAGGGGGAGTTTTTGGAAGTGATTGAGGTCGCGCCCAAGGAACTTATGACCCTTATTCAACAGGGTAAAGTAACCGATGTGAAAACCCAGATCGGTGCCTTTTGGCTTGATAAAATCCTCCGCGGGGAGTGGAATTAGGAGGGAGGATCCCCTCATGTTGGTACAATCAAAAGACAGCTTTAAAACAAAAGACACACTTAAAGTGGGTGCGAAAGAATACACTATCTTCAATCCGAAGAAAACATCGCACCCGAATTTCAAAAAACTTCCAAACTCTTTAAAAGTTCTTCTGGAAAATCTTCTGCGTCACGAAGACGGCGTGCATGTCACGAAAGAAGACATCGATGCACTTCTTAGCTTAAGCAAAGAATCCCTGACGCGCGAAATTTCATTTTTCCCAGCGCGCGTGTTGATGCAGGACTTTACCGGTGTTCCGGCGGTCGTGGATTTAGCAGCGATGCGTGATGCAATGAAATCACTGGGCGGCGATCCCACGAAGATCAATCCACTGGTGCCTGTGGACCTGGTTATCGATCACTCGGTGATGGTGGACTCTTTTGCAACTCCTGGCAGTTTCCAGGAAAACGTGAATATGGAATTTCAGCGCAATAACGAGCGCTACGTTTTTCTTAAATGGGGGCAAGGGGCCTTCCAAAATTTCAGAGTGGTGCCGCCAGGAACAGGTATCTGCCATCAGGTGAATTTGGAATACCTGGGTAAAACAGTTTGGGATGCCAAAGGCCAGCATGGCGAATATGCCTTCCCTGATACTTTGGTTGGAACAGACTCTCACACTACAATGGTAAACGGTTTGGCAGCACTGGGTTGGGGCGTCGGTGGTATCGAAGCTGAAGCCGTGATGCTGGGACAGCCTCTTAGTATGTTGATTCCTGAAGTGATCGGCTTCCGACTTGAAGGAAAACTGAAAGAGGGCGCAACTGCAACGGATCTGGTTCTAACAGTCACTCAGATGCTGCGTAAAAAGGGCGTGGTTGGTAAGTTCGTTGAATTCTATGGGCCGGGGTTGGAAGGTTTGTCACTGGCAGACCGCGCGACCATCGCAAATATGGCTCCGGAATACGGTGCGACTTGTGGATTCTTCCCGATTGATGAAGAGACGATGAAGTATTTGCGCGTCTCTGGTCGTGACCCGCAAACGATTGCCTTGGTTGAAGCTTACGCAAAAGAAACCGGCATGTGGCGCACATCTGATGATGAGCACTTCGCTTTCAATGAGACGTTGAAATTAAATCTGGCCGACGTGGTTCCTTCATTGGCGGGACCAAAGCGTCCTCAGGATCGCGTCTTGCTTGATAAAGCTGCCAGCGACTTCTCCACTCAATTGAACACGACATTTGCAGTTTCTGAGGCACAGGCCACGAAAGAGAAATTCAGCACGCCCGTTGATGGTGCATCCTATGGTTTAGGCCACGGTGACGTGGTGATTGCCGCGATCACAAGCTGCACGAATACGTCCAATCCATCAGTAATGATGGGTGCGGGATTGGTAGCCAAGAAAGCCTCTGAAAAAGGTTTAAAGGTAAAGCCATGGGTGAAAACTTCGCTTGCTCCGGGTTCTCAAGTTGTAACTGATTATCTTGAAACATCCGGACTGCAAAAGTATCTGGATAATTTGGGATTCAACCTTGTAGGTTACGGATGCACGACTTGTATCGGAAACTCCGGTCCATTGCCAGAACCTATTGCTCACGCGGTGGAAAAAGGAAACCTGGTTGTTGCTTCTGTACTTTCGGGAAATCGTAACTTTGAAGGTCGTATCAATCCCCACGTAAAAGCAAACTATCTGGCATCTCCGATGCTGGTGGTGGCTTATGCGTTGGCGGGTACAATGCAAATGGATCTTTCGCAAGACCCATTGGGTGAGGATGCGAACGGTAAACCAGTTTACCTGGATGATATCTGGCCAACCAACCAAGAGATCTATGACATCGTTAACAAAACCGTTGAAACGAAAATGTTCAACAATCGTTACGGTAACGTGTTCGCAGGTACGACGGACTGGCAAAAGATTCAGACGACTCGCTCTCAGACCTACACTTGGGATGAAAGTACTTACATTAAGAATCCCCCGTACTTCCAGGGAATGCAAAAATCCGCAGGAAAAATGTCTGACGTAAAAGGCGCCCGTGTTCTGGCAATCCTGGGTGACTCAATCACGACAGATCATATTTCCCCGGCAGGAAGTATTAAAAAAGATTCTCCAGCAGGTAAATATCTGATGAGTAAAGGTGTGCAACCGGTTGATTTCAACTCCTACGGTTCACGTCGCGGAAATGATGATGTGATGGTGCGCGGAACATTTGCAAACATTCGTATCAAAAACGAAATGCTTAACGGTGTTGAAGGTGGAATGACCAAGTACATCCCAACGGGCGAGCAAATGTCGATCTTTGATGCTTCGATGAAGTATCAGTCCGAGAAAACTCCGTTGGTGGTTGTGGCAGGTAAGGAATATGGTACAGGCTCTTCACGTGACTGGGCTGCCAAAGGAACAACGCTTTTGGGCATTCGTGCAGTTATTGCTGAAAGTTTCGAGCGTATTCACAGATCAAATCTTGTCGGCATGGGTGTGCTTCCATTGCAATTCCATCCGGGCATGGATCGCAAAACCCTGAAACTTGACGGCTCTGAAGTGTTGGATGTTGTCGGCGTGGAAACTATGAAGCCGCAACAGGATATCACGGTCAGAATCACTCGCGCTGATGGTAAAACCGAGGAGATCAAAGTGAAATCCCGGGTCGATACAGCCGTGGAAATCGAGTACCTGAAAAACGGCGGCATTCTGCAATACGTTCTTAGAAAACTGATGTAGTTCGCCATTAAATGTAAAAGTTCTGGACAGGGGGATCGGAAAAATCCCCCTGTCTTTTTTTTCCCTTTGTGAGGACTGAAGTTATCGGGGAGAATAAAGATGTGACCGGAGTTACAACTTGAAAGTTATCCTGATCTACATCACTTTGATTCTGCCTTTGATCGCTGAAGCTAAAATGCCACTTCGTGAGCTGGATAGTTTGAAGCAAATCATCATCGTTTCCCGCGTGGGAATTAACGAGCCGACAAATCCTGAAATTTTAAAATGCCAAATCAAAACCGAAGGTCTTGACGTTAAATTGCAGGCCGCCAAAGACAACGCCAAGAAAAGCTGGAGCCGACAAACGCTTACCAAGGCTGACGTACCTTTGTTAAGCAAAGCGATCCACAGTTGCGCCAGTCGGGTGACCTGTGAAGTGTATGATAGCTTCATCACTTCGGTGAAGGTTGCGCCGGAAATTGAAAAGCAGGTGGAGCCCTTGAAGATCGTTCTTGATCAGAATCTGCAGCAGTTGAATGCGGATTCGTACAAAACGGCATTCAAATCAGTCAAAAATCCCTGTTCTTTGCTGAAGGCAATCTCAAAGTAGTTCTATTGGTCCAGTATAAACACGTATATGTTTCGGATTATGATGGAATTGAGCTATACTCACATCATGCCTCCACGCAATCGTCCCAGTGAACTTGAAAAATGGATCATGATATCAGCGTTTCTTATCAGCTGTTATTGTGGCTTCATGTTCTTTTGGTGTGTGATAGATGCCGTGGATTCGACGGCACTTATGTATGCCTTGGGAGTCCTGGTTTCCTCCTATATCGGAGTTCGAATTGCCGGTCCCAATCGCCGCAGAGTAGACTAAATCCATGCAAATCCTTTGGACTTTGATTTTAATCGCACTCAATCCATTTAATTTGATAGCTCTGTACAGTCGCTACACCGGGAAGATGTTTGTCGGTATGGAGCACACTGCCAGCAATGATCCTCTGAAAGTGTATCTGGTGCCCACCTTGGTTTATGCAGCAGTTTGGTTAGTTTTAAAGTTCTGGCGCCGCTGGAGCTACTGGAATCTTTACTTCTTCTCATTCCTTGGCTCCATCGCCATATTCTATATCTGGTTCTAAAAAAGGTGCCAGGTCCTACTTACGGATGCGGCGCATCCGTAAGTAGGACCTGGCACCTTTTTCTTACTGCATTGTCGCTAGCATGTTCGCTAATTGGGTCATGCTCATCGCTGTTTGGTTTTTTAGGCCGATGCATGTTCCTTGGACGTAGCGGTTGCCGTGATAGAGCTGGATGTTTGCTCTTGGGCAGCTGTTGATGCTGTTGCCTTTAAGCGAGGCTATCTGACGGCTTTGTGTAGTTAGGAAGCTGTAGTTGGGGTCAGACAAGCTGCCGATAGTTGGGGAGCCGCCTTTGCTGTAGGCATAGAATTTTCCACGGGCGTCCTGCCATACAGTGAAGTAGTTTTTTTGATTGCCGAAAACCACGACCATGCGGAAGCCGTTAAAGCCTGCGGATTTTTTTGGGGCAGTTTTAGGATTGGCGGCTTTTCTTTGAACACCTTTTTGTGGTGCTGACCATGCCAGTGCCGGAACAATAAGAAGAAGTGCGATTAAGTATTTCATTATTCAACTCCTCCTTTGGAATTTGCCGGAGCTGACATTGGTATGCCCTTGGACCCTGGCGCTGCGGCTTTCGGTGCGCCCACAGCTTTGGCCATGGCGTCTGGATTTGCGGCGTCACAGTACAGATATGTGCTTGAGCCGTAGCAACCGATTTTTTTTCTTAAATCTGGATTTGCTCCGACAATACCATTAATGCGACTGGTGAAGTCGGGATCGTCTGCAAAGCCATCATCCATTCGGCCATAGGCGCATTCATCGCGATAGGCGTTGGCAACGCCCTGGCGCCATTGGGATTGGGACAAGTCTTTGTATTTCGTAGAGATATAGTCGGTGACCACTTCTGTCGTCATCCAGTCAGTGAATGCTCTTGTCACCTGGTCGTTCATGCAAAATCCTGCATCCTGAAATGAAGAGGCTTCGTTGCGTTTGGCGCCAACAGATTTTTCAGAACGCAGGCAGGAAATTACACCCTTTACCGGGTAAGCAGATTCACTTTGTGCCTGAGTCTTTTCTTTGGGAAGACGAATGATATTGTCGATACCGCAGGGATTCACCATGGCAGAAAGCTCTTCAGAGATCATTTTTGCGACTGCGAACTCTGACATGCCTGGTTTTGCTTTGCACAGATAGAAAGTGTTTTCTGTCGGGGAATAAAACGAATTCGGCCACAAAGAAGGATCCAGGCTTGCACTTAGATCTTCACAGCTCGTTGAAAACTTCACGCCGTTCAATTTTGCGATGATAGCCGTTCGCGCGCTTTCATCCACAGGAAGAGATGAGATTTTCTTGATAAAGGCTTTTTGCACGGCCGGAAAAGTGCCGGTCTTTAATTTTTCTGTGAAAGAGGCGCTGCTGTCTTTAACCGTACCCACAGCCGTACCATCGCTGGCCCCTAAGGACGAGCACGTTGACGCCGCCAGATTATTGCAGGAATTATCTTTCTGAGCGTGCGCTTGAATCGAAAGGATCAAACCGATAGTTAAAAACGTCTTCTTCATAGATAACAGTTTAAAATTGAATGAAAAATTCGTCCATTGAAGGGGCGAAAAGGGCGGTAATTCCAGACCCGGCAAAATGTTCCCTACTGGACCTTTTCAGTCCAGGAATTAGGGAAGGTTTTGAAGGATTCCAGATTCCAGTCGACCGGCGTTTTGGCGTGCAGTCTGGCAGGCGCGCTCGAAAAAACTCTCCATTTTTTCATAGCGGCGATTCTTAAAAAAGTACTGCGGATCCTGGGACTTTAATTCAGCCAGCAAAGGACTTGCTGCAAATAACATTTGTGCGGATTTTGCCCAAGCCGAGCACGTGCCACGGTTTAAGGATTCGCGGAAATCGGAAGTAAATGATTTTGCAGCATCACTGGAAAACTTGTTACGAACGCGGGAGCTAAAGTCAGCTTCAGTTCCATCTTTAAAAGAAATGGCATTTAGTTGTGCATCACTAAGTAGTTCGCCCACAAGCTTTTTACTCTTGCTGGCTTTCTTAAGCTGCAAACGCTGCAAAGCGCGGCTGGTGCAATTTTCCACGCTACCAGTTTCACCCATCATGACTTTTAGAATCGTATCTATACAAGAGACCTGAGCGTCCTCGATAAAACGGCTGTCCAGTTTATCAGCGTTCTTTTTGGCTTTCGCCACGGCACCGGCATAAAGAACATTATTCGCGACCTTCTTAACTTCAGTACGGGATTTAGAAGCCACGCACGCGGAAGACGAAAGGTATTCCTTGCCATCAAAAACACGGTCTTTCAGAAGTTCGTACTTTTCCGGTTGTTCTGATTTCAGACGGGGGGCACCGAAACGATATGCCACAACACTTTCTGCGAAGTCCTCGTGGGGATTCGTTTTTCCGTACATTGAAACAGCCTTGGAAGGATCCGCCAAACTGTACGTACGGGCTGACTTGTTCTTGGAGTCTCTGACAACCCAGCCACCCACTTTTAGCCAGATCGCGGATTCATCCAGATTATTTTTACGAGCAACCACATGGCCCAATTCATGGAGCAAAGTCTGCTGGCGTTCCGGCAACGAAAGGCTATTCCAGAAATCAAATATTTCCATCGTGGAGTTGGCAACGCTTTCTCCTTCTGGAAGCTTCACGCGGCTACCGCGTTTTCCGTGAATCAGCTTGCGATTATAATCCAATGGATAAAGTTCAATTGGATAATCCGAAAGAGCTGCCAGAACATCATCAAGTTCATCACTGGTCCATGCAGAGGCATTTGCTGCACGCAAATGAGAACCATTAAAACCAAAATGTTTTAACATGTATAAAAGCTGTATCCCCACGCGAGGACCATATAGCGATTGCATCGAGCAAACCACTTTGTCGCAGTGAGATTTCAAAGCCAACGGAGCAGCTCCGTTCATTGAGATATCAAAGGAATGCATGTCGCGAAAGAGCTGTAAAAGTTCGGGGTCTTCGTCTTTGAATTTAATGCCAAACAAAGTTTCTGATTTCTTTTTCAGACTGGAAGGCTGAAGTTCCGTAAGCATTTCGGAATCCAGCGGTGCGCGCTGATTTTTACAAGGAGCACTTGAAACCTGCGAAGGAGTGACAGACCACCAGTCCAAGCCAGTTCCGAACAAAGTCGTTGGTGTGAAGTGAGCTGAGCTGATTTCACAGGAGTGCGCAGGCGCCTCGGAAGATAAATCCTCGGATGCAAAACCCATCATGCTGAAAAATAAAATGCCGGATAATAAAGTCCACTTCGCCATTCAGAAACTTATCGGTTATTGCCCGGGTTTCTGAATGAAAACGAAGTGGGAAAGAGCTGTCTCAATCCGGGACAGCGCGGTCGTAAACTATGGGTGTGCTTGGAAGGAACCGGAGTTGGATCGTCGCAGGTTCTGATTCGCCACAGCCTGGTTATAGGCGTGCAAGAATGTAGAGCGCGCAAAGCGTTCAATAGATGTCACAGTCGAGTTGTTATTATCCCGGCTGTAAGTGGAGGCCATGATTCCATTGCTGGCGGCATGGTCCAGTTCAATGATCTCGTTTGCCATATTTTCAGACATACCGGCACCGATCATGTAATTGCGAAGCTCCGTATCAGGGACTTCGGCGTATTCCAAAGTGGGCTTGCCAATGGATTGGCCCAGAACACGGGCGATCTCCCGGTATGTCAAAGTTCTTTCCCCTAAAAGGTATTCAACATTATGAGAACGGAAGTGAGGGTTTGCGAGTAAGAATGCCGCGCGAGCCGCGACATCTTTAGTCGCGACCAAATCCACCGGCGCATCCTCTGGAATAATTCCAAAGATTTTATCCATCGCAATGATGGTGGGAATTTCCTGAAGCAGATTTTCCATGTAGTAGGTTGGGCGCAGATGAACGATGTTTAATGCGCGAATATTATTGAGGCGCTCTTCCTGATCATGCAGCGCCAGAACCGGGCCGGTTCCGCTTTCCAGATCCGCCCCCACACTGCTTAGATGTACAACGTGTTTGATGCCGATCTCTTCGACGGCTTCAGCGATCACTTCACCGATTTTGTTTGCGTGAAAGCGCGGCTCATCCGCTTTGATATCAGAGGGAGTCATTAGGAAGGCTGACGAGCAGCCTCGTAAGGCATGCATCATGGTATCAACGCTGTTGGCGTCGCCAGTTATGATCTCGGCTCCTGCAAAGACTTCAGGATTGGGAAAGTGACGTGCCAGAAGTCGAACGTCATGGCCTTGGGAAAGAAGTTCCATGGCGATTTTAGAACCCACATGTCCGGTAGCACCCATCACTAAAATCATAGCTCTGCCTCCTTCAAATACTTATATTCTAAAAGGAGGCGATGGGGTTGGACACCTTAAGTGGTGTGTATATTCACAGGGTACTTTTAGCGGGCTTCACCCAGTAGTTGTTCGGCGTGAGCAACGGAAGTTTTGGAAATCTTCTCGCCACTGATTAAGCGGGCAATTTCCTGAACGCGATCCTTTTGCTTAAGCTCCGATACCAACATCGCCACAGATTCCTTCTGCGGGGATTTTTGGATAAAGAAGTGTGTGTCGCCAAAAGCTGCCACTTGTGGCAAGTGAGTCACGCAGATAACCTGCTGACCTTTTGCAATGGTCTTAAGTTTACGACCCACTTTTTCAGCCGTTTCACCTGACACACCTGTATCGACCTCGTCGAACAGATAGGTGCGGGGTTGATTGCTGGATCCCACGACGCGTTTTAATGACAACAGGATACGGCTTAACTCACCACCTGAAGCAAATTTCGCCAAAGGACGTTTCACGTCTTTCGCGGAAGTCTGGCTTAGGAATTCAACGTCGCTAAGTCCTGTGGAGCTAAGTTCCGTCATTTTTTCGATCTGAACGTGGAATGTGACACCTTTCATGTTCAAATCCAAAAGCTCGGCATTTACGTTCTCAGCCAGTTGGTCAGCGCCTTTGGTGCGGCGTTTGTGTAAGTCCTGACCCAGGGTTTCCAGTTCTTTCAGCAACGCAGCCGATTCCTTACGAAGTGTCTCAATTTTCGCATCGGAATTTTGCAGATTGGAGATTTCGATCTCCATTTCCATCAAAGCTTTCAAAATGTCATTTACAGAAGAACCGTATTTTTTCTGAAGCTTGCGCAAATCACTGAGACGGCCCTCAACTTCTTCCAAGCGTTGTGGGTCGGCGTCGATCTTATTCGCGTAATTACGAAGCTCGTAAACGCTTTCGTCGATCAATGCCTGGGCCTGTTCCAGCAACTCAAGCTTGGTGCCGATTTGTGGGTCCACGCCAGAAAGCTCCAGGCCTTTTTTCAAAACCAGTTTCAAACGGCTGATAGCTGAATCGTCGTCGGTGTAAAGAGCGGATTCCGCCTGGTCGACAAAGGAACCAATGCGGTTTGCGTTTTTTAGTTTTTTAACTTCTGTTTCAAGCTCGATGTCTTCGCCCGGAGATAAATCCAGATTGGCGATTTCATCACGCTGATAGATCAGGAAATCAAGACGCTGCGCTTTTTGTTTCGCATCACTTTCAAGTTTTTTGATCTCTTCAAAAATACCGTAATAGCGATTGTACTTTTCTGTGAACAAAAGACGTTTGTCCCAGGTGCCCGCATACTGATCCAGTAAATCCAAGTGATAAGCTTTGGACATCAGGTTGCGGTTTTCGTGCTGACCTGTCATTTCGATCAAAGGTGCCGAGTGACCTGCTAGCTCCACCAACGGAGCCACAATATCACGAAGACTGTTCAGAGTTGAAAGACTGCCATTCAGGTAAACTTTGGATTTATCACCAGAGCTTAAAACACGGCGTACAATCAAAACATCCTCGTCCGCTTCAATACCCATGTCTTTAAGGTTCGCCTGAATATCGGTGCGTTTGCTGATATCAAAAGAACCCTCAATAGTCGCCTGAGTGGAACCTGTGCGGATAGTATCGCTGGAACCTTTGCCACCCATAAGCAGTGAAAGACTCTTCAGAAGAACAGATTTCCCCGCACCTGTTTCGCCGGACAGGATATTTAAACCATCCTTGAAAGTGATGTGCAGGTTTTCGATGATCGCAAAATTTGAAACTTTAAGCTCTAGAAGCATAACTAAGTCCGGTCTCCGAATTTAAGTTTTTCACGAAGTAAATGGAAGTAATTGTGATCCGGATGTCTGACCATCCAATGATCATAAGGGGAGCGCGTCAGGACAACTTCATCATCAGCATTGATTTCGGCCACTTTCTGACCGTCGACGATGAAATGCGCCTTGTGAGTTTTTCCGTCCAACTGAAATGACAGGCGGTTTTTGTCTGGAACAATCAAAGGACGCGAAGTCAGACTGTGAGGCGCAACTGGTGTCACCACCAGCACTTGAGCCTCAGGATGCAGAATCGGACCGCCAGCAGCCAGATTGTACGCTGTCGAGCCTGAAGGACTGGCTACGATGAAACCATCGGCCTTCACTTCGCTGACCAGATGCTTGTCAGAATAAATCGCTGTATGGATTAGCTGGGACATTGAACCTCTTTCGATGACGACGTCATTCAGCGCATGGAATTCGCCCTTGGCTTTTCCTTTGCGCATGATTTTAGCGTGAATCATCGAACGGGGACGAAGTTCCATCTGACCGTTCAAGGTGTCCTCGATAACTTCCATCGTGGCATCAGCACTGTGAGCCGTCAGGAATCCCAACGAGCCCATGTTGAAGCCCAAAATAGGAACGTCACGGCCTTCCAGAATACGTACGGCGCGAAGGTAAGTCCCATCGCCCCCTAAAACGATAACCAGCGACAAGGAATCCAGCTGTTTTTTATTCGACGCAAGCTTAGTTCCCGAAACCAGTTTTTGTCCTGGAGCCGTGAAAACCTGATGGCCTTGTTTTTTTAAAAACTCGGCCACTTTTTTTGCCAGTGCCACAGCACGGTCTGTTTCCAGACGGTAAACCAAAGCAATGTTGCTTTTGCCTGGAATAACCAATTTGCTTTTCGTACTCATCGCGGTCTTCTTCATTAAATCAATCCGTCACGTCTTAGCAATGCATTTGGATCTGGTTCACGGCCACGGAACTTCTTGTAAAGATCCATGGGATGTTCTGTGCCACCTTTGCTCAGGATAAATTCCTTGAACTTGCGAGCCACTTCCGGAGAGAACAAGCCCTCTTCCTTAAAGTATTCAAAGGCATCCGCATCCAAAACCTCAGCCCATTTGTAAGAGTAATATCCTGCAGAGTAACCTCCTGCAAAGATGTGGCTGAAGCTGCAAGAGCTATTAGTGCCAGGGACCTTCGGGAACAAACGAGTTTCGGCCGTAGCCTGTTCTTCGAATGCATCCACGTCTTTGATCAAAGAAGGGTCCGCCGTGTGCCAAGCCATATCCATCATGCCGAACTGCAATTGACGGCAGGACGCATAGCCCGCCTGGAATTTTTGCGACGCTTTTAATTTTTCAATCAGGGCCGCAGGCATTGGCTCATTTGTTTCGTAGTGACGGGCAAACAAATCCAAACCTTCTTTTTCGCCAGCCCAGTTTTCCATGATCTGTGAAGGAAGCTCTACGAAATCCCAGTAAACGCTGGTGCCGCTTAGTGTTTGGTAAGTCACATCCGAAAGCATTCCGTGCAAAGCATGACCGAACTCATGAAACAAAGTGCGAACTTCATCATAAGTCAAAAGGGACGGCTTCGTCGGAGTCGGCTTCGTAAAGTTACAAACGATGCTGACGTGCGGGCGTTTCAATTCTTTACCGAACAAACCTTGCGCACGATATTGAGTCATCCAGGCCCCGCCTTTTTTCGTTTCGCGCGGGAAGAAGTCTGTATAGAACAAGCCCATGTATTTTCCAGCTTCGTCGAAAATCTCGTAAGCTTTTACTTCAGGGTGATATACCGGGATGTCTTTGTTTTCTTTGAACGTCAAACCGTAAAGCTGTTTAGCATGGGTGAACACGCCCTCAACCACATTTTCCAGTTTGAAGTACGGGCGCAGGTCTTCTTCGTTGAAAGCGTATTTTTCCTCTTTCAATTTTTCAGAGTAGTAACCGAAGTCCCAAGGTTTCAATTCAGGAATTGCATCCAGTTGGCCTGCGAATGCAGCGACTTCAGAAACGTCACGTTGTCCTGCCGCTTTGGAAGCATCCAAAAGTTTGTGCAGGAACGTGCCCACTGTTTTTGGATCTTTCGCCATACGCTCGGCCAACACGAATTCCGCGTGAGTTTTGAAACCCAGAAGGTTTGCCCGTTTTGCACGAAGGGTAACGATTTTTTTAACGATCTCCTGATTGTCGAACTCGCCACCGAATGCGCGGGACGTGTAGGCTTTGGACATTTTCTCGCGCAAAGCCCTGTTGTTCGCATAAGTCATGAACGGCAGATAAGAAGGAATTTGCAGATTGAACAACCAGCCTTTTTTGCCTTTGGCCTGTGCCGCTGCTGCAGCCCCTTCCAAAATACCTTCAGGAATTCCCGCTACATCTTTGTGATCTTCCAAAACCATTTCAAAAGCGTTTGTCGCTTTCAAAACATTTTCAGAGTACTTCGGACCCAGCACTGACATTTCCTGATCGATCTGGCGAAGAATTTCTTTGTCAGCCGCGGACAATAAAGCACCGTTGCGGGTGAAACCCAGATAAGTTTTTTCCAAAAGGCGCAATTGCTCCGCATTCAGATTCATGGAGTTGCGATTGTCGTAAACGTGTTTTACGCGTTTGAAAATTTCCTCATCCAAAGAAATGTCGGATTCCATTGCCGTCAGTTTCGGATAGATATCTTTAGCCAAAGCCTGGAAAGACTCGTCTGAATGTGCGGACTCAAGGTTTCCGTAAATGCCAGCGATCACGCCAGCCAACTCGGGAGCTTGTTCCAAAGCAAAGATGGTGTTTTCAAAATCCGGAGCTGCAGTGTTGGACTTGATTTTTTCAATGTTGGCTTTTGCCAACTTCACAGCCTCATCCAAAGCTGGCAAGTAGTGTTCAACTTTGATTTTATCAAAGGGCACTGCCTGATCTTTAGCGGTGAAAGGCATCAAAAGAGGATTGTTGTTACTCATAGAAAAACTCCTGTTTGAGAGCTAATAAATCGCCTCTGGTTATCCCTTGAGAATAGCGCAAAATAAAGGAAAAAAGCCTCTGGTTGCCGGTATGTTTTTTATTTAAAAATTGGTGCTTTTTGGTGATACCTGAGGACGCATTTGCTGCGCCCCAATATGAAAGGGCTCTTAGAGGTAGTTCCCGCTAAGAGCCCATGAATAATGCGGCATATAAGCCGGTGAAAACCGGTGAGGAGGCCGCGCTCCTCTTATTTATTGTTCAAAATTAGAAACCGAAACCGAAGCCCACGCCGAATCCAACGCCGAAGCCTGCACCCGGAGCACCGTAAGGGTAACCATATGGATTGTAGCCATAGTTGTAGTTGTAACCCGGTTGTTGGTAACCGTAGTTATAGATTTGGCCCGTTGTACAAACACCCAAACCAGAACCCACCAAAACTTCCTGACAAGTTTGACCGGCGCTGCAAGAGTTCGCTTGGTTCATCAAGCAACTGGTTGCGATGTTACCAGTACAGTTCGCACCATTTCCGCCAGGGATGTTGGAGATCTGCTGGAAGTTATAACCAGACTGTGGAGCATAGAATCCGTAAGGAGCTGCTCTGAAGTTGTTGTACTGGAATTGATAAAAGATGTTCCAGTTGAAGCCGGTTTGAACAGGGTAGCAGCCCATGCCCATCACAGAGTTATAAGCCGGAGCATAACCCAGTGGACAACCGCACACTCCATAAGATTGGAAGTAATTTAGGTAGTTGTTGTTCACTCCACCATTTGGGAAAGAGTAAGGTAACCAGCCATACTGGCTGTACTGACCGTTATTGCACAGAGTGCTTGAGGTAATACAACGAGTATCACCTTGAATAGGTGTGGTTGCTCCTGGATTACCACCGCCGCCACCGCTGTCCGCGCAGGCAACTACCATCATTGTCATTAGAACTACGAAGAGCCTTTTCATGGGAACTCCTTGAAAAATTAAAACTTCAACATCGCCTTGTAATTCAAGAGGTGTGCCCCGGGTGTCTCATCTTGAAACCCAATATATTTGATCTGGATGGCAGAATTTGCAGTGAACGTGCCGCTTTTGGGCACCTTGCGCCGCAAAATAGTAGGCAGCTGGGATTTTGAATGGCAGCATTAAGGAGTCTGTCTATCGAAAGGAGTCGATAATGAAATACATGGGATGTTTGCTGTCTCTTCTAATTGCGCTTCCAGTGAGCGCTGCAATTCCATCTAAAAAAATCCAACCCGGTCCAAAAGTTCTTTCGGGAAAAGGTGAGCTTTTCGGTGGTATCGCAGGTACCGGTTTTACTTTGTTGGATGTGCGCAGAACTGCGGATAAAGGCAAAAAAGTAGAGCGCGTGGTATTTGATGTGGGCGACAAAGACGGCCAAAAAATCAAAGGCTGGCCAGGCTATTTCCATGCCGAGCTTAAGAACAATCCACAAAGATTGATTCTGTCGTTCTCGCAAATGCCAGCGTCTTTGGTGAATGAAGTGGCTTTGAATTTCCGTTTGAAAAATTCTTTGGCAGTGAAGAAAACCGCTCTAAGCATGGATCCTTTGGATAGTTCTTTAAATCTGACTATGGATTTAAAACCAAATACCAAAGTTCGCGTCTATCAGGTTGCCGGTAAAAAAACGACATCCAAAGTTGTCGTGGATTTGATGGCGGAGTAACACCTCAGTGAGGTTCTTCGTTCTTTGCAGTATTCTTGCTCTCATCACAGCCTCTGCGGAGGCTAAAGTTCTGGATATGTCCCGCGACTCGATGGCACCTTACTTTGTGCTGTCGGGTGGGCCTTCCTCGTTAAGTTCAAATGGCTATGGCAATGAGGCCACTGGAATTTCAGTTTCGGGCGAGTCTAAATACACTTATGGTGGCGAGTTTGGATTTTTGCTTTCACGCGGTATCGTGAATCTGTCTTTTGGTATCGGAATCATCAAACCCGCACCGGTCCAGGGCTTTTCTGGAACGGATAGTGGGGGAGTCGAAATGTTTACCGGCGACAGCGAAGTGATGGGGTTTTCTCCCAGAATCACTGTCGAGTTTAATCTGCAGGGCGACCGCGTTTCGCGCTCATTTATTTCTTTAGGTGCGGGCTACGCTGATGTGAAGCTTACAAATTCCTATACGATGACAGCCGCGGGCACAGCTGCTTATCCCGGCGTTGCCACGACAATCGAATCCAAAGGATCTGCGACGGAGTTAATGGCGGGGTTGGGATATGAAGGCATCTTGTCAGACTCGACCACTTACGTGTTTCAATTCGGATATCGTCAACTGCGTTTGGATCAGCTTAAATACACCAAGGATTATACGACCTTTAATGGACCCGTTTCCTCGGGCGGAACGGTGATGAATGGCGCGTCGAATCGAGAGCTGAATCTTTCCGGCGGCTTCTTATCTCTTGGATTTCGCTTCTATTTATAGAGTTCTTTTTACATTGCAAACTAATAAGACCCTTGGTCTTTGGCATCAAATAGTGGTCGTGCTATAGCCAAACTCCTTTTTAGAAATGGAGTTACAGCTATGTTCACGAAATGGATTTTCTCTGTATTGTCTCTAGGTCTTATTCTTTCTGCTCAGGATGCATCGGCATATCTGGTAGCAACGGAACCTGCTCGCTTAAATCCTAATGTTGCGACCGATATTTACATCGCAGGCTTTGGCGGGGATCAAGGAAATCAATTTACTCATTCAGCGGTCCTTGGGGCGCGCATTTCCCGTGACCGTTTTCCACACAGACAACGTGTGATTATCGCCGCTGTTAATAACAGTGCGGGTTACGAGGGCGGTCTTCTTACCAAAGGTGGCCTAACCCTTCGTCGTGCAGATAAAGACGGTCTTACGGGCGAGCGTTTGGTACAAACTCTAAATGGCTTGGGAGTTCGCGCAAGCTCCTTGCAGTTTTATGGTCACGCCAACACTTACAACGGCTTCCGTTTACAAACAAAATACAAACGTCTGGATCATGATGACGAGTCATTTGCTCAGCTAGGACGTTTTATCAGAACAGACGGTTTTGCAGTCATTCACTCCTGCAACTCTGCCTGGTTCCTAGCGCCAACGGCGGCAAAGCTTTGGAATCGCCCGGTGTTTGGTTCTTTCGCTGGATCTAACTTTCAAAACCTAAAAAGCGATGGCAACTGGTACTACAATGATCCCGGATTCTATCCGGCGAACCTGTCCTGGAAATCCAGCACGTCACAGCTTACAAAAAATACTTTGAGCTGTGCTGACGGTCGCTGCGTGCGTTTGAAGCCAATTAATATTCCGTATCACGATTCCTTTGGCAGATTCAGCCGTGGCTTGGGTTTCTATAAAGTCTTTGCGCCAGATGCGACGCAAATTCCTCGTGCCCTGGTTCATCTGACAATGCTTTATCCAACGAATACAGCGGCGACTCCCACTTCATCCCGTACTGAATTCGCCAAAGCCCTGGCGGACTGGATGTGTCCTTCAGATCGCTCTCAAGCCAAGTACAAAGCTTGCCAGGCGGCGATCCTAAACGAAGAATTCAGATCCAAGCCTTACATGAGCTTCTTTGAAGGGACTTCCATCGCCTGCAATAACTCCAGCTGCAATACGCGCGTGAAGTGCAAGGCCTTCAAGGTTGTATTTTCGGTTCCGTGCAAAACTTATGACGTGGCAGAGGGGCGCTCCACGGTATTCAGCGATACTTTGAAGCAGGCTTTCCAGGGCTTTGATGAGCTTCAAAGCGGGGCGACTAAGTTTTAGCCTGACAACCTACGCTAAAAAACTTAAAAGCCCGGTTTGTACCGGGCTTTTTTTATGCATACATCTTTTCGATTTCAGTGCTGAACTTCTGATCCAGCTTTTTGCGTTTTAGCTTCATCGAAGGTGTCAGCTCGCCATTTTCCACGGTTAGCTCAATTGGCATGATCACATGCTTTTTGATGCTCTCGTAACTTGCCAGGCTGCTGTTCGCATCAGCGACAGCGTTGCGAATCAACTCGTCAACGAAGGCGCTTTTGCTTAAGTCATTCCAGTCCGTGAACTTGATACCTTTTTCTTTCGCCAAAGTTGTAACCGCTGCCTGATCCGGGAAGATTAATGCCACGATGTACTTCTTTTGATCACCATGAATTAATGCATGGGAAATATAAGGGGAGAGGATCAGCAAGGACTCCAGACGTTGTGGTGCCACGTATTTGCCACCCGCAGTCTTGATCAGATCCTTTTTGCGATCTGTGATGCGCAAGTCACCGCTTTGAGTGATTTCACCAATGTCGCCGGTATGGAACCAGCCATCCGTGAATGCAGCATCTGTCGCTTCATTGTTTTGATAATACTCTCTCATTACTTTTGCGGACTTCACTAAAATCTCGCCATCGGCTGCGATTTTTAGTTCCACATCACCAATTGGGCGGCCGACGCTGCCAAAGCGATAGTTGAACGGAGTGTTTACCGTGATCGCAGCAGTGGTTTCTGTTAAACCATAACCTTCCAAAATCAGAATTCCTGCCGAGTGAAAGAACATCGCGATTTCTTTTGAAATCGGTGCACCACCACTGATGGCAAAACGCAGACGACCACCAAAGGCCTCTGTGATTTTTCCTAAAACTAGCTTTTTAGCCAATTCGTATTTGGCAAGTAAACCCACTGGCAGAATTTGACCGGAAAGTTTGTACTCGCCCACTTCACGACCAATTTCCACGGCCCAGTTGAACAGTTTCAGCTTCAATGGTTTGGTTTGAACCTGCGCCAGAATTGCACTGTGGATTTTTTCAAAAATTCTTGGAACTGAAACCAGAATAGTCGGGCGGATGTCAGCCAGATTTCCGCGAACTTTTTCCAGGCTTTCTGCATAAGCCATGGTGAAACCAATATACAAGTGGCCCCAGTGTTCGATACGACCCAAAATGTGGGCGTAGGGAAGGAACGACAAAGAGGTATCAGAAGGAACAGCTCCTGCAAATGGGAATGCTTCACTGACTTCGCTGAAGGCTTGTAAGTGTGTCAAGACCACGCCCTTAGGCAATCCCGTGGTACCGGAAGTGTAAAGGATTGTCGCCATGTCATCAGATTTCAATGTCGAGCAAAGGTCTTTGTAACAGCTTGGGTGGCTGGATAGATATTCTCCACCCATTTTCATCAATTGATTCCAGGAAACGTTTTCGCTTGGCGAGTGGGAAGTATCCATCAACAGGATTTTTTCCACGTGCGGGCACTTGGCGCGAATCGATTCAAAAGTTTTAAGCGGGCCACGACTTTCGCAAATCAGAAAACGCGCTTTGGAATTGTTCAAAATGAATTCAACGTCCTCAGCGATATTGTTCTGATAAATTGGAACGGTGATCGCCTTGATACCAAAGATCGCATAATCAGAGACGGACCATTCATAGCGGGTGTTGGCCATGATCGCCACGCGGTCGCCAGGTTTAATACCCAGGGAGAGTAGAGCCGCGCCCATAGTCTCAATGTCCTGATAGTATTCTTTCCAGGTTTTTTCAGCCCACTTGTTGCCGGCCTTGAATTTTACAGCCACAGCTTGGGGATCTCGTGACGTCATTGTCAAAATAGAATGACCTAAGGTCAGAGGTTTCGTCTTCATGATGAAATGCTCCTGTTGCTAATCTCTGGTAAGTTTCTTTAAAGAGTCTTACTTCAAGTAGAGTTCGATCGTCTGTTTTTGATTGGCTGGAATAGTCACAGTTCTTTCCGCTGAAAGGCCAGTGACTTTATTGTAAGCCTGAATCTTAACTCCGACCTCTGCCTGAATCGTATAGCCCTCGTGTTGAGAACGTATAGCCACCGGAACGCCGGCAATTCTCAATTCAGAATTTGCGCCACCATTCACGATGTTGATGAAAACAGATGCCACTCTTGGAAGAACTTGTAAAGAGCCAGTAAATGAATACGCCTCATAAGTCGGAGTTACCGTCGTAACCAGGTCCGTATAGCCCTCTTTTACCAGACGCAAACTGAATGGCGTATTCGCTTTTCGTTGCATGCTGTAAGGGGTGAACTCGCCTGTGTCCACACCATCAATGACGATGCGGGCTTTTGAAGGAGTACTGTAAATTGAAACTGAGTAGTTCGGAGCCGTCGTTGCAATCTCTGTGGTTTGCGGAACCTCAGGAGTGACACTTGCTACCGGACGGGCAGGTTCAACTGGCGTGTGCTTTGGAGCCATGCCCAGTTGTTCGATTGGCAATTTCTCGCCAGTGAAATTTTTAAGTCCATAGAATATGCACACGCCACCAACGATGGCGATTGCACCACGCAAAACCCAGGTCATCGCATTGGAAGATTTATTCAAATGGATACCAGGAGCGGTGCCCGACATTCCGTTCGGTGAACGGGACATGCCACCAGTGCGAGTTTGTGTTTTGGTGTTGGTATTGGTGATTGTATGATTGCCGAAAGTTTTTGGCTTGGGCGGCGACTTCAAATCATTTAAATCCACGCGAATATCAGTGGAAGTATCGATATCAAGATTGCCGTCTTCATCTGCAGCCGAAACCTTCGGGGGAGTCGGAATGCTTTGAGGTGGAATTCTTGTATCGGTCTGCGTGACAACTGTTTTGTCTTCGCCAGGCTGAACTGTGGATTGAATTTTTGCAAACTCAACCTGCTTACGACGCTGCTCCAGGAATGCTGCGGAGAATGCGTTTTTCATGAATACCGAGAAATCCTGCGGAGAGAACTCCGGGTACTGTGTATTCAGGAATCTGTTCAGATCACGATGAAATGCCGCTGCCGTCTGATAACGAAGGCTGCGATCTTTCGCCAAGGATTTATTTACGATTCTTTCCAGTTCCGGTGGAACGGAAGGATTGATTTTACGAATACTTGGGATTTGGCACTCGCGGATTTTGCGTAAGATCGCTGCTTCACTGTTGGAAGTGAACAGACGGTCGTTGGCCAATAGCTCCCACAACACGATACCCATAGAGAAAATATCAGTGCGGGGATCAATGTTTTGACCGTCCGCCTGCTCCGGGCTCATGTAGCCGTATTTACCTTTTAAAGTACCGGCTTTTGTTGCTTCAAGTTGGGTTTCAGCTTTTGCGATACCGAAGTCGATGATTTTAACTTCACCCTCGAAGCTGACCATGATGTTCTGTGGACTCATATCGCGGTGAACGATATTCAAAGGTTTGCCAGTGGTACCGTCAATACAACGGTGCGCGTGGTCCAGACCTGCAGCCACTTCTTTCATCATGTACACGATTTGTTCGATCGTGAAGGACGTTGTCGTCTTTTTTAGCTCATTCAGAATTTGGCGAAGGTTGCGGCCTTCAACAAATTCCATGACCAGGAAGAATTGATTCTTTTCGACACCGAAGTCATAAATTGAGACAACGTTACCATGGTTTAGGTTGACGGCGATCTTCGCCTCTTCCTTAAACATCTCAATAAATTCCTGGTGATCAGAGTACTGGGGAAGAATACGTTTGATGGCAACAAACTTATTCACACCTACAGCGCCTGTAGACTTGGATAGATACACTTCGGCCATACCGCCGGCAGCGACTCTTTCCAATAGAATGTATTTACCGAATTGTTCTACAGCTTGAGACATGAAATCATGTTCCCCTTTGAAGGGACTATCGGTAAAATAGAATGGCAGCTTAAGGAGAATTGACTATGAAATGGATAGGACTGACCGGAGGTATAGCTTGTGGCAAAAGTACAGTCAGTCGTATGTTGCGTGATCGTGGTTATAACTTACTGGATGCTGATGAGGTCGCACGCGAAGTAGTCCGGGCAGGCACACCTGGACTTAAGGCGGTGGTCGAGGAATTCGGTGATGTGCTGCTGCCAGACGGAAGTCTAGACCGCAGAAAGCTTGGTCAAATCGTTTTCGGAAATCCTGACAAGCTTCACGTTCTGGAGTCCATCACTCATCCGTTGATTCGTAAAGAGATCGCACGCCGTCGTCAGGTGTTTGAGGATATGAATCTGCCTTTGGCGATTTATGATATTCCCTTACTATTCGAAACCCGCGCCAAGGATCAATTCGATAAGGTCGTGGTTGTTTCAAGCACCAAGAATCAACAAAAAGAACGTCTGATGAGACGAAACCAGCTGACCGAATCCGAAATCGACATGCGCATAGCCTCGCAAATTCCCGTCGCTAGCAAGGAAGCCGAAGCCGACTTCGTCCTGCAAAACAACCGCGACGAGCAGCATCTCTTAAAAGAAGTCGACCGCCTCGACGTATGGCTCAAGTCACTCTAAAGGTACGCCGTACCTTTTGGGGGTGCTTCGCATTAAACTACGAGGCGACTCTGCTTTAACTTCTGGTTGAATTATTGCGGACGGAGTTGTCAGTTTGTACACCCGTAGCGGGTGCGGCGATATGTCAATTCGGCGCAAGTGTGGGGAATAAAAAAGGGAGATCGGTGATCTCCCTTTTTTTGTTTTCGTTATTTAAGAACGACTTGAATGTTTGTCGAGGAACCGAGTTTTGTGCGGTAAGAAGTTCCAGGGCAGATTCCGTTGCTTTTGCTGGCCCATGCAAGTTGATCCTCTGATGTGGATCTTTCCACTTTCCAGGTGCGATCTTCCTGCTGTTTGATTTTGTAGTTAACTACTTTCACAAGCTCAACATTGTTGGATCTTGTGATCGGAGTGCAGCGAGCAGGGTTGTACGGATCGCCCGGTCTTGGAGTTGGATTGATGCCGCCCACTTGATAGTCTGTGCGCGTACCTTTGATAATTTGGGAAGTTCTCTCGCTCACTTGGAATGTGCCATCAGCCAGAACTTGGCCTTTTACTTTTCCTTTGGCATCAACCAGCTTATCGCCTTTGATGTCGTAAGTGCCAAAGAAATCATTCGTTGCCAGGCAGTCAATAACAGCAAAATCCATTGTCAAAGAAGTGGCAGAACGTTTTAGGTTCATCGCGATTTTACATTTCTCGTATTTGCGAACAGTTTTTTTACCGCCGAATTGATCGTAAGAAACAGTCATCGTGCCCAGGCCACACAGCTCGCCCAAGGAAGATGCGTGTACTAAAGTGCCTGCAAAGAAAGTCATAAGAACAGTCAGGAATTTCATATCTCCATCCTTTGTTAATCAAAGGCAGAAATATCAACTCAAGCCGGAGGTTGCAATGAGGTATCAGTTAATGAAGCAAATGGTCAGAAATTAAATCCGTACCCCGTAATGGCGTAAAGATCCGCACCTACAACGGCAAGGCCCACGCCCATTTCAAAGAAAAAGGTCTCTCCCACGCCGATACCACCGCGAGCGCGAAAGCGTTTGATTTGAACCAGATTTCCAAGCTCGTCATCGGGATCAAGGAAGGTTCCCAAAGCCAGGCGAGCATAAGGATAAAAGCGGTCATTCTCCAAATTCCAGCGATGGGCGCCAAAGATGCCGATATTGTTTTCTTCGCCAAACTCCACGTGAAAGTCCCAAACGGGACGTTCGCGATCTAAATTGGCAATTCGTAATCCATAGATGAGTCCTTGTGGCCATTCATCACTTTCCACAAGATGACCACCGCCATAACCTCCGAACACAGCAAGCTGCCAAGTTGGCGCAGGTGTTCTTAGTGCCGCAGCTTTATCAGACAAATAAGGATCATCTTCCCCAGTTAAGGGCTGAGTTTCCAAAGAAGTCTTCGCAGAGGGAGCCGCGTGACTCATATTTGTGAACAAGACCAAGGTCAAAAAAAGGGGTAGTATAAAAACTCGCATAAGCAAAAGTATAAATTACGTCTACAATCTTTGTAAAAGTAAATTGGAGACAATCTATGTTCAAAAGAGGATCTCTTCTCCTCTCGTCCGTTCTTTGCACAGCTTTCTTTGCGGAATCAGCATTTGCAGCAGATTCAATGAGTACAACGATTCACCATCAGTACCAGGCACCTCGTGCATTGGGGATGGGGGATGCCTTTATCGCAGTTGCGGACGACTACACAGCGATTTTCTATAATCCTGCTGGATTGGCTCGACGTGAAAGCGGTCAGGTTAATTTGTCGATGAGTTTCGCGGGAACTCCGGGAGCTAAAGACTTCTATGATGAGTATAAAGAGATCGAAGATTCATCCTTGTCTGAAGTCGATAAGAATACCGCTTACATCAACTTGATTGAACGACATTACGGTGACAATTACTCTGTCCGTATCACGCCAATGGAAGGTGTTTGGGTTCGCCCGAAATGGGGTGTGGCGTTCATTCCTGCGGACGTATCAGTTCAATTGCAAATGCATAGAAGTATTGCGGCCGCGATTGATACCAAAGTATATGCTGATTCTACATTGGCATTGTCGTATGCAGATGACTTGAATTGGTTTAACAATGGCCGCTTTTCCATGGGGCTTACTGCAAAATTCGTAAATCGTGGGTTTTACAGCAAGATTATCCAGTCCACAGATTTGGCAACTAGCGATCAGATTGTTAGAAAGGAAGATCTATCTGAGGGTTATACAATAGATGCTGATATAGGTATGTTGTGGACGCCAGAGATTCCAAGCGAAGGCTTTTTTAGCTTCTTGCAAATGGCCCGTCCGACTTTTGGAGCCGTGGTTAGAAACGTCGCAGAGACAGGGTTTAACAACTCACTTAAGTTGATCAACAAAGAAGAGCAAACTGTTAATCCGGTTCCAGAGAAGCTTTATCGTGTTTTTGATATCGGATCTCGTTGGGAGTATCCAAGTGCTTGGATTTTCGGCGGCCGTGGTGTTCTGGATGTTCGTGACCTGGGTCATCCTGATTTTAACTGGAGAAAAGGTGTTCACGCAGGTCTTGAGTTTGACTGGTTCGTTTATAGTTGGTGGAAGGGCCACTATCGTGTGGGCTTGAGCCAGGGTTACTGGACGGCTGGATTGTCTGCTGAGCTTGGTATCTTCAATCTGGATTTAGTCAGCTATGCTGACGATGTCGGCACAAGAAACACGCCGGTCGAGAGCCGGGTGTATGCAACAAGACTTAACTTAGACTTCTAGAAATAAAAAACTCCTCTTTCGAGGAGTTTTTTTTATTTCCATTGAGCCAGAAGCTTTTCGCCTAAGGTTTTTATATCTGCATCCGTCAATGAAGCCAATTGGGCGGGAGTCATGCCTGCCTGATCTAAGGCCTTATTGATCGGTGAGCAAATGTCGGAGTTGGAACCGGCAGTGCCGCAGGAGATTGAGTAAACAGATTGGACGGACTGAATAACGGCCTCGACAGTATCGAAGGCTTGTTGAAACTCTGGTGTTGGACTATTTAGGTCTCCTGCAAGTAGAGCTGTTTCAATATCTGCAATTAAATCAGACATAGCAGCTTCGTCACAAGTGTAAGTGGAACCATTTAGAGTGCATGAACCGAAGTCACTTGCGGCAGATGCCAGTGCTGTAGCACTTTTTGCCATGGAGCCCATTAGGGCCAACCCAGCAGAGCCAGACTTAGTACATTGCTCAGTCGTCCAGTCAGCCAAGGTTGTATCGCCATCAAAGTTTAAAATTGAAAGCATCGTCGCTGTATTGCCATTGTCTTGAATCGCCGTGAAAGCTTCAGCCAGATTCTCCGGGGTTGTCACGCCAGATTTAAGAAAACCGGCTGCACAGCGAATCGCATAAGCATTTTCAGATGTAAGGCTGGCAATTCCAGAAATACAAGAATCAGCCGTGCCGGAGTTTGCTTTATCCAAACAATACTGGGCTTCCATTATCATATCTTTTTCTGATTGAGCGCCTTCACAACCTGCAAGCAGGGCAGCGCACGAAAGACCAGCAACCAATGCTGTAACTTTAAAATTAACCATCGCAAAACTCCTCGGACGTAGACCTTTTTGTTTGCTTTATGATTACTTATCGGACTTTTATCGGGGGGCTTAACGCTGGACCTATCTCCGTATTTATATGAAACGTCTCAATGTGAGGCTGGTCCCAGCCGATAAGAAGTTTGACGGAAAATTTTGATTTTCCGCGAGTTTAACGAACGGATGGAACTATGAAACGGATTTTGTGGATCGCCATCATTCAAATTGTCTTGCTGATCGCTTTCACTTTCGATGTGAATGCGGCGGAACGACGTTCTTTCTATTCAGGCGTGCGCTGTCAAGCGATGGGCGGAGCCTGTCTTGCAGTTGTGAACGATGAAACAGCATTGATTGTGAACCCATCAGCCCTTGGAAAACTTCGCGATTTTTACGGCACCATGATCGATCCCGAAGTTGAGATGAATGCGAATGCAACAACGATGTATTCAGCTGGCGGCATTTCGAATCCCTTTGTTCTTTCTGATATTAAGGGCGCCTTGGATTCCAATCGCGGTAAATATTATCACGCCAAGGGACAGATCTTTCCGTCTTTGGTAATGCGCAACTTCGGTATTGGTATCTACAACAACTACCTGCTTGATGCCGAGATGAGTTCCGATGGCTCCACCATCGACACATACTATCGCAGCGACTTGGCGCTGGTGTTGGGTTTTAACTTCCGCTTCTTTGATGGGCGGGTGAAGTTGGGTTTCAATACCAAGCTGATTGATCGTATCGAGGCCGATAACAGAACACTAAGCAGTGCTGGGGCATTGGATTACGGTTCCATCGCTAACTCAGGAATGGGACTATCGACGGACGTCTCTTTGATGTTGTCAGCACCGTGGACTTATCTTCCTACGATCACCGCAGTTTTGCATGACGTGGGCGGAACAAGTTTCAATCAGACAGATTCAATTCGTCAGGATTCTGCAACTTCGAATCGTCCCAATTTGGTAAAGCAGGATCTGGACATTGCTGCGGCGTTATTTCCTATTCACACCAATTACGTCCGCTCGTCGTGGACTTTGCAATACAGTGGCTTATTAACATCAGCAGATGAAGAGGATAAGGCCAAATTGATCCACGGAGGAATGGAATTTAACTTCGGCGATGTGTTCTTTCTGCGTGCAGGTTATAATCAAAGATATTGGACCGCAGGCTTCGAAGTCGCATCCGAACGATGGGCTTGGCAGTTCGCCAGTTACGGCGAAGAGATCGGCACCTCGACCGCACCTAGAGAAGATCGCAGATATAACATGAAATTTTCATTACGGTTCTAAAGGACAGGCATGTACGTGTTGAAGCGTTTACTCATTTTAATAATGACCTTTTCGATGACTGCATCGTGCAGTTCCGAAAACGTCCTTTCGGATTTCGCCACGAAGGATTCCGATGAGGCGCTATACATTGATGCGAAAAAAGCACTTGATGAGATGGAGTGGGATACCACTATTGATATTATCAACAACGAACTTTCCGCAAATTATCAGGGCCGCCGGGATGTGAAGCTGATACTGGCTTCAGCCTATGCCGGCAGTTGTGGATTGCTGTTTGCAAATCTGATTCAGGGCATGACCAATAATAATTCGTCGCAAATGTTCCGCTATTTCATGGGAATTTTTGCGGGACAAACTGTAAATCCAGATTCCTGTGAGCTTGCCATAAGTGTGTTACAGGGAATCGGAACCGTTGCGCAAAGATCTACCAAGGAAAATCTATTCCTGGCGCTACTGGGTGTGGCCCGCATGGGTACCAACATGGCAGCAAATATTGATATCGATCAAGACGGTGATATCGACGGAGACGCGACGGTTTGTCATGAGAACGCTTCAGGATCTCTGACGCAATGGCCGGATGCGCCAGCGCCATTTCAAAGTGCAATTAGAGATGAGTTTGGGCATCCACCACCAGGCATGACCAAATATATGAGCTCCACCGCAATGAAAAGGGTAGCTTCAGGTTTCGGCTTGGTACTGGAGAACTTCGCAGCTCTGTCTGATACATTAGGGGCAGGAACTTCAGTCGATGCCATTGGTGATTTGAGTGATGACTGCGACAGTGCTTTAAGTGCCATTGCGGGTTCTGCCGTTAGTTGTGCAACGATGGTCACTCCGGCAGGCGTTAGTGATGAGATGGTGTACGCCATGAGATTCATGATGGATTCTGGCGATTTCGGATTCGGTACTTGCAGTATTGATGACTCTGTCGCTTTTTTTGGAAATTTGGGTTCTTACGATATTGTTACCGACAGTCCTCCACCAGGACTTTGCTGTCCTTCAACCAGAATTCCGGGGGCTTCGTTTTAGATGTTACGTGGCCTGGTCTTAATCCTTACTTTAATTTTCTCCTCGATAGCAATGGCGCAGTCTTTGTCGGAGTTTGCTCGCAATGCGCGCGCATTGGGAATGGGTGGGACCTATATTCCGTTTGTGAGTGGGGCAGATGCGGTTTTCTATAATCCCGCAGCTCTTGGTAAAGTTGAAGGCGTCGATATTAAAGCAGTCGACGTCGGAATCAGTCTGAACAATATTTCTCCTGAAGATTTGGAAGCAATTCAAAACATTGATCCCAACGATCCAAACACCTATAATGGTTTATTCGGAACCAGAGTGTGGGTACAGGCCACAGCAAAATCCGCCGTTGCTTTCGGAAATTTTGCCGTGGGGTACTTAAATGATAACGAAGTGTCGTTGGAGTTGCACAATCCCGCCTATCCTCAATTTGACACTTATTTCAGACAGGATATCGGCTACTATCTGGGTTATGCGTTTAACATAGCTCCGGGCACTTATGTCGGTCTGGCTGCAAAACGTGTGGATCGCTGGGGGGGAGTTCCTCAGGAATTAAGTATCACTGATGTTGCAAACTCGGACTCGTTTTCTTCCATTGGAGACAAGTTCGATGATAAAGGCCAGGCTTACGGTATTGATCTCGCGATTGCGACAACAGTCGATTTGCCTTTACTGAAACCAACTGTCGCTTTGGTGTGGCAGGATGTCGGTAACACCGCATTCAGAAAAACTGCGGGCGACGATGCTCCACCGCATATCACGCAAAATTTAAGTGTGGGTGCTGGTGTAACTTTGGATTTACCAGGCTTGGATTTGGCATTCGGGGGCGAAGCGCGGCATCTTTTGGAGCCGGAAATCGAAACTGGTAAAAAGTTGCATCTGGGAGCTGAGGTTTCCTTGCCTATCATAGATTTGCGGGCAGGTTACAGCCAGGGCTATCTGAGCTACGGAGTCGGCGTAAATCTATTTATTTTTCACATTGATGCTGTAAGTTACACCGAGGAGCTTGGCGCTTATCCGGGGCAAACAGCTGAGAATCGTTATATGATCAGCGTTGGCATTGATTTAGGCTTTGATGCTGACTTCAAATTCACGGATAATCAGGGTAAAAGAAGAAAGCTAAAACAACGCCGGTAAACCCTGATGCTACAAATTGTCCCCATTAAAAATCGCTCGCAAATCAACGAGCTGTTTACAAATTATGACCCGCGAACTCAGTCGTGGCTGGTTTCGGATTTGCGCACCAAATTCGAATTGCAGCAAAAGATTCTGGCGCGTGACGGACAATACGTGGACGAGTCAGTTCTGCGTGCCAGTGATTTATGGAAGTTGTTATTAAAGCGTCTTGAACCGCGCTTGCGTCTGGTCAGTGATCCTTTTGCGCGTTCAATCTTAAGAACTATTCTGGATGAGAATGCTGAAACCCTGGGCGTGAACTCTTCTGCGGAAGACACTGTCTTTTCTTACATTGACCAATTGGCACCCGTTCTTTTTTCTGCAAACGGCATGGGGATGCTGGCAGAGTGGTTTGAAACTCATCCAGAATCCAAGAACCGCTGGGGCGAGTGGGCGAGCCGCGCTTATATCTGCTCACAACTTTTGATCAAGCAGTACAATATCATTACCGCTGACTGGATCACCGCATACCTTCAGTCGTTCAATGATTTGGAACGCGTGTGGGATATTCCTTTGATCGTGGATCTAAGCGGTGAAATCTCCCGCGTTGAAGCCGAAATCCTGCACACACTGTCGCGCAGTATTGATGTAATTATTCTTGAGCCCACTCCGGCGTGGTCTGAAGAATTCAAATATCTTCTTAAGCCTTACGAGGATCTGCGCGCAAAGAGCAGTTCCATCAAAAATCTTCAGTCAGTAGAGTCGGCAACCAAGACGAAGGAAATTCTGCGTTTTTCAGGAATGCTGGCTGAAACCAAAAATTCGGTTGGCCAGGTTCGTAAATGGTTGGAAGCGGGTATACCTGCTGAAAACATTGCAATCATCGCTCCAGACATTGAACAGTATTGGCCTGTGCTTCAGGCTTTCTTAAAGGAAGAGGGCATTCCTGTTCAAAAGGACATCACTCACAAGGTGCAAAGTTTGCCGTCAGCGACTCGCTGGCTTGCGACCTTGCGGGCGAAAAGTGGAAAGCTGTCTTCTTCGGATTTGGAAATTTCCTTTTTTGACAAGCATGAATCCCAAGCCCTGCGCTATGAGGACTTCAAGGCCCTTTTCAAAAGTCTTTACGTGAACGAAGATCTGGCCCGCAATGAACTGATTCAAAAAATCTATTTTGAACAGATTGATCTGACTGGTTTGGTTGCCCGCGATGAATTCGTCGGCAAGGCGCTCACTTTCTGGAGCTCCAAAGACACCGAGGTTGTGCAAATAGTTCTGCGCGAGCTTTTACAAAATGCCACGTCCAATACCAAGCTGATCTGGAAAGAATGGCTCAGCTATTTGGAAAGCATCGTCGCTGCGAAGGAATACTCCGTTGAAAAAGGCGATAGCTCCGGGGTTTTGGTAACCAAGTTGATGTCAGCTTATAGCGAAAAAGCCCTGTATAGAATCTTTGTGGGTTTGACTGATGAATCCCTAAAGTCGAGAAATAAAACACAGCTTTCTGGAACTGACTATTTTGATCTTTCAAAAGATATCGGTTTTTATCTGGATAATCCGGATCAAAGTGATCTGGCATTTGAGTTAAAACTTTTGGCTGAAGCCGATTCTGTTCACGACATCTACTGCTTTGGTGGCACAGACTTTTCAGGAACCCTTTGTTCGCCTTCCACATTTTGGATGGGAATGAACGAAGGTCACGTCCATGAACATCTGACCTTGCCGTTGGAAACCCGCTGGGACGAACTTCAATACTCCCAGGAAAGCTCAAGCCGTTCCTGGATCGTGGGACGTTCTTCGGAGATCGAATACAAAATTAAGCAAGACCTGGGGAAAGCTGAGTCGCCGCCAGTGCAACTTAAAAAACTTCCTGGCATTTCTGCCTCAGCGATTGAAAGCTATTTGGAATGTCCTTTTATCTTTGCAGCGCAAAGATACTTTAAACTAAAAGACCTGCCTGAAGTGGATCTGGATGTGGATCATCGCACGCGCGGGCAACTGGCCCATGCGTTGTTTGAAAAGCTCACTCAAGAACCCATGCGCTTTGATTGGAAATCTGAGGAGATTGAGCAAATTCTAGAGAACGTCCGTAAAGAAAAGGGACTGTTGTTCGCAGACGAGCGCCTGTGGTTGCCGCTGCGTAAAAAGCACATTCAGCTGGCGCAAAGATTTCTGGATTTTGAAAAGCAATGGCGCCAGGAATACAACCGCACGAAAACCATCGCGCGGGAAAAACGTTTTGAGTTTTATCTGGATCCAAAAACGGGATCATTGACAAAAGAAGTGACTGAAGATGCTTTCCGCATTTCGGGCTCTATTGATCGCGTGGATTCAGATCAAGACGGCCACCTGGTACTTCTGGATTATAAAAGTTCCACTGGCGGTATTTCCGCCCACGGTTCCTGGTTAAAGAATCAGGAACTTCAATTGCTGTTCTATATGTGGGTGATTGAAAAGTCCCTGATTGAAGAACTGAACGGTGAAGTGATCGGATTGTTTTATTATATTTTCCGGACATTCGATCGTAAAGGCTTCCGCGTGAACGACATGGCTGGCAGTCTTTATCCGGCTACAAAAACCAAAGATAAGAATGCCACGTTGGAAGCAAAAGAATTGTACCTTGAAGAGTTCTCTAAAATTCTGATGTCAACTTTGGAAAGAATTCGCAACGGCGAAATTCTGCCAAAGCCTGTGGACACTCAATCCTGCAATGCCTGTGAATGGAGACGACAATGTCGAGCACCACATCTGAATTAAAGAATACAATTCTGCGCGCAGGTGCCGGAGCAGGTAAGACCACAACGTTGACAGCGTTGTTTCTGGATTTCGCCTCTGACTTTAAGGCCAAGCATCAAAAGTTTCCCCGTATCGTGGTAACTACGTTCACCCGTAAAGCCACGCAGGAACTAAAAGAGCGTCTTTCCGCTAAAGCATTGGAAAAAAAGCGTGAAGACCTGTTTCATTTCGCTAACTCCCGCTCACAGGTTCAGATTTCCACAATTCACGGGGTCTTAAGCCTGTTTTTATCGCGCTATGGATCTTCCATCGGTTTAACGCCTGATTATAAGATTATGAGTGACAGCGAAATCCGCAGAAGTGCCCGCAAGATCATGCGCAAACATATTCTTGAAAACCCAGCCCTTCAGGAGCTGCTGGAAGAGTATGAATTCAACGTGATTGAAAGCGCATTGCTGCAATACTTCTCTGAAAGAATCGTTTTTCCACAGGCGCGTTTCATCACATTATCTGAGCAGGAAGCTGAAACCCGCAAAGTGATTAAGGACATCGGCGGTCGTCTGCGACGTCTGTGTGTTGAAATCGATCAGGAAACCGAACACGAAAAGTGGAAAGAATACGTGGCGACTTTGCATTCATTTAATTGGGATGCCGAGGACTTGGGGCAGTTCTTTGGACTGTTGCAGGGAATGTGGGATGGAATTACCAAGCCTTCGTATTTAAAAAAGAATCCTCCCTTCAGTGGCAGTTTGAATGAAGAACTGGAAGACCTGCGCGACCGTATCGACAAGCTTTTAGAAGCTTCCAGATATCGTCCGGAATACTGGGCCAAGCATCAGAAAAACTGTGAGCTGTTCGAACAACTCGCACAGCTTTTTTGCCGGGATCTGATGCAGCAAAAGCTGGAAAACGGATTGCTATCCATGGCAGATCTGGAAACGCTCAGTTATAAAATCATCAAAGAATCTCCAGAGTCTGCTGTGAATTTCTCCCAGGAATGGGATTTCTGGATGGTCGACGAGTATCAGGACACCAGCCCCATCCAGGTGGAAATCTTAAGAAGTCTGATCGGTGCGAAACCTTACTTTGTGGTGGGCGATCCCCAGCAAAGTATTTATCTTTTCCGTGGTGCCCGTTCAGAAGTGTTTCAGGAAAAAGTGGCCGAGGTTCAGTCCCAGGACGGCGATGTTCAGGTGAAGCTCGTAAACTATCGCTCCACCCCGGAGGTTCTGGAGTTCTTTAATCACTACTTCACAAGACTGGATCGCAAACAGTTTGCCGCGATGACGCCAGCTCCTGACAAAGAAAAAAAAGGACCTGCTGATCCTGTCGTGCAAGTCCTGGTCACTGAAACAACAGACGAGGACGAAGTTTCCAAAGAATATCTGGGAACGGTCGCGCGTATTCAGGAATTGCTAAATGAAGGTGTCAGCCCCGAGCAGATTTGCGTGCTTTCCAGAACTCATAAAGTACTGGCAGATATCGCCAAGGTTGCACAAGATCACGGCGTGCCGTTGCAGCTTCACAGCGGCAGCGGCTTTTACGAAAGACGCGAGGTCATTGATGCCCTGGCGTTGCTAAAGTTTTTAGTGAACCCCCATGACAACGCGAACCTGGTGGCCTTATTGCGCTCGCCTTGGCTTGCCATGGCAGATTCCGACATCATGGATCTTTGTCACAGCTTTAAACATTCCTTCTGGCGTGAAGCTTTAAAGACTCTGGAAACCCGATCTGCCTCTCATCCTATCGCGATCTTAAAATCACTTCTGGAAATGAGTGAAGAAAAAGGGCTGTCGTTCACTTTAAAATCCGCATTGGTTGAGCTTGGCTTCTTTGATTATTCCGCGCGCATTGATTCCACAGGCCGCCGCGAGGCGAACCTGTGGAAAGTCGTCTATCTTTTAAGTTCAGAGGAGCGTCGTCCGGGATTTAACTTTCTGGATTTCCTGGACTCCAGTTTGGATTCTTTATCGACAGATGAAGGCGGCGAGGATTCGGATGCGACTCCTGTGATCGAGCCCAAGCGTGTGAACTTCATGACCGTACATGCCTCCAAAGGTTTGCAGTTTGATCATGTTATTCTTCCGGGAATGGGGAAAGATCCCCGCGCAAGTTTCGCACCAGTTATTGCTTTTCAGGAAAAAACCGGTCAATGGACGCTGAAAGTCCGTGACGATGAAACACAAATGCTTGCATCCAGTATCCTGGCTGATCAAATTATGGAAGAGCTTCGTCGTCGTGAAGGCGAGGAATTTCTTCGGGTATTGTACGTGGCTTTGACCCGTGCCAAAGCGGGCGTCACTTTGCAGTGGGATTTGAAAAAAGTCGGCAAGAAATCCTGGGCCACACAGTGTCCTTTGAATATTGAAGAAGGCTTGCACGAGGAAAAAGATTTTTCCTATGTAGTTCGCAGGGAGAATCCACAACCCGTAACTTTGGCGGATCAGGAATTGGCCGTTAAAGAATTGCGTAAACCATGGGCCCCCGCAAAAAAAGATGAAAAACGAAAACACATTTCAGTCACTGCACTTGTGTCGCCAGAATCTGTAGAGGGCTCCGGCTATGTGCAGACAGTGGCACAATTAGCACCGGGCCTGGCCAGAGCGCAACAGGGTACGACGGCACACAGACTGTTTGAAGCGTTGAAATTTACTTCCTATCAGGATTTACTGGATATTTCGGATGAAGATTTAAAAGCACCGTTAATCTTTCTGGCCGAGACTGAACAGTTGCCGTTGTTAAAAATTATTGAAAATGGTTATGTCGAGTGGGGTTTTGCACTGACGGAGCAAAATGCTTTAATGCAGGGGCAAATAGATCTTTGGGGCATCGTTGACGATACATTGTGGCTGGTGGATTACAAAACCGGTTCACAGCGCTATTCGGAAACAGCCTTTAAGCAATTGGAGGCCTATGCCTGGGCACTTTACCGTATGAAGTATCTGGATAAAGTGAAAACGGTGAAGCTTGCAGTGGTTTATCCGATGGACGAAATTGTAAAAATCAAAGAAATTCTGTCCTTAACTGAATTGAACAACCGTATGAAGTCGCAGATCGCCGATTACATTAAAACGTAGCTGGTCATTGATTGACTCGAACCTATGTCCGTTCGAGGATCAGTGTGTGACAAATATATCGCGAAATTACATTCAAATTTTTACTGATGGCGCATGCTCTGGGAATCCCGGCCCTGGCGGCTGGGGCGCTGTTGTGCTTTTGCAAAATGACTCTGTGATCGAGCTGGGTGGCGGTGATCGTCCCACGACGAACAATCGCATGGAGATGACAGCGACCCTTGAAGCTTTGAAGTATGTTGCAGAGATCCCGGGCCCTGTGCATTTCTACACAGATTCCACTTACGTTATTCGTGGGATTACTCAATGGATTTTCGGTTGGAAAAAACGTGGCTGGAAAACCGCAGAAGGCGCCGAAGTTTTAAATCGTGATTTATGGGAAGAGTTAGGAAAATTAGTCCAAGCTCGTGGAACCAGCAACAAAATTGATTGGCGTTACAGCCGTGGTCACGTGGGTATTCCCGGCAATGAGCGCTGCGATCAAATCGCAGTGGCATTTTCAAAAGATGACCACGTCAGTTTGTATTCAGGCAGTTTGAAAAACTATCCAGTGAACATTTTGGAAGTTCCAGCGGATCATTCTTTACCGGAAATGAAATCGCCGACTGAAAAGAAAGCGGCATTCAGTTACCTAAGCAATATTGGCGGCTTGGTATACCGTCATCGTGACTGGCCTTCATGCCAAAAGCGTGTGAACGGGCAGTCCGGGGCCAAATTTAAAAAATCCACTTCAACATCGGATGAGCAGGAGATTCTTAAATCCTGGGGACTTCCTGGCTCGACGCCGATTAAGGAAGGATAACCTTTATGGAAATCACAGGTCGTCAAATTTTGATAACAGGTGCGAACAGAGGTGTGGGACGTGCATTTGCAAAGATGTGTGCTGAAAACAAAGCGCACTTGCATCTGGTGGTTCGCGCTGAAGATGCAAATCTTGTGGACGAACTTAAATCTGAAGGTGCGAAGTCAGTGACGATTTGGATTACCGATCTTTCCAAACGTGAATCGGTGAATTCCTTGCTGTCGCAACTTCAGGGTACTCAGATTGATATTCTTTTTAACAATGCGGGACAGTTGACGGGTGGTTTGCTGGAATCGCAGCCCATCGATGAAATCTGCGAAATGATTCAGGTCAATGTCAGCAGCCTCATTCAGCTGACCCATGGGCTGTTACCTGGAATGCTTGAGCGCAAGCGGGGCAAGATCATTAACGTGTCCAGTATTACTGCCTTCATGGATCTGCCTGCTAACTCCACCTATGCTGCTACGAAAGCGGCGGTTGCTGCTTTCACGCAAAGTCTGCGCGTGGAATTGAAAGGCACCGGTGTCACTACTTTGTTGTTAGTTCCGCCAGGAATTAAAACCCGTATGTATGATAAAGTTATGGCAGCCTTTGGAAGTGTGATTGAACTTCCGGATAAATCGCTTCCGCCGTCACAGTATGTGAAGATGGTTAGAGAGGCGATTTTACATGATCTGGAAGTATTGAAACCTTCGGGTATGGCGGGAGTGGTTTTAAAAGCGGCGAAGTTTGCGAAGCCTGTATTTGATTTTGAAATCGGTCGCAGATTTCATAGATAGAAAAAGGGGACATCAAGTCCCCTTTTTTATTTCTTATTGTAGTGCAAAGTTCCCGATCCCACAGGGCCGGTCACCGTGATCTTCATTTCTTTGCCTTCGATGGATTTTGCAGGCAATGGGAAGATCAGGCTGTATGGAGTGTAGAAGCGGTTGTGAGTTGGATAAAGACTGATCAGCTCTGCCAATGAAGATTTCATACGCACAACTTTGCCTTCATATCGGCGACCATCCACATCCAGGAATGTTTTCCATAAAGTTTTCGGTGTGCCCAAATCGTCGTTCTTTCTCTCTGGCGTATAAAAGCTTAGAAAGATTTCTGTTTCGGAGCTGAGGCGCTTAGCCACCAGGTCTTTTTCAGTTTGAAATTTAGTTTCATCCCAAAGATAAATACGCGTCTTTTGATCCAGCTGGGCTTCCAGAACTTCGGCGCTTAACAAGGTGCCTTGCATTTCCAAAACATTATACAGGCCGGAGTAGCGGATGGTGCGATCAGAGTTTTTTTGCACGATCTCGAAATACTGATCTTCGGTGCGTAAAGCGCGACCGGTGTCGGTAATTTCATAGGTAGCACAACCCGTCAGCAAAAGTGCAAAAGTTAAAATGTATTTCATGCGCGGTTCTCCAAAAAGCCATCAAGATATCTTTTCATATCAGCAAAAGCCGTGCTGCGCATTACATCGTTAATGATTTCATGCTTAGCATTAGGATAAACCTTAAGTTCTTTCTTCTTGCTGCCCAGGTGTTCGAAAAATTTCATGGCTTCAGGTGTGCTGCACACCGGATCTTTTTCAGGAAGGACGAACAGCACCGGTTTTTTTATTTCATTTGCGCGCGGTCTTACGTAGTCCCAATTTTCCAGCATGCCAGTAAAAACACCCGGAGACATTTTCACGTGGCGAAGAGGATCGTTTTCGTATTCACGAATAACATCCACATCACTGGTCAAAGCACTGTTGTTAATTTCATTTCCCAGTGTCAGTTTCGGTAAAATTTTATTCAGCATGAAGGCCGCCGTGGATTTGATCAATGGAACTTCCATCGACAATCCCAAAAGAGGAGCGCTGACGATCAGGCCGTCATACTTCATATCCGGATGGCGCAATAGCGATTTAAATTCAATCAATCCACCCATCGAGTGGCTGAATAAAATCACCGGGCCTTTTTTAACTTTTTCAATTGCGCAGACTTTATCGACAAAGATTTTGTAATCCTGGCAGTAATCGTCAAAGCGGGCTGCATAACCGCGGTGGCCTTCGGAGCGACCGTGACCACGTAAATCCCAGGCGTAAAAAGACCACTGATCGTCTTTAAATGCTTCGGTCAGGCGATGATAACATTCTGAATGCTCGCCATGACCGTGAGTGATGATGATCGTGCCTTTGGCATTGGGGTTGTCCCATACTTGAAAGAACAAGTTGGTGCCATCGAAACCTTTAAAAAAGCCTTCTTCGCGTTTGAACATATGAATTTAGATTGCCGCTTGCCCCAAGTGAAAACAAGGTTCTTTTTTCATTGGGGCCCAGGTAATAGGTCTAGATCAATCCGCGAACGACAATAGTGTCACGAGGCGGGTCTTGTTGCTCTGGATAGTCGATGTTGTAGTGGATGCCGCGACTTTCCTGGCGACGTAGGGCGCACTCCACGGATAAGCTGGCAACGATGGCGATGTTACGAAGTTCCAGAATGTCAGAGTGAACTTTCATGTTGGAATAGTATTCTTTGGTTTCGGCCAGAATGTTTTCCAGACGATGTTGTGCACGTTCCAGGCGTTTGTTGGAGCGAACAATTCCCATATAGTTCCACATCAGGCGACGGATCTCCTCCCACATATGGGAGATTACAATCATTTCGTCATCGTTGGACTCTTCCGGGTGTGTCCAGGCTTTAGGTTCCATCGGGAAGAATTTGGAATTGGCCCAGCCGGCTTTAATTTGCTCGGCACAGTTGTGTGCCGTCGTTAAGCATTCCAGCAGGGAATTTGAAGCCAGGCGATTTGCTCCGTGCAAACCGGTGCAGGCCGTTTCGCCAATCGCCCACAAACCTGGAATGTCAGTGCGACCGGATTCATCCGTCAGGACTCCACCACACAAATAGTGCGCGGCGGGAACCACCGGAATGGGTTGCTTGGTCATATCAATTCCCAGCTCCATGCATTTTGCATAGATCGTCGGGAATCTGTGTTTCAAAAACTCGGCATCCAATTTGGTCATGTCCAGATAGACACATTCCGCACCGGTGCGTTTCATTTCTTTATCTATGGAGCGAGCGACCACATCACGTGGCGCCAGTGATGCCAGTTTGTGATACTTGTGCATGAACGGCTCGCCATTGGCGTCGATCAGCACGCCACCTTCACCGCGCAAAGCTTCTGAAATCAAAAAGTTGCGGGAGCTGGGATCATAAAGGCAGGTGGGATGGAATTGCATGAACTCAAGATTCGCAATGCGTGCTCCCACCCGGTACGCCATAGCGATCCCGTCGCCCGTGGCGCCGCCCCAGTTGGACGTGTAGAGGTAAACTTTTCCCGCGCCACCAGTGGCAAGGATCGTGTTTTTTGCTACAAAAGTGTGCACTTCGCCTGTGTTTTTATCCAACGCATAGGCGCCAATGCAAGTGACAGGATTCATGTCGTTAGGATCGACTTCCTTATTCACAATCAGGTCGATGGCGTTAAAGCGTTCCATCAAAGTGATGTTCTTGTTTTCACGAACACGCGCTAAAAGTGTGCGGTGAATTTCCAAACCGGTTTGGTCTTCGAAGTGCAGAATGCGACGGAAGCTGTGTCCGCCCTCGCGCGTCAAATCTATTTCATCGGCTTCTTCGCCGCCTTTTTTGCGAAGGTCGAAATGCACACCCCAGTTTAGCAAATCTTCAATACGTTCGGGGGCTTGATGGACGTAGTTATTAACAACTGTTTCCTTGCAAAGACCCGCTCCGGCAACCAGGGTGTCCTGGATATGAGACTCGAAACTGTCTTCATCCGACATAACGGCAGCAATCCCACCTTGTGCCATTGAGGAATTGGTGTCGGTCATCTTTTCCTTGGCAAGGACAATGACATTTCCTTGGGAAGCCATTTTCAGAGCGAGGGCAAGGCCGGCAGAGCCAGAGCCAATAATCAAAACGTCACTGCGGTGGGTACTCATAATGCTGACTTTCTAATTCCTTTTAGTGCCTTTGGCAAAGGAGTCTTGCTTGATTCTTACCAGTTTCTAAAACTACAATGAAATCAAAGGCTCAGGCGTGCGCTAGTCCGCGGCGAGTACAAGAGATGTGACAGGAAGGAACAGGCTCAATGAAAGTGAAACTCCTAGCAGTGTTGATCGCAGTAGCGGCGCTATTTATTGGCGCTGTTTTGTGGCGAACAGATAGTTTCGTATACGGCGATCGCATGAGTTGGGTTGAAGCACAAACACGCACGCAAATCAGTTCCATTTCCCGTTCCCTTTCCGGGGAGCTTAAATCCCTGCAAAGACTGGTTGCCACCTTCAATGCCGAAAGCTTTCAAAAAAACCGTATCAACTGGTCAACACTGGCGCCGTATTATGCGGTGGCTTCTGTCACCGTTAACGGATCGGAAATTGACCCGCAGGTACTCATCACCCGCGATAATTCCAAAGCGGCCAATTGGAATGCCGCTTTTGTAAAAGCAGCCTTGGGAAAAATCGAAAACCGCACAAACGACATGAGATTTTTCATCAAACCTTTTCAAGACACCAATCGCGGCAGATATGTTGCGGTCGTCGTGCTTGAGGGGAATCGCGGATATGCGCTTTTCAGTTCAGGTGAAATTTTTCAATCACAAGTGGATTCCGAGCGTGGCAGTTTAAGTTCCTTTTCTATCGTCACCACTTACGGTCTGACTGTGGGACACACGATTCCTGAATATCTGGGAACGGTGATGCGTGACGATCCGATGTACAAAGAGATCGCGAAAAACGGAGCCACACATGGTGGTGGCGTGGTCGAAGGCAACAACAAGCAACAGATTTTTGGAATGTTCGAGCAGGTTCCGCATACGAATCTATGGGTGTTAAGTTCAGCACCTTTAAGCGAAGCCTTAAAAGGGCGCACCGGCTTGTGGTGGCAGTTCCTGTTGATGGGTGTGGGCCTGGTTCTGGTCGGTATCGCTGCGGTTTTATGGGTGGTTTCACCAGCTGAAAGTAAAATTGAAAAACTTGAAACAGATTTGGTGAAAGCAAAAAAGCAAGCGGCGGCAACACCGGCCCCGGTAAAATCTGTCGTAGCCGATCCCGAATCAGCGCAAAACGAAAAAGTTCAAACTTCGATGCGAGTCGCTTCAGCTCTGGCTCATGAAATGCGCGGGCCTTTAAGTTCCATTCTGGGTTATTCGCAAATGATTCTGGCAAAGCATCCTGAAGGCGAAATCGTGGAAAACACCGATTCTATTCTGCGTGAAACCCGTGCCGCCCGCGAAGTGCTGAACAAGCTACTGGGGTATGCCGGCGAAGAGATCAAAGAAAAAAATTCGATGAAAGTCGAAGGCCCCTTGGCTCGGGCTTTGAAATCTTTGGAGTCAGAGCTGCAAACCAAAGGTGTGAAAGTTATCCGTAACTTCCAGGAAACCAGCGCCCTGGATTTACACGCTGATGCTTTGGTAAAAGCTTTTGAAAACATCATCACGAATTCCATCGAGGCGATGGAGCGTATGCCGAAGAAAGAACTGACAATTGATCTTTTCGAGGACGCATCCGGTGTACATCTGACCTTTGAGGATTCCGGTGAAGGCATTGATTCGGCGAATCTGACAAAAATTTTCGATCCGTTCTTTACCACGCGTTCTTTTAAAAATCATATGGGCTTGGGCCTTTCTGCGGCCTTTGGCGTGCTGAAAGAGCACAATGCCGAAGTGAAAGTCACATCTCAACGCGGTTTTGGTGCAAAAGTTTCCATTACGTTTAAAAAACAGGAATCGGCCAGTGTGATGAAGGCGCCTAAGGCGGCAGCAGATATTCCTGCGCCGATTGCGGCTTCCATGTCAGCCCCTGTGGTCGAGAAGATTCAAATTCAGGGCGAAGTATTGCAGCTGCGTGAAGAGTCCCCCCACCGTGAAGAAGCTGAATCCGATTTCAAAGAGGTGAAAATGCAATCATCAGCCACCGCGCATTCTCCTTTGGATGTGAACATCGATAAACTTTTGGAAATGCCCGAGGAAGTCGTGGCTGTGGCTGATGAAGTGACGCCAACTCCGGAAATTATCGAACCGGAATCTTTGAAGTCTTCACCAGCCAAGTCCTCGGCAGCTCCCGATGTGGTGGAATTTGTTGAGCGCGATTTTTCTGAAGACAAAACAGTTGTCAGCTCCACTATAGACGATCAATTCACCCCGGTGAATTTGATTAATGCGCCGTCTGCAAGCCTGGCGCCGGTTAGGAAATCCAAAGCAGACAGTTATCAAGTTGAAATTCGCAGACCTGGAAAGAGGACTTAATTGGACATCCGCGATCATAGCTCCCAATTTACCATTTACGTTTTCACCACTGATGTGGATCAGGGTGCTGCTGCGAAAGTTTCCCTTTCGCAGGCGGGCTATGATGCGTATTTCATCCAGGATCCAGAACAGCTGGAACAACGCCTGAAAGACACTCCTCCTCATCTATTGGTGTTTTCAACAGCGACGCTGGCGGGTGCTTTAAGTGATTTCGTGGTTCATGTACAAAAGATCAATGATGAAATTCGCTTCATCGCGATTTCCAGTTTGGGCCAGTTTGATATCCTGTCACAGTATCAAAGTTTCGGATTCATGGATGTGATCTCGGACGAAGCGGTGGCACTAGAGTCTCGAGTTCTTTGGGCTGTGGATCGCGCCTGCGAAAAACTGTATCTAAGTTTCCAAAATGAACAATTGATCGAGGATCTGGAGTCTTCCAAACAAGAACTGGAAGACGTGCAAACCGAATCACTGAAAAACCTAAAGCATCAGGAGGAAGCGGCGGCTCGTCCGGCTTTCCCAATGCGCATCGCTGACTATCGTTCCGCACAAAGCAAAGAAGACATGGTTCAAAGATTTTTGAACGGTATTTCTGAAAGTCGCTGCGTGTTTTTCAAGTTTCTTCCTTCCGTTCGCAGTTTTGTGGCGACTCACGCGAATGGTATTGATTCCGCGCAAATTCAGGGTGTGGGCACCCAACTAACGATTGATGAGATGAAAGACCTGGGCTCGCAATTGGCGATGGGGCTGATTCCTCCAAGTTTTTCTGCGCTGCTGACTGAAGCTTTTCATTTAAAACCACCCAAGGCGATTCCACTTTACGGCGGCAATCAATTGGAAGGCTTGTTCGTATATTCCGGTGGAATGGATGCCCAAGCGGTGGCCCAGTTGAACGATGAGTACACGCTGTTTAATCTTTGTTACTCACATTTTGTTTTGGAAAAGAAAGTCGACACGCTGGAAGTCCAAGATTTCGTCACTGAACTCTATAATCGCAATCACTATGTTAAAGTTTTGGAAGACGAAGTGGCTCGTGCCCGTCGTCTGAAACAGCCTTTGGCTATTGTGAAAATCTCGATGGACGATTTTTATGAGATCGAGTCATCTTTGGGAGACGCGGTACGAGATGAGTTGCTTAAATCCCTGGCAACAGTGATCTCTAAATCCAGTCGTACCAACGATACCAACTTCAGAACAGCAGCCAATGAGTTGACAATGGTACTGCCTCATTGCTCTAAAAAGGGGGCTGCACTGCGGGCTGAAAGAGTTCGTCGCGTAGTTGAGGGAAGTACCTTCCTGGATAATGGCATGAAAGTGTCCATCAGTCTGGGAGTGAGCGAGTATCCGTCTTTGTGCGATTCTCCAAAAACTTTGGATGAAACGGCAGGGAAGGCCCTGGCTCATATCGCTGATAAGGGTGGAAACAAGATTTGCTTGTACAAAGCCCCTGAAAGTCACAAGCCTGAATTCGAAATTCCGGCTGAATAGGATTAGTGTTTTTAATGGAAATGTTTCGAAGAACTTTTGCGGAAATTAATTTAGACAACCTGACACATAACATTCGTGTCTTGCAAAAGGCGTTTCCGAACAGATTCCTTTGCCCAATGGTGAAAGCCAATGCTTACGGCCATGGTGACGTTAAACTTGCTTTGCATCTGGAAAAACTGGGTATCAAACAATTGGGCGTCTGCCTGATTGAAGAGGGCCTGTTGTTAAGACAGTCCGGCGTGAAAGTGGACATTCTGGTTTTCCGTGGCTTTGATGCCAAAGGCGCCAAGGCGATTATCGATAGTAACATGACCGCTGTGGTCAGTACCTGGGATCAAATCGAAGCTTTAGAGCAAGTCGCGACCGGAAAAGTCAGCGTGCATGTGAAGTTTGATACCGGAATGAACCGTTTGGGTTTCCGCACCGAAGAAGCACAAAAAGTTTTTGATCGCTTAAATGGTCATAAGCAAATTGAAGTGAAAGCGTTGTGCACTCACTTGTACATCGGTGAGAATGCTTTGGAAACTGATCAGACCAGCGCGCAGCAGTTGCATAAGCTGAATATCGTTTCTGAAGTTTTCAAATCCATGAATGTGTTCTGTCATGCACTGAACAGCTCTGGAATTTTGAACTTGTTAGAGATGGAAGAAAAAGGTCAGCAAAATAAAAATCACCCGCTGTACCTGCAAAACTGGGGACTTCGCCCAGGCCTGATGATTTATGGTTATAGCTCGCTGGGGCATCCTCCGGTGGCAAACCTTAAGCCGGTGATGAATTTAAAATCCGTGGTAAACAATCTTCGCCAAGTGAAAGCGGGGGAGACAGTTTCATACGGGGCCAAGTGGACAGCAAAACGTGATTCGGTGATTGCGGTCATTTCAATTGGTTACGGGGATGGTTACCACCGTCTACTTTCCAATCAAGCCCACGTTCTGTTTGCGGGCGTAAAAGTTCCAGTCGTGGGCACTGTTTGCATGGACTATTTGATGGTTGATGTGACGGATGTGGTAAAAGGTCACGAGCTGAATCGTTTCAAAGATCAGGAAGTGGTATTATTTGGTTTCGACTTAAAAGGACATGAGCTTTCAGCGGACGAGCTTGCAAGCCAGGCTCATACGATTTCCTATGAAATGCTCACCAGTGTGGGCGAGCGTGTGCCTCGCGTATACATCGGTAAGGAGAACGCGTGAGTTCACAAGGTCTGGTGCAAAAAGCAGCTTTTGGGATTTCCTGGGTTGGTGCCTCGGTTATTCAGTTTTGTCGTGGTTTTATCGAAGAAACCGGCAAGATGATGCTGTTCTTCAGCGAAAGTGTTCGCATGGTTTTTGCCAAGCCTTCGCGTTTTCCGGAAATCATCAGACACATGGAATTCATCGGAAACCAGTCCATCTGGATTATTTGCTTAACAGGTGGATTTACCGGTCTGGCATTATCGATGCAAATTTATCTGGGCTTTAAAATGTTTAATGCCGTGAATATGGTGGGACCTGTCGTGGCTCTGGGAATTACCCGTGAGTTGGGTCCGGTATTGACGGGATTGATCGTAGCCGCACGTGCGGGTGGTGCCATGGCCGCGCGCTTGGGTACAATGCGCGTAAATGAACAAATCGATGCCCTTGAAGTCATGGGTGTGAACACAAAGCAGTATCTGATTTCACCAAGATTGGTGGCGGCATTTATTTGTATGCCGCTTTTGACTGCGGTTTTTGACTTCGTGGCGATGATGGGCAGTTGGTTTTTGTGTGTGAAAATCGTGCAGCTTGATGAAGCGATCTTCTGGCAAAAAATCCGCGACATGATTGAAGTGAAACACATCAATGAGGGCCTGATCAAAGGCGCCGTATTTGGTATTTTCTTTGCCTTGATTTGTACTTACCGCGGATTTAACACCACAGGTGGCGCAAAAGGTGTGGGCGAAGCCACCAATCAGGGCGTCGTGCAAAGCATGGTCATGATTATCATGCTGGATTACTTCCTGACGAATTTGATCCGTCTTTACTACAGCCTGATGGGGATTTCATAATGTTCAATCAACCCGCTGTACAAATTCGTGATTTGAAAAAAACTTTCGATGGCAATGACTACATCTTAAAGGGTATCAATCTTGAAATCCCCAAAGGAAGTCTGACAGCCATCATTGGTTTTTCCGGTACCGGAAAAAGCGTGATGCTAAAACATCTTTTGGGATTGTATAAACCCACTTCCGGCTCCATTGAAGTTTTGGGGCAGGATCTGAATCAAATGAGCGAAGATCAGTTGACCAAGTTTCGTCAAAAGTTCGGGGTGTTATTTCAATCCGCGGCTTTGTTTGATGATATGTCGGTTTTGGAAAATGTCTGCTTTCCACTGTTTGAGCACCGTCGGGATCTGAAAGAAACTCAAGTCCTTCGTATTGCTGAAGATAAGCTTCATCAGGTCGGGCTGGACCCTAAACATTACCGAAAACTTCCCAGTCAGATATCCGGCGGTATGCAAAAAAGAACGGGCTTGGCCCGAGCTCTCGCCCTAGATCCAGAAATCCTTATCTATGATGAGCCGACCACGGGTTTAGATCCCATTCTGACTGAAATGGTAGATAATTTGATACTGGAGACACATAAGCAACGAAATGGACAACTGACATCAATCATGGTTTCGCATGATTTGTCCGCTGCGTTTAGGATTGCGGATCATATCGCGATGTTGGATAGTGGCAGGGTTTTACTATTCGGGACTCCAGAGGACTTCTTTAATACCGATATTGAATTGGTTAAGAGGTTCGTGAATAAAGGGATGAAACATCAATGAATTGGCTTCGCGCTGCAGAGTTTAAAGTAGGTCTTTTAGTGATCATCGTTGGATCACTGATTGCCGTTATGTCCATGCAGGTGAGCGAAGATCCTTCCTACCTTGGTCGTTCAAAAAAAGCCTGGTTCTTAATTCCAAATGCGGGCGGTCTGGTTAAAAATTCTGCAATTCGTTCTGCCGGTATTCCGGTGGGTGTGATCAAAGACATCCGTTTGCAAGATGGTCAGGCGCGCGTCGACATCACGGTTAAATCCGATGTGCCGTTGACGACATCTGCAGGTATTGAAATCAAAGCTCAGGGTATCCTGGGTGATTCTCACGTTGAAGTATATCCTGGTTCGCCAACAGATCCGCCACTTCCTGACAACGCACAAATTCTGAATGTTAAAGCCGGTGGTTCTTTGGAAAACCTGGTTCAGCAAGTCGGCGAAGTAACATCTTCACTGAAAGCGGTCGCAAAGAACCTGGAACAAGCCACATCTGAAAACGGTACTCGCAATCACATCCTGGGTCGTATCGTTAAGAACGTTGAAACGATCACTCAGGATCTGGCGCAAATGACGACGGAAAACAAAGACAAGATCGGCGACATCGTGGACGAGGTTCACGACATCACATCAAGTCTGCGTGAAGTGATGAACGACAACAGCGACACCGGTATCAAAAAGACCTGGGCTCGTTTGTCTGAAACCATGAAGAACCTGGATGAAATCACCGGCAAGATCAATCGCGGTGAAGGCACGATCGGTAAACTTATCAGTGACGAAGCCACAGCTGAAAAAGTTGACAGCGCCATTGATGGTCTGAACAGCATGGTCGGTGCCGCAAACAGCATCGAAACCGCTTTCGATTTTAGGACTGATTACCTGGGCGAAGTTGGGAACTGGAAAACCACGGTGGGTGTAAAAATCCAACCGGGCTTGGATCGTTACTACTATCTTGCGATTGTGGATGATCCGGTGGGCGTCGTCGAAACAACCCGTTACCAATATTCGGGCGGAGCACCTCCACAAAACTCTGGTGACTACTACGAGAAAAAAACTTACGAAAACAAGCTGAAGTTCACATTGCTATTTGCCAAAAACTTCTGGGATCTGACTCTTAAAGGGGGCGTGATCGAAAATGGCGGTGGTTTTGGTGTGGATTACTACTTCTTCCGTCGTAAGATGAGAGCGACTGTCGAGGCCTTCGACTTCACTCGCACGAACCTGCGCGGAAATCTTAGCTACTTCTTCTATCGCGGATTATATCTAAATGCCGGCTGGAATGATGCCTTCAATAAGAACGATGCAAGTTCAGCCTATGTCGGTGGTGGTCTATTGCTGACCAACGACGACTTAAAACTGCTCCTCACGAAGGGGCTGTAAAGTATGGCGGTTGAGGTTTCCAATACAGATAAAGTTTGGCTAATTAAATCCTCAACCAGGGTACTTGGGCCATTTTCTGTCGAGGAAGTTACAACGCTTTTAAAGACCCGCCAAATTTCAATTATTGATGAAATCCGTCTTCCTGTAGGTCGCTGGAGTTATATTCGTGAAAATCAACGTTTCATGGATATTATCCGCGCAATCCGTGAAGAGCAGGATAATTCTCCTGAAAACACCATGACTCAGTCGATTCCTCACAACACGTCATTCACGAAAACGGAACCGACGGTGGATCGTGAGGATCAAACTTTGACTCCGGTGCCGCCAGTGCAATCGCAAATGAAAGACATTTCAGCTGCGACGGAAAGACCGGTGGCAAAATCCGCTATCCCAGGGGGAGTCAGTTACGGAACGGCCAACGATGCCCGCGTTCAGGGTAAAATTCGCCAGCAATCCAATGCTCTTCGTTGGGCTGTGATGGGGATTGCGGCAGTTGTTGCGCTGGGAATTTACGTCACACTTGGTAATCGTCAAACGGCGACATCAGGCAATTATGACGAGCTGGTTTCACAGGCCATTCGCTATAAGAGTGTCGGTTTGTATGACCGGTCTTTGCGTGCTTATAAAGCCGCATCTATGATTAAAGAACCGGATCTGGATACACAGATTCAGATGGCCCCAGTGCTGATTTCCGAAGACCGCCAGACTTTGCAAGGTCGTCGTGTTTTGGAAAAAGCCATTGTGCAGGAAAACCGTCAGCGCGGTGATCTGGTGGATGCATATCTTGGTATTGCCGTTTCTTATATGATGGACGGGGATCTGAAAGAGGCCGAGAACACTTTGCAAAAAGCAATCGGTCACGAGCCCTTTAATATTTCAGCGCGATTGAATCTGGCGATTGTCGAAATGAAAAAAGGCAACTACCACGAAGCTATGCGCAAGTTTGAAAATGTGCTTAGCAAAGAGCCCGGCAATACGATGGCTATTTATGGTCGTTCGATGGCGGCTATGGAAGTGGCAAAAACCACCTCTGATCTTTCTTACCTGAAAAACGTTGTCACTGATTTGCAGCACGCCTTGAACAAAGCTTATTGGCTGCGCCAGGAACTAAGCCTTTTCCTGATTTATTCATATAACCTGATGGGCGACGTGGATGCCATGAATCAGGCGATCGTAAAATTCCTAAGTGAAACTCCTGGAACTTCCGGTCAATACACTCATTCCTTAAATGTAGACTGGCGTTTTACCCAGTGGGATTACCTGGAAAAATATTGCAGTGAAGTTTATGCGCGCAGTATTCCTTCCGCAGAGTTCAAAGCAGTTCGTGCGATTTGTTTGATGGAAATCAACAGGGACACGGACGCTGACAAACTTTTGCAGGAAGCCATCAGCGAAGGTCCAAAAGATCCTTATGTGCTGGCAGCCCAAGCCGCATACTTAAAGAAAATGGGCCGCGCACCGGAAGCTCTGGCGATCTTAAAAATGCCGGAACTGACCAGTCTGAATGTTCGTGACCGTTTGATGGGCGATATTTGTATGGCAAATCACGACGTAAACTGTGCTCAGGGTGCGTTCACCCGCGTATACGAAAAGAACACCAGCTCTGGACCGGCACTTTATGGATTGGCCTGGGTGGTTTTGAAACGCAAAGATCGAAACGCTGCTTCCAATTACACTCGAGCGGGGCTGCAAGCCGAGCCCACTTTCATACCGCTGCTGGAAATGCGGGATCAACTGGAGGCTGATTAATGAATCAGCCTTTCGTGCTTTTCATCCTCAGCGCTTTCCTGATTTTGAGTGGTTGCTCAAAGGATCCTGGTGGCTATCATCGCGAAGAATATAAAGTGGTGAAGTTTGAAGACGTGCCGCCGGATTTGAAAATTCCCACAAAGGCTTGGGATATGCTGTCTTTTCAAGCGGCTGCAGATGCTCATGGGGAAGGCCATGGGGAGTCTTCGGAAAAAGCTGAATCCAGCAACAAAGAAATCGTATTTTCCGACGTGACTGTCTTTTTGGTCGATAAGAATCCCGGCGTCCTCAAAGAGGAAGCCATCAAATTTGAACTTCCCCGCGGCGGGGGCGAAATCGATTTATCCCAATATGTAAATGAACGTCAGGGTTCATTTTACGTGGGCTTTGAATTCCCGGCCTTTACCGAAGCGAAACAAAGCAAAGTTCTTTTCGTCAGCCATGCCCGTAAAAGACGCCTGGGTGAAACGATTTATGGAGCGGGCTGCAATCAGATTCTGGACATCACAACCAAGTATAATCTGGCAATGAAGGGTGAAGGTCTGAAGGTCAACACCACTCGTGAACGCCATATCAGTGTGCTCGGGGGAACTTTCTTGTTCTCGGCAGAAAAGGGTGACACTGTTTATGTGGCGCAGGTTTCCTTTGTGGACCCGGCTCATAAGAATCTTTTTTGCGAGGCACCCTGATGGACAAAAAAACCGTTCATAGTCTTCAAGATAAAGACACCGTCGAAATGCTTTTCCTGGTTAAGGAAAAAACTGTTGGCGTAGGTAAAAACGGCAGACCTTTTATGGGCCTGCAGTTGGGCGATGCGACCGGCTCTATTGATGCCCGTCTGTGGGATCGTGTTGAGGAATTGGCCCGTCAGTTTGAAACTGGTGATGTATTAAAAGTTAAAGGCCTGGTGCAGTTGTTCCAAAACCGCAAACAGCTGGTGATTCACAGACTTGAACGTGTGGAAAATTCCGAAGTGAACTTCGAGGATTTTATTCCAAAGGCCGCGCGCGAAACCGAAGACATGCTGGCAGAGCTGATTCAGCTGGTGCGCTCAATGCGCAACGATCATCTGAAGCAGCTTGTTTTGGACACCCTGGAAGATCCGGAGATTCGTCCCCGTATCCTGCGTGCCCCGGCAGCAAAATCCATTCACCATGCGTGGGTGGGTGGACTTCTTGAACATATTCTTTCGATCTGTAAGATCATGGATTTTATGGGTTCCCACTATCCGTTCCTGAATCGCGATCTTTTGCTTTTTGGAGCGATCTTTCACGACATCGGAAAAATCTGGGAACTCTCATATGACAATGGCGTTTCCTACACTGACCGCGGTCGTTTGTTGGGGCACATGCAATTGGCGTGTGAGCTCATAGATAAAAAATCAGCTCGCATCCTGGGGTTCAGCGAAGAACTTCGTGATATTTGTAAACATATAATCTTGAGTCATCATGGTAAATTGGAGTACGGTTCTCCGAAGCGTCCTAAATTCATGGAAGCAATGCTGATTGCAATGGTTGATGATCTTGATAGCAAGGTTGCCACTTTGAAATCCATCGTGGATGGTGAACGCGGCTCTGGCGAGAAGTGGTCTCGCTATAACGAATTATTTGATCGTTATTTCCTATTGGATGATTTGAACGAGAAGTATTGATGTTTGATTTGTGGAAGCGATTCGTAGCTCTGTTGAATACCTATAAGGCTTATGATCCTGCGGCAAAGTCCCGTTGGGAAATCGCTTTGTTATATCCTGGTCCCAAAGCATTGATCATGCATCGTCTGGCTCATCTTATTTATAAAGCTGAATTTTATTTTCTGGCTCGTCTGGTTGCGGAAATTTCCAGATGGTTAACGGGTATTGAAATTCACCCGGGCGCTCAATTGGGTCGTCGTTTGGTGATTGATCATGGCTTTGGTGTCGTGATCGGTGAAACCGCCGTTGTCGGCGATGAATGCATTATCTTTCATGGTGTGACCTTGGGTGGAACTAAGTTCGATCCGGTAAAACGTCATCCCACAGTGGGTAACAAAGTGATGATCGGAACCGGAGCCAAGGTTTTGGGCCCGATCAATATCGGTGACGGTGCTTTGATTGGTGCCAATGCCGTGGTTTTGAAAGATGTTCCGGCAGGCGCAACTGTGGTGGGCCCGATTGCTCAGGTTAAGTCATGACCTTGCAAGACTGGTTCGCTGAATACGGCGAAAGTCATCAGAATCGCAAGAATCAAATCATTCATAAAGTTTGTGTGCCCTTGATCTTCTTTACGGTCGTGGGTTTGCTGTTGCAGATTCCCGTGCAAATGGGACCCATTCGTTTGGGTGAGTTGTTTATCGCCATCGCCCTGGGTTGGTATTCCACTCTGGGAATGAAGCCCGCGATGGTCATGCTGGGACAACTGGTTATTTGTTATATCCTGCTTTATCTATTGGGAATGTTTTTACATCCGTTATGGTTGTGGCTTGTCCTGATTTTCGTACTGGCCTGGATCGGGCAATTTTACGGGCACAAGATAGAAGGTAAAAAACCGTCCTTTTTAAAAGACCTGCAGTTTCTTTTGATCGGCCCTTTATGGGTGGTCAAAGATGTCTTCTTTAAATAATAAGAGCGAAAACACAACGCGATGCGTTTGAATTGTGCTAAGGCGAGGCCTTTTCAGACTTCAACTCTAATATCCTCACATCCATTTGCATTTCGGTTTCATGATCAAAAACTAATATTAAAACTGTCGCTTGACGCTCTGTGGCTCTGAGACAATGGGGGAGTACCTAAACCACGCAGCCCAAACCGGGCCGTGTGATTGAAACTAGCACGAAAGGAGTTCGGCTATGAAACAGGTAGAAGAAACGGCTCCTACGACCACTCAACTTGATAGTACAAGTACTGCTACTCCGGTCCGTAAGAGAAACCGTCGCCGCCGCCTTGCCGCTTGGTAAGTTGGCTCCAGGGGCCCTCCCCTCTAAATGCGGAGGGCTTCCTTTAAATCCACTGAAAATTTCGCTGTTATTTTACGCAAGTCGCTTCGTTAAAGATCCGGTACTCACCCTTATTCTGGGCAACCGTCCATTTCCCTTCCTTGCGAATCAGAACCCGGGACGTTCCTTCACTCGGGGACATGGGAATCCAACCCTCAGTAAAGTCATTCTCCATGGCATAAAGTTCCTTGGTGCTGCCATCCTTATGCTCTTCGATCAGTTCCAGCAGGCCGGGCTGCTGGATGCTGCTGTTTTCCTGAAGAGTCAGGCTTTTAAGGTCGGGTTGGGAGATGTCTTTGCAGAACAGAAGCGTCTTGGTCTTGGCCTGCGTTACCGCAGAAGCCGCCAGGATCGAGATAATAGTAAGTTTTGTAAGTCGCTTCATGGCAGTTGCATTAGCAAACGCTTTGTGGAATGTTGAGTGAAAATCGCGACATATGGAAATACGACAAGGACCCGCCGTTGCCCTATGTTTTCTGATTTTACCGCGGCAAAAACTTAGTATGCATTTCGTGAGATAGAGTGCTTTCTCAATACGTTTTCAATTAGAATGTATTGGGAGTAATTCCTGTTCAACAGGTAGGCATTTCCATTATCACGATAGCTCGCTTTAAAAAGGACTTATTTATATGAAAAGAAAAGGCAAAGCTGCTCGCTTTAAACTACAAAGACGTCTTATGACTGAGCTTCCGGGCTTGGGCAAAGCTGGTGCTTTGGAAAGAAGACCATATCCTCCAGGTCAACACGGTCAACGCCGTCGTAAGTACTCTGAATTCGGTCTTCAACTTGAAGAAAAACAAAAAATCCGTATCCACTACGGACTACGTGAAGAGCAATTCCGTCGTATCATCGGCAAAGCCCAAAAATCTTCTAACTCTAACTGGGTTGAGTCTTTGGTAAACTTGTTGGAAAAACGTTTGGACAACGTTGTTTTCCGTCTTGGTTTCGCACCTTCTATCGCAGCAGCCAAACAAATGGTTTCTCACGGTAAAGTTATGTTGAACGGTAAGAAAGTAAACATCTCATCTCAAATCATCAAAGTTGGCGATATCGTTTCTTTGAAAGCAGATGCTTACACAAACCAAGTTTACATGTCTGCTAAACAAGCTCCACGTCTTCCACTTCCTTCTTTCATGACTAAAGAAGAAAAAGGCGGCGTTGAGACAGGTCGTTTGATCGACGAACCAAACATGGAAGCAGTTCCATTCTCGTTCGATCCAGGTCTAGTGATCTCTTACTACTCTCTTCGTGGGTAGTTGATAAGAATCATCAAGATGAAAAAGGGAGCTCACAAGGCTCCCTTTTTTTATGCCTTTTTTATGGTGAGTTTTTCGCGGGCGAAGTATTTTCGTCGTCACCCATATTCAGCAGATATAGCAAAGTGCCAGCAAAAGTAGTAATCCCGCCACTGATCATTCCGTATTTGGTGATCGAGTCTTTCTTGATGGTTTCGCTGGATTCAGCCAGGCGACGGATCGTCACCGGTAAGTCGAATTTTCCAATGTAATACACATCAAATGGAACCGCATTTCCTGCACGGTCATACAGACCCTTTTGCAGAATGGTCGTCAGCATCGCCAAGGGTGTATAGTATTGAGTTCTGTTCGGGCCGGCAAAAAGGTCGACCTTGGAAAGGGCCGAGCAAGCCGTTTTTGCACAAGTCACACCCCAGGCTTCTTCAAATTTTTCCAGGAAATCCGGGGTCAAACCCTCGCGCTTTATACGGATCACGATCCCCGCATCCAGTTCTGCCATGTGATAGTTAACCAAATTTCTACTCATCACGCTGCCATCCAGGCGAGTTTTGTTTTTCACCAGATAAGCATGCCCGAAGGGCGCAAAGCCCAGCAGGATATCATCAGTTTTACCCAAGACATCAGAGACAAAGAATTCGCGCTTGTCGATTTCGACATGGCGATAGCGTACTTTTAATGCGGGTTCAGCAATCAAGGCTTCGCGCTCGGTGAATTCCCGAACTTCGTTAAAGACGTTTTCACAAAGGGCTTTGGAATGGGCGGAGGGGCTGAACAGGAACAATAAACCTATCAGACTGAATGCTCTGGTTATGAATGTTGTTTTCAATAGCCGCACAAAGGCCCCTTTTTGCGTTCCGGGTGTCTACGCATTAAACAGCCAGGTCCCTCATATCCAAATGGGCTTGGCTTTAATCTCAACTCAAATGTCTGACTTTATAGGGAGCAATTCTAAGACCAGAACCCGCTAAAAACGGCGGCGGCCTTTAGCCTCGGGGGTGCCGTCAGCAGGGTCTTCCGGCCATTGGTGTTTGGGATACTTAATTCGCAGTTCTTTACGAACTTCGGGATAGCCGTTCTTCCAAAAGCTTTCCAGATTTGCAGTCACTTGTACCGGGCGGAAATTCGGTCCCAAAAGATGAAATGTCAGAGGTGTCTTTCCGAACAATACTTTTGGAGTTTCCATCACGCCGAATACTTCCTGAATACGCACTTCCAGGTAAGGTGCTTTGTCAGGTGGATAAATGACTTTGATGTGACTGCCGCTGGGAACTGTGATTCGTGCGGGGAGTTCTTTGTTGAAGGTGCGGATAAAGTCCTGTGGGAAAACCGATTCCATAAAGAACACCAGATCTTTTTCAAAAACGGATTGCAGCTTTTTTTCACCCATACTCGCCTGAGTGAAAGCTTCCAGTTTTAGTTTTTCAAGCTGATCTTCGTTGAAACTAAATTCCGATTCAAATGTCGCGGACTGCAGATGTCTGTTCCAGAAATCCAGTCGCTCCCACCATTCCGACAGTTTTTCATTGTTCTTTAAAACCAAAGACCACTTCTCCACCAGCACTTGAGGAAGCTTTTCCTCAACTTCCTGCGGAGAAGCGGGCAGCAAGGACGGTTCTTCCAGTGGCAAGCCAAACAGGGAGCGATACTCGCGCACGAAAAACTGTCCTTTTTCTTCGATAAAAGTCAGATCACGGATTTTCTGAATCTCGTTTTTAAAATGGGTCAGAATAAAATCTTTGGTAAAGCCACAAGCCAGACTGACGATGGTTTCTGCATCACTGTTGCCTTCGATGCCGTTTAAGGCGACAAAGTATTCTGAAGTTTTGACCAGGGATTCGGACTGCAATTTTACTCCGCGGCCGCCAACCATTAAAGCGCGATCGGATTGACCGCGACGACGGCACAGGCGATCCGGGAAGGATCGCAGCAATAGAGTGCGCATTTCCATCTCGACGGACTCAGGCTTCAAGTTTTGTGCAGGTCCCAGTTTTTTTGCCAGGCTTAAAATTTGCGAAGCAGATTGCGACACGGTTTGCAGAGCCATGAATCCGGCTTCCCGTGGGGCTTTGCCAGATTTTTTAAATTGCTGCAAAAGATCCAGACGCACGGTTAGGTCGCATTCGGTTTTATCTCCCTGAAAGGAGCTTTGGAATTCACGGCGAATGAAGTCACGCTCTTGTAAAATGGCTGCAAGTTCAGAACCTAATTCTAAAGAATTTCTTTCGGCTGCCACTAACATCAGTTTTGCCAGACGAACTGGCAATGGGAAATGCAAAATCTTTCTTCCCAATTCCGTGATTTTTCTGTCGTGATCAATAGCTCCGGAAAGCATAAGATATTGTGTGGCTTTATCGATCGCAGCGGAGCTGGGTTTTTCAAACCAGGAAAATTTTTGAAAGTCAGACACTCCTTGGGCCGCCAGGAACAATAAACTTTCAGTCAGATCCACGCGCTGGATTTCGGCGGTTTCACTTTTAGCAAAGGAATGCTCGTCCACCTTGGTCCACATTTTATAAACCACACCCGGAAATTGACGGGCGGCACGGCCGGCGCGCTGAATGGCGCTGGACAAACTGATTCGGCCCAATTCCAGACGGGAGAATCCCGTGCGGTAATCCTGCTTCATGTTTTTAGCCAAGCCAGAATCGATAACCGTGGCCACGCCATCAAGGGTGACTGAAGACTCGGCAATATTGGTGGAAAGAACAATGCGCTGCCGTTGTCCTTTTTGTAAGGCCCGTCTTTGATCTTCCAAATTCAGTGATCCATGCAGGGGCACCAGATCAATATTTTTTCCTGCTGCCCATTCTTCCAGATGATTTTTGGCGCGATCAATTTCTCCCACTCCGGGCAGGAAAACCAGAATGTCTTTGTCTGTACGACTTGCGGCTTCGCGAACCAGCTGTGCCAGATTATCAAAGAACACTGGAAAGGTTTGTACTATCTGAGAATTCTTTTGATAAACCGTCTCCAGTTCAAAAAGTTTTCCTGGGACGGAGACGATAGGAGCGTGACCCATGTAGCTGGATATTTTTTCTGCCTCCAGAGTCGCCGACATCACCAGAATTTTAATTTCGCGACCCAGTTCCTGAAGCTCACGCAGCAGTCCCAGGGAAAGATCCACATGCAAAGATCGTTCGTGAAATTCATCCAGTATAACCAAATCCACATCAGACAATTCGGGATCATCCAGCATTTGTCGCGCAAGCAGCGCTTCGGTCATAAAAATCAAACGCGTCTTTGCGGATGTTTTATTGGCAAAGCGAACCTGATAGCCGACTTCCTCGCCGACGTTCCAGCCATTCTCATCAGCGATGCGATGGGCGGCTGCGATAGCGGCCATACGACGGGGCTCCAGCACGATGATTTTTCCTTTTACCACATCCAACAGGGCCGGAGGCAGGCGCGTGGTTTTTCCCGCGCCGGGAGCCGCTGTTAAAACCAGATTCAAACCTTGTTGCAGCTGGTTTTTGATATCAGGAATAAAATCATCGACCGGCAAAAGGTACGCCGTACCTTTTGGGGGTGCGTCGTGTTGATGGCTCATGCAGGATATAAAAGCAGCATGAATTCTGCTTTATCAAAAGGTACTTTTTTTGTGATTTGATCGATGGTGCCTTCCAGATTCAATTCGCCCTCTTGGGACAAATTCAGGGAAAGCAGCATGCGACGTTGTGGGAAGTGATCTTTCATATCCCCCAACATTTTTTTAAGGCGATAAGGGGTGTCCATCAAAATGATGGCGCGCTTTTCTTTGGTAAGGTCACGCAGAGCTTTGGCGCGGGCTTCGGTTTCTGCTGGAATGAATCCACGAAACAAGAACTCATCCAGACGTTGACCGCTCAGGGAAAGCAATCCCATTAAAGCGGAAGCCCCGAGAACCGATTTAACCGGAATATTTTTTTGGCGGCACAGGCGAACCAAATCCGCTCCCGGATCGCAAAATCCTGGGGTACCGCAGTCGGTGACCAACGCGACCATTTTCTTTTCACACAAAGGAACCAGGGCCGCCTTGTCATCAGGCGTGGAGTGTTCATCCAGAACTTCATAAGTTTTACCGGTGATTCCGTGCACGCGTAAAAGCTTGGACGCTTCCTTGGTGCTTTCGCAAATCACGACTTCGCAATCCTTCAGGATTTGCAAGGCTCGCAATGAAATTTCACTGGTGTCGCCGATCGGAGTTGCTACTAGGTACAACATTAGGAGTTCCTTTGATTCAAAACAAAATTCATAATTCGCGGAAGGTCAGGTGGTGGTTCTGCCTTGCCGGAGTGGGTGCTGTCAAAAAAAATGCTCTCAACGTGAGGACATTTCTTACCCATAAGATTCAAAATCACCGGCTCATTATCAAAGAAGTAAACTTTCGCGTATCCTTTACGGGAATCTGCTAAAAACCAGTCTGTTTTGTATTCAGCATCATCCATGGATTTATCGGGCTTAACGAAAAGAGTCGCTTGGTTGCCCAAAGGCAAGTTCCACTGCTGCAGTTGTCGTGTCGTGCCCGGCTCCATGCGATGGACGTCCCGCCCGGTCAGATAGGCGATATCAGCACCCGCTTTTAAAACCGCCTGAACATACTCAAGGGCACCTTCGACGGGTTTGTCGTACTTTAGATAGTCGTTTGAAAAAAAATGGCTTTTCCAGTACTGCATGACTGCATCTTGAAACGCGGGATGATGGCCATCCAGTCCTGCACGTTGCAAAGCATTTGTGAAACCCCAGTCCGTATGGGCCATTTTAATATTTGCAAACAAAGGGACCTGATCAGGAAAGTTCTTTTGGTTTTCTGGATCGGCGGCAAAGTCCTTCAGAATCTTTTCAATCCGCGGGCTGACGTCAAATAGTGTTGAATCCAAATCAAACACAACAAGGCATTTCTTGCCTTCTGAAACCAGAGTTTGAATGTTGACAAGAATTTGATCGATCATGGGCTCATCGTAGCTGTTAGGGTCCAGTTAAGGCAAAGACTTTGTTAACACGGAACTCGTCCTTTACTAGAATATCACTGGAGGGTTCATGAAACTATTTTTGAACTGCACATTACTGGTTTTCGCGTTCAGCATTGCGGGCTGCAATTTTAAAAAAGCTGCTTTGGGAACTGCGGAAAATCCGATCAAGTTTCATCTGGTACCCTCAGTGGATGCAAAAGTTTTGGCGGATAATTCCAAGCTGCTGAAAGAGTACCTGGAAAAAGCAACTCCCTATAAGTTTCAAATCACCGTGCCTCAATCCTTTGTTGCCGTCGTCGAATCATTCGGGACGAACCGGGCAGATGTCGCAACCATCAACACTTATGGTTACTATATGGCGCATAAGTCTTATGGAGTGGAAGCTCGTCTGACCGTGATTCGCTATGGACTGGCGACCTATCAATCCCAGCTGTTGGCAGGAAGTAACAGCGGTATCAAAACGTTGAAGGACTTCAATGGTAAAAAAATGGCCTTCGTAGATCCCGCTTCAACCTCTGGGTATCTGCTGCCACTAAAAACTCTGAAGGATAAAAAAATCGAACCTAAGGAAATCGTCTTTGCGATGAATCACGATGCCGTTGTTTCGATGATTTATCAGGGGCAGGTTGATGGTGGGGCCACGTATTACAGTCCTCCGCAAGAGGGCCGTATTGAAGATGCACGCCGCCTGGTAAAACTTCAGTATCCTGATGTCGAGCAGAAAGTAAAAATCATCGAATTGTCCGAACCAATTCCCAATGATCCCATCGTATTCCGCAAGGACATGCCCGAAGAAATGAAAGAGAAAATTGTGGATGTTCTATTGCAGTGGGTGGCAACTCCAGAGGGAAAGAAATCTTTGGATTTGATGTTGGGTGCGACCAATCTTAAGAAGGCGACAGATGCTGACTATGACAGTGTTCGTGAAATGCTAAAGCAGATGTTGCCTGCGGATGGTAAGAAATGAGCACAGCGCTCCTGACAGTAAAAGACCTTAACAAAACATATCCTAACGGAGTGCAGGCACTTCGTGGTGTCAGCTTTGATGTGCAAAAAGGGGAGTTTCTGGTTGTTATTGGGCTTAGTGGTTCTGGAAAATCAACACTGATGCGATGTTTGAATCGTCTGCAAAGTTCCACCTCAGGAGACATTACTTTTGCCGGAACCGATGTCGTTCGCTTAAAAAGTGCAACGCAGATTCGCTCGCTACGCCGCAAGATCGGTATGATCTTTCAGCACTTCAACCTTATACCCCGACAAAGTGTTTTAAAGAATGTTCTTATGGGAGTGCTGGGTTCCAAGAAAACCTGGCCCAGTCTGTTGGGGATTTTTTCTGCAGAGGAGAAAGCTGAAGCTCTGAAGAATCTTAAGCTTGTGGGTATCGCAGAAAAAGCCCATCTTCGTGCAGATCAACTTTCAGGTGGGCAAAAGCAGCGTGTGGCAATCGCGCGGGCATTAATGCAAAATCCGGAATTGCTGCTGGCCGATGAACCGGTGGCCTCATTGGACCCCGCAACCTGTCATGTGGTGATGGATTATCTAAAGAAAATTAATCAGGAGTTGGGCATCACCGTTATAGCGAATTTGCATTTTCTTTCTTTGGTGCGCCAATACGCTACGCGGGTTATCGCTTTGAAAGAGGGGGAAGTCGTATTCTCCGGGCGACCTGAGGAAATCACTCCAGAGTGGTTTCAAAAAATATACGGGGAAGGGGCTCAGGATGTTTCGCCGCATAGTCTTTGATTCATTGTCCGTCGCCTTTTTGTTGTGCTCGCTGTGTGTGGCTTTATTTGTCACTAATGAAGACCAGCTTTTGGATCTGCAACGCGATCTGCTTTTCATACTGTTTTTTTCATTGGTGGGGGCGTGCGTGGCTGGGGTGCTACGACGTAACCGTGTGCAAACGCTGGGTGGGGTTTTGTTTGAATCCCATTTGCAAACTCCGGCAGAGACTCCGTGGTATCGCAGTGTCTGGGGTGGACAGCTTTTAGTATTACTTGTGACTTCTTTAACTGTCGCGGTTTTTAAAACGGATTTTTCGTTCATCGAACTTTTGGATCAGCATGGATTTGCTGGCGCGGTTCGTCTGTTTAAGGGGATCTTTAATCCTAATTGGGAGATTTTGCCGAAAGCAGTTTTGAATATCATTGAAACGGTCTTTATGGCTTTCTTAGCCACGACGATTGCAATTCCTTTTGCATTTGTTCTGAGCTTTGTCTGCGCAAAAAATATAATGAGCGGCCCCATTGCATATCCGGTGTATTTGGCGTTGCGCACATTTCTGAATGTAACCAGATCCATTGAAGCATTGATTTGGGCCATCATTTTTTCAGTGTGGGTGGGTATCGGTCCTTTTGCAGGGATGCTGGCCCTGATGATTCATTCTGTGGCCTCCTTAGCAAAACAATACTCTGAAATGGTGGAAGCTGTGGAAGAAGGTCCGATTGAGGCCATCCAGTCGACAGGCGCGGGCAAAATGCAGACCGTCTGGTATGCGATTGTCCCTCAGGTGGTTCTGCCGTATATTTCATTTACGGTCTATCGCTGGGACATCAACGTTCGAATGGCCACAGTGATCGGTATGGTGGGCGGAGGCGGCATCGGCACGATGCTGATTCAGTATCAGGGACAGGCCATGTGGCGTGAAGTCGGCTGTATCATTGTCGTGATTGCGGCGGTGGTGTGGTTGCTGGATCTGGCGTCGGCCCACATCCGTGAAGCTTTGAAATAAGAAAGTGAAAAGAGGATTGTATGGGAGAGTTTGGATCTTACAAACTTTTGATTCGGGAAACACATATTGATTCCTATGGGCACGTTAACAATGCCACTTACCTGTCTTTATATGAAGAGGCGCGTTGGGAGGCGATCACGCCAAGAGGCTTTGGCTTTAAGGACATTCATCGCCTGCAGCAAGGCCCGGTGATTCTTGAAGTGAATATCAAGTTCCTGAAAGAAATTCGCCTGCGTGAAAATATCACGATCGTTTCCAGTATCATGGACTATCAGGGTAAAATTGGTCACATGAAACAACAGATGATCAAAGATGATGGCAGTGTGGCCAGCGAGGCGGTCTTTACTTTTGGTCTGTTTGATCTGAAAGAAAGAAAAATGATTCTGCCGACGCCGGAATGGAAAAAAGCCTGCGGCTTGGAATAGTACTTACTCGTCAAAATGTTTAAGCAGGGCTGACTTCATGTCGGCCCATTTTTTTTGGCCCACCGATGCGGGGTCAATCATGATGTGATGAAACATCGAGGCTCGGCTAAAAGGGCGCTTTTGCACCTGATAAGTCTTCCAGTTGGTCAGGCGATGCTCGCGCATATACGCAAAGGTTCCGGTCGGGCTGATCAGTTCGTCTCTTTTATCGTAAAACAGCAATGTGGAAGTATTCACACGATTTCGATTCGTGTGATGTGCAAGATAGGCACTGACATCGAGAGTTGCCTTATATGCAGATACCGGAGTTCCCAGGGCGCTTGCATAGTAATCGCGGTTCATAACATTTGGAATTAGGGCCAGGGGATTTAAGCTGTTCAGAAGACGAGTCAGGAAGTTCGCTCTGCGAATGGAAAGTGCTGGGGCAAAAAGTGCCATCTTGTCAAAGTGAACGTTTTCGTACTTGTTGGCGATTGCGACACCCATTACTCCGCCCAGCGAAAAGCCAACATAGTAGATCGGCATGTTATACTTGTCAGCCCGCTGCGAAGCCAGGCAGTAGGCCCTCAGCGTGTCTCTTTCCCACATTTTCGCCGAGACTCGCCTAAAGATGTTGATGTTATTATTATGGCCTGACAGCGAAACATGCAGGACATCAATTCGGTCAGCAAGAAGTGCATTTTCAATAGTTCGCATTTTTCCGGGATTTATATTTAAACCGTGAACCACCACAGCGACCGCTCTGGAGGGTTGCCGGTTGCTTAATCGCCACTCGGCCCGTGAATCACTTCCCGGGAAAAGTGCAGGGCATTCACCTGCAAATGTGCTTAGCGAAATAAAAGAGGTTAATAGTAAAACTAAAACGAGTTGGTAACTCATTTGATCATCCTTACGGCAAACTTCTTCTTTTAGCCAAGGCTATGGAAATACCCTGAGCGTGTAAACGAATTAGGCCATGTATTTTCGGGTCCGGCTTCGACCTAGGGCCGGATTAAAAAGGGAACGGCTACCAAGGGAGGAGTGGGTGTCTCAAATATAGAAATCAATAGTTGTTTACAATACTTTGATCCTGAGATTCGGTGTTGCCCAGAAGTTCGACGAAAACTTGTGGAACATTTTGAGGTAAATTGTCTAATATCCGACAGTTAAGTCGTCAGTTTTTTAAACCGATAGGGAAGCTCAAGGAGCACTGAACGATGGGAAAACAGTATTATCTTTCAAATAATGGGACTCATATTGGACCTTACACTTTTGAAGTTGTCCTGCAAAAAGTTGAATCCCACGAACATCAATGGACTGATTACGTTTATGACGAAACAGTCGGCGACTGGGTTATGTTGATGGAGCATCCTGAGTTTTCAGCGAAGGTTTCCAGCAAGCCAACAACACGTCCAGAAGAACCATCTGAAAAGGCTATTGAGATTCCCGCAGCGGATGGCTTAAAGGATAAAGAGTGGTTCATCCTTAAAGAAGGCAATAATTACGGTCCTTTTTCTCCGGTTGAAGTTGTACAAATGCTTCAGGAGAAAACATTGTTTGAATACGACTACATTTGGCATGCTCGCATGGCCAACTGGGCACGCGTTGCTGAAGTCGAGGAATTCGCTCCGGATAAAATCCGTGCGATGAAGCAGTCTTCTGACACGGGTCTGGCTGAAATTTTCTTCCGCCGTCGTCATGCACGCGCAGCTTATGGTGCAAGTCTGATTGTACATAACAATAAAACTGTCTTCCGCGGCCAGGCTTTGGAAATCAGTGCTGGCGGAGCCGGTGTGATGATTGATAATCCGAACTTGCAACCGGGTCAGTCATTGTTCCTGCACTTCCAACCAGGTGACGGCGTTCCGCCATTCAATGCGGTTTGCCAGATCGTAAGCAAACAGTTTATCAAAGATTTGGCGCCTAAGGGTTCTGACTCTGTAAGATATGGTGTTAAGTTTACGACAGTAAGCCAGTCAGTTCGTGAAACTATTAAGAATTTCACGACACCTAAAGCAGCTTAGTTTTATAAGTTAAATGAGATTTAAAGGTGGCAGAGGGGATAAAACCTACTCTGCCACTTCCATTTTGGATTCAGTGGTTTCTGCGGATTCCGGATTCGCGATCAGTGGTGACTTTTCACCGGCAGAAGCGAACTGATAATACATGCCTTTTGCCGCCATCAATTCCTGATGAGTTCCAACTTCAGCGACATTACCCTGATTCAGAACAACGATACGATCACACTGCTCAATCGTCGACAGGCGATGTGCGATGATAATGCTGGTGCGACCCTTGGTAATTTCCCGGGTTGCTTCCTGAATGATGTGCTCGCTTTCGGAGTCGATATTTGCTGTCGCCTCATCCAGAATCAAAATATCCGGATTAAATGCCAGAATGCGTGCGAATGCGATCAGCTGTCTTTCGCCGACAGAAAGATTGGCGCCACGTTCATCGACGGGACTGTTTAGATCACGACCTGTGCGGTTTAAAAGACCCATGTAGCCGGTTTTCTCACAGGCTGCCTTGATCTGTTCCTCACTGACACGGGGATCGCCCAATCCGATGTTGTTACGAATGGTTCCGCGGAAGATGAAGTTATCCTGTTGCACTACGCCCACGTGATGACGGATTTCCTCGCGCGCAATGTTTTCGATTGCAAGGCCGTCGATGTAAACGGTTTTTTCCGGAGCATCGTAAAAACGCTGCAACAAGGAAATGAAAGTGGATTTTCCACTACCGGTTCTACCCACCAGGGCAATGGATTCGCCCGGGCGGAAATGCAGATTCACGTTCTTTAATACCAGAGGCAGGGATTCTTCATAGCGGAAGTTCAAATCCCGTATTTCAATTTCACCGCGCACGGATTTTGGCGAACTTAAATTCTCGAGTTCGTGCTCTTTGTGCTCGTCCATCAGGGTGAAGATGCGTTCCGCACTGGTCAGAGAGTTCTGGAATTGCTGGTATTTTTCCAGGATCTCGCGAAGAGGTGGGATAAAGTCCTGAATGTTCATCAAAAATGCGATCAGAGAACCAATTGCAATCGAGTTCTCAGCACTCATCAAACCACCGAAATACAAAGCGCTGGTGATAGTCACCGCATTGAACAGGTTCATAATCGGCTGCATCAGTGCATAGGCATAGATCGAGCGCATATTCGTATCACGATAGCTTGTGGAAAGGTTACTAAAGCGGTCGCGGTTGCGTTGCACACGGTTGTACAACTGAACCACTTTAATACCGTTCAGATTTTCCGCCAAAAAGGCATTGATCACTGAAAGTTTGCGTTTTTGCTCGTGCAGAATCGTGCGGATCTTATTGCTTAGGTAAAATGAGGCCCAAATAAAAAGCGGCGCCATGACCAACGAGATCAGTGTCAGTTTCCAGGAGATTAATGCCAAAGCAATCACCACGGAACAGATCACCACAAACTGCGTGAAGACCGTAATCACTCCCTCGGTGAAAAGTTCACCCAGAGATGCCACATCGTTAGTTAAACGTGTGACGATTCTTCCAGTGGGAGTTTTGTTGAAAAACTGCAGCGGAAGTCTTTGCACGTGATTCATCAAATCTTCACGAAGATGAAATAACATGCGGTTGCCGAACAATTGAAACAACAGGCTGTTCGAAAATGAAAAACAGGTGCGCAGAATTTCCAGCCCCAGATAGGCAAAAGCCACGTAAGTGAAAAGCTGATAGTCTTTACCCTTCACCCCATGATCAATTGCATAACCAATCAAAGCAGGAACCATACGGGCCACCAGAGCTCCGCCAAAGACTGCAAAGATCGCCAGGAATAGCAAAGTCTTTTCGCGACGGGCATAGGGCCATAGGCGTTTAAATAAAATCGGATAGGTGACCTTGGTCTTTACCAGGTCTTCGTTCATGAAGTTATCGTTACTCATGATTTACCGCCTGACCTTGGATGCTGACTGTTTTTTGGAATGTGGGACTGATCTTTAGAACTTCATCGTAGGTTCCCAGTGCTTCAACCTGTCCATCACGCAGAATTAAAAGTCTGTCGACAGTTTTCAGCGAGGAAAGGCGGTGTGCCACGATGATACGACTCATAGATCCCTGGTTTTTACCCAGTTCCTGTTCAATCGCTTTTTCGGTGCGCGTGTCCACGGCGCTTAATGAGTCATCCAGAATCAGAACCGGTGTTTTCATAATCAAACCACGTGCAATCGTCAGACGTTGTTTTTGACCGCCAGACAGGTTCACTCCGCGTTCGCCAAGTTGTGATTCAAACTGATGGGGTAAAGACTGGATTTCACGGGTCAGGTCCACAGTTTCTGTCATGCGCAGGATCGCCTCATCAGAAGCGCGCTCGGGCAAACCAAAACTGACGTTTTCAGAAATGGATTCGCTGAACAGGAAAGCTTCCTGCGGCACCAGTAAGAAAGTACGACGTAGGGATTCCTGAGTGATGTCCTCGATATAATGCCCGTTAATCAGAATTTCGCCTTCTGATAACGGATACATGCGGGTCAAAAGATTTAACAATGTTGTTTTGCCAGCTCCCACCGGGCCCATGATGCCCAGGCTCTCGCCGGCCTTTAGCGTAAAGGAAACATTCTTAAGAGCGTAAACAGAGCTGCTGGCATGTTTGTAGGAAACGTTTCTGAACTCCAGAGTTTCAAATTTGCCGATCTCAATCTGACCCAAATCCGGAATGTCAGTTTCAGTTTTTAGAACATCCTTGATGCGATCAAAGGAGGCATAGCCTTTTTGCATCATGGAAAATCCCATGCCCAGTGCTGTCATCGGCCACACCATTTTTTGGATGTAGCGGTGAAACGCAAAAAAGGTTCCGATGGTCACTGTTCCCGCATACAGATCATCTTTGGCGATGAACAAAAGAATAACACTTCCGGAAGTAACACCGAACTCCATGACCGGAACAAAAAGAGAATCGACTTTAGCGACCTTGTTGCAGGCTTTTTCAAAAGCCGCACTGACGCCGTTAAACAACTTTGTCCGGTTGTCTTCCTGGGAAAAGCTTTTGATCACGCGAATACCGCCAACAGTCTCCTGAGCCACTCCTGTGAGTTCAGAAAAGCGATCCTGTTGGATTTTGTAGTTGGTATGAATCAGGCGCATGACTTTCCAGATCATCAGGGGAACCAGTGGCAGGAATATCAAAACTTTCCACGTCCATGACCAGTTCATCGTGATCATAATCGGCAGAACGATGGCGATGATAATAACTCCGTCGGCCAGAATCAAAAGACCGGGGCCGATGGCCTGACGGAAGGACTGCACATCATTCGTCAGCAGGCTCATCAATTCGCCAACTTGATTCTTATGAAAAAAGTTGGGACCCAGTGAAGTTAAATGGCGAAATATTCTTTGGCGGATGTGTTCTGCCGCATAGGTATGAAATTTTCCGAAGAACGCACGCCAGCCCAAACGGGTCGCTGCAAGACTTGCCATCACCAGTGCAAAAACGGCACAGGTTTTGGTGATTTCATTCATTGGTGCCTGAGCTTCAATGCTGTCGATGACGTGTTTCATGATCAGCGGATAGATTCCATCCAGAGCATTGGTTAAAAGCAGGAAAAGCATCCCCAGGCTGAAAGCCCGTGGATTATTTTTTATATAAAACAAAAGAGGTCGTTTAAAAAGAAGGGCGTTTTCTGAGGATTGCATCGACGTTGAATCTAATGAATATCCAGGCTATCTACAAGGGATTTGCCTCGGGTATTATAATGCAGTACTCTGCTCCTTGGGGGCTGGTATGTCGCAAATAGATCAGTTTTTGGCATCGTTAAAAAGAGCATTGAAATCTAAAAACATTCTGTATCGCGATCTGGCAAAAGCCCTTGGGCTGAGTGAATCCAGCGTGAAGCGTATTTTATCCAGCAAAAGCCTGAGTCTGGAGCGTTTAGAGGAGATTTGCCGCGTTGCTGACCTTAGTTTTTCTGAAGTTGTTAAGTCTGCTAATTTGGAGGACGGCAATCAGGTTTATCTCCTGACGCAGGAGCAGGAAAGTGCCCTGGCGGAAAATGCGCGCCTTTTGCATTACTATATGCTGCTTCACGATGAGCGCACTCCGCAAAAAATTGAAAAAGAATATCAGATTACAAAAGCAGAAGCTCAGAAGTATTTGTTTCAACTGGATCGTCTGAATCTGATCGAGCTTCATCCCCGCGACAAAGTAAAATTCAAACGTCAGGGATTTTTGCGATTTCGCAGAGATGGGCCCATCGGAAAAGCTCTGTTCGAGCAAATGAAGGCGACCTATTTGATGTATGATTTTAAGCCCGAGGATTTCGTGCGCTTTACGTTACTGAAAATAAGTCCCTCCACGTTGGCTAAATACAAAGGCAAGCTTGAAAAGATCGCCATGGAAATGCAGGAGGATTCTCGTTTCGACGTTCAGCATAACACCGCCACGGTGGATGCGGGTGTACTGATGGCGTATCGTCCGTGGACTTATTCCTATATGGGCGCGATCAAAAAGAAAGATTAAACTTTATACATTTGTTTTATCTCAATCAAACGGCAGTGATGGGTGTCCATCGTTGCCGTTCTCTCTCCTGTTTGCAAAGCTGTCAGGCATGAGATTCGTACAAATCATAATTCTAATTTCGTCACTTTTCTGTTCAATGGACATGGTTTTGGCTGCCTATGGTCCCGGCTCGATGTTTAACCGTAAAACAACTTCAGGAAAAAACCTCTATAAGGAACTTTTGGGGCAGGGGGTTCCCGACGAGCCGTTGAATTTATTGTTCAGAATGTTCGATTATAACGTAGGCCGTATTCCTAACACGAAAAATGCAGTGATCGTGGATTACTCCTTACCTTCAACTGAAAAGCGTCTTTTGTTTTTAAGGTTTGATACAGGAGTCGTGGAAAGAACCTACGTCTCCCACGGGATTAATTCCGGCGTTCTCGAGTCCCGCAGCTTCTCCAATATGATAGATTCCTGGAAAAGTTCGTTGGGATTTTATTTCGCCAAAGGCACTTACAACAGCTGGAAGAACGGCCCCTCGCTGAAGCTGGAGGGCATTGATCGCTCCAACAACAACGCCAAGGATCGTCTGATTGTTTTGCACGGGGCAAAGTACGTCAGTGATGATTTCATTTTGCGCAATGGAAGATTGGGATGGAGTCAGGGGTGCTTTGCCGTTCCGCCGGAAGTTCTGCAGTCGCTTATAAATTCTCTGCAAAATGGAAGTTTGATTTTATCCTATCACAAGGATCTTTGGCGTGATGCCCGGGAATATCCCAGCGAGCAGGAACTGGTCGGTAATGAAGTTGTTCCTCCGAACGTGAACACACGAATTACTCCAGAGGAGCAAGTCGAGCCGGAGACGCCGCCTGCACCAACACCACCTGAAGAGGGCGGTATTCAATGGGTGGATCTACTGGGGCTCAAGACTCCGGGCGCAGCCTTCAACGAAGAAATGTAGTTTCGATTTAATTTCTTCAACCGGCATACCCATCAAAATTTTATCGAAGAACATGGCGCCGTGGAAATAGGTGTTGAAGATTTCAATCATTTGCTCGACGTTGGCTTCTTTGCGAAGTTTCCCCTTCTTCTGCAAATCAGTTAATCGAGAGATGACTTGGGGTACGAAATTTTTTGTTGGAGCAATCTCACGAATGCGTTTCAAAAACTTTGCATCTACAAGACATTGGCCCAGAACGATTTTGAAAAACTCCTCGTCCTTTTGGCAATGTTGAAGGAACATATAGTCCACTAATGCACGCAGTTCTTCGGACACTGTGGGCAGAGGTGGATAAGGTAGTTCCATGACTTCGTGGTCTTTAAGATGGTTTTGAATCAAAGCCAGCAAAAGACCCATCTTGCCGTCAAAATAGCGGCCAATAAGTGATTCGTTGATCTTGGCTTTATCAGCGATCATGCGAGTGGTGGCACCCTTAAAACCATGTTTGGAAAAGATGTCTTCAGCAGCTTGCAACAGGCGTTCTTCAGATGCGGAGCGGTCTCGCTTTTTTGCCTTAGTTCGAGATCCAGTCTCTTTTTGAGCTGGATTTTTCGATTTAAGTAGAGTTTCGTTTCCCATTTTGAACTCCTTAACATTTTTCCTTAACACAGTTAAGATGCTGAAAGTACTGGATAATAGTAAATATATCACGAAAGTTAACTATTCACAAGTAAGTAATTGCTTGAGTACTTCGTGGAAATGCCGTAATTATATGTATGTAAGCAAGTGATTACTTGTAGTGATTGTTTGTAAAGGTTTATTAGGAGTAACCCCATGAAGAAGTCGGGTAAGAAGAATAGTGAAAGTTGTTTCGTGCTAAGAGCGGCAGTGGCATTTGCGTTGATCGCAATTGCAGCAACCGAAGCGCAGGCCATCAGTTTGAATCAGTATCTTGAGCAGGTGAAAACTGACAGTAATAGTTATAAAGGTTCAACTACTCAGGCCGAGGGTTCAAACCTTGAGTCGCGTGAAGCTGACTTGTTATTTACTCCGAAACTTTTTGCAGAATTTAATACGGGTTCTGACGGTAAACCAAGTCAGCCTAAAATGTATGACCGCGTTCACACGGACACATACAGTTTAGGTATCAGCCAACAGTTTGATTTCGGTTTGCAGGGGAGACTTCTATATACAGCAACGCGAACTGAATTCGACAATGCAGGAAGTGCGTTCTCGATGACTAAATACTGGGATGCGGTTCCTAAGTTGGAATTGTCACTACCAGTATGGGGTAATGGTTTTGGCCGTACTGCTCGTGCGAACGAAGATTTGATCCGCCAAGGCAACTATGCTGAACAATACCAGGCTTCGTATCAATCGACAGCTTATTTGGCGCAGGCCGAAGCTGCTTATTGGAAGTTGTCGGCTTGGGCTGATGTCGTAAGAATTCAAGAAACGGCCTCTAAATCAGCGAACGAAATTTTAAACTATGTAGAGCGTAAAAGAAAAATGAACCTGGGAGAGAATGCCGACGTAGTGCAAGCTCGCGCCCTGGTTGAAGCCCGTGGTCTGGAATTGCAAATTGCCAGAAACGAACAACGCGAATCTTTAAGAAATTTCAACCGCTTCCTTAATAAGCCTGCGACTACGCCAGTTGATAATCTGGAGCCAGTTCCTTATGCAGAGTTGGAAAAGATAACAGTTCCGCAGGCTCGTCCTGGCGAACGTTATGATGTGAAAGCCACTCAGGCTCAATTGCAAACAGCGAAAGCGAATGCAGTGATTGCCAAAGAGCGCAACCGTCCAACTTTGGATATCTATTCAAATTACGCTTTGAATGGTCGTGATGACTCTTATTCTGAAGCCATGAAGAATGCCGGTTATACTGATACCGACACAGGTTACGTGGGAATTCGTTTTAATATGCCTTTAAACATTGGTGCTGCAAGTGATGCCAAGTCGGGTGCAGATAAATCTGTGAAGGCTGCGGAATACAATCGCGAGTACGCATTGTATGCGCAAGAGCAGGACTGGATCAATCTGACTCAAAATCTAAGTGATGCCCGCGACAATCTGGTTTTGTTGGGAAGAATCGAGAAAGCCCAAAAGACAAAATTGGATGTTGAAAACACCCGTCTTCGTCAGGGACGTACAACGACATATCAAGTGTTGTTGTTTGAACAGGATTATTCCGGAGCAGCACTAAGTCGCGTAAAATCAGCGGCAAATATCCTGGCGCTACAAACTCAAATCAAACTTTACCAAGCCTCTCCTGAGGAAGGGAAATAGTCATGAGCTTACCTAAACTTTCCATTAACAGACCGATTTTTATCACTTGTGTGACCATCGCGATCGTGATCGTCGGTTGGGCGGGTTATAAATCCATGCCAGTGGATCTTTTCCCAGACGTTTCCATTCCCGTTGTGACAGTGCAAACGGTTTACGCCGGTGCCGGTCCTGCCGAGATTGAAACCCTGGTTTCACGTCCTCTTGAAGACGAGATCAGTACTATTTCCGGTATTAAACGTATGACTTCCAAATCCATGGAAGGTGTTTCTCAGGTGATCGTCGAGTTCAACTCTGACGTTGACGTGAAGTACGCAGAACAACAAATCCGCGATAAAGTAAATATCGCAAAACCAAAACTTCCTGATGAATCCGACGACTCGGTTATCAAAAAGTTCGACCCATCTGATACACCGATCATGATGCTGGCTCTGGTGGCTAAAGGTGATATCGGCTCCGCGGAACTTTACGATATCGCAGATGACGTGATTTCCCCGCGCTTTGAGCAGGTGAATAACGTTGGTGCCATCGATATCCTGGGTGGTCGTAAAAGAGAGATTCACGTCGAGTTGGATCGCAAGAAATTAAAAAACCGCGAGATCTCTGTATCTCAGGTCGCAGCTCAGGTTGGAGCCATGGGGGAGAACATCCCTTCAGGTAAAGTCAATCAAGGCGGCCAGGAATTGACGTTCCGTGGTTTGGGTGAGTTCCGTAATACTCAGGACGTGGCAGACACGCTGGTAAACTTGTACGGAAATGAAGTTCCAACGCGTGTTTCTGACTTGGGTGTTGTGAAAGACACATTAGAGGACGAAAAATCCCGCGCCTTCCTGAATAACGAAAAAGCGATCTTCCTGCAGGTTTACCGTCAATCCGGTTCAAACACTGTGAAAGTGGCCGATGATATTCTAAAACAGATGAATTCGATGGGCCCTGAGCTTGAGAAATTGCCAGGTAACCTAGAATTGAAAATGGTTACGAATGCGTCTCAGAAAATTAAAGACAATCTATATGATGTGAATGAAACCATTCTTATCGCCATCCTATTGACGGTCATCACGGTATTTTTCTTCCTGGGAAGTCCACGTACCACATTGATCACAGCGGTTTCCTTGCCCGTGTCATTGATCGGTGCCTTCATGTTGATGAAGCTTGCGGGATTCTCTTTGAACATCGTATCCATGCTGGCGTTGACGCTCGCCGTGGGTCTTCTGGTGGATGACGCCATCGTTGTCGTTGAGAACATCTATCGACGAATGCAGCTGGGTGAAAACTCGCTGGTGGCGGCGGAAAAAGGTACTGTCGAGATCCAAATGGCAGTTATGGCCATTTCCCTTGTGGTTATCGCCGTCTTCCTTCCGGTTGGTACGATGTCAGGTACGATCGGTCAGTTCTTAAAGCAGTTCGGTTTCACGATCGTATTTGCGATGATCATTTCGTGGTTTGTCGCGATGACAATTATCCCGATGCTGACTGCATACTTTGCAGGTGAAGGACATGGCGGCCACGGCGCTGCTCATGATCATAAGCCGGCTTCATTGTATGATAAAACTTTGGGCCGCATGGTTCGTGGTTTCGACCGCTTCCAGGCGATGCTTGAAAAATATTACGAGAAACTTCTCAAGGTGACTCTGCGTTTCCCAATCTCCACGATTATGGTGACGCTGTTGGTATTCGCATTGTCTATCTTTAGCGCTACCAAAGTTCCGGGCAGCTTCGTGCCGGATGATGACGCCGGCGAGTTGAGTGTCACTTTGGAGATGGCTCCTGGTACAAGCTTGGACGGTATGCAGGTTGAGGCAGATAAAGTGGATGCACTTCTGCGCGCAAACCCTGCGATCGAGTTTACAACGAAAATTATCGGTAACATTTATGGTGAGCCGAATAAAGCGACCTTCTACGTAAGAATGAAAAACGAGAAGGGCAGAATGAAAACTGAGCTTTTCCGTGACGAACTTCGTAAAGAATTGGCGCAGTTCAAGGATGCGAACCCAGTTGTGAAAAAATACGATGCGACGGGTGGTATGGCTCAGCAGCCGGTGGTATTGAACATCATGTCTCCGGATCCGAAAGATCTTGAATCTTCTGCGACTAAATTGATTGCAGCGTTGAAACAGGATGCTCGTTTCAAAGACGTGGATTCAAATTACCGTCCTGGTAAACCCGAGTTGCAGGTTCAACTGAAACCGGGTGCTGCTAAAGCTTACGGAATCAATACGACAACAATGGGTGGCGAGTTGCGTGCCCAGGTTGAAGGTATGACACCAGCGAAGTTCCGTGAAAAAGGACGTGAGTACGAAGTGCGCGTGCGTTTGCAGGATGATCAACGTGACCTTAAGCAAAACTTTGATCAGGTCTTCGTTCCGAACATCAATCGTAAGCTGGTTCGTTTGAAAGACGTGGCGAATGGTGAACTGACTTCGGGTCCGGCCTCTATCGATCGTATGAATCGTGCCCGTTATATCCAGGTGACTTCAGCGTTGGCGCCGGGCGTGGGTTTATCCACGGCTATCGCAGATGTTATGAAGCTGACTCAAGAGGGTGAAACTAAATTCCCAGCCAGCGTACGTGTGAATCTGGGTGGTGAAGCGGAAAACTCTGCGGATTTGGCATCTTCTGCTGGCCTCGCGTTGTTGTTCGCGGTTCTGTTCATCTATCTGATCCTGGCTTCTTTGTACGAGTCCTTCATCACTCCGGTGACAATCATGGTGGCGTTGCCACTGGCTCTGAGCGGTGCCTTCCTGGCATTGTTCCTGGCGAACCAAATGATGTCCCTGTTTGCGATCTTCGGATTCTTCATGCTCTTAGGGGTGGCAGGTAAGAATGGTATCTTGCTTGTGGATACAACGAATCAGTTGATGGCCGAAGGAAAATCCAGAGCAGAAGCACTGGTGCAAGCGGGTAAAACGCGTCTTCGTCCAATCCTGATGACCTCTTTCGCATTGATTGCCGGTGTTATTCCTGTGGCAATCGGCATGAATCCGGCATCAAGAACACGTACAGCGATGGGTTTTGCGATTATCGGTGGTATGATTTCATCGACAATTTTAACCCTCATTGTGGTACCAGCGGTATTCACCTATGTGGATCGCTTCAGAGTTTGGGCAAATAAACTTGGCAGCAAATTGACTTCTGCCCAGAAAGACGAACCTGTAATAGAGGATGCCACGGCTGGCGCACCACGGGAAAGTGGAGTCAGTGACTATGCCGTTACATCACCCGAAAAGTAATGATCAAAAAATAGTTGTTATTATTGGTGGAGGTTTCGCGGGGCTAAACGCCGCGAAATCTCTGGCCAACAAAAAACAGGTTCACGTCGTTCTGATTGATCAGCGTAATCATCATCTGTTTCAACCTCTTTTATATCAGGTTGCAACTGCAGGTCTAAATCCTTCCGACATCGCCGTTCCCATCCGGGCAGAGTTCTCAAAAGCCGATAACGTTGAAATTCACATGGGTCGGGTCGACAGTGTGGATCTGGAACAAAAGATCGTGATATCGGCAGAGCAGGAACTTCATTATGACTATTTGATTGTCGCGACCGGCGCTCAACACAGCTACTTTGGAAATCCCGAATGGGAAGATCATGCTCCCGGTTTAAAGACAGTGGAACAAGCAACGGAAATTCGTCGCCGAATTTTACAGGCATTCGAAGATGCTGAAAATGAAACGGACGCCGAAAAGCAAAAAGCACTTTTGAATTTCGTTATTGTCGGAGCAGGACCTACCGGGGTTGAGCTTGCAGGTGCTATTGCGGATATTGCGCGCACGGTTCTGGTAAAAGATTTTAATCACATTAATCCGGCAGATGCTCGCGTTTTATTGGTTGAGGCCGGGCCGAAAATTTTATCCTCGTTCAACGAGAAGCTTTGCAGTCGTGCGATGCGTGATTTGCAGGAGATGGGCGTTGAAGTGAGAATTTCCTCGCGTGTTGAGAATATAAATGAAAACGGAGTGATAATCGCCGGTGAGTTTATACCCTCACGTTCAGTTTTTTGGGCAGCGGGTGTGCAGGCTTCTCGAATGAAATTCGCTCCGGAAGTCGCAAAGGATCGTGCTGGTAGAGTTATTGTTCAAAAAGATTTTTCAATTGAGAATTTCGCACACACATTTGTTATTGGTGACATGGCTCACTTTGAAATTTCTCCTAACAAGTTGCTTCCTGGCTTAGCACCTGCGGCTATGCAAGCTGGCAAATTTGTTGGTAATATGGTACTACAAAGTATCGAAGGGCAAGTCCGAAGCTCCTTCAAATATTTGGATAAGGGCCAGATGGCCACTATCGGAAAGCGCAGAGCAATCGCCGAATATGGCTCCTTACGAATGAAAGGAGTCATTGCATGGCTGGCCTGGTTATTCGTTCATGTTCTTTACCTGATAGGGTTCAGAAACAGATTGTCTGTAATCACAGAGTGGACTTGGAGTTATATTTTCTCCAAGCGGGGCTCGCGATTGATTACGTCGCGTGATTGGAAACTGAAAAACTAACAGAAACCTGACAAACAGATTTTTGTAAATTGATTTTATTTAGAAGAAAATAACTACCCAGAGGAGATAAAATGGCGAAATTATTTATTCAGGACTTGCCGACAGAACAAGAGATTAAAGCATCCGTGGAGAACCTGCACACAGAAGAGGTGGATTCAGGGATTCTTCATGCAAATCTTCTCTTCATGAAAGTAGCAAATGAGTTGGACAATCATTTTGAAAATATCCTGTCCAAGTACAGCCTTTCCACAGGAAGATTCACTCTGCTTTATATGCTGAGAAACTCACCGGAAGGACTTAGTCCATCCGCTTTGGCTTCTATGGCGGGAGTCACTCAAGCCACAATTTCCGGTTTGTTAAACAACATGGAAAAAAATGAACTGATCGTGCGAGAGACTCACGTGAAAGATGGTCGTTCCTTCGTGATCAAGCTGACGGAAAAAGGGAACACGACTTTGAAAGAAATCTTTCCACAGTGGTATCCCCAAGTGAAAAGTTTCTGGGAGCAGCAGTTCAGCAAAGAACAGCTTTTGAGTTTCAAATCCACTTTGGAAGAAATGATCAAAAGAACTGAGTCTTTGGGAACTGAAGGATAGTCCTTAAGTGCAGGGCCCCTGATAGGAAACAAGGGGCCTTGTTGCAATCTGACACTTTTATAAATGCCACCATTATTTCAAATAGAATGAAGGTAAGACTTTAATTCCAATTTGGAGGTGGTTATGGCATCGATTCCTTTGCAAGATAGCGATACCGCAAAATGTATCAAAGCTTGTATGAACTGCACCAAAGCGTGCATGGAAGCTCTTCATTACCTGCTACAGCAGGGCGTCTCGGGAAAACAAGTTTCAATTCTACAGATGTGTGCGGAAGCCTGTCAGCTCTCCTCCAAAATGATGCTTGCTGAATTGGAATTCCATCATCAGGCCTGCGAGCTTTCCTTTGAGCTTAGTACGGCCAGTGCGGCGATCTGTGCTTCTTACGATGATCCTTTGATGGTTCGTTGTGCAGATGCTTGTCGTCACTGTTCTGAAACTTGTCGTGGTATGGCCGGTATGACAGTGAGAATGAAAGGAACTGCCAAAGACTTGCGCAGCTCCCTGCCTTCCGCGCGCCTATAACGGAATGAAATCGTCGATCACACCGGCTTTTACCAGTGTTTTTAAAAGCCGTGTGTTGTCTTCAGCCGATACTGATTGCGAGAAGTCCAACAAAGCTTCGGAGATGCTTTGGCCTTGTTGCATTTTTAGGATTACTTCGGCGTGGATGGGGTCAATGGGTTCTGGGATTACGGTGCCGTTTTTTTTGTAGATTAGAAGACTCTGGGGTTGGCTCCAGTTGATTTCTTCGTAGGCGTAGGCTGGTTCTTTGCGTCTGTTCCATAGTTCCAAAACAGAGTGCATGCTTTGGTGTACGCGCATGGCTTCGACGAAACCTAATCTGAAATTTGCGGTGCGCAGTTGTTCCATCAGGTTTTCTGCTGGCAGGGGATTTGGGGTGGCGGCGCTTTGGACTTCTTTGATCATCCATTCAAAGCGGGCCAGATCCTGCAGGAAGGGAATGCCTCTTGTGCGAACGGTGTTGCTTAAGTATTCGCTGAAAGTTGCGCCGTAGTCTGCAAGATGAAAGTTTACAGAAGGTTGTGATTCGATGTATCTGACGCACAGATCGTGGAATAGATCCCGGCCCAGGACCCAGGCGACGGTTTCGTAGGTTTTTGCAAGCGACCCAATAAGTTTTGAGTGATAGGCGTCATGATAGATTTCAAATCCCTGATCCAGGGAGATGTTGCCCACGGGGCGCAGGTCACGGATGGACTGCGCATCGGCCTCGCCATCCAGAACATTCTTTTTAAACAAATGCAGTGCTTCGTTGATTGTCATTGGAACTCTCCAGGATGAATGAGGCTTTGATTACTTCCATTTCCAGTTCATTAAAGTCTGGAACATTTTTAATTCTTTCGACCGCGATCGGCAGATGACGAATCTGCGGGGCGAGCATTTGAAACAGCCCCCAGACCGGTGTCGTTATCGCTGTGGCTTTCTTGTCTAACCAATGGGATTCAGTTTCCGTGGGCCCTGAAAGATGCACTTGCTTTACGTGACTCATTGGCAGGTGTTTCAGATATGTTCTGGGGCAGAATCCATGATTCACTGAATTTACAAACAAAGCGCTTAAATCCAGAATCAATCCGCAACCGGTGTGACGAACCAGCTCGCTGATAAATTCCACCTCGCCCAAGTCGCTATCGGCAAAGTTCACGTAGGTGGCGATATTTTCCAAAGCGATGGGATGTTTCAGATGATTTTGCACGACATCGATATTGTCGCTAATCACTTTCAAAGTTTCTTCGTTATAAGGCAGGGGAAGCAGACTGTGCATATTGTGAGTGTGACTGCCGCTCCAGCCCAGATGATCTGAAACCAGAAATGGCTCTACATTTTCGATCAGATTTCGCACCGAATGCAGGTATCCCAAGTCAGGTCCTTCAGGATTACCAATATTCAAATGCGTGCCGTGCAAGGCCACAGGATAATCGCGGCGCAGCTCTTTAAGCACCTCGAGGGCATGTCCCTGGGATGAAAGATATTCCTCTGTTGTCGCCTCTAACCACGCCACATCTGTGTGGGGTTGTGATTGAAGATAGGCAAAGTGGGAGTTGTGCAAAGACATTCCCACTTTGAAGTTTGCCGTCGAGTATTTCATTTTGCCTTCCCGGCTAAAATGGCTTCACCCTGAATTTCGACGTCAACAGTGTCGCCGACAAGAACGCCGCCGGTTTCCATCGCTTTATTCCAAACCAAGCCATAGTCTTTGCGGTTCAATTTAGTTTCAATTTCAAAACCGACACGGCGTTTTCCCTGAGGGTCAGTCACGGCACCGTTGTAGTCCACATCCATCGTGACGTCTTTAGTCACTCCGTGAACTGTCAGCTTGCCCTGAACTTTTTCCGGCTTTGAATTTTCATACTCAGTCTTCGTGGATTTAAATTGGATTGTCGGAAATTTTGCGGCATCCAGAAAGTCCGGACTTTTAAGATGCTTGTCGCGATCGACTTGATTGGTGTTGATTGAATTTGCCTGAATGGTGACGACCACGTTGTCCAGCTTTTGGGATTTTTCGTCAAAATCAAATGTGCCTTCAAACTTATCGAACGTGCCTTTCACCTTGGAGATCATCATGTGCTGAACTTTAAAGATGACTGTGGTGTGAGCGGGATCGATGGTGAACTTTTCCGCCCAGGCAGGGGCAGCAAGAAGAGTCGATAGCAATACGGATGTCGCAATTCTTTGAATGTGCATCTGGTTCCTCACTTGTATTTGGGGTGGTTCGTAAAAGATTAATCGTTTAAGAACTCCAAATGGGAGGCAAATTACTTATCGGAAAGACCCTGTGAAGCTGTTGAATTACAGAGGGATTTGGGAATAAAAAAAGGGAACCGCATGGGTTCCCTTTTTTGATTTAAAATTTTAATGTGAATTAGAATTTCAAAAGTGCGCCAACATCCAATTTACCATTCGAAGTCACTTTTCCGTTCAATGCCGGGATCGGTTTCGCAGAACCCAGGATCGCCGCTTTCACATCCTGCCATGACTTCTCAGGGTGAGCTGACCAGTAAAGAGCCGCAGCGCCAGCGACGTGTGGAGTCGCCATTGAAGTCCCATCCCAAGTGGCTTTGAAACCCATTTTGTCGATAACAACGTCAGAGTAGTTGTTAAACACAGTTGTTGAGTAAACCACAACGCCAGGGGCGCCGATATCCACAGAGCGATTGCCCCAGTTGGAGAATGAACCCAATTGGTCCTTCACGTCGATAGCTGCCACAGAAACAATAATGTCATGTGGGTAGCTTGCTGGATACGCTGGAGCAGCGTCGTTGTCGTTATCGTAACCAACGCCTTTGTGACCATTGCCTGCCGCTGCGATAAACAACACGCCTCTGTCTTGTGCGTATTGAACAGCATCACGCAATGCTTTGTTCTCGGCGCCAGAATTAGGATCTTCGCCTTCAGAACCCCAGGAGTTGCTCATGATTTTTGCGCCGTTATCAACTGCGTATTTAATCGCCTTGATAGCGTCAGCAGTCGTACCGCCGCCTTTTTCAGAGATAAAACGCAAAGACATGATTTTTACATTCGGAGCAACACCGGCAACACCTTTGCCGTTATCGCCACGAGCTGCAACGTTACCTGCGCAGTGTGTTCCGTGACCTGGGTTACCACCTTTGAACAGAATGTCCAATGGCTCCATGGAAAGGTCATAAGGTTTGTTGTCATTGGAAACGAAATCCCAACCTACAACGTCGTCGATGTAGCCGTTGCCGTCATCATCGATACCGTTGTTAGGAATTTCTTTTGGATTTCTCCAAAGATTTGGCAATAGATCTTCGTGTGTATAGTCAACGCCAGTATCGATAACAGCGACAACCATTTCAGGATTGCCCTTTGTCACTTTCCAGGCTTCAACCACGCCGATATTGTTCATGCCCCATTGTTTGTTGAACAATGGATCTGCTCCAGAAGTTGATTGCGGAGCGTTAGGAATTTCCGGGTTGTCTTTGATTGCCAAAGTTTGTGGTTGCGGATTGCGACGCAACATTTTTGCCAAAGCCGCGCGACGCAAAGGGTCCTGGATTTGGTAGCTTTCCATCAAACGAATTGGGTAGTTCGGCTGAACATATTCAATCGCAGGGTTTTTCATCAGGTTGAAAAGACTCATGGATTTTGGAGCACGGACGCGAACCAGGTTTTCAGTAATTTTCTCGGTTTTAGCACCGAAAAGTTCGACGTTATCGTAGCCAGGTGCCAATTTAATAAGCAAATCCTGGGTTTTATGTTGAGCTTGTGCGCTCATCGCGAAGGCAAGAACGGCAGATGCTGTAAGCAGGGCCAACTTCTTCATGAAAACTCCTTTCAAAACAATCCTTGTTATGTGGTTAAGCACTCGAGTTTCTCGACTGATTTTTGGGTCGAAAGTAAAGTTTGTTGTCTCGCGAGTGGATAATCAATTTCATTTGCGTATCCCCATGATTTTGTTGAGGCGCGTTGAAGTTCGCCAGACGCAGGCCTACAATGAGTATCTAGTTGTCAGGATTAAGGTTTTTCGTTAGTTACTTAATGATAGCTAATTGAAATTGCAGAGGTGTATTTATGCACAAAGATCAAGTGCAGAGTTCCGCCCTCGGAACTCAAGCAGCGGACGATATGTCGCGCGATATTGCGTTCACCACAAAGCTCGATCACATCGTGGCTTGGGGTCGCAAGAATTCGTTGTGGCCAATGCCTTATGGTACTGCTTGTTGCGGTATCGAATTCATGTCGGTGATGGGACCGAAGTATGACCTTGCCCGTTTCGGTGCAGAGGTTGCGCGCTTCTCTCCACGTCAGGCCGATCTTCTTGTGGTTGCGGGTACGATCACCGAAAAAATGGCGCCGGTCATTGTTCGTATCTACCAACAAATGCTTGAACCAAAATACGTAATTGCCATGGGCGCTTGTGCAAGCTCCGGTGGTTTCTACCGTGCCTACCACGTTCTTCAGGGCGTTGATAAAGTTATCCCTGTCGACGTTTACATCCCGGGCTGCCCTCCAACACCAGAGGCAGTTATGGACGGTATTATGGCTTTGCAAAAAATGATCGGTGATCACACACCACGTCCTTGGAAGGACAACTGGAAGAGCCCATATGAGCAAGCTTGATTCAATCAAACAAAACCTGGCGGGACGCTTTAACGTAGCGAACTTCAAATTCTCCAACTCTGTTGGTGATGATGTTATCGAAGTGCCTAAGGAAGACATTCCAAGTTTGATGATGTACCTGCGCGAGTCCGGCATGTTCGACTTCCTGATGGATGTCTGCGGAGTTGACTATCCGACGCGTGAAAAACGTTTCGACGTTGTGTACAATCTCTTCTCTTCAAAAGATAACACGCGTCTTCGCGTAAAAACTCAAGTCGGTGAAGGCGAGTCTGTTGGTACTGCAATTCCAGCTTACCGTGGTGCTGACTGGTTCGAGCGCGAAGCTTTTGACATGTTCGGTATCAAGTTCGAGGGTCATCCCAACTTGCGCCGTATCCTGACTCACCACCAATTCGTGGGTCATCCATTGCGCAAAGACTACGAAGCGGATCATCAACAGTCCTGCACAGCTTCTTTGCCAATTCATTTCAATAACGAGCCGGGATCTCCGGGTGACGTTTTGAATGACAAGTATGTTCCATTGAACATCGGTCCAGCCCATACAGCGATGCACGGTACTCTTCGTGTGATGGCTGAAATGGACGGGGAGACGATCGTTCGTTGTAACAACGAAATCGGATATCTTCACCGCTGCTTTGAAAAAATGGCGGAGACTCATCCGTACAATCAGGTGATCCCATACACAGACCGTTTGAACTACTGTTCAGCTCCGATGAATAACATCGGTTACTGCAAAACGGTTGAGCGTTTGTTGGGCGTGGAAATTCCGCCTAAAGCGCAAGCGATGCGTATCATCCTGGCAGAGCTTTCCCGTGTTATCGACCATACGATTGCAATCGGTACTGGTGCGATGGACTTGGGTGCTTTGACATCTTTCTTCTATATGTTCGGTTTGCGTGAACAGGTTTATACATTGTTCGAAAAACTGTGCGGTGCCCGTCTGACGGTGTCTATGACTCGTGTGGGTGGTATGGCTCAGGACGCGCCGGAAGGTTGGTTCGACGAGGTTTTGGCTCTTTGTAAAGAGCTTCGCCGTGGGACTGACGAGATGGCCGGAATGGTTGTCGACAATAAAATCTTCATCCAGCGTACCCGTGGGGTTTGTGCAGTTTCTGCAGCAGACGCTATTCAATGGGGTTACACAGGTCCGTTGCTTCGTGCTTCCGGTGTAAACCTGGATTTGCGTAAAGCCACTCCATATTATGGATATGACCAGTTGGATTTCGACATTCCAGTGGGAACAACAGGTGACATCTATGATCGTTATCTGGTTCGTTTCGAGGAAATGCGCCAATCCATCCGTATCATCGAGCAGGTTTGTAAAAACATTCCGGCAGGTGACTACACGATCCGCGATAAAGGTATCGTTCTTCCAGAGAAAAAAGACGTTTACGGTAATATCGAAGGTCTGATGAATCACTTCATGCTTGTGATCAAAGGTCTTCGTCCACCGGTGGGTGAAGTTTACGACGCGACAGAGGCAGCCAACGGTGAGTTGGGCTTCCATCTGGTCAGCGACGGCTCTGCGAATCCATACCGTTTGAAAGTTCGTCCACCTTGCTTCGCGATCTATCAGTCTTTCCCGACTGTGGTTAAGGGCGCGATGTTGGCGGATGCAATCGCAACTGTAGCTTCTATGAATTTGATTGCCGGAGAATTAGACCGATAAGGTCTAATTCGGAGGTCCGCCGAAGCTTTAGCGAAGGTGGACTTTCCGATAGAGAAGAGGAACATATAAATGTTTAAACTTTCTGAACAAGGCTTGGCTAACGTAAAAAAAGAACTTGCTCGCTACGAGGCGAAAGAGTCTGCGATTATTCCAAGTCTTTATATTGCTCAAAAAGAAAATAGCGGCTTCATCACGCCGGATATTATCCGTCACTTGTCTCAAGTAATGGATATCCCTGAAGCGCGTATCAATGAAGTTTTCAAGTTCTATACAATGTTCAACCAAAAACCGGTGGGCAAGTACCACGTTCAGGTTTGTACGAACATTTCCTGCGCTCTTGAGGGTGGCCGTGAGATGGCTCACCACATCTGCAAAGAGTTGGGTGTGAAATACAACGAAGTTTCCGCTGATGGTCGCTTCACAGTATCCAAAGTTGAGTGCCTGGGTTCCTGCGGAACTGCGCCAATGATGCAGGTGAATGACACTTATCACGAGAAACTGACTCCTGAGTCAGCGATGAACTTGTTGAGAGGTATGAGATAATGGCTGAGATTAAAGTTCTTTCCGAGCACTATCATTTGCCGGAATACCAAACTCTTGCTGGTTACAAAGCTAAAGGCGGTTACGAAACTTTGCCGAAAGCTTTCAAAATGCAACCGCAGCAAATCATCGACGAAGTGAAAGCTTCCGGTCTTCGTGGTCGTGGTGGTGCGGGTTTCCCGACAGGTATGAAATGGGGCTTTTTGCCTAAAAATGGCGAACCTCGTTACCTTCTGTGCAACGCCGATGAAGGCGAGCCGGGGACGTTTAAAGACCGTATGATGATGGAGCGTGCTCCACATCAATTGATCGAAGGTATGATTATCTCTGCTTTCGCGATCGGTTCTCATAAAGGTTATATCTACGTTCGTGGTGAATACGTTTACCCGATCGACGTTTTGAACAAAGCGATCAAAGAAGCTTACGATGCAGGCCTTTTGGGTAAAAACATCCTGGGTTCAGGTTTTGATTTTGACCTTGATGTGTACCGTGGCGCCGGCGCTTATATCTGCGGCGAGGAAACAGGTATGATTTCTTCTTTGGAAGGCTTGAAAGGCCAGCCAAAATTGAAACCTCCGTTCCCGGCTGTTCAAGGTTACCTGCGCAAACCAACAATCGTGAACAACGTGGAAACTTTGGCAGCAGTGACTTACATCATTAAAGATGGCGCACAAACTTACCGCAAACACGGGACTGAGAAATCTGCAGGAACTAAATTGTTCTCTGTATCCGGTAACGTGGTTAAGCCTGGAAATTACGAAGTACCATTGGGTTACCCTTTGATTGATCTGATCAACAAAGAGTGCGGCGGTATGAAACCAGGACGTAAATTGAAAGCGATCATCCCGGGCGGTTCTTCTGCTCCGGTTTTGACTGCTGAAGAAGTTATGAAAGCAAACCTTGATTACGAATCCCTTGCAGGTCTGGGCACAATGCTTGGTTCCGGTGCGGTGATCGTGATGGATGACTCTCAATGTATGGTCGATATGTTGGGTGTTTTGACTCACTTCTATGCTCACGAATCATGTGGTCAGTGTACTCCATGCCGTGAGGGTACGGGTTGGTTGGATAAGATCCTTCACTCGATCCTTGAAGGCCGTGGCCGTCTTCAGGATATCGATTTGTTGATCAAAGTTGCTGACAACATGAAAGGTAAAACAATCTGCGCTCTTTCAGACGCTGCTGCTTTGCCGGTTCTTAGTTTTGTAACTAAATTTAGAGATGAATTTGAATTCTATGTCCGTGAAGGACGTTCGAAAGTAAAAGGAACGACATATGCCGAAATGCACCATTAATGGCAAAGAAGTCGAAGTAAAAGAAGGCACGTCGATCATCGAGGCGATGCAGGAGTCGGGCGATCGCATTGCTCACTATTGCTGGCATCCAGGTCTAAGCGTCGCGGGTGTTTGCCGTTTGTGTATGGTGGAGATCGAAGGAAATCCACGTGTACAGATCGCGTGTAACACGATGGTTACTGAAGGCATGAAAATCAATAACACGTCTGAAAAAGTTAAAGACGCTGTTAAGTGGGGGCTGGACTTCCACTTGATCAACCATCCTTTGGATTGCCCTATCTGTGACCAGGCGGGTGAGTGCGGATTGCAAGACCAATACATGGAGTACGGCAAGTACGACCCAGAAATGGCTGAAGCAAAAGTTAAGAAGCACAAAGTTGTGGATTTGGGACCGACAGTGGTTCTGGATTCTGAACGTTGTATCCTGTGCTCTCGCTGCGTTCGTTTCACTGAAGAAGTATCTAAAACAAACGAATTGGGTCTGTTCAACCGTGGTGACCGTACTGAAATCGGCACCCACGATGGCATGGCTTTGGATAACAAATACTCTTTGAATACAGTCGACATCTGCCCGGTGGGTGCGTTGACTTCCAAAGACTTCCGTTTCCGTCAGCGCGTTTGGTATCTAAAAGACGGCAACAGCGTATGTAACGGTTGCTCCACTGGTTGTAACATCAAGGTGTACTACAACAAGGAAGGTCTTTTCCGTATCAAGCCAGTTTACAATGAACAGGTAAACGGTCACTGGATGTGCGACAGCGGTCGTAACGCCTACAAATTCGTGAACCGTGAAGCACGCCTTCTTAAGGGTGTGGTTCGTGGCACGGAAATGGCTCCAGGTGCGGCAGCTAAGAGTGCCAGCGAAGTATTGAAAAACACTTCCGGCGACGCTTTGGCGTTGGTTTTGACAGCTCAATACACTGTTGAAGAGTATGAAGCGATCATCAAAACTTTCGTGGAAGAGTTTAAAACTAAAAAAGTATTCTTCTGGATCAACAACAAAGAAACTTTCGACAGCTTTGACGGATTGCTATCTCGCGGAGATAAAAATCCAAACACTAAAGGCTTGCTGAAAGTTATGGAAAAATACGGCATCACTGCGACTTGGACTGACTTGTCTGCAGGTCTTGCTAACGGTTCCATTAAAACTGTCGTTGTCGCTGGCCCGGAAAACCAAGTTGTATTCCCAGAGTATAACGACAGATTGAAAGAGCTTTCCAAAGCTCAAAATTTGATCTGGATGCAATCTGGTAAAAACGATGCTTTGTCTGCTTTGACAGGCAATGTTTGGATCATTCCAATGAAAACGTTCGTTGAAAAAGACGGCACATTCATCAACTACTCTGGTCTTGAACAAAAGATCAAAAAAGTGACGACTGTGGTTTCTGAAGCTCTGACTTTGACTGAAGCTGCCTTGTTGTTGTCAGGTAAAAACTTGGTAATGCCAATGACTGCTCCGTTCATGCCAACGAATCAACGTCCTGACCAAGTTGAATTGGAAGCACGTAAGAAGAACGAGTTTGTATTCAAAAGAGGTAGCCTATGAGCGTAATGCAAAATAACTCCGAAAAGTCCAAATGGTACTTGCCGGGTGTATTGGGTGGCTTGTCAGTGACCATGAAACACATGGTAGGCAATCTTTTGAACCGCAAGAAAATGATGACTTTGAACTACCCGGAGCAAATGAATGATTATTCTCCGCGCTTCAAAGGTAATCACGTTTTGACAGTAAAGAAAGACGGTTCCCTTCGTTGCACAGCTTGTATGTTGTGCGCGACGAACTGTCCTGCTGAATGTATCAAAATCGTTGCGGCTGAACATAACGATCCAGCTGTTGAGAAATTCCCAATCAGCTACGAAATCGATATCCTTCGTTGCGTATTCTGCGGTTTCTGTGAAGAAGCTTGTCCAGTGGACGCGATCCGTTTGGGGCCTGAGTGGCAAACTCCGGCATTGAACGGTGGCCAGTTCATCTATGACATCAACCACTTGGCTTACCGTCCGAATCTAAAAGGCGGTATCCAAACGCATGTTGACGACGAAGAACGCCACAAACAAGGGATCTAAAGACGGTCGATGAAAAGCGGCCAGCTGACTTCGTTGTCGGCCGCTTCCATCGCTACGACGTACCTTCAGTACGCCTCCGCGGCTGGAACCGACCTCCGCCTTGCATCTGACTACTTTTGATCAACCTTGGTTCTCGGTTGAGAATAAAAAAAGCCACCATTGAGGTGGCTTTTTTTATTTGTTGGGCCTTAAAAATGCAAAAGACGACTCTTGCTTTCGCAAGGTCGCCTTTAAGACGGACTCACTTCCGGATATCTGAAGGAGGTCCGAATGAACACCCAACAATGTTCTTATCGGTCGATTTTAAAGCTTATTAAGCAGATTCTTTTGATTGTCTTGGTTCTTATCAAGATATTTAAAGAACTCTTTTAAACTCTAAAACCTTAACCTCTGGAACGTTTCCGATTTGACCTTTTGCTAGTTCGCTAGCCTTTGGCCCAAGGAAGGGACTTAAAATCCCACGGCTTTTGAGTCCATGGTAGGCCTTGCGAGAGCACCCTTTTTACAGCTGTTTTAGGATGTCTTCGATGCGTTCTTTGACTTCGATTTTGTCGTGGGGCTCGAGGCTGAAGCGGATGGTGGTGACCCAGTTTTTGCCGTTTTCGTCGTTCTTTTCGGCTTCGGTCATGAAGTGAATGTGGTCCGCATTCAGATGTAAAACTTCATAGCCGCGTGTGACTTTAATAAACTTCATTTTATCTCCCACAGAATTAGGCCCTTCTTCCGAGCCTCTCTTTAATACTATTTTTGGTTTGCTGTTACTTCAACAAATACCTTTTCACAGGGTTTGCATCCCAACGGGGATAAAACGTCTGTTTTAAGGCCAGGAATGCATGTATAATAAAGTGCACTTTTTAAATCTTCATCCCGCGAAAGGGAACGCAATGAGCACTTCTTTAAATCAAATCGAATTCAATACGGCAGATGGTAAAAAAGCGACTTTGGCAGATTACGCTGGCAATGTTTTGCTGGTGGTGAACGTGGCATCTGAGTGTGGCCTGACTCCGCAGTACGAGGGGCTTGAAAAAGTTCATCAAAAGTACGAGTCACATGGACTTCGCGTTTTGGCATTCCCGGCGAATGAATTCGGTGCGCAGGAGCCTGGCACAAATGAACAAATCCAGGAATTCTGCCGTACACAGTTTGGTGTTAAATTTCCGGTCTTCGCAAAAATGGTGGTAAAAGGTGAAGGTCAGCATCCACTGTATCAGCAACTGACTGCTTTGCAGCCGAATGCCCAACAAGTTCCCAATGGAAAACTGAAGTCAGTTTTGGAAGAGCACGGTCTGCTTTCCGGGGGACCTTCCGATATTATGTGGAACTTTGAAAAATTTCTGATCAGCAAAGCCGGCAAAGTTATCGCTCGTTTTGCTCCGGATATGACTCCCGAAGACCCGGTGATCCTGAAAGCAATCGAAATGGAATTGGCTCGCTAAGCATGTCCTGGGTTCTGCTTCATAACTCTGGCTGCAGCAAAAGCCGCGAGGCTCTCGAATCTCTAAAATCTGTCGAGGGACTTCAGGTACGAAAGTATCTGGATAATCCGTTGAAGGAGGCAGAGTTACGAGAGCTGATCGGTAAGCTCGATACTCCCGTATCAAGTTTGGTGCGAACCAAGGAATTGCTGTTCTTGGAGGCGCCATTTGATGTGAACGACATCGAAGCCGTGATTCAGAATTTATCCAGAAATCCAAAATTAATGGAGCGCCCGATTCTGATCGGGAACGGGAAGGCGACTATTGGTCGACCCCTTGAAAAAATAACGAGTCTGCTACGGGGAAAATAGCGGAAAATTTATTTCGGCTGCTCGGCATCTGGAGCTGATTTCTTATTATCCCCGCACATTAGCAAATCTGAAATCGTGTTGATCAATTCAGCAGATTGAACGGGTTTCGAAATATGAATATGAAATCCTGCAGCCAGTGCGCGCTCATGTTCTTCGGAACGTGCATGAGCTGTCAGTGCGATTGCCCACAGATTTTCCGTATTAGGCAGGGTGCGAATCATCTTTAGCAAAGTGTAGCCGTCAATATCCGGCATGCTGATGTCGCTTAATAAAACCTGAGGGTTAAAAACCTGGAACATATCAAAGGCTTTTTGCGCAGAATCTGCGGTGACAACGTTCGCGCCGGATTTCTTTAATACCAGGCTTAACAGATTTCTGGTGTCGATGTCGTCATCTACAATCAGGATTCTGACTTCATCCAGATGTTTGGTATGTGGGGGGTGAGTCTCCACAAATTTCTCATAACCAAAGTGACGTTCCCGGATGCCTTCTTGCAATTGCGCTGCAAGGACAGGCAAAGACACTGTGAATTTCGATCCCTGATTTGTGCCTCCGCTGGAGGCGGCAACAGTTCCGCCGTGGCCTTCCACAATATGGCGAACAATAGCAAGTCCCAGACCCAAACCACCATAACGTCTTGTGGTCGAAGCATCTTCCTGACGGAATCGTTCAAACACATACGGAAGGAAGTGGGGATCAATACCTTTACCGTTGTCGATCACATCGATCTGCACCCGGGATTCGACATTGGAAAGCTTAACAGTGATATTGCCACCTTTAGGCGTAAACTTAATGGCATTGGAAAGCAGATTCCAAAGAACTTGCTGCAGTCTTTCGGGGTCGCCCCCAATGGCTTTGACCCGTTCAGGGCCTTCCACTCGCACATTGATGTTTTTTGATTTTGCAGCAATCTGCACACTCTCATAGGCGGCTTCGACGACCGATTCAATTTCAATCGGTTTTACCTGCAACTGGAGTTTGCCGGAAATAATTCTGGAAACATCCAGCAGATCACTGATGATTTGCACCTGAATTTGAGCATTTCTGTGAATGGCATTGATGGAAGCTTGGGCTTCTTCCTTGGAAGTGTCGGGGTCTTTTAAAATATCACTGTGCCCCAGGATAACATTCAGCGGAGTGCGAAGCTCGTGGGAAACTGTCGCCAGGAATTCATCCTTCAGACGATTTGCCGTTTGAGCTTGTTCGTACAATCGTTGGCGAACGTTTGCATCTTCTTTTAGCTGTTTATTTGCAAGTGCTAGTTCTTGCGTTCGCTCCTGAACTCGCTGCTCAAGATCCTGATATAGATTTCTGACTTTCGCTTCTGATCCTTTACGCTCTGAAATGTCGTGAAGAAAAGCCCCAAACAGGTGCTTGCCCTTATGCTCGAAAGGAAAGATCGTCATCTCCACGGGAATCTCATGTCCCTCGCGATGAAGTGCGGTGATCTCCATGCGTTTATTTAAAACAGGTCCGTGACCGGTCGCCAGGTAATGAGCGAGCCCCGTTTTGTGGGAGTCCCGGTATCTGTGGGGAATAATAATTTCGGACAGTTCTTTTCCCAGAACTTCATCGCGGTTCCAGCCAAAGGTGCGCTCGGCTTGCGGGTTCCAGTCGGTTATCATGCCTAAGCTGTCCATTCCGACAAAGGCATTGTAAGCTGCATCTATTATAGTGCGAGTCCGCTGTTCGCTGATTTCATATCGATCCAGCAAAGCCTTATCAGACTCCGATAAAAAATATCGGGTCCCTTTATTCCGAAACCAATCAATGAGTTTCATAAAACCAAGGATAGCGCCTTTGTTCTAAACCCACCTCAATTTAATAAGCCACCCTCCCAAACCATGTGCGTAGGCAAAAAACAGTGAGTTAAAAGATGAGCCCTGACAAAACCGTGTTGCATCGAGCAATCCTCTATTTTCGATTTTCGATTCTCGTCCCAAGCGCTACGCTTGGGATAGGGGGTTCCGTGAAACTTATTCTTGTAGCACTTTTCGCAAGCATTCTACCGCAAATTTCCTTTGCCCAGGCACAAGCAGAGATTGAAATGATTCAGCCGGCTTCATTGGTTTCTGGAGATCAATATTACAATTATAATTTCGGTTCGACCTTTGTGAACTCTCGCAAGTATGTGGATTTCACACTAACTTCAACGGGTGATGAGCCCTTGGAATTTAAGCAGTTGGGAATTGCCGGTGCCGCCTTTAACGCCTATACAAATTGTCCGACAGTAATTCCTGTAGGACAAAAATGCACAGTGCGTGCGACTTTCTGGCCATCAGATAAGCGCAGTTACTCTGGCCGCCTGTATCTGGTGTTTGCTCACGGACGTTCAATCATTAACTTATACGGTCGCGGTATTTAAGATTAGAAGTCCACAGCCTCATCAAGATTTTCTTCCTGGGGCTTTCCAGTCAGTGGGGCACGGAAAATCGGAGTGTAAACGGGAAAGGCACCCGCAAGCTTAGATTCATAAAGCACGATTTCGTGCACCTGGATTTTACCAAAACTTTTTCGTTTAAATGGTGAAAGCATGTCTTTCACGCTACGGGGATTACGAAGACGCGCAATCGTCAAATGAGGTTTGAAGTCCCGTTTGTCGATGAATGTCAGAAGATCTCGTTCTTTTAAAATTCCATCCAATAGATCTTTAAACTCGCCCAGGCATTTCTTGTTCTGAACTCCCAGCCATAGTGTTCGCGCATCGTGTTCGCTGGAAAACGCACCCATGTCTTCGATTTTTAGCTGAAACGGCTGTGTCTGTGCGCAGGCATCCTGCAGGGCTTGGCTTAGGGCCGGGATGTTTTCTTCCGGACATTCACCCATGAAACTCACTGTGATGTGATAGTTTTCAAGGGGCACCCATTTGACCACCATCTCTTTTTGGTCGGCATTGATTCGCAATTTTTTGTAAGTCGGCAAGAAAGTTGTCGAAAGAGGATCCGTCGCGTTCAAGGCAAAGAACAGGCGTTTATTCATGCTTTCATTTTAGCAGAAATTCCCGGTTCACCAAGACGTATTATTAAAATGCCTGATAAACTAACAAAACGGGGAGAATACTATGATTGTGATGACTTCCAAAATCCAGGTGAAAGCTGAACGAGAACATGAGTTCGTGGGACTCGCTGCGATTATGGTCAATCCCGCACGGGCAGACAGTGGATGTCTAAGTTACGAATTTTATGAAGATCCCCTGGAACCAGGTGTTTTTATGTTTATTGAAACCTGGAAAAGCTGGGAGGATTTAAACGCCCATTTGGAAAAGCCCTACACGAAAGATTTCTTCGGGCTTTTGCCAAAGTTCGCGGTCATTCCGCCCACCATCACGACTTATGAATCGCGTGGCGGGCAGCCAATGTCTCTTTAAGACTTGCTGGAATCGTTGTCGTTCTTTTGGGGGAATAGTAGTGACAGAGCCACTGAACCACCAATGAAGAGGGCGATCACTGCAAGGGAAATACCGATTGGGAAGTGGCCACCGAACAATTTGTTCAGCCATACCATTTTCAATCCGACAAAGATAAGCGTAAACGCCAGGCCGTACTTTAACAGATGGAACTTGTCCACCACACCAGCCAATAGGAAGTACAAAGAACGCAATCCCAAAATCGCAAAGATATTGGATGTAAACACGATCAATGGCTCTTTGGTCACCGCAAAGATGGCTGGAACGCTATCCACAGCAAAGATCACGTCTGTGAACTCCAGGAAGATCAAAGCCACAAACAAAGGCGTCGCGTACTTCAGACCATTTTCAGTCACGAAGAAATGGTCTTCATGCATGCGGTCTGTGATACGAATATGCTTGCGCATAAACTTCAACAACCAGTTGTTGGATGGATCCACCGAGCCTTCGCTTTGGAACATCATCTTGATACCTGTGATGATCAAGAACACACCGAAGATCAATACCACGGCCTGGTATTGCATCAAGATAGAACCCAGGGCGATAAAGATCGCGCGGAAAATCAACGCACCGATGATACCAAAGAACAACACGCGATGCTGGTATTTGGCTGGAATACCAAAGAAACCAAAGACCACGACAAAGACGAAGATATTATCCACCGAGAGCGCTTTTTCGATCACATATCCGGTCAGGAACTCCAGTCCCACCTGATTTGCTATGGTCTGATCGCCAAACTTATAAAGTGAATACGCATACAGTATTCCGTTAAACACCAAAGCCAACGAAATCCACGCGATGGACCAAGCGGTAGCTTCTTTAAAACCAACAGCATGAGAGTGTTTATGGAATACGCCCAAATCCAGGGCCAGCATACCGATAACAAAGACGAGGAATCCTAGGTAAAACCACCAATAGTCCGCAAAGGGAAATAATAAAGTCTGCTCCAAAGTAAAAAATCTCCTTAATAGATGCTGTCAATGTACACGAACTTCTACCTTCTGAAAAATAGATAAACTATAATAAGTTATTCGTTTTAAACAAAGAGGTAACCGTGCCTGGCGAAACCAATTCTCAGAGTTATCAATGGCTTAACTATCACCACCTTCTGTATTTCTATACGATTGCACGCGAAGGAAGTATTGCCAAAGCGTCTGAAAAATTGAATGTGGGACAACCCACACTCAGTACCCAATTGAAACAGTTGGAAGAGTCATTAGGGAAGCCTCTTTTTGAAAGATCAAAGCAGCGCCTGCAATTGACAGAAGCCGGGCGCATTGCGTTGGAGTATGCAGAGCAGGTTTTCAATCTGGGTGCGGAAATGGTGGAGGTTTTGCAGGATCAATTGCAGAACAATCGCGTGCATGTGCAGATTGGGGCTTTGGACAGCGTACCCAAAGACATCACTCACAAAGTAATTATGCAGGCCTACAAATCCGGGAACTGCAATGTTTCGGTGATCGAGGGATCGGGTGACCAATTGCTGCGCGAATTGGAAAGCCACCACGTTGATTTGCTTTTATCGAACTACGTTCCCAGTCTTGATTTTAAAACCGTGTATTCCAAATCCATAGCCAAGCTTCCGGTAGTGGTTTGTGCCTCCGAAAAATACAAGCATCTAAAAAAGAACTTCCCACAAAGTCTTGAGGGGCAGCCCTTTGTCGTTCCGACAGTGCACAGTCGATTGCGCAGGGAGATTGATCACTACTTTAAAGTCAATCGCATCAAGGTCGATCAGGTCGCCGAGATTCAGGATACCAGTTTACAGACATTGTTGGGAGCTGAAGGAGTGGGATTAATTCCTGTTGCCGATGCTGTTGCCAAGAAACTGACTAAGGATGGAAAGCTGATAGTGCTGGGAACTTTAAAAGGTGTGTATGAGGAAATCTGGCTGATGGCAGCGAACCGGAAAATTGAGAATCCGATTGCTGCCCAGGTCATGAAGGAATTTTCTTTAAGCTAGTTTATTCGCAAATGGCTTTCAAAACACGGAAGGCAGTAAATTCAAACGAGCTCACTTTGCTGGGTAGTGAAAACTGCAGTTGATTCCAGGATTGGGATTCCGTTTCCTGCACGTTTTCAATACCTGCATCCGTCAGCAATCCGTTCAGAGCTTTTCCGCACTCTGACTTTGTCGCCTTCTTCATGGTAGTACGATCCAATGCTACAATTAGATCCACCAGTTCTGATGATTCTGCATCATAAGATTTGTTGGTTAAAGAAGCCTCGCCAATCTGATCCGCTCTTTGGATAACCAGCTGTTTGAATTCCCGAGCGAGGTTCATCTGTTGAGTTTTATCATTGGAAGCTTCGATAGAAGCCACGGATTTTTCAATCAGATTCAAAGTATAAGAATCATTTAGAGCCCAGGAAAGAGATGGCATCAACAACATCATGGTAAGCATGGAAGTAATTAGTTTAAGCATGATCCCCCCGCAGCGCCGTCTTTAATCAAGTCGATCTTGGTTTGGATTTTCGCGTAATAATTTGCTGTTTCTTTAATACGTGCTGAGGAACCCGCATTGCCTTTATTAGGATACAAACGGGCATATTCTCTTAGCTCTTCCAGGAACTTGTCAGCATCGGTAACTTTCTTTTTTGCGTATTTCGTCGTTAATAATTTCGTAAGCGGCGTTTTCAAACCCGCATAGCCGGTGTTGTGGGACCAAACCATCGTGGCGCGTTTGATTTTCGCAAGCTCGTCTGCAGGCAAGGCAAATTTGGCTTTCATTTTCGCATCGTTAAATACGGTAGTATCAAAATAGTCAGTGGCCTCTTTAAGAGCAGCGTATGTGTAAATCATATTTGTAACTGGATTGCCTTCTGCGATAGAAATGCGGTCACAGGTTTTCTTGGAATCCATGCGCTGGTCTTCCTTAAGGAATTCATTGGCGATTTTTTGGCAGCGCACATCCGGATGAGACAGCAAAAACTCTTCAGTTTCAGAAAGCATTTTGTTAACGGCATGAATTGCTGGCTGAGTGAACTGACCGATACCTCCGGCACCGGTTTTGGACATGATATTCACATGGAAACCTGACTCTACAGAGATCATACCGAATACCGCCAAAATATTTTGTTTTTGAGCTAGGGCGGATTCACCTTCGCCAATATAAGTTTTCATGCACTGGGAAACGACTTCAAAGCTATTAGAAATAAGAGTGAAGTAGTTTTCGCTAACACATGGACGGGCAGGAGCGTTTTTAGCTTTGCCATTAGAGCAGGTTTTATAATCCACAACCGGACCGGACGCCGCACTTTGCAGGTACATCGCGGTTTCGATACATACCGGGCGGATCATTGGTTTTTTATTGATTGGAGTTCTGATCAAAGCACCAATGTAAGAGGCGCTGGTTTTCTTTCTTTCCAGGGCTTCTTCCATATAGTCATTTTTTGGTGAACACTGATTAAAGCGAATCTTTGCAGCTTCACTGGCCACAGAACAATTCTTACAGGCAACGGTTTCTGAAGTGTCTCCACGGCTGAATGCCAAAAGATCATTGATCTTATTTACTTTGCTCATTTTTTCGATAGCGGCTTTTGAAAGTGACTCTTCAGCTTCCTTTGATACCTTGGCTGTCTTTGCCGCAGGAACAGGCTTGGCAACCGGAGCAGTCGCGCTCTTTGCCTTCGTGGTCTTCGCGCTTGCCGCAGCCTTTTTGGAAGCAACTGGCGCCTTTGTCGATGCCAGCTCTGCTTTATAAAAAAGAGGATTATTTGAAGATGTCATGGTCATGATGCCACATGTGGCAAGCAGGCTGAATTTCAATAAAGTCGTCGATAGTTTCATAGGCATGAATCTCCTCACCTTTTGTAGGAGCAAGATCATTGCCAAAACGACATATGTAATTTCGGTAGGTTAGCTAAGTTCAAATTGTCTCAAACTGAGACGAGGGAGGGGAGTGACATAAAGTGTACTGTGCCTGCCAGGATCAGTACACTTTATGTAATTACTCCGAAGTATTTTACTTCTGAATGACGATGAAAAGGTTCACTCCTAAAGGCTCTTTTTCCACCCACATTTTCGAGCCAAGCCCGTCGAATACGCGCAGCAAATCTGCCTCTGTGCGATAGATCAATGTCCAATCCAGGAAAAGCTCCAGGAAGGGACCGTACTTGTAGTTCTCAGCACAGAAATTTCCAATAATGATTTTGCCGCCGGGCTTTACCGCATCCAGCATTCTTTCAGCAGTTCGACGTGCAATAGGCTCCGTAAAGTAGTCAAACAAACCGGCGGTGTAGATCAAATCATAATCTTTTTCCGGGAACCCTTGCGAGATGATATTTCGTATCGCCAGGTTCGAGAATCTGAAGCCAAAGCCGGACTGAACTTTGCGATCAATCGTATAGAGCTGTCGGTGGGCATGCTTCAAAGATTCCTCATCCTGATCGACACATGTAAACTCCGCATGGCGATCCAAAAACTCCGGGCAGTCCTGCAGGAACAGCTGTTGTTCTTTTGCGGGACCGCTTGCCACAGACATGATCTTCAAATTGTGCTGAGGACTGGTTTCCTGAAACAGCTCACGGATTTTTTTTGAAAGATACAGACCTCGATTGCGAACCGCAGTTCCCGACGCATCTTCCACAAAGTATTTGTGAATGCATTGATCGTAAAGCGTCTTGCCCACGACTTCATCACGATAAAGCTGATTCATCATCTCGTAGTCACCTGCATAACCGCGGGGCTTGTGATAAGCCCGGTGAGCAAAAGGAGCACCCCACAGCAAAGGTCCCATCTGTTCACGGGCAAAGTTCATCGCCCATTTTAACTGGAACTTGCTCATACCTTTTAAAAGATTCGGGATCAGGGGATAGTTGGGGCTTAGGACCGAGTTCATGTACTTTGCAAACGATTCAGCCACAGCCTTGCGAAACTCCATTTCCTTTTGAAAATCATGCAGCGGCTTTAGTTCTTCGATCCGGTCAATTTTGGGTTTTAGATTCGCCAGAAAGTCGCGCAGTTCATAAACGAAGATTTTAAACTCCACCGGCAACTGCGACACGGCATAGGCATAATTGCTTTGGTCTTCCATCGCCAGATGGGCCGCTTCGTGCGCTTTAATCAGCTCGATATTCAACGGCTCATTCATGATATCCAGGCCGATGATGATTTCGCCGTTCTTGGCATCAGCAAGGCGTTCAGACTGTGTCCAGCGCACCTGCAAGGTCTGCAGCTGGGACTCTTTAAAGTGCACCTCGCCAGCGGTGGAGATATTGGTTTTCAGGTATTCCTGAACGTCGGTCAGCTCTTCGGGTGTCACCAGAATAGAGCAGCCAAAGATGCTGACATCGTGAAGGGGTGCTTTGAATTTTCCAAAGGACAGATAAAATGATTTTGGAGTTAAAAGACTGCGGTCCTGTCTGATGGATCGCATTTGTGCGTTTTTATCTACGCTGAAGTGTTCCTGCTTTAATGCCGACTCGCCCACGAAAGTTCCTTCCAGTAAACATTGCTATGATTAATTATCTGGAGGAATAAATAAAAAACCAATTAGACGTGTCGTTTGACGGAAACTCTGGACGAAGAGCTATCTATGATTTGTAGGAAAAAGGCAAAAAAAAGCCCGCTGGATGCGGGCTTTGAAGTTAACTTAGACTTTTTGCAGGTGAAGCTTCCACATCTTCATGCCCATTTGGAATTCGATATGGGCAACTTCGATTTCGTGGCGCAATTCTGCAAGTTTGTGATCGTAGGCTTCTTTCAGCTCTTCACGTTTGCGAACCGCATCCGCTTTGAACTGTTCGTAGTCTTCACGAAGCTTTTTGATTTTCGCCTGAGCTTCGATGATTTTTTCTCTCATCACAGCCAGGTGTTCGTCTGCGATACCCACTTTTTTAAGTTCCGCAGATTCTGCCTGCAGACGGGCTTTCAGGATTTCCACATTTGAAATCTGACGAAGTTTGTAAGCCAAACCCATCACGTTCAAAGTTTTGATCACCCACTTAGTCGGATCCCAGTGATACCACTTGATACCGTTACGGTAGTCGATTTGAAACTTATGATGGAAGTTATGGTAACCTTCACCATGAGTCAAAACCGCGACAAACCAGGAGTCACGAGCGGAGATCTCTTTAGAGTAAGTTTGTTTACCCAAGGTGTGGCAAAGAGAGTTTACAAAGAATGTGCTTTGCTGAGTAAGGAAAATTCTTAGTCCGCCAGCGATCACCAAACCACCCAACCAGGAGCCCATAGCAGCACCAATCAAAGTTGGAACGACAAAACCCGTAGCGATTGCCAGCCAGCCGTAATAATTATGCTGGAACTGAACCATCCAGTCTTTTTGAAGATCTGGAGCCTGGATTTTTTGATCGACAGAGTCTTTAAAGAACATCCAGCCCATGTGTGCGTACCAGAAGCCTTCGTTGATGTTGTAAGGATCTTTTTCGCCATCGATGTGCGTATGGTGACGGCGGTGATCTGAAGACCACTTCAAAGCAGAGCCCTGGAATGCAGATGCACCAATCAAAAGGAAGATGGCCTTTGCAATTGGATGTGCATCGTAGCTTTTATGGGAAAACAGGCGGTGATAACCAGCAGTGATGCTTAAGTTTGTAGCAGCGGCGAAAACCAGTGCAAATAGAGCAATATCCCACTCAAAACCGTGAGTGTAGAAATATACCGGCAATAGAATGAATGTAACCAGTGGATTTAGCGTCAAAAAGAGGGCTACCGGCCATTCAATTTTTTTCTTTGTCATTTGTACCTCTGCCTTAAAATCTAACAGAGCTGCAATATTTTCGATACATAATTCCCCATGCTGCTTGTGGCTGTAGGTCTCAGGTGTCGTTATAAGACAGTTGAAAGGCCTGCTTGAAGCGCCTTGTTATTGGTGAGAGTCGCTACGGCGGTTTAGGGGTGAAGATGAAAGTTTATTTTTTTTCGTAAACCAAAGGGTAAATAAGACCTTCGTCCCACGTCATTTGGCAAAATAGATGTTAGCGTCATTATATGTACATCGATGTGGTGCGACCGGAAACTTGGGACGAACTAAACGACTCTTTAAAAACGCAGATGGGATTGCCTGATCCATTGCGGGTTCGTGCCTATAAAGGAATTGCACACGCGGTATTTGAAATCACTCAGGGCAGTGCTCAATTTATGGCGCATAAAAAAGCCATTGGATATATTAAAGGGCAGACATCTGTTTTCGATCAACTGCTACCATACTACTATAAAGAAACCTACGAAGTGAATTTGCTCTCTCACTTGCAGTTGCAGGATGTAAGGGCCTGGGCAGATGGTTTAAAGAAAGACACGAATTTCGTGGTCTTTGCAGAAGATCATCCCGTCACTGGCGAGTTGTATCCTTTCGTGGATGAGCTGGATAAAATTTTAAACGAAAAACGCATCTACTCGTTTCGAATTTCCCACGCCAATCACTTTTACGACAAAGCCCAAATCCGTCCCTACTCTGTAAGACTGTGTTCAGTTACCAAAGATCTTGCTGTTGCGGTTTTGGGTGAGCGTTTTCGTTGTCCCCCAATGATGGTACAAAGCATGGAGTGGAATCACGCGGATGTTCTGCAGGAAGCACTGCTGTCGCTGGAAGGCCGCGAAGTTAACGCCTCCCTGATCGGGACATTCGAGGCAGCTATCAGTGACGTTGCTCAGCCTTATTTCAATTCCGAACAGACGCGTGTGTATGATCGTGCTGTGGTGATTTTCAAAGAGACAAGTGCTGAAGCACTTGCAGAAAAGACCTTTGCCAAACTTGGAATCAGTAAGGAAGAGGGTTGGTGCGAAGTTGACAGCACCAATATGTGTCACTGGTCCGGAGTGAAAATGTTCTCCAGCTGGTGGGAACCCAAGCCCACTAACGAATCCCTGCGCGGCTTGTTGATCGCAGGGCCCAAGATCCTGCAGAATCCTCAGTTTGTGAAGGCCCTGCGCGAAAGTTATCAAGAACTGCTTGAAGAGCAGACTTGGACCGTTTAGATATGGGGAATGTCCCAGCAAAAGGATAAATTCATCATTCTACGCAAAATCAAGTACGGCGAGTCCGACCTGATTTTGAACGCCATTTCTCCGCAAGGGGAGAAGCGCTCCTTTATGGCTCGTGGGGCCTTGAAAAGCAAAAAGCGTTTTGGCGGGGGCATTCTTGAGCCCACACACTTCGTGACTTTCACCTATAAGGAAAGCAACGAGGAAGGAAAGCTGAATACGTTGCAGGAAGCTTCCCTGATAAATGACTTCCCCGGTATTCGTCAGGACTATGATCATCTGGAGTTTGCGCTGCATGTGTTGGACTGCGTATCCAAAGTGTCCCAGGAAGGGGACAAGCACTCCGATTTTTTATTTAATCTTTTGGGACATACTTTAAAATCGATAGAAACTTCCAAAGATGTGCTGATATTAAAAATGCACTTCTATTTGCGTTTTCTGCTGCAGCAAGGGGTGATTCAACCGGAACCCTGGATGGCCCCATTTCTTAGAACAAACCTGGCAGACACAAATTCTTTGCTCGAGTATCGTCAGATCGTCGACGAAGAACTGAACAACGTCGAAAACATGGTTCGCCATTACATCGCCCATGCGGTGATTTAGACAGGTATTAAGATTTTCCCTTGCCCAATGGATGCAGGGATTCCATCGTTCTGGCCAACTGATCAATTCCCAAGTGAGTGTACTTCTCTGTGGCCTGCAGGCTTTCGTGTCCCAGCATCTCCTGCAGGGTTCGCAGATTCGCTCCGCTGGATAAGAGGTGAGTCGCAAAGCTGTGTCGGAGGGCGTGGGGATGCAGGGGCTTTAAAAGTCCTGCACGCTGCCCACTTTTTCGAACCATCTCATAAGCCGTTCTTTGCACCAGGGGCTTTTCGCCAAAGACGTATTCATCAAAACCACATTCTTTTTTCCAGCGCTGCAGGACCTGCACTGTCATGTTCGGAAGAGCGACGATTCGTTCTTTGTTTCCTTTTCCCAGGACACGCAAAGTTTTCTGGGCGAGTTGCACAGACTCCCAGCGCAGGTTGCAGGCTTCGCTGATACGCAGACCGCCACCATATAACAGTAAGAACAAAACTTTCTCGCTCAAGGGCACTAGATGTTCACGATCGAAAGTATGCAGTACTGCCAAGGCCTCATCGACGCTTAGAAAGTGCGGTAACTTACGGGGCACTTTCGGGCAGATCACCTGATGCGCGAGATTCCGTTCCAACAAATTCTCTTCTACATAGGCCCAGTGGAAAAAACTCTTCAAAGTGGCAGCTTTTCTGTTCCGCGAAGCCAGGGAAAGGGTGGCCCAACGGTTAAAGGCAGCCCTTACCGCACCCATTAATTCGGCCTCAGTCCACGAGATTTTCTCGGATTCCAGCTTTTTCCCCAATTCAAAGGCTTGCTGCAAATCCAGGGTGTAGTGCTTGATTGTAAGGGGAGAAGCAGACTTAACAAAAGCCATGTATTTCAGGTATTTATCTATGTTTTTGGAAAGCTCAAAAGCCTTGCTCATAAGCACCCTGAAGTATCGGCTCCGGGCATGGGGGATAAAAAAATTCTAACGCCATGCATTTTTTTTATTGAAAAAGGTACAGGACTAAGGTTATAACTCAATGCGTCGGAAGCGTCTCACACTGAGTCATTCAAAGTGAGACAGCAACCAAAACTCTTATGAAGAACGTTACCGAAAGGTGGAGCCATGAACGATAACAATTCTACGATCCTGCCCTCTTCTCAGAATGCTAACCAAATCATGTGGAATACAAACACAACTTCCAAAGTGATGGAAAACAAGACTATCGTCTACACTTCCGAAGTTATGGGCAACCTGATGAAAATGATCGACCGCGTAGCTCCATCGGGCGCAAACATCCTGGTTCTTGGTGAGTCAGGTACTGGTAAAGAGTTGATCGCTCGTTCTATCCACGATCGTTCCAGCCGTAAAAACAAACCTTTCATCGCTATCAACTGCGGTGCTCTTCGTGAGACATTGCTTGAGTCTGAGTTGTTCGGTCACGAAAAAGGTTCTTTCACTGGCGCTTACAACCGTAAAATTGGTTTGGCTGAAGCAGCTAACGGCGGGACATTGTTCCTGGACGAAATCGGTGAACTTGATCCAGCTATCCAGGCAAAACTTTTGCGCTTCATCCAGGAAGGCGAAATGTTCCGCGTAGGTGGCAAAGAGCCTATCAAAGTAGACATCCGTTTGATCTGTGCGACGAACCGTGAGTTGGATCAAGAGGTTGTTCGCGGTAACTTCCGTGAAGACTTGTTCTATCGTATCAATACGATCGTAGTAAGTGCTCCGCCACTTCGCCGTCGTAAGGAAGATATTCCTTCTTTGATCAACCATTTCCTGAATAACTCTCAGCATGCTTACTTGAACCGTGGTCGTTCAGTTTCTGAAGACGCGATGAAAGTTCTTATGAAATACGAGTGGCCAGGTAACATCCGTGAACTTCAAAACGTGTGTGAGCGCCTTCAGATCCTGTCTGACGGTCACATGATCATGTTGAACGATCTTCCAGAGAACATCAGAAACCCTGAGACTCAAAAAGATGTGATCGAGTACGATCCAAACATGACTTTGCACGATCTTGAAAAGCGTTACATCCTGAAGGCTCTTCAGCACTTCGGTGGTAACAAAACTCAAGCGGCAAACAACCTGGGTATCACGATCAAGACTCTTTATAACAAACTTCATGAGTACGGCGAGTTCGAAAAATTCGCAGTTCACACGAAGCCAGCTAAGTAGTCTGCATTCCGACTCCGCCGGAGTCGGCTCTTCGAAAATTTGAATAACGTTCTAAAGCCCTGTGGGGGTTCCTCTCTCTTCCCCTCACAGGGCTTTTTTTATTTGGTAACAGTTCCCTTTTGGACTGAAGCGCGTTTTAGGGCGGCGGGGATTGTCTCTGTTTAATACGTTTACACCTCTCCAGGCATTTATTTCAATTTGAGGGTGGTCTGATTTCTGCTTTGTAAAGTGGTGTTGAAAAACTAACTTTTTGCCCTATGGGCGTAGCAAGGTGGAATTATGAAATCATTTAAAGTCTTTATCGCAACAGCAGTTGTTACTTTGAGTGCTTCCATGAGCATGGCATCCATGTCACAAAACTCACAACAATACTCAGCGTGTGTGAACGAGCTAGTTCGCATCGGTTTTACTGACGTAAACCAGGTTCAACGTTCCTGTTATTCAGGTTTGCGTGAAGATGGCTTGGGTTACGCGGCTTGTATGGCTAATATGACTATCATCGGTCTGCCATTAGGTACGAGCCAGTTGGCTCCGAAACAAAAAGCAATCACAGCGGCAGAAGTCTGCTCTGCAGGTACGGACTCTCATTTCCTGAACTGCGCATTTAATCAGGTTCAACAGCAAGGCCGTTCGGCCGAAGAAGCAGTTCGCTCTTGCCCGAATCAATTCTATCGCCCGCAAAACCTGGTAACAAATGGTGCTGAGTTCTCTCGCAAATCCGACGAGCAGATCGTTCAGGAATCTATTGATGATCTGGTTAACAATTACGGTGGCAGCTCTTCAGGTTACTCGGCTCCAAGACCGCAGGAACCTGTTCAAACACCTGTTTATGAATCCCGCCCAGCTTCCGGCACAGTTTACTCAGATCTTCCAGAAGTTGAGTAGTTAGATTCTCGCGACAGCGGCCTTGATGTCGTCTGCATCGTGATACAGTCCAAAACCGAATCTTAATCGAGAGCCCCGGGAGTCCGTCACAAGACCCCGGGTTTTCATTTTTTTAACCAGCTCTGTTGTCGCCTCGGTGCTTGGCAGATTGAAAGTTAAAAAATGCCCGTGATTGTTTAAATCAGCCGCGATCAGATTCTGGCGGTTAACCAGTGCATGCCCGGCCTTATCGATTTCCTCCAGAAAATGTTTTTGATTCTGCTGAACCAGGGCGTGGATTTTCGTGATCGTTAATCCCTGATCTTTGAATTTCTCTAACGTTGCGATCAATCGATACATCGCTGAAAAATCCATGGTGCTTCCGGCATACTGATAAGCATCTGTCGGGTAACCCACTTCATTACCAATCGCCGAAAGTTTAGAAAGCTCTGCGAACCATCCGGTATACATGGGACGGTGGCGGGTAGCAGGTGGAACATAAAGAAAGCAGCAGCCTTCGCCCCCTTGGGCATATTTATAAGAACCGGCCACGTAAAATACGCGGTCCTCGATAGGTTTCAGATTTAAAGACACCGCCATGAAAGAATGGTAGCCATCAATAACAAAAGGACATTCCGCGGGAGCTCGCTTGGCCAGGCGTTCAATATCGCAAGTCAGGCCAGAGTTGAAAAAGACGTGACTGATGAAAACCAGATTCCAGTCTGCGGAATCCATCGCCTGCTCAAAGCGTTCATGAAAAGTTTCAAAGGGCAGGGTGGGAACCTTTACGACTTCAAACTGTGGAAGTTCAGACAGACGATTGATTTGACGATCAAAAGAATAAAACTCCGAATCCGTTGTAAGAATGCGGATATTCTGATTCCAGTCCAGGGAGCTTAAAAGACGAAATACAAACTCGTGGGTATTCGGGGCAAACACCAGTTGGTGGGGATGAGAAAGATTTAAAACTTCAGCGATAAGCTTTTGCGCCTGGGGAACTTTGACGGAAAAGATATGGTTCCATTTGTCGTCGACATGTTTTGCGGAGTCATCCCAATATTGAAGTTGAGCTTCACGGCTGACATCGGCCCAATAATGATGACTGTGGCAGGCAAAGTGAAGAAGGGCAGGGTTCGCTTCAATAAATCTTTTATACAGATGTTTGTACATGAGGCGATGATAATAAAAAAGGGAGTCTTTGACTCCCTTTTTTTGATTGCGATGTGCAATTAGTGATTAGAAGTAGCCTTCGCCGTCTTCGTCCTCATCTTCGTCATCTTCATCGTCGTCATCAGAAGATTCTTGCATATCGTCTTCAGACTCTTCGTCTTCCATATCTTCGAATGAATCATCAGATTTTTCAGAACCTTCAGATTCTTCGTCGTCGTTCCACTCGTCGTCAGAACTTACGGACTCTTCTTCGATATCAACCATTGTATCCATTTCTGTTTCATCGTCGAAATCAGAAGCGATTTCCACTGGAGCAACAGCGGCTACTGGTTTAACTTCTTTCGCAGCTTTCGCTTTTGGAGCAGCGGCTTTTTTAGGAGCAGCTTTTTTAGCGGCTTTCTTAGGAGCTGCTTTTTTTGGAGCGGCTTTTTTAACAGCTTTTTTAGGAGCAGCCTTCTTAGCAGGTTTAGCTGCTTTCTTAGTTACTTTTTTTGCTGGCTTAGCCGCTTTTTTCGCAGCTTTTTTTGCCGGTTTAGCAGCTTTTTTAGCTACTTTCTTAGCTGGTTTAGCAGCTTTCTTAGTTACTTTTTTTGCAGGTTTTGCTTTTGCTTTTTTCTTTGCCATGGCGTTGCTCCCTCGAGGTAGTCGTATGTAAATGGTCTAATGCCTTCATAGACTAACGAGGTTTGGCAGGTGAGGCAATTCAAAATAGATTCTCAACATTTGGTCTGGTCCCGAATGGGAAAGCCGCATTTCATTTGAGAAATAAAACTAGCGAACAAAAGTTTTTACTCGAGGGACACACGGGGACAGTGTTTAGGAGGGCCGCTTATCAGTAAGCCTGGAGTTAATATAAGTATATGATATTACAGCAAAAATAAAAAACCCGGTAAGTTGCCTTACCGGGTTCAAAGTTCTTTAAGTAACTTCGTTCAGTCCGTTGAGCCGAAATTAACCGATTAGTTTCAAAGCCAATTGGTTAGTTTGGTTCGCTTGAGCCAAAGTAGAAGTACCAGCTTGCAACAAGATGTTGTTACGAGTCATCTCAGAAGAAGCCTGAGCTACGTCAGTATCGCGGATACGTGAGTTAGCAGCAGACATGTTCTCTTGAGCAACACCCAAGTTATCAACAGTTGAAGTCAAACGATTTTGAAGGGCACCCAGGTTAGCGCGTGTACCATTCACAGACGTTTGAGCGTCATCAAGTTTAGCAAGAGAGTCTTGAGCACCTTCTTTAGAAGAGAAATCGATACCACCAAGACCCAAAGAGTCCAAAGTAGCTACGTTTTCGCTCGCTTTGAAGGAGATACGATCTTCTTCAGCGTTGTTACGGATACCTACTTGGAAATCGAAGCTTGGTGAAGAACCATCCAACAATTTCGTAGTACCCCAAGTTGTAACGTTAGCGATACGTTGCATCTCTTCTTTAAGTTGAACAACCTCTTTATTCAACATGCCACGCTCTTTATCACCGATAGTGTCTGAAGAAGCTTGGATACCAAGTTCACGTAGACGAACGATGATGTTACCGATCTCATTCAAGCCACCCTCAGCAGTTTGAACCATGGAGATACCATCGTTCGCATTGCGTTGAGCTTGTGCAGCAGAGCGGATCTGAGCTTTGAAGCTTTCAGAAATCGCCAAACCTGCAGCGTCGTCAGCAGCTTTATTGATACGGCTACCAGAAGCCAATTTTGCCATTGAATCGTTGATAGTTCTTTGTGAACCAACCAAGTTTCTTTGAGCGTTAATTGCAGCGATGTTTGTTGTTACTCTCATTCCCATTTTAAAATCCTCCGTTAAAATTTATTTTTCATACTTAAAACCTTCCTTGATTGTGTTTTTGGGAAAACAGAACCTACTTCTGCTTGCCCGGCACTGACATCCGAGTCTGTGCTGTTAGCCTTTGGGACCATGCTGTGCTTATGTATTTGGGTTTCTCAACCTCTTGTTCCAGCGCACAGCTTTGAACAATCTGTTGTTCATTATCATTTCATCCTTGAAGGCCCTCCTTTCGGTATAAGCAAGAGAGTGACCATCTCTCTTGACTCCTTCTGAGTGAATCTTTGATGTGAATAAGATCGGGTTCTGAATGGGACTCTTGACAGGACGTGAGACGGGTTTTGTCTTTTTTATACAATACTGGCCATTGGGCAGATCTTGATTTCCAGACGTAAGATTGTCCTGAATCACTAAGATACAATACTTTCAGATGGAAAAACGCGAAATGGCCCGACTAAAGGGATGTCAATTTTTCCGATCGGACAATGGTTGGATTTTCATTCACGCATATTGTGACAACAAACAACGCAGTGTTTTGGCAATCACACTGTGCGAGAGATAAAAAAAATCTGAAAATCTGTGAATGGAAATAGAAAAATTAGTGCATCAACCACATCAGTATTCTCTGGTGGAGATTCTGAAATCCACGCCTGCTGTGCAAGAGGGACTGACTTCACTGGAAGCAGAAAATCGTTTGCACGCCGATGGACCGAATGTGTTCCCCACGAAAAAACCACGTCCTTTGTGGAGGATTTTTCTGGGGCAATTTGCCAGTCCGTTGATTTACATTCTTCTGGCCGCAGGAGGAATTGCGCTCGCCATCGGAGACACGCGGGATGCCCTGTTTGTGGCGATAATCCTTTTAATAAATTCCATCATCGGCACGACCCAGGAAAAAGGCGCACAGAATAGCGCACTAGCCTTGACCAGAATGGCTGAAACCAAGTCCATGGTTTTGCGCGACGGCTATCAAATTGAAATTCCCTCTGAAGAAATTGTTGTCGGTGACATTGTTTTTCTGGAATCCGGAAATAAGGTGCCTGCGGATTTAAGACTTTTAAGTTCTCAGTCGCTCGAAGTGGATGAATCTCTTTTGACCGGGGAGTCCCTGACAGTCATTAAGGAAGCGGATGGTGTGTTTGAGGAACACGCCTCTTTGGGGGATCGCAAGAATATGGCATTTACCGGCTCCCTGGTTGTTCGCGGTCGGGCAACAGGCTTGGTAACGGCGGTGGGCTTGCAATCAGAGCTTGGGAAAATCGTGAATTCCCTGAACTCCGAGGAGTCTGCCGGAACACCGTTACTGATTCGCATGAAAAAACTCACGCATAAAATTGCTATTGCACTTTTAGCGGTGACCGCATTAATGGCCCTTCTTCTTTTCCTGAAAGGATATGGTTACTACGAAGTGCTGGTATTTAGTGTGGCCCTGGCTGTTTCAGCGATCCCTGAAGGACTGCCGGTGGCTTTAACGGTGGCACTGTCGGTGGCCAGCCGCCGTATGGCAAAACGTAACGTCATTGTCAGAAAGCTTCCGGCTGTGGAAGCCCTGGGTTCCTGCACTTATATTGCGACCGACAAAACCGGAACATTGACCGTGAATCAAATGACCGTTCAGAAAATCGTTAATCCAGAAGGCGAAGAGGTTATGGTGCCCGGCAGTGGTTTGGACCCTGGCAAAGAGAAACTGCAAGCTCTTCATGTGGAAGAGTTGATTCGTTGTGGAGTGCTGTGCAATGAAGCCCAACTTTCCTTTCATGATAATAAGTGGGCGGGTCACGGGGACGCCGTGGATTTGGCTTTCCTGGTGCTGGGTGAAAAAGCGCAAATAAAATCTCCTGGTGCCGGAAGCTCCATAGCGGAAATACCCTTTGAACCGGAACATCAGTTCGCAGCCGTTTTGCACGAAGCAAGTGCCAACGAGCGCATCCTTTCGGTAAAAGGTGCTGTTGAAAAACTTCTTCCGATGTGTGAATCAATGCTGGTTAAGGGACACAAGCACTCGATCAAACCCGATGTGATTTTACAGCAGGCTGATAAATTGGCAGAGGCAGGGTATCGCGTGCTGGCTTTAGCGGGTGCGACCATGAAAGCCACAGTCGGAAAAATTGAAAATCCTCCTGCAGGTTTGGTGTTTTATGGGTTGGTGGGAATGATAGATCCACTGCGACCGGAAGCTGCCAAAGCTGTTATGCAATGCCAGCGTGCGGGCATTCGGGTTTCCATGGTGACTGGGGATCACCCAAAAACATCTTTGGCAATAGCCCGTGAATTGGGGCTTGCACAGTCAATGGATGAAGTTGTATCGGGCCCCGCACTTAAGCAGGCCCAAAGCGAAGAGGAACTCTCCAGACTGATTCTGAATGGACGCGTGTTTGCCAGGGTCGAGCCCCAACAAAAACTTCAGATAGTGCAGCATCTGACCAAGAATGGATTCTTTGTCGCGGTGACGGGGGATGGAGCTAATGATGCTCCCGCCTTGAAGGCTGCGAACGTCGGTGTCGCCATGGGGCTTAGCGGTACCGATGTCGCAAAAGAAACCGCCGATCTGATTGTTGCCGACGATCGATTTTCTTCGATCGTGGCTGGCGTGGAGCAGGGGCGAATCGTTTACAACAATCTTCGTAAAGTCGTGTACCTTCTTATTTCCACGGCCGCCGCAGAGATACTGGTTTTTATTTTAAGCTTTATTTTCGATACACCCATGCCTTTAACGGCCGCACAAATTTTGTGGCTGAATCTGGTGACCAATGGAATTCAGGATATCGGTTTGGCATTTGAACCCGGCGAAGGAGATGAACTGGACCATCGTCCAAGAAAACCCAAAGAGCCGGTGTTTGATCGTCTGATGATGGAGCGGGTGATTTTATCGGCGGTGGTAATTGGTGGTATGGGTTACTGGTATTTCCATCAGCTCATACAAAGTGGCGTGGGTATTGAGGCAGCCCGAAATGACTTGCTGCTGTTCCTGGTTATCTTTGAAAACCTGATGCTCGGAAACTGTCGCTCGGAAGAAAAATCCATTTTCAAACTAAACCCGCTGCGAAATAAGTTCCTTTTAGGCGGCGCCATACTTGCGCAAGGAATCCATATTTTGGCGATGTATACACCGGGGCTGGGGAGCTTATTGGAAATCGGTCCGGTGCCAATAGCAGAGTGGGCACATATGTTCGCTATGGCGTTAGTGGTGCTGGTGGTGATCGAGGTTCATAAATTGATCAAGGCCCGAGGTATAAAAGCGCAGCTGGCCAGTTCCTAGTCAATTTCGATGAAGCGACAAAAGGCCATGTTACCAGCCAATTCGTATTGGTGCGTTTGTACGGCTTTTAGATGGTGTTTGGTATCGTAGCCAATAGTGCAGGTGACTGTTTCCGATGCAAAGTGTGTACAGTCTTCACAGGAAAAACGCGTATCGTAATTCTGGAAGTCCACAGGATTAACCCGGTCCTTATGAATGGAAGGACGAATGCGAGGCTGTGATTTACCTTTTCCTTTAGGATTTACGATGCCAGGCATTTTATGAGGCGTTTTTTCAGGCATTTTATAAAGTCCTTGGAGTTGACATTGGAAAAATAGACCTCATTCTTATTTCAGATGGAGGAGCTATGAGCAACGATATTGAAAAAATGACGCGAAAAAGCCAAGAGGCCATGCAGGCTGCTGCTAAGCTGGCTGAACGCAAGTCAAACCCCTCTGTTGAGCCCGAACATCTTTTGCTGGAGCTAGTTCAGCAAAGTGAAGGTATCATTCCCCGTTTATTGGATAAATTAAATGTCGCCCAGGCTGATTTCCTGAGCGAACTTCGTAAGAAAATCGATCGTTTCCCTACCGTAACTGGTGGGGGTCAAAAACAATTCGCCAGCCCGCGCCTGGAAAAAATATTTAAAGGCGCTGAAGTGGAAGCTGACGAGTGGGGTGATTCCTATATTTCAACAGAGCACTTCTTTCTGGCGATGCTAAAAGGCAACGACAGCGAGATGTCTGCGTTTTTTAAAAAGTATAATTTGAACGCTGACAAAGCCAAGGCCGCTTTGCGCGAAATGCGTGGCAGTCAAAAAGTCACTGACGATGATCCCGAAAACAAGTACGAGGTTTTGGCGAAGTACGCCCGTGATCTGACCGCTTTGGCGGCGGAGGGAAAACTGGATCCTGTAGTTGGTCGTGATGAAGAAATCCGTCGCGTCGTGCAGGTCTTGTCCCGTCGTACAAAAAACAATCCGGTTTTAATCGGTGAGCCCGGCGTAGGTAAGACTGCGATCGCGGAGGGCCTGGCTTTACGAATTTTAAAACACGATGTGCCGGATAATTTGATCGGTAAAAAATTGATGTCCCTGGATATGGGGGCATTGATTGCCGGCGCAAAATATCGCGGGGAATTTGAAGATCGTTTAAAGGCCGTGATCAAAGAAGTTACTTCCAGTGAAGGCCAGATCATTCTGTTCATCGACGAGCTGCATACCCTGGTGGGTGCAGGTAAAACCGATGGTGCCATGGATGCAGGTCAATTATTAAAACCTGCATTGGCCCGCGGTGAACTGCGCTGTATCGGGGCAACGACTTTGGATGAGTATCGCAAGTACATCGAAAAGGATGCGGCCCTTGAACGTCGTTTCCAGACAGTGATGGTCGAAGAGCCAAGCGAAGAAGACGCGATCACGATCTTGCGTGGTCTGAAAGAAAAGTACGAAGTCCATCATGGAATTCGTATAACTGATTCGGCATTGGTGTCGGCGGTTAAACTGTCTCGCCGATATATTACGAACAGATTCCTTCCGGACAAAGCCATCGACTTGATCGACGAGGCTGCAAGTAAGCTTGGAATTGAAACCCGCTCTGTGCCTGAAGAGGTTGATAAAATTGAGCGCGAGTTGATGCAACTGCGTATCGAAAAAGAAGCTTTGAAAAAAGAGAAAGAGCAGGAAGCTAAAGACCGCATCACCGTGATTGATAAAGAGATCACCGCTTTGAGCGCTAAAAATCAGCTTTTGCGCGAGCAATGGGAATTTGAAAAAGGCGGTATCACGCAGATCAAACAATTGAAGGCGGATATCGAGGACATCAAAGTGGCTATTGCTAAAGCCGAGCGTGAAGGCGATCTGGGCAAAGCTGCGGAACTTAAGTACGGTAAACTTCCAGAGACTGAGAAAAAAATCAAAGCGATGGAAGAACGCAGTAAAGAGCAAAGCACCAGCGAAAGCCGTATGCTAAAAGAGGAAGTCACACCCGAAGACGTGGCTGAAGTTGTGGCCAAGTGGACCGGAGTTCCAGTCAGTAAGATGCTGGAAAGTGAAACTCAAAAGCTATTGCACATGGAAGAGCAGCTTAAAAAACGTGTCGTGGGTCAGGATCATGCACTGACGGTAGTATCGGATGCGATTCGCCGTGCTCGTGCAGAAATTTCGGATCCGAATCGTCCCATTGGAACATTTATGTTCCTGGGTCCAACGGGCGTGGGTAAGACTGAAACCGTGAAAGCCCTGGCGGAATTCCTGTTTGACGACGAACAGGCTGTGGTGCGAATCGACATGAGTGAGTACATGGAAAAGCATGCGGTCTCAAGACTTGTGGGTGCTCCTCCGGGATATGTCGGCTATGAAGAAGGCGGACAACTGACCGAGGCGGTACGTCGCAGACCTTACAGCGTGGTTCTTTTGGATGAAGTTGAAAAAGCTCATCCGGATGTATTCAATATTTTGCTTCAGGTATTGGACGATGGCCGTCTGACAGATGGTCAGGGTCGCACCGTGGATTTTAAAAATACGGTATTGATCATGACTTCAAACGTCGGATCCCATTCGATTTTGGATCCGAAGATGTCAGATGATAAAAAGCAAAAGGCGGTCACCGAAGCTCTGCGCGAACATTTCCGTCCCGAATTTTTGAATCGTATCGACGAAGTTGTGATTTATCATTCTTTGGGTGAAGATCAAATCGCCGGCATTGTTCAAGTGCAGTTGGATTTAGTGGCGCAAAGACTGAAAGGCAAAAAAATCGGAATTTCATTCAGTAAAGACGCTGTCGAGTTGTTGGCGCGAAAAGGCTATGATCCGATTTATGGTGCACGTCCATTGAAACGTGTGATTCAAACTGAATTGTTGAATCCATTATCCAAGAAGATCATCAGCGGAAATGTAAAAGCTGGTGACACGGTCGAAGTGAAAGCTGACGGCAATCAATTGACAATGTAATTGTTGGCATGGGTTTCGCTTACTCCTGGGATAGGCAGGCAATAATGCTTGCCTATCTAACAGGAGAACCTAAATGGGTATCGATAAAAGCAGATCAAATTCGTCATCATCTGACAAATCTGGCAACAGAGCAGAAGACATGCGCAGAGATTCTTCAAATTCAAGCCGTCGTGATTCGACGTCTTCAAATAAAGATTCACAAAGATCTTCTCAAAACAGCTCTGACAGAAATTCTTCTGGCAGAAGATAGTCGATTTGAATCAGAATCGATGCAAAGGGTTTCCAGAATGGAAGCCCTTTTTTATTTGCGAAGGCACACAGTGCTGTGGCCTTCGAGTCAGATTGCCCCGGGGAATCTTTCCCTGAATACGGGGCATTTTTTCCCTTGAACAGCTACCTAGGTCCTTTGCGACCGATCATGTTTACAAAGAAACTGATCACCGCTAAGACCAGGAACACGATCAATAACATACGACCGACTTCCATTGACAGTCCTGCTATGCCATTGGCGCCCAGAACGAATGCCACGATTGCCAGAATAAAAAATGCGATTGCAGCCCGTAACATGCAAACCTCCTCAGTGGGTGTTACTGATTTAGAGTTAAGCAAATCAGATGCCAACTATCACAAAGACGAGTGTCGCTTACCAAGTTTTCGGTAAAGAGTTTTTCGATCAATGCCCAAATCCCGCGCGGTCTTTTCTTTAGCGCCCTTGTTGATGGACAAGGCATATTCGATATAAAGCTGATTCATTTCTTCTATGGGCAGTAGCAGGGGAACGTCGTCACGGGTTTTTTCCCGAAGGAACTGAAGTGTGTTTTGCTTTTGTTTTGAGATTTCGCTGGCTCGGGGATGCAGATCCTCTACCTCGATGTGAGAGTTCGTGGCCAGAACCACAGCGCGCTCGATACGATTTTCCAGTTCGCGCACATTTCCCGGCCAGCTTTGACTTAATAGATACTGATAAGCGGCAGGAGAAATTCCCAATAGTTTTTTGGAATTTAAAATCGAATATTTTCCCAGAAAGTGTCGGGCCAGGGGGAGTATATCCTCGGTGCGATCACGCAATGAAGGTACATTGATTGAGATCACATTTAGGCGAAAGAACAAGTCCTCGCGGAATTTTTTTTGTTGAACAGCCCGATCCAGATTTTGATGAGTGGCTGCGATCACCCGAATGTCGATGGGACGAAAGCTGTTTTCCCCCAGGCGTTTGATTTTACGTTCCTGCAAAACCCGCAGAATTTTTGCCTGCAGGGCGATGTCCATGTCGGCGATCTCGTCCAAAAACAGAGTTCCGCCTTCAGCCTCTTCAAAAAGTCCGGCTTTGTTCGCGATGGCGCCTGAAAAAGCTCCTCTCGCATAGCCAAATAATTCTGATTCCAGAAGGTGATCAGGAATAGCTGCGCAGTTAAGGGCAATAAATCCTTTGGCGCGTCGGGTGCTTAAGTTGTGAATGTATTGAGCGATGATTTCCTTGCCGGTTCCGCTTTCTCCAGTGATCAGGACACTGGAAGCGCTTTCAGCAACTTTACGAGCCATTGTCATAGCAGAAAGGAAGGCCGGGCTTTCCGCGATGATGTCTTTGCCTTCCTTCATTTTCAGCTCCTTACAGATTGCCTCCGCCCGAAAGAATGATGAAATACTGCACTTCTTCGTCTGGCATTTTAAAACCGAACTTGTCTCGGCGGGTCTCATAGTACTTTGTAACTTGGGCGCCGCCACCAATTCGCAGGCCTCCGATGGCAAAAATCAAACCGGCCTTGCCGAAGTAACCACTGGCGTCCTCATTGGCGAAACGCAAACCCGGGCCCGCAAATCCCTCGACGCCGAATTTACCGCCTTCGTTATAAAAGCTGGTTCCGAAAATAGCGGCTGTATCCAAGCCGTAGACGTTATCGATGCTGCTGCCGAATTGCGTAAAAATGGAGTTTCGCCAGTTCAGATAATTGGTCAAATACCAGTTCAGGCCCACGTCGATTTCGGTATATGTGTTCCCGTTATAGGTTCCGATCCCACCGCTCAAATCGTAAGTCAGGTTTTGTGCGCCCGCCGGGCTGGAAATCAAGCCACCAAGTACTACTAAAATGCTTATAAGTTTTTTCATGATTTCATCATCTGAAGCCACAGGGCCCAGGGTCAATGAAATTGCGGCTTTCCGGGCTTTCAACACAGTGAAAATAGGAGGCATTTCTTGCCATTGTTCCTGTGAAAGTGTAGTTTCCAGCCCATTCAAGCAGGGGCCCTTATGTTTTCAGGAATCGTCGAATCCGTTATGCCTATTGAAAGCTCGGAAGAGCTGCAAAATGCCTATCGCGTAAAAATTAAAAAGCCATCTGAATTCAATGATTTAAAGCTTGGTGATAGCATCGCCTGCGATGGTGTTTGCCTAACCGTTGAAGCGTTTGATGATCAGCAAATGACGTTCGCATTGGCGGCGGAAACTATTAAGGTCCTCGATTGGAACCCAACAAGCTGGATTGGCAAAAAGGTCAATTTAGAGAGATCTTTACGTTTCGGTGACCGTATTCACGGCCATTTGGTAACAGGTCACGTCGACAGTTTGGGCTCTGTGACAAGAGCAGAACTTGTGGGGGAGTCATTCTTTTTGGACGTGAAAGTTCAGGATACAATCCTTCCCTATGTTTGGAAAAAAGGCAGTATCACACTGAACGGCGTAAGCCTCACGGTGAATGATCTGGATAAGAACACCGTATCCGTGTGTTTGATCCCCGAAACACTCAAACGTACAAATTTGGGTGAGTTGAAAATTGGAAGTAAAATTAATGTGGAGCCGGATTATATGGCTCGCGCGATCCAACGTTCTTTGGAAGTGAAGAAGGACCAGTAATGGAATTCAATACAATCCCGGAAATTCTAGACGATGTCAGAGCCGGTAAAATCGTAATCCTGGTGGACGACGAGGATCGTGAAAACGAAGGTGATCTGATTTTGGCGACAGATCACGTAAATGCCCAAGCGATCAACTTTATGATCTCTGAAGCCCGCGGCCTGGTATGCCTGTGCATGACTCCGCAGCAAATGGATCGCCTGCAACTTCCGTTGATGGTGCGTGATGAATATAACTACGCACCTAACAAAACAGCCTTCACTGTTTCCATCGAAGCAGCAGAGGGGATCTCTACAGGTATTTCCGCAGCCGACCGCGCACACACGTGCAAAGTTGCAGCGAATCCTCACGCAAAACCTGCCGATGTTCATATGCCAGGGCACATCTTTCCAATTCGTGCCCAGCAAGGTGGAGTACTAAAACGCGCAGGTCACACCGAGGCCAGCGTGGATTTGGCCCGCATGGCGGGACTAAACCCGGCAGCAGTCATCTGTGAAGTGATGAATCCGGATGGAACAATGGCGCGCGTTCCAGATTTAAAAGACTTCGCAAAAAAGCACGGCCTTAAAATCGGAACAATCGTTGATTTGATTGCGTACCGTCTGGCGAATGAAACTTTGGTGGAAGAGCTTGTCAGCATTCCGTTGCCAGCGTCTTTCGGTGAAGGTTATCAGGCCCGTGTGTTCCGTTCCACTGTTGATGGTTTGGAGCATTTGGTAATTCAAAAAGGTGAAATCGTAAAAGACCAGCCAGCCTTGATCCGCGTTCACGTTGATAACTTCACACGTGATTTTATGGCCGTTGTTCAAAGAGGCGGATCATCAGTGGTGGAAAGCTTGAAAATGATCGAGGAGGCGGGCAGCGGTGCCTTTGTTCTTCTTCGCGGTAATAACCGTGTTCATGGTCTGACTCAGGAGCTTCAGGCTCTTGTCGGCATGGAAGATCTTCGTCCATCGACTCCATTGATGGATGAGCGTGATTACGGTATTGGCGCGCAAATTCTGCGCGAGATCGGTGCGAATAAAATCCGCCTGATCACAAACAAACCAGAGAAAAAAGTTGGTTTGAAAGCATTTGATCTCGAGATCGTTGAAATCGTAGCAATCGAAAATCTTAAAGGGGCTCAGTAATGGCAAACATCAAAGTTGGTGTGGTAACAGCACGTTGGAATTCAGAAATCACTCAAAAGCTGGAAGAGGGCGCAATCTCTTATCTTGAATCTTGCGAGGGCGTAGAAATCTATGCAGCTTTGGTTCCGGGTGCAGTGGAAATTCCATTGGCTTGCCAGGCGTTCCTGGATGCTGGTTGTGATGGTGTTGTTGCTTTGGGTGCTGTCATCCGTGGGGAAACTTCGCACTACGATTATGTCTGCAATTCAGTCACTGATGGTCTGACTCGCTTGATGCTTGATTATAAAAAACCAATCGGTTTCGGTGTTTTGACAACTGAAAATGAAGAGCAGGCGATCGCACGCACGGGCAGTGCCGAGCACATGAATAAGGGCGAGGAAGCCGCACAAGTCGTTATGGAAATGATCGGCCTTGTGGGCGAAATCCCAGCGACCTTGAAAACTGCAAAATTATTGGCAGCTCAACCAGCTCCAAAAGCAAAAGCTTCTAAAGCGGCAAAAGCGCCAAAGACTCAAAAGGCAGCTAAGAAAGCTCCTGCGAAAGCAAAAAAATCCGCGAAAAAAGGAAAAAAGTAATTTAGCATTGTAGTCTCAATGGCCACGGACTTTTTCAAGGGTTGATTCATCAGCCGTGGCCTTACAAAAGGAATTGTTGGTGAGCGATACTTCCGGTGACGATTTTCTTCCACATGGTCCTGCAGAACACAAAAAAAGAAGACGCGAGATCGTCATCGTACTTGTCGTCTCTTTTTTGTTCGTCCTGTTAACCTGGTTTGAAATCCGACTGTTCGCGACCAGCCAGCAACTTCCCTTCGTTCACAGTATCTTTTTCTTTGGTCTTGTAAATTTCAATATCATCCTGCTGCTGCTTTTGTTGTTCATGATTTTCCGAAATATCGTGAAGGTCTTCGTCGAACGGCAAGGCAAGCTTTTCGGCAGCAGTTTAAAGGCCAAGCTGATCGCAGCCTTTGTGGCTTTCAGTTTTATCCCGACCGTTTTGATGTTCATCATCTCGGTGTTTTATATCAATTCCAGCTTCGACAAATGGTTCAGCGTTAAAATGGCCGGAGTTTTAAAAAGCTCCATTGAAGTCACCAATGCCTACTATTTTAACGCCAAAAAGAAGAACTATCACTTCGCGCATCAGATAGCGGATTCCATTCGCCCGTTGAACAACTCTAACGACATCAAACGCAAGGTCGAACAGCTGCGCAAGGAATTCAGTCTGGATGCAGTCGAGTACTACCCATCTTTATTCGGAAAGCGCGTCGTGGTTTCCGCGGAAGACGACACTGTTCCCACAGTTCCGGCTGTTTCCCTGGAGTTCCTGCAAAAAGGTATCAAGGTTCAAGCCGAGGCCTCGATCATCCATCAATTCGGGGATGGAAACCTGGTTCGCGTAATCGTTCCGGTGAAAGAGGGCTCTGACAAAGGTGCGATCGTTGTTTCAAGCTTTTTGCCGCTGTCCCTGGTCAGTAAGATGGATGACATCTCTACGGCCTATGACGAATTCCGCGACATCAACCCTTTGGAATATCCGCTAAAATCAATTTATCTGATTATCCTGGTCTTAATGACCTTCGTGATTTTATTGGCTGCGACCTGGTTCGGATTCTATCTGGCTAAACAGCTTTCAATTCCAATTGTGCAATTGGGTCGTGCAACCCGCCGGGTGGCAGGGGGCGATTACACGCCGGTGCAAATCAAATCCGGCTCCGAGGAAATTAACGATCTAATCTCCAGTTTCAATCAAATGACTGTGACCTTGGAAAATACTCTCGAGGAACTGGATCAGCACGCGCGTTACACAGACACAGTATTGCGTAACGTGAACACCGGCGTGATCTCGGTGGATCAGAACGGGCGTATTTCCACGATCAACCGTCATGCTGCTCAATTGTTGAAGGTCGATGCGGATCGCTACATCGGTAAATCCGTGCGCGAGCTTTTAACATTGGAATACTTCCGTACTTTTGCCGAACTTCTAAAAACGATGCAGGATCATAAGATCGAAAGCATTCAAAAAGAGTTCCGTCTGAATGTGCAAGGGGAGGCCGTGCCTCTGCAAATGAGTCTTTCGATACTTAAGGACGAAAAAGGCGAAGCCGTCGGTAAGGTTCTGGTGTTTGATGACATGACTCCGATCGTGAACGCACAAAGATCTGCGGCCTGGACAGAAGTGGCCCGCCGTATCGCCCACGAGATTAAAAATCCTCTGACTCCGATCAAACTTTCTGCAGAACGCCTGCAAAGAAAATTCGGGGCTTCGATCACCGATCCGGCATTCAGTGAGTGTACGACAATGATCGTAAAACAAGTGGATGGTTTGAAAAACCTGGTGAACGAGTTCAGTAACTTTGCCCGTCTGCCTCAGGCCCGTCCTGTAGTTGCAAACTTTAACTCGGTCATTGAGGAATCCCTGGGATTGTATCGCCAGGCTCATCCGCAAATTAAATTCGCTTTCCTGCCTGATCAGGAATTGCCGGAATTCAAATTTGATCCCGATCAAATTCGCCGAGTTCTGGTAAATCTTGTGGATAACGCTGTGGCTGCTGTGGCTAAAGAACCACAACCGACTGTCCAAATAGCCACACGTTATGACAAAGATATTAAAACCATGCGTATGACCGTCGCTGATAATGGAGACGGGGTGTCAGCGGATCAAAGAAACCGTATTTTTGAGCCGTACTACTCTACAAAAGAGGGCGGAACTGGTTTAGGCTTACCTATCGTGAAACGTATCATCGAAGATCATAATGGATTCATTCGTGCGACAGCCAATGAACCCAAGGGTCTGAAACTGGTGATTGAAGTTCCTGTAAACGAAGTGGGCGCTTGGAAGCCCGCTGAAGAATAAGAAAGAAGGTCCGTGATGGCGGCTCTATCTACAAAAATTCTGATTATTGATGACGAAGCACCGATTCGTGATGTGCTTTCAGCTTCATTGAAAGATGAAGGCTATCAGGTGTTCCTGGCCCATGACGGAGATTCCGGGTTGCAGGCGATCAAAGACGTCCAACCCGATATCGTTTTCCAGGATATCTGGATGCCCGGAAATATCGATGGTATCGAAGTTCTGACTCGTTCACGCAAGGAATTCCCGAATGTGGAGTTCGTGATGATCTCTGGTCACGGAACGATCGAAACCGCTGTTAAAGCGACAAAACTTGGCGCGTGGGATTTCATCGAAAAACCGCTTTCCATGGACAAGATCCTGATCGTGATTTCAAACATTCTAAGCTACCAGCAACAAAAGGAAGAAAAAGCCCTGTTGTTGAACAAGCTTCGTAAATCCATCGCTCTTGTCGGTGAAGCTCCATCCATCGTAGCTACCAAACAAGTGATCGCGCGTGTGGCGCCGACAAACTCTTGGGTTTTGATTCAAGGGGAGGCCGGCACCGGTAAAGAACTTGTAGCTCAAAATATTCATTATCTAAGCACTCGCGCCAGCCGTCCTTTTGTTGAAATCAATTGCGGTGGTATTCCTGAAGATCTTTTGGAAGCAGAAATCTTCGGAATCGAAAAAGGTGCGATGCCGGGAGTGGATCGCGCTAAAAAAGGCAAATTGGATTTGGCCCACGGCGGGACATTGTACATCGCCGAAATCAGCGAAATGAACAAAGAAGCCCAGGCGAAGCTTTTGTCTTACCTGGACGACAAAAAATACCGTCGCGTCGGCGGTTCGGAGCAGATTGAAAACGATGTTCGCGTGATCGCAGCATCTTCCAAAGATCTGGATAAAGAAGTTAAGGAAGGCCGCTTCCGTGAGGACCTATATTACCGTCTGAACGTAATTCCATTCAGAGTTCCAGCCCTTCGTGAGCACCCTGAAGACATCCCGGTTCTGGTTTCTTATTTCTCGGACAATGTGGCCTCTGAAAGTGGTTACCCTAAGAAAGCGATCAGCGAACAGGCTATGAACAAGATGTTGGCCTACCAGTGGACCGGAAACGTTCGTGAGCTTAAAAACTTTATCGAACGTGTTTACATCCTGACTCCGGGCGAATTCGTTGACGTTCACGACCTGCGTTTTGCCGGTTTGATCGATAAAGATGATGAACAAGGCTTTGAGATGCAGGATCTGTCCACGTTCCGCGAGGCGCGAGCTCAGTTTGAAAAAGAATACCTGCTTCGCAAGATCAATGAAAACGGCGGTAATATTTCAAAAACTGCCGAAGTTATCGGTCTTGAGCGCAGTTACCTTCATAGAAAAATTAAAGCCTACGGCATTGATTCAAAAGATATTTAGTTTCGAAAGATTTTAAGGAAGTACAGAAATGTCAGATACAGCGATTAAACCAACACGTTCTGAAAACTACCCTGAGTGGTACCAACAAGTTATCACAGCAGCTGATATGGCCGAAAATTCTCCGGTCCGTGGTTGCATGGTGATCAAGCCCTGGGGTTACGCTGTATGGGAAAACATGCAGGCAGTTTTGGATCGCATGTTCAAAGATACTGGGCACGTAAACGCGTACTTCCCATTGTTGATCCCACTTAGCTTTTTGGAGAAAGAAGCGGAACACGTTGAAGGTTTCGCGAAAGAGTGCGCGGTCGTAACTCATCACCGTTTGAAAGGCGATGGCAATGGCAAGCTTGTTCCGGATGGTGAACTTGAAGAGCCACTTATCATTCGTCCAACTTCCGAAACCATCATCGGCCACCAGTTCGCAAAATGGGTTAAGTCTTACCGTGACCTTCCTGTTTTAATTAACCAATGGTGTAACGTGATGAGATGGGAAATGCGCACGCGCATGTTCCTAAGAACTGCAGAGTTCTTGTGGCAAGAGGGACACACCGTTCACGCGACTGCCAAAGAAGCCCAAGAGGAAACTTTGCAAATGTTGGACGTGTACGCGGACTTCGCTGAAAACTACATGGCGATGCCTGTGATTAAAGGGATGAAAACTTCTGATGAGCGTTTCCCAGGTGCTGTTGATACCTATACTATCGAAGCCCTGATGCAGGATAAAAAAGCTCTGCAAGCGGGAACGTCCCACTTCCTGGGTCAAAACTTCGCCAAAGCTTCCGGTATCAAATACCTAAGTGCAGAGGGCAAAGAAGAAACCGCGTGGACAACTTCCTGGGGGGTTTCAACTCGCCTTATCGGCGGTTTGATCATGACTCATTCAGATGATAACGGTTTCGTGGTTCCACCAAGAATCGCTCCACTTCACGTGGTAATCGTGCCTATCTACCGTAACGACGCCGAAAAAGCTCAGGTTCTGGAATACGTAAACAGCCTGGCAAAAGAAGTGAAAGCACAAAGCTACAACGGGGGCTCTGTTCGCGTGAAAGTCGATGACCGCGATATCCGTGGCGGCGACAAAGCATGGCAGTACATCAAGCAGGGTGTTCCAGTGCGCGTTGAGGTAGGTCCTCGTGACATGGCCAAAGGCGAAGTGTTCGTCGGCCGTCGTGACAAAGGCCCGAAAGAAAAATCCGGCCAGGCCCGCGACGCCTTCGTTCAAGGCATCAGTGGTCTATTGCAGGAAATCCAGGACGGCTTGTTCGAAAGAGCCAAAGCTTTCCGCGACAGCAACATCAAAAAAATCACGGACCTTAAAGAATTCGAATCCCACTTCAAGGGCGAAGAAAACTCCGCCCCGGGTTTCGCACTGGTTCCATGGTGTGAAGCGGGTATCGGTCACGAGTTGCTGGCATCACTGAAAGTAACTCCACGCTGCGCTCCTTTGCAGCAGGAGCCAATCTCCGGAAACTGCATCTTCTCCGGTAAGCCCGCAACAAAATGGGTACTATTCGCTAAGTCGTACTAAGAACGTCACCAGCTCAGTTTTCTCTTCGTTGCTTCGTCGTCGCTGTACAGGTAGTACAGCTTCCTCCTAGCGCCTCGATAAAACGGACCTGTCGACGTTCTGTGCAAGGCTCAGTTCTGTTCAAGGCTCAGGTGCAGGGGTTCATTGAGTTTACTCGCAATTGGAAGGCCCTAGGTCTGCAATTGACTCTTTCAAAACAATTATAAATTTGGCGAACGGAGGGAATTTTCCTCCGTTTTTTTATTCGCTTTGACCGCCTCTGGAAGTGAGCAGATTCTGAATTTGGAACTGGGATTTTTCCATAGCCAATAACAGGAGGGATTCTTATGAGAACCTTAGCTTTATCCTTGTTGTTGCTCGTTTCAGGTCTTTCCCCAAGTCTGTACGCCAACGAAGATGATGCATCCACCAACCCACCATCGCCGGAATACTCGGCACCCCTTGATGACCTCATGACCACCGACGAAATCGCCAATGAAATCGGCGCCCCGCGAACTGAAATGCGCGCCGCTGTGATCGATCCGGAAATCATCGCGGCACAGGACGGCATTGACGTCTATCGTGAATACGCGATCGTCCTTCGCATCAACAAAGCACCAATTGGCCCGACAGCCCAGCAGATGCAGGTCATGGAAAATGGCGTGTTGACGGCAAACTGGCTGGTTTCAACCGGTCGGGAGAAATATGAAAAAGCCAAAAGCGGCCGCTGGTATTGGACCGTCACTCCGACCGGCACGTACTCGCCCTATAAGTTAGTGCTCAGCCACTATTCGTACACATGGAAAGCGAAGATGGAGTTTGCCATGTTCTTTAACGGCGGGGTCGCAGTCCATGCCACGACTCCGGATCACTATAAAGAACTCGGTCAAAGAGCTTCAGGTGGTTGTGTCCGACTTCACAGGGACAATGCCCTGATAATTTGGAACAAAGTCACAGCGCAGCCCAAAAAGCTGGTTCCCTTGTTTAACGAAAACGGTCGTGTCGCTCGCGATGTAAATGGAAATCCGATCCGGGTAATGGGTTGGAACACTCTGATAATCGTCGAAAACAAATGACCCTTTTCTGAGTTTGTGAGAAGGTGGAGTGCAGGAGTTATTCATGAATAAAAACCTGCACTCTCATCCCATGAAAAATCCAATTATTCTTGCGCTTGATGTGGATACCCGTGATCAGGCGTTAAAAATCGCCGACGAGATCGGTGATATCGTCGGCGGAATTAAAGTCGGTCCACGACTGTGTCTGCGCTACGGTCTGAAATTCGTTCAGGAGCTTTCTCAGCGCGCACCCATTTTTATGGATAATAAACACTTCGATATTCCCTCCACTATGGAGGCTGCGGTCCGCGCCAGTTTCGACGCTGGTGCCTCATTGGTGACAGTGCATGCTTTGAGTGGGGCAGAGGCTCTTAAAAAAGTTGCCGCTGTCGAGGCAGAACTGAACAAGCAGCGCCCGTTCAAAGTGTTGGCCGTGACGATTCTGACTTCGTGGGATCAAAACTCCCTGCCTTTGGTAATGAAATCTCAGCCCATTCCTCAGCATGTAACTGATTTGGCGAGTTTGGTTCAAAATTCAGGATTAAATGGAGTTGTCTGCTCTCCTCATGAACTGGACCTTTTACAAAATCGCGGCCTCTATCTTGTCACGCCGGGAATTCGCTTTAGTATGAACGACTCTGGCGATCAAAAGCGTATTATGGGCCCGAAGGAAGCACTTGAAAAAGGTGCCTCTGCTCTGGTTGTAGGTCGTCCCATTTTAGAAGCAAAAGATATCAAAGAAGCAGCAAAACAGTTTGTGATGGCGATATAGTATGAAAAAGAATAATTTCCGCTCTGGCGGCAGCTCAAAAAATAACTCTCAAAAATCCACTCAGGGCGGTCGCTCTCAAGGAGCACGCACTCAGCAGGGTGGTCGTCACCAGGGTGGCGGTCGTCCTCAGCAGGGCGGTTCCCGCTCTGAAAATTCAATTCCTCGAGAGTGGCGCATTGTCGTCGGCAATCACGCCATCAAAGAAGCTCTTCAAATACACCCTAAAAAGGTGAAAGGCATGTGGCTTAAGAATGGCTGGGAAACTTCAGCTGATTTGCGCGATATTGAAGAGCTTGCACGCAAGCACCACATCACTCCGGAGCTTCGCCAGGAAACTGTGATTGATAAATTCGGTTCTTCCCATCAGGGTGCAGCTCTTTTTGTTGAAGGCGGCCCGGGTCTGGACCTGGACCACGTGGGAAATTTGGATACGTCGATTCTTTTGATGCTGGACGGTATCGAAGATCCGCACAATTTGGGTGCGATTCTAAGAACTTCCTGGCTGACCAACGTTAAAGGTGTATTTATTCCAGAGGACCGCGCGGTGGGTCTAACTCCGACAGTTCATAAAGTTGCGTGCGGCGGCGTGGAGCATGTTCCGGTCGAAGCCACAACTAACTTTAATAAGTACGCGGAAACATTAAAAGAAAAAGGATATTGGATTTACGGTCTAAGTCCTCGTGGAAAACGATCTATTTTCGAATTGGATTTGCCCGAGAAAGTAATTTGGGCAATCGGAGCCGAGGACAAAGGTTTGAGAGTGACAACGGAACGCCTTTGTGATGAATTGGTCTTCATTCCGCAAACGAGTGCTTCTGCATCTTATAATGCGTCTGTCGCCACGGCCATGGCCTTGACGGAGACTTTAAGGCAGCACGCGGTGCGCGGAAATCGCAAAAAATCGCAGTCCGACAAATAATTATCTTTGACGAATGTAGATTTTTTCCACTATAACTCTTTCGGTTATCTCAGTGATGCTGGTTTAGCTCAATTGGTAGAGCAGCTGATTTGTAATCAGCAGGTTGCGGGTTCGAGTCCCATAACCAGCTCCAAATTTCTCTGAGTAAGTATTTAAAAAAATGGGTAGGTGCCCGAGTGGCTAAAGGGGACGGACTGTAAATCCGTTAGCTTACGCTTACGAAGGTTCGAATCCTTCCCTGCCCACCATTTTTTAAATATTTTCTCGGTGAAATATGGTTGCCATCTGATCGATCGGGCGGGAATAGCTCAATTGGCTAGAGTATCTGCCTTCCAAGCAGAGGGTTGCGGGTTCGAGACCCGTTTCCCGCTCCAAATTTCAGACGCCCATGTAGCTCAGTGGTAGAGCACACCCTTGGTAAGGGTGAGGTCGTCGGTTCGGCTCCGATCATGGGCTCCACTTAGTTTTACTTGTATTTAATAAAATAGGCTTTAAGTTAGATAAAAATAAAAAATCTCTGCAGGAGGAACAATGTCTAAAGAGAAATTCACCCGTAATAAACCGCATGTTAACATCGGTACAATCGGTCACGTCGACCATGGTAAAACAACTTTGACTGCTGCTATCACTACTACTCTTGCAGCGGCTGGTAAAGCTCAAGCGATGTCTTACGATCAAATCGATAAGTCTCCTGAAGAGAGAGAGCGTGGTATCACTATCTCTACTACTCACGTTGAGTATGAAACTGAAAACCGCCACTACGCACACGTTGACTGCCCAGGGCATGCTGACTACGTAAAAAACATGATCACTGGTGCTGCTCAAATGGACGGCGCTATCCTAGTTGTTTCTTCTGCTGACGGTCCTATGCCACAAACTCGTGAACACATCCTTTTGGGTCGCCAAGTTGGTATCCCTGCAATGGTTGTTTTCATGAACAAAGTTGACATGGTTGACGATAAAGAACTTCTTGAGCTTGTTGAGCTTGAAATCCGCGAACTTCTTTCTAAGTACGAATACCCAGGCGACGAAATCCCTGTAGTAAAAGGTTCTGCTTTGAAAGCTTTGGAAGGTGATTCTTCTGAAATCGGTCGCCCAGCTATCATGAAATTGATGGAAGCTTGCGACGCTTACATTCCACAACCAGCTCGTGCTACTGACAAAACTTTCTTGATGCCAGTAGAGGACGTATTCTCTATCTCTGGTCGTGGTACAGTTGTTACTGGCCGTGTTGAGCGTGGTATCGTTAAAGTTGGTGACGAGATCGAAATCATCGGTATCCGTCCAACTCAAAAAACTACTGTTACTGGTATCGAGATGTTCCGTAAACTTCTTGATGAAGGTCAAGCGGGCGACAACTGCGGCGTTCTTCTTCGTGGTACTAAAAAAGAAGACGTTGAGCGTGGTCAAGTTCTTGCTAAACCAGGTTCAGTTAAACCTCACAAAAAATTCAAAGCTGAAGCGTACATCCTTACTAAAGAAGAAGGCGGACGTCATACTCCATTCTTCAACGGTTACCGTCCACAGTTCTACTTCCGTACAACTGACGTAACTGGTGTTTGTACTTTGAAAGCTGGCACTGAAATGGTTATGCCAGGTGACCGCGTTGAATTGGCTGTTGAGTTGATCGCACCAATCGCGATGGAAAAAGAATTGCGTTTCGCGATCCGCGAAGGTGGCCGTACAGTTGGCGCCGGCGTTGTTATCGAAATCCTTGAGTAGGATTAACGCAGCATAGGCTGAAATAAAATCACCCGGGGGACTCCTTGACAAAAGGGTCCCCCTCGGTGTTTCTTGGCATTCCAAAAGTATTTTTTATTTTTGGTTGTAGTTCTGGTCAGATTCTCCCTCTGAATGTATCGAAGGGGAGATTATTGATGAGAATTTATCGATCACAAGGCGCAAGAAGGAGGCCCTACTGTTCAGTAGGCCGACGACGAAGCAACGCCGGGAGCGGTAAATTATCATCAATAAGATCGTGCAGGGGTGTAGCTCCAGTGGTAGAGCGAACGACTCCAAATCGTTAGGTCGTGGGTTCGAATCCCTCCGCCCCTGCCAATTTCTACAGAAATATTTCAACAGGAATGAGGTATCGTGGAAAAAGCTAATTCAAAGATTATTACTTTTAGTTTTGCAGTTGCAGGCGCATTGGTTGGATTGACTGTGCACATGCTAATCAAAGCATTCTCGGGTGCATTTGGTGTTGTTGCAAAATTGGCTGACAACGACTTGTTCAAACACGGTCTTCCGGTTGGTGCAGGGATCGTTTTGTTTGCGGTTCTTCAATTCAACCCACGCGTTTTCGCATGGGGCGAGGAAGTGGTATCTGAAATTCGTAAGGTCGTATGGCCTTCACGCAAAGATACAACGGCAATGACTATCGTTTGTATCGTAATGGTTCTTATCTCAAGCGTGATTATCAGCTCTTTTGACCTGATTTCTGGCTTCTTTATCAACTATCTAATGAAGTAAGGATCGGCCATGGACAAAAAGTGGTACATCGTCAACGTTCAGACAAGTTGTGAAAACACGGCTAAAAAGGCTATCGAAGAAAAGATCAAAACTTCCAAAATGGAAGAGTTCTTCGGAGATATCCTTATTCCCGCTGAAAACGTAGTTGAGCTTGTAAAAGGCCAAAAACAAACGAGATCGCGTAAATTTTTCCCGGGCTATATCTTCGTTCAAATGTTTTTGAACGATGAGACTTGGCATTTGGTAAGAAATGCGTCAAAAGTAACAGGCTTTGTGGGAGGCACTAAAACTCGTCCCCCAGAAGTACCTGAAGCAGAGGTTTTCCGCGTAACTCAGCAAATGGCTGGCGTTGCAGAAAAACCGAAAATGAAGGTGAAGTTCTCTGTTGGTGAAAATGTGACTGTTGTTGACGGTCCATTCGCTAACTTCCAGGGAACAGTAGAAGAAGTGAACGAGGACAAAGCGAAGCTTAAAGTTCTTGTGAGCATCTTCGGTAGACCGACTCCAGTTGAGTTGGACTATATTCAAGTAGATAAAGCTTAAAACTGACGCTCACATAGGGTGAGCTTCGGATATTAGAAAGCACTTCGGCTTGCCGAAGTAATTAACACAACCTCTTGCAGGAGTGGGTCATGGCAAAAAAAGTTACAGGAATGATCAAGCTGCAAATACCGGCAGGGAAAGCTAATCCAGCTCCTCCCGTTGGACCGGCACTTGGACAGCACGGGGTAAACATCATGGAATTCTGTAAGCAGTTCAACGCTCGTACACAAGCGTTGGGTGATAGCATCATCCCTATCATCATCACTGTTTACCAAGACAGATCGTTTACTTTCATCACAAAAACACCACCGGTGTCTTCTTTGATTAAAAAGGCGTTGAAATTGGAATCTGGTTCCAAAATGCCTCAAAAAGATAAAGTTGGTAAAATTAATAACGATCAAATCAAGCAAATCGCTACAACGAAATTGCCTGACTTGAACTGCTTGAAAGTTGAATCCGCAATGTCACAAGTTGCTGGTACAGCTAAGAGCATGGGCATCGACATCGCGTAGGAGTGAACAATGGCAGGTAAAAAGTTCGCAGCTGCTTCTAAGAAAGTAGATTCTGCAAAAAAATACTCTGTTGAAGAAGCATTCAAACTCGTTGTTGAGACAGCTCCAGCGAAATTTGATGAATCTATCGACGTAGCATTGCGTTTGGGTATCGACCCTAAGCAATCTGATCAACAAGTTCGTGGCGCAATCGCATTGCCTCACGGTTTGGGTAAAGAAGTAAAAGTAGTTGTTTTCGCAAAAGGTCCTAAAGAGGCTGAAGCGAAAAACGCTGGCGCAGACTTTGTTGGCGCTGACGACCTTGTGGCTAAAATCCAAGGTGGCTGGTTGGATTTCGATAAATGTATCGCGACTCCAGATATGATGGCGACTGTTTCTAAAGTTGCTAAAATTCTAGGGCCTCGTGGTTTGATGCCGAATCCAAAAATCGGTACTGTAACTATGAACGTTGGCGAAGCCGTAACTGCCGAGAAAAAAGGTAAGTTGGATTTCCGCGTTGATAAAGCAGGTATCGTACATGCTGGTATCGGTAAGAAATCTATGGGCGATGCTAAACTTCGTGATAACTTCATGACCCTTTTGGGCGCGATCGTTAAAGCGAAACCGGCTTCTTCCAAAGGTATCTACCTAAGATCTATCAACGTTGCATCCACTATGGGTCCAGGCGTTAAGATCGAACCAAATGCGGCAGCAGCTGCAACTGGTGTTAACTAGTTTTTAAATTAAGCTCTGGCTTCTGGCCGGGGCTTTTCTTTTTTGAACTGGTTCTTTGTTTTTAAATTTATTGCGATCAGAGACAGTAGGTTTTCGCTTGTGAATGTAATCCCGCGAATGTGTGGGGCCTACCGAGATAAGGCAAAAAGGTTATATGACCTCCAAACCGACCTGATTCGCACACACCCCTTCGCAAGAAGGGAAAAGTCTAATGAAAGGAGGCTCACTTATGATCACTCGCGCAGATAAAGAGCAAGAGATTAAGCTTATCACTGAAAAGTTCGGTAACGCTAAAGGAGCTTTCATCGTCGACTTCAAAGGCATCAAGGTTGAGCAAGTTACTAACTTGCGTAAAAAATTGAATGCTGCTGATTCAGAGATGAAAGTTGTCCGTAATACTCTAGCAAAAAGAGCGTTCAAAGATCACCCAGCTATTGAAAAAGCATTTACTAATTCAATGAAGGGTACTAACGCCATCGTATTCTCATACGGTGAAGTGAACGCAACTGCTAAAACATTGGCTGATTTCGCTAAGGACGTAGAAGTTCTTCAAATCAAGTCTGGTGTAATGGATGGCGAAGCTTTGGATGATGCTAAGATTAAATTCTTGGCGACACTTCCAGGGAAAGACCAACTCCGCGCTATGTTCCTTGGTACGCTATTGGCTTCTGGCTCTGCACTTGCAAGATGCTTGAATGCTTACGCCGAGAAACTTGGTGGCGGCGCTACTGCTGGTACTGAAGAAGCTCCACAAGCGTAATTGCTTGAACTCCGGTTGTTCGGAGTGGATGGAAGCTAGTTAACTTGAATTTTTAAATAATTTTTTTAAATCCCTGGAGGATTAAAATGTCTCTAACTAACGATCAACTTGTTGACGCATTGTCTGCGAAAACAGTTCTAGAAATCGCTGAACTTGTAAAAATGCTTGAAGAAAAATGGGGCGTTTCTGCTGCTGCTCCTGTAGCTGCTGCTGGCGCTGGCCCTGCTGCTGCTGTTGAAGAAAAAACTGCTTTCGACGTTATCTTGGTTGATGCAGGCGCGAACAAAATCAACGTAATCAAAGAAGTACGTGGTTTGACTGGTTTGGGTCTTGCTGAAGCTAAAGCTCTTGTTGAAGCTGGTAACAAAGCTGTTAAAGAAGGCGCTTCTAAAGAAGACGCTGAAAAAATCAAAAAAGCTCTTGAAGCTGCAGGCGCGAAAGTTACTGTTAAGTAGTCTTTCGAACCAATTTGGTTTTGAAAATGCCGAAAGCCTCGTGGAAACACGGGGCTTTTTGCTTTTTAGGACCTTGTTGTGAAGTCGACCGTCATGCTTTTCGGAAATCTGTGGTCTACCTCTGGTAATTTCCGACACGCGCATCCGGCGCTCACCCGGCTTGGGTACCGCATCCTGCGGGCCGGGAGGTCGGAAATTACCAGAGGCAGCCCCCAGCTTCCCGAAAATCACAACTGACGCATTAAATCATGATGCCTAAAAACAACAAGCCCCGCGTTTCTAAGATCTCCAAATCGGAGAATCACGTTCAATAAAATAAAAATCGAAGGAAAAACTACTTCGCGTAACCGAGAAATTTGGTTTTGTGGTGGTTTCGATTATTTATTTTCTTACAAAACTTCTTTTATGACCTCGAAACAGCGTTTTGGGGAGGGGGAGGGCTTGCATATTTTGAGGCCTCCGCCCCCGCACGATGCGGTACCAAGGGGCGGTGAGGGCCGGAAGCCCGTGCCCAAAATATGCAAGCCCTCCCCCTCCCCAAAATGCGGCCTTCCGAAGCCAAAATCTCAAGAGGTTTTGTAAGAAGGTAAAGAACCGAAAGTATCGATAATCCCTTGCTTTTTTGAAAACCCGGACGTAGTTTAGTTCCTTGCGTTTAGATTTTATTTAATGTGGTTCTTGATTCTTCCGCCCGAAGTGAAGTTTCGATTTTCTTATCACGGAGAGTACATTGGAAAAAACTCCAGTTACGGCTTCTAACATTCGAGTTAGAAAGTCTTTCGCGAAAAATAAGCAAGTCATTGATATTCCAAATTTGATTGAATTGCAGAAGTCTTCTTACGAAGCTTTCATTCAAAAAGATATGGATCCAGATCGCCGCGGCGAAGCTGGTCTTAATGGCGTTTTCAAATCTGTTTTCCCAATCACAGATTTCAACAACACTGCAAGCCTAGAGTTCGTATCTTACACTCTTGAGCCGGCAAAATACGACGTAGATGAGTGTCGTCAGCGCGGAATGACTTTCGCTGCTCCGATCAAGGTTACTCTTCGTCTTATCGTGTTTGATGTTGATGAAGAAACTGAAGCACGTTCAATCCGTGACGTTAAAGAACAAGAAGTTTACTTGGGCGAAATCCCATTGATGACTGCTAACGGTTCTTTCATCATCAACGGTACTGAGCGCGTTGTTGTATCTCAGTTGCACCGTTCTCCGGGCGTGTTCTTCGATCACGACGGTGGTAAAAACAATGCTTCTGGTAAATTGATCTACTCTGCACGCGTGATCCCTTACCGTGGTTCTTGGTTGGATGCTGAATTTGACCAAAAAGATTTGATCCACGTTCGTATCGATCGTCGTCGTAAATTCCCAGTTACAATTCTTTTGAAAGCATTGGGTTACAACGCTGAACAACTTCTTGAATACTTCTACGACCTTGACGAAGTTTACGTTAAAGGCGGCAAGTTGTTCCGTAAGCTTGATATCGAAAGAATGTCAGGTCAAAGAGCTCTTACAGACATCGTTGATCCAAAAGGTGGCGAAGCACTGGTTAAAGCCGGTCGTCGTATCACTCGTGCGATCGTTAAGAAGATCAAAGATCTTAACATCACTGAGCTTGAAGTTGAACCAAATGACCTTGACGGTAAAGTTTTGGCGAAACCACTTATCGACGAATCCACTGGTGAGATCATCGCTGATGCAAATGCTGAGTTGAACTCTGCAATCATCAAGCGTTCTATCGAAGCTGGTATCGATCGTTTCTTCATGATCTTCTTCGACGGTTTGACTGTTGGACCTTACCTTCGCAACACATTGTTGGTTGATAAAGTTTCTAACAAAGACGAATCACTAGTTGAGATCTACAAACGCCTTCGTCCAGGTGAGCCTCCAACTTTGGAAGCTGCTACGACGTTCTTCGGTCGTTTGTTCTTCGATCCTGAGACTTATGATCTTTCTGAAGTTGGTCGTATCAAGATCAATCACAGATTCGGTATCTCTATGGAAGAGTGCCCACCGTCTCACAGAACACTTACTCACAAAGATATCTTGAGCACTATCAAAACTCTGATCGATCTTAAAAATGGTCGCGGTGTTATCGACGATATCGATCACTTGGGTAACCGTCGTGTTCGTTCAGTTGGTGAGTTGCTTGAGAACCAATACCGTATCGGTCTAGTTCGTATGGAACGCGCGATCCGTGAACGTATGTCTCTACAAGACGTAGAAACAATGATGCCTCACGATCTGGTAAACGCGAAACCAGTGAACGCGGTTGTTAAGGAATTCTTCGGTTCTTCTCAATTGTCACAGTTCATGGATCAAACGAATCCGTTGTCTGAGATCACGCACAAACGTCGTTTGTCTGCTCTAGGACCCGGCGGTTTGACTCGTGACCGTGCAGGTTTCGAAGTACGTGACGTACATCCTACGCACTACGGTCGTATCTGTCCGATCGAAACTCCAGAGGGACCAAACATTGGTTTGATCGCTTCCTTGGCGACTTACGCTCGTATCAACAACTACGGTTTCATCGAGACTCCGTACCGTAAAGTTGATCAAGGCGCAGTTTCTAAAGACATCAATTACTTGTCTGCATTGGAAGAAGCGGGTCATTACATCGCTCCAGCAGCTCGTGATGAAGCTGGTAACAAAGCCATCCAAACTGCTACGACAATCACTCGTCGTGACGGTGAGTATGAGATCGTTGATAAAGATAAAGTTGCATTGATGGACGTTTCTCCATCTCAGCTGGTATCTATCGCGGCGTCTTTGATTCCGTTCCTGGAGCATGACGATGCCAACCGTGCCCTGATGGGTTCGAACATGCAACGTCAAGCGGTTCCATTGTTGCGTTCTCGCGCACCACTAGTTGGTACAGGCGTAGAGCGTTTGGTTGCTCGTGACTCTGGTACATCTGTCGTTGTTCAAAACGACGGTATCGTTGAAGAAGTAGATGCATCTCGTATCGTTATCCGCCGTTTTGCAAAAGGTGGCGAGCTTGGTGCGAACGTAGATATCTACAATTTGACTAAGTACCAACGTACGAACCAAAACACATGCTTCAATCAAAAACCAATCGTAACTGTTGGTGACAAGGTTTCCAAAGGCGACATCGTTGCTGACGGTCCTTCAACTGAGCTTGGTGAGTTGGCTCTGGGTCAAAACATCCTGGTAGCGTTCACTCCTTGGCAGGGTTACAACTTCGAGGACTCCATCCTTATTTCTGAGCGTTTGTTGAAAGACGACGTTTACACATCTATCCACATCGAAGAGTTCGAGTGCGTAGCGCGTGACACGAAACTGGGTAAAGAAGAGATCACTCGCGATATCGCAAACGTAGGTGAAGAAGCACTTAAAGACCTTGATAGCTCTGGTATCATCCGCATCGGTGCGGAAGTTCGCCCTGGCTTCATCCTGGTTGGTAAAGTGACTCCTAAAGGTGAAACTCAACTTTCTCCTGAAGAAAAACTTTTGAGAGCGATATTCGGTGAAAAAGCTGGTGACGTACGTGATACATCACTTCGCGCACCATCTGGCGTTTACGGTACAGTTATCGACGCTCAAGTTTACTCTCGTGAAGGCGCAGACCGCGATGAGCGTTTGTCTTCAATCATCGAAGAGAAAAAACGCAAGCTTGAAAAAGACTTGGCTGTTGAGCAAAACGTTATCAAAAATAACTCCATCACGAAACTTCGCGATATCCTGGTAGGCAAAATCACTACTGGCGTATTGTTGAATGAAGATGGATCTCAAAAACTTTTGAACAAAGGTCAATCGATCACGATCGCGGATATCGAAACAATTCCATTCGAATTGTTGAACTATATCCCTCTTGAACAAGACCTTGAGTTCCAGGTTAACAAAATCATCGACAACGCCCGTAACCAACTTGACGCAGTTAAATTGGTATTCAACGAGAAGATCGACCGCCTTCGTAAAGGTGACGAGCTTCCTCCAGGCGTTATCAAAATGGTTAAAGTTTACGTTGCGATTAAACGTAAAATGCAAGTCGGCGATAAATTTGCCGGCCGCCACGGAAATAAAGGTGTCGTTTCTAAAGTATTGCCTGTTGAAGACATGCCATACCTAGCAGACGGTTCTCCGGTTGACATGGTTCTGAACCCACTGGGCGTACCTTCGCGTATGAACATCGGTCAGGTCCTTGAGGTTCACTTGGGTTGGGCAGCGCACAACTTGGGTAAACAAATCGGTGCCCACCTTGATAAGTGGAATGCTGAAAATGCTCGTAAAGAGATGAAAGATATCTTCAATGACTCTGATATCAGCGCGAAACTTGATGGCGCAGATGAAGGTTCATTGAAATCAATGGTAACTCGTATGAAGAACGGTATCCACGTTGGAACACCGGTATTCGACGGTGCTCGTGAAACAGACGTTAAGAACTTGCTTGCGAAAGCAGAAGTTCCACTTTCCGGTAAATCCATCCTATTCGATGGCCGTACTGGTGAGCCGTTCACGAATCCGGTTACTGTGGGTATCATGTACATGCTTAAACTTCACCATCTGGTTGAAGAGAAGATCCATGCTCGTTCTATCGGGCCTTACTCTCTAGTTTCGCAACAGCCATTGGGCGGTAAAGCTCAATTCGGTGGTCAGCGTCTCGGGGAGATGGAGGTTTGGGCGATCGAAGCATACGGTGCCGCTTACTCTCTACAAGAGTTCCTAACTGTTAAGTCAGATGACGTAGCTGGTAGAACTCGTATGTACGAAAGTATCGTTAAGGGTGAAAACATCCTTGAGCCGGGTCTTCCTGAATCGTTCAACGTTCTAGTGAAAGAGCTTCAGTCTCTTGCATTGAATGTTGAGTTGATGGAGTCCGACATCCTTCGTGACCAAGATGAAGATCTTGATGACGGTGGCGATGTTATTGAAGCAACTGTTGTGGCTCCTACTGAGCCAGAGCAGCACTAATTAATATTTAACAACAGGGGTGTTCTTTGAGAGACTTGTTGAATTTTTTCGATAAACCAAAAGATCCACTTTCGTTTGACGCCGTACGAGTATCGTTGGCGTCACCTGAAATGATTCGTGACTGGTCATTTGGTGAAGTTAAGAAGCCAGAAACTATCAACTATCGTACATTCAAGCCTGAGCGTGACGGCTTGTTCTGTGCGAAAATCTTCGGTCCTATCAAGGATTACGAGTGCTTGTGCGGTAAGTATAAACGTATGAAGTACCGTGGCGTCGTCTGTGAAAAGTGCGGCGTTGAAGTAACACAAACTAAAGTTCGCCGTGAACGTCTAGGTCACATTGAGCTTGCGACTCCAGTTGCACACATCTGGTTCTTGCGCTCACTGCCTTCTCGTATCGGTAACTTGCTTAACCTTTCTTTGAAAGATGTTGAGAAAGTTTTGTATTGTGAAGCACACGTGGTTATCGATCCAATGGAAACTACATTGGAAGAAGGCCAGGTATTGACTGAAGAAGCATTGCAAGCTGCATTGAACGAATTCGGTCCTTCATTCAAATACGGCATGGGCGGCGAAGCTGTTCGTGACCTTTTGAGAAAAATCGATCCAGAATATTTGTCTCGTAAACTTCGTATGGAAGCTAAAGACATCAAATCTGAAGCGGGCATGAAGAAAATCACTAAGCGTCTTAAAGTTGTTGAGGCTTTCAAAGGCTCTATCAACAAACCTGAATGGATGATGCTTGAGGCTCTTCCTGTATTGCCACCGGATTTGCGTCCGTTGGTACCACTTGATGGTGGTCGTTTCGCGACTTCAGATCTAAATGATCTTTACCGTCGTGTTATCAACCGTAATAACCGTTTGAAACGCCTTCAGGAGCTTAACGCTCCAGACATCATCATCCGCAATGAAAAACGTATGTTGCAAGAAGCAGTAGACGCATTGTTGGATAATGGTCGTCGCGGTAAGACTTTCACTGGTCCAAACAAACGTCCTCTTCGCTCCCTTTCTGATATGTTGAAAGGTAAGCAGGGTCGTTTCCGTCAAAATCTACTTGGTAAACGTGTGGACTACTCTGGTCGTTCCGTTATCGTTGTAGGTCCGACGTTGAAATTGCACCAATGCGGTCTTCCTAAGAAAATGGCTTTGGAGCTATTCAAACCATTCGTTTACAACAAACTTGAAGAAAAAGGCCTGACTGCGACGATCAAGCAATCCAAAAAAATGGTTGAGCAAGAATCCGTTGAAGTATGGGATATCCTGGCTGACGTGGTTAAAGAACATCCAGTTCTTCTAAACCGTGCGCCAACTCTTCACAGACTTGGTATCCAGGCCTTCGAACCTGTTCTTCACGAAGGTAAAGCGATCCAATTGCATCCACTAGTGTGCGGTGCCTTCAATGCCGACTTCGACGGTGACCAAATGGCGGTTCACGTTCCACTTTCTGTGGAATCTCAAGTTGAAGCTCGTGTTTTGATGATGTCTACGAACAACGTTCTTTCTCCAGCGTCTGGTAAGCCGGTTATCAATCCATCACAAGATATCGTGTTGGGCTTGTACTGGTTGACTCGTAACCGTCTTGGAGCAAAAGGAACTGGCAAAATCTTCTCGACTGTTCAGGAAGCTCAATACGCTTACGAAACAGGCTTGGTAGACTTGCAGGCTACTTGTAAAGTTCGTATCAACGGTAAGTTGCAGGAAACAACTGTAGGTCGCGCGATTCTTTCTGATAGCGTTCCTAAAGAAGTTCCTTTCAACGACGTGAACGTAATCATGACCAAGAAACAAATCGCAGCTTTGATCGACAAGACTTTCCGTCTTGCTGGTGCAAAAGCGACTTGTATCCTGGCTGATAAAATCATGGAACTTGGTTTCAAATATTCAACAGCTGCAGGTATGTCTATCGGTATCGATGACATGGTTATCCCGGCTGCCAAGGCTCCAATGATCGCGGATGCGGAAAAACAAGTTACTGAAATCCAAACTCAGTACGATGAAGGTTTGATCACAGATGGTGAGCGCTACAATAAGGTAGTGGATATCTGGGCACAAACTGCTGACAAAATTGCCAAAGAAGGTATGAACGCGATTGAAAAACAAACGTTCATCGTTGATGGCAAAGAGGTAGTTGGACCTTCATTCAATCCAATCTACATCATGGCTGAATCCGGAGCCCGTGGTTCCGCGACTCAGATCCGTCAGTTGGGTGGTATGCGTGGTTTGATGGCGAAACCTTCTGGTGAGATCATCGAAACACCGATCACTGCGAACTTCCGTGAAGGTTTGACAGTTATTCAGTACTTCATTTCTACGCATGGTGCTCGTAAAGGTTTGGCCGATACAGCATTGAAAACTGCGAACTCCGGTTACTTGACTCGTCGTTTGGTTGACGTTGCTCAAGACGTGGTTGTGTCTGAAATGGATTGCGGAATTGACGACGGTTTGGAAATCACTCCAGTTTACGAAGCTGGTGAGATCATCCAAAACATCGGTGATCGTATCCTTGGTCGTACAACATTGAGAGATGTTGTTGATCCTCAAACTAACAACGTTGTTGTTAGAGCGAACCAGGAGATCACAGAGAACGACGTTAAAACTATCGAAGGCTTGGGTATCGATAAAGTCGACATCCGTTCAGCCCTAGTGTGCCAATCTAAACGTGGTGTGTGTGTGAAATGTTACGGCCGCGACTTGTCTCGTGGTGCAACTGTGAACCTTGGTGAAACAGTTGGTATCATCGCCGCACAATCGATCGGTGAGCCGGGTACTCAGTTGACGATGCGTACGTTCCACTTGGGTGGTGCGGCTTCTCGTTCAGTTGAACAATCCGTTCATACGACTCGTTATGACGGTACAATCAAATTGGTTAACGTTCATGCAGTTACAAACCGCAATGGTAAATTGACGGTTATGAATCGTAATGGATCTGCACTAGTTATCGACGAAGCAGGCCGCGAGCGCGAAAACTTCAAGCTTGTTTACGGTGCTGTATTGAACTTTAAAGAAAATGACAAAGTTGCCAAAGGGCAAACAGTTGTAGAATGGGATCCATATTCGAATCCAATCATCGCAGAGGTTTCTGCGAAGATCCAATACCAGGATATCGAAGAAGGTTCTACGATGCAGGAGCAAGTGGATGCGGTAACTGGTTTCGCGACTAAAGTTATCATGGAATCCAAATCTTCTGACATCAAACCAACTGTGTTCCTGGTTGATGGCAATGGTAAGACATTGAATCTTCCTGGTCGTGACATCCCTGCGAGATATTTGATCCCAGTGGGTGCTCAGCTTCTAGTAGCTGACGGTCAAGAGATCCATGCCGGTGACGTTATCGCGAAAATGCATCGTGAGACTTCGAAAACGAAGGATATCACGGGCGGTCTTCCGCGCGTTGCTGAATTGTTTGAAGCTCGTAAACCGAAAGAAGCAGCAATCATCTCTGAAATTGATGGTTATGTGACATTCGGTAAAGACGTTAAAGGTAAACAACGTGTGATCGTAACTCCTGAAGTGGGTGAGCAAAAAGAATATCTCATCCCTAAAGGTAAGCACGTTGCTGTAAGAGAAGGTGAGTACGTAAGAGCCGGTGAGGCGTTGATGGACGGTCCAACAAATCCTCATGACATTCTGGCGGTTCTGGGTGCTAAGGCCCTATCTGCATACCTTGTTGATGAAATCCAAGAAGTTTACCGACTTCAAGGTGTTGCTATCAATGATAAGCATATCGAAGTGATCGTTCGCCAAATGCTACGTAAAGTAGAGATCAAGGACGCTGGTGACAGCCGCTTCTTGGCTGGTGAGCAAGCAGAGAGATATGCTTTCGACGAAGAAAATGCTCGTTTGAGCCGTGAAGGTGGACAACCTGCTACATGCAATCCACTTCTTCTTGGTATCACGAAAGTTTCTTTGAGCACTGATAGCTGGATCTCAGCAGCGTCATTCCAAGAAACAACAAAAGTACTTACAGAAGCGGCGATTAATTCTCGCACAGACCATTTGCGTGGTTTGAAAGAGAATATCATCATGGGTCGTTTGATCCCTGCAGGTACTGGCTTAACTTCTTACAAACGTTGGAAAGTTTCAGTTGCAGAAGACGACGATACTTCATTCGTGGCATTGCCAGGGATGACGGCTTCTTCTCAGCCTCACCAAGGTTAATGAACCGCGGTGCCCCACGACCTCAAAGCCGCCTCACTAGCGGTTTTGAGGGCTAAGGCCCCGGATCTTGTAAGAAAAATGTAAAAAACTCAAAAAGTGGAACTCACGCCGGTTTTTGGGAAATAAAAATAACAACAATGTCTTGACCCGGACACTTGCGACAATGTAAGTTCCAGCGTCTTGAATTCGAATAAATTGTTTAAGGGGTTATAAAAGTGCCTACAATTAACCAGCTCATCAAAAGTGAGCGTAAAGTTCAAAAAAACCAAACTAAATCACCTGCTTTGGTGTCATGCCCTCAGCGTCGTGGTGTTTGTACTCGTGTTTATACAACAACTCCAAAGAAGCCGAACTCCGCTCTACGTAAAGTAGCAAAAGTTCGTCTGTCTAACGGTTTTGAAGTTATCTCTTACATCCCAGGTATCGGTCACAATCTTCAAGAGCATAGCGTTGTCTTGATCCGTGGCGGCCGTGTTAAGGACTTGCCGGGTGTTCGTTACCACATCGTTCGCGGTGTTCTAGATCTTCAAGGTGTGAACGGTCGTCTTCGTGGTCGTTCAAAATACGGTACTAAGAGACCTAAGAAATAAGGATTAAGAGATGTCACGTCGTAAAAAGACCTTTAAAAGAGAAATCATTCCTGATCCGGTTTTCAAGGATCTAACAATCGCTAAGTTCATCAATAAAATGATGTACCAAGGTAAAAAAGCTACTGCACAGAAGCTTTTCTACGGAGCATTGAAAGAACTTGAAGGAAAAGTGCAAGGCGAAGAGCCAATTGCAGTTTTCAAAAAAGCTCTTGAGAACGTTAAGCCTTCTATCGAAGTTCGTTCTCGCCGTGTTGGTGGTGCTACATACCAAGTTCCTATCGATGTTCGTCCAACTCGTCGTCTAGCTTTGGCTATGCGTTGGTTGGTAGAATACTCTCGTGAACGTGGCGAAAAAGACCATGCTAAGCGTTTGGCTGGCGAATTCATCGATGCTTACAACAATAGAGGTAACTCTATTAAGAAGAAAGATGAAGTTCACCGTATGGCTGAAGCTAATAAGGCTTTCTCTCACTACAACTGGTAATCTGTTTACATGTCAGCTAAAGATCCTAAAGTTGTAGCTGATCTCAAGTATACTCGTAATATCGGCATCATGGCTCACATTGATGCCGGTAAAACGACGACCACCGAGCGCATTCTTTACTACACTGGAAAAAGTCATAAAATTGGTGAAGTTCACGACGGCCAGGCCACTATGGACTGGATGGTTCAGGAACAAGAGCGTGGTATTACCATTACCTCTGCTGCCACTATGGCGTTCTGGAAAGATCACCGCATTAATATTATCGATACTCCGGGGCACGTTGATTTCACTATTGAAGTTGAGCGTTCTTTGCGCGTTCTTGATGGTGCTATCGCGGTTTTCGACGGTGTGAATGGCGTTGAGCCTCAGTCTGAAACTGTTTGGAAACAAGCTGACAAGTATAAAGTACCAAGAATCTGTTTCGTTAATAAAATGGACCGCGTGGGTGCAGATTTTGTGATGTCTTACGGGACAATCAAAGAGCGCTTGCAGGCCAATCCAATCCCAGTTCAAGTTCCAATCGGTGTTGAAGACACCTTCCGTGGCGTTGTCGATTTGTTGGAAAATCGCGCTTACGTTTGGACGACATCCGGTATGGGTGACAATTTCGAAGTTACCGATGTTCCTAACGACATGAAGGACGATGTAAATCGTTTCCGTACAGAGGTCGTTGAAAAGATCGTTGAGTTCGACGATGTTCTTCTTGAGAAATATCTCAATGGAGAAGAAGTGACTGTGGCGGAGCTAAAAGCTGCTCTTCGCAAAGGCACTCTTGAGCTTAAAGCGTTCCCGGTATTCTGTGGAGCTGCTTTCAAAAACAAAGGTATTCAGCCTTTGCTTGATGGTGTGATCGATTACCTTCCATCACCTATCGAAGTTCCGGATATCGTGGGGCACGATCCTGAACGTCCTGAAAAAGAAATCGTATGTAAAACTGATTTCGACGCTCACGTGGCGGCCTTGGCATTTAAAATCGCCAACGATCCGTTCGCGGGAACTTTGACCTACATCCGTGTGTATTCCGGTGAAGTAAAAGTGGGCGATCAACTTTTGAATCCTCGTACTCAGAAAAAAGAGCGCATTCAAAAGCTGGTAAAAATGCATGCGAATTCGCGTGAAGAAGTGACCGGTTTAAAAGCGGGTGATATCGGTGCCGTAATCGGTCTGAAATTCACTGGTACTGGTGATACTCTTTGCGAAACGTCCCATGCTGTTGTTCTTGAATCCATTACTTTCCCAGAGCCGGTGATCGCAGTGGCGATCGAAGCTAAATCTTCTGCAGATCAGGAGAAGATGCTTGCGGGTCTGGAAAAACTTCAAAAAGAAGATCCTTCCTGTAAGCTAAGAAATGACCCGGAAACCGGTCAGATTCTGCTTTCTGGTATGGGGGAGCTTCATCTGGATATCCTGGTGGACCGTCTTCTTCGCGAGCACAAGGTGCAGGCGAATGTCGGTAAGCCCCAGGTTTCCTACCGCGAAACGATCACTTCCGCAGCTTCTGCGACTCATGTTTATGAGCGCGAAATTGCCGGCGAGATGAACTTCGCATCCGTATCTCTGACGATTGAGCCGATCTCTCAGGCAGATCATATCCAATTCGCCAGCAAGGTATCTACGTCTAAAGAATTTACGCCAACAATGTTCAAGGCCGTTGAAAACGGGTTCCGTGAGGCTGCCGAAGTGGGTCCGTTGGCGAGTTATTCCATGCTCGGTATTAAGGGGACTTTAACATCTGTTGAGGTTCGCCCTGAATCTTCCTCGGAAATGGCCTTTAAAGCGGCCACTTCCCTGGCATTCAGAGATGCCGTTAAAAACGCCCAAGTGGAGCTTATGGAGCCTATCTTTAAGCTCGAAGTGACTTGCCCTGATGATTTTGTGGGTAATATCGTGGGTGACTTGAACTCTCGTCGTGGGAAAATCCTTACGATGAACGTGAAGCCAGGGGGTGGGCAGGTTGTCTTTGCTGAAGCTCCATTGGCCACTCTATTTGGCTATGCGACCGATGTGCGCAGCTTAAGCCAGGGCAGAGCAAGTTTCAGTATGGAATTCTTGGAATACGCCGTGGTCCCTGCGAAGGTGAAAACGGAAATTCTACATAAAATGGGAAGATATTAATTATTTAATTTTTTCCCTTTGACAAAGATTTTTTAAATGCGCATACTCGCGCACTCGTGACATCTATATTTACAAAAAACCCCCCGCGTTTGGTGGACTTTCTAGGCCGCAAGGGCTAATTCGGGGCAAGTTTTCGATGGGATTGGATGTTCAGTTATTAACAAGTTTGCTAGTAATTACGCTACTTTATACAAAAGAAGAGAAGTGTCCTTATGCAAAGTCAGAAGATTAGAATCAGATTGAAGGCATTCGATCATAAATTGCTTGATCAGTCGACGAAAGAAATCGTTGAGACTGCTCGTCGCACAGGCGCAAAAGTTGCGGGTCCAATTCCCTTGCCTACTCGCATCAACCGCTACACTGTACTACGTTCTCCACACGTTGATAAAAAATCTCGTGAGCAGTTCGAAGTAAGAACTCACAAGCGTATGCTTGATATCCTTGAACCTACTCAACAAACAGTAGACCAATTGATGAAATTGGATCTTTCTGCTGGTGTTGACGTCGAAATCAAATTGTCAGCAATTTAGGAGTAAGACGTGAGCGAAACACAAGAAAACACACAAACGTCTACAGGTCTAAAGCTGAACGGCTTGTTCGCCTTCAAAGAAGGTATGGCTACAATCTATAATGAACAAGGCGAAGCGATTCCAGTAACAGTTCTTCGTTATGAACCTTGGTTTGTTTCTCAAATCAAAACTAACGAAGCTGATGGTTACGAAGCTATTCAAGTAGCTTGCGAACCTAAAAAAGCTAAAAATTCAAACAAAGCTGAACAAGGCCACCTAAAAGGTGCTGGCTTCGAAAATGGCGCGAAATTCGTAAAAGAACTTCGTCAAGCTATTCCAGAAGGTCTTACAGTAGGCGCGCAAGTATCTATCGATTCTTTGTCTAAAGGTGACGTTGTTAAAATGACAGCGAAATCTAAAGGTAAAGGTTTTGCGGGTGTTATGAAGCGTTGGAATTTCGCCGGTGGACCTGGTTCACACGGTTCTAAATTCCACCGTCGTCCGGGTTCTTCTGGTAACAGAACATGGCCAGGTCGCGTAATGCCAGGTAAGAAATTCCCAGGTCATCTTGGTAACGAAACAGTAACTGTTAAGAACGTTGAAATCGTTGAGATCAATCACGCTGAAAACGTTGTTATGGTTAAGGGCCCAGTTCCAGGTGCGAAAAACACTTTGGTGAAATTGGTGAGAGTGTAATATGGCAACAGTAAATGTACTTAACTGGAAAAAAGAAAAAGTAGGATCTATCGATCTTGCAGCTGATGTTTTCGAAACTCCTGTTAAAAAAGAAGTTTTGCACACAGTAGTTCAATGGCAATTGGCTAGCCGTCGCCAAGGTACTCACATGACTAAAACAAAAGGTCTAGTGAGCGGTGGTGGTAAGAAGCCTTTCAAACAAAAAGGTACTGGTGGAGCTCGTCAAGGTTCTAGCCGTTCTATCTTGATGCCTGGTGGTGGTACTGCTTTCGGTCCTCAACCTCGCAGCTACGCGTTCGTACTTCCTAAAAAAGTTCGTCGCTTAGGTTTGAGCATGGCACTTTCTCACCTTCAAAAAGAAGGCAAGTTGTTCGTAGTAGACAGCATGCAATCTGAAGGTAAAACAGCTGAGTTGAGCAAGCGCCTTAAAGCGTTCGGCTTGAAAAAAGCAGTTTTGATCGATGCAAATGTTAACGACAAGTTCAATCAAGCTTCAAAAAATCTTCCAACATTCAAATACTTCCCAGTTGAAGGTTTGAACGTGTTTGATCTTTTGAAATACGATGCTGCAGTTATTACTAAAGAATCTGTAGCTAAAATCGTAGATCGCTGCTCAATGGAGAAAGCGTAAGATGAAACAAGTAATTAAAACTCCACTAATCACGGAGAAAAACACATACCACAACGCAGCTGGCGTTTACGTGTTCGAAGTAGATATGAAATCTACTAAAACAGAAGTAAAAGCAGCAGTAGAGAAGAACTTCAAAGTTAAAGTTGACAGCGTTAGAACTAGCGTTTGCCGCGGTCACTCTAAAAACACGAAGTTTGGTGCAACTAAGGTCCCTTACTGGAAAAAAGCTTACGTTAAGCTTGTTGAAGGTGAGAAGATCGCTCTTTTTGAGGGAGTATAGAGATGGGTATCAAGACGTTCGCCCCGCGCTCTCATGGTCGTAGAGGAATGACTGGTTTCGATTTCAAAGAAATCACAAAGACAACTCCAGAGAAGTCTTTGCTTGCTCCTCTAAAGAAACAAGCAGCTCGTAACAATCACGGTCAAATTACTATTCGTCACCAAGGTGGCGGTCATAAACGTAAATACCGTTTGGTTGATTTCAAACGTATGAAACTAGAAGTGCCAGCGAAAGTTGCTGCGATCGAATACGATCCGAACAGAACTTGCCGTATCGCTCTTCTTAACTATGTAGACGGTCAGAAAGCATACATCATCGCGCCAGTTGGCTTGAATGTAGGCGACACTGTACTTTCTTCAGACAAAGCCGACATCAAACCAGGTAACTCTTTGTCTTTGTCCGCTATCCCTGTTGGTACAGTAATTCACAATATCGAATTGCGCCCAGGTAAAGGTGGTCAAATTTGCAGAGGTGCAGGTGCGAGCGCGACTTTGGCTGGTAAAGGTGATATGTACTGCCAAGTACGTATGCCATCTGGTGAGTTGAAGCAGGTTCTTTCAGTATGCCGCGCTTCAATCGGTCAAGTTGGTAACACTGATAACGAAAACATTAATCTGGGTAAAGCTGGTCGCTCTCGTTGGAGAGGTATCCGTCCTTCAGTTCGTGGTATGCACATGAATCCAGTAGACCATCCATTGGGTGGTGGTGAAGGTGTGGGTAAAGGTCATCATCCTGTAACTCCATGGGGTCAACCATGTAAAGGTTACAAGACGAGACATAACAAGAGAACTGACTCTTCAATCATCAAGAGACGTAAGTAGGAGTAAACTGTGGCACGCTCAATTAAAAAAGGTCCATTTGTTGATCTTCACCTTCAAAAGAAGGTCGACCACGCAATCGAAAAAAACGACAAGAAAGTTATCAAAACTTGGTCTCGTCGTTCAACAATTCTTCCAGAAACTATCGGACTTACGTTCGCAGTTCACAATGGTAGAAAGTTCGTTCCAGTTTACATCACTGAGAACATGATCGGTCACAAACTTGGTGAGTTTGCTCCGACAAGAACTTTCCAAGGCCACGCTGAGAAGAAAGCCGCAGCTCCAGCTGCTGCTAAGAAGTAGTAGGTAGAGATTATGGAAGTTAAAGCTAGTCTAAAATACGCAAGAGTAGGTGCTCAAAAGGCAAGACTTGTTGCAGACCTAGTTCGCGGTAAAGACGTGAACGAAGCTGTTAAAACTCTTACTTTCTTGAACAAAAAAACTGCAGGTATGGTTAAGAAATTGATCGAATCTGCTGTAGCTAACGCTGAATACAAAAAAGTTATGGACGTAGATAACTTGGTTGTTAAAGCCATCTGGGTTGATCAAGGTCCGGTTCTTAAGAGATTCCGTCCACGCGCTCAAGGCCGTGCATTCGGTGTTCGTAAGAAAACAAGCCACATCAACGTTGTACTTGAGGAGAAATAATCGTGGGACAAAAGGTTCATCCAATTGGTTTACGCGTTGGTGTTATTAGAACTTGGGACTCTCGCTGGTATGCGAAGGGTAACCAATATTTCGAAAATCTACATGAAGACATCCGCTTGAGAAAATACCTAAAAGGTAAACTTAAGCACGCTGGTGTAGCTAAAATCGAAATGGAACGTGCAGCGAAGAAGATTAAAATCATCATCTCTACTGCTCGCCCAGGTGTTGTTATTGGTAAAAAAGGTACTGGTATTGACGCTCTTAAAGCGGAAGTTCAAAAACTTACACCCAACGAAGTTTTCTTGAGCATCCAAGAAGTGCGCAAGCCAGACCTCGATGCTCAGCTCGTTGCTGAGAGCATTGCTCAACAACTTGAGAAACGTATCTCTTGGAGAAGAGCTCTTAAAAAATCTATTGCAGCTGCGATCAAAGGCGGCGTGAGAGGTATCAAGATCCGTGTTTCCGGTCGTCTTGATGGTGCAGAGATTGCTCGTTCAGAGTGGTACAATGAGAAGAGTGTTCCTCTTCATACATTGCGCGCAGATATCGACTACGGTACTGCTGAAGCTCTAACTGCATACGGTATCATCGGATTGAAAGTATGGATCTATAAAGGCGATATCTTATCTGCTCGCGAAGTTGAGGAGGCAGGTCGTGTTAAGTCCTAAAAGAGTAAAATGGCGTAAACAATTTGTAGGCCGCGCAACTGGTTTTGCGTACAGAGGTTCTAACCTTGATTTTGGAGATTTCGGTCTTCAAGCAGTTGAGGAAGGACGTCTTACAGCACGTCAGTTGGAAGCAGGTCGTATTGCTATCTCCCGTTCAGTTAAGCGTGGTGGTAAAATCTGGTGCCGTGTATTCCCAAATACACCGGTAACAAAAAAACCAGCTGAAACTCGTATGGGTAGCGGTAAAGGTAACCCGGAGCTATGGGTAGCCCGTGTTCTTCCTGGAAAAGTTCTTTTCGAAATGAACGGTGTGACTCGTGAGCAAGCTAAAGAAGCTTTCGAACGCGCAGCTCACAAACTTCCTTTCAAAACTCGTTTCTTGGTTAGGGAGTAGTTATGAAGTTCGTAGAGATTAAAGATCTTTCTGTAACTGAATTGAAAAAGAAAAGAGCAGCTCTTTCTGAAGAGTTGTTCCAAGCTCGTATCAAGAATTCAATTGGTCAACTTTCAAATCCAATTGAAATTCGTGATCTTCGTCGTTCAATCGCGAAAATCAATACAGCAATCGTAAAGAAAGTGGCGAGGTAGTTAAATGACAACTGAAACAAATACTCGTGGTCGTAAAATCGAAGTAGTTGGTGAGGTTATCAGCGACAAGATGGATAAAACTATCTCTGTCCTAATCTACCGCATGGTTAAACACGCTAAATACGGTAAGTACGTTAAGAAGACTTCTGTGTTCAAAGCTCATGACGAGAACAACCAAGCTAAAATTGGTGATATCGTTAAGATCCGTGAAACACGTCCTCTTTCCAAAACTAAACGTTGGGCTTTGTCTGAAGTCGTAGAGACTGCGAAAGCATAAGGGGTGTTGTCATGATTCAAATGCAAACTAGACTAAATGTAGCTGACAACTCTGGCGCTAAAGAAGTTATGTGCGTAAAGGTTCTTGGTGGTTCTAAACGTCGTGTAGCATCTATCGGTGATGTTATCGTTGTTTCTATCAAAGAAGCTTTGCCAAACGCTAAAGTTAAAAAAGGTGACGTTGCTAAAGCCGTAGTAGTTAGAACTGTTCAAAAACTTCGTCGTGCAGACGGTTCTTATATCCGTTTCGATGATAACTCTGCTGTTTTGATCAACGCCAATAAAGAACCAATTGGAACACGTATCTTTGGCCCAGTTGCCAGAGAGTTGAGAGCGAAAGCGTTCGTTAAGATCGTTTCTTTGGCTCCGGAAGTTCTGTAAGGGGTATGAGATGAATCGCTTAAAAGCTAAATACAATAAAGAGATCGCTCCTGCTCTGAAAAAACAATTGGGAGTTGAAAACGTAATGCAAGTTCCTCGCTTGGAGAAAATCACTCTTAGCGTGTGCTTGAGCGAAGCTGTTCAAAATCCAAAAATTTTGAACACTGTTGTTGACGAGATCACAGCGATCTCTGGTCAAAAAGCAGTTATCACTAAAGCTAAAAAAGCTATCTCTAACTTCAAATTGCGTGCTGGCATCCCATTGGGTGTTCGCGTGACTTTGAGAAAAGAGAGAATGTGGTCATTCCTTGATCGTCTAAACACATTGGCACTACCTCGCGTACGTGACTTCCGTGGTTTGCCGAATAAAGGTTTCGACGGCCGTGGTAACTACAACATGGGTCTTAAGGAGCAAATCGTGTTCCCTGAGATCAACTTCGATAAAGTTGATAAAACTCGTGGTATGAACATCACTATCTGTACAACAGCTAAAAACGACACTGAAGGCAGAGCGCTTCTTGAAGCACTTGGTATGCCTTTCAGAAAGTAGGATGATCTAATGGCACGCAAATCAGCAATTATTAAAAATAACAAAAGAAAAGCAACTGCTAAGCGCTACACTGAGTACAGAACAGAGCTTAGAAATAAAGCCGTTGACATGAAACTTTCTGATGACGAAAGAGCAGAAGCTCGCAAAAAGCTTCAAGCTCTTCCTCAAAAGACAAACATCAACCGTGTTATCACACGTTGTGAAATTTCTGGTCGCCCTCGTGGTAACTACAGAAAATTCGGTTTGTCTCGTATCGCCTTCAGACAACTTGCGCTTGACGGTAAATTGCCAGGCGTAACGAAAGCTAGCTGGTAAGAGGAAAACTATGGATACAATTTCTCAGTTCCTTACAATCATTAGAAACGCTGGAGCAGCAAAACACGAAAAAGTGGATTTGCCTGCTTCTAAAGTTCGCGCTGGTATCGCACAGATCCTTGTAAACGAAGGTCTTATCCGCAGCTTCAAAGTTGCTAAAGACTCTAAACAAGGCATCATGCGTGTTTACTTGAAGTACGATGAAGCTGGTCAACATGCGATCAACTCTATCGACCGTGTAAGCCGTCCAGGCCGTCGCGTTTATGTTAAATCCGATAAAATTCCTCAAGTTCGTTCTGGAATGGGTATGACTATCCTTTCTACGAGCAAAGGGATCATGAGCGGTAAGCAAGCAGCCCAGGCAAACCTTGGCGGCGAATTGCTTGCAACACTTTGGTAGGTGAAACATGTCTCGTATTGGTAAAGCACCCGTTATTTTTGATAACACAGTAAAAGTAGATGTTACACCTGCTAACGAAGTTGTGATTAAAGGCGCGAAATCTTCTTTGAAGATTGGTATGCAGCCTCAAGTTACAGCTAAAGTTGATGGCAACAAGGTAGTGTTGACTCGTAAAGACGACTCTAAAGAAGCTCGTGCATTGCACGGTCTTTACAGAGCTTTGGTTCAAAACGCTGTAACTGGCGTTACTAAAGGTTTCACTAAAGGTCTTGAGCTTCAAGGTGTAGGTTATCGTGCAAACGTTGCAGGTAAAAAGTTGGAGCTTTCTTTGGGCTTCTCTCACCCTGTAGTTTTCGATATCCCTGAAGGCATCGAAATCAAAGTTGAAAAACAAACAGCACTTTCAATCACTGGCGCTAGCAGAGAACTTGTTGGTCAAGTAGCTGCTAAAATCCGTTCGTTCCGTCCACCAGAGCCATACTTGGGCAAAGGTGTTCGTTACGCTGGTGAGCATATCCGTCGTAAAGCCGGTAAGTCTGCTGGTAAATAGAGGTAATGTATGAAATTGAAAATGAGTAAACATACAAGCGATCGTAAAGTTAATCGCCTTAAAAAGAAGATCCGTATCCGCAAAACGGTTAACGGAACTGATGAAAGACCTCGTCTTTGCGTATACAGAAGCGGTAAGCACATGTACGCAAGCGTTATCAACGACGTTACTGGTCACACTCTTGTGTCAGTTTCTTCTCTTGGTAAAGAAGACAAGTCTGGCGTTGAAATGGCTAAGCTTGTTGGTATGGAAGTAGCGAAAGCTGCTACCGCTAAAAAAATCACGAACGTAGTATTTGACCGTAACGGTTACTTGTACCACGGCCGTGTTAAATCTCTAGCTGATGGCGCTCGTGAGGGCGGCCTCAATTTCTAAGGAGTGAATGTGGAGAAAGTTCAAGCTCAAGCAGCTGAATTAGAAGAGCGTGTAGTAGCGATCAACCGCGTAACAAAAGTTGTTAAGGGTGGTCGTCGCTTCTCTTTCGCAGCTCTAGTAGTTGTTGGTAACAAAGCTGGTGATGTTGGTTTTGGTTCTGGTAAGTCTGTGGAAGTTCCAGAGGCTATCGGCAAAGCTAGCCGCGCTGCTAAGAAATCAGCTAAATCTGTGACTCTTAAAGAAGGTCGCACAATCCCTCACGAAGTAATCGGTAAATTCGGTGCTGCAAAGGTTATTATGAAACCAGCAGCTCCAGGTACTGGTGTGATCGCGGGTGGTGCAGTACGTGCCGTTCTTGAGTCAGTTGGTGTTAAAGACATTCTTACTAAATGTGTTGGTACTCGTAACCCGCACAATGCAGTAAGAGCAACAATCGATGGTTTGAATCAACTTAAAGAGTTGAGCAAATAATCGGAGGCGATCATGGCTAAAACATTTATCGTAAAATTGAAAAAATCGACTATCGGCTGCACTCAAGAACAAAAAGATGCAGTTCGTTGCCTTGGTTTGAAGAAAGTTAATTCCACTGCACAAGTGAATGACACTCCAGCAAACCGTGGCCAAATCATGAAAGTTCAACATCTAGTAAATGTTGAAGTTAAGGGGTAATCCATGAGCTTGCTTAATCAACTAGCTCCAAAAGCTGGATCTAAACACGCTCCAAAAAGAATCGGTCGTGGTATCGGTTCTGGTATGGGTGGTACATCTACTAAAGGTCACAAGGGTCAATTGGCTCGTACCGGCGGTACTGTGCGTCGTGGTTTCGAGGGTGGTCAAACACCTATGCACCGTCGTTTGCCAAAATTTGGTTTTAGCAACGTTGCGTTTGCTAACAACTTTGAGATTGTCAACGTAGGACAACTTGCTAAATTTTCTGGAGAAGTAACTCCTGAAACTCTTTTCAACGCTGGACTTGTTAATAAAGGCGCGGTTAAGATTTTGGGAATGGGCGAGCTTAAAACAGCTTTGACTGTAAAAGCTCACAAATTTTCAGAAAGCGCTAAGAAAGCTATTGAAGCTGCTGGCGGCAAAGTCGAGGTAATTAAGTAGTGTCTGCAATTGAAAGCATCGCAAAGAATTCGGATCTTCGTAAACGTATATTCTTCACGTTGGCCTTATTGGCCGTCTACAGAATCGGAGTTCATGTTCCAACGCCTGGCGTGGATGGAACTGCGGTGCTTTCTTTCTTCCAGGCTCAAAGCCAGGGGATTTTCGGACTCTTCAACACCTTTACGGGTGGTGCTCTTTCCCAGTTCAGTATCTTTGCGCTGGGAATTATGCCTTACATCTCTGCTTCCATCATTTTCCAACTTCTGACTTCAGCGGTTCCAGTTTTGGAATCTTTGAAAAAAGAGGGCGAAGCAGGACGTCGTAAAATCAATCAATACACTCGTTATGCGACTGTAGCATTGGCTATCGTACAAGGTTACGGTATTTCAACTTGGTTGATGAACTCTACAAGCCCGGATGGCCGTTCCCTAGTGGTTGCGCCAACTGTGGCATTCCTTCCATTCCAGTTGATGACAATCCTCACTTTGACTGCAGGTACTTGCTTTATCATGTGGTTGGGTGAGCAGATCACTGAAAGAGGTATCGGTAACGGTACATCTTTGATCATCTTCACTGGTATCGCAGCAGCAATTCCTCAAGGCGCTCATCGTCTTTGGGAGCTTATGGTTTCTGGCGAAATGAAATTCGCGGTTATCCTGCTTCTATTGATCCTGATGGTCGCAATCATCGCTGCGGTTATCTATATGGAAGTTGCACAACGCAGAATTACTGTTCAGTATTCGCAACGTGCTGGCGGCGGCGGTATGCAATCTATGCAAACTCCGACAAGCCATCTTCCAATTAAAATCAATTTCTCTGGGGTTATCCCACCGATCTTCGCGAGTTCTTTGCTAATGTTCCCGGCAACAATGGCTCAGTTCGTACACACTCCATGGTTGAAGGCGCTTCAGGATTCTTTGAATCCATCAGGCACTATCTTCAATATCATGTTCGTGGCTTTGATCGTATTCTTCTCGTTCTTCTATACAGAGATCGTTTTCAATCCAAACGACGTTGCTGATAACTTGAAAAAGTACGGCGGCTTCATTCCTGGCGTTCGCGCTGGTAAGAGCACTGCGGATTACATCCAAAAAGTTCTTGAGCGTGTAAACGTATTGGGTTGTATCTATCTTTCTGCGATTTGCGTTATGCCGGGTATCCTGGCTAGCCAAATGAGCCTTCCGTTCTATTTCGGTGGTACTTCACTTTTGATCTTGGTTGGTGTTGCTTTGGATACTGCTCAGCAGGTTCAATCTCACATGATCACTCAAAAATATGAAGGCTTCATGAAAGGTGCGAAAATCCGCAGCAGAAGGGTTCAATTTTAATGAACTTGATTCTGTTTGGAGCCCCGGGGGCCGGTAAAGGTACGCAATCTGAGTTGTTGATCAAACGATTGCAAATGACTCAAATTAGCACTGGGGATCTGTTCAGAGCAGCTATCAAAGGTCAAACTGACCTAGGTAAAAAAGCCCAAGAGTACATGGATAAAGGTCAACTCGTTCCAGATAGCATTGTTATCGGTATGGTTGAGGAAGTACTTCAAAAAGGCGTAAAAAACTTTATCCTTGATGGTTTTCCAAGAACTGTGGCGCAAGCCGAAGCTTTGGATAACCTTTTGAATAAGATGACACTTTCCATTGGAAAAGCCATTTTTTTGGAAGTTCCGATGGAAATTTTGATGGATCGTTTAACAGGTAGACGCGTATGTAAAAGTTGCGGGGCAGTCTACCATATCGTCAGTAAGCCTACCAAGACGGCAGGTAAATGTGATAACTGCGGCGGTGAAGTAATTCAGCGCAATGATGATAAGGCCGATGTGATTGAAACTCGCCTTAAAACCTACCAGGAATTCACTAGCCCACTAAAAGAGTTTTATAAAAAATCAGGAAAATACATCGAAGTCGACGGTAATAGGGACACCGAGCAGGTCTATAAAGAGATCGAAAAAATAATAAGCTAACCACTTTTATTATTATTTTATCTCTAGACATTAACAGCTCTCGGTGATAGCGTCCGACTCCTCGTGTGTAATTTTGCTGTACTTTTTGGTCATTTTTCGACCAAAAAATTAGCAAGTATGGGAAGACAATTATGAAAGTAAGACCATCAGTAAAAGCAATCTGTAACAAGTGCAAAGTTATTAAAAGAAAAGGCGTTATTCGCGTTATCTGCGAAAACCCTAAACATAAGCAAAGGCAGGGTTAATCATGGCACGTATCCTTGGTGTCGACTTACCTAGAAATAAACGCGTTGAAATCGCTCTAACTTATATCTACGGGATCGGACGTCCTCGTTCAGCTATGATTTGCAAGCAAGTTGGCATTCCTTCGACTCTTAGAACTGAAGGTTTGACAGACGAGCACATCGCAAAAATCCGTGGAATCATCGAGCAAAACTTTAAAGTAGAGGGTGATCTTCGTCGTGAAGTTGGCCAATCTATTAAGCGTTTGATGGATCTAAACTGTTATCGCGGTATCCGCCATCGTAAAGGCTTGCCAGTTCGTGGTCAGAACACTCGTTCTAATGCACGTACTCGCAAAGGTCCTAAGAAGACGGTAGCTAACAAGAAAAAAGCCGTGTAGTTAAAGGGAATTAGCGATGAACACTGAAAATAAAAACAAAACAGTTGCTAAGAAAAAAGTTAAAAGAAACGTTCCTCAAGGGAACTGCTACATCCAGGCTGGCTTCGGTAACATTATCGTTACTATGACAGATCCATCTGGAGCTACGGTTTCTTGGTCATCTGCAGGTCACCTTGGTTTCAAAGGTAGCCGTAAAGGTACTCCATTCGCAGCGCAAGTTGCAGCAGAAGACGCAGCAAAAAAGGCTATGGAAGCTGGCATGAAAGCCGTTGACGTATACCTTAAAGGCCCAGGCGCTGGTCGTGAACCAGCGATCCGTGCTTTGGCTGCTACAGGCATGAGAATCTTGACTCTTAAAGATATCACTCCTGTTCCGCACAATGGTTGCCGTCCTCCTAAGCGCAGAAGAATCTAATTACTAATAGGCGACTCCTTTGGGTGTCGCTTGTTTGGTTTGAAGTTCTTTAGATTTTTGATGAGCTGTATGAGTTTCATGCAGCTTGATTCAAAAACCGTGCCGCGAAGCAAGACAGCTTGTTAAAAACGTCCATTTCGAGTTGAATGGAGAGTGAACTAGTTTACTCCTAACGTTTTTTAACAAAAACAACTCAGATTAATTAACCTCTCGGGGGATCCATGCAAGAGCATTATTATAAGTTTTGGAGAGAAATGATCAAACCAAAGGGATTTGAGGTTGATCGTGATACTCTTCGTGATGACTACGCAAAATTCATTATCCGTCCGCTTGAAAGAGGTTTCGGCGTTACTCTTGGTAACTCCCTAAGAAGAATTCTTCTTAGCTCTATGATGGGTTCTGCAATTACTGCGGTTAAATTCGAAGGCGTATTGCACGAGTTCACTACGATCCCAGACGTTCTTGAAGATGTTACTGACATTATCTTGAACCTTAAAGAAGTACGTTTCAAACAGTACACTTCTGACTCTTTGACTTTGAAGATCTCTAAAAAAGGTCCAGGCAAAGTTACTGCAGCGGATATCCAAGTTTCTGATAAGATCGAAGTTTTGAACCCAGATCTTCACATCGCTACTTTGGGCGCGAACGCATCTTTCAGCGCGGAAATCGTTGTTAGCTTCGGTCGTGGTTATGTTCCTGTTGAAAACAGAGAAACTGATCTTCCAGTTGGCTTCATCGGTGTTGACGCTCTTTACAGCCCAATCCGTAAAGTTAACTACAATGTTTCTAATGCGCGCGTTGGTCAAAGAACTGACTACGATGCATTGACTTTGGAAGTATGGACTGATGGTTCATTGAAGCCGGACGAAGCGGTTGCTCTTTCTTCTAAAATCATGAAAGAACAACTTCAAATCTTCCTTACTTTCGATGAAAGCATGGAGCCAGTTGAAGAATCTCGCGAGCTAGGTTCGCCTTCATTGAACGAGAACTTGTTCCGTTCTGTTGACGATCTTGAGCTTTCTGTTCGTTCTGCGAACTGCTTGAAAAACGCTAACATCCGTTACATCGGTGAGTTGGTTGTCCGTTCTGAAGCAGAGATGCTTAAAACTAAAAACTTTGGACGCAAGTCTTTGAACGAGATCAAAGAGATCTTGGGCGAGATGGGTCTTGGCCTTGGTATGAAAATCGAAGGTTGGCCGCCTCCAGGTTGGGATCCTTCTCAACCACCAGTAAAAAGAGAAACACAACAGTAATCACAAGCACGTGATGGCATCAACTCCTCTCGGGGAGTTGATGAGGGCTGGAGCCCGAAAAAGCAACACCGAGCAATTCCGCTTGAGTGTTCTTCGTGAGGATACCTGATACGGTCCCCACGTTTTAACCGGAGAACATATGAGTTCACACAGAAGAAGAGTAAAGCATTTCGATCGTAAATCTGGCCCTAGAAAAGCGTTGTTGCGCGGTTTGGTTGAGTCTCTAGTAGAGCACGGCCGTATCACTACAACTGTTGACCGTGCGAAAGAAACTCGCCGTCACGTTGAGCGCGCTATCACTTTGGGTAAAAAAGGTGACTTGAACACAACTCGTTTGTTGTTGTCTCGCTACCCAAATAAAAACGTAGTAAGCATCATCATGAAGGACTTGGCTCCTCGTTTTGCTTCTCGTCCAGGTGGTTACACTCGCATCATCAAAATCGGTCGTCGCCCAGGTGACACTGCTGAGATGGCGTTCCTTGAGTTCGTAGACTACGATTTCGAAGCTAAAACAGCTGCTAAAGAAGAAAAAACTGCTAAAGCTACTGAAAAGCCAGCTAAAAAAGCAGCTTCTAAAGCGAAAAAAGCGACTACAAAAACTGTAGCTGCTAAAAAGAAAACTGTTAAGAAAACTCAAAAGAAAGCACGCGCTAAATCTCGCGCTTAATTTCGAGAATCAAAACCGATTTTCAAAAAACCCAGGGCAACCTGGGTTTTTTTTTGGTATTTTACCAACTGGAGGAACATCAATGAAACAACATCTAAAAGCGCTGGTTTTGGTTCTGGTACTCGGTGGATTGGCTGTGTGGGCCTTTGATCGATTTTTCATGAGTCGCGTAGAGCAAAGCCCTGCGACGATTTCCTCGGTTGATAAAATGGAAACCGAGGGCGCTCCTAATTTTACTTCCAAATCCCTGGACGGGCAGACTTTTGAACTTCATTCGATGAAGGGGAAAGTGGTCATACTTAATTTCTGGGCTTCCTGGTGTGGACCTTGTGTCGAGGAAGTGCCTTCGCTGATCAAGTTGATCAATGAATTTAAAGGCGATGTTCAGTTGATCGCGGTTTCCGGTGACAGCAACGAAGAAGACATCCATGTCTTCCTGAAATCTTTCCCTGAATTAAAGGGCGCAAACATCAAGATCGTCTATGATCAGGATCGCAGTTTGATGAAGATGTTTGATGTTTCTCGTCTGCCGGAATCATTGGTCTTGGACAAAGATATGAAGCTGGTGAAGAAGCTTGTGGGCTCTATCGACTGGCACACCAAGGATTCTGTCGAGTACATGAAGTCCCTGTTAACTGCAAAATAGGGACGGAGATTCAAATTAAATTGAACGACGGCGCTAAGCCGGATTTAGGATTTGAAATCAAAAAGTAAAAATCTTAAGTAAAACTGAATGCCGAAAAGCCAGAGACAATTCCTTTGTCCCTGGCTTTTTCATTTTTAACGGTTTTCAATTTTAAATTCAGGAAGGAATCGGGATTACTGGCAGTCGAAAGCCAGATCGATTTTTGTTCCTTCAACCAGCGGCGAGTTGAACTTCAACACCTGGCCGGCAACCGTGAATTTCGTGAAGTTAGCCCCGTTGATCTTGATTTGTACCGTACCTGCAGCAGGCACACATTGCAGAGTCATGTGAGTCATCGAGTTCACGATCTTGTCGCGGAACGTGTTCAGATTGTTCGCGAAGCTTGAGTCACAAATACTTCCAACACCACCGTCAGTAAGTACCGAGAGCTTTTCATAGTAAACACCTTCGTGGCTTGGGGAGGCGGATGCCGCGTCCTGCATGGCTTCGCAGGATTTATCGCCGGGTTTAACGATGATGCTGTTAAAGGTAAAGCGCACATCGCTACCGAACTTTTGTTTCGCCATGGCTACAACATTTTCCGGCATGTCTTCTGCTTCCAGCGGAATCAAGCTTCCAACCGCATCGTTCGCTTTCACCTTCGATGGATCTCCACCGACAGAGCGTTCATCTTCATTAGATACGATAATCACAGAAAGTGCGGCACCAGAACGATAGCAGCCGTTGGAGCCTGCCAAAGCAAAGTGATTGTACGTGGCTTTCAGACCGCGTTCATCCGCTGAGCCCGAACCACCAATCGCCATGGTGTTCACAGTGTTTTCAAAAATATTAGTCAGGTTAGGAGTTCCCTTTTTTAATAGATATGCAGGAGTTCCTGATGTCGGTGAGTACCCCACCCAGTCTGCTGAAAATCCCCAAACGGAATTCATAGCGCGAGTCGTGGTCATACACATTTGCCAGTCGATGCCCGAGCTTTCCAGTGAGCCCACGAAGTCTCCAAGGCCTGCTGCGAGCTTTTTAAGATCGGGAAGCATGGAGTTTGAGTCGTCGAACACTATAAGGAAGTCGACTTGCTTATTACCGTATCCTACGACTTGAGAGAAACTTACCGAAGTGCCTGGTACGGATGAAGCCATTTCCAAAGGTGCGGGCGAGAACTCCATCTTGGAGCAGGCTGCAGTTGCAGCTGTCATCACACTAAGGATCAGAAGATTTTTAAGATTCATCGTTTTCATATTGCTACCTCATAAAAATGCTAGCACGTGCTTTGACATCAAAAAAAGAGAAAACATAAAATGCGAGTCAAAATACCTAATGATATTAATAATTTACGAATTAGCGTCGAACTCCTGTTCAGGTCCTGCAAAGAACCTCTACGAAACTTTTGAAAGAAAAATAGAGATGATCGAATGATGGACATAAAATTTCCCTTTCAGGAAAAGTGAAATTACTCAGTTCCATCGTATTGATTTGAAAATCTGACCTCATCGTTACTCCATTACAAATGGACAAGCACATTGATAATTCCAAAGTAGATTGATAGACCGCACATATGGCAAAGCTTTATTCGTTTAATCCCTTCGCACGCTCTTCTCGTTCCGAGGAGAGTATCGAGTTTCAAGTTAGAAAACTGAATCTTATTTATCAGGAACACTTGAAAGGTGCTTTTGCCATTAGTGGAAATGTGATCGCGTTTCTGTGGGTGACCTGGAATGAATTCCCTCATGAGGTTTTAATCGGGTGGATGTCTGTCATGTTGGGCACGGCCACGATCCGTGTTCTGTCTTTGTGGAGATGGAACCGCGTGAAGCACACAGTGACCAGCAAACAGCAGCTGAAATTCTGGGAGTATCTGCTTTGCTCGCAGTTATTGATTTCTGGTTTGGGCTGGGGATTTTGCGGAGCCATGGCTTCCACCAGTCCCAGTGTTTCAGTGCAGGCTGTGGCGGCGTTGATCATCGCTGCGATGACAGCGGGGCCTTTGATTTACTATGTCTCCTCCAAAAAAGCGATGGCTTGTCTGGTGGGCCCTGCGCTGGCGGGTTGGAGTGCCGGATTTTTATTTGTATCGGAAGTCCCTAACCATCAGGTGCTGGGCGTGTTGATTTTATTTTACCTGGTATTGCTGGCCTTTATCGGGCGCAATCTGAACCGCTCCATTTTACAGATGATCTCCATGGATTATCAGCTTAAAAAAAGCGAAGAGCATCTTAGAATGTCCATGGCCTCCAGCGAAGCGTTATCCTGGGACTGGTATGTGGAAACCGGGGAGCTGGAATACAATGGTAACATTCAGCTGTTTCCGGAAGGCCCCGCTCAGCTTCTGGAAATTTTGAAAAATCATTTCGTCAGTCAGGGCGATCTGGATGCTGAAGTGGAGTTTAAAGACAAAAACAATTCCGTTCGCTACATCGCAATCAAAGGTCGAATTTTCAAGGATGTAAAGACAGCCTTTCGCATGACCGGAATTGCCTGGGATATCACAACTAAAAAAAATGAAGACAAATTGCGCCGCGAGCGTGACGTTCACGAGGCCGCCAACCGCGGTAAATCTGTATTGCTGGCGAACGCGAGTCATGAAATTCGCACGCCGATTTCCTCTATCTTGGGATATGCCGAGACGTTGTTGGGCAGTCCAGAGTTGCAAGCGCAGAATCGCCTTGATGTGGAGGCGATTCATCGTCAGGGAAAATTCATGGTCACCTTGGTCAATGATCTTTTGGATTTATCCAAGATTCAAAGCAAGGGATTGTATTTCCAGTCGTGCTCGATGAGCCCAAGTCTGGAGCTGGAAGATTCGCTATCGATGATGCGCTCCACACTGGATGGTTCAAAACACCTGTTGTCGTTAAAATTTGAAACGGACTTTCCGTCGTTGATTTCGTCAGATCCGGTGCGCTTTAGACAGGTGTTGATCAACCTGTTGTCAAACGCAGTGAAGTACATGGGCTATGGCGAAGTGACCGTGCGGGCCCGATTTGTCGAGCAGAATGAAAATGGTTTTATCAGTATCACTGTTGCCGACAAAGGCTTGGGAATGGATGCAAGCACGCAAGGACAGCTTTTTGAGCCGTTCGTGCGGGGCGAGAACCCCGATGTTCAACGCGTTCCCGGATCGGGCCTGGGGTTAGCTCTAAGCCGGCAGTTGGCGCGCGGTATGGGCGGGGATTTAATGCTGCTGCATTCAGCCCTGGGGCAGGGAAGTGCTTTTGAGTTTGTACTCCCGGTAGGCAAAGCCTCTGATCTGAAACTGGTGTCCCCTGAGGAAATCAACCGCCAGTCACGCCAGGAAATTTCCATTCCCCAGCACAGTGATCTTTTGAAGAACCGCGAAATTCTGGTGGTGGATGATTCTGACGATTTGCGTGTTTTGATGGCCAGATATCTGCAACGCGAAGGCGCCCGGGTTGAGACCAGTGAAAACGGGCAGACGGGAGTGCAGCGCGCTCTTCAGAAAAAGTTTGATGTTATTCTGATGGATATCAAGATGCCGGTGATGGATGGTTATCAGGCGACGGCATTGTTAAGAGAAAGCGGATACAAAGGATTGATTGTCGCTGTGACAGCCCAAGCGACAGCAGAAGGTCAGGTTGACTGCCGAAACAACGGGTTTGATGCGTACTTAAGCAAACCCGTTGATATCAGTTTATTAAAAGAAATTCTGACGAAAGTGGAAGTCTAAAGGCCGAAACGTTTTTTCAATTCGTCGACGGCCTTTTGTCCTTCTTTTTCCAGCTGCTTACGACCCTGGTTTTCCGCATCTTTTTTGGCTGTTTCGATTTTTGATTCAGCCTGTTTTTTCTGCGTATCCAATTGTGCCTGGGCTTTTTTTACTTCGTTGTCGAACTGCGATCTGAACTGATTGATTTGCGCTTCAACCTGGGCTTTTTGTTTGCCGATCTCCTGCTCTACATAAGCTTCTATCTTTTTGCGGGCCTCATCAACTTTTGCCTGAATCTGCTTTTCGAATCCCTTGGAAAGTTCCGGTCCCAAATTCGAGTTAATGGACAATGGCACGTTAGGAAGATTGCCCTGGCCTTTGGCAGTCAAAGTCACCACAGGAATTCCGGCAAAGACGGCTTTTAGAATTTCATCGGCAATATTATTTGTCGATGAAACCGCATAGTCGATTTTCGTGAACTTGTTATCGAAATCCACTGCCAGGTTTTTAAAGCCGACTAACGAGCCCTGAATGCCCATTTCGCCGTGAGCTTTGTTGAAGGCGATTTTCACGTCGGGGCTCTTCACCAGATCTTTTCCTTCAATCGCATAGGATGCGACTTTGAATTGGTAATCGATGATGGAATCTTCCTGACGATTATCCATGGATAGTTTTAACAGGAACCCCAGAACTTCCATGGCAGGAAAGTCGCCAGCCAAAGTTGCAATAGTGGGACGGCCCACCAGGCGCTGATTGGAAGTGATATCCAGAATCTCGCCTTTAACGTTGCCCGAGTTTGGCGTCAAACCCGCTTGCGAGCTGACTGCTGTGCGTTTAACCCAAAACATCGGATAGGAATTCGGGCGACCGAATTCGTAAGAGATGCCTTCTTCACGAGGATGAGGCTGGATCGCAACTTCTTCCTCTTTTGTGCCATCTTTTTTATTCACAAATTTAGGTGGCAGATATTTCTCTGCCAAAGATTTGTATCGGAAGAACTTAGCTTTATAAGGTTCCAGATAGCGATTGAATACCGCCATCGTCAAAGCCTTGGCATCCACCTGCGGAATGCGGAAGTGTTGCTCCAAAGATTTGATATCGGTCTTTACCTGTTTTTCAATTTCGCCGTATTGGGATTGCAGGGTTTTTAGATCCTTGCCCAGATCATCACTGACTGCTTGCAATTGCTTGTATTTGCCGTCGGCATCTTTGTAGATACCATCAAGTGTTTGGATGGAACTAGCGATTTCCTGGGGGTTTTTAAAGTCCTTGTATTGGACTTTATTTAAACGATCACCCAAGGCCTTGATGTCTTTTTCCTGAGGCAATGTTTTAAGACGCTCATCCCAGCCTTTTTGTTTTGCCTGAAGATCTTTTTCGAATTTCTCAATCATGGCCTTGGATGGAAGCGATTCCTGCAGCTTTTGCAGTTGAGCATTCGGATCCGTACCGCCCAGCATGGCTATCACATCTCCCAGAACGTTTTCGCCATATTGGGCATCCAGCTCTTTTTTGGCCTGAGTTTTAAGCTTGTCACTTTCAGCTGCTAAAACTCCGGGCTCGTTGGAGACTGGAGGCGGCGGCGCCACTTTTCCAGGGCGGGCTCTTTTGACGCCGAATTCGATTTGTTCGACCACGGCTTCATTCACCACGTATTTCACGCGCAATAGGGCGTCCCACAACATACCAAAGCGAATTTCGCCAATCTTCAGGGAGTTGTGAGTGGGTTTTTCAGCGTCTGTGAACTCGATACCTTTGATGCTGATATGGGCGTCAAAGAAGCTTGTCTTAAGATCGGCAATGTTTACTTCAGCGCCAAGTGCTTTGTATCCACCCCACTCCATAGCGCGACGAAGGTGACCGTCAAAGAAGAAGTGGAAATAAAGTCCAACGATAAGACAGAAGATCACGAAAGGAACCAGGGCGCCCCAGCGGATGATGCCTTTTTTCTTTTTAGTTTGTGCGGGTGTTTGTGTGTTTGCCATGGTTACGTCCTATTTCCCGTAAAGTTCGTCGTACTTGGTGTACCAAACATAAAATTTCGTAGCAGTTAATGCTTTCCAGAATTTGGTGCCTTTAAAGCGCGCCACTACAGCAGCACGATAAGCCAGAATCAAAGCTTTGAAGCCGTAGTAAGCAAATGGGAAAAGCAAGATGGAGACAATCATGGAACCCATGACGATGCTGTTGTTAAAACGAGTCATCGGCACGAACGGCATATTGTACATGCTGACGAACAAGGGTCGTAAACTTTCCAATTCAAGTACGACCTTACCCAGATGATGAGCGGGCACGTCGAATAAGAAGGCGATGAATTTAAAAAAGAATGCGGAGATGAAAGCCGCCCCCAATTGCACGCGGAATACAAAAACGATAAACAACACGATGGCTGTTTGAATTGAGAAAAAAGGTGCAAATCCCAAAAGCAGTCCCAATGACAAACCAAAAGCCAATGGCATGGTGTCGGTGTCTGAATTCAGAAGTTTAATAAAATTGAAGAGCTGTTTTAAAAGCAACGTCATAGGGTCCTCGCGGTGAAGGTCTGATTCTGAAACTCTATAAAGTTTATGACAAAAATGCGTGGCGGCAAGTGAAAAGCGAGGACAGTCCCTGGCGTTTGTCGTATGTTTTTAGGTATGAAATCATGGGCACAGTTAGTTGCAGATACAGTTCGAATGGGGGGAGTGCTGGTATTTATTGAAAACCAGGCTCCGCAGGATCTTACAAAATGGCTTCAGCCTTTGTCGCAGCTGTTTTCGGGAAAGATTCCGTTCACTGTTCGCAAAGAAAGTGACTTTGTTCGCGGAAACTACCGCACAGGAGCGCACGATTTAATTTTCTTTTTCGATGGTCAGGATTCTGTTTTGCGCTCTATAGATTCCCATGTGCAGGGACAGCGCGTTTGGGTTTCTTCAAAATCAGATATGCCAGCTACAGTGGATTACCTGTGGCACACGGCGGATCTGACTTCGTGGTTGGCATTTTGGCAAAGTTTGTCAGCACAGTTTGATTCCCTGATTGAAAACTGGGCGGGTGTGGATTCTGATTTCACGCCGTGTCTGTTTTTGGATCGCGATGATGTCGTTGTTCGAAATGTTCCCTACAATAAAGATCCTGAGCACGTTGAATTGATTCCTGAAGTTGTGGAGCTGATCAAGAAGGCTCATGCAGCGGGTTATTGGGTCGCTTTAGTCACGAATCAGTCTGGAATTGGCCGGGGGCGAATTTCCTGGGGCGAATACAAATCCGTTCATCAAAGAATGCTAAAGCTTTTAGCTGAGCAAGGGGCCTGGATAGACGAATGTGTCTGGTCGTCATTTATTGAAAATGAATCTGTTCCTGAGGGTCGTATCTTTGCGGGCTTGCGCAAACCGAGGGCTGGAATGTTTCAACTGGTGAAAGAAAAGCTGAAGGTCGATATGCAGAATTCGATCATGGTCGGCGACAGCGCCACGGATCTGGTTGCCGCTTTTTCAGCCGGTGTCGGTAAGTGCTACTTATTTAAATCTGAAAAGATGGAGCAGGAACGCGAAACTCTGGAAAAGTTCCGCGCTGCAAATTCGGGATTTAACTATCAGGCCATTTCTTCGGCTTCAGCAATATCCTTAGGGCGCTTGTAGCGCATATAAAAGAATGCTCCCAGCAAGCTTACGACGAAAGAGCTCACTTGGAATGCTGTGATCGTCGTAGGCCCCACGTCTGTGGATTTGCCAGTGTAAACGTTAAACAGGAAATAGAAAGCGGCCTGACCCACGCCCACGCCTGCTGGCGAAATCGGAATCGCTGTAGCCATAAAGCCCAGGGGAGCGACCAGGAAATAAGTTTTTGCTGGAATTTCCGAAAATCCTGAAACCATTCCCACCATATATAAAAACAGAATCGCTGTTGTCTGTGCGACCAAACTTAGAACGATGACCTGAATAATGCGGGGGATGTGATTTCCGTACAGGTGCAGGCTTTCATAAATTTTCATGAACTTTTCAGAAAGCGGAAGCTTGCGAATGATTTTTTTCAAAATCTGACGGTCATAAACTTTCGTCGAAAAGACCAGACTTAGGGCAATCGAAAAAGCCACAAACAATGCCACGATAAAATAAAACAGATTCATCAGAGTGGAAACGTGGCTGACGTGGGCAAAGTCGTAAATCATCACGATCAGTGCCAGCAAAATCATTGCGTACAGACCCAGAACGCGGTCGATCAGGACGCTGGTCGCAGCAACAACTTTTGTGCCGGGAAACTCGCGTGTGAAATAGAATGCCTTGATAACGTCGCCGCCCACACCGCCGGGCATGGCAAAGTTAAAGAACTGCCCAATAAGAGTCAGCTTAAAGGAGGACCAGGCTTTGGCAGGAATGCCCTGGGATTTAACCAATACTCTCCAGCGTTCGCTGGCCAGGAAAAAGTTCAATAGCACAATGCCAGCAGAAAGAGCCATGATGCCCGGGTTCAGGAGATTGCTTAGAGCTGAGAAATTTAATTTTCCCGATTGTACCAGCCAGTAAATAATGCCGGCCGCAAACAGGATTTTTATTAACTGTGCTGCAATCTTTTTGGTCTTTTTAATCATAGGTCCCATTCATACTGTAAAGAGGCTTTAAACTCTACTTTTGAAGTAAAATAACCTATGACATCCCGGGCCAAGCGGGGTAGGGAATACCCTGTTTTTAGCTCTAGTGTTAAGATGTTTCCCCAATGTTCGGAGGTCCTATGATTCCTGTAGTATTATCTGGTGGAAGTGGCACGCGTTTGTGGCCGGTTTCCCGTCAGCAAATGCCAAAACAATTCTGCACGATTTTTGAAAAACCGCTGCAAACCATGACCCTGGAAAGATGCCAGAAAATGGGCACTCCATGGATTGTGACTTCCAAAGCGTTGCAGAATCTGACCGAGATCAATCTTCAAACAAACAAGATGAACGATGTGCGCGTGGTTTACGAGCCTTATGGCAAGAACACGGCACCTGCGATCGCAGTGCTTTGCAAACTTTTGGATTTGCAGGGGCTGGGAAATGAAATCGTGGGGATTTTTCCTTCGGATCATTTGATTTCCAAAGAACAGGCATTTTTGAAAGTCGTGAATTTCGCGGCCTCCGTTGCCAGCACCAACAAAGTGGTCACTTTGGGGATCACACCTTCCTATCCTGAAACGGGTTATGGCTATATTCAGACCAAAGCCGTCAGCCTTAAAGAGGTCGACGGATTGAAAGCTTATTCCGTGGTTAAATTCCACGAAAAGCCAGCTCTAGAAAAAGCGAAAGAGTTTTTGACTCAGGGAAGCTTCAGCTGGAATGCGGGAATCTTTGTGTTCAAAGCTTCGCATATGATTTCTTTATTTGAAAAATTGCAGCCGGAACTTTGGGCGACAGTTTCAGCATTGAAAGCGGATGCTTCCAACCTGGAAGAAATCTACTCCAATGTTCAGGGCATTTCGATCGACTATGCAATCATGGAAAAACTGGGCGGCGATGAGCTGGCGTGTATTCCTTCAGAGTTCGGTTGGAACGATGTGGGATCGTGGGATGCAGTGGCTTCCTTGCAAAAAGGGCAGGACGTGTTGAACGTCAAAGGCCATGGTAACTTTGTATTCGGCGATCCGGCGAAAAACTACTCAGCCATCGGTATTGATGATGTGATCGTCGTCGACACGAAGGATGCATTGATGCTGGTTAAAAAAGGCCAGTCTCAGGATGTCCGTTATGTGGTTGAATCATTGGCTCAACAAAAGTCCTCGCTGGTAAAAGAGCATGTCTACGAATATCGCCCTTGGGGATATTTTGAAATTCTAAAAGATACCGAGTTCTTTAAATCAAAAGTGATTCGAGTGAATCCTCACTCGCAATTGTCTTTGCAAAGCCACGCTAAGCGCGAGGAGCATTGGACCATCACGCAAGGCAAAGGCGAAGTGGTTTTGGATGATAAGGTGATTCCGGTGAAAGCTGGATCCCATGTGCATATTCCACTGGGCGCGAAACACCGTATGCGCAACAACTCTGACGAGATGCTGGAGTTCGTGGAAGTGCAGCTCGGTACTTATTTTGGCGAAGACGATATTGTTCGTTATCAGGATGACTATCAAAGAAAATAAGAATCAAGTACACGATGTCCGCAGCCCACTCGAAAAGTGGGCTTTTTTGTTTCTGCTGTCCGATTTGTAACAGATATTTCAGGATTGCAAATTGCCCCCGAAGCTTCCGCTCCAGTAACTTCCGTCTGCTAAAAAACAATGGGAGAAAATATGGCACGTTACTGGGAACGGGTGAAACTCGTAGCGATTTCCGGCTTCATAGCCTTTAATCTGATGATCATAATGACAGCGTCATTTCCTGATCGCAGTGAATTGGGGCGAAGAATTCTGCGAACCTTTGGATACTATATTGATGTCGTGGGGCTGGAGCAGCCCTGGAGTATGTTTGCTCCCAATCCGATGTCCTTAAATTCCTATGTCGAAGTCGAAATTCTATTCAAAGACAAGAGTGTTGAAAAGTGGTCACTGCCACGGCCCACGCAGATGGATGGTTTCTCGAAGGTGATCGGTGGTGACCGTTATCGCAAATTCACCCAAGAGTATCTGATGCCGGAAAAAAACGAGGAGATCTGGTTTGATGTCGCCCGCTATGTGGCAAGAAATGTAAATCAGATCGAAGCGGCGGGACGCAAGCGTGAAGTCGAAAAGCTTCAGTTTTATCGCTACTACAACTATGTGCAGGATCCGAACAAGTTCTTTGTTCGTCATGGTGATATGAGCGGTAAGTACGAACGCGAAAGTGTTTTCTATTTCTATCCAGCAAAAAAGGAAAAGTATGAAATCAGCCACAATAATTAAAGCGATTCAGGACTTCTTTTTTGAACCTCAGCCAGTAGAGCATCTGGGCCTGATGCGTGTCTTGTTTGGCATGCTGCTGATTTTTAACTGGTACATGATTTGGAGTTACCTTGATGTGTTTTGGGGAGTCGATGGTCTCGTAACTCTGAAAACATCCTTGGAGTATGGCTCTTCATGGCGTTTTAGTTTGTTTGATCTGATGCCGAACGATCCCCGCGTTCCTGCTTTGCTTGCGATTGTTAATTTGCTTGCAGCGATCGGAGTGAGTTTGGGTTTGTTTACGCGAACTTCGATGATTGTGGCGTATCTAACTCTACTGTCCTTTCAGAATCGAAATGATTTTATTCTGAATAGCGGAGACATCGTTTTGCGGAATATTTTATTCTTCATGATGTTTTCGGCGGCTGGTAAAGCTTATTCGTTGGACCGCTGGATTTCCAGAATTCGCTATGGAGTCACGGCACCTGCTATGGCAAGACCCTGGGCGGTACGCTTGATTCAAATTCAGTTCTGCGTGATTTATATCGCGACGGTTCTGTTTAAAATCAAAGGCAATCACTGGGTGGATGGTACAGCGGTGTATGTAGCAACTCGTCTGGATGAGTTTGTGCGTTTCCCAGTGCCTTTGTTGAACAATCTAATGATAATTAAACTGATGACATGGTCTACTCTGATCGTGGAGTTCGCGATGGGAACACTGGTTTGGTTCAAGGATTTAAGATACTGGGTACTGTTATCTGGCATAGGTCTTCATATCGGAATTGAAATTGTGATGAGCATTCCAATGTTCGAATGGGTGATGATGGTAACGATGCTGGCCCTGGTAGATCCGTTCGATTTTAATAAGGCAGAACGGTGGATCAAAAATCATCTGTTGAAATATCGTTATCGTTTCAACAAGATGCGGACAGCATAAAGTAAAAATACTTTACACAGCAAAATCTAAGAGGCCGTGCGTAATGAGCGCACGGCCTCTTTTTTTGCGTAAAATTTGTATCGCTACAGAGAAGCAATTAATTAAAGTTCGGAAAATTACAATTGTTTTCATAGCCATTGTATTGGGCTCCAAATAACTTCCGATGAAATTTCATGGATCATCACGTACAAAACAGGAATTTGTTGGAAACTTAACGGAATCTTGTTCGGAACGTTTGTGAAGGCCTGTGATGTTACGGAGAGAGAGAGAGAAACAACATTTGGAGGAACGATGAGATCACGTAAGAAATTAGTTTTCGTTGCGGGAATCTCGTTACTGGCAAATCCGACATGGGCACAAATGGCGCAGCTACAAGCTCCACCAAGAGTTGCCGACAGCGTGAAGGAACAGCTGCGAAACGAGAAGGAAAATCCCGGTCAAGAAGATACGGCCAAGGATGCAGTGGCCATCACGCCAGACGGAAAAATCCGTATTGGTGTGAATCAAAAAAAGAAGATCGAAAAGGGTGGATTCATCAGGAATGACTTGCCCAAGGAATTCGTAGGCCCTTCGAGTGGCGGCTCGAAGGGAAATACCTATGGAGGAGACAAAGGATCGAAAGGCTCCACTTTTGGGGGAGATAAAGGCTCCAAGGGTTCTACCTTTGGTGGTGACTACGGTTCTGAACGCGGTGGCTTCGATACCAAAGGAGACAAAGGTTCGAAGGGTTCTACGTTTGGTGGTGATCACGGCGACAAGGGTTCTAAAGGTTCAACCTTCGGCGGCGACAAAGGTAACTTTGGTGATCGCGGTAATCGCGGTGACAAAGGCGACAAAGGAAACTTAGGCGATCGTGGCAACTTTGGTGACAAAGGTGACAAGGGTAACTACGGCGATCGCGGCAATCACGGTGATAAAGGCGATAAAGGTAATTTCGGTGATCGCGGCAATCGCGGTGATAAAGGCGATAAAGGAAATTTCGGCGATCGCGGCAATCACGGTGATAAAGGCGATAAGGGTAATTACGGGGATCGCGGCAATCACGGTGATAAAGGCGATAAGGGTAATTACGGGGATCGCGGCAATCACGGTGATAAAGGCGATAAGGGTAATTACGGCGATCGCGGCAATCACGGTGATAAAGGCGATAAGGGTAATCATGGAGATCGCGGCAATCGCGGTGATAAAGGCGACAAAGGAAACTACGGCGATCGCGGTAATCACGGTGACAAAGGCGACAAAGGTAATCACGGTGATCGTGGCGACCGTGGTAACCACGGCGACAAAGGTGATAAAGGCGATCGCGGCGAACGCGGTAGCTACGGCGATAAAGGTGACAAAGGGGATAAGGGCAACCATGGGGATCGTGGTGAGCGTGGCCATAAAGGCGATCATGGAGATCGTGGCGAACGCGGACACAAGGGCGATCATGGTGAGCGTGGATCCAAAGGCGACTACGGAACTTCGTCGTCATATGGGACATCTTCTTCCTACGGCACATCTTCTTCTTATGGAACGTCGTCCTCCTACGGGACTTCTTCATCCTATGGAACAGAAGCTACTAACGGAACTCCATCAACTTCGACAGACGGCAATCCTTCAACGTCAACAAACGGTTCGCCATCTACATCTTCCACAGGTGTGACTGAGACGAACACAGGACGAACGGGTACTCGCGGAGATGATCCGGATACAACGAGCACGTCTAGCAGCAGTAGCAGCTCTTCGTCTTCAAGCAGCAGTACTTCCACAAGTACCGAGAGCACTTCAACTGAAAGCAGCTCAAGCACTTCCACCTCTACTGGGGAAAAGAAAGAAAAGAAAAACAGATTCAAAGCAAAACTTGAACCTCTGTTCCATTTGGCTTTCGATTTTGGTACGTACATTGTGAACTTGACGCCTCATGAAATTCCTCAGCCAGCTGCTGTGGGAGTTGCATACGACGTTCCTTCACAACAAATTTTGAAAACAGGCGACTACCGTGACGGTTTCCAAAAAACAGTTTACGGCAGCATTGAAGTGGGTATCGGAGCTCAGGTTAGATTCTGGTTCGATAATGCCACTGGATTGCTGGACTACTTCTGGGGATACGTAGGCGTATTGCCTGTCGTGGGTAAAGCAACGGCATCAACTCGCTATGCAAGCACTTTGGAAAAAGCCAAAGCGATGGGTGGTCGTTGGTCAGTTCCTAAGAATGCATCAGACCTGAACTCGTGGGACGCTGGTGACAGCATCACTTACGTCAGTTACGGCGGCGTGATCTTCCTTGCGAACGCAGGATTTGGTCCGGTCGGGATTGGCACCGCTAAGTTGGCGCGCGGTTCCTGGGAAACTTACGTGGAAAAAGTCGGCGATAATATGGCCTATGTGAAAATGACAAGTGGTAAACTTGATAACTTGTCCATCTTTACGAGCGTGTCGATTATGTCGATCGGAAAAAACTACTTCAATTCAGCGGATGACGGGTTCTCGTATCTGTTTGACTTGAGTACGGATACGGGCCGCAAGGCTTACGAAGATATGATTCGTGGTAACTCGTATGCAGCTGAACAGTTTGCTACGAACAAACCAGCGAACTTGGTGGAAATGCCGCCTGTGACAAAAGTTCTGACATTCAGAACTGTTTCTACGGGTACAACTGTCAGCAAAGCATTTGCGATTCCAATTATCTGGGACCGCGTGTTCAGCAAAGGCCGCGTTCAGTCATTCACGACGTCGGATTTACATGTTGAAAGAAATACGGCACGTGTTCACTACGGTATTTACAACGAGTCTGATGACTCCAGATTCTGGTTCAAACATAGAGAAGAAGACTTTATGTTCACAGGCGCAAAATACACGCTTGAAAACTGGGATAACAAAGAAGTCTATACGGGTATGTTCGGTACTTACAGCTTCGCCTTCAGACATGAAGCAAGTAATGACGACAGACTTCGTAAGGGCTTAAAAGAGCTGGTACGTAAAACAGGCTTGAAACGTTTGATGATCGGTATCCCGGATAACTCCGCATTGGGTTACACAGGTGTCGAGTTCAACGCCAAAATGGGTGAGGATAACACTCTTCGTCTGATGACGGCAGGACAACGTTTGAGCGAAAATCAATTTACGGCACTGGGGCTTAAATTGCATGATCAGTACTTCGATCGTGGCGGAGATCCTTGGGACATCTGCAAGTTCGCAGGCTGCCAAATCAAGCAACGCAATCTAACAATTGCCGGTATGTCTAAAATGTGGCGTGCCCTTCAGGACATGAGTCGCAATATGACGGGTAATCCAAAAGCGTTCTCTCTGGCATACGGTCAGTTTGGTGAGGGTATGGCGACAAATCCATTCACTTATCAGGCAGCGATCGCACTGGCTGGTCCGGGCGTTCTGATCGACTTCCTGGTTGAGGGTACTAGAATCTCTATGTACTACAAACAGTGGGTTACAGATGCGGATGGCAAATGGGTTCCATCGGATAAAATGCCGGGATCAGATATGATTCCGAAGTTTGATCCAAGAACTCGCCACTCGAAAATCCGTGGTATCGTAATCGGAAACAATCCCGGGGATGTTATGCCTGGGGATTCAATTCCTCTGATGCAACCAATGGCGTTCCAATAGAACTCCAGTAAATGCAAAAGAAAAAAGGCCGTTGATGATCTCAACGGCCTTTTTATTTATGTTCTTAAAGCTCGTATTCAGTTATCAGGGATTCACTCATTAAATCCCCGGTAAGCAGGGCAAGCTGTCGCGCGTGTCGCTCCCATTCTTCTGTTGCTGATTTTTGCAGTGTACCGATCAGCGTTTCAAACTCATTCCATTTGGCCATGAAGGCCGGAACAGAACTCTTGAATGCTTTTGTGGATTTCAGATACTCCAGCAATACCGGCAGGGATTGCTCTTTTTCAAAAGCTCTTAACATATCCAAAGAAAGCACGTTCGTCGTGCCTTCCCAGATTGAAAACACCTGGGCATCGCGAATCAAACGCGGAAGACCTGTGTCCTCGACATAACCCGCACCACCGAACATTTCGACGACTTCGCTGGAGGTATTGATGGCTTTTTTCGCAGTGTAAAGTTTAAGAACCGGAGTCAGCGTTCGCAAAAGTATGCGCTCTTTGGCGTTAATCTCTCCGACTTCGTCTTTCCCTAAAAGGTGAGCGATGTGAAAACTAAAAGCAAAGCAGCGGCGGAAATCGTCTTCCAGCCAGCGTAATGTTTCCTGATGCAAAGGATGATCAATCAAAAGTTTTCCAAAGGCTTTTCTTTTACGCGAATAACTTTGCGCCAAATCCAAAGCGCGACGGGCATGTCCCAAAGCACAAATCGAATTATAAATACGTGTGATATTCAGAACGCTTGCGATTTTTTTGATACCGTCACCTTCGCCGCCGACCAGTCTTGCCGGAGTACCTTGCAAACTTAACTCTGCAGTGGGTAAAGCCTTGGTTCCCAATTTGTCTTTAAGACGATGTATCTGAATATGGTTCAATTGTTCCTGGTCATTGCGCAATTCCAAATAGAACAGGCTTAAACCTTTTGAACCTGCGGCAGCGCCATCCGGTCGCGCCAATGTTAAGGCCATTTGCGAAGTCGTCGCTGATGTAAACCACTTGGTTCCATGGAGTGAGTGTGTCGCAGCAAATCCGCTTTCACCGGTAAAAGCATGGGCATCTGTCGAGGTGCCACTGACGTCAGAACCACCAGTTCTTTCGGTCATCCATTGTCCTGCAGTCCAAAAGTTTTTTGGGTCACGGGAAGTCAGATGGGGAATTGCGCGGGCTTTCAGCTCGGGCGTACCATAAAGTTCAAGAGCACGGGCTGCGCCATCGGTCATAGCTAGCGGGCATGAAAATATTGCCGAGCTTGGGGAATACAGATAGAGCAAAGCCATCTGATAAACACGCGAGAAAGATCCGTATTTGCGTTCGTATGCTGTGGCAACGATGCCTTCCTCTGCCGCGATTTTTTCCAAGGACTTCCATCCTGCAGACACGCGGATGTCGTCGATTCTGCGTCCCCAAGGATCAAACGGCACATGCACGGGCGGATGTGCTTCGGCATCTTCAGCAAATGCCAGCATGTCGGTCGCGGCGCGATTTCCCAAATGATCAAGGTGTGTGAATACCTGCTTTTGACAGTCTGCCGGGAGAATTTTTTTCAAGAACTTTTGAAGAAGAACATCGGACTGGAAAGTGTTCGTTAGGCTGGGCCCATCTTGATAAAAGTTTTTCATGGTTATAAGTGTAGGCTGCTCTGTGTGACGGTACAACTGTCGTTCTGGGTTGGATCTGCTTTTTTTCGATTTTCATTGCCGTTTGTTCGATCCCTTCATATATAGGGCGCAAACATTCAGGAGGGGCGGCCGTGTCTCGATTTTTAATTGCAGTTCTATCTTTGGGAACAATGGTTTCCTGCTCGATCAATCCCGGTCACTCGATCAACTCCACTGGCGCCCGTATCATCAACGGGACTGAGGTCCAGGAGTCAGATGCTATCGCTCCTCACATGGTATCCGTTTATAACGTCGATACGAATGCGATTTGCACAGGCACTCTAATCGCTCCGCAAATCGTGCTAACAGCAGCACACTGTGTTTCAGGACAAAAAAGAGATATCAAAGTGGTATTCGGTCTGAACATTGATGAGTATCTGGGGGCGCGTGAGCCTGATGTTCGCGAAGCTTATGTTCATAACGTCAGTGACATCAAAGTTCACCCTCTTTGGGATCTGCAAAAGAACGAAGAAAAAGAAGACGACTGGCATGACATGGCTGTTGTTAAATTCAAAGGTGAAGCTCCAGAAGGATTCACACCTGCTGAATTCTTGCGTGACCTGACTGTTTTGCAACCGGGTGTTACGGCTTATGTTGCTGGTTACGGTGTGAACCTGGTTGAATCCCGACATGTTCAAGCTGGTGAGCCATTGAAGTTTGGCGAAGAAGCAATCTGTGACGAACAAGGTTGTGTCTATCTTAAGATTTCTGGCGAAGGGCAGTTGCGTTGGGCCAGTGCTCCGATTGCGACTTTCTCGGAAACAGAATTGCGTTTGAACGAGGAAAAAGCAGGGACGTGTGGTGGTGATTCCGGTGGACCGGCGTTTGTTCTTCATGAAGGAAAATACCAGTTGTTTGGTGTAACCAGCCGTGGAAGCATTTTCTGTAACTCGGTGGGTGTTTATACGATTGCCTTGAAGCTTTATGACTTCCTAAAGCCAGCAGTCGAGAGCCTGCAGTAATCAGGGTTAAATATCGTCATCTGTCGATTTTTTAACAGGTACTAGAGGGGCAAAAGCCCCCTTTATTTGTTTTAAAGACGGCAGGCAACTTGCAACTCCCAAGGCATTATAAGCCACGCAAATTGTGAGGAAATTATGAAATTCATGACTCTATCGATTCTATCTTGTTTGATCACCGTTTCAGCCTCAGCCAGCGTGCCAGGCAGAATCACCTCGAAAATCGATTCCCAGAAAGCAGAAGTGCAATTGCGCGGAGCCAAAGCCGGTGATCGCGTAAGCCTGATGGAAGAGATTTGCGAAGGTCCCAAAGTCAAACTTTGCCGTACTGAAAAAGTCGGCGAGGCCGTGGTTTCAAAGGTTATCAACTCCGAGACTTCTGAAATCACAGTCGAAGGAAAACAACCTTTGAAAGAAACTTTTTTGATCGAAAAGCAGTAGTTTAAAAGTAAGCAATAGCGCCCAGAGTGATCATCGTCGAACGATCCGTGGGCGTGCCATCAGACTTCTTCATGATTTCCTGATCTGCCTGATCCTGACGAAATTCCAAGTAGCCATTTAAGTTGTCAGTAAGCTTGTATTTATCGCCAAGCGACCAAACCTCAACCTTGTCAGCTCCAGGATAGAAAGCATCCGTGGTCCCATTCAGGTTGTCCAACTCTCCAGCTCCCAGAATATTTTCATAGCGCAGACCAAATGTGTGTCGGCCCATTGAGTATGCAAACTGCGCTGACAAGGATTGGGTATAGCTTTCGCTGGCGCCATCAGGTGTCTGTGAACGGGAGTCATAAGTTACAGAGCCAGTGAACTCGTCACTAAATTTGTAGGTTGTCCAAATGTTGGCGGTGGATTTCGCAACACTGGTGCCCGGTATAAGTGTGGAAGCATCTTTTCCTGTATAATAACCTGCGAACCACAAAAATCTTCCGGCAATTCCCGTTGCGGAAAGCTCGCTGGTTTTCGTGGAAGCCATATCATCGCCGTATTGATTGTAGGCGCTGCGATTGTAAGAACTTAACGTCACCGCAAGCCACTCGCCGGGATTGTATTTAACCCTTACGCCTTCATTGTATCCAGGCACGATGCCTTGATAGGCGACAGTGTTTTGATAAAAAATATTCTCAGCACGCATTGCTGATTCAAAACCCAGGGTTGAGCACAGGCGCCCAAACCCCAAAGACCAGGCAGCATCCAACTTGTAGTAAATCTCTAATTGATCAAGAGTGCCGAAGCTGTTTTTACTGGTGCCACTGGGAGTGGTGACTTCAATGGGCATGTACATCAGGCGCGCATAAAAGGACAACTGGTCGGTTTCCTTTTTCAAAATGACCTGGGCACTGTTGAAACGAAATTGTTCGTCCAACGCTCCCGAGGATGCCGGGTACGGGTTATTTCCCGAAGACATAAAGTTGTATTCAAAAGCAGCTTCACCTTGAACTGTAATACCGGAAAGGACCTCGTCAGCTTGCGCAGTGATCGGCATGCTTGTGCTTAGGGCAACAAGTGCGGTGATCATTTTTTTCATGGAGGATGTATCGGACAGAGTGGGCCTCACATTCAATTCTAAAAGGTCCTATCGCTATAGGTCGGGCTTTACACCGTCTCAGACTAAGATTTGGCATGGCTTAGGTCCGGGCTAAGAGTAGACTCATGTTCATTCCCTAAAGCTCAGGGTACAATTGAGGAATGACAGATCCTCAGCCAAAAATGATTATGGTAGGGGTAGAGCTCTTTACTGAGAACTTTCCACTTCCTGCAGACGTTTATACAAGACTCCCTTCCGGTCAGTATCTTTTGGTCGGTAAAAAAGGTGAGAAAAGTAATTTTCAAAGCTTGCACATGACTGCGCAAAAGAAGGCAGAGCTTTATGTGCGTGGATCTGACTATGACACTGTTATTCAGTTCAATCTTGCCCTGGCCAAAACCGCGGTCAGCAAAGCGCAAGTACCCACGAATTTAAAATTAAACCTGATTACCGGTTTGGCGGATTCTGCGATCAATGATCTGGTCGAGCGCAAAATCGTTCTGGGATCCTACGAGCGAGTAAAACAACTTTCAGGATTTATCAAAGACACTGTTTCCCAGGTTTCAGAAGTGGATAAACTTTTGGATCTTTTAAGCAAACTTCCAAAAGACAGTGCCTCTCACGGCATGGCGACTGCGGCGGTGTCTTTATTGATATGCGAAAAAATGGAAATTCACTCCAAGCCGACTTTGGAAAAGGTCGCGTTGGGTGCGCTTTTACATGACATCGGAATGAAAGAGATTCCGGATGCAGTTCTAAAAAAGCCCCGTGCAGATCGCACGATCGAGGAAACAACTCACTATGAATCACACACCATGAGAGGTGTCGAGATGCTTCAGGAGTTGCGGGAGATACCTTCCGATGTTCTGGCAATTATTCTTGAGCATCATGAAAACGCATTGGGTATGGGTTACCCTCGTCGCATTCGTGACATCAAAATGAATCCGCTTGCACGTATTGTGGCGGTTGCAAATTATTTCATGGAGTTGTTGCACGACTCTACCGGAGAACATCCCTCGATGTCGCCAGAGGAAGCCATTCATTATATGGAAGTCACTTTGGGACAACCTTTTAATAAACAGGCCTTCTTGGCTTTAAAAGACATCGTCTATTCCCACCGCCGGGCCGCTTCTTAGTTTCGGCCCGCAGTTTGATCAGTGACGGTCTTCTTTGGGAGGATGGATGTCACTTTCCAGGCTGGTGTGATTGACCTGCTCTTCACCCAGGTTTTGATCCGGATCCGTATCAGTCAGTGAGTTCTTAAACTCCAAATACTTTTTTGCGGCCTCTTCCTGAGAGAGTCCATAGGTCCTTTGGAGTTGGCCTTCCAACTTGGTCAGATCACCCTGCATGGTTTCGATTTCATCATCTGTAAACCGACCCCACGCACTTTTGATCTTTCCTTTCAGAATTTTCCAGTCACCCGTGAATGTATCTTTGTTCATGGTCACACCTGCGCCACATGGGATAGCAGATCATGGGAAATGTTTTTATTCTGTCCGCGGGTGGCGATGTCGCCCAGGCTTAGCATTCCAACCAGGCGTTTTGATTTGTTAACGACGGGAATGCGACGAATTTTACTGCGGATCATTTGTTGAGCAGCGACTGCAAGATCCTCATCATCAAAGCAATAGTGAATGCCCTGACTCATACATTGTTCAACACGGGTTGTTTTGGGATCCAGACCGTCAGCCACCACGCGAATCGTGATATCACGATCCGTGATCATACCAACCATCTTGTCATCACGACTGACCGGCAAGGAGCCATAGTTGTTCTTTTGCATCATTAAAGCGGCCTCTTGAACTGTTCGACTTGCATCGATGACGTCGGCACGAGGGCGCATGATATCTTTGACTTTCATAACGACTCCTTTGGTTGCTCCCAGAATACTCCGGGAGCGAAACTTTGAGCGTTAGAAATAAATCAGGGATCGTACCTTAGGGCTTGGCGCAAACGCCTTCTTTTTGACAATCGCGCATGTCAGCACTGAATTCATGCAGTTCACGCAAAGTGTAGCCAAGCTCTTGGTCGTAACCTTCGCTAACACTGCCTAATTGGCCGATAGTGATGAAGTCCTTGATTCCTTCAAACCAAGCCTGATCGTACATCTGACCTGTTGAAGTGGATTTGAAATATACTGTGGCGTTGGAGCGGATCACTTTAGTAAAGCGATTGCGCTGATCCAGGGCTTTTTGCAAACCGCCGCTCAGGCTTTTCCAGCATTTTACTTCACCGATGCGGATGACCTTTTGAGATTGAAGATCGAAAACCACGATATCAAGTTCACCGATAGTGCGAGTCGTGTCGCCATAAGCTATACCAACTTCAACCACGTATTGAGGAGCAGGGAACTGTTTTCTAACATCCAGGCGCGCGATTTCTTCGCAAATAGCACCGGAATCTTCATAGCTGCGGGGAACTGATTTAAGAGCTTCAAAGTCCTCTGTCCAGTTTGCCGCAAAAAGGTTTAAGGAAAAAAATAAGGCGCTTAAAAATACCGTTAACTTCATAATCCCCTCCGAAGTGCCCCATAGATCGCTGAGCCCTGCAATTTGTTCAAGGATTTACTCCTTAAACATTAAATGTGCGGCGCAACATAGATAGTATGTTGAATTTATTACCTGCGCTTTGTAATAGCACCCCATGTTTAAAAAAGTGATTCGTTTTCTGATTCCAGGCTTGGTTGCTATTTCTGGCTGTTCCGCTGTTGCGGGAGTTTTTCCCAATAAGGAAGACCGCTGGAGTTTCTATGTGAAACGTTTTGAACAGGTGGCATCCCGCGAATCAGATATTCCGGATGTGGCAATCGAAAGAACTGTGGAGTTCCTGCAAGGTAATCGCACCAGACTGGAAAAACTTTTGAACAACCGCAGCGTTGTGGTGATCAACGATTTTACTCAAGACAGTAATCGCGAGCGAATGTTCGTGGTTTATGTGTTTTTAGGTAAAGTGGAACGCTACAAGGTTGCTCATGGCATTGGCAGCGGTGAAGGGCCCCATGTTTATAAGTGCTCTGGGGCAACCGGTTCCAAGGCGACTCCACCGGGATTTTTGGTGGTGCAAAATGAAAACCGCAACTCCTCGTTTGGATCAGCTTTGTATATGGATGGTCTTGAGCCCCGAAACATCAGTTCCCGTGCTCGCGCAGTGGTGTTTCATCCAAATAAAACCGCTTCCGAGCGTGCCCTGATTCAGCGCAAGTGGGGATTTATCGATCTTAGCGAGGGTTGTGCTCAGCTGACCCGCGAAGACTACGCCAAGCTTAAATCCCGCGTTCAGGGTGGCAGTCTGCTTTATAACTTTTGCCCTGAAGATAAACGGTAATTCGCTGCATTCGCTTGGACTTCAATAAAAATTGAAACTATAAATGTCCTTGTACAACATCGTTGAACAAGGACCTGCTATGACAACTGCTTTGGCGCCCAAAAAAATCTGGTGGAAAGAATCCGTCGTATATCAAGTTTACCCTCGCTCATTTAAAGATTCCAATGGCGACGGGATCGGGGATCTTCAAGGTCTGATTTCAAAACTGGATTATTTGAAACACCTGGGCATTGATGTCATTTGGATCTGTCCAATGTTTAAATCACCGATGGACGACAACGGTTACGACATCAGTGACTATCAAGCCATTCATGAAGAGTTCGGCTCCATGGCTGATTTCGATTTGCTTCTGAAAGAGTGCCACGCACGCGGCATTCGCCTGATTTTGGATTTGGTCGTCAATCATACCAGCGACGAGCATCCTTGGTTCATTGAATCCCGCTCTTCTAAAGACAACAAGAAACGCGACTGGTACATCTGGCGTGATGGCAAAGACGGCAAAGAGCCCAATAACTGGGAAAGTATTTTCAGTGGCTCTGCCTGGAAGTATGACGAGCTGACCAAACAATGGTTCATGCATATTTTCTCTGCGAAACAGCCGGACCTTAATTGGGAAAACAAAGACATGCGCCAGGCGGTCTATGACATGATTCGCTGGTGGTTGGACCGTGGCATTGACGGCTTCCGTATCGATGCTTTCAGTCACACGCGCAAAGAACCAGGGTTGGCGGATATGCCAAATCCTAAGAATCTTGAATACGTTCCTTCTTATTCCAAACACATGAATATCCCGGGAGTTTTGGACTATGTTCAGGACATGGCTCAGAACACTTTTAATCACTACGACATCATGACTGTCGGTGAGGCCAATGGTGTAAACGCCCAGCAGGCGGAAGAGTGGGTGGGGGAATCCAGAAAACGCATGAACATGCTGATTCAGTTTGAACACGTCGGCTTGTGGGATACCAATCCCGATCAACGCTTTAACATGGCGGATTTAAAACGCGTGTTTAATAACTGGCAAAAAGGTTTGGAGAATATCGGTTGGAATGCACTGTTCGTGGAAAATCACGACGTTCCCCGCATCAACTCCAAGTGGGGCGACAACAAAAACTTCTGGCGTGAGTGCAGTACTTCTATTGCCACGATGTACTTCCTGATGCAGGGGACTCCGTTTATTTATCAGGGACAGGAAATCGGAATGACCAACAGTCATTTCAACGGACCTGAAGATTTTAACGACGTGTCGGCAAAAAACTATTTCGTGATGAAGCGTAAAGAAGGCCGCAGCGATGCGGATATTACTGCCGAGTTGAATCACACATCCCGTGATAATGCGCGCACTCCGATGCAATGGGATTCCTCTGCCAATGCGGGTTTCACGACTGGTACGCCTTGGTTAAAAACGAATCCTAACTTTAAGCAGATCAATGTGGCTGCGCAGATGGAAGATCCTGAATCGATTTTGAACTATTACCGCCGATTGATTCGTTTGCGCCGTCAGCATGAAGGTTTGATTTACGGCTCGTTTGATCTAGTGGCTGCTGATAACAAAGATGTTTTTGCTTATACCCGTACGTTGGGTTCCGAGAAGTATCTTGTTGTTGCTAACATGACTCGGAATGAGGCTCGTTGTGATCTTGGGGCTTTGGTTGTTCAGCCTGAATTGCTTTTGCTTTCCAATATGACGGTGACGGAGCATGGGGTTGAGCACGAATTGAAGCTTCGTCCTTTTGAGGCTCGGGTTTATAAAATTTAAATTCGTTTGTAAAATCGGGGATTGAAGGAGCCGAGGAGATCTGCCTCGGCTTCGTCTTTTTTGGGGTGGCTGTTCCGCGACACGCCATCCGGGCTCAGCCGTGGCCCGTCCTCCTTCGCTAAAGCTGCGGCGGGACGGGTGCGCGCCGTCGTGGCGCCCACGGAGGTCGCTGCACATCCATCCCAAATCCGCCGTATCCGAGTCAGCTCTCCTCGGCTCCTTCAAAATTTCTTTGTTCAAAACTTCTTTTTTCAAACTTCTCTGAAGAAGTTTAGTAGGCTTTGGGGGGCGTTGGGGCCGAATAGGATTTCGTGGATTCTTTGGGCTTCTTTGGTTTCGGTTTGGCTTCGGGGGAATAGGTCTTTTTCGTAGGTTTCTAGGGCGGCTTCGATGTTGTTTGGATTTGCTGCTATGGCTTTTCCTAATTCGGCTCCGTCTAGCATGGCTAGGTTTGCGCCTTCGCCTGAGGGGAGCATTAGGTGAGCGGCGTCTCCGATCAGGGTTACACCGGAGACTCTGGGCCATTCGTAGTTTGTTGGTAGAGTGTAAAGTGGGCGGGCTACAGGAGTTGATTCTCCGTCGGTGATCAGGGCTTTTAATTCTGGGGCCCAGTTTTGGAATTCGTTGGCTATTGTTGTTAGGGCTTGAGCTTTGTTTGTGAAGTCTATGTTGTTAAACCACTCTGCGGGTTTGTTTAAAGCTACGTAAGTGTGCAGTACGGCGTTGGGTTCGCGGTGGGCTAAGATGCCTTTGCCTTCGATGATGGCGAAAAGGGAGCCTGAACCTACGGCTTTTGCGCTGGCCGGGTGGCGCGTGTCTGCGTCGTGAAGATAGGTTTCGATGAATGCGGTTCCGCTGTAGGTGGGCTTCACGTCGCGAAGTAAGGGGCGAACTTTTGACCATGCGCCTTCCGCGCCGACCAGCAAATCTGTAGTGATTGTTGTTCCGTTTGCAAAGTTTAACTGGTGCTTACCCTGTCCCAGTGGGGTGATGCTTGAAATTTTGTGTCCCCAAACCACGGTGCCCTCAGGCAGGGATTCAAGCAGAATACGGCGAAGCTCGCCGCGTTTTACTTCGGGGCGGCCGCCGGTGCCGTCATCGGGACTATCCAGCAGAACGTTTCCATTTTTATCCAGCACGCGGGAAGATTGTCCCCCCGGCATTATCAACTCCAAAAACTTATCGTGAATTCCAGCATCTTTTAATGCGAGCTGACCGTTGTGATCATGAATGTCCAGCATGCCACCCTGGGTTCTTGCGTTTGCGGAGACCTCGGCTTCATAGACGACCGATTTGATCCCGTGAATGTGCAGGACGCGGGCTAAGGTTAAACCACCAAGGCCGGCACCGATGATTGCGATGGGAGTATGAGTTGTATTAGGCATATAAGTTCCTTTATCTGTACCTATAATACGCCACAATGCATTAAACTTATAGTGACTTAAATATTTTATGGACTAAAATAATGTGAAAAGGCCGTAAAATCGCGGCGAGGACCTGGGGGCGTGTAAATATGGGATTACGAGAGCTTAAAAAGAAGCAAACCCGCAAAGCTATTTCAAATATGGCGACACAGTTGTTTATTGAACGTGGCTATAACAATGTCACCACGGCCGAGATCGCAGAGCGTGCCCAGGTTTCAGTGCCAACCCTGTTCAACTATTTTCCTACAAAGGAATCCCTGGTCTTTGATGAAGATAAAGAAATGGAACAGGATCTCCTGAATGCGGTTTTGAATCGCCAGCGTGGGCAAAGCATAACCGACGCTTTGTTGGAAATGGGACTTGCCAGCATTGAATCAATCAGTCGGGAGCAAAGAAAACAGTATGCGACTTTCATGAAGCTGATCGAAAGCACGCCAGAGCTTAGTCTTTATTCAAAGCAAATGTGGATGCGCCATGAAAAAGCACTGGCCCAGCTTATTAAGAAGGAATCTAAAAAGAAGATGGCACCGATTGAAGCCGAGGCCGTCGCTCATTTTGTTTTGGATTCATTTTATCGCGCTATGGGAGAGAAGAATCCCACGACAGCTTTGAAAAGTCTTTTCAAGATACTTAAGGAAGGCATGAAGATTTAAGTCAGTTCAGCGCGAGTGCTGCCATTAGGATGGCGTTGAGTTCTTCTGGTTTTTCCAGGGGGATGAAGTGGCCGGAGCCTTCGATGATGTAGAGGGTGGAGCGGGGGATAGCACGTTGGAAGGCTTCTACTTTTTCTAATGGGGTGATTTGGTCCTGGGCTGCGCCGATTAAAGTGATCGGGAAGCGCAGGGAATTCAGGGACATTTTTAGATCCATGCGGTGGAGTGTGGCGTTGAGTTGATTCAGATACATCTCGGTATTATTTCCCGCCGCCATTTCCAGAATTTGGTTTCGGATCGCTTCGTTGTTTAGCGCGTCTTCGTGGATGTAGTGTTTAAGTGCTTTGGGGCTTAGGCCACCAAAGGCTACTTTTTTTAAGGTGTTGGCGGTTTGCACGCGGGCCTTGAATTCGCTGTCGCTAAAAGGACAGCCGGTGGCGCCAATCAGAATTAATTCTTCCACCCGGTGGGGGAAGCGGGTGGCGAACACTTGCGCGACATAGGCCCCCATGGAAAATCCAATGAGTGTCAGCGGAGTGGTAAAGGATTGCTCTATCTGCTCCAGCATCTGGTTCAGATTTTCAGAATGCCGTAGGTCCAAGAACTTGCAATCTTGGGAGGCAAGTATATCTCTTTGGTGTTTCCAAAGACGATCGTCGCAAAGAAATCCCGGAAGGCACACGATGGATTTTGACATATGTTAATGGTAGCAGAATTTGGATGTGAGCCGCAATCCAGCTCTGAGATATTTGACAAGCTTTCTAAAAGGAATTTGCTCAAAAATAGCGGACCTAAGCATTATGGAGAATGTATGAAGGAGTGGTGAAATGAACATTCGTCATGATCTGGCCGGGCAGCGATTTGTAACAAATGTCCAAGGCGGGGATGCTCATATCCTGTATCGTAGAGGTCCGAACAATTCCTATGATCTTTACGCTACATATGTCCCTGTGGAGTCACGGGGCCAGAACATCGCGGACCTTCTGGTTCGAGAAGCCATTCGCACTGCTAAAAGTGAACAGGTCCAGATCGTGGACACTTGTCCTTATGTGGCAAGTTGGTTCAGAAAGCATCCTGAGGAGAGCAAAATTCTGTCGAAAGAATCCGGGGATTCGATCATTCAGGTGTTTTAACAAACAAATCTATGATGTACGCTTGATTCATGAGCAAAAAGTTTCATGAATTGATTTCCGAAGCATCCAAAGTCGTGTTGGATAAAGACACCGAAGTACGTTTGGCTATCACTTGTCTGTTAGCTGGTGGTCATCTCTTGATTGAAGATATGCCCGGCGTGGGCAAGACCACTTTGGTTCAAGTCCTGGGTCGTCTGACCGGATTAAAAACTCAACGCATACAATTCACGATCGATCTGTTGCCAGCGGATGTCTTAGGCAGTCAGATATTCAATCCCCAGGAACACAAGTTTTCATTTCATGCGGGTCCCATTTTTGCGCAACTGGTGATGGCCGATGAATTAAATCGCGCCAGCCCCCGCACGCAAAGTGCTCTGTTGCAGGCTATGGAAGAGGGTGAGGTTTCGGTTGATGGAATGACTTGGGAGTTACCGCGACCGTTCTATGTCATCGCGACCCAAAATCCCCATCAGCAAACCGGCACGTTTCCACTCCCAGAAAGTCAGCTGGATCGTTTTTTGATGAGTCTGGAATTGAATTACGCTTCCAAAGGTACGGAAGTGCGAATTCTTCAGGGCGAAGACCCCCGTGCGATTATCAAACGCATGACTTCTCTTTTTGCTGAAGGGGAGTTTGAAGCCGCAATTAAATCCATCGAGAAAGTAAAACTGTCTGAAACTGTTGCAAACTATATTGCCAATATTTTGGAAGGTTCACGTCGCGAAGGTTTCGACGGGGCACCTTTATCCACGCGCTGTGGAATGTCTTTGGCAAGGGCAGCAAAAGCCTGGGCCTTTTTGGATGAGCGGGACTATGTACGTCCCGAAGATGTGCAGGCAGTATTGATTCCGGTTTTAGGGCACCGCTTAGGAGGCAATCATGGCATCAAACGTGGTCGAGAGTGGGCTGCAGTTCTTCAGAAAGCGACGCCAATCCCGCTCTAAAAAATCGCGGACCTATATTTTGCCAACTGGTTTTGGAATGGCCTTCGGTCTGATGGGACTTGTTTTATTTTTCATGGCCGTGGGTTATGCGAACAATTTGATTTACATATTCTTCTTCTTTTTGATTTCCATTGCCGTTACCGGAATGGTGGTTACTAATCGCAATGTGGATGCCGTGCATTTTGATAAAGTTTTATCGGGTGACATCTTTGCAGAAGAGCCGGGACGAGTACGTGTACAGGTTTCGAATAAGTCCAATTCCACCAGTTACGAAATTCAAGTCGTCTTTAATCGCAAGGACAAAGATTCTGCAACTACGATGGTAGAAGCGGATGATGAAGCCGTATTCTCCATTCCCTGGTTGGCAGCAAAACGCGGAGTGCAGATACTGCCGGCATTAAGAATTCAAGGGGCTTATCCTTTTGGACTCTTGCAGGCATGGAAGCAGATAAAAAATCCCGGTACGGTTCTGGTTTATCCGGCCCGCACCGGAATCATGGAGTTTCCCCTGGGCTCGGGAGCGGATTCTGTGGCGGAGAGCCTGGGTCTTTTTTTAAATCATAAAATCTATCAATCCGGTGATCCCGTTCGACGTATTGACTGGAAAGCCAGTGCGCGCCGAAATGAAGTCCTGATTAAAAAGTTTGAAGAACCAGAAAAGCCGGCTTTGAATTTCAGTTGGGAACAAACTGAATTTCTAAGCGACGCGGAGGCGCGCCTTTCGCAATTGGCATTGTGGATTGATCAGGCGGAAGTGCAGAACTATGTGTATTCCCTGCATATGGGGGCGATACAAACTGCATCCGGCAAGGGACGGGAACACTGGCGCCGTTGCCTGGAGATTTTGGCTCTTACGAAAACAAAGGATCTTGCGTGAGAAAAGAATTTTTTGCGCAAACCTTTTTCAGTCTGGCCATCGTCATCGCGATGCTGATGGTGGCGGTGGAAGTCACGCCGTGGGTTTCGTTTTTAAGCATGGGAATGCTGATTTGGAAGTGGGGTACTGAAAAGTATCATTGGCAGGGGCTATCCCGCCGTTTCACGTCCATTCTAAGTATATTGTTGTTGGGGCAGGTACTATTTCAGTATCGCACCATTGTTGGTCAGGAGCCATCTTACACCTTACTTTTGGGTCTTAGTGGTTTGCGCGTGATGGATTACTCGACCGAGCGGGATCACCGCTTTGTTTCGTTACTGGGATTTATCCTGATTTCGGTCAAAGCATTATTCAGCATTGATATTTACTGGATCGTGCCCTCTATTTTTGCTTTCTGGGGAATTTGGTATTCGTTACTGCCACAAAACCTGCAGAACAAAGAACGCGTGCTGGGCAGGATCTTTTTGTTGTCCGTGCCTTTGGCCGTCATTTTGTTTTTTGCGTTTCCGCGTGTGGTGATTCCCTGGGCGATGTCGCGGGGAAGTACCTATGGACAAATCGGTTTCACGGATGAGGTGAATCCCGGAAGAGTTGCAGAAATTGCTGGCAGCTCGCAGCTTGCGTTTCGCGCCAAGATCGATAAGCTGCCCTTTGATCATTCCCGAGACCTATACTGGCGGGGCTCAGTACTGACTTCCACGCGAGGTCTGGTATGGCGGCCTACTCCGTTTGGGACAAGACCTGAGGAAGTCATGACCGGCAAGGGCTCGGTGTCTTACGAAGTGGCGATTGAGCCCACTTCCCAAAACTTTCTTTTTGCACTGGAAGGAACACAGGTCCTTACACTTGAGGCAGGCAAAGTCACAAATCTAAGTCATGCCGTATTCAGAACCTCACGCCCGATTGTTTCGACGTTGGTGTATCAAGGGCAATGGGTGCGCGACTATCAGGATCGCAGCAAGCCCACGGATTTGGATTTAAAAATTCCAGAACTGAAAGGACGGGTTTTGGAATGGGTGACTGAAGCGAATAAAAAGTCCTTAAGCACAGAAGGTCGACTGGAGTTGCTGAAGAATTTCTTTTTGGATAACAAATTTGTCTATACATTAAGCCCCGGCACCTATGGTGCTAATGATCTTGAGAGTTTCTTATTTGAGCGCCGACGGGGTTTTTGTGAACACTTTGCCGGAGCCTATGCCGTGTTAGCCCGCGGATTGGGAGTTCCCGCCAGAGTTGTCGTCGGTTATCAGGGTGGCAAGTACAATCCGATCGGAAACTTCTGGCGTATTGCCCAAAGAGACGCCCATGCTTGGGCAGAAGTCTATGATGGTTCTTCCTGGAAAAGAGTGGACCCCACTTCGTGGGTCGCGCCCTTGCGTTTGGTCATTGGGGCCGAGGATTTCTTTGGATTGTCAGAATCAGATCAGGAAGTATTCGCGCGACAGATCGATTGGCGTCCCAAAAATCAGGGCACGCGATTATGGTGGGACCGCGCAACTTTCTTTGTGGAAGATATGAATTACCGTTGGAGCTATTTCCTGATGGAGTTCGATCGCAGTTCACAGGATTCTTTTTTCGCGCTGCTGGGGCAGTATAAGCTTCTAAGTTTTGTGGCCATTAGTTTTGCGGTGCTGTTGTTTTTCGTGCTGGTTCAGAATTTGTTTAAGACGCGGGTTTATCTAAGCCCCGAGCAGTCTCTTTTAAACTCTGTTCAGGAATGGGGACATAGTCATAACCTGCACAGGGCTGCCAGTGAGTCGCCTTTGCATTATTTTGATAGAGTTGCCGAAAGGTTCCCGGGGTTAACAGAAATTCTTAAGCGCATCAGTACCTATTATGATCAAAGTAAATACGCCGGAATTCAAAACGCTGATAACCCGGATTTACTTAAAAAGCAGTGGATGAGGGAATCCCGAAAAGCCAAAGAGATGAAGCCCTGAAAATGGAAGTGGGTCTGACGTATCAGACCCAGCTTCGGACGATATCTATGTTTGGCAGGATTTATTTTTGCCAGATTCAGATTTATCCTTTTTCAAGATTCCTCTTAGGCTGCGCATATCCTGAGATATCGTTTCACCCTTTATTATACACATCTAAAACCGAGGAAATTCGCCAACTGTGCAAGCACATGTAGTGCGCTGTAAATCTGGTCGAACATCCCTTCTTTTCTGGTCTTCAAAAACATTCGTATTTGGTTTTTCCTGAAGATAACACGGGGGGAGTCATGGCAAGCATATGGAAGGGCTCGATCAGTTTTGGTCTTTTGAATATTCCGGTGACCCTGCAAGGGGCCCAATCCGAAAAAGAAATCCATTTCTCGATGCTGGATAAAAAAGATCTGTCCCGAATCCAATACAAAAAAATCAACGCCAAGACGGGCAAGGAAGTGCCTTACGAAAACATCGTGAAAGGCTACGAGTATTCCTCTGGCCGTTATGTGCTGGTGACAGAGGATGAAATCCGCAAAGCCAATGTTAAGGCCTCACAAACCATTGATATTGAAGACGTCGTGGCGCTTGAGGAAATTGATCCCATGTATTTTGAAAGACCCTATTATCTGGTGCCGCAAAAAGGGGCCGAGAAAGGGTACTACCTGTTACGCGATGCCCTCGAAAAATCAGGAAAGGTCGCAGTTTCAAAAATCGTCATCCGTATCAAACAGCATCTGGCCATGATTATGCCCAAGGGGGAGTACCTGATGTTGGAGCTTCTGCGTTTTGGACATGAGGTGAAGACCGAAAAGCAGGTCCACTACATGAAAGAAGTGGCCAAAACCGCCAAATACAATCCTCGTGAACTCAAGATGGCCGAGGATTTGTTAGAGGGGATGACAGGTAAGTGGAAGCCGGAACAATACAAAGACACGTACTATCAGGAAGTGATGAAGATGATCGAGCGTAAAGTAAAAACGGGCAAAGGTCATCGAATTGCGCCAGTTAAAGAAGAACACATTGAAGCCACGGATAACGTTGTGGACTTGATGCCGTTGCTGCAAAAAAGTCTGGCGGCCCGAAAGACAGCCAAGAAGCGCGCACCTGCAAAATCACGGGCCAGCAAAACCGCTTAAAGCGGTTCTGCGCCCATTTCTGCAATCACAGCACCACTGATGTAAGAGGAATCAGCTTCAGAGGCCAGGAACACATAAGCCGGCGCAATCTCTTCCGGTTGCGCGGGACGACCAATCGGTTGATCTTTACCGAAATTTCTAACTTTGCTTTTTTTGGTGCCTTCGTCAGCCACATTGAGTGGTGTCCAAACCGGTCCCGGGGCCACTGCATTCACGCGAATGCCTTTTTTAACCAGCATTTGCGCCAGGGATTTTGTAAATGTATTGATGGCGCCCTTGGTAGAGGAGTAATCCAGCAGTTGTTCCGGAGCGCGCGAGGATGTTTCGGAACTTGTGGCAATTATGCAAGACCCGGGTTTCATGTGAGGAACTGCCGCTTTTGCCAAATGAAAGTAAGCATAGACATTGGTTTTAAATGTTTTATCGAATTCTTCCGTCGTGATTTCAGAAATATCGTCTTTACGCATTTGATGAGCGGCATTGCTGACCAGGATATCAATTCCTCCCAGTCTTTTGACAGTCTCGGTTACGGCTTTTTTGCAGAAGCTCTCCTTGGAGAGATCGCCGGCAAGCAGATGGCATTGACCACCCAGCTCTTCAATTTCAATTCTGGTTTCTTCGGCATCGACAAGCTCCTCGGGCAGGTGAGTGATAAGGACGCTGGCCCCTTCTCGGGCATAAAGCAGGGCCACAGCTCTGCCAATGCCCGAGTCGCCACCAGTTATCAATGCGCGCTTGCCGATAAGCTTTCCAGCGGCTTTATACTGCGGAGCCCGATACAGCGGCGCCACTGACATTTTCTTTTCTAATCCAGGAGACTTTTGTTGAGGTTCATTAAAGGGCGGATGGGGTTTGCGTTTATGCATGTTAGTCATAGGCATCCTTTCATAAATGCATTTGTTCTCTGGCACTGCTTTTTTTTGTGCCGGATTTTTCCAACAGGGAAATCTTTTGATGCAGATCCAGATATCCCTGCCATGGATCCTTCTTGCGCTTTTTCAAATATGTTAAAGCCGCGGCCAGATCAAAATGATCACCGCTGGAAATTTTTTTAAGTTCGTTCCAGGTGATAGGCATGGCCACTGCGCTGACGGGGCGGGCCCGTAAAGAGTAGGGAGCCACGGCGGTAGCGCCTTGGGAATTTCTAAGGTAGTCCACAAATATTTTTCCAGTTCGGATTTTTTTGGACATCTTAGAAACAAATAAGTCCGGTTCCTGCTGCTCCATTTGTAGCGCCAGGGCATGAGTGAAGCTGTTGATTTGATCAAAAGTATAAACGGGAGCCACGGGCACATGAACATGCACTCCCTTGCCTCCGCTTAGTTTTACAAAGCTTTCCAGACCCAATCCATCCAATAGTTTTTTTAGTTTAAAGGCGGAATCCACCACCGTCTTCCAGGACACTCCCGGGCCGGGATCAAAATCCATGACAAACTGATCTGGAATTGCGGTGTCGGGATGGCGGGAGTTTGAACAGTGAATTTCAAATGCATTCATTTGTACCAGGGCCGCCAAGCCGGGCGGATCATCCAGGCTCATGTAAGTTCCATAGCCACCGTGTTCTTTCATCTTCACTGAAGTTAATGCGTCAGGCATGTGTGTCTGGTGCTTTTGAAAGAAACACTGTTTGCCTGTCCCATTAGGACAACGGACCAGAGACAGGGGACGATGTTCGATTAAGGGAATGATGTGAGAGGCAACGTTCGCGTAGTATTCCGCCACTTTTTGTTTCGTGATTTTTTCTTTGCTGAAAAGAATCTTTTCCGGAGAAGAGACGGTCCACACTTCGGGGTTCACTGCATTTTTAACTGTTTTTTTGCTGGTGCTTCTGCCTTTGGTTTTTACGGCGATTTCACGTTTAATCTGCGTCACAGGTTTATCCTCGCGCAGGCCATGAAAGACCGGAACCCGCAGAATTCCTTCGTGGGTCCAATTGGCGAAGGTGACAGCGGCACTGTATTTGGGTTTCAACCAATGAATATCTTTTCCCCGTGGGGATTTGATATCAAAAGGGGAGTGATCGGTTTCGAGGGGCTTTAATGAATCAAAAACATCCCGCAGACTTTGGCGATTGAATCCAGTACCCACGCGACCCACATATTGAAGTTTTTTGTTTTTATATACACCCAAAAGCAGGGCGCCGAAATGATCGCGGCTGCCTTTGCTTTCGGTGTAACCACCGATCACAAATTCCTGTTGCTCGGTGCACTTGGTTTTTACCCAGTTCGGATTTCTTTCAGAACGATATGGACTGGATCTTTTCTTGGAGATAATTCCTTCAAGCCCGTGCTTTTTCGCCAACGCCAGTAAACTCTTTCCCGAGCCCTGGTGTTCGCTGCTGTAACGAATGTGACTTGCAGATTTTTTAAATATTTTTTGCAGTTCGTCCCTGCGTTCTTCCAAAGGAAGGGAGCGCAGGTCTTTGCCACCAACGGCCAGAAGATCAAATGCGTAAAAGTACATATTTCGCGTGGAATCGGCTTTCATTGCGTTTTGCAACAGCTGAAAATCGCTGCGCCCGGATTGGTCCAGTACGACAACTTCGCCGTCGATAACCGCACCCTCAAGATCCAGGGTCGCCAGCTCTTCTGCGATATTGGAAAACTTCTCAGTCCAATTTTGGCCGGAGCGGGTGAATAGTTTCACATCTTCACCGTGAACGTGCGCCTGAACCCGATAGCCATCAAATTTCAGTTCGTGCAGCCATTCATCGCCAGCAGGTGGTTCGTCGACCAGTAATGCCAGCTCGGGCCCTATAAATGGAAGACGTTTGATTCGGTTTTTGGGTTCAGACTTCGATTTGGATTTTGATTTAACACTTTTTGAACTGGATTTGGATTTCACCTCGGGAATCTCGCGCGCAAAAGCATCATCTTTTTTCATCAGCAGCCACTGCGCATTTCTGCCAGGAGAACGGGTGCGAACCAGATGGAAAACGCCTTTTAATTTTTTTCCTTTTAGGTTGAAAACCAGATGACCTTTTTTAAAGCCTCTCGCTGCATCTTCCAGGGGATCCCAAGTCCCTTTGTCCCAGATATAAACATCTCCGGCGCCGTAGTGGCCCTCAGGTATTTTACCGTGAAACTTGCCATAGGAAAGCGGATGGTCTTCAACTTCAACCGCCAGGCGTTTTGTATGAGGGTCCATGCTGGGCCCCTTGGGCACCGCCCAACTTTTCAAAACCCCTTCCCACTCCAGGCGAAAATCCCAATGCAGGTGGCTGGCATGATGTTCCTGAACCACAAAAGAGAGATTCTTGCTTCGGGCGGCTTTCTTTAAACCTTTGGGTTCGGATGTGCCGGTGAAATCGCGTTTGCGGTTGTACTTGGCAAGACTCATGAAGACTCCTTTGCTGTCAGTACATGGAAGGAGTCTGGCGACTGCGCGGTGACTCTATGGAATCGTCATAAGGAATATCCGCAGAAGTTTCCTGATCCCAGCTGCGTGGCTGTTTTTGCCGGTTTTCTTTTGAAGGTTTTGATGGAGACTTTTGCGTTCCTTGCTTTTTTTTGTTCTTGTGAGCCATAGGTCCTCCTCGAGTTTTTATTTTCCAACTTTTTCTCCAAGGGGTATACGTCCTATGTCATTGATCAGTTTGCGACCCGTCTTGACTTGAGGTCGGGGTGTAAGAAAATGTATCCATGACTACTTTGAAGAGCATTCAGGAAGCAGAAAAGTATATACTGGAGAAATGTGGGAAAGAACTGCGCTTTGCCATTCCTTTGGGATTGGGAAAACCGAATCAGTTGATAAACGCGGTGTATGAACTGGTTAAAGCTGATCCTTCTCTGTCGTTAACTCTTTTTACGGCACTCTCCCTTGATATTCCTCAACCAAAAACCGACCTCGAGTCCCGATTTACCAAACCATTTTTCTCGCGGCATTTTGGCGATGACTATCCCAGGCTGTCATACGTCATGGATTTAAAAAAGAATCAGGTGCCTGACAATATTTCGATTCATGAGTTCTATTTTCAGGCGGGAACGACATTGGGCAATGTCCATGCTCAAAGTAACTACATCAGTTTAAATTACACCCATGTTGCACAAAGTATTTTGAATATGAAATTGGATGGTGTGCTCCAATTGGTCTCCAAGTCCACTGACGGACGTTACAGCTTAAGCTGCAACCCGGATTTAACACTGGATGTGGTTGAGCTTTACAAGTCCCAGGGTAAACCCTTTAGGGTCATCGCAGTGGTCCATCCGGATCTGCCGTTTCTGGGAGGTGATGCCGAAGTTCCCGCAGAGTTTTTTGACGTGATAGTGGAATCACCGGAAGTAAATCATCAGCTGTTCGCTCCACCCAAAAATTCCATTGATGCAACTGAGCATCTGATCGGATTGCATGCCAGTCGACTGGTTAAAGACAACGGTACTTTACAGATAGGCATAGGATCGTTGTCCGATGCTTTAACAGTCTCGACTTTGTTGCGACATCAGAGAAACTCCGACTACAAATCTTTAATAGCTAAACTGGATGCCAGATTTACCAAGGGCACCGGCGGCGAACTTCACGATTCGACTTTTGAAAGTGGCCTGTATGGAACCAGTGAAATGATCATGGATGGTTTTATGCACTTACGGAAAGCCGGCATTCTAAAACGCGAAATTCTGGATCATGACGAGAATAAACGCAGATTCCTGCATGGCGCGTTTTTTCTGGGATCGAAATCTTTTTATCAGTGGCTTCGCGAATTACCGAAGGAAGATTACCAGGGGCTGTCGATGACCCGGGTTTCAAAAGTGAATGACCTCTATGATCCCCACGAGCTGGCATTGCGTAAGCAAAGAAAGAATGCCCGATTTTTTAATTCCTGCATGCAGATGAGTTTGCTTGGCGGAGCTGCCTCTGAGACCCTTAAAAACGGCAACGTGGTCAGTGGCGTGGGCGGACAGTACAATTTTGTGGCGATGTCTCACGAGCTGCCTGACTCTTACTCGGTCCTGATGATGAAAAGCACCCGGGAAAAGTTGGGCAAAAGAGAATCCAATATTATCTGGGACCCTTCGCATCTGACCATTCCGCGACATCTACGGGATGTCGTTATAACCGAGTACGGAATTGCTTTTTTAAAAGGGCAGAGCGATTCTGAATGCATCAAGCGATTGCTAATGATTACCGATTCCCAATTTCAGGACGAACTTTTGAAGACTGCACAGGACAACGGCAAAGTAGACTCTCGTTGGAGTTTACCGGTTGCTGCCCGTAACAACACTCCAGAAAAAGTGCAGAAGTTTTTGGCTGACGCCAAAGCTCTGGACGTGTTTAAGCCATTTCCGTTCGGGAGTGATTTTTTCGGTGAAGAAGAAGTGTTGCAAGCGGCTTTGTTGAACTTGAAAGGTAAAACGAAAGGACAATTGATCAAGACCCTGGGGGCGGGTGTATTTACCGCGAAGTCTTCGTATCGGGCGGAGCTGGAGCGAATGAAGTTGTTTGCGCCCCAGTCCCCAAAGGAATTTTTATTTCAGCGGGTCCTGTTGGGCTCTCTTAAGGAGCTTGCTCCTCTGAATCATCCTCAATAGTCCCAGATCCTTGAGTTCCTGTAGAACTGTCTGATCTTTGCGACGATGATGATGAAGTTGGTGAAGATGAAGCTTGCTTCCACGAAGCGCTCGATTCTTCTTCGCTCATCGTTGTCTGGGTTCCGCAGCGGGCGATGATATCATCCAGTCGTTCCTCGGTTTCCTCGTGGGTCAGTCCCGTTTTTAAAGAAACCAGATCAGTGAGGGAATCATAGTTGTGTTCAATCCGCTGAATGTCATCGTCACTTAGATTAGCCCATTTTTTTCGGACTTCTTCAGTCACCTGACTCCAGTTTTGTTCGTTCAATTGGTGATCTTCTGGTTGTGCCATATAATCCTCCTCTTGCTATACGAAAAAGGGCGGAGTGTCTCCGCCCTTTAATTCTTTAGTGACGTCGACGAGCAATCATGCCGGCGACAAATCCTACGGCGGCAGCGCCCAGGACTGTTGCGATCGGATGATCTTTTACAAAGTCTTCAGACGTCTCATAAGCGTCCTGTGCTTTGTGTTTGATCGTTTCATAACGATCAGCCCATTCGCTTCTCATCTGAGACCGCGCGTCTGACATTTGCGATTTGATTTCCGACTTGGCTTCGCCGTACAGGCTCTTACCTGTATCAACTGCTTGTCTGCCAGTGGATTTAAGATCGTTTACAAGTTCTCTTGGTGATTCAGCCATAGCACCCTCCTTGGTAATTCATTAGGCCTTGATTTATCTTTATCACTTTTTTCGATCAGCGCCAGAATTCATTGGCAGAGTTGTTATCGTTCATAAACTCGACTATAAATTCGCCCAGTGTATTCTATCACTCCAGCACGGGATTCCATTTTTCCGACTCCTTGGGAGCATCTGCTGCAAGTACAAACGTGGTTCCGGCTTTTGCTTTAGGGCCCGCATTGGTTGGCGTGGCGAACTCGATTCCTCCGCGCAATAAAGCATCTACGGAATTCATTTTAACGAAAGAGTTGAACAGACCAAGCTTTGCCTGAAAGCCCGCTTTACGCCAGAAGACCGTGTTCTTACGAATCAGACGGGCGTATTCCCAGGGCACGCGAACCTGCACTTGAATCGTTTGCCCGGTTTTGGAAAGTGAAACCCTAGTGACGGTTCCGACACTCATGCCGCGGTAAAAAAGTGTATCGCCGTCACTGACTGAATCCAAACGCAAAGCTTCAAGTTTAAACAGAGCTGTTTCCTCAAGGGGATTCTTTAGATCCGTTCCGACCCGGCCTTCAAAGTTTTTCGTTTTCGCTCCACTTCCGGGGACTGCAGAAATATAGCTTCCCTCTACCAGAGTATCCAGTCCGCGAATTTCCTCAAAGCTGACTCGTGGTGTTTCCAGCCAGAACTTCGTACCTTCATTGGCAAAATCTGAAGCGTGTTTCTCCAGGCGCGCCAGAACCTCAACATCTTTTTTATCAGGCGAAATTCGCACCGAGGTGACAACACCAACGCGAACGCCGCGAAAGCGGATCTCCGTTTTGTCTGGGCGAATGCGCGAGCCCTCTTCAAAGCGAATGGTGATTTCCGGGCCGCGGGTTTCCAGATACTCATACAGCAGGTAGCCGGAAATTCCGATGGCAAACAAAGGGAAAAGCCAGAAGTACCAGGTTGCACTAAGATTTTTTATCATAGGTGTTTTTCCAAATTGTTGTAGGATCAAAAGCGGCCGAGGAAATCATGGTGAAGATTACGACCAGCGCAAAGATCCAGGCGCCAGCGCCCGGTTCAGCGTGGGCCCAGGGCCCCATTTTCATGACTGCCACCAGAACCGCCAGCAAAAAAATATCCAGCATCGACCAGCGGCCAATGACCTCGACAATATTATATAGCCGCGTTCTTAATTTCTGTTGGCCCTGGGACTTGGCACTTAACCCCAGGTAAAAAAGAATTATCAGTTTGGCAAAAGGAATCAGAATGCTTGCCAGGAACACGACAATAGCAATTCCCCAGGAACCACCCTGGCTCAAGGTCACAATTCCTTCCCAGATCGTCGCGGTATTTTTATTTCCATAAACTTCGAGCGACATGAACGGCAACAGGTTCGCGGGCACATACAGAATTAAGGCCGACGTTGCGCACATCAGACTTAATAGGGGGCCGGCCTTGCTGCCGACGTGGTTTATCGTGCCGCAGTTTTTACACGCAACAAAGAACGATGAACCTGAATCCGGCAGAATTTCTTCGCAAACTTTGCAGCGCTTGTCTTCCATGAACGGCCTCAGTGCAGCTGATCAGTTTGCGGAGGAATCTCGTTATTGCGTTCAGCGGCTCTTTCACCCAATGAGGTGACAAACGAGCGGGTGAACATGGATTCAGCATCCTTGCCTTCCAGCGTGGTTCTTAAATCCTCCGTCGGATTGGGAAGAATCCAGTTTGCCACGGATCCGAGGTCGGCATAGATTCCAGGAAAGTTCGAGTTAAGAAGTGACAGTATTCGGGCTGGAGTTGAAACGGTGGTTTCAGCTTTGCCAATCTTAATGGCGGAGACAATTTTGCGGGCCGCTCTTTCTGCACTGATAGTGATCAGGGGTGCTGATGCCATCAGAGCAAACCACGCGTGCTCTTTTTTGAACTGTCCTTTAACCCGCGCATTGCGTGCGGAACCTGTTCGCATCAGTCCCGGGCAAACGGTTGTGACGTAAATTCCTTTGGACATCAACTCCAGGCGCAGACTTTCAGAATAACCCCGCAGCGCAAATTTTCCAGTGCAGTAAGCGGCGAGATGGGGCACTGGAACCACGCCACCTATGGAGGAGATGTTCACAATGCGAGCGCCTCTTTTTAAATGCGGAATGCAGGCGCGGTTCATATAGTAGGGCGCCCAGAAATGCACATCCAGGGAGTCTTCAAAGTCTTTTTTAGTCGTATTGTCCAAAGGGCTTGTCGTAATCACACCCGCATTGTTGACCACGACATCGATTTGCCCAAAGTAGCGCAGAATCGAGGACACCGCCTGATCCACCTGGTGTGGTTTTGTGCAGTCACACTCCAGAGTCAATACGTCCGTGCCAGGAATAAACAGCTCCACTATTTTTTTTGCCCGGGCAAGCTCTTCGGTGTCGCGGGCCAAAAGTGCCAACGAAGCTCCTTGGCGGGCAAACTCTTTGGCCAAAACCAAGCCCAAACCCCGCGATCCACCAGTGATCACCACTACGGATTTTCTAAGCGAACGAAAGCGAAGCTGGTCGCGAACCATGGTGTAAGCCAAGCCACCGATCAGGCCAAATGTAAGTCTCTTAAAGAGCGAGCGACTGAGCGTATTCATAGGCACCTCTCTGACCACATTTTAGAAGAGCGGGCGGAGGTTCCCAGATCCAGTGCAAGAAAGCAAAATCCCCGCGGATGCGCGGGGATTTTTTAACGAGAGAATATAAATTTTGAGACTATAGTTTAGAAAGGAATGAGCCCAGCAATGAACCTACGATCGAAGTTACAACACTGGAGGCTGGCGAAGAAGCGCCGGCAACCTTAATTCCACCCATCAATGCAGTTAACAAAGTCTGCATTAAGGCAGAAGAGCCTGAACCCGATCCCACGATAGAGCTCAAACCAGAGTTTGAACCTGAAGTGAAAGCTGCGATCAGGTTTTGTAAAGTCGTGGATGTGTTATTAGAACCACCCAATTTTGCAATCAACTGATTCAAACCAGGCAAGGAGCCAGAACCCAGGCTGCCCAGGATCGTCTGCAAAACAGAGGAAGAGTTGCCCAGATTTCCAAGCCCAAGAACAGAACCCTTAGCAAGGCTTTCGACTACAGTTGCCAGACTGCTCACATCAAAATCTTTGCCACTCAGTTTGCCAAGAATAGCTTGAATGATGGTGTTAGCTGCAGTGGCTTGGCTGCTGGAGCCGATGCCTGCCAGTTTTAGATTGGAAAACAATGCGGAAGTCACTTTTTGAATAAGTGCCGTGGAGACTTCGTCTTCAGAAAGATTCACCAGCGAGTTCAGTGTACTGTCGCCGATCAATCCCAGAATATTGGATTTGCTGACCAGGTCCGCGATATTCAATGTACCTACACCTGTGGTAGCACCTTGAATTAACACCGGGATAATAGCAGATATATTATTGCTGTTTCCCAGATTGGCAGAATCAAGAGCGGTTTTTGCGCTGGCAATAATCGCGGCGATTTGAGTCGCAGACAACTTGCCTGATGCTTGTACTTTTAGTTGGTCCTCAAGATCGCTGACCATTGATTGGGCTGCGACTGTAGGAGTTGATATGTTAGGGGTGCTTTGGGCACCTTGTGAAGAGCTGTCGGCAGAGGAACGTTCTAAAGTTTCAAAATTACTACCACAGCCAATCAAACTTGTCGTAAGTGACAGCGCCAGTAATGAAGTGATTAATCTCATGGGTCCTCCGGTTATTGGTCCAGAAACAGAATAGAGTCATTCCGGAAAAATAAAAATGGGGGTACGAGGAACAAAAAGGTCCTGTAAAAAGCTGCGACGAAAAGCAAAACCGTTTTTGCATACTTCGTTCACAGAAATGGAAAAACAGGATAATTCTGTTTTTTCTTTTTCCACTTTGTTTGCACATTCAAGGGTTTGGGTTTCGAAACCTGAGTAATCGCCCCGAAAATAATTTCTCAAAAGGAAACGAACAGTGCGAACAATCAGGATCTTTCCTGTTCGCGAAATATGAATAATATGGCGCAATTGAGGAAAAGGAGAACTGAAATGCCAAGATCCACGAGTACTCACACTGCCAAAGAAGACCGCATGGCCAAGCACATCAAGGACAGCGAACGCGCGACGGGAAAATCCGCGAAGCGTTCAGAGCAGATTGCCTGGGCGACCGTAAATAAGAAAAGATCTGCCGCTGGAAAGACCGCCAAGGCTGCTAAAAAAACCCGCTCTAAAACCAAGAAGCACTAAGAATAAAAAAAGGCACGGACTCGACCGTGCCTTTTTAATTTTACTATTATTGGATTGAACTAGCGATTGCAGTTTTCCAAACGCTTGTTTTGCACCGTGATCGGGCGCTCTTTACGGTGGTCCCACACATCGTAAGTATACTGTGTGTAAGAGTCATCAAGTTGAACTTCGCGCGTTTCTTTTTTCACGCAAGATGGACGGGTGGAATCGTTTCGGTTCCAGCGAACACAGATTTCTTTTTCCTCAATCAAAGGAGCAGAGATAGTCGTTTCAGGAACTTTAACGTTCTTGACCGTATGTTCGGGAATGCGAACTTTAAGGGTGTTGGTATCCGGCTCAACACATAGGTTGTCACGATAGATTTCACCCTGCTGAGGGATGTAAGGGTTGGCAGAACGATTATAAATGATTTCAGTCGCTGCAGAGGCGAAAACAGGCGCCATAAGCAATATAGACAGGAACAGTTTCATCTAAGCCCCCTTAGGGTGTTATGGGAAGGCATAGTTTTGACATATATGTTCTGACCAAACAAGAGACGGTTGCTGAAAACCTTTCACAAGGTTTGTGAAAACCCGGCAAAAATGCCGAAGTGCCCGTTTTTTAAGGTATATATAGGCCCATATGACAAAGGCTGAAATCCTTAAGTACAAAGACTATCGGCAGTTCCTGGCAGACTACAATGCCTGGAAGAGCCAGAATAAAGTAGGTTGGAGTTTGACGGTGTGGACCCGTCAGTTGGGGCTTTCACATCCCTCGGCTTTGTCGATGATTCTGAATCGCAAGCGCCATATCGGCGACAAGCTTGTTGACTCCATGGCTGAGTACTTTGATTTTGATCAGAATGAAAAGGATCACTTTTCCAATCTGGTAAAATACGAAAAATCCATCGATAGCAATCATCTGCGCATCATGGTCTTGAATCAATTGCAGGGCGAAAAGAACAACGCCATTGCCAGATTCATTATCAATGAGGGAAATAAACTTCAAAACTTTGAAAGCCGCGAGGCCCTGGCGCAGGTCTTGGCGCCAATTCTTGGAATGAACAGCCAGGAAGTAATTGATTTGGAATCCAGAACTCCAACATCACCGGATCCCAAGGCAATGCACTCGGAGATCGTTAAGATTCTGGAGCGCTCTTACGATGTCGTACCCAAGTCCCAAAGACAATATTCAGCGACATTCATCAGAATGAAATCGCAACGTATGCAGGAAGCCATCGAAAAGCTTCGTGCCTTTCAAAAAGAATTCATTGCCGAGTTTGACAGTGAAGAAGCTGACACTTTGGTGTGTTTTCAAAATTCACTTTTCAATATGTTAAACGAAGCGGGGACCGCGAACGATCCCGAGCTTCCACATAATAAGAAAAATTAAGAATCACCACATTCGTCGCCCCAGGCGGCCGTCATTGAGCACGTCGGATTTGCTTCTGTGCCGCCGGTGCCATTTTTATTGATTGTGCACTTCACGTCTTTGGCATTCTCATGCACATGACCTGTGGTTGCATCAGGCATCACTCCCATTTCAGACAAGGCATCGAATAAAGCCTTGGCCGTGATAGGCCCAACGCCGGCAGGTGGTGAGCAAACGTAAGCTGGCATAAGGTCCGGCAGGACACCGCGATTGGTTTGGGTGCAAGTCAGCGTGGCGATCGTCCACGTGGTATCGTCGCCATTGACGGTTTTTTGAGCGATGGCGGAATTTTTTAGTATATATCCCAAAGTAACGGCTTCGTCCCCTTTAAATGTTCGAGAGGACATGTCTCCGCATGCAGCAGAAGCGATATCCGCGACTAACAAAAGGCCGATCAATCCCAAAGCAGTTTGTTTAAGCATGGTTTCTCCTTTGATAGTCGAATCATGCCACTCTGTATGGATTCGTTTTAGTCCAGTGAATAGAAAACATATTTTGGCTGATTTCTGTGAAAATGATCTAATGAATCTATGCGTATGAAATTTCTAATCACAGCAATGGTTTTAGTAAGTCCCTGGATCGCTAATTCCCGGCCGGTTGCCAATGAATTTGTGGAGCAGGTTTCACAACCTATCGATGATAGCATGAAGGTCGACAAAAAGATTTGCTCCGGCAGCAAATCTTACCCGGTGCATTTGTCTTTTGACGACGGCCCGGATCCTAAGATTACTCCACAGGTTTTGGATATTTTGCGCAAAGCGGGTATTAAAGCGACTTTCTTAATTTCGACGGATTCCCTTTTAAAAGGAAAGCCGGAAGAAATCCAGGCTCGTAAAATGTTGATCGAAAGAATGAAAAGTGAAGGCCATACCATTGGTTCGCATTCTTATGCACACATTGAACACGCAAACTCGGAGTTAACTTCGCGTAAAACGATGCTGGAAAATTTGAACAAATCATTTCGCGAAATGGACAAGCTGAATTTGCCAAAGCCCCGTCCATTTCGTTTTCCGTATGGCAGTGGCTGGGTTTATGACTCTGCCAAAGCTAATCAAGATCTGGCCCATGGTGCGATGACTGCGATCAAGCGGGAAGGCTATTATCCCTTTCATTGGGACATCGATACGAATGACTGGAGTAAAATCAAACGTAAAGCCCTTCCTGTCTCGGCCCTGGAGCAGATTTGCTCTTCAAAGGGTGGGGTGATTTTAATGCATGATGTACATAAGTGGACCGCAGACAATCTGGCGGTGTTAATCGAATCCATTCGTCAATCAGGTCATACTTTTGCTTCTGAAGCCGAGATCATCGACTATTCGAAAAATAAAGCGTCCCGTCCTCTTGTCTCACTGGCGGATCAGTTAGGTGGTACTCAGGGGTGTGAATACCGAGGCGGGCATCTTGATCGTGCCGGATCGAAATGCAATACTAATAACACCAGTCAAAGCGGCAATAAGAAAGGCATACAATAATGAAATCTCTCATCTTAGGATTGCTGGTTTTATTCGCGGGAATTCAATCACAGGCAGCAACAGTGATTCAATCGGCTTCCAATATTCATAATGGTAAAGTTGTCGTTGCGGTGGATATCTCTGATCCCGCGCGCCGGGTGTTTATGGAACTGGATGCGCGTACGGGGAGAAAAGAAAGTCTGGGCTTTCCCAATGATCTTGTTTCCGAAGATATCATGGCGGTGATCTCTTTGCCTGAATACGTGGTCGTTTTATCGCAGTGGACGATGGGCGACGGTAAGAAGCCCAAAGTTCATGAGTATGTTCGAAGCTCCAAGATTTGGATGGCGGCGGGCGACCTGAACTGTCTGTCCTTTGATCAAATTGAAATCGAGAAATCAGAGCTGCGCGTGCAGTGTGCTGATGAAAACAAAGAAGGCCTGGCGACTGGCCCGGTAAAGATGGCTTTGGATTTTACTGCAAAGACTCCGGTGAAAGTGGTATTGCCGGTTCAGGACGCTACTCAGGGTGGCGTGGGGTTTGCTCTTAAGGGTGGCTCTATGTTTAAGTGGGCATCGCTGGAAGTTAAGTCAGGGAAATCCAAGAAGGTCTATACGGCAGAGGACCTGTCCCTGTCTTCAGATGCGAAGATCAAAAAAACAATCAAAGTTAAAGAGACTATCGGACCTAAAGAGTAAAAAAAAAGATATAGTTAGAAATAAAAAAAGCCATCCTCCGGGGATGGCTTTTTTGTTTTAGAAGAACTTATAACCTAAATGGATTGCCAGGTTCTTATCCGAGAAGAAAGCTCTTCTCCAGACTGGAACTTTGTAGGAGTCCTCGGGGAAGTAAAGCATCTTGGTTTCGATATCACCCACGAAGTTTGTTCCCGTGAAATTGCGTGAATCCATGCGGAAGTCGTAAGGTGCAGAAACATTCGCATAGCGGGGGGAGAACAAGCCTCGTTTGTTTTCAACCGCGTTACGGCTGGCATCGCTGTAGGCCTGGATCAGGCTTTTATCAAATGGATAGATAAAGTAAAGATAGCCCCAACCCTCTTCCAGGATCGACAGGTTGATTTCAACATTGTTGTAAAATACGCGGCCCAGGATACGGTTGTGCTTGTCATGACCGTTGTCATCGTAAACGACAGTAACCTGGCTACCAGGAGGCACCAAGCCAGTTACGAAGTCACGGGCGACGTCCGCAGGCTCGCCCTGGCTGTGCCCAAAGTAATCTACTTCAGGAGTGTCGACGCCAAGAAAGCGCACTTTATATTTTTGCGATCCCACCTGAACATTCAGGGTGTCGCCATCATGAACGTTAGTGACTTTGCCTTGCAGAGTATAGGCATGGCCAAAGACGGGCAGAAGGAATAAAAAGGAAATCAGAAATTTAAATGGCTTCATAAGGTCCTTTTATCAATTCCCGGGAAAGGAGCCTATGTGAACTCCTTCCTTGGAAAAGATTGCGGGACTGTATGAAGTTTGGTCAGTCTTACTCGACGATATCCAGGTATACGGAGCGATCCAGGAACGGGAAGACTGGAACGGTATTAAAGACTTCGTCATAAGAGAACTTGAACTTATTCAAGCTCATGATCGAAACCTCGGCAATAACGGTCCCAGAGACGTTGCCTTCGTAACGGCTATGGATTAGCGGGGCATTAAGCAGAATGCGCTCAAACGACACGCTACGGCCTTCAGTGCGGCAGGCAGCATCGTACAAGGCACCCTTCTTGGCTTCAATCAATGCGGCCTCGGCCAGAATCGTATCGCCAAAGGCTTTCGGATTGCTGGAAGCGCGGATGAAGTTACCAGGCACTGTCCAGAAGGACGAGTAACGGTTCACCAAAGACGAAGTTCCATAGCCCGCAGTATTTAAAGCATAGTTATCAGTCGTGTTACAGAAGTTGCCGTTCTTTTTAACGGTACCCAGTCCCAAGCTGATGGATTTGCTGCTGGTGATTTGCAGGTTTCTGGTCGAATCATTGTTGGAGTAATTGATTGCTCCATAGATGAAAACAGAGCCCATCACGTAAAGACGGCAGCCGGTTTTTGAATTGATCGTCAGATTTTCCAATAGCAAAGGACCGCGAACGGCAACGTCACCTTCACAGTTCAAGGTGCCACTGTTTTGAAAGAATGTGCCTTCGTCTTTAAGACCGGACAACGCAACAGCCGTATCTGAATCTTTGAAATACTTCATGCGCTCAGAGGACGTCAGCTGGAATGCTGTCGAGATATTGGCGTCCGTAGGTGCACCGATATAAACGCTTTTCTTTTCCTGAACCACGGCACCTTTGGAGGTGGCGTAAATCGATTTCGCCAACTGGGCTTTTAAGTAAGCAGCCAATGTGTTGGCTCCTGAGGAAGTGGCAATAGCAGCCGGCAATGGTGCTTGCGGCACGATGATGGACTTATCTGCAGGGATCGCAACTGTATAAAAGTTATTCCCGTGGTCACCATACACAGATCCGCTGGTCCAAGTGATGTTAGACGGCGAGCCCTGGGCCATGAAGTAGCTAGATTGATATCCGAAGTCAGTAATGATGTTGGAAGCCACCTGAGCGTGACATTGAATACAACCCATACCACGAATTGCCAGGGCGGGTTTGAATGTTTGGAAGGCATTGCCCACGCTGGCTTTGATAGTGAATTGGATAGCCACGCCCTCTTTGTCTGTCACGGTTACCAGAATATTGTCGGTTCCGCGAAACCCATAGTTCGGAGTGTATTTGAATTTATAAGTTGCAAGATCAAGGACTTCGATTTTTCCGTTTAGGGCGGCACCATTGTTCGTCGTGATAAAAGCAATTTTATCTGCCACGGGTGCAGAGATGGTGTCGGCTGCGAACTCGATAGCGGTATTCATTTTGGTTTCGATCAAAATATCTGGAATGGACTTGGCACCCACGCCCGCGTTAATACCTTGGCTTGCAAGACTTGCGAAATGTGCTGGCGGTGCACAGTTTTGAAACGTTATGACGAGTGCTGCACCAGAAATGATGAAGCCAAGCAGTCTCATTTTCATACGGTTATTCCCCCTACCTCACGTGCCACAACGGAAGTCATAGATCTAAATGCAATTTTGTTACCATCTTATAGCTATGGTAGTGCACATGGCGTTCAGAATTTTAGACAGTGTCTGTCAGGTATTCATTTCTAGGCTTAGGGCTTAGCGAAGGAAACTATGAGTTTTACGCTAGTCTGGTCCTTCTAACAGTTTTGTGTGTCTTAACAATTTAGGTCCTATTAATATGAATAAACACAAAGAAAAATGAATCCATTGGGGGAAAAACATGCGTTTTAGTTTGGTTTCACTGTGTCTTGTGCCTTTGGTATTTTCAGCTTGTACATCTCAACGGGAAACCACGGAGCGAGCACCAGCTGCCGCCAGCTACGTAGATCCCCAGTATTATGACCACCAGATTTTATTTTCAGAAGCTCTGACTTTCAGAGCGAAAGCTCTGCAGTTCGCCCAGGAAAAAAAGATGGGTGAAAGAAGTGATGTCAGCTTCAGCCGCTCGGAAGGTGAGTGGGTTAGAAAGATGGGCGCGGACTATCTTGTAACCCGTAAGAAATTGCTCGACTACACGCTGCCCGTGGCCTCGAATTTCGCCAGTCCTAACCAGGTGAAGTTGACGCCGTATCTGGGAACTAAGAATGAAGTTAAGGAGCGCGTTCGTCCTAAAGATGTTTGGGAAAAATATCAAATTCTAAGCATTGATCCAAAAGATCCACAGGGCGAAAAGGAAATTTTTAAGACGCAAATGGCGTTGGCTTCAGCGTTGATCCTGATGGATAACTTCCTGGTTGCGATTCAACCTTATAATAATATCGATTCCATTCGTTACGTTTTGAACTACGACACAAATCAAAAGAAAGCTTTGCAGCAGGTTGCTGATAGCTACACGAACCGTGAGCGTCGCGATCAAATTCGTACTGCGATCGAATTTGTGGACGGTGTGATGGCCTGGCGCCGAGCTCAGGGCATTACGACAAGCCCCGAGGAAGCGAACCTTTACGGTATGATTCAATCGAGTATCTGGTATGTGGCAGTAAAAAATAATAAAGAAGGTTCAACCTTTGAAGATGCAGTTGCGAACCTTTGGAATCGTCTGACTTCCCGTGGAAAACGTGGAGCTCGCGTAGTGTCTTACGGCGTAAGTATGGGCTTCGGCAACATGGTGGGTTTGGTTGAAACCCGCAAAGGCTATTTGTACAATATGTCGTTGAATGAAAAGTCCAAGCTGATCGCAGAAATGAAACCCCTGGACATTCTGATGGAGAAAACGCCCTTCCGTCTGACGGATAAAATGATTCCAGGCCATTATGGTCACGTCGCGATCTGGTTGGGCACTGAAGCGCAATTGAAAGACCTGCGTGTTTGGGACCAACTACCCCGCAATATTCAGGACAAGGTTCGCTCTGGTCATCGCATTGTTGAAGCTTTAAGACCGGGGGTTGAGATCAATACTCTGGATCACTTCCTGAATATTGATGACTTCCTGGTGATCCGTGACAACCGTTCAAACATTACTGATGAATACCGTCGCAAAGCCATATTGCAGGCGGTGGCGCAAATCGGTAAGGAATACGATTTCAATTTTGACGTTCATACACACACGCGCATTGTATGTTCAGAGATCGCATACGTGGTTTTTGACGATGTGAAATGGCCTTTGGAAAATACACTGATGCGTTACACGATCAGTCCTGACAATGTGGCGCAACTGGCAGTCGGCAACCAAAGAATGTTTGATCCGGTCATTATGTACTACGGTGGTCGCCGCGTTTATAAGGACCTTCCACGCTCTCTGGAGCTGTTGTTGAAGGCCGATGATGCTCACTATGCCGAGTTCACAAAACTTCAGGGAATCTAGAGGTTCAAATTGAGAAAGCCGTTGATCTTAAGCCTGTGCGCCGCTGCCTTGGCGGTGCACTGTTCGCATCAGGAAGTTCGAAAACCCAGCAGTTTGCCTAGTGTTTTTACCGAGCGCGAAACCCAGGCACTTGGGCAGATTCTGGGAGAGGATTCTCCAACTGAAAAATTCCGCAGAGTCATGGAAGTAGATTTTCATACCAACGGCGATGGCAAACATCTTTCTGAATCCGCTAAGAGGTCCCTGCAGGATGCTTTGGCAAAAACCCTTGGGGAGGAAAATCCCCAGCAGGGTCTGGCTAAGCTTGCAATGGGCAATGTTAAAGAAGAAGTGATCGAAAACTTCGTTAAGACTTTGAAGGTCTATAAGCTGGTTAATTTGGGTCTGCAATTTGATCTGAACTTTGCACCAAAACCTTATGCCGCTCATTTCGGTCCTGAGCTTTCCAGCAATCAATTGATTCGACTGGATGAAACGGGAACTCTTTCTAAGAAATGGTCATTGTTGGAATCCCAGGGTTTCACGCAGCAGATTTATGCAAACTCCGTACTGGTCGATAAAAGTCAAAGTTCCGACTATGTCGGTGGCCAAGTCAGCATCTTTATCGAGATCCTGGATATTAAACCAAAGCTCGGACTTCCCAAAATCACCAAGAATGGTGTGAAGGGTTATATCCGCTATCGCAGATACTTCCGTGTGAATCCGTCATTGACTGCGGCTCAGTGCAGTGGCTTTGGCAGTATTGTGGCGACGAGTGCAAATGTTCCGGTGTTCTATACTGTGGATATTTATAAAAACTTTAATCTGAAAAATCTGATCCCGGCAGAGGAAACCCTGGAGATCTATCCGGGATGGATTGCGGCCACCCAAGAGGGCCGTCCGGAATTGTTGCCGGAGTCGAGTGACAAGTACTCTTCCATTTCCACCATGCGCTACATGGTGAACCAGAAAAAGATGCACGCGCATTCTGAATTTGCAGTTAAAAAAATGGTCTATGATTTAAAAGACCGAAAATTTGATTCTGAACGCAGCGAAATCGAAATGACGGCGTTCCGCTCTTTAGCCAAAAATCCAAGAATGAGTGAAGAGGACGAAGTGAAATCTTCTGCCCGACGTGAATTCTTTAAAAACTGTCAGGGCGTATTAGAAAAACAATTGATGCTGAATCAACTCATTCCAGGGGGCATTCTATGATGAAAACGGGTGTCCTGGGATTAGCTGTATTATTATCTCTGCAAAGCTTTGCGCAATCCGGTTCGGTATCCCTGAAGGAACGCATTGATGCGATGAACTTCTACAAGCAGAATCACGATGTGATGTTCCTGGCCGAGGCTTGCCGTCGCCCCGAAACCTTGCTGGCAGAGCTTCGCAAGCTGAGTCCTAAGTTGCAGGAGCAGGCTTTGGGTTTTGTAAAACAAAACGAAAACCAAGTGCCCGAGAAAATTCTTTTGCCTTTGGTATACTGGAAATTCGTAAAACCTGATCCCGGTAACGAGCAGCGTGTGCTGAAATTCTGGATGCAAACGCGCATTCAGGCGCTGCGTGATTATGCGGATCATCCGTTAAGGGAAAATCGCAAAGCGCAATCGAGAGCCCGTCAGCTGGCCGCAAATTATGCAAGTGCGGGGAGTTTGTCCGTGAACTCGCCGGTATTATCTGAAAACCTGAAAAAACAGTTTCCAGAAATGGATCCCTACAGTCTGGTGGCAGGCGGTTTCGTGCCCGGCAATCAGGTGGAGCTGGTCAGTCACAATACTGTCACTCCGGATCGAATTGACTGGTTTAATGAACGCTCGATTTTCAATGGTGGCAAGCTGGATTTCACCAAGCCCTATATGAAAATGCCAATGTCTGGTACTGACGAAGGCCACCCGGCATTCAAAGACCCGATGTTTGCGCGCATTCGCGATATGATCGCAAGCAGCCAGCAGAGTATTTTCATCGATATCTTTTTATTCGGCGGCACGATGGGTGGAACACTGAGCAAGTTCCTGTTGGATCAAACGTCATTAAAGTTAAAAGCCAATCCGAATTTCAAGGTTCTGGTTCTGCATGACTATGCGACGAACTATAATATGAAAGACGAGATGATGCCGGTATTTCAATACATCAAGGACCGCGTCGCAGCGGATCCGGCGTTGCGTTCTGCCGTATATCTGATGCAGGCAAATATCCAACGTCATCCACCAGGGATACCTTTTGGTATCACGAATCTGGTACCCAAAACGGATGAAACGTTCAAAGCGTTAGAAAAGCGCAACACGTACTATGAATCAAAAATTGATCACAGCAAAGTGATTGTGGTCGATGCAGAAGGAGATGCACCACAGGCCTATTTCGGCTCAAAGAACTGGTCTGATCACAGTGGTGGTTACTACTATGATAATGCGCTGTACGTAAAGGGCCCGGCGGCGGCTTTGGTTCAGGCGGCATACTATGACGATGTCGAAGCGGCGCTGACCCTGAATGAGCAGGAAAGAAAATGGTTCTATTATAAAGAGCAGGGCTTTTCCAACGAGGCGTATCTGCCTCAGCGGGATAAGATTCTTTCCTGGTTCCGTTTGAAGCGCTCAAGCTTTCCAGCGGTGGGAAATCAAGTGGTGCGTTTGGCGGAAGCTAACGTTGATGGAAAAATCAAAGATGTGCGCAATATGCTAGTGGATATGATTTCCAAAGCGGAAAACAATATCTATATGGAGCAGTTGTTCATCTACGATCCGTATATCAATGATGCGTTGATGAAGCGCAAATCCCAGGTTCCGAAGCTAAAAATCAGAATCTTGGCGGACCACAACGGAAACTTCGATATGGGTGGCCTTCCCAACACTTTGTTCCTTGAACAATTGATGGAGCACGGAGTTGAAGTGAAGGCCCGCAAAACGCTGGGAACTGAAGCTCGTTTTCCAAATGGCAAAACACAGGTTTACCACCAGGAGAATCACCGCAAGATCACTTCCATCGATGGCAAAACCATGATGGTGGGATCTTCCAATTTGAATCCGGATACTTTGCAGGGAAGTTTCCGCGAGTTCGGTGCGCAGATTTTTGATACCCGCGAAATCGGCAGATTCGAAGCGGAGTTTATGAATGCCTGGAACGACAATCAGCAGACGGGTCCTTTCTTTGAAGGCCAGTTGAAGCTGAAAGTTCTGGGGCAGGAACTAAGTGTCGAGCAAAGCAAACTTCTGAATGACCTGGGCGCCGCCATCTTTAGAGCGAAAGACGCCATTGAAAAGCGATAAATCCACAAAACCCATACCCATCGGGGAACCTTAGCCTGGACAATGGCTAAGGTTCTTGGGCTTGGTGTTGTCTATAAGCACCACTCGTGTGCAGAAAGCTACAGTGCTGAAGGCTCACAACGCGCAGCCCATGATTGCACAAATGAACTTCTTAGAGGAAAATCTAGGGTATAGCTTTTACTTTAACCTTGAATGAGAGAGTTCATATGAGCATTCAACAAGTTCCATTTATTACTTTGAATCGTTTCGAACCTGGTTTCCGTGATGAGTTTTTGGCGGGTGTTGCCGGTCTTTTTGATAAAACTCAATTCGTAGGTGGCCCTATTGTTGGCGAAATGGAAGCCAATCTTGCTGCATATACAAAATCAAAACATGCTATCGGTTGCGCTAACGGAACTGATGCCATCCAAATCGCACTTCGTGCGGTGGGTGTGGAAAAGAATGACAAAGTTCTGGTTCCGGATATGACTTTCTGGGCAACCTTTGAAGCGGTTGTAAACGTGGGCGCAAACCCTGTGACTGTGGACGTGAATAAAGAATTCTGCCACTGGGACCTTGCGACTTTCAAACAAGCGGTCACTCAATTCAAACCTAAAGCGGCTATCATGGTTCACCTTTACGGTTGGGTGACACCTGAAACTTTGGAGATCAGAAAATTCGCCAAAGAAAATGGCGTTGTTCTGATCGAAGACGGTGCTCAGTGTTTCGGTACAGAGATCAACGGTCAGTCCGTGCTTGGCACTGCTGAAATCTCCACAACCAGCTTTTACCCAGCGAAAGTTTTGGGTGCGTCTGGTGATGCTGGCGCGATCTTCACAGGCAACGACACTTACGCAAAGAACTGCCGTACTTTGATCAATCACGGTCGTACAGATCATTATTCCCACGGAATGATTGGCTGGAATTCGCGCATAGGTGCTTATGAATCATTGTTCCTGAACATGTCTTTGAAGCACATCGATGCTCGTATCAAATCCCGTATGAACGCAGTTAAGTTTTACGAAGAGTCTTTGCAAGGTCTTCCTCTTAAACCAGTGCGTGCAGCATCCACAGTGACAGAGAACGGTTACTGCGCCGTTGCGATGATTGACCCAAAACTTCGTCCGGCTTTGATCGAGAACTTGAAAAAAGCCAACGTGGGTTACGGCACGATCTATCCAGGCGCAATGAGCATGCAATCCGGTGCTCAAGGTCACCTGGCTGGCAAAATTGACAACGGGAACGCACACTACATTTCTCAAGCTGTACTGAATCTTCCGTGCTTTGCCTACATCACTCCTGAAGAGCTTCAGTACGTGGTGGACGTAGTTAAAAAGAGCTTCTAGTTTTTTCGAAAATCTCAAAACAACGAAAGCCGGGCCTAAAAACCCGGCTTTTTTCGTCTGATTCGTGACACGTCACTTCATAAATACACGCTCGAATGCGCTGCATTCATCAGGGTTTCCGTTGTGACTTCAGGGGCTTATGGATACGCTTTTGGGCGAGGGGGACTCATGAGATTTTTGTTATCTTTAATTACTGTAATGACAGTTACTTCACTTGCGCACGCATTGCCATTGCTACCGAAAGGTCAGCAAATGCTTTCATTGCCAGCGAACTTTACAGCCGAATACAACTTTGAGGGGATTGTTGGTTTGGATAACTGTTCTGGTTCATTGATTCGTTTTGAAAATTCACGCGATACAGACAGCGCGATGGTAATGACCAATGGTCACTGCCTGGAAGCGGGCTTTCCAAAACCAGGAACTTACCTTTACGGCAAACCAAGCCGTCGTACTTTCAAATTGTTCAACGCGGGAATGCAGGTTGTGGGTCGTTTGACGGCTAACACGATCATCTATGGAACAATGACTAAAACAGATATGGCGATCTATAAGTTGAACGAAACTTACGGAGAGATCCTTTCCAAGTATGCAGTGAACGCGATGACTTTGTCTTCTCAGCGTCCAACAGAAAGAACTCAGATCGAAGTTATTTCTGGATACTGGAAACGCGGCTACGCTTGTGAGATCGAAGCATTCATCCCACAATTGAAAGAAGCGGGCTTCACTTGGGAAGACTCTATCCGTTACTCCCGTCCAGGCTGCCAGGTGATCGGTGGAACTTCCGGTTCTCCAATCATCCAAAAAGGCACTCGCACTGTGATCGGCATCAACAACACGGGTAACGAATCTGGTTATATGTGTGAAATGAACAATCCATGTGAAGTGGATAAAGACGGCAACCAAAAAGCTTACCGCGGTTACTCATACGGCGAGCAAACTTACTGGGTTTACTCTTGCTTAAACCAAAACAATGAGATCGACGTAAACGTACCGGGCTGCCAACTGTTCCACTAGTCGGTAGCCTGGCTATTTCGCCCGACCTTAGCTTGCAGTGTCTGTAGGTTTTTGCGGGCGAAGGTCTTCGATTTTTACGTTATTTTTTCGCGGAGCACGTTTGTGCTCCGTCTTTTTTTCGGGACGATCCCACTCGTCTTCTCCGCGCAGACGGCTCATAGTCAGCTCGTCCATCTCTTTGATAAATTCGTAGGATTTTAAAACGGCGTCTTTGATTTGTTGTAGAATCCGCATGGGTTCTGCATCTCCCGCTATTTAGGTGGTGGAAACACTATTGTAGAATAGCATTTCCACCTTGCGGGATTTTTAATGTTCAGCCGGACCTAGATCCCTAGATGAGGGATTCAAAGTGAGAAATTTTTGATTTCACTACGTTGATGGATTTCTGCCAGAAGGCCGGTTGAGTGATGTCTTCACCCAAATGCTTCTGGATCAATTCCTCTGCCGTCATGCGACCTGTGTCGCGCAGGATAGCTTTGTACTTCTCCATAAAGCCGGCTCCCAGTTCTTCCCGACGGGCATAAATGCTAAGCGAGAACAAGTATCCAAACGTATATGGGAAGTTATAGAAGCTTAAGCCTGCAATATGGAAGTGCAGCTTGTGCGCCCAGAAAAGTTCATCTGCGCCCTCGGTGCTGTCGCCGTACCATTCTGTCCAGACGGTCTTCATCAGCTCGCGCAATTCCTTGGCACTGAGTGTGCGGTCCTTACGGGCTTCGTAAAAGCGTTTTTCGAATTCATAGCGAACGGGGATATTGATCAGGAATGCCATGGCACTTTCCAGGTCGCCCCAGGCGTTTTCAATTTTCTCTTCCTGGGATTTTGCCTGAGTCATCAGGGCGTCGCCCAAAACCGTCTCGGCAAACACGCTGGCAGTTTCTGCCAATGTCATTGGGTAGTTTTGTTCACCCAGGGACATATCGCGCATCACCCACGCATGGAAACCGTGACCCAGCTCGTGGGCCAGGGTTCCGATGTCACTGTTAGAACCCATGTAAGTCATATAAACGCGGGGTTCGTTGGTTTTCAAAAATCCTGTGCAATAAGCACCGGTGCGCTTGTTCGGAAGAACGCGACCCTCGATCCATTTTTTATCGACCATCATTTGCACAAAGTCCGCCATCTCTGGTGACACGTGAGCAAAAGCATCGCGAACGATCTTCGCACCTTGTTCAAACGGGATTGCTGCAGGCGAAGCTGCAATCGGACTTGGAGCCATTTGGTCCCAAAGTTCCAAGCGGTCTTTTTTCATAAGCTTGGCCATCAAGTGACCGGCCTTGCGAATATCTTTCGTGTTGTCTTTGCACGCGGAGATCATGGCATCTAACGTTTTTTGAGAGATGCGATTCTTGAACAGGGGGTCGTTCATGAAAGTCTTGTCTTGTGTGTGAGAGCGCTTTTCAGCTTCCTCAAGGCGCCAACCTGCGAGAGCATTAACGATCGCCGCAGCGCTGTGCTGATGCTCTGCCCAGGCTTCCTGGATTCCCAGCCATGCGGCTTTGCGATCCAGTTCGCTGGCAGTCTTTGTAAGCGCACTAGCTTTCGCCAGGCCTACTGTTTCAGTGCGGTCCGGGTATTTCAATTGCACGCGGATGTTGCCGCTTAATTCGTCGTATAGATCACCCCAGGCAGAGTGTCCTGAAACTTCCAGGCTTTTCAGCAAAGTTTCTTCAGCTTCGGGAAGACTGAAGATGGCTTTTTGTCGGTGCTGCTCAAAGGTAAACTGATAAGGTTTGATATGTTCATGATTAAGAACTTTGGCAAAGACGTCCTCAGAGCAGTGTTGCAGGAACAGGTTCAAAGGCACCATGGCCTGTGAAAACTTGGAAAAGAAAATATCCAGTTCAGAGCTTTTGGTTTTTGCTTCCTCATTGGTAGAGTCCACTGACAGGATGCAAGTCAGATAAGTACTCATAGTGGAAGCCAGGACGGTGTTCTTTTCATTCATCAACAAGATGTTCTGAATCTGCGTGATGGTTTTATCGGTAGGGTTGGCAAAAACTGTTTTTATTTCTGCCAGGTTTTTTTGCAGTGACTCAAGGTCTGCATGAATCGCAGTCCAGTCGTTTTGAAATTCTTTAGAGGAGATAGAAGGGTAAACTGATTCAATGTCCCAGGTAGGTCCGTTCATTAGTTGTTCTCTTTCTTCATCAGGTTGATATAGGAGTTTACGAGTGTTTCAAATTCAGGATAGCGCAGCCCTTGCAATAGATCATCGCTCTGTTCTTGTTGTCCATGCCACAGCCCCAGGCGATTGGCAATATACAGGGACATCTCGCGGCCATATTTGGAACCGGCTTCATTTTCAAAATCCAGATAGGGTTTCAGGCGTGCGCGCATCAGGAATTGTCCCACGGGTGTGGCGATGATCTTGTAGGGACCATAGACAGTCTCAGCGGGGCGGTAGATTTGAGCGACATAAGGGAAGCGTGAGACCGCATCGCCCTGGTCCGAGTAAAATGAAGTGGCCGCGTCTTTTTCAAGTTTGAATTCAATGATGTATCGGGTTTGATTTTTTTGAATCAGATACCAGAAGCGCGGCAAGCCACTGCTGCCACCACTGTTTTTGGTTTTGTAACCCGTATCCAGGATTTCATATCCCGGCATCGAGGCTTCAAAATACCCGCGGGCTTGCCTGAACAAATTCTGCACCGCTGCCGGTGACTGGGAAATGGATGTTACTTTGGCTTTTGCAGAAAAGCGATCGTGATCGGTCATGTTGTTCAGGTATTTGGATTGGCGATTCAGGTAATCAGCATCACTGTGGGAAAGGGCCTCGCGCAGAATTTCCGGCTCGCTGACTTGCAGACCTTTAAGGCCCAGTACATAGGCATCAAATAAAGAGTTCAATGAAATTTGAAACGGGGAAATCTGATTGCCAGCAGCGTAACGGATAAGGTCGCCAGCAAAGGGAGCATGCGGACCGCCATCATCAATGTCGATCAGCGCAAATACCCGGCCTTGTGTGGAAAGCTGCACATCACCGAAATTCAGGATGTGGGGATCCCCGACAACAACTCCGGATGCACGCAACATTGGGGAGTTTTGGTTCTTCAGCCAATTCCAAAAATGCGGAGCATTGGCGCGGAAAGCGCCGAACAAATCATCTTCCTGTTGCCAATCTGCACTTTGAGTTGCGGCAAACGAATCGAACGCGAAGGTCGGGATTCCACAGAATACGCTCAGTACAAGAGTTAGAAGGAAGATTTTCATGGGGCCAAAAGTAACAAAGGTCGATTTCGAACACAATAGCCACCTCAGGATTAAATCTGTGATGGAATTGGTTCGTTACATGATCGTCAATTGTGGGCGGCACGGGGTTGCGCAATAGTTTCGCTTTAAACAAAGGAGAACTGTATGAAGCAGCTGATTATGGTGCTGGGGCTGGTTTCGTATGCCTGCCTGGCAGGTGCGACCGCGAAAGATTTGGAAGCATATTCTTCCAAGGATTTTTTGAAAAAAATACTGCCGACGGGTTGTCAGCCCAAGGGTGCGAAGATGGCTCCGGACGGCAAGTACCTTTATCTCGCGGAAATGTGTGGAAAGGTTGATCCAAAAACCAAAAAAAGAGTTCCCACTGCTTCCATTTATGATGTCGAAAAAATGACTCTGCATAAGACCCTGATCACGCCTGCGGGTATTCGTAAAAATGGAATTCTGGCAAATACAGAAGTGGATTTTACCCTGGATGGTAAATGGGCGCTGATCGCTCGTGCAGAAGGCGATGCAGATTCAGAAGTGTTCAAAAATCAGGGCTTGGTCACGGTCGTGAACACGAAAACGCAAAAGATCGCAAAGTATATTCCCACATACGGTCAAGGAGCGAAGATCATCGCCACTCGCCCTGCTGTGACACGAATGAGAAATCCTCAGCAGATCGTCTATGTCGCCAACTATTTTTCGGATGACATCAGTGTCCTGGATTTCACTACCATGCAGGATAATGGAAAGCTGGATGGCACCGCTCATTTTGTGAAAAAAATTGATTTGCAAACGCACTTTAAACCGCCGGTGAATCACGGTTACAAAATCGCGCCGCGTGGTGTGGCGTTCACTCCGGATGGTTCGCGCGCTTTGGTTTTGAATACTGAATCAGGTAGTATATTTGTGGTGGATTCTATTAATCACAGACAACTCGCAGAGCTGGCTCCCATTGGAAAAGATCTGGCAGGCAGAGAATTGAACGTGCGCCACATAGTAACTTCCAAAGACGGGGAGCTCGCATACCTAAGTCATATGCGTGGCAACGCCGTTTCACGAATCAGTGTCAGAAAGCTGATGGAAACCGTGGAGGCAATGCCTGATAAAGGACCGGAAGCAGTGCTACCGGAATCCACATGGAATGACCTGCTGGTTCCGTTTAATACAGCCTCGGGTTTGCAAAAGATTTTGATTCTTGAGGACTATCCAAAAGATCATCCGAACTTCCCGAACAAGAAATGGCCATTGGCTCATCCAAATACGATTGTTTTGGATCCGATCAACAATCGCTATCTGTATGTTTCTGCGCGCACGACCACGACCGTTGGCGATACCTCAGTGGATTCCCGTATCGCTGGGAAAATTGATGTTGTAGACACGGTGAACGGCAACGTCGTTTTCACTTTCGTTGGGGGCAGTCAGCCCACGGCATTGGAAATCTCTCCGGATGGAAAAACTTTGATTTCCAGCGCCCTGGTTGGCGCTAAATTGTTCTTCTTTGATGTCGGCAAGGTTTTGAAAATCTATGAACAATAAAAGAAAAGGTCCCTCGCGGGACCTTTTTTTATTTTTGGCACTCAAGATACTTAGTCGGCTCGGCCGGTTTTAATCGTGTCACCTGAACCGTTTTCACAGCATCAGCAGCAAAGGGCTTGGTCACCAGCACGCGGTACTCCCAACTTTTGAATTCCAGGTTTTCAGAAGTGGAGTTCAAATAGGCGCGAACGGGCTCTTTGGAAAGAATCAAATTGTCGATCGCAACCAACCACGTGGTTGCCTGAAACTCGCGACCGTCCTTCAAAGTGCAGATCACGAAGTTTCCATCGGCATCGGTGGTTAGGTCGTCGGGATTGATATCGGTCTCTCCAGGTGCCGCAAAAGTGGTCAGTGAGGTCGTCAGGGCAAGGATCAGGATTATGAATTTCATTCGGACGCTCCCTTGAATGATTTATTCTTTTATAAATCAGAGGGATTTCGTAGGCCAGTAATTAGTAACGAAGTGCGTTAATGCGCAAAAATTGCGGGCATGGGCTTGGATTTTAGGAATCAATTTGCTAGTTTGTGCCCCTTCGGCGATATTATCGCCAAGTGGTTCCGTAGCTCAGCTGGATAGAGCAACTGCCTTCTAAGCAGTAGGTCGTACGTTCGAGTCGTACCGGAATCACCATTTTCTTCTTTTCCAAAAAACACTCAAAACTTAATAACTTCAATAATGCAGATCTTTTCGACGTGCTTTTTATTGGCGCAAACCCTGTATTGCATCAATGGAAAATTTGTAAAGAGATCGAGTAATGCCTGTTTAGTAAACTGACTTTGAATTGTTCCGACGGAGGGGTAATGGCCTATGTTGGCGGTATAAAAAGATTGGTTGAAGTGATTCCTGAGCTTTCATCTGCGCGAAGCCTGGAACAAGTAATGACGATAGTGCGCTCTGCCGCTCGAGAAATTGCCCGCGCTGACGGCGCCACCTTCGTGTTGAAAGAAGGACCTTTCTGCCACTATGCAGACGAAGAAGCGATCAGTCCTTTATGGAAAGGCCAAAGATTTCCACTTGAGTCCTGCATTAGTGGCTGGTCGATGATCAATAAAAAAGCCGTGGTCATTCAGGATATCTATCAGGATCCGCGCATTCCCTTTGAAGCGTACCGGCCCACTTTCGTAAAAAGTCTGGCGATGGTGCCGATTCGTGTTGATGATCCGATCGGTGCGATCGGAGTTTACTGGGCCCAGGAGTACTTGCTTCCTGAGGATCAACTGGAACTTCTGCAAGCTTTGGCGGATAGCGTATCCGTAGCTTTGGAAAATATAAATCTGTACAGCGACTTAAAAAAGAAAATTGAACAGCTTGAATTGGCGAATGAAGCCAAAGACAACTTTCTGCTGACGGTATCGCACGAGCTGCGCACTCCGCTAAATGCCATTATCGGTTGGACGGATATTCTTCGTGAAGATGTGGTGACGGACGAAGAGCGGGAGCAAGGCCTGGACGTTATCAACCGAAATGCCAAAACCCAGGCGCGAATAGTGGAAGATCTTTTGGATTCCACCCGTATCGTGGTGGGGCGAATGCGTCTGGAGCAGGAGGAGGTCGAACTTATTGAAGTTCTAAAAGTTGCCGTCTCTTCGTTGCAAACCGAAGCCAATAAAAAGGCCATTAAGATTCACATGTCCACGGATCTGCAGGAGGCGCCGGTCAAAGGCGATGCGCTTCGGCTGCAACAGGTCTTCACGAACCTTTTGGTGAATGCGATTAAATTTTCTTACGACGGTGGCGAGATTTTGGTGAAGGTCCAAAAACGTGGACCGGGAGTGCAAATTCAAATCGAGGATCACGGCGTTGGGATTTCCGATTCCACTCGCCAGAATCTTTTTGACCGTTTTCATCAGGCCGACAATTCCACTACAAGAAGATTCGGTGGGTTGGGATTGGGTCTTTCCATCTCCAAACACCTGATTGAAAGCCACAACGGCCAAATCAGCATTTTCAGTGATGGGGAAGGACGGGGAACAACGGCGCAAATTATTCTGCCAATGATCGACAAAAAAGTCTCCGAGTTGGCAGAGGTGCTATCGCGGCACGCGCGCGAAGGCGTTCAATCGGAGCTGCTCCTGCGAAGTGTGCATGTTTTGGCAGTGGACGATGACGAGGATTCTTTGAAACTGATGGAAACCGTTCTTCGGCGCTCCGGAGCAAAAGTGGAAAAGGCCCACTCCGTGCAGGAGGCCCTGCGACTGACGCGCCTTTTTCATTTCGATGCCGTCGTCAGCGACTTAAGCATGCCTGAAGAAGATGGTTTCTCACTAATAAAAAAAGTCAGGGCGGGACAAACCGCTTTAAAGAAAAGTATTCCCGCAGTGGCGGTCACAGCGTTTAATGATCAGGACAGTCGGGATAAAGCACTTTCGGCGGGTTTTGATCAGTTCTTTGGGAAGCCTCTTTCCCGTTCGGAATTAATTCACAGTTTGGAAAGATTTGTAGCAGATTCCAAAATTGACGGTGATCGCAGACCACCGCCATTAGACAGCGCGCCTTAAAAGATGGCTCAATACTTTGCTTGGATCTTCATAATCCTACTTTTGGCGGCGCCAGCCTTTCCGGATGAAAAAGTATACACTCTGGTCACTATCGAAAACGCCAGCAAGATATCTTCATACAAGGAACTGGGTGATATGATGACTGCTGTCCTAAAAGACAGTGGCATTAAATCCCGAATCATCGAAATGCCGGTTGAAAGAGGCATGCGGCTTGTGGATAGCGGTCAGGCTGACTTCTTCATTGCCAGTGATTTGGCAATTCAGGATACTTATAAAAACCTTGTTCCCTCGTCATTCCCATTTATCAAAACCCATATCTGGGTTTTTCATCGCGCCGACGACTCGCGTTTCCAAAATAAGAATCCAACGCCACAGATGAATGGCGTTGCCCTGCTTAATGATCCCGCGGTTTCGGCTATTGTGAAGAAAAAGAAGTTGAAGGTCATCGGTGTTCAGTCCTCAATGGCTGGTTTGCAGATGTTACTGACCAGGAGGGCGGATTTTTATGTCGGTACTATGGGAACTGTGGATGTTCTGCTGGCGGCAACACCTGGTGAAAGAAAGAAAATTTCAAATGTGAAAGAGCCCCTGGCACCCTATGATGTTTACTTTTGGGCTCACAAGAAGCATGCGGCTCTCATGCCCACGATCAGTAAGAATCTTAAGAAGGCTATGAGCAAAAAGGCGACTGTCAAATAACTGTACGATCAGGTACTAATTGCAATGAGCCTGAAGGTAGGGGAGTCTTGGCTCGATTTCAGATATATTCACGCCACTCCATTTCCCTCTCAAAAAGGTGACTTTATGAAACTTAAATACCTGGTTACGACTATTGCACTTTGCGCCGGTTCCACAGCATTAGCTAAAAACGGAGCACAGAAGTTTGTTGCCAATTATGCCAAGTTGCCAAAGTCTTACGATGCTGTTCAATTTCGTGGTCACAACAATTCAAAATTTGAAACCTGCCAGTTGGATTTGACCGCGGGATATTTGAATGACGGTATGAAGTACATGCAGCTTTCCAACTACATGGGCGAAGCTGTTTTTGTAAGTTTTGATGCCAAGAAAACCTACACTGGCAATGTTATCAAGATCTCCCAAAGAGATGAAGAAGTGGATGAGTTCGGTAATCGCTATCCAGTGGTTTTCTCCCTGAAGCTTCAAGTTGATGACAAAGGTGAGCCCGTTCGTGCAAAAGGGAAAATCGATCGTAGATTTCCATACAGCGACAGCAATATCTCCTGCCAATTCCCGACCTCAGTTCAGGACTAGCTGGTCGAACCCTGGTGGAGAAAACTGGGGATAGCTTCAGTCTCGCAAACTCCTTCCGAAGAGTGTGATGAATCATTACACAGGGGAAAGAGATGGCTGACAGTTTTTTTAAATGGGACCAGGAGAGACTTACCACACACGTTGAAGCGATGGATAACGAGCACAAGAAATTGATCGACATCATGAATCGCTTGTTCGAGCGCAATGAAGCCAAAGCGGGAAAATCTGAACTACAATCCATCGTTCGTGAGTTGGCTTCCTGGACCGTGACACACTTCGAGCACGAAGAAAAATTCTTCGACACACTTCCTTATTCACAAGCCTCTGTTCATAAAAAAATTCACGCGGATTTGATCACTCGTTTAAAAGGTCATGCTGCAGAGTTTGATAAAACCGGAGTGCTCACGCCTGCATTTTTTCAATTTTTGAAAACGTGGTTAACCGCACACATCATGGGTATTGATACGAAGTACGGTTTGATCGCATCTCAAAAATCCGCTTAGTTACACTTTATTGATTAACTGTCTGAACGTTTTTGATCTCAGTGAGCTGTTCCAAAGACAACCAGAATAAATCCCGTACGCTATCATAAATTAATGAATAGCTTGCGGGATACTTGCCCGGGACCGCTGCATTTGACGGCAGCGGAATCTGTGCCGTGACCTGCGGCTTCGTTTGCAGGTAGGAAAGCGCAATCATCGGTTCCAGAAAAATTATTTCTCCATTATAGAATCCATAAATGTAGCTGGCAGTAAAAGGTTTGCCATTCAGCTCGGGGGAGCGCAAGTCCACCCAATGCCAACCCATCATCGGCACGCCTTCGGGACCTGGAACATAAAAGCGGGGCTTGTACTCATCCCGGGGTTGTTTCATGCAGATCGCATTATCAGTGCCGTCGCATTTGATGCTATGGCGCTGGTGTTCGCTGATGAAATAGAAATGAAAATCAAAATGAGGGACGCCATAAATTTCTGTGGGCGCGTGGCCGTGGGGATTCCAGTTAATCGTAAAATGATTGAAAGGCGGCAGCGAAATGTCTGGCGGCAGTGTCAGTGTATATTCATAGTCATGGCGGTGACCCGCAGGCAGTCCTTCCAAAACTTTTCCCGAAAACACCATTCCGATTGAATCAATTGTCTGGGAGTCGTTAAGTTTCGCAAAGCTAGAAGCTTGTCCAAGGCCGATATTGGTAGCGGGCCCCAGAATCACAGTTTCAGCCTGCGCATAATAAGAAGTCAGAAGAGTGATAATCATAAAGAGTTTCATAGAAAGTCTCCACGATAGGAATGTCTTTATCTTATACGGTGCAGGTTTTAGGAACAATCGCTCGGTGAATAGTGTGTTGAAAAGAACAGCTTGCGACCAAAGACAGGGCATTACATAATGGCCCGGTGATTAGTAATTTATCTGAAATCTTCCTGGTGTTTTTGCGTCTTGGTTTAACCTCCTTCGGAGGTCCCATCGCTCATTTAGGTTTCTTTCAGACAGAATTCGTAAAAAAAAGAAATTGGCTGGATAACCAATCCTATGCCGATCTGGTGGCTCTGTGCCAAATACTTCCTGGGCCCGCCAGTAGTCAGGTGGGAATGGCCGTGGGCTATTTTAGGGGCGGCTATCTGGGAGCGCTGATTGCCTGGTTGGGTTTTACTCTGCCGTCGGCAGTGCTTATGATCCTGGTTGGTTACGGTATTGCTGGTACATCCCAGTTGCTGTCAGCTGCAACTTTGCACGGATTAAAAATCGCAGCCGTCGCAGTGGTGGCACACGCCGTTTACAGTATGTCTAAAAGTATCTGCGTGGATAAAACCCGCATCGCTATGGCAGTTCTTGCGGCAGCATTGGCTTTGTTTGTGGAAAATGCTTTCGGGCAAATTCTGATAATTCTTATGGGGGCGGCAGCGGGAGTTTTATTTTTAAAAAGCAACTCCACTCCGCTGTTATTGGGTCATTTGCAAAAAGGTTCCAAGAAAGTGGCGTCGATTCTGCTGGTCGCTTTCTTTCTTCTTTTGGGTGCGCTTCCTCTGGCTGGCAAATTGACGGGAGATCCTACCATTCAGCAGTTTGACAGTTTCTTTCGCACGGGCTCGCTGGTGTTTGGCGGCGGGCATGTCGTTTTGCCGATTTTGAAGAATGAAATCGTGAATCAGGGGTGGGTTTCCAGCGTCGACTTCTTATCTGGTTATGGCGCAGCACAAGCCTTGCCTGGTCCACTTTTTACGTTCAGTGCTTATTTGGGAACAGTGTCAGCTGTAACTCCAGGCGGGGCCGCTGGGGGGCTTCTGGCATTGGTAGCGATTTTTCTGCCGTCGTTTCTTTTGGTTTTGGGAGTCATTCCGTACTGGTCGCAAATGATTAAGAACGAAAATCTGCAATCGGCAATTCAAGGTGTGAATGCGACCGTAGTCGGGTTGCTGGCGGCGGCATTTTACAATCCCGTATGGAAGAGTGCGATCTTCACCATGACAGATTTAGCTTTTGCCATAGTCGCCTTTTGTCTGTTGACGTTCACGCGGACTCCCGCGTGGCTTATTGTCATCCTTGCGGCCATCGTGCCCGCACTAATTCCTGTGTACGCCTAATCAGTCAGCTGGTTGTTTAGTAGCAATTAAGTTCATCTGAAATGTACAAAAATCACCCGTCTTACGAGTATGGAGGTAAACCAGAAAATATAGGGTGGTGGACATGAGATTCTTATTTTATCTTGCGTTCTTTTTGAATTCCTCGCTGGCATTTGCGGCCGACCCTTTACCGTCCTGGAACGAGGGTGATCTTAAAAAATCCATTGTCAGTTTTGTTCGTGAAGTGACTACCGAAGGTCCACGCTTTGTAAAGCCGGAAGACCGGATTGCCACGTTCGATAACGACGGCACCTTATGGAGTGAAGTTCCCACGGTGGAAGTTGAATTTACCAAAGTTCGCTTGAAGGATGTTCTGGCACGTAATCCCGCAATGAAAAATAAAGAACCGTACCGCACGCTTTTGCGCGAAGGTAAAAGCGCTCTGCCACATATGACCCAAAAACAAATTCTGGATATTATGGCCGTCACCCATTCCGGTATGAGCGAGCCTGACTTCACCAAAGAAGTGCAGGAGTTTTTCAAAACGGCCTTGCATCCAAAGTTGAATGTTCCGTATTCACAAACGGCTTATCAGCCGATGCTCGAGCTTTTAAGTTACCTCCGCGAAAATGATTTTAAGCTGTTCATCTGTTCCGGCGGAGACATCTCATTCATGCGGGTTGTAGCCACGGAAATGTACGGCATTCCCTCGCAAAATATTATTGGTTCATTCTTCGTGGATCGCACCCGTGAGGTGGATGGAAAATTGGTGGTCATGAGAACTTCGAGTCTGGGAATGATGAACGATAAAGATGGCAAGCCTGTTTCGATTGTTCGTCACATTGGAAAACGTCCGATTCTGTCTGTGGGTAATGAGCGTTCGGGCGGGGATATCGCGCATCTTCGTTACTCCCGGGAGTCCGCGGGGCCGAATTTGCAAATCATGATCAATCACGACGATGCCGAACGCGAATCTGCTTATACGGAGAAAGACGGCGCGTCCTTAACCGCAGCAAAAAAGTTCGGATTTAAAGTTTTAAGTATGAAGAATGACTGGAAACAGATCTTTCCAGGTAAACAACCTATCGCAAAAGATTTCTAACTTAACTGCACTGAAGGAGGCCAAGGATGGTCAAACGAGAAGAAAGCAAAAGCCAGGATAAAAGCCAAAAGCAAACTCAAAGGAATGACGGTAAGTCTACAAAACCAAATATTTTGGTGATCATGGGAGACGATATCGGTATTTCGAATCTGAGCTGCTACAGTCATGGTTTGATGGGATATAAAACACCCAATATAGATCGTCTGGCGAATGAAGGAATGATGTTTACCGATTCTTATGGGGAACAAAGCTGTACCGCAGGCAGAGCCGCATTTATCACGGGTCAAAGCGTTTTCCGAACGGGTCTCTCTAAAGTCGGGCTCCCAGGCGCAGCAATAGGTCTGCGGTCAGAAGATCCAACTATCGCGGAACTTTTAAAAGGCGAGGGCTACGCAACAGGACAGTTTGGAAAAAACCATTTTGGAGATCGTAACGAGTTTTTGCCTACCGTTCATGGATTTGATGAATTTTATGGAAATCTTTATCACTTAAATGCCGAGGAAGATCCAGAAGAACCGGATTATCCTACAGCTAAGGAATTCAGAGATCGCTTCCTGCCACGGGGAGTATTGCGCTGTAAAGCCTCTGCGCAGGACGACTCCACAGTTCAGCCTCGATGGGGGCGCGTGGGAATGCAAACCATTGAAGACACTGGTCCGCTGACGAAGTTACGCATGGAAACGTGCGATGATGAGTTTGTGGACGAGGCCAAAAATTTTATCCAGCGTCAAAATGATGAGGGTAAACCATGGTTCGTCTGGCTTAATACCACTCACATGCATTTGCGCACTCACACAAAACCAGAAAGTATTGGTCAGGCTGGGCCTCATCAATCGGCATATCATGACACCATGATTGATCATGATAAAAATGTCGGTCAGATGTTGGATTGCTTGGATGATCTCGGTATTACTGAAAATACCATTGTGCTTTATACTACAGACAATGGCCCACACATGAACACGTGGCCGGATGGTGCAATGACCCCATTTCGAAGCGAGAAGAATACAAACTGGGAAGGTGCATTCCGCGTCCCTTTGTTGCTGCGTTGGCCCGGCAAAGTCAAAGCCGGTGAGGTCTCGAATGAAATCATTCAGCATCACGATTGGCTTCCTACTTTTCTGGCCGCGGCTGGTAATAGTGACGTAAAGGAAAAACTATTGCAGGGGCACCAGTCGGCTGGGAAAAATTTTCGGGTTCATCTTGATGGATTCAATTTGCTTCCATACTTAACGGGCCAGGAAGAGAAAAGCCCAAGACCTGGATTTATTTACTTCAGTGATGATGGAGATCTGGTTGGCCTTCGTTGGCAAAACTGGAAACTGGTATTCAGTGAGCAGCGTTCTAAAGGAACCATGCAAGTTTGGGCCGAACCTTTTATTCCTTTAAGAATTCCTAAACTCTTTAACTTGCGCACGGATCCTTTCGAAAAAGCGGACATCACTTCTAATACTTATTGGGATTGGTACTGTAGCAAAGCGTATATCATCATGGCGGCTCAGGCGATTGTCGCAGAATTCCTGAAAACCTTTACCGACTTTCCTCCTCGTCAAAAAGCAGCGAGTTTCACCATCGATCAGGTCATGGAAAAAATGACGAATGCCGCAGGGTACGCCCATGAGGATTCGACGGGAAGAGTGGCTGACGAAGAAGGCGAGGATCAAAATAGTGCTGTACGCAAATCTCGCACGAAAGACAGTGATCAGCCCCGCTCTACGCATTAAGCAGAAAGCTATTTTAAGTGACACAAGAAGATACAACGCAAGTTTTGGAAAAGGAAAAGGAGCGAACAGCTCCTTTTCCTAATATGGTCTGGATTCCCGGGGGCACTTTTGTGATGGGCTCTGATAATCACTATGCCGAGGAAGCACCCGCACATCGTGTGAAAGTCGATGGCTTTTGGATGGAGCGGTATCCAGTCACTAACAGACAATTCGCAAAGTTTGTTCAGGAAACAGGTTACGTCACCTATTGTGAAACCGATCCGGAACCGGCGTTGTATCCTGGGGCATTGCCTGAAATGCTGAAAGCAGCTTCGGTGGTATTTGTGCAACCTCAAGGTCCCGTAGATCTTAGGAACCCGCATCTGTGGTGGCATTTTATTTCCGGAGCCAATTGGCGAAATCCTCAAGGACCAGGCAGTTCTATCGAAAACAAAATGGATCATCCCGTCGTACATGTTGCGTGGGCGGATGTGCAGGCTTACTGTGCCTGGGCTGGAAAATCATTGGCAACCGAAGCCGAGTGGGAGTTTGCTGCCCGAGGTGGAAACGAAGGAACCGAATATGCCTGGGGAAGTGAGCTGATTCCAGAAACAGGTCATCGCGCAAATATCTGGCAAGGGGAGTTTCCCTGGCAGAATTTGGCCAGTGATGGACATGTGGGTACGTCACCCGTGGCAAGTTATCCTGAAAACGAATACGGGCTGTATGACATGATCGGAAATGTGTGGGAGTGGACCTCGGATTGGTACACTCCAAAACATACAGAAGACAAACCCAAAGCTTGTTGTATTCCGAAAAATCCCCGTGGCGGCCAGGAGGCAGAAAGTTTCGATCCACGTCAGGCGTTAAAAATTCCGCGCAAGGTGATGAAAGGGGGATCGCATCTATGTGCTCCCAATTATTGCCGTCGCTACCGTCCTTCGGCGCGTATGGCGCAACCTATTGACACTTCAACTTCGCACTTAGGTTTCCGGTGTATTGTCAGGGGGACCAGTGATTGAGCCAGAAAAAACGACAACGGAGTTATCGCAAGAAAGAACCGGCCTGTCTGAACAACGTACTGGTATGTCAGAGCATCGAACTGATCTGTCAGAGGTTCGTTCGCACCTGGCGAACGAACGCACTCACTTAGCCTATATGCGTACGGGAATTTCTCTGGTGAGTTTAGGTATCACCATGAATCGCTTCAGCTGGTTTTTGATGGATAATAAATCCATGACCCGTTATGGCGGTCATACGTTTTTGAATGATGCGAAAAATGTCGGCTTGGGAATGGTGATTCTGGGAAGCATCTTATTGGTGTGGTCTTTGTTTCGCTATCGCCAAACTTTCGCTTCTATCAAGACTGGAATTTATCATCCCTCTACCAAGACGATTACGACTTTCACTTTAGGTTTAATTCTTACAGGGGTTATTTCCATCATCTGGTTAATGATCGGTTAGGAGACCATTTATGCATCCGCATGGTTATATCTTAGGGGCGTCAGAGTTATTCACTGTGTTCTTTGTTATGGTGGGGCCGCTGGAGCATTTGATGCCGTTTGCCCGCACCACTCAAAACATGTCAGTGAAGCAAATAGGAGTGCTGTCGGTAAAAACCTTTTTGATCATTGTCCCGGTGATGATAGTCATGGGGCTGTTCGGAAAACATCTGTTACACGAATGGAGAATTCCCATTTTGGTTCTGGAGCTGACGGCGGGTGTGGTGTTTTTCATTACGGCGCTTAAAATTTTGGTCGGAAAATCAGGGACCTTTGAAGAGGATATGCCCAAAGCAGAAGTTATGGATCCTTTGACCATGGCTTTGAAAGTGATCATCAATCCCTATGCCTGCGGCACATTGATTGTTCTGCTATCTATCAGTCATGAAATCGAACGAACAATTCTGATTATCATTATGTTGACTGTAATTTTGTTATTAGATTGCCTGGCATTGAGATACATTCGCGTACTGATGGGAAAAGTCGGTCAGGTTATCATGAGAATTTTGGGGGCTGTGCTGGGTATTATGCAGGCATCTTTGGCTGCGACAATTATTTACTCCAGTCTAAAGATGATGTTAGCTGCGCCCTGATTCTGAAACACAAAGACCCTTGGTTTGCCCAAAGGTCTTTGAGAACAGGAAATTTCAAGGCAGCGAGTTAGAATCTTTCGATAGCAAATACTCCACGGCAACCGTGGTCAACCCAAATTGAACTTCCCACTAAACCGAAGGAACGGTTTTCTTCACAGCGGGCTTTGCTGCGTTGTTGGGCCAGGTAAACTCTGCGGATTCCGCGGGGGTCAATGTAACAGGTGTTGTAGCGGCTTTCCTTGGATTCACAAGTGACATATTCAATGCGAGGCTGCTGAGGCGGTTGTGGGCGAGGAGCTGGGCCACCATGACCAGGGCCATTGCCTGGACGGCCATAACCAGGGCCATTGCCGCGACCACGATCATCATCTCGTCGATCATCGCGACGATCACCGCCCCGGCGATCGTTACCACGACGGTCATCACGATCAGGGCCACGAAAGGAATACACCTCTTCGTTTTCAGAGTAATTGAAATCATAGGCGTGGGCACTTTGTGCAAAAGAGCCAAGAACGATAAGAGCCATTAATACATTTTTCATTTAATCCCCCAAATTGAGTGGTGTCTTTATGACGTGAACGTCACTATTGGGGGATTATTGCGAAGCTTGTGCCAGCGGAAACTGGAGCCAGAACGAACCGTAAACTTAGCGTAGCAAAGATTAATTTAAGTAATGTGGCGCTTTTGTAAGCTCGCACAAAGGGCGACACCACCCAGTATCACGTACCACAAAGCCAGAATCCATAAAGTCAGGATCGGAATGGCTGCAAATGAACCATAGATTTTATTGTAATTAAAAACTCCGACAGCAACAAAGGCGAAACCTTTATGCACTCCAAACATTCCCGCACCAGCAAGCAGTGAGCTTACGAAGGCAGAGCGCCAGTGAACGGGAAGATCCGGCACCAGTTTATAAATCAGGAATAAACTTCCAAACAGAACAAAACCATTCAGGAATCCGCTGGGTAATAGCTTACGAACCACATTGAATTGATCAAGTGTATTAAAGCCCACATAAATTGCCAGAAAGACCGGTATCAAAAGAATCAGCACCCATTGGTAAATTAATCGCTTGTAAAAGGGGCGAGTGTTTTTGTGATTCCAAACGCGGTGAATGCCGACTTCCATATCGTGCAGCAAACGCAGCGATGTCAGGAACAAAAAGATCGCGCCCGTGGTTCCAACTTTTCCAGCGTTGATATTTTTTAGAAAAATACGCAGCCACTTCGTTAGATCACTGCCGGCCGCTTCGCGCAGATTTAACAGCAAAAAATACTCAACCTTCGGATAAAGGGCTTCAAAGCCACCGATGGACTGAAATGTCGCCGTAACCACGGCCAGAAACGGAACCATTCCCACGATCGTGGAAAATGACAGGGAGCTTGCCACCAATGCCAGCTCGCCATCCTGCATTTGCTGGAAGGTGTCTTTGATAACGCCCCAGAGGTTTCTAAAGTTTCTGCTTACACTTGCAATCATGGCCGTCCGTTCCTTCTTTCACCATAACGGCTAAATCCTTAAAAGGGCATAAAAAAAGGGATGCCGGTCTGGCATCCCTAATTGGATTACTTTGTTAAGTGTCGGTCATGCTATTTGCTTGCGACGCGATTTTTGGATTTTTTCTTTTTCTCGTCTTTGCAGAATGCGATATCAGGTTTCTTTGCTTTTTTGCCAAGCTTAGCGACCTTTTTGCAATCGACTTTGGCTTTTTTGCCAGCGACTGCTTTGCCTTTATCTTTAGCCTTGGCTTTAGCTAGAGCTTTTTTCTCGGCCTTACAGAAAGCTACTTCAGGTTTCTTTGCCTTTTTGCCCTGTTTTGCTACCTTTTTGCAATCGATCTTAGGTTTCTTCGCAACAGCTTTTTCTTTGCCTTTTTTTGCTGGCAAAACTTTGGCGATATTCTTTCTGGATTTTTTTGGAGCATCGTAAGAAGAGGACGTGTTGTAAACCTGAGGTTCTTCCGGAGCTACATTGGCAATGGCCGGAGTCGGCTCGCCCTGCCATGACGGAGCGGAACGATCCATTTCCTCGTTCACCGCTGTTTGTGGCAAGTTCGCAGAATCACCAGAGTAGTTTTCAGCCGGAGCCTGGCTTTGGGACGCCAGATCGCCTGCAGCTTCTGCAACATAAGGATCTGCGTGGTTTGAAAGTTCAGCGCCCTCTTCAGCAGCTGGGGCTGCCGCAGTTTCTTCGCCTGCAGAAGGGGTCACAGCATTTGCAGACTCGGAGTCTGCAAGATCCAGTGGATCAGTGGGTTTGGCTTGTTCTTGAGTGGCTGGAGCTTCTTCAGACCCCATCCAGGATTTCACTGTCGCACAGGATATTAAACAGGAGCTGAGTGTTGCTAAAACTAGTAAATTTCTCATGGCTGTCCCTCTCGTAAATGTTATCAGCATAACAACACTATCGGCGGGAATTTTGATAAACAAAACGCTGTTCTCAAAATAGAGCGTTTCCAATTGGGTCGCTCTGGAACCTCATGGAAAAGAGAATAAAAGTTCGTCAGTTACAGCCAGAATCGTTTTTGCACCGCAAAGTCCGCGCCGTTTCTTTCGATCAGGGCAGCGTCGCAATAAGGATCATGTTCAAAGAAAAGATACCATTTACCATCGGCTGCAGCCCCCAGGTGTTTGGTTTTTTCTTCCATCAATACCAGTGGTTGCAAGTCATAGCCCATCAGCCACGGGATTTTCACATGCGTGCTGGTCGGAACCATATCCGCGCAGTACATCAGCGTGTTTTCGCCGTCAGTGACTTTGATGATTTGTTGAGACTGCGTGTGACCGTTGGAAATCACACAGGAGATTCCAGGAATAAAATTTTCCGTCGGACCATCCAGAAGTTTAAGTGCTCCGGAATCGATCAATGGCTGGAAATTCGCAGCATAGTAGCTGGCTTTTTCACGCAGGTTCGGATGGCTGGCAACTTCCAGGTTTCCTTTTTGCGCCCAATAGATTGCGTTTGGAAAAGTGGGCACAAGCTTGCCGCCTTTTTCCGTAACACCACCGCCGGCATGATCGAAATGGAAATGGGTTATGATCACATGATGCACGTCTTCAGGATTTAGTCCGTGAGCTTTTAGGGACTTTAGCAATGATGGTCCATTTTGATCCATCCCGTACATTTCGGCGAATTTATTTCCCAGCTTGTCACCGTACTTCGCAACGAAATCCGCACCGTTTCCGGTGTCGATTAAAACGTTGCAGCCAGGGGATTTTAACAACAAACCGCGCGCTTCCATTTGAATGCGGTTCTTGTCGTCTGTGGGATTGGTTTTTTCCCAAAGGACTTTAGGAACGGTACCAAACATGGCGCCACCATCCAGACCGAATAGACCTGTAGGAATCGGACAGACTTCAAAAGCGCCTATTTTTAGATGTCTTTTTTCGACTTCAAATTTGTTCTGAGGGATTGTCATTGGCGTTCTCCTTGGTCTCAATTCCAGCTTCCACCGGGAAAGCTTCCGGGTAAAAACTCATCACCCAGCTTTTATAAGCAGCATACACCTCTTCAATGGGACCGGGAGGATGAACGGGACCTACGTGCAAAACCAGGCGGCCGGGCTTGGCAAAAAACTGCCCTTTAGGCCAAAGGTCCGAGTTCCCTTCAAGGTAAGTGAAAAGAATGGAAGTTTGAGTTTTTTCAGAAAAAATAGAAACGCCACGTTTGAACGTCTGCACCTTGCCGGTTTGGGAGCGGGTGCCCTCGGGGAAAATAATCAGCCACATGCGCGGCAGTTCCGTCAGAAGTTTCAAAATCAGATTTACCGCTTCGCCCTTACGGTCTTTACGATCAATCGGAATCGCACCCAGGCAGTGCTGAGAGAAAAACATGAACAGCGGATTAGAGAAAAAGTAATCCTTGGCCGCCGCGATATAAACACTCAACCAATAGCGACGGGGAATGGAAGCAGTCAAAGAAACCGCGTCCAAGTGGCTCGCATGATTGCTGATGATAATCAGCTTTGGATGTTTTTCGTAAACGGTTTTAAAAGGAACACCAGTCACTTTCAGGCGGATGTAAAATTTAAAAATAATATTCTTAAGAATCAAGGACCACAAAAAGCGCATGCACACACTGAAGAAATCCAGGTGGCGGGTAAAAAGCGGCAAGTGCTTTAGATATGTGGGCAGTTTGGTCCACTGCTCGTTTTCGTAGTCCCAATCCTTCATAGCAATACCGTCATCACGTAATAGTAAATCGGTGCGACAAATATCAAACGGTCCACTCGGTGAAGGAAATCACCACGTCCGATGATGAAAGGTCCCACAGTTTTCATTCCGGCATCACGACGAACCACAGTCATCACCAGGTCGCCGACGAATCCGCCCAGTGAGGCGATCAGGCCTGAAGCCAACCAGTACTTTTCAGAACCATCCGGAAGCAAGAAACGCATACAGCCGGCAAGGAACAAAGTCAGAGCAATCGACACGGCTGTACTTCCGACAGTACGACGCGGGTTGATGGACGGGAACATTCTCCAGCCCCCGATGTAACGGCCCACTGCCAAATTGGTATTGTCACAGAACTCGGTCAGGATGATCAGATACATCAACTGGTAAATTCCATTTGGGAATTTCATGATCAAACCTAGGTGCATGAACGACCAACCCAAAAAGATAAAGGCCAGCAACGTCAGCGACATGTACTGAATCATGCGCTTATAAGAATTGCGCAGCAACGGTACCAGGCAAGCCGCCATCAACACGATCATCGGCATGACGTTGTAAATATCCACGCGATCAAAATAAATGCAGGCGGCCAGCCCCACGATTCCGGCATAGCAAATTAAAACGAAATTGCTTCGGTGGAACATTCCCATGATCTGGAAAAATATTTTTGCACCCAGAATCGCCAAGGCCGTCAAACAAACCAGTGGCCACGGTGTTGGCAGTCCCATTACCAGGAACATCAGTGGCGCTGCAATCAGCCAGCTTTTGATACTCGCCCAGGATTGAACAAAGTAATAGTTCTTGTTGCGAAAGAAAAACACCACAGCACCGGAAGCAAAGATGATTGAAAGAACAATCAAAACTGTCTGTCGGTAAATGTGTGATTCCCATGCTGCAGGAATATTCAGTGTGATGGGAAGTTGAAAGTCCATGGGAGCTATCCTTCTTGGATGTTATAATCGCTGATCTTTTTATAAAGATTCGATCTTGAAACCTGAAGAAGCTGCGCGGCCTCTTCGATGTTAGTAGATTGTTTCATCGCTGTGCGTATCACATGGGCCTCAAAGTCATCAACCAAAGTATTAAGTCCTTTGGTGAAATCAATCACGGTGTAGGAAGGTGCCTTCGCAGGAGTGGCGGCCGGCGTTAACCACTGGTTGACATCCTCTGCGCGAATAAAGGGCAGGGGTGATGTTAAACTTAATTGTTCACACACGCGTTTTAGCTCGCGCACATTTCCCGGCCAGTTGTATTTCTTTAAGGCGGCTAGGCCATCTTCTGTAAACTGTTTGTTGCGACGGGGTCTTTCCATCGCCAAAAAGTGTTGTGCTAGTTCGTCGATATCTTCCAGACGTTCGCGCAACGGTGGCAGATTCACTCTTTGCGATGCCAGACGGAACAAAAGGTCTTCACGGAATTCTCCGGCAGCGACCATTTTGTCCAAGGGTTTATTGGAGGCAACCAGAATGCGGGTTTTCACCGTGACATAATCTTTCGCGCCGACTCTGCGAACTTCACCGCTTTCCAAAAATCTTAGAAGCTTCGCTTGTTGAGTCAGGGGCAGGGCTTCGATTTCATCCAAAAATAAATCACCGCCGTTGGCAGCTTCGGCCAAGCCCATTTTATTTTGATCAGCACCCGTGAACGCACCTTTAACGTGTCCGAAAATTTCGGATTCAAACAGATGCTCCGGGATGCTGGCTAAGTTGACTGCGATAAAAGGTCTTTCGCCTTCCTGTTCGTGCAACAGGCGGGCTACGACTTCTTTACCGCATCCTGTTTCACCTTCGATCAATACGGGTTTGCTTTCGCCGCGTAAATCAGCCAGACGTTTTTTGATGTTTTGTGACTCTTTGGATTGGCCCACCCAACGAGTGGAGCCACGATCCGAATTTGGATCAAAAGTGCGCAGGTCCCAAAGAGCTTCAATTTTTTCGATCACCATCGTGATCTCTTCCGGCATCAGGGGCTTTGCCAGAAAACGTTGCGCCCCAGCCTTTAGGCAAGACTCCATCAACTCGCGGCTTAAATCCCCCGACATGGCGACGACTTCCAGCTGCGGATTGTGTTTCATAAGTTTTTCGATGATCTTGGGACCAACTGCGGCTTTGCCGGGTTCCAGATGCATATCCACGAAAGCGGCGTGATAGAAGCGCTCGAACTGCACGGCCTCCAAAGTTTGGGCTGAGAAGACCTTCCAATGCGCCGGTAAACTCATTTTCAGTGATTGATGAATGAGGTTGTCGTCGTCGACTATGAGTAGAGAGAAAGCTCGAGTTTTTGCCATATAGATAAGCATGGCTCGGCGAAAGTCCTTTGACCACCCTTAATGCCCTTGGTCAGTAGTGACGAGCTCTCTGTTTTGACATTAAAATAACCAAAGCGTCTGCGATCCTATCGCAGTGTTTTTGGAGGCATCAGTGAGTGAGCTAAAGATTCTTTTAACAGAAAACATCCACGCCGTGGCTAAGGACAAACTTTCGGAAGAAGGTTTCAAGGTGGATTTGCTGACGCACTCGCCATCCGAAGAAGAGTTGATGCAAATTCTGCCTCAGTATCAAATCTTGGGAATTCGTTCAAAAACTGAGATCACGCAAAAAGTTTTGGAAGCCAACAAACATCTTTTAACGATCGGCTGCTTTTGCATCGGCACCAATCAGGTGGATTTGAAAAATGCGCGAAAATGGGGAGTGCCGGTATTTAATGCGCCTCACTCGAACACACGCTCCGTTGCGGAACTTGTTATTGCCGAGATGATTTCTTTGTCCCGTCAGTTGGGCGATCGCAATACCCAGGCTCATCAGGGTGGTTGGGTGAAATCTGCAGAGGGTGCCCACGAAGTTCGTGGTAAGACCCTGGGGATTGTTGGATATGGCCATATCGGAAGCCAGGTCAGCGTTCTGGCCGAATCCATGGGGCTTAAGGTTATTTTCTATGACATCGTTAAAAAACTTCCGTTAGGCAATGCCGTCGGCAAAGCCACACTAAACGAACTTTTGGCCGAGTCGGATTTTGTAACTTTGCATGTTCCAGAAACCCCTGAAACCAAGGACATGATTTCCAAAAAAGAATTAATGGCCATGAAAAAAGGGGCCCACGTTATCAACGCCAGCCGTGGAACTGTGGTGGTCATCGAAGATCTGGTGGAGGCCCTGAAATCGAAACATATCGCGGGATGTGCGATTGACGTTTTCCCAGAGGAGCCTGCGTCCAACAAGGTTAAGTTTTCCTCTCCATTGCAGGGACTTCCCAATGTGATTCTGACCCCGCACATTGGCGGCAGTACTGAGGAAGCTCAGTACGCTATCGGCCTGGAAGTCGCTGAAAGTTTCCGTCGTTACCTGCGAATTGGGTCGTCTTCCGGCGCTGTGAACTTCCCGAACGTGGACTTGCCGGTTAAGCAGGGGACGTCGCGCCTATTGAACGTCCACCGCAACGAACCCGGGGTGCTGGGGGAGATCAATGGAATTATTTCCAAAGCCGGCGCCAATATCGAGGGGCAGTACCTGTCGACGGATCCCGAGATCGGTTACCTGGTCATGGACGTTCATGCCACACAAGTGCAGGCTTTAGCTGAACAAATAGGCAAGTTGAGTCGTTCAATCCGAACGCGAGTCGTGTATTAGGAAATTCCTGCTTACATCTCTATCATTTTTGCATGTGGGGTTGTAGGCATCCGGTATCCCGTGGTACACACGGACCTCTTTAATAACTTTTGGGGGTTTCTGTGAAATCTGTTTTGATGGCTTTGTCTTTTGTTGCTGCAGCTCCTGCGCTGGCTTTTACTGTTCCTGCTTACGAAGGTTACGGTCAAAGCGAAAGCCCGGTTGAATATATCTCTTGGTGTGAAAAGAACAACGTCTTCATGGTTCAAAACGACAAAATCACTCCGATCGCAAGTTGCACAGAGCAAGGTCTTACTTGCCGTACAGTTACAGTTTACCGTGGCGCTGGCTACGTAGTAACTGCAAGCTGCCAGTAATTTATAGATAAAAAATTAAATGCAGAAAGGCTCTGAGAAATCAGGGCCTTTTTTCATCGATAGTACTTCCAGTCCAAAAGATTATATTTGCGCAGAATCTTGTTCATTTGCCCATCCGCGCGGGCCGCGGCCATCCACTCACCAAGAAGTTCTGGAAAGTTCACAGGACTGGTTTTTCCGGGAAGCTCCACCAGGCTTAAGCTGTTAAATCCCGTCAGTGACGTGGGCTGCAGCTCCAGGTTCATGTGCTGGCGGCGAAGCATCGTATAGCGCAAAACATTGTAATCACCCAGTGCCAGGTCCACGCGGCGTTCTCCGATGGTTTTAATCATGCGATCGGCGACATCGGTGCCTTCGATTTTAATGGATTTCTTAAACTCATCGGGATCCAGTTTTAATTCATTTTCCTGACCCAAGCGTGCGAAGGCGATTCGCATGTCAGTCAGGGATTCCTTGTCCACGACCCGCATACGCACACCAGGAGTGAAGAGTGCACCGGTGAAGGTCACGCCCAGCTTGGGCCCTGTGGTTTGAAATTCCGGCTGATAGCGTACAAGATAGCTGGGCAGAATGATGTAATCCACCCGATTTGCCAAAAGAGCTTTAGGCAAATCATCATTAGACAGACTGACAATTTGAACCTTGAAATTTCCGTTTTTGGCGACACTGCTTAGAATGTCATAAAGATATCCGCTCCAGGAGTTCGTGCCTTTTTCGCAAAGATAAGGACAATAGGGCGCGATTCCCACGCGGATAACTGTTTTTGTTTTTGCATCCTTGGAAAGGGCAGAGGCGGCTTTATGGGGAATTTTAAATTCCTCGGAGTGCGGTGATTCCGAGGGCGTGCTCAGCCACCCTTTGAAGCCCTCCAGGCTTTTCTTGGTAACAGGATAGGTCGGGATCAGCACTTGGGGAGTAACGGGTTTCTTTTCGAAATAGTTGATAACCTGACGGGCTGTTTCGCGGCCGATCTCTGCACAATACTGGGAGGAATTTATCACCGTCAGTTTTCGGTTACGAACATTTTCAACCGCTTTGGGATCGCCGTCGAAAGTGGCGTGAAGAATTTCTTTTCGTCCTTTATCCCAAAGGATGTTGGATATGGCCAGGCCCGCGCCGTCATTCACTGTGAAAATCACATCCACACTTTTTTTGCGGGGGAAGTCCTTAAGAAAACTTTCGGCAATCTCCACACCGGATTCGGGGGTGATACCTTCGTAGCGTTTTAGAACGGTGAACTTTCGTCGTTTGGATCTAAGTGCATCAAAGAATCCGTCAACGCGATTGATGACGGCTGAAACACGCAGGTACTCTACCAGAACAATTTTTATTTCCTGATCTTTGGGGATCAGAGAATCGATGTAAATTCCATTGTCCCAACCAGCCTGGTAATTGTCGCTGGCGATGTACGAAGTCAGGTTTCCCAACATGATGTACTGGTCAAAACTAAATACCGGAATATCGGCGGCATTTGCCTCCTGCAGGGCTTTGCTGGCAGTTGATAAATCTGGGGGTTGGATGACGATGGCATCGGGTTTGGTGGGAATGGCCTGTTCCAGTTGCTTGATCTGATTTAAAATTCCTTCCCGGCCATCGCCTGCAACATACGGAGTAATTTCAAATTTTAGTTCAGAGGATTCGGCGTTGTAGTGCTGAAACTGTTGTTCCAGTCCTGCGCGCATGGCGATCTGTGCTTCAATTTTATCACTCCAAAAAAAGGCGTGAACCTTTACCGTGCGGCACCACGAGGTGCACGCGATTAAAGTGAGTAATACACAGATGCTTATTTGTCTCATAGCCTGAAATTATATAGGGCATCGATAGAATGGTAACGGTCCATTCGGACAGAACGCTCCTTCCTGTTAATTTGCATGGAAATCTGAGCTTCGGACTTATTTGGAAATTTGTGAAGTTTCTGTAAAAATCCTTGTCTCAGAGTGGGAAAATCGATTCAGCGCCCCCGCGAATGGGCCGATAAATACCTCATCAATTCTGGGGTCGTATCGGTGAATTTATATCTTAAGGCAGTTTTCAAATACTCTGCGCTGCTTATTAGTTTATGTGGCTGCACATTGGAGCTTTCAGTCCAAAAGTTTGGATCGGAATCTGCAATGGGGCCCGTTAGTATTGCCGTAGCCAGTGCTGTGGATGTCGCTGGTCAAAATTATACAGACGATGACACTCCCACACTGTCATTCTCGGTTGCTACGATGACACCACTCGAAATGAAAATCACAGACAACGCAAATTGCTCTGGTGGTTCGTGGATCAGCTATTCTTCCAGCGTGGCTGCTTATGCCCTGCCTGCAGGTGATGGGCTTAAAAATATTTCTGTTCAGTTTCGTGATTCGGGCGGTTCTGCCACGGATTGTGTCGCCACCCAGGTAACCCTTGATACCAGTGCGCCAACAGCAGCGTCGATTGCAGTTACGGCCGATTATGTGGATGCGGGTTTGGTGAAGTTTGTGAAAAGTCCGACGCCGGTTTTCACCTTAGCCGCCACCGATCCGACACTTTATCAAATGCAATTGTCGAACAATGCGAACTGTTCGACTGGAAGCTATGAAGACTTTGCCGCCAGTAAAATCTGGGCGCTGACTGCTGGTGAGGGCGTGAAGGATATTTCAGTCAAATTTCGGGATCGGTTTTCCCACGAATCATCTTGTGTGACTTTAAGTGCAGTGTTGGATTCAACTGCGAGTGCGGTGCCAGCCATTGAACTTATCGCGGGGGCCGAGGGAGTGGGCACCATATCTTATTCCCCGAAACTTTACGTTAAGAATTCTGTCAGCAATGAAGCTGCCGATGCGACTCACTCTGGGTTCTTGGATTATTACGGCCGAGTGGTGCGTGTCAGTGACTCGCAGGTTATGCAGGCATGGACAAGTCTGGGCACTGGAAATATCGTGCAAGCGACGGGACTGACTTTGGCCGATGGCGTAAGTTATCGACTGGAAGTTCAATCCCGCGACAAAGCCACAAACTCTTCAGCGACGGTGTCGACTGTCTGGACCGCCACTGTGCTTCCCCAGTATCTTGCTTCAATTGAAAATGCAGCGCTCTCAACCGAGTATGAAAGTTCGAGTTTCACAGTGGGTGGTGTGGGAAGTTCGGTGAACGTAGCGGCAACCAACGGCGCTAAAGTTTGTATTTCACCTTGCGCGGATTGGAGTGCAGCCGGCACAAGTCTTGTTGCAAGCTCTGGAAATGTTTTTTCATTAAAGATGAATTCTCTGACGTCGGGAACGCGCACATCGACTTTGACTGTTGGTACCTATTCCACAACCTGGAAAATTTCGACGGGAGCTTTGTGTCCTTTGAATTATGTTTTGGTGCCGGGTGAAAACGGGACGTTGCAAAACGAGTTCTGTGTTGCCAAATACGAAATGAAAATTCTGGGTGATGACGATGGATACCAGGCTTATAGCCCGGCATTCGTGGCAGAATCGCGTCCCGCGGGGACATCCTGGAGACAAATCACTCAGCCTCAAATGCTGACGACCTGTCAGTCTTTAGGCAGTGGATATGATCTGGTAAGCAATGCCCAGTGGAATGTGATTGCCCGAAATATCGCAGGGGTGGCGACAAACTGGAATACTGGAACCGTGGGCTCGGGCCAATTGAATCAGGGCAATCGCAGCAGCGGTGATCAGGAACCTGCTGATGCCAATGACAATTATGCCTGCGCGAACCTGTCAGGCTTTACTTATCCTGGTGCTACGGCAACTTGCTCGGATTCTGTTTGGCATAATTTTAAACGCACTCATAAGCTGTCTAACGGTTCTGTGTTGTGGGATTTTTCCGGCGGTGCATGGGAAGGTGTTAAATACACTTATCCAGATACCTACACGGGTACCAACGATCTTATCGCAAGTATTGCTGACGGCACTTATTTTAAAAGCCTGATGGGGGCCGTGGGAATCAGTTGTCTGGCGCCAGCCGGGGGAAATGAGTATTGCGGTTTTGGTAAAGCCTGGATTAACGATGCCAGACCTGCCAGTGCTTTGTTTCGCGGTGGCAGTGCCAGCAACGGACAACAGACCAGTGTTTTTGCCACGGATTTCGATTACGACACTTCTCATGCTGACGGGGGACACGGATTTAGATGTGTTTCTCCGCTGATCAATTAGTATTGCCGTAAAACATACTTCAATTGGACTGATAGAGTTCCTCGCTTCCGTTATAGTGGAACTATGCATTCCATTCTGTTTCTTTGCTTGGTTTTTTTAGTGTCCTTCGATGTAAGAGCAGCGGCAGGGAATGAACCCTGCAGTCGTACTTATGAAGTGGGATTTTCTGACTATGCGCCGATCTTTATTCGCGAGAAAGGTCAGCGTAGCGGTATCGCCATTGATTTGGCGCGGGAACTCAGTCGTCGCACCGGTTGTATTTTTTCTGAAAATGAATTTACACGACCTGCTGCTATCTCCCGAATGCGACAGGGAAAGATGGATTTATTCTTCATGGCGGGCTCCAAATTTGAATTCGACAATATCGGCGTCTTTGTTCCGCTGTACGAAGCAGAAAGATCCTTGACGTATTTGCGATCTTTGAAAAAGAACTACGACAGCATTCAGGATCTTTTGAACGACAAAAAAATGCGCGTGGGCGTGATGATTGGATCTCACTCGATGTGGACACCTGAAGAATTGGCATCACTCAATGCCGAAGGACGCACAGTCGGTGCGCCGAATCCTGAAGGCTTATTCAGGATGCTTAAGAATGGGCGTGTTCAGGCTGTTTTGTTTTCGACGGGCACAACACTTTACTATATCGACAAATTGAAAATGACTGGTATTACAGAGCGATTGGTCGATAGGAAAACAAAAACTCAAGTGGGTTATGTGTATTCAACCCGTCGTATGTCATCACGGGACGTGGAATTAATTACCGGCACCATGAAAGTTATGGAAGCCGACGGCACCTTAAAAAAGATTTACTCAAAGTATCTGACGCCCAATTCTGTCGAGTTCCGGCAATATTGAAATAATTCCATTTAACCGGGTCCTTCCTGAATGTGTCCCACATACAGGGGGTCCGAATGGATTCAGCGAAATGGATTTCGCTTTTGGTTCTAATGACCAGTTTCAGTTCCGCAGGATGGGCGGCCGGATATCAGTCTTCAAGTTATTCCGAAAAGTTAGTGACGCGAAAAAATCCATTGCAGGGTTTGAGTCTGGTGATGCCTTCCTTTGTAGTGCATGGAGTTTCTCCGGGACCAAATGCTTCGGGCTACATGCCCCACAAAGTGGATGGCAAAGGCAACACTGTGATCACGCCGGGCGTGGGGCTTGAGTATGTCGCTTCCAACGGACTTACGGTGCTCGCGGCTTTTGTCAAGGACTGTTATGACAATCCCGCGGGGGCTTTGCAAATCGGTGAAACTTTTAAAGTTTCTGATCGCACGCAGTGGGGAGTGACCTTTGGAGTCTATGCGCGACAGACTCCTAAAACCTGCGAGACCTACTTTGATGGGCGCAAAGAAGTGACGGAGTGCTGGGAGATTGACGGTTATAGAATGAAGTTCATGACAAACTTAGGCGGTCATTCAGTGGATATCATGCCGATGCCTTTTGTGCACTTTACGACGGCACTTTATAAGTCCCGTGATTTCCGCCTGGATTTTAAAGTGATGAGTAACTTTGTTTTGAATGAATTTGGTTTTGCCGTGCCGTTTTAAACTAAAAAAGGCCACTCTTTTGAAGTGGCCTTTTTAGTTAAATAACTTTTCCTGGATTCATGATGTTGTCGGGATCGAATACCTTCTTAATCCCTTTCATCAGTTCAATTTCGGCATTGGAGCGGGTGTAGTTCAGGAAGGACTTCTTGGTCAAACCCACACCGTGCTCCGCACTGATCGAGCCCTGATACTTTTTAACAGCATCAAACACCATCACGTCAACTTTGCGGCACTCCTGAACGAATTCTTCTTTACTCATGCCTGGTGGGCGCAAAATATTGATATGCAGATTGCCATCACCGATGTGACCAAACCAAACAACTTCCCACGTTGGGTATGCGCCGGATAAAACTTTTTCCAGATCAGCCATGAACGGCGGAACTTTGGAAATCGCCACGGAGATATCGTTCTTGTACGGGGAGTACTTTGCCAGGGACTCAGAGATGTCTTCGCGATATCTCCAGAAGGTCGTCGCCTGAGTGTCGGATTGCGAGATCACGCCATCAACCACCCAGCCATCTTCAGCACATTGACCGAAGACTTCCAGCGCTTTTTCCTCGTCAGCTTCGGAGCGGATTTCCACCTCGGCCAAAACATAAAAAGACGCCTGCGTTTCCAACGGCATTGGCAATCCGGTGTTATCCAGAACCTTGGCCAATGCTTTATCCGAGAACATTTCAAACGCCACCAATGGCGTCTGAGTTTTAAATTTTCCAAAAATCTTCATCACGGCTTCAAGGCCGCTAACAGCCATAACCAGTACTTTCATTGGCGGCGGAGCCGGTGCCAGACGAATAGTTGCTTCAGTGATAAATCCTAAAGTACCTTCCGCGCCGATGAACAAATGGCGCAGGTCATATCCTGTGGCATTTTTCACCAGTCCGTTATTCAGCTCCAAAACTTCGCCAGTGCCGGTCACTACTTTTAATCCTGCAACCCAGTCGCGAGTCAAACCATAGCGAACGACTTTGATCCCGCCCGCATTGGTGGAAATATTTCCGCCCATTTGCGAAGAGCCCGTAGCTGCAAAATCAACCGGGTAAAACAGATTTTTCGAGTGAGCGTACTCCTGCAAAGTTTCAGTCACGACGCCAGCTTCGATCACCACCGTCTGGTCAATGGAGCTGAAGTCTTTGATTTTGTTCATTTGATCAAAAGAGACGATCACTTCACCTTGCGTTGCCACAGCGGCACCGGATAAACCAGTACGCCCACCAGAAGGAACCAGGCCCATTTTGTTTTTGCGAGCCCATTTTACCAGGGAGGCAACTTGTTCAGTAGTGTGGGGGAAAACGATGGCAGAAGCTTTGATATCGAAATAGGTCGTCCAATCCTTGCCCCAGTATTTTAAACTTTCCTCGTCGGTTTTGATTTGGTCTTTTTTTAGAAAGCTATCAAGTTCGAGGAGAGAAGCTGGTGCCATGGTGTAATCCTATTCCTGGTCGTGAACGGGCCGGTAAAAGTCTTTCAATGTTCTTATTCTAAAGAATGCGTAGATGGGACACAAGCCCCAAGCCGCAGTGAACAGACCGTAAATACCGATGTAAGTCCAGAACGGACCCCCGGCGATGGCGTAAGCGGTCAGTCCTACGCCAATAAAGAATCTTAAAGTGCGGTCCCAAGTGGCGACGTTGCATCTCATGTGTTGAGTCCTCCTTCGCCTATGGCTACGGCGGACAGGAACTACTTAAGTAGTTCCTGAAGTTCGCCAGATTGGTACATTTCCATCATGATGTCAGAACCACCAACAAGCTGGTGATTTACATACAACTGAGGGATTGTTGGCCAGTTGCCATACTCTTTGATACCAGAGCGGATTTCTTCGTCATCAAGTACGTTCACATCCTGAAACTGAACGCCGATGTCCTGAAGGATTGCGCAAGCACGTGCAGAGAAACCGCACATTGGGAATTGTTGTGTGCCTTTCATGAAAAGCACAACTTTGTTCGATTTAACGATACCGTCGATTTTTTGTAGAACTGGAGTCATAAATTCCTCGTATTGAATAATTATCTTAAACTATTTTTGTTTTAATGGAGAGTGCATGGACCTCACCAGTTTTAAGTTCTGGTCCAAAGCAGGCCATAACTTGCTGGTGTTGTTGGATGCGGCTTAAGCCCGCGAATTTGGAACTTTCCACATAAACTTCCCAATGATCCTGAGTTCCCGTTAGATCGAAAACTTCAACTTTCCCATTCGGGTAATTCTCTTCCAGACGTTGTTTCATTTGCTCTTGAGTCATGGGCGGGAAAGTACCAGAGGCTTCCCGACAAGTCGAGCCTTGTTTGACGTTATGTGTCGCTAATAGGATGAGGGGATGTTTGGACATTCACAGCGCCTGATTAAGATCTTTTCTTTGATTCTGCTTTTAATGGTTTTTTACGCCTTGGCGCGGGCCGAGTTTTTGATCTGGAATTGGAATTTATTTCATTCTAAATCCGTCTCTGACATCCTTTGGGCCTTCTTTGTGGGAATGCGTTTCGACTTGTCGGCAGCCTTTTGTGGAGTCGCGCCGTTGTTATTGCTTAGCTTTTTTCCCTGGCCGACACGATGGAATTCGGCGTGGGAAAAGGTCACTTGGGCGCTTTTCTGCGTTATCAATGGTCCCTTTTTGATTCTGAATCTGGTCGATACTGAGTTCATCAACTTCGTGGGCCGTCGTTTTACCTATGACACTTTGTTTATTATGAACGAAGCCCAGGGCAAGATGCTGAACTTTGCCGGCAGCTACAAAGGCTTGTTTTTAGTTAACACGCTGATTGTAGCTCTGTTGTTAACTTGTTCCTGGAAAGTTATGCGTCGCCCGTTTAAGTCCACGCATTGGCAGGGGAGTTTGAAGGCCTGGGGAGCTCATGGTTTGATGTGCTTCCTCGCATTGGTTTTCGCAGTTATCGGTATCCGCGGGGGCTTCCAACGCAAGCCGATTAATTTCGTGAATGCAAATGTGTTCACCGCGCCGCTATTGAACAACCTGGTTTTGAATTCCACTTTCACCTTTATCAAAAGCTACGGTGCTAACGACATCAAACACGAGAAGTATTTCAGCGATAAGAATGAAATGCTGGCACTTTTAAATGGCTCTTTGGTGGGGAGCACTCTGACAGGTCACCGCCCGGGCACGCCGCCAAATATCGTGATCATCATGCTGGAAAGTTTCGGTTCGGAATATTTTGGAACCGTGGATGGAGTGTCGCGCACGCCGTTCCTGGATTCCCTGATGAAGAAATCCCTGGTGTTTGAAAACTCCTACGCCAATGGCCGCCGCTCGATCGAGGGAATTGCTGCAATCATGGCGGGCATTCCAGCGCTCATGAGTGAGCCTTTCATTTCCTCTCATTTTACTTCGAATTATTTCCTGGGCCTGGGCACTTTGCTGTCAGAGAAAAAATACTCCACCAGCTTTTTCCACGGCGGGCACAACGGGACCATGTATTTTGATTCCTTTATGCAAAGTGCGGGTATCGAAAAATATTACGGAGCCAACGAGTACGGAAATTCCAAAGACGATGACGGCGTGTGGGGGATTTGGGACGAGCCATTTTTGCAATGGATGCTGACTCAGGTGAATGGCTTCAAACAGCCTTTCCTGACTTCGGTTTTCACCCTCAGCTCCCATCAACCGTTTAAAATCCCAGCGCAGTATCAGGATGTGTATAAGGAAGGCGAGTTGCCGATCTTAAAAACCATCGCGTACACCGACATGTCTTTGCAGAAGTTTTTCACCGAGGCGGAAAAGCAGCCATGGTTCAAGAACACTTTGTTTATCGTGACTGCGGATCATACGTCATTGCACTATCGCCCCGAGTACACCAACGAAGTGGGGGACTATAAAGTTCCGATTTTCTTCTATCATCCTTCATTTACGTTTCCCAAAGCTGACACCAAGATGGTGGTTCAGCATATCGATATTCTGCCAACGATTTTGGACTTCCTGGATCTTCCACAAAAGGAAGAAAACTATCTGGGGAGTTCGGTGTTTGTCGATGGCGACAAAACGGCGGTGGTTTATAACGACGGCATCTATCAGCTTTTTGCCAAAGACTTCCGTATTCGCTGGGCCCTGGGGCAATCAGATCCGGTGATGTTCGCGATCGAAGATCGCAACGGCGAGCGCCCTTTGACCGAGTCTTCTGATCGTAAGGAATTGTTAGTTAGAAAATTAAAAGCGCAGATTCAATATTTCAATGAAGGCATGTGGGACAATAAACTCTATTATCCCACACCTGGCAGATAGGATTAGCCGGCTTTTTTAAAGGCCGAGCGCTGCATTTCCACGATGGCACTGATGATGGCAAATTCACTGGAGTTTGCCAGATGATTGAACTCCAGTCCGATCACCATGTCGTCACCATGCACGCGCAGATTTTTCACAAAACCCTGAACCGGAATAGGTTCACGATCCTGCAAAAATATCACGGCTTCCACACGGTCATCCAGACGCAAAGTCGGCATTTCCGCAGTCAGTAAAATCGCGCAGCCTTCCGTTGAAACGTCAATCAGGCGGCAGGTGGTATTTGATTGTTGCTGATTCAATGTCGCAATCAAGCAGTCCGCCTGAAATCCTGAGGGCAGGGTGTAGCGGAAGTTTTTTCTTCTTTGTAAATGGAATAGATCGGAAATCGAAAGGTTCACGCCGCCTTCAAAAGGCACAGCCGTGGCTTCGAACATGTACTTCTCGTTATTCACGCGGAAATAGCAAGTCAGCACGCTTTTCAAACCGAATTTCAATTTCGAACCATCGGTCATCACACACTGGATTTGGCCCTGGTCATTCAGGGAAACCGCATTCACATGCTCGCTTTCGTCGTCATCCCCTTTGATCAGGACTTCACCTTCGATTGCGATCAGGGTTTCCAAAAGAAACCTTTTGTGGACTTGGTTATTAACGGTTTTGAAGATAGTGACTGGACCCATGGTTATGCCGCGCTGACCAGTTTATGGCCGCACTCTCCGCAAAATTTAGCACCAGCAACCACTTCAGAGTTACATTGAGGGCATTGTGGGCCGTTGGTTTTTTTCTTGGGCTTTTCTTCTTTTTCGTTGATGTCGACGTAACCGCGTTCATTCCATTTGTCGATCTCGCGAAGCATTTTCCAGCTTTGCAACATCGAACGGAATTCCTTGATTTCAAATTGCAATAACACGCCAGTACCGACTGTACGACGCTTCATAAAGATCCCTTTACCCTCCAAGCGGGTGAAGTGATCGTTATTCAGGGCAAAACCCAATTCATTCGTGCAGTAGTCAGAAAATTTCGCAAACTCAATACTCGTCACACCAAAGCGGTCCACTTCCGGTGAATCACCGGTGACTTTTAAAAGACCATCCAAAAGATTCAGGCAGACTTCGTCCACTCTTAATAGTTCAGATTTTCCGGCACCCTTAAAATAGTAATATTGGAAGAATTCAAAGAAGGCCTCTACCAGATTCAAATCCAGGAAGTGAACCTTCTGGATTTCATCTGCGCCCTCGGGATTGTCGACGGGTTTTCCCATCTCATACAAAGCCAGTTTTTGTTTCACCAGAATGTTGATGATCTGTTCAACACGTTTAGGGCTTTCACCCATCACGCGCTGAGCGTACTGTTTCATCATTTGCCATTCAACGATCACCCGGCCCGGTAAAGTGGTTCTGTCACCTTTGTGATTAGCTGTATGAAAAACAGCACCAAAGGCTTTCGCGACCTGATCTTCAGGACATGGAGAGGAGTCTTTTTCCAGTTTCGAAGAGCGAACTTCGTTCACTCCCATGCGCAGACGCTCTGCCAGTGATTTAATAATCACTTTCAGCATTTGCGGAGCACCCTCGTAAGTTTGTTTCAAAGTATCAACAGGGATTTCCAACACCTTGGTTTCCGCCGTTGCAACTGCCGCAGTCGGGTGAGTTTGCGCACCCAAAATCACCTGATCACCCAGGAAATGTGATGGTCCCAACTGGAAGAATTCAACGTTCTTTTTGCCGCGGATTAAACACTGAGAAGCGCCACCTGATTGAATCAGATAGACAGAGGTGATTTTATCGCCATCCTTAAAGATGACTTCGCCTTTTTTAAAGGTTTTTACGGACATAACTCACTCCTCAAAATAAGAATTCTCAGAAAAGTTATCGGTAAAAAAGCCCCTAGAATTGAGCATTTGGGTGTTGGCTTAGGTCCAGTTTCTGCCCAGACCAGACGGCTGGATGTATGAATAAAAGGAAAAAGGGCCGGAAAAACGGTCGATTTTGGGGCTATTTTGATGAAAATAAGGGGTAAAAATCGGGGGGTGGGTTGCTGGAAACAGGTGTTTCCGCTATAAAAATCCCCATGGAATATTACTTTAGCGCAGCCCCTGAGGCTCACCAAAAAAAGGAAAAGGCGAAGGCTCGAGAGCTACGTCAAAGCCAGTGGTGGCGTCAGGAATTGGGCAAAGGAATTTGCTATCACTGCGGAGAGAAATTCAAATCCGCAGAGCTGACCATGGATCATTTGATTCCTATCGCCCGCGGCGGAAAATCCACCAAGAATAACTGCGTTCCATCCTGCAAGGACTGCAACAGCAAAAAGGGCCATAAGACCCGCGCTGAAATGGCGTTGGAAGAGTTAAAAGTGGCTTCTCAAACAGAAGAAGCGCACTCGTCTGAATCCACGGAAACTACTCCGTCTGAAGAATAATTTTTAAGGTTTAAAAAACTGCGGAAGAGCTTCGGTATTTCTGTCTAACAGAATTGTCAGCGCTGCCTCGAAAGACGATTGTCTGAATACCGGGACAAGCCACTTGGTTTCAGCATCATAAATCAGTCTTTCCAGCGTGTCTTTTTCGATCACCCGGAAAGGAAGTGAAGTTTCCACGCGAGTAGGTTCTTTTAGCTGAAAGAAGTGAGTTGCCGCAGCCAGGATTTTTTCCTGCTCATCAGCGGGTCTTTCATAAAGATGTTGCCACTGACGACAGCACAGGTCTTCAAAGGTGTAGCTGCTGATTTCCAGAATGTTTAAGGAGCGGAACAAATGCATTCCGTTTTTATTGTAGATTTCAATGAAGTGATCGTCCTGGATCAAATCCAAATCTTCAGAACGTGCATTTAAACCGGCAGTATTCAGGTACGTTTCAACGAACAGTCTATTGTTCGTCATAGGAAATCTTTTTTGTCTCATATGAACGCAAGCCAAAACGTACATGCTCACGCGGGCAACGACGTCCTCTTGTTCGTCCCTATTTAGGCGACTAAAGTGAATAAGATTGGGATTCCCGTAAGGGCGAAAGACAATCCCTTCTTCCTCAATCAAATTAGTAAATGATTCGGCGAGTTTCTTAAACGTCGCTGATAATGAATCTGAGCTTTCCATGTTTTCCTGAAATTCTAGAACGTACTGCACGATTATACTAACGAATGTTCATATGTCCCGTTATGTTTTGAATCAAGGAAGTTAAAGGTGGATTACCTCACATTAAAAATTTGCGCCGCGCGACGTTGAGCCTTTGGTCTTGATTTAACCAGTTGCGTTAGGAATAAGCTATCAAAGTCATTGTATTAAAATTCGTTAACATCGTTATAAGGACTAAGCGACTGTGAGCAAAATTACCAAAAGTAGTACAGCTGAATATTTTGCTAAGAACCTTCAGCAAGTCGGGTTCTCGTCTCCATTGAAAGCCGTTTTGACGACTTTGAAAGAAGCCGTAGATAACTCATTAGATGCCTGCGAATCAGCGGGTATTTTGCCGGATCTATTAGTTGAAATCGCCAAAGTTGGAACTGGTTCCACTAAAAATACTGATTTAATTCGCATCGTTGTCGAAGATAACGGTCCCGGAATCGAAGCCGAAGATTTGGCAAAGGTTTACGGGGAGTATTTGGCCTCTTCCAAATTCGGTCGCGGTCAATGTTCACGCGGACAACAAGGTATCGGTATCTCTGCAGCCACTACTTGGGCGCAGATGACAAATGCCCGCGGTGTGAACGTTGTTTCAAAGACTAAAAAAATGCGTAAAGCGATCTCCGCGCAAGTGGATGTCGACATCAAATCCAATACAGGTGTTCTGAAAAACAAAGAATCCATGGATTGGGATCGTGATCACGGTACCCGCGTTGAATTCGTTCTTGATGGACGTATTCAGCTGAACGGTGACGGCGGTCTGTTGACGTACATTGAGGGCTCCATTTTGGTGAATCCTCATATGACCATCACTTATAAATTGAATGAAGCGGACTTCGTCACAGTGACTCGCGTAAGTACTGATGTACCACGAGTTCCAGAGGCATCTTTGCCACATCCACACACGTTTAAACTGGGTGAATTCATCACTCATTCCACGCTGTTTGGTAAAACGACTTTGTCCAAGTTTTTGAAGACTGGTTTCTCCCGTATTTCAGATCAATCTATCTCTGATTTCGTGAAAAAAGGTCTTCCAAAAAACCTTCTTGAAAAGCCTCTGACAGCTCTGACGGAAGAGGACTTCAAAAAGGTGTTCCAGGCAGTACAAAATACCGATTTGATGGCACCTTCCACGAAGTCAGTTTTGACTGTGGGCGAGGAAGCGCTTTCTAAATCCATCACTCGTCTGGGTGAGATCGACTTCTTTGCAGTTGTGACTCGTAAACCGACAATTTGTGACTTTAAACCCGTGGTGGTTGAGGTTGCGTTGGCGCGTTTCAAAGACCGCAACCAACAGAACGATTCTCCAGTGACACTTCTTCGTTTCGCCAACCGTGTTCCGCTTCAATTCGATAAATCGGGTTGTGCGATCACTTGGGCGATTGAATCTGTAAACTGGAAAACTTATGGCTTGGGTCAACCTAAAGACTCTTTGCCACTGGGTCCTTATATTTTTGCAGTTTCTATCGTGTCTCCGTTCATCAAATTTAAAAATGCCTCGAAAGAAACTATCGATGCATCCGAAGAGTTGGTGGCAGAGATTCGTCTGGCGTTGATCCAGGCAGGTCAAAAACTTTCCCGTCACATCAAAAAAGAAGTGAAGGAAGCTGATCTTGAAAGAAAATTGGCTCACATCGAGCAATTCGGACCGATCCTTGTAGAAGGTTTGGCAAGAATCATCAATGCGCCTGAATCCCGTAAGAAAAAAGCCGAAGAAGGTTTGAAAAAACTTTTGGGCCGCGACTCTGAAGAGGCGATGGCGGATCTGGAAGCAGCGGAATCCAAACTTTTGGCGCAAAAACAGCGTGAAAAGAAAAAAGGTATCGCTCACGGAGATGAAGATGAGGAAATCCATGTGATCTCTTCTGAAGATCTGGTGGAAGAAGCTTCTGAACCGCAGGGAACTAAAAAATCTACGACGAAAAAAGCCGTGGGCACTCAAAAAGCCACAGCTACGACTAAGAAAACGACTGGGAAAAAAGCGTAATGGCAAAATTACTTAGCGTTCGCGAACTTAAAATTGATATTCCTAAGGAAGCCCGCATTCTGGCTGACAAGATGTTGAAGGACCTTGAGCAATCAAAACGTCCGGTGCTGGAAGCTGTTAAGACTTCCCTGGACAACTCTTTGTATAATTCCAAAGTGGGTTACTTAACTCCGGGTGATAAAGTTGTACGTACGGAACTGAACGTTTCGTCGGTACAAAAATTAGCCCGCGTGGTTTTCGTTCTGGAAATTCTTTTGAACAACCTTGAAATCGGCTCTGTAAATACCAAGCGTGAGCTTTATTACATGTGCAAAGGTTTGATCAAAGGGAACTCCCGTTTGAAACCTCTGGATTTCGACGATCAGTCTGAATCAGATTCCATCATCGATTTCATCGGCGACATGCTTGAAGTATACCGTGAGGAATTAAACTGCTTCGCCAATGACCGTGGTGGACAGACTTATTCCCAGCAACTGGTTGTGACTGAAACTTTGAACGATGGTGATAAAGCTGTTGTCGATCTTTCAACTTTGGGTACGTCTCCATTCCAGCCAAAAAATAAACCACAAGCTTTGAAATTGAAGGCGAAAAAGAAAATCGACTTCTGCTTGATCGTAGAATCCGAAGGTACGGCGAATACGCTGGTATCCATGGGTTTCACGAAACGTAACAACTGTATCGTGATGGGTGCTCAAGGGGTTCCATCGAACGGTGTTCGTGGTTGGTCGAAATTGATTCAGGACGAACTTGATGTTCCGATGTATTTCTTCGGAGATCTCGATGCGTACACCATGCAAAATATCTTCCGTACATTGAAAGCGGGTTCTGCGGCTTCTTTGATCCGTAACTCCAACTTCTCTGCACCGAACGTTAGATTCCTGGGTGTATTGCCTGAAGACGTTAAAAAATATGATCTTCCTCACTACAAAGTGAAGGAATCCGATCCGGCAGAGGCGCGCGCTTTGAAAAAAGCGAAAGACGCTTTGGAAAACGATCCGTTCTTCCTGGATAAGAAAAACAAATCCCTGGCAGACATTCTGCGCTGGTTGATCAAAGAAAAGATTCGTTGCGAGCAACAGTCTTACTTCTCTGTAGATCCAAAAGATCCAATCAAAACAGAGAAACTGATCCTGGAAAAAATCAAACGTGGTTCTTACGTTTAAAATATCAAAGGCAACCTTCGGGTTGCCTTTTTTGTTTCGTTACAAGGTACGGACTTACCTGTGCAGGTAAGTCCGTACCTTGTGACGCGCTATTGCTACCAAAAGTGTGTCCGTACCTTAAGATGGGCCTATGAAGAACAGTGTTTATTTGATTTTAAGTTTGGCGGTGGCGGTGATTCTGGGGTCTTGTGCTCATGATGATGAGCAAGCTCCCAAGGATTTGGCGACTGATACTTTTGAAGTTTCCCAGCAGGGTGGGGATGATAAGCTGGTTCGTTCTTCGGGCATTAATGGTATCACTGAGCAGGTTGTTTTAAACGGCATGCTTCGCGTTCGTGGTGTGAATCAAAAATATATGAATGGCGTGATGGTGCATCTGATAGATCGCGATGCCACAATCTATGCTCGCGGCCGTGCAGCCTCCGATGGGTCCTTTCAGTTGTCAGGACACATTCCCAAAGGTTTTTATCTTATCAAAGTTATCGATAGAAGATTCAAAGGCGAGTTGGCAGTTCACTTGAACGGGGTTGAACTTAAAAACCTGACGGTTCCAGTTCAACCCGTGATTCGTCGTTAAAACTCTTTACCGTCTTGCTGAGGGCGGTCTTTCGTTCGGGCCATAGATGATGCCCTGGAAGTTTTTGCACAAGTAGACATAGAATGTGCGCGCGTGAACGCCGTGACGGAAGGTCATCAGCTTGTCGCGGGTGCAGCTGTCAAACTTTGCATACTCTAGCGGATCCTTGTCATACTTTTCAGTGGTTACAACGATCGCATCCTGTCCTTCCATGTTTTTCATCTCTTCCACGGATTGCATCACAGTGTAATTGCTGACCGTCGAGTTCAGCATATAGATCTTGGCCTGCGTGCCCCAGGTGGTTTGTGCTGTCGTCTCATAGCGAAGGGCTGCCAGGAACGGGCGATGGCCGGTTTCGGCGTGGATCTCGCGCTGACGACGGTTCACGAATTGCCCCAGGTCTTCCCAGCCGGTGAACTCATTGGATGGGTCAAAAGTCGTTTCCCATTTTGCATTCGGCGCAAAAAGTTTAAATGCTTTTGGAATCCACGGATAGGCAAACGGAGTGTAAGTCAGTAGCGCCAAAGGAATAAAGAAGCCCAAAATTCCGTAAGTGAAAACCTTGCTACGGGCTTTCACAATTTGTTTTTGCCCCCATCTTAGACCTTGGGACCAAATGTATCCTGCACCCATCAACAGCAACGTGTAAGCGGCGCCGGACCAGTGGGGTTTATAGTCCGCAAAAAACGGTTGCGGGTAAAACACGAAAATTGAAGGCGCCGTCAGGCAGAACAAAAATCTCCAGCGCGCTTCAGAACGTTTAATCAGCGAGGTGATAAATGCCAAAGCAATCATCACATACAGGAAAGGCGTGCAGAACAAAAGCTGTGCTGCGAACCAGCCGCCCCAGCGGCCCGCGCTGAAAGTACTTCCTTCGTGGCGGTCATGGAATTGATAACGGAAGCCCGGCCAGTCATGCAGATGATTCCACCAGAAGATCGGCGTACACAATACTGTCGCAATCAGGAATCCCACCCACGGCCATGGTGTCAGTAAATCCTTACGACGGCTTGGAGTCGCCAGTAAATACAAACCAAATCCTGGTGCAAGAAGCGCGATGATGAATTTGGAATTAAGTCCCAAGCCCATCAATACTCCCAGCCAAATCCAGGTTTTTTTCACGGACCAGCGCTGTTTATCTTCGCGCACACCTTGCCAGAAAACGTAAGCTGCTGCCACCCAGCACAGTGCAAATACAGGTTCCGGCGAAGCGACATAACCGCCAAAGCCCCAGAATGGAGACCACAACATCACGAAGCCGACGAAAATCGCAGACCACTCGTCAAAAAGATCTTTGGTAAGTTTGTATAAAAGAACAATCGTTGCAGCAAAACACACAAAGCCTGGCAGACGAACGCCGAGCTGATTATCTCCAAAGATGGAAGTCGTGATTGCTTCCAACCAGGCAATCATTCCGGGGTGATCGAAATATGAAAGTTGTAGATCTTTGGCCCATGACCAATGGTACGCCTCATCATCGATCAGTCCGATGTTCAGACTGAAGAACGCTCTGAAAAATAATGTCAGAATGAAAAGGATAAGGACTTTTTGGTGGGTGGATCTTTGCTTCCAATATTCAGCAATCACGGGTGTTTCTCCAGTTTTACGGAAGTCATTTTCAGTACCTATCTGTCGTAGCCCTTAGGTCCCGGTGTGGCAATATTTCCTCTCGATGAAGCTGTGTGTAAAGTGCTATGTTGGTAAAATGAAGACGAGGTTGATTTTACTCCTGATAAATGTCGGAGTGCTTATGGGTTGCGCCGGGCCTTTCAAGTATCACGATCCAAATATTCCCCATCACGGGAAAGACGGCTTTTTGAATAACTACGACAACACTCCCAAGGCCAGTGTGTTGAAATGGTATTGGGAGCGTTGGACGACCTCATTCCCACCGGATGAACCCGGTGGGGCGGCCACTGTGGCCGTGGATTTGAATGCGCTTAAAAACCCGGAAGCTTTGCAGATTACGTGGCTGGGGCACTCTTCCATGCTGGTGCAAATGGACGGTATGAATATCCTGACGGATCCATCCCTTTCAGAGCGAGTGTCGCCTTTTAGTTTCATGGGACCTAAGCGTTTCGGTAAACTTCCGCTGGAAATCGAGCAGCTGCCAAAGATCGATGTCGTGGTCATTTCGCACAGCCACTATGACCATTTGGATTTGGCTTCGTTAAGAAAAATCAATCAGCAGAACCAGGGGCAAACACGCTTCCTGGTGCCACTCGGCAATAAAGAACTCCTTAAGGGCGAGGACATTTTAAATGTCGAAGAATACGACTGGTGGAGCGGGGAAAAAATAGGTCCTATTCAGTTCACCTTTGCGCCAGCCCAACACTGGACGACGCGAACGACCTTTGACGTCAATCGCACGCTGTGGGGCGGTTGGATGATCAAGGGAGCCACGCGGCAGGTTTATTTCGTGGGTGATACCGGTTATTCCAAGGATTTTCAGGATATCCGCCAGCGCCTAGGTGCGGTGGACGTTGCTCTTATTCCGATTGGTGCCTATGCTCCTCGCTGGTTCATGCAAAAGCAGCATATCGATACAACCGAAGCCGTTCTTATTCATCAGGATTTGGGCGCACGGTTTTCGTTACCGCTTCACTGGGGCACGTTTAAGCTCAGTGATGAACCAATGGCAGAACCGCCGGTAAAACTGAAAGAGTCTTTGCAAAATGCAAATCTGCCTTTGTCAGTTTTTCCAGTGCTGAGCCGGGGCGAGACTTTTTCATTTGAAAAAGCCAGTAAACAGGGGAAGTAGTTAATGAGTCAGTTCAGAATTGAAAACGATCTATTAGGCGACAAACAAGTACCAGCGGATGCTTATTACGGCATTCACACTTTGCGCGCGATGGAGAATTTTGAAATTTCTGGTATTAAGATCGGTCAGGACGAACTATTCGTGCGCGCATTGGCGCTGGTTAAAAAAGCCACAGCGATGGCCAATGGCGAGCTGGGCACAATTCCTAAAGATGTTTCTAAAACTATCGTTGAAGCCTGCGATGTGATTTTAAAAGATCCCCGCAAATGGGGCGCGCAATTTCCTTCTGATATTTTCCAGGGCGGGGCGGGCACTTCTGTAAATATGAACGCCAACGAAGTGATCGCGAATATCGCACTCGAGCTTCGTGGTTTGAAAAAAGGCGATTACAAAGTCATTCATCCAAACGATCACGTGAACAAATGCCAATCCACGAATGACGCTTATCCAACGGCTTTCCGCGTTTCTTTGTATGAACACATCAGCGTAGCGGTGAAAGCTGTGGACACTTTGGCATTGGCTTTTGAAGCCAAGGGCAAAGAATTTTCCAAAGTTCTGAAAATGGGTCGCACACAATTGCAGGACGCGGTTCCGATGTCTCTGGGACAGGAATTCAATGCCTTTGCAACTTTACTAAAAGAGGACAGCCGTCTTCTTAAGTCGGTGCAAAAATTAATTCTGGAAGTAAACCTTGGCGCCACAGCAATCGGTACTGGTGTCAATGCACCAGAAGGTTACTCGGCCCTGGCAGTCAAAAAACTGGCAGAGGTGACAGGTTATCCGTTCGTGATTTCTGAAGATCTGATTGAAGCAACCAGCGACTGCGGAGCGTATGTTATTATTTCTGCCGCTCTGAAGCGCACAGCTGTGAAGCTTTCAAAAATCTGCAATGATCTGCGTTTATTAAGCTCAGGCCCGCGTGCGGGTTTGAAAGAAATCAATCTGCCAGAATTGCAGGCGGGCTCGTCAATCATGCCGGCAAAAGTAAATCCAGTAATTCCTGAAGTGGTAAATCAAGTTGCCTTCAAAGTGATCGGCAATGATTTGACAGTGACTCTGGCGGCAGAGGCAGGACAGCTTCAGTTGAACGTCATGGAGCCAGTGATTGCCTCCAGTTTGTTTGAATCCATTCTTTTGATGACTCAAGCCTGCTACACTTTGAAAAACAAATGCGTCGATGGAATCACCGCGAATGCAGAACGCTGCCGCGATTACGTGATGAACTCCATCGGTATCGTGACGTATCTGGATCCGATCATTGGTCACGCAGAAGGGGACTTGATCGGAAAGATCTGTGCTCAGACCGGAAAAAGTGTTGCGGAAGTGGCGTTGGAACGTGGGGTGGTGACTCAAGCTCAGCTCGATGAAATCTTCTCGACAGAAAACCTGTTAAACCCAAAATATCTGGGAAAAAAACACTAGTACTGTGAACTGTAAGAGGAAATGAAGGTATGAAGGTAAAACGTATTGTTGCAAATATCGAAACCAAGAAAGTTTCAGCTGCAAAACGTTTTTACCAGAATGTCCTGGGTCTTGAAGTGATGATGGATATGGGATGGATTGCAACCTACGGATCCGATCGCAAGATGACCATCCAAATGAGCTTCATGACAGAAGGTGGTTCAGGCACTCCGGTCCCGCATTTGTCCATAGAAGTGGACGACGTCGACGAAGCCTTCAAAAGAATGAAAAAGGCCAGATTTAAAATCGAATACAAACTAACCGACGAACCCTGGGGCGTGCGCCGTTTTTACGTCCGCGACCCCTTTGGCCGTTTGGTAAATATTCTGCAACACAACCCCAGATAATTGGATGAGCACTAATAAAAAAAGGCCCATCCTAGGCCAGTAATTTAGATCCTAAAGTACTGAGCGGAATGGGCCAATGTGTCTTTTCCCTGTGACGTAATATTAGTTACGTTTTTTGCGGGCTTGGTTGCGGTGTTCTTCGTGCCAGGATTTTCTGTGTGTTTGATGGTGCTCTGGGTGTTTGTCAGACTTTGGCAAATTCTGCAAAACGGCTTTCAATTGCGAGTGCAGAGGCATCAGGCTTACGCCATTCAACAAAAGACCGCGGTATTGTTTCGCAAAACTGTCAGCTGCCGGATTTTCTTCAAACAACAGACGTTCAATTTCCGCACGGGCAGTTTCACCGTGTTGTTCAGAAATAATCTCAAGCTCTGTCATAATATCAATGTCGGCCATCAGTGAAGTCAGTTCACGCAACCATTTATAGCGTTCCGCCGTGATCAGCACATTGAACCATTCATTTGGTTGAGATTCATAACCCACTTCATGATCAAACTGCTCTTTAAGAGCCGTTAAAACTTCTTTTTGCAAAGCCCATAGGGCTTGGCGAACTTGCATGGCATGGGAGTGATGGGAATTTTTAGTCATGAATTCACCCTACCGTACTGGATCGGCCATGTCACATTGACGCCCATTTTTTTGGCAGCGTGTAATGGCCAATAAGGGTCTCGGAGCATTTCGCGGGCGATAAAAATAATATCCGCTTTGTCAGAAACTAAGATTTCTTCAGCTTGTTGGGGATCGGTAATTAGTCCGACCGCTCCCGTTTTTATTTCAGCCTCATTTCGCACAGCCTCAGCAAATGGAACCTGATAGCCGGCACCAACTGGAATTTTAGCATGCGGCATGTTCCCGCCGGTCGAGCAGTCGATCAAATCTACCCCGGCTTTCTTCAGTTCCTTGGCCAGCGAAATACTTTGCTCAAGATCCCAGCCATTTTCCACCCAGTCGGTCGCAGAAATTCGCGCAAACAACGGGCGATCCTCTGGCCAGACTTTACGAACGGCTTTGGCAACTTCCAGCGGGAAGCGCATGCGGTTTTCCAGGCTTCCGCCATAGCTGTCTTTGCGGTGATTGGAGAGTGGAGATAAAAACTCATGCATCAGGTACCCATGGGCCATGTGCAATTCGATCACCTCAAATCCTGCTTTTAATGCAAGCTCTGCGGAATGGACAAAGGCGCCAACCAGTCCCTGGATTTCCGGGGCAGTCAGTTCGAGGGGAGTCGGCCAGCCTTCGTTAAAGGGCAGGGTACTTGGGCCCACGGTCGGCCAGGCGCCTTCTTCAGCGGAAAGGGGTTTGCCTCCTTTCCAGGCAACATGGCTGGAAGCTTTGCGCCCGGCGTGGGCCAGTTGTATTCCCGCCACACTTCCGTGGTCTTTGATAAATTGTACGATGGGTTTAAAGGCCTTCATCTGCTCGTCATTCCAAAGCCCCAGGCAGCCTAAGGAGATTCGCCCCTCGGGACGAACCCCTGTGGCCTCGGCCACGATCAATCCCGCGCCACCCACGGCCCGGCTGCCCAGATGAACCATGTGCCAGGCATTGGGCATACCCTCTTCAGCCGAGTACATGCACATCGGAGAAACTGCGATCCGGTTTTTTAGTTCTAAAGAGCGAATTTTTATCGGACTAAAGAGTCGAGTTTGATTCATTTCCACCTCAGGAAGACCTTCCCTTTTTTTTCAAAAGCAGACAATAGACTTGGCAAAAACGCATGCCAATCATAAATCGCTTATGGACTTGCTAAAAAGTGATCTTTCAGTGGTAAAATTACCAAATGTGACCCATGTATCTGGAGGATCAATGACACAAGGAAAGAATTTATTGTCAGTTTTAGCGGCTACTTTGTTGGTAGTTACCCTTTCAACACCTTTCGCAGCAGAAGCCGCGAAAAACAAAAAGGGCAAAGCTAAAGCTCACCACTCGCAAGTTCATAAAAAGGGTGGAAAACACGCCAAGGCTGGTAAAAAGAAAAAGCACGTAGCGAAAGCGGCTCCAACAGAGACGGCACCGACTACAGCGGCTCCGGCTTCGAACAATGTCGAAGTTGTAGAACCACCAGCAATGTAGTTTGATGGTTACCAACACCAGGGTCCCTTAACAGGGACCTTGAATTTTAAAAGAGTTTGAGCGTTTTGAAGACTTTATTGCCAAGACTTAGAAATTTTATTTTTAAAGCAGCATTGCTCTTCTTTGTCAGCAGTATTGGTATTGTTCTTATCTATCGTTTTATTCCCGTCTATGTCACACCACTTATGGTGATCCGTTCCGCACAATCCGTCTTTTCCGATAAGTTCGTGGGCATCCATCATGACTGGGTTCCCCTGGAAGAAATTTCGCCCTCTATTCAAAAAGCGGTATTGAAAGCGGAAGACTATCGTTTTTTCGAGCACAGTGGTTTTGATTTTGTCGCGATTGAAAAAGCGATGAAGTACAACAAAACCCACAAACGTATCAAGGGTGCGAGCACTATTTCCCAGCAGACAGCCAAGAATGTTTTCCTGTGGCCCAACCGTGACTGGGTTCGCAAGGGCTTGGAAGCTTATTTCACAGTTTTGATTGAGTTCACTTGGCCCAAAGAACGCATCATGGAAGTTTACCTGAACGTGATCGAAATGGGACCTGGAGTTTACGGCGTCGAGGCCGCTTCGCAAAAGTTCTTTAAGAAAAGTGCAAAGAAGCTGACCGCTTCCCAGGCAAGCCTGATTGCAGCGGTCTTACCGAATCCACGACGCTTCCGTATTGATCGTCCTTCGAACTACGTGGTTCGTCGCCAGCAAAAGATATTGTATCGGGTCAGCCCGCCATTCCCACGGGAGGAACGCGCTTCCTTCCTGGATTTCCTGGATTTCAAAATTGATTCGGATGAACCCCAGGACTAAAAGTTCCAAAAAAAATCCCGCTTTGAAGGCGGGATTTTTTTATTCTCAAATTTTAGAAAAAACTATTTCTTCTGCGCTTTAGCTGCCAGGTCGATCATGATTTTATCAACCGCTGCCAAATCGTCTTCTGTGATCTCGTAAACTTCCTTGTCGCCAAGATAGTTCAGGATCGCATCCATAGTTTCTTTCGGAAGGAAAGAAAGCACGTTGCCGGATTGGTATTCACGCTCTTTTTCATCATAAAGACCCAGGAACGTTTCGTCACGGAACCAGCTTTGTTTATTGGCTTTTTGGATTGTTGCAAGTTCATCGTCAGACGGATCACGTTGCAGGAATTCAAAGAAGAAACCAGATGGTTTAGTGCCTGGCAAATACCATTCACCCGAGAACACCTGGATCAGATTTTCGTGATCGTCTTTAAGGATCGGAGTCACGAACTGAACACCACGCTCAACCATGTGTTTGTGGAAAGCGATCAAATCCGGAGTACGCAAAGCCACGTGCTGAAGGTGAGCCGTGTTTTCATGACCGTCCAACATTTGACGAACGTGTGAAGGCTGGTCTTTAGGTTCAGACGGCTGAACCAATGCAAAGATCGTGTTCAACGGGTCGTTTGCTTTTGGCTCCCACGTGCCCACGCGAGTAGCATAAGTCATGGAAACATCTTTCGCACCGTTTTGGCCTTTACGCTTTTTTTCGTACAAAAGGTCGTCAGGAGTTGTTCCGAAAATATTACGGAAAACAACATAGGAAAGTTTGTACAATTTTGGATGGAACAACATTGTCATGTGATCCACAGCAAAGTTCATGAATGCTGGTTTTTTATTCATATCGGTCTCCTGAATGGCTCCGATAGTAGAAATCCTTGCCAATACGGTCAAGGCGAAAGGCTCAATTTCCTCTCTGAAACAGCATGACGTGAGGTATCAGACCACCGGGGTTGGACGAGCTGGCGCTAATAACACTTAGCGGGATTTCTTCTTTAAGCCATGAGAGGCCAGATACTCGTCTGTTTTTGCACTGACTTCCTCGATGCCGCCCGGCGTGTTTTGAAATGAAGAACCCAGTTCCCCGCGGGGGCTGTCCTCGGAGCTGCGGTCGGGAAGGCCGCGCAATGAAGAGTCCAAAGCATCAGCCGCCATATTCATCTGATCGACCACATCAAGTTCGCCACGAATAAAGTCTGACGGCAAATCTTCGAGCGATTCAAAGGCGCGATCTGTATTCTTCATCGCTTTTTTCAGATTCTTCACATCGACTTTGGATGTCTGGTCTTTGTCACTTAGGATGTTACTTTCATCCATGTGATTGTTGGTGGCCTCACCAAGGTGAAGCTCGGAAAAAGAAGGGTTTGCATCAGGAGTAGCCATAACAACCTCCAAAGGTTAAATGCTTACTCCCTCATTATATTACAACGAGTGGAATTGCTTATTTGATTAACGACAAACTAATCACACATCGTGCTGGATGTGAGAGATTTCCAAGTTGGCATCCCAATCCACGGTCAGGCCAATCAGAGGTTTTTCCTGCATGACTGAACTTCCTTTAAGGATGTCGGTAAAGTAAACCGCTTCCTCGTGAATGATGGTGACCAATTGGCTGTAATAGAGCGGGGCAAGCTCGTTGCCGCAGTCGCAGACGAAAAGGGCCTGGTCATGTTTGCTGTGAACCGCGCCGCAGTGCTGGCAGCGGCGAAAGTGCCTTTTGTTTTCCATATACGTACCTCATTAGTAGATAGGTCTAGGATAGGCGGCCTTGGGTCCAGTCACAATATACCGTCTCAATAAAAGTGCAGATCTTTTAAACAACTGTTCCGTTCGTGAGACTCCAGAACGAAAATGCGGGGTCCAGTTCCCTTTGAGACACTTCACTTCTCGAATTGAAACACCGATGAGAAATGTATGAAATCCGTGTCTTTGTTTAAAACTTTGATCTCCCGATTTGGTGTGGAGCTGTGCCTGTTGGTGCTGGTCGCCGTGGGTTCGTCCATGTTTCAGGAGCATCATTCGTTGCAAAAGGCACTGTTACCGGAAGCCTCTGTGAATTCGCTGCAGAACATGTCAGGCATCCTGCATGACGTGGATCGCGCCAAGAAAGATTATTTCAAAGACAGTACTCCTGAAAAACTTGCGGTCTTCAATAATCAAGTCACCAGAATCAATGGCGAACTTGCGAACTTGTACAAGTCCGTCAGCAGCCGATATGATCTGCAAATGCAGGTGTATGAACTGAATCAAAATCTGCACAAGCAATTTGAAACTGCCACGCTCGAGATCAAACAAAATCACGCAGATCGCAAGCCCTCAAGTATCGAGGACTTCAACCAGAGAAAAATTTTAGAAATGTTGCAGGCGCATCGCAAAGCCCAGCAGGATTTCGTTCAGATCGGTAACTACAGCTTCTTAAGAAGTGAATTGATGTTCGGTATCCTTGCGTTGTTTGGATTGGTGATTCTATTAAGCCGCTATTGGCAGCATAAGGATTTGAAAGAGCAGCGGGACATCGCCGAAAACCTGCAACGTCGCTCGCTGTTGCTGGATACAATCTTAGGCAGTATGAGTGAAGGGATGATCGTGGTGAATAACCAGGGCCACTTCACGCAGTACAATGCCGCCGCTCAACGCATTGTCGGAACCAAGGTCAAAGAAATTGGCACAGAGACCGGTGCCTCTGAACTGGGTTTTCATGATGAAAAACGCAAGCTCTATACGGCCAAGGAATTACCTCTGCATCGTGCCTTGTATGGTGTTGAAGTCGATGACCTGGAAATCTTTGTGCAAAACGCAACTCATCCGGATGGAACTTATATTTCCCTAAGCAGCCGCGCGATCAAGGATATTGATGGCGGTATCGCCGGGGCCCTTGTTGTATTCCGCGATATCAGTCGCCGCAAACAGGTCGAGCAGGAATGGGCGAAAGCCCGCGAGGCAGCGGTCGAAGCATCCTTAAAGAAGTCAGATTTCCTGGCAGCGATGAGCCACGAAATTCGCACGCCGATGAATGGCGTGATTGGTATGAGTACTCTTCTGGCGGATACGCCTCTTGAAAATGAACAGAAAGAATACGTTGGTACGATTAAACGCTCGGCCGAGTCGCTGTTAATGCTTATCAATGACATTTTGGACTATTCAAAAATCGAAGCTGGAAAAATCTCGCTGGATCCTCAACCGTTTGATCTGAATTTCCTGGTACACGATGTGGTTGAAATGTTCCGCCCGGCTTTAAGCGAAAAGAATGTCGAGCTGGAGCTGAACATTTCGCAAAGAAGTAATTTGTATTACGTTGGTGACCAGGGACGCATCCGTCAGATCCTGGTAAACCTGATGGGGAATGCCGTCAAATTTACCAGCATGGGCACGGTGGGACTGGAAGTTTCTGTTTTGGATTCTGCCACGGGCCCATCCTTCTTGAAATTTCAGGTACGCGATACAGGTTTAGGATTGCGCGAAGATGAACGTAAAGCACTGTTTCAAAAGTATTTCCAGGCCACAGCCGGTAAGAAGTTCGGCGGCACTGGATTGGGCCTGTCTATTTGTAAGCAGCTTGTGGATCTGATGAATGGACAGATGGGTGTGGATAGCACCTACGGTCTTGGATCAACATTCTGGTTCAGTCTGCAGCTTCCAGTCAGCTCTGCGGTTGATGTTCCAAAAGTTTCCAATGAAAATCAGTTCGATGCCTTATTCAAGGGACGAGTTCTGGTAGCCGAAGATCAGGTCATCAATCAGCGTGTGGCGCAAAATTACCTGCAGAAGTTTGGATTGCAGGTCGACATTGCCCAGAACGGTCGCGTTGCCGTCGAGATGGCGCGCACGGGAAAATACGATTTAATTCTAATGGATTGTCAGATGCCGGTCCTTAATGGTTTCGATGCCACTAAACGTATTCGCGAGGAAGAGCAGAATCGAAATTCCATGCGCCGTATTCCTATTGTGGCATTAACTGCCGAGGGGTCGGTCGCGGACAAAGCGCCTTACATGAATGCCGGAATGGATGACTATTTGTCCAAGCCCATTGAATTACCAAGAATGATTGAAACTCTTCAAAAGTATTTAAAGACAGGGACGCCTCAAGTGATCGATATGGTTGCACTACAGAAGTTGCAAAAGTACGCAACTAAAGATGGCGGTTTACTCCAGGCACTGGTTCAGGAGTTTGAAACTTCAACTCCGGATTTGATCCTGTCAATGCGAGGTCCTGACTTCAGTTCTGCGGCCCATGCTTTGAAGTCAACGGCAGCAACTCTTGGAGCAAAAATCTTGGCAGATCTTTGTCAAAAACTTGAAGACGAAACAAAACCAGAGCACATTAATAAATGGGTGATGCAGATCGAGGCGGAATTCGCCAGAAGTTTGCAGGACCTTAAGAACTACATCAGCGAAAAAGGGGCAGCCTAAGGAAGGTAACTATGGCCAATATACTTATCGTGGATGATCAAAAAAGTATTCTGATGACTCTTGAAGCCCTTTTGACTTCAGACGGTCACTCCGTGGTGCAGGCGACAAATGCAATCGATGCTGTTCACCATCTGACACAGGAAAAATTCGACCTGGTGATTACTGACGCTATCATGCCGGGCGGCAGTGATGGATATGCCCTGACTCGCACGATTCGCAAGCAGCCGCATTTAACCCAATTGCCGGTGTTCCTGCTAACAGGTAAACGTGAAAAAAGTGACGTCGAAAAAGGCCTTGAGGCGGGCGTAAACGATTACATCATCAAGCCCATTGATCCGGACATGCTGCTCGCGAAAATCCGCACCGTGGTGGCAAGCAGCAACAATCAAGCTTCGGGATTCAAAGAGGCAGCTGTCTCTATCAAGGCTGAGTGGGAAATCAAAAATGAAATCGTCGCGGTTTCAGAACTGGGTTTCACCATGCACTCTTCAGTGCCAATGCCGTTGGGTAAAATCCTGCGAATCAAAAGCAGTATCTTTAGCGAGATTGGTATTGAGCCGGTGGCGATCAGAATTGATTCCTGCGAGGATTTAAGTCCGATCGAAAACGCGTGGAAAATTCATGGGCATTTTGTGGGGATCGCTGAAAAAGAGCTGACTCCGTTACGTCTGTTTATTCGCTCCAGACAAAGCAAAGCCAGCTAGAGAACTGAAGTCTGAGGTTTGGCAGGGGGCAGGAAGAAACCCTTTTCAAATCTCCATTTGCGTGGCGCAATCGTCGCTGCAACGGACTGTTTCTTTTCCCAATCCAATGAAGTCTGACAGATCAAATCCAGGTCATTACGTTTAGGACTCCAGCCAAACAGCTTACGCAGTTTCGTGGAATCAGCCACCAAATGAGCAGCATCGCCGTGACGACGACCATGGGACGCGATCGCAAATTCAGAACCACTGATTCTTTGAACCGTGTTCAACACCTGCAAAACAGAATAACCGATACCATAGCCGCAATTCAAAATTTGTGAGCTTCCGCCCTCAAGAAGGTAGCGAAGCGCCAGGATATGAGCGTCGATAAGGTCTTCCACGTGGATATAGTCGCGAACCCCGGAACCATCGACAGTCGGATAGTCTGTGCCGAATACCGCTACTTGCTGGCGCTTGCCAGTGGCTGCTTCGCAGGCAACTTTGATCAAGTGGCTGGCATCCGCTGTTCTTTGTCCATTTTTACCATTCAGTGCTGCACCCGCGACGTTGAAGTAGCGCAGGATCACAGACTTGATTCCGTGAGCTGTTTCAGAATCCCTAAGGATCATTTCAGCGACGTGTTTGGAAGAACCATAGGGATTGATAGGGCTGACGATCGCGTCTTCAGTAACCAGCCCTGTGTGACCATTACCAGATCCATAAACTGCAGCCGTGGAGGAAAAGATGATCTTGTCAATCTTGGCGTTCTTGCAGGCTTGGATTAAAGAAATCGTTCCAGAGATATTGTTGTCGTAATAGTCCAAAGGTTTTGCGATGGATTCAGGGACTTTTAGTTTTGCAGCAAAATGCATAACTGCAGAAACGTTGTTTTCAACCAACGCTTTTGTCAGGCGTTCGGTGTTGCGAATATCGCCTTCAATGAATTTAACTTTTGCTGGAAGTGCAGAGCGGAAACCGGTGCTGAGATTGTCGAATGCAACAACCTCAAAGCCCGCGTCCAGTAAGGCGTTGGCCGCATGTGAACCGATGTAACCTGCTGCTCCTGTGACTAGAATTCTCAAGTACGCCCCCGAATAAGTGGGGCCAATATATTTTTTTGTATACACGAGTGTCCAGCAAATTCTCATAGCGAAATTGGATGGGATCTTCATGGAAATATTTATCAAAATTAGTGGACCGTAATGAATTTCATAATTGTTTGATATCAAAGGTGATTGCTCGCCCATGGACTAGGGGGTGTCTAAAGTTGATACACTTTAGTTTCAGAGGGTCAGAGACTTTTTTACACTCGGTCTAAGAGTTCAGCTGTGGGGCGCAAACTCATGGACCAGTATCTTCGATAAAGTATCTAACTTTTGTACGTTCCATGGTTTTCGCTCAACATATTTTATGCCCCACCGATTCGGTCTTGGTATCCATTGGAGGGCTTCCATGATTCGTATTTTCGCACCCCTTATGACCCTGGCTGCAGGCCTTTTAAGCGCTCATTTGGCGCAGGCAGCGGCAACAAGCCTGACGGGGACCCTGTCCCTGGGCAACGTGACGGTGGGGCAGTCTAAAACGACAACTCTGACGCTTAAAAATACCAGCAAAGCGAACGTCCGACTGGACAGTTACTGGTTTACGGGTGCTACGGATTTTTCCGTGAGTGGTGGTACTTGTTCTTATAACTCCAATACCGGCTTTATCGTTAAGGCCGGTAAAACTTGTACAGTGAATGTTAAGTTCGCGCCCAAGTACGCGACGACTTTAAGTTCAAAGCTTATCGTGGGTTATTTCCTGGCAGCAGGTTGGACGTGGGAGGAAGTTGCAGTGACTGTAACTGGTAAAGGTTTGGTTGCAACGACTCCAGCTCCGTCACCATCGCCATCGCCTTCACCGAGTCCGTCTCCAAGTCCATCGCCGTCTCCGTCGCCATCACCTTCGCCAACCCCGGCGGTGGGCTGGTTAAAGGTATCTGGCAATAAGATTGTGAATAGCGCCGGTCAGCAGGTTGTCCTAAAAGGTGTTAATATCGCAGATCCAGAACATTTGAATACGAAAACCTGGGAGCGTCCCGGTGTCACAGCTCGCAGTATTGCAAGCGCAGCGACAGATCAGTTCAATGCTAAAGTAATCCGTTTGCCAATTTTGCCGGGCGACCCTGCGTATCCGAACGAAGGTTTTTTCAGTCCAACAAATGGCGGCGAAACTTATTTCAAAAATCATATCAAACCACTGGTGGATGAACTGACTGCTAAAGGTATTTATGTGATCATCGACCTTCACTATGTCAGTAACTATGATGCTCTTTACAGCAAAGTAGAAGCGTTCTGGAAATTCATGGCTCCGAAGTTCGCTAACAACCCTTATGTGTTGTACGAAGTGTTTAACGAACCGATTTATCCAGACAACTGGACAACGTGGAAAAACACGATTGCCCAGCCGATCACCACTTTGATCCGCACTTACGCGCCAAGCAATTTGGTGCTGGTGGGTGGCCCTTACTGGTCCTCGCATATTTCGGGTGCAGTGAATGAGCCGATTGCCGGTGGCAACGTGGTTTATGTAGCCCACGTATACGCGAATCAGACAGCAACTATGTGGGAATCACGTTATGGTGCGGTCGCTGATAAATATCCATTATTCGTTACAGAATGGGGCTTTGAAAGCGGCGGAACTGAGGGCGGTGATATCACCTTCGGTCAGGGATTCTCGGGCTGGATGGCCAAGCGTAATGTCAGTTGGACAGTGTGGAGCTTTGATAACCTGTGGGGCCCGCGTATGTTCAATCAAGATTGGACATTAAAGCCAGCCCCAGGTGGTATGGGCGAGTTCGTCAGAGATCTGCTCGCCCCTAAGTAGACTAGTAGTTAGAAACAGGGATACCCATTTCTTGAGCGCCGTACTGTTGAACCAGTACGTCGCCGCGATTATCCGGCAAAGTCACAACAGTGATGGACCATGCTGGAAGAACCAAAGAAGACAGTTTCGTTGAACCGTTAGCGCCTTGGTGGCTTAGTGCCGGCTTGTGCGCAACTGTGTCTTTGTTAACCAGGATCACATTCGTCGCGTTGTTTGTTTTAACAGAGTAAACGTTTACTTTGTCGCCGTAAGTATCAGATGAAGAAACCACCTGACCCAGGTAGTTGTTCGAGAACAACGAGTACACATGGTACAGACGGGATAGTTTTTCACCGTTGATCATACCCCAGGCATCACCACCGCGAGCACCTTGCAGGAAGGAGTTCACGAAAGTGTTAACACCAGCTTCACCCACGCGCGCCACAAGGTCTGCAAGGTAAAGAGGACGAACGATCGGGTGATACTCAACGTTTTCTGTTGAATCCACGCCGAATTCAGTCACAGCGATTTTCGCTGACGGATAGTAAGCGTCTCTCCAGCCCTGGAATTTTTGAATGATATGAGGAGCAACGCCTTTCGGAGAAGCAGAGTCATACTGATTGATGTAGTCCCAGTTTGTCCAAAGATTCACAGACTCAAGCATACCAGCCACATTTTGTTGGCCGTTGCGGTCTTTGATCACGCTTTCAGAATCAGCAAATTGATTTCTGAAAAGTGGGTAGTAGTGCCATGTCAAATAATCCAGAAGTTTATAACCTTTAGGATTGATAGTGCGGTCTTGTTCCGCAGCTGCCAGGCGAGCCAGGAAGTACGGAATGAATTCAGAGAACTGACCATTACCGTAAGCACATGCGTAGTGACCTGGAAGCTGATAGTTCACCGTGCAATCCGCAGGGTGAGTCGTTTGCCAGTTCGCCCAGCCTTGAGCAGTTTCCGGACCCCAAAGTTTCAAATCATTGGCGTCACCGCTGATTGAAGCCTGAGCATCACGCAAAGCGATCGCGTACTTGATGTACTTTGCGATGTATTCGTCTGCAGAAGGAATTGCCACACCATGAACGTCCTGGGAATCCCAAGGTTCATTACCCATAAGGATGTGCTTAAGACCCAGGCCTTTTTGACCATTCAGGAAGCGGATTGCATTTGCAGCGTGAACTTCGTTAGCCGTGTTCATGAACTTCAAATGACCGTTGGAATCATAGTCTGGCTGGAAACCCATCATGTTCACCTGGAACATCGGAGTTGCCTTATAGGAGTTCTGAACGAATTCCAAACGCGCAGCCAGCGGAGCGTAAACTCTTTGGATGCCAGTGATGGATTCAAGGTACAAATTCAAATCCCAGTTATAAACGGAGTGCAGGTTGCCGCCGAATTTAACGAAGTTAAGATTCAGTGGAGTCACCAGGCTTGCTTTAGGCAGGCGGCTGAAACCGTTTGTATCAGCGCCGTAAAAGCTTTTGGAGATATAGATGCCATTCGTTTTGTTGGAATCAACAACAACGGAACCATCAGTTTGCGCTGCGGAAGAATTCTGGGAAATCGTGTAACGGCTGACATTAGCGTGAGCAACAGCAGCGAAGCCCACGATAGAGATAAGTGTAATCAGGTGTTTCATTTAAAACCTTCTTGCCTTCGTGGAGTGCTTAGTTGTTCACACAGCTAGGAGTGTAGCCGTACTTTTGGTTTTTATAGAAGCGGTTGATTCTTTGACCGGAAACTTCAAAGCTGAAATCCATACCGCAAGTTTTACCCTGCTCGTAGAATGCTTTGAATACGCCCGGATTAGACCAAACTGCCTTACCGAAATTCGCCATACCCGCAGAGAACCCATTTCTGTCGCGGCCCATAGAGGCTTTGATTTGTGCCACTGCTTTTTTGATTCCCAGGAAGGCGCCGTCTACAGAGTTACCACGGCAAGCTCTGTCCTGACCGGAAGCATTGTTCGGGTCATAGCTGGAAGAGCAGTTAGCCAGGGATTTGATGTTGCCATCAAGGTAAGAAGCACGTGCCTGAAGCTTGTTCAGGAACGCTGTGCTGTTGTTACCAAGACCCAGGATAGCTCTCATGTATTCATCAGAAAGGTTCATCTGAAGGATAACCTGGTTGTATTTCAAAGAGTTCGCAAAGTTTGGAACTTTCACGCAAGTCTCAGCTTCTTTATCGAATCCAGCGATGTCTTTTGCGTAATCGATTTGGTTTTCCAAACGACCTTCCTGACCCCAGTCAGATTGGTAAGCATGTTTGAATTGACCATAGAATTTTACTGAAGTTTCTTTCGCCAGTACCGGACCGGTAGCAGTGGAAGTCATACCACCTTTGAAAGAGCGCTCGCGTTTGTAGTGTAGACCCACCAAACGGCTTGCGGATTGTTTTGTGTAAACGCCGTAGTCTTTAACTACGTGTTCGTCCCACACAGAAAGTTCTTCTTCGTGGTTATAGTCCTTACCTTGGGAACCACGCAAAGAAATGATAGGGATGAACGGAGTGGAAAGACTCACGCCAAAAGATTTACCGAATTTGCTTAAAGTCGTATCAGCGATTTTAACAACACCAGAACCTTCAATTCTTGAAAGGTCATAGGCTTTAGTTGTTTCACCGGCCATGAAGCGTTCGAAAGCTTCAGCATTTTCAGGACGGGAAATGTCGAATTCGTAGTTGAAACCTTTTGCTTTTTCGATAACCGCATCAGCACCTACAGAAGTGTAGAATGCACCAGCGCCGACGTTAATCATCTTAACGTACTTTTTTGCTCTCTCAACGTAAACTTTAGTTGGAGCAGTTTTCTCAAGGTAGTTCGCCCAGCCACCAGTTGCGACGGCGAAAACGCCCACGCTGATTGGCTCAGTGCCGGTACCAAGATAGAAGGAAACGCCACCCTGGGATTCCCAGTAAGCGGAGTCTTTAACATCCCACTTGTTCAGTTCACGAACTGTCGTTGGAAGTTTTTTGCGTTTTTCGTTTTCAAGTTCTTTCAAAGTACGAACTTTACCGAAAGTGATACCAAAGTTATTAACCATTGGTCCCATGGAGAATGCAGCCCAAACTTCATTCTTCGGGAACCATTTGCCGATGGAACCTGTCGCATTTGCGTAGAAGCTGTTTTGCAGAGCCACTTTGTAGTCAGTCGTTAATGCGCTATCAACTTCAAGAGTCGGGCACATTACGTTTTTAGTGGGAGTGTTGTTTACGATCTGATTCAACCAGTCGTAGTTCAAGTACCAGCCGTAGCCAGTTGACATATCATTACCAATGTCATTGGCCTTTGCGCCGGAGACAGCCATCAAACCCGCGCACAGCAGGGCAAATGAAACCATTTTCATATAACGTTCCTTTATATTCTGTGTAATTCCACGAAATGCGTTCCCAATACCAAAAAATACTGTCAAAGCACATCGAAAAGTGAGGCGGAATTAAACTATTTGTAATTTGTATCCTTAGCGATGCCCATTTGATCGGCGCCGAACTTGTTAACTTCGAATCCTTTCGCGAACCTAGATGGGTTCTGCTCAAGTTTAAGGATTGAAGTCGACCAGCCTGGTACTACATAAGTAGCAATTTTGCGGGCGTTGCCGTTTTTGATATAGATTTGGACTGTTTTGTCCACGGGGCTCTTGTTCACGATAGCCACGTTTACAAAGTTAGCTCCAGCCGTTGCGTAGGCGTTAACCACGTCGCCCATGTTGTCGTCAGTCGCTACCATCGTACCTTTGAAGTGGTTCGTGAATAGCGCGTAAGTGTGGAAATTGTTGGTCTTTTTAGTGCCACCATCCAGCATCGCCCATGGGATGTTGGAACCTTCTTTGTTGCTCAAAGCAAAGTTGTTAAAGAAAGAAACGCCTTCTTTAGCCGCAATACCCAAAGTATCCGCAATATATAGAGGACGGATGATCGGGTGGTACGTGTTGCTTCTCCAGTCAGAATCCACCGCGAATTCGTTGATCACAAGTTTTGCGTTGGGATAGTAAGCCTTCAGCCAGCCCTTCATGCGAGGGATGATGTTCGGATTTGCGTTTCTGTAAGAACTGATATCAATCGTGTTCGTATAAGTGGAATCGTGAAGAATACGTGTACCTTCAAGGATTTTGGAAACCCATTGGCGGCCATCAGCATCTTTAACGATGGAATTAACATCGTCGATTTTTGTTCTGAAGTTTGGATAGTAGTGGAATGCGAAATTGTCCAAAAGCTTATAGCCTTTAGGATTCACAGCCGGATCTTTTTCGGCTTTAGCCAAACGATCCAGGAAGTAAGGGATGAAGTGTGTGAAGCTGCCATCGCCGTATTTGCAATCAACCTGGCCACGGATTGTCGGACTCCATTGGCAGTCTTTCGTGAAGTTGCCCGTGTTCCAGTCCAACCATGAAGAGGAAATTTCCGGACCCCAGATTTTGATGGAATTTGCGTCACCGTTGTTTTCAGCCTGTGCCTGGCGAACCGCTACTGCGAAAGCGATGTATCTTTCGATGTATTCGTCAGCAGAAATACCGCTGTCTTCAGTGTAAGCTTTCGTGTGAGGGTGAGTTTCGTGCCACTGTTCAGGCTCGTTACCCAAAGAGATGTCTGTGATGCCAAGTTTTAGCTGGCCATTCAGAACTTTGATCATTTCGTAAGCGGACTCTGCAGTGAAGGAATTCTTTAGAACAACACTGTTGCCTTCCAAAACCGGTTGATAGCCGGAAAGGTTGATTTGATAAATACCGCCCACTTTGTAATCACGAAGCAAAGCTGCGATACCGCCCAGGCCCAAAAGATTGTGTACGCCGGTTTTTGTGTAGCTAAGATTGTTCTTCCAGTTGAAGACGTCGAATTCGTTACCACCGATACGAAGTCTGCCGATGCCCAATTCCTGAACCAGGTTTGCAGCCGGAGCTTGAGAGAAGGAGTCGAAGTGTGAGCCGTAAAAAGCACGGTCAATGTTTTGACCTTTTTTGCTCAAATCAACGACGATCTTTGAAGTAACGTCTTTGCGTTCGTTGAAGTTATAAGACTCTGTCGAACGAACGATTCCAGTGCTGCTGCAGGCAGCGGCTGTAACCAGCATACTTCCGCAGAACAGGATCGCATTTAGCGCTAAGGATTTCTTCATATAAACCTCGTGAAATTTGGCGTAACGATTTTTTGTGGGCAGCTGTGAATACGTCTTGCCCGCAAAACAGGCAAGAGCATTTTAAATAAACGTGTTACAGGTTAATTATGTTTATTAAGCCTGCGATACTACAGGATATTTCACAAATCGCGGTCTGGTAAAATTTACGGGACTTTCCATATGGGTCCCGGATCTCACCGCGCTTGGGAACATCGCTGGCAGCAAAGCCTAACAAGAACGTCTTATCCGCGTATTTCGGATACTCCGCCTTGATGCGCAACCAGTGTTCATTTTCCATAACCAAAATGACGTCGCTGGATTCAAACATTTCTTCGGTCACCTTGTGCGATGACCAGTTGTCCATGTTGATTCCCAATTTGCGTGATTCCTCAATCATCACCGGATCTGCGGGACGATGATCTTCATAATGGAAACCGGCAGAGATAACTTCAACTTTTGAATCCGGAGCAATTTGTTTAAAGTATCTTTCCGCCAAAGCACTGCGGTTAATATTTCCATAGCAAATGAAAAGAATTTTTTTGGATCCACGCAGACATTTTTGCGCCTTACCCGTTGTCCAGGCAAAACGGTGATGTTGCAGTTGTTTTAGAACTACCAAAATATCTTTGATTCGATTCAAATAGCTTGAACCGATTTTAATAACATCAAAAAGACCCGGAACCGGATCGTACCATTTTTCAACATCCAAAACATGGCGAGGCGAGAAAACGCGAAGGGCATCCTTCAGCATCTCTTTTCTGTTCTGCCAGGGACCTTTAAAGCCACGGGGAGTTTCACCGCGCAGAACCTGCTCGTACCATTGCAGATCATTTTTCAAATTTCTCGCATAGACTTCAGGACGATAAGCAGAGGTGGAATCCGCTCGACCTTCCAATAACAACTCAGCTAACATAGCAGGGAAGTCCGCTCCCGCACCGACGGCCAATGGCAAAGAGCCCCAGAAGCGGCCGTTGATTTCGACCAGAATAAAGCGGCCCGTTTGTGGATTCCATTTGAATTCGACCATGGCAACACCAGTCCATGAAAGTGCTTTCATCAAACTTTCAGTCGCGGATAATAATGCGGATTCAACCTTGACGCTTTTACGCAGGCAACTCGCGCCGCCTGTCAGTGGCAATTCATGAACGCGCTGATGTTGGAATGCATACAGAACTTCACCGTTGGAAGTGAGGACTTCAACCCCGACTCCCAAACCCTGGAAGTATTCCTGAACGATGACTTCACCGAAATTCAAAAGATTTTCAATTTTGCTGCGCGCTTCTTCCAGAGTGAAGGCATACTTCACTTCCAGTTTTTTGCGGCCTTCTTTACCTGTGCCAATAGAGCGGCCGGGTTTCAGAACCAAAGGTCCCTGAGAAAGCAGGCTTTCCATGACAGCTGGCTGATCGACAAAGCGGCGGCCTTCTTCCTGGTTGGTTAAAGTGAAGTTGTTAGGCAAAGGCAAGCCCAACTGCATGGCAAGTTCAGTGGTTTTGTTTTTATCCAAAACAGTTTCCAGGGCCTCATTCGCTGCCATGGCAAGCTTGTTCGCCTGTGGATGATGGCGAAGTTTCATCAAAGGCACCAAAGTGCGCTCTGTGACCGGAATAATCAAATCAAAGCGATCGCCGGAAAGTGCGAACTCGCACCAAAGCAGAAAATCTTTTTCAGCTTTCAAAGGATCCGGATGGATCATTTTGCTTTTAACGAAACGGGAAGTGCTGGCGATTCCATGTTCCGACGGACTTGCAACGTGAACACTCCAGCCTTTCAGGGCTAAAGAGCGCACGATCGCCAGGGAGGAAACCATATCGCCATCAAGAATCAGGATGTTTTTTTCAGAACGTGCCATCATCGACTCACCTTGATATTTTTGCAGAAGTCATAAACAGTCACGGAGCCATTACTGTGCAAGTGATGTGTGCCGTAAATGTCTTTGAAGAAATCAGCTTTAACTTTTACCTGGGTTTTTTCCGCGTAATCGGTTTTCGTCAGACGTTGAATCTCGTTAATCCGAGAGCCTGCCCCATAAATACCGAATTCCTGGGATTGAGAAACGCGGAAGATCTTATTTCCTTCGCGAACCATGCCGCCATTGCGTGCCACCAAAGGATTGATAATCAACGGATTCATTGCGTGTGCCGTCCACGAGTCACTCAGTGGGGAATCAGCATAGAAGGCATGCAGCTCAGTGCAGTTGTCGTTCTTTTGCAAGGAGTCCATGTTTGTAAGCATCCACCAAAGCCCGTCTTGTTCAAATAGCAGACTGTCGACAGCGGCCACATTCTTCATCAATGATTTTTCCAGCTCCCATTTCAAAGGGAACTCGGTGCATTTGTAGATACGGATTTCTTTGGCGCCGGAGGTTTCAGGGCACATGTACAGTTCGCCTTGATACTCGAACAAATACGGGAAAGACATGTGAAATGATTCTTTGATCACAGGCCCCAAACAGACAGCACTATCGCCCTTAAGCTCAAAAGCAGAAATATGGCCCAAGCCTGTCGAGAAGTCGTACTCTTCAACGAAACAGATATCCTGATTGTTTTTATGAATGACAAATGGGTCTGCGAAAAACTGATCATTGCGATACTTGAAAGGGGAGCCATTTGCGAGCTTTAGCGGTTGCCAGTTATCGCGGATGAAAGCCACATTCCAGTGCTGGTCTTTGTTCTGCAAGCTTTGAAGCTTTTGACGGATTGTTCTGAAAACTCTTTTACCCAGGTAAGTGGCAAGGTCAAGACTGGATGGCGTTTTCACGTTCCAGCTCACATCGCCATCGTCCTGCAGATGTGGCCATGCAAATGCCGGGGATTGGGATTGTTTTTGCAGATATTGAACCAAGTAGGAAATAGCCTTGCGGCTGACATAAGCCTGGTTTAACAAAAAGCTGGATTGAGTCAGCAGACGGCCCGTAAGAACGTTCTCGATGCTGTTCGAAGTTTGCAGACGAATGCGAAATGGAGTTACCGCTTTTTTGCTGAAGACTTCCCAAAAACCCACAAATCCCGGAATGAAGCCCGGAACTCCGGCTTCAACCAGAAGCGCTCCATTTTTTGATCTTTGCAGTAAAGAAGCGTCGATGGACTCGCCAGACAGTGAAATCAGGAAATCAAAATTTTCAGTGGAAGCCGCCGTTAAGGAAGTGATTTTCTCGGCCGGGATCGTATTCAGGTGACCGCGATAGGCGGTGGAGTTCAAATAGCGCTGATCTAAATTGATCACAGCTTTAAGAAGCTTTTGTGCAAGCAGACCTGGCGTGGCTGATGTATTTGCGGCTGGTCGTGTGATAACTCTCACCTCCGCCGAAGCGGAAGCCTGCACGTCCTTGATGAACTCAAGGACATACTTGGAGTTTGAATGTTCAGAAACGACCAGACCGATTTTCACAAATTACATCCTGACGGAGGTCATGAACACATAGGAAGTATCGTCGTTGTTGTACACTTGAAATGATTGGGACGATGGCGTGGACTGAGCAACACCAATGGAAAAGTCGATATTGTCGTTCACCGAGAAATTCAAGTTGGTTTCCAGAAGCTGAAAGGCTTCGTGACGTTGATTTTCATCGTTGTTGGCATTGTAGAACTCGTCTTTCACGCCAATACCTTGAGAGATATTCAAACGGTCGCCAAAGTACTTCGTGGCTCTTAACCAGTGTTCAATCTGACCGCTTTGCGTGACTTTCAACTTAGGTGTACTGCCTTGATTGGAAATATAAGTGCTGTTCTTTTGCGCCAACGCCCAACCACGGCCGTAGTAACCAACAGAGAAGCCCATTGGTAAATCGCGAGCCGCTTCAAAGTCAGCTCCCACGCCGCCATACGTTCCGGCTTCAATTTGATCTGGAGCAGTTGGAACGAACAATTTGTAGATGGCTTTCGTTTTAATTTCAAATGGCAGGCTTAACGGAGTTTTGTCGATAAGAGCGATGTGCGAATCCGCCATTTCGGTTTTAGCAGGCATCTCGTAGCCGTAACGAATACCTTCAGAATCATAAGTGAAAGTCGGGCGCACGCTGACGGTGAATCTTTGATTCAGCTTGTAGTTCAAAGCCAGCAAGTTGTACATGTAGACGCTGCCATTGCCGGTATTGAAGTCATTCACTTCGCTGGAATAGTAACCGAAGTAGCTAACGCTGATTTTGGAAGGACCCGTGGGAACCCACGCAGAAATCGCTGGAGCATCCGCGTTGGCAGATGCAGCATATGGAACGAGCAAGAGTGCTAAAGACAGCAGTTTTCTCACAATGATTTCTCCGTTTGAAAATGAGCCCTTAGATTTACCCTCTGTGAACGGGCATTTAAAGGTGCTCCACGAACTGATGTAATCTTTGCAGGAGGTGTCCAAAACCTGGTCACCTTGGGGCTGCCGGTACTTTTTTCAGTTCTTGGGAAAGGTTTAACTTATGACAAGCATTCTATGCGAATATCCGCGGAATCATGTGTATCACCAGGCTGGCATTAAGCTTTATTACAGGCACGTTAGTGTTCCTAATGTCCCATTCCGCGTTTGCGGCTTCTTCGATCAATATCTGTGATCGGGGCGAGCTGGGCGCGGCTATTGCCAGATCCCTGGGTAATAAGAGCTGCCAGGCAGTCTCGGCGGAGGAGCTGGCGGAGTTGCAGTTCCTTAAAATCGAAGGCGTTATCGCTCATCTTCCGGCCGATGGATTTCTGGGATTGGATTCCCTAAGAAGTTTGATTTTGGATTCAAATGGGGTTCAAAGCATCGAACCAGGAGCTTTCAACGGGCTTGAGTTGTTACAGGAGCTATCTCTTCAGAACAATCAACTTCTTCGCTTGCCTCCCTCCATGTTGAAACCCCTTAAAAGTCTGCGTCGACTGCAGCTTCGGGGCAATCAGCTGACCTCTATGAATCGTCAGACTTTTGCCGGGGCGACGTCGGTGGTTACCGTTAATCTTGAAGGCAATCGTATCGCAAAAATCGAAAACGGTGCATTGAAGGATCTGTCATCACTTCAGGTTTTAAATCTGCGTGGAAATAACTTGTCGCAGCTGACCCGGCAGGCATTGTTCGGTGCAGTGGCTTTAAAAAATCTGATCGTGGATGCCAATCGCATCCAGCGAATAGAACCAGGAACGTTCGCAGCACTTCCTCATCTTTCCCAGTTGGACATCCACGAAAATCCTATCCAGGAAATTTCCCGTAAAGAAGCGGGGCTTAATGCTGGCGCCTTTGTCGGCGGTGTAAAGGTAAACCCCTAAATGCAACAGCACAAAGAAGGCTTCAACAGAGTTGCATTACTGACGGGCGCGCGAATCTTTGGGGTGATATTCTCCTTTGCGATTCCTATGTATCTGGGCCGTCACCTGGAAGTGGATACCTACGGTACTTATAAACAGGTGACCCTGATTTACTGGTTTGCTCAAGTGGCTTTGAATTTGGGCCTGGATGATTCCGTTTTTTATTTTCTGCGCTGGGATAAAAAGAATTTCCCCTTATTCAGTATGAATGCATTGGTATTCAACGTTTTGGTCACGGGCTTTTTGGCCCTGATGATGACGGTCTTCAGATTTGATATTGCGGCTCTTTTAAACAATCCGGATTTAGCGCAGTATTTGCCGGTCTTAGGTTACTTGATTGTCGTGACTTTGTGCTCCCTGCAAATCGAAGGCTTCCTGATTAACTTTAATCGCTTTAAGGCACGGCTTTATCTGGATGCAGGGACCGAGCTGTTAAAATCCGTGGCGATCATGGGTGCCTTTATTTTATTTGATTCTATCTTCATTGCGCTCGCGCTGTTGTCACTGGTTATGACAGTCCGAATGCTGTGGATGATCTACACGATGCACAGTCACAAGGTGCGTGAGGGTGTCCGCTACCGCGATGCCCATAAGTTCTTTATGGATCAAGCCCGCTATGGACTGCCGCTGGGAGTATCCCGGATTGTTCAGAATATTCTGAACATGGAGAACCTGTTCATTTCCTCGTTCTATAACGTCAGACAATTTACGTTCTACTCTGTGGGTTGCTTTGAAAATCCAATTGTGAATTCCCTGCGTACGTCGTTGTACGAACTGGTGAATATCGAGCTCATTGATAATATTAAAAGCGGAAATTACGAGAAGGCGGCCGAAACCTGGCGCCGAATGACCCGCAGCCTGTTCCTGGTGGTGGTTCCCTTTACCATCTACATGATGTTCTTTGCCAAAGAGATGATCGTCTTTATTTTCTCTGACAAGTATGTCGAGAGTGTGCCGTTCTTCATCGTCTTTAATTTCTATATCTTTATTGCGTGTCTGAATCCGGAGCCGTTATTCCGTTCCACCTCCAACACCGGCTATGCTTTGAAAATCAAAGTGCTGGGTGTGGTACTGGGCTTACTGATGATCATCGGTGGAGCTTACTATATCGGTCCTATGGCCGTTTTGTGGGGTAAAATCCTTGCTGTCGCATTTATTAATATTTCCGGTCTGTTCATTGGCGCACGCCTGCTGAAAACAAACATTCTGAATCTTTTCATGTGGAAAGACCTGGGTAAGACCGTCATGCTTTCCGTGGTCTTTGGTTTTATTTTCCGTGCAGCCTTTTACAACCTGACCTGGCATCCATTCTGGGTGCTGGCAGCCAGTTCCAGCGTCTATGCGGTTTTCTATTTCTTCTTTGCATGCCGATTGAACCTGGTTCGTCCTGAAGAGGCGGAACATCTGTTCAACATGATTAAAAAAGTTTTCGCAAAACTCGGCCTGATCAAAAAACTCGAGGTAGCCCGTGACTAAAAAGGTTTTGATCATAGCTTTAGCCAAAGACTGGACCGGCATCAGCCGCTTGCCATCGGGACTCGATCGCGCGGGTTTTGAGACTGTGGCACTTTGTCCATCAGGCAGCTACTTATCAAAAACAAAGCACTTGGCTAAGGCGATGACCTATCCAACCTTCACGTTCACAAGATCAAAGCTTGTGTACCTGTGGATGCTGGCAGCCATGGTGCGTTTTAAAGCCGATATTATCCTGCCAGGCGACGAAGACGCGCTGTTGGCAATGCAAAATCTTGCAAACACGCTCTCGAAAATTCCAGGACTAAGTTTCTTATCCAAAGAACTAAGAAAATTCACAGCTCCCGAAAAATTCGACTCCGTAGTTTTAAACAAATCCCGCTTCGTGGAAAACTGCCGCGAGTGGGGAGTCCGAGTTCCAAAAAACACCCGAGTAGAAAACCTGGATATGGCCCTGCACGAGGTTCCCTCTTTCGGTTATCCTGTAGTCCTAAAATTCGACTTCGGCTATGGAGCCTCCGGTGTAACAGTTTGCCAAAACGAAACTGACCTTCGCAAAGCTTTCTCAAAACATTCCACAGTGGGTATCGCTAAAAAAATAAAAGAACTGATCAAGAATCTACTTTTTGTAGTTCAAGAATCCGCAGAAGCCGGAATCTCCCTACAACAGTACATCTCAGGCCCAGTAGGTTTGGTGCCATTTGTAGCAAGCAACGGCCAGATCTTTGCCATCAACCCAATGCTGAAACATAAGACCTACCCAGGCGCCACCGGCCCATCCAGCGTGGTAAAAGGCATAGATAATCAAGAAATCAGAAACGCCGTAAAGATAGCAGCAGAAAAGCTAAGCTACTCCGGCTTCGGCTCTTTAGATTTCATCATCGACGAAATAACAAATGAAGCCTACATCATCGAACTAAATCCACGCCCAGTTCCAACTTCACATTTCAGCAGCGACCTATGCGCCGAAGATCTATGCGTGGCACTTCATGACGGCCTAACCAAAGAACAAGACACCAAAGCACCAGCATTCAAACCATACACAATCGCACTATTCCCCAACGAAAAGCGCCGCGACCCCAACAGCAAATACCTAACCGAAGCCCACCACGACATCCCAAAAAACGACCCGGCATTACTGAAAGCTTTAGAAAGCAAGTAACCAAAACGCCGTCGAGCAGAGCTGACTCGGGCACGGCGAGCTTGGGATGGATGTGCAGCGACCTCCGTGGGCGCCACGATGGCGCGAACCCGTCCGCCGTAGTAAAGCGGAGGAGGGCGGGCCACGGCTGAGCCCGGAAGGCGTGTCGCGGAATCAGCCATCCCAAGAGCGACGAGCTCGAGGCAGTTCTGCTCGAACCAGCCCGTCGTATTTGATTTTAGAAAGAATATGTAGAAAGGGAGTTAGAAGCCTTGGCGTCAGAAACCAAGCTCTCAACCGTAGTGAACTCAAAATCATTCAACAAGTTCAAAAACTTTTGGCGATTGCTGTTAAGGCCAACATAGTGTCTGAAGCGTTTCAATGCAGGCAGAGCAACTCGAGGTTGCGAAGGATCGAACTCCCAAGGATGGAAGTACATAACCACCGGACCCGTTTCCAGATCCTGCTTCAGAGCAGATTTGGTCATAGCGTAAGGAAGCATACGGAAGTAGCCCCCGCCGCAAACTGGAACCTGAGTGCCAAAAAACTTGGATTTCTTAAGGGGAACTTCCGTCAAACCACTGACAGTGGTGATAGATTCAGGAAAATCCTTAACTCCGTAATCCGGGTGGGAAGTTACAAAGATAGAGCTATCGTATTCAAGACCGCAATCACGAATGATTGGCAGCGCCCAGGAAGTTTTATGCATGACTGAAAAGCTAGGAGCTCTAAAACCTTTGATTTTCTTGCCAGAGACAGACTCCAGGGCAGAAATCGCTTTCTTCAAGTCAGCTTCGAAGGATTTAGGATCTAGAAGGTCGATCGGAGTATGTTGGTAACTATGGCAACCGATTTCGTGACCCTGGTCAGCGATCTTTTTGATCAACTCTGGCGCGCGGTCTGCCAGCCAGCCCAAAATATAAAATGTGGCCTTGATGTTCTTTTCCGCCAGGGCATTTAGGATGAAATCCATGCCGATATTAACGCGCATTTCCTGTTTGTCCCAGTCGGCATCGGAAACGAAATCGCGCATATTTCTGACAGTAAACCAGTCTTCAACGTCGAAACTTAAAGCAATCGGGTGCTTGGATTTTTTCGTGTTAGCGGTAAGTGTCGACATAGCTTTGCACCATCTTCTCAAGGGAATAGTGTTTAAGAACGATTTCGCGGGACTGTCTTTTTCGCTCGGCCAGGGACGTGTTGCTTATGTGCATGTCTTTAAGTTTGTTAAACAAAGCTGTTTCGTCCTGAAGGTCGTAAAGTTCCAATACGCCATGTGATGTTTCACGATGGGGAGCAATATCGCTGCACAGGCAGACTTTTTCAGTAGCCATAGCTTCAAGGACTGCAACCGGATGACCTTCGCGAATTGAAGAACTTAGGAAGATGTCGCCTTTTGCCAGAATTTCGGAGGCATCATTTTTAAAGCCGTGCATGGTGACTTGGCTTTCCAAACCATGCTCTTTTACGAAGTTTTCCAGCTTTTCACGAGGCTCAGGAGTTTTAGAAGTACCCGCGTGATCAAAGGTAAAAGGAATTCCAGCTTCTTTCAGCAGGCGGCAGGTATTAAACAGGTATTCCAGGTTTTTTTCATAGGAGATACGCGCAATGCTAACCATGTGCAGGGATTTGCCAGTGGAGTTGATCTCGGGAGTCGGCACGAACTTCTGCGTGTCGACGCCATTCGGGATTACGGTCAAAACAGAGCGATTTACCAAGGGACAGTTCTCAATAATGGAGTCTTTAACAAACCCCGAAACGCCAATCATCTCGTGATAAAAATAGCTCGCGAACTGAAAGAAGTATCGGTATTGGGGCTTGATGATGAAGTGGTGCATGGTGTGCTGAGTGTGCACCAGACGAAGACGGGGGAAACGCATCTTCAATAGAACCGCGTACTCCGTAGGACCGAAATCGTGAGTATGGATAACGTCGATTTTGTTTTCCTTGATGACCTTGATCAGTTCCTTCACCAGGTTCCAATCGCGTCCCGCGGATTTCTTATAAGTGAAGACCGGGAAGCCCGCATCCTGAATGGCCTTACCGATACCTGCCAAACTTTTAGTCTCATAGGTAAAAAAGTGAAGGCGGGTGCCTTCTCTAGTGTGCAATGCAAGCTGCTCCAGAAGGCGTTCAATGCCTCCCAGGTACAGGTGTTCCACCAAATGCAATACGTTCTTATTGTGGTTCATTGGTGGAATTTGTATCAAGAAATGGGACCTTTTTAAAGTGAAACCCCGGAATTGTAGGAACTCCATGGAACAGGCTTTACGGTGGAAGTTACGTGGGAATTCATTTAATTTCCTGTGAAACGCATGAAGAAAATCCTGTTCGTATCCAGCATCCAAATCTTCCCCCCGATGTCGGGTGGGCAACTCCGCAGCGCGAATCTGTGTCGGGCCTTGGTGCGCTTGGGATATGACGTGCAGGTGTATTCACTAACGGGCCGCAAAGAAAACTACCTTTCCCGAAAACCTTCTTTCAATCACACACTGGAAAGCGGTATTCGCGAGTCTGTGAACATGAACCCCGTGTGGGGATTGGTGCAGTTTCTTTTCTATCGTCTGCAGCTCCCGCCATTATGGGTCACTTGGTTGCTAAGCGTTTTTATTCCTGCCGATCTTAAGAAGGCTTTATCTGCAGCAGATCAGGTGATGTTGGATTTTCCTTTTTTGGCTTCTCTTCAACGCGACTCTAAAAAGCCATTGTGGCTGAATACCCATAATGCCGAATTTGAATTGTGGAAGAACCCCCTGGTTTCCAACGCAGTGAAAAGCATTGAGCTGAAAGCGCTCAGCTCTGCACAGCAGGTGTTGTTTTGTTCCGAAGATGATCGTCAAAAGTTTGTAGGAATAGTGCCGGGTCTGTATGAAAAAAGCAGCGTGGTTTCCAACGGCGTGGACGTCAGTCAGTTCTTGTGGTCAGAGCAATTGCGCGAAGGGACCCGTCAAAAGCTTGGCATTCAGGGAAAGAAAGTTTTCCTTTTCACCGGCTCCAGCTACCAGCCTAATCAGGAGGCGTTTCAGTTCTTGCAGAGTTTTGCTCAGCAGAACAAAGCCGTATTGGTTCAAATGGGCGTGGTGATTTTAGTGGTTGGTACAGTCAGCCAGAATTTGCAGAACGAGGAGCACTTCAAAATTCTTGGTCGCGTGGATGATATTATTCCCTATTTTGCTGCCAGTGACTTTGGTTTAAATCCAGTCGTGCAGGGATCCGGCGTGAACGTGAAAATGATTGAATTTATGGCGGCACGTTTGCCAATCCTTTCGACGGCCTTTGGTTGTCGGGGACTTAGTTTGGAAGATCGCAGGAATTGCTTTGTCTTTTCCCGCGATCAGCTTATGTCGGTATTGGAAACAGTCCTGGCAGTATCAGATGAAGAATTAAAAACAGTTTCCACATTGGCCCTTGGTGAAAACGAGAACAAGGTGGATATGACGAAAGCTTTATTAGGAACGGGTTTATGAATCAACTATTGAAAAACCATAAGGTACTACTGTTGACCACATTGATTCTGGGCGTGATTGCCTTGGGATATATTCTGGTCACTCCAAAAACTTTCGAGGCGACCAGTCGCGCGGCGATCTTTCGTATGAAGATTGAAAATCCGGACAACGGCTCTGATGAAAGCCGCAATCGCTGGATCTGGATTCGCGACGGTCTGAATATCAGCAGCGCTACTGTTACGGATGAGCAAATCAGGAATTTCCTGGCCTCCAGCGAGGTGGCAAAAGCCGCAACGGCTCAGTTGTCTTCTGAAACTTCAAAGGTGAAGTTTTTAAAAGGCATGGTGAATGTTCAGTTCACGGGGGCTGATGAAAATAACTATGTGATCAAAGTAAAATCCTCGAATCCTGAATTGGCTTTGCAGCTGAATCAAAATGTCTTCGACAACCTTAAATTTTTGGCTGTTCAAAAGGACAACGAGGACTTCCAGGCCCTGGCAGAGAAAATCTCCCAGGAAGCGGCAGCCTTCCCGGCGAACTCTCAGGAACGCAGCTTTTATCAGAACAAACTGGTAAAGATGAAGTTTGAGCACGTGATTTCCCAATCGCAAAAGGAACGTGTTTTTAAAGTCATTTCCGAGCCGTCGGTATCGGATCGCGCTGTTTGGCCTAAGCCTGCAGCTATTTTGGTGGTCGCGATCCTTGCCGGATTGGTTCTGGGTTTCCTTCTTGAATACCTGATGTTTGCCTTTAAGAGAGACTAATGCAGCTTATTTCCGCCGTACTTTTTATGGGATTGGTCATTACGACTCTCCATTTGGAGGTCCCACTGTTGTTATCAATTCACATTGAATTGATTTTGTTCCTGCTGGTAGTGGGGCAGACGGCGTATAGTATCCTGATAAAAGAAAAGCAGAAGCTTTCATTTTCGCATCCCATCGTATTGCCACTTTTGCTGGTCTCTTTGTATGCAATTGCACCGCTGCTGTCGTCCCTGTTCAGCGATGGTCTGTGGATTTTGCAGGATGGGGAGTACAAGAGTCTGGTGAAGATTCTGTTGCTGGCACCGTGCTTGTATTATCTTTTAATCCAGCCAAAGAATCGCGATTTGCTTTTGAATGCGATCATTTTCTTTTATTGCGTGTTGGGAGTTTATTTCTTGTACCGCTACTTTATCCTGGGTGAGGCGAGGGAATACGACGGTAGACCGCTGCTAAGCATCCGTCACGGGGATCCTAATTTTCTTTGTACATTTTTTGCGATGATGGTGCCTTTGGCGTTAATGCAGGCTTGGCGGTCTGTGTTGGCAAACAAGAACCTTCAGGTATTTTTGCAGATGGCAGCAGCTGCTTTTTTGATAGTGTGCGCTTTCATCACGCAGTCTCGTATGGGAATTTTGGCATTGCTGGCGGGCCTGGCTTTCTTGCTGACTCGAAAGTTTTCAAATTCACCTAAGGTGGCAGCGGTAAAAGTTGCTGCTGCTGTTTGCTTTGTCGCGATGGTGTCGGTGATTGCCCTGGACGGATCATTGGCGCATCGATTTTCAGACATCAATGATAAATCCAGTGCCGATCGTCTGTTGACCTATGAAAACGGATTTAAAGTATTTGCGGAGAATCCTTTTTTTGGATCAGGGATGCACAAAGCACGCGACTTCTTCTTTGCCAACTCCCAGTATCCTCAATTTCAAAGTGAGTTTAAGCCTCTGGAAGTTCATAACACGTATTTAAACGTGGCTGCAGAGTTGGGCGCGATCGGTTTCATGGCATTTGCGGCGATCTTGATCTGGGCCTGGCTGAGTGTGTGGCGTTCGCAGAATCCTGAGAGATACTTTTTAGTGACTTCCTATTTTATTCTTGCGGCAGCATCGTTAACCGTAGGGATTTCCTATAAAGACCTGGTGCTCTTGCACCTGTTTGTTCTGGCAGCATTGGCTCAACCGAAAAAGGAGCAGGTTTTATGATTTTGGTGCAGACTTTGTTTTGGATCGTATTCGTCGCCATTTGCCTGCACTATGTGCTTTTCGGTGTGATTGTGACCTTGGTTTCCCGGCTTTTTAAATTGAAACATAAAATTTCCGACATCACGCCTTCCGTTTCATTCATTATTGCAGCCTACAACGAAGAACGCGTGATCCGGGAAAAGATCCTAAGCGATCTTAAAACCGCTTATCCGAAAGACAAGATTGAGTTCATCGTCGTCTCTGACGGTTCTTCAGACCGCACTCCAGAGATTGTGAGCGAATTCAGTGAGCAAGGCGTAGTTTCCATATTTCAACCGCAACGCCAGGGTAAAACAGCTGCATTAAATCGGGCCGTGGCTGCGGCTAAAAACGAAATCATCGTTTTCTCTGATGCCAACTCCATGTTCCGTCCCGATGCGATCTCAAAGCTTGTTCGCCACTTTGCTGACGAAAATATTGGCGGCGTGTGCGGTCGTAAAAGCGTACTGCAACACCAGGATCGTAAAGCTTCAATTGGTGACAATTTGTACTGGCGTTATGAGTCTTCACTAAAGCAGGCGGAATCCCACTTGGGTTCGATCCCCACAGCAGACGGCGAGATCTTTGCTCTTAGAAAAGATCTTTTTAAAGAAGTTCCGCGCGAGCTTATCAATGATGATCTGGTGATCACTTTTGATATTTTGCAACAGGGCAAACGTGTGATTTACGATCAGGACGCAATCACCGAGGAGGAAGCATCCATTACATTGAAGGACGATTTCAATGTAAAGTCGCGCATGGTGTATGGTGGTATTCAGGTGATTTCACTATACAAAAAACTTTTGAATCCTGTGGCCAGCTGGTTTGGCTTTCAATTTTTTATCCACAAGACCCTGCGCTATTTTATGTGGGCATTGTTAGCTGCAATCCTGCTTACGAATGCTTTGCTGGTAGGGAGTGGTGTGTTCTATGCCGTTTTCCTGGCGTTACAGTTGGCATTCTATCTTATGGCCTTTATCGGTTATCATCTGGATAAAAAGGGTGCAAAGGCTGGTATCTTTTATCTGCCATACTATTACTGCAACGTGAATCTGGCGGCATTCAAAGGTTTTCTATTTTGGCGCAAACAACGCTCCACTGTGGATATTTGGAAAAAGGCGCAGCGCTAATGAATACCAACAAGCTTTTGCAGAATCGTGATTTGATTGTGTTCGGCGAAGATTTCGCCCGGCACCCTCATTCCCTTGAGCATTTGCTTCGTCCTTTGTTTTCTTCGAATCGTTTTATCTGGGTGGAGACCGTCGGTTTAAGGTCTCCAAAATTCAACCTTTATGATCTAAAAAGAATTGCTGGCAAGCTAGCCGGTTGGTTTGGACCGAAGACTCCACTCGCGCAGCGCGAAGTGCCAGAGAGTATGTCGATTGTTTCTCCGTTAATGATTCCCTTTAATCAGTATGCCTTGATCAGAGCTTTCAATCGCTGGAGTGTAGCAAGGGCTGTGAAGAAGGTAATTCAAACTCGTAAGTTCAAAGATATTATCACGGTTTCTTCGGTACCCAATTCCTGCGACTATGTGGGCGACTTCAATGAGTCGTTGAAAGTTTACGTCTGTGTTGATGAGTTTTCCCTGTGGCCCGGTCTTAATTACGACATGGTTCGCAAGATGGAGCGAAAGCTATTAGAAAAAGCAGACCTGGTACTTGCCACTTCAGAGGCTTTGGTAAAAACCAAATCCAACGGCAAACGCGAAACGGTTCTGCTGACTCACGGCGTGGAGTTCAATCATTTCAATATCGGACCGAAAGCTTCTGAGCAGATGTTGAAGCTTTGTTATTTCGGTTTATTTGACCAGCGCACGGACCAGCAGATTCTGTTGGATTTGGCAAAAGCCTTACCGGCGGCTTCTATTGAAATCATCGGCAATGTGGTTTGTGATGTGAGTCGCCTAAAAGAACAGGAAAACATTCACTTCATGGGGCCTGTCAGCTATGCACAGCTACCACAGGCGATTTCAGAAATGGATATGTTCATTTTGCCCTATGTGCGCAGCGAACTTACCGATAATTTAAATCCATTGAAATTGAAGGAATATCTTAGCACAGGACGCCCTGTGATTGCGACAGCCCTGCCTGAAGTGGCAAAGCTGGGTGAATACCTGTTCGTTGCTGATAACGGCTCTGAGTTCGCGCAAACTGTGCAGGACATTCAAGCGGGAAGACTGACTGGCAAAGGTCCCGCAGCCCTTCAGTATCTGCAAGCCAGCGAAACCTGGAACGCTAAGGCGCAACTCTTTAGCGGAGTGATTAACGCCCTCTAGCGCCGACCACGACGGCGATAGTTTTTAGAATAATCATGATATCCAAAAAGATGCTGCTGTGTTTAATGTAGTACAACTCAAACTGCAACTTTTCTTTGGAATCCTCGATGCTCGCACCGTAAGGGTAAAGTACCTGGGCCCAACCCGTCAGACCGGGACGCAAAGTGTGGCGCAAATCATAGTAGGGAAGTTGCGCTTTCAGCATGTCATTAAACTCGGGACGCTCCGGGCGAGGACCCACAAAGCTCATTTCGCCTTTTAAAACATTCCATAACTGGGGCAATTCATCCAGACGAGTCAGGCGAATAAAACGACCCACTTTGGTGACACGGTTGTCGTTCTTTGAGGCCCACACCGCACCATTTTTCTCGGCATCGGTGCGCATGGAGCGAAATTTATAAATCGTAAATGTCTGATTGTCTTTCCCGGTACGAGTTTGGCGATAGATAGCCGGCCCTCGGGACTCAAGCTTTACAATCGCTGCCACTAGCAAGATTACGGGCGAAGCCAGCAACAGGAAGGTGCCTGAGATTGCGATATCCATCAGGCGTTTTAGGCGCAGCTGCACAGGATGAGAGACAGATGAAAAGCCTGCAGAGTTGATAAACCAGTGATAATCCAAAAGATGCAACGGAACCTTGCGCAAGTGACGCTCGTAAAACTCAGTGATCGTAATGGCATTCACGCCGGCGCACTTTGCAGCGATGATCTGCGAACTTATTTCAGGCTTTAATACTTTTTCCCGGCTGGCAATGACCAGGGTGCTCCACGGGGACTCCAAAAGCTTTGTCAGCTTATCTGCATTGTCGTCGGGATTGTAGAACTCGATCAGTCCTTCAAAACCGAGGTCAGAGAAATCTTTAGAAATGGTTTCCTGGGCGGATTTATCAGCCAGAATCAACCATTTCAAACGTCCTTTGATCGCTTTGAAAAAGCTGATGACAATGAAACGGTAGCTCACCGAGATCACCAAAAATAAAAACAAACTGCCAAGCAGGGCGCCACGGCCAAAGAAGCCAACGCGATCAGTGGTAAGAATGAAGGTAATAGCCGTTGCCGTCAGTGTTGTCAGAACAAAAGCCATCCCTTGTCTGACTGCCAGCTGTTTGAAAGTGGAAATATGGTCTAAATCATAGTTGCCAAAAATATACTGAATCACGGGAACCGAAAAGGTCAGCATCAGCAACTCAACCAACTGAATATCATCGGGGCTGCCACCCAAACGGGTCGCGGTCGCCACAAAAAGAGCGGTCATGAAAAGAAGCATGTCCAAACCCACAAAAGCGATTTTGTGATTCGTTCTAAGTAGAGGGGCAAAACTTTTCATAAAAGCAGATCTCCCTTTTGGGCCGTCACGTGTAAAAAAGTTCGTCAAAAAAACGAACTCTTTCCCAATATAATGATCGACGCAGCACTTTTGTATTTCCAGCAAATATACCAGCAAAAAGGTAACCAACGGGAAACGTCTCGGTTTGAGACAGTGGACCCCCAAAATAGTGCGGGGCCATCGACCTCATAAGTTATCGATAGCCCCGTCTTTAATATCTAAATTCTCAACGTACTAAGTAAAATAAATCAGTTTCTAAGTTCAATTCCTCAGTCAGAGACTACTGGCAAAATGGCAGCGACTTCACCATGGATTTGATCGAAGTCAATTTGTTGTACTTGCCACCTGGTTTCAGCACGGACCAGTAAACGCCGGACTTGATCGCGATTGCTTTTTTGCTGCCGATCTGTTTTGCCATGATACCTACACCGCAATGAAGATTGATGTAAGGATCAAGAATGGTTTTCTTCGGGCTGGTGGAGCTTAGGTTTTTATCTTTGCTCCAGTCAAACTTACACCACTTGTTCCACTGAGTATCCTGATAGGAAAGTTGCAGCAATCCTTCAGAGTAAACAGGTTTTTTCGTGACGTTATCAGTACCCATGGTTGTTTCGTGCATACGGGAAAGTGGGTTGTAAGCACTTTCGTAGCGAGCCATCGAAACGAACAACTGAGCCCATACATTGGCTTTTTGATTGTTGTTAAGTTTGGAGTACTTTGGGCAAAATTGATTCATATCATTTGCACCAGCAAGCAGACTGCTCCACTCGTTAAGCACAAGGGATTGCAGATATTGGGACCACTGTTTGCGTTCTGGTTTGGACGAGGATTCCCAAGCCAAAGGCGCCATTGTATAGGCGCCATTACCTGGTGTTGGGGACGGGGACGGTGTGGGAGTTGGAGCCGGGATCGCCGGCTCAGAGGGCTTTGGGGATGGTAAGCCCGTCCCTCCTGTGTCGTAAACACTGTAAATCAGGGAGCCACCTTTAAGGGCATCAATAACCTGGGTGCGAACGGCCATGGAAAGAGCCGGGCAACCCCACGAGCGACCTTGCACAACGCTGGCTTCAGACACATAAGATGCACCGTGAATTACGATAGCGCGGGCGCGGGCGTTGGAGTTTGTCGAAGACAAACCATCCAGGCGCAAAGAGTAACCGTGGCTTCCGTTATAAGTTTCAGCCGTACGGAAGAAACCCAGGGAAGTTTTGTTGGAACCAGAAGAGTTGCTGAAAGAAGTCGCGATACCATCGTGGTTCGGATCGGAATTTTTACCGTGAGCCACGTGCAATGGCCAAACACCACCGGAATTCAAATCCACAATGTAAAAGCGGGCTGCTTTTGAACTTTGTGCGTAGTTGATGATCGTGATGTAGTTTTTATTGGCGAAGGATGATTTGTTTTGTTCAAAGTAAATCAAAGCATCAATCAAAGGCTGTGTCGGGACCACGTTATAGGGATCGACGTGATCGTATTTCATTAGAATTGTTTCTTTATCATAGGCAGACAATGTGGAAACATCGGAAGCCATTGTGCGAACCATCGGTTCAGCGGGAGTGGAAACTGCTTGTTCCACTGCAGGGTCGTCGGGAAGAGTCGTTTCTGTTTGGGCGTTGGCATGTGCACTAAGGCCCAGGGTTATTAAAGTTGCTGCGATCAAAAGCGTGGCTCTGGAACGTACAGAAGAATTCGTTTGCTGCTTTACAAGCATTGAAATTTCCTCCTGTGCGGAATTACACAATCGTGTGTGCTAACAAAGACTAGCCGAGAAAATTACGGTGCGGAAAAATTGATTACGGAATAAGAAAAAATAGGACCTACATCGAAATCTATTGTGAGAATGCTCACAGAACACTCTACCTGGGACTTGTGTTTTTATGACCTGGGTCTGTGAGAATGTGAACGCTGGCTCTAATCTGAAATTATGAAAAAGCTTTTCTTTTGTTTGATCGTGTTGGCGTTAGGTGGCTGTACGGCGGCGAATCCCGTTCTGGATGCGATGATCGGTGGAATATCCATCACTCAGGTGGAAGGATATTTCGATCTGGATCGCAAGCAGGAAAAAGATTTTGAACGGGAGGTTAACAAGGACGTAAAGCAGATTCAGCGAAAACAGCTTCAGGAGTTTGCCCAGGCGATTCGCAAGTACGACGAACGCGTTCCCCGTGAACTGGAGGATTCAAAAATTCTGAGCGAGGTTTTCGACACTCTGGAAACAGAGTACACGCAGGCATCGGGTTCCTTTAAAAACTCCGCCGTCTATCTGGTCAATTCCCTGCGAGATGAACAGTTTGTGCATTTTGAAAAGCAGGTTCGAAAGGAAATTCAGGAAGCCCGCCTGGAGGGACAGACACAGTTTAATTCCGATTTGCAGGCTCGCTTTAAAAAGCAACTTAAATACTGGGTCGGGCCCACAAGCGTGCATCAGGACCAGCTGCTGAAACAGTTTATTGAGCAGGAACCGTTTCCCTGGAAAGAGCGACTGAATAATCGCGAGCAGATACTGAACCGATTTATGGCCGAGAGACAGGACCCTAAGAAGCTGCGACAATTCACAGAAGAGTTTATGGTAAACTATGATTCACTTCGCACTCCCGAATACGCCCAAGCTATGGCTCTTTATGAGGATAAATTTAAAATTTTTCTGAACAAGTTCTGGTCCACACTGAACTACGAACAAAAGCAACAGCTTCAAAGCAGCCTTAATAAGCAGGCGCAGGAAGTGGAAAGTCTGGCACTGAATGAACGTCCTGTGAAATAGACCTTTCCTGATGTCAGGTTGCATGAATTCCCTTTGAGTCTCTATAATATGAGTTCGGAGGATTCATGAATTATCTATTGCTCGCCGCCTTGCTGGCACTGACTGCCTGTACGACAACCCCGACAGTTTCACCCTCTCCAGTGCCTCCGATGGCAACGCAAGTAGGGGACGAAAGTTCCTCCATCGATGCCGTGGCAATTCAGCGTGCATTAAATCTTGAAAGAAATGTTGAGCAGTTGGGTGTTGAGGAAAAAAGTTTTAACACCTGCGAAATGGGTTATGGATACTCCAGAAATAAAAATTGTCGTACAGCTTATATGACAGTTTTGAATGTGCGCTTATTGTGCCGTGATTCTGTCGGTACAATTTCCACGGTCCTGACAGAGGCAGACGTCACACCTATTGCTTCGCAAACAATTCGTTGGAATTTAAAAAACGTGAACGGTGAATTCATCACCGATGGCCTGGGATATGGCCAGATCGTGGCGCTTTCCTATAGGACTCAAAAAAGGGAGAGAGTTCGACTTTCCCTGGGAAATGAGTTTCTTTATATGAGAGCCAACGAAATCACGAAGGTTATTACACCCCGGCCATGGTGTTCCATGTAACGCGGTGTGTTGTTTTGCATAAAATCGAGTATTTTAGATATTTTTTCGGTTTAGTGCTTCGATTTTTGCGAATTATGGTTTAGCTATATTGAGAATAACAAGTCTCTCTTTGAGTTCGAGGCAATTAAGCCATCTCCTCACAGTGGGCTACTAAATGCCATTTTAGGAGGTATTAAAATGGGTAAAAAAATCTACGTAGGAAATCTTTCTTACCAACTAGACGAACAATCTCTTGCAGACGCTTTTGCTGAATTCGGTAACGTTGAATCTGCACGTATCGTAACTGATCGTGAAACAGGTCGCAGCAAAGGTTTCGCATTCGTAGAAATGTCTACTGATGACGAAGCTGCTACAGCTATTTCTAAATTGAATGGTGCTGAGCTTGCTGGTCGCGCGATGAACGTTTCTGAAGCTAAACCAATGGCTCCTCGTGAGAACCGTGGTGGTGGTTTCGGTGGCGGCCGTGGCGGTGGCGGCGGTGGTCGTGGTGGTTTCGGTGGCGGCGGCAATCGCGGTCCTCGTTAATTCGACCCTGACTTAATCTAAGTCTTCAAACCCTTGGTCTTGCGACCAAGGGTTTTTTTATGCCCAAAATCAATGACCTCACAGTTGAGTTCATCCCCGGATAGTTACAACCTGAATTGGATGGAATCATTCTCCATCAAGCGAGGTTGTTATGGATATCGAACCGGAAATCCGCAAAGAACAAAGACGTATTCGGGAGCAACGCTACTCCAAAGAAACTGAGCACGAAGAAGTCGAAGGGATGACCGAACGTCCTCATAAAACCCACGAACTTGAATCCAGCCCCTTGAAAGTCTTTTCCGCCATAGTCGGAATCTGTGTGCTTGCGGCCCTCGTGGTTGGCGCGATTTATTGGTACTACTACTGATTGTGAAACTTTCACCGGGCTCTTTGTTTGAAAGGCAACATAGGGTTGCACATTGAACATTGCGGTTCTCTTTGGCAGTTTATCGGTTCATAGTCGGCGTAATTCAGCCTGCGGGTTGATAAAGGAGCGAAGATATGGACGATCTTTTAGCCGCGCGCTCGACGATGGCTTTTTCATTGGGATTTCATATTATTTTTGCTGCCATTGGCATGGTCATGCCGTTCTTCATGGCAGTCGCACATTTTCTGTATTTGAAAAAAAACCGCCAGGAGGATCTGGAGCTGACCAAGCTGTGGATGAAAGGTGTCGCAATCTTATTTGCTGTCGGTGCAGTTTCAGGAACTGTTTTATCTTTTGAGTTAGGTTTGTTGTGGCCCGGCTTTATGAAGCATGCAGGTCCCATCATTGGAATGCCGTTTTCCTGGGAGGGAAGTGCCTTCTTCCTGGAAGCGGTGGCCATCGGACTATACCTGTATGGTTGGAAGCGCATGAATCGCTGGGTTCACTGGTGCGCGGGGCTGGTGGTAGGAATCTCCGGATTCGCTTCGGGAGTATTTGTTGTGGCTGCGAATGCGTGGATGAACTCGCCTGCGGGATTTGAATGGGTGAACGGAGAAGCCATCAATATCGATCCGGTGGCGGCGATGTTCAATCGCGCCTGGCTTCATCAAACGATGCACATGCAGGTGGCGGCTATTCAGGCCGTGGGTTTTGCAGTGGCGGGGCTTCATGCTTTGCTTTTGTTGAAACGACCCCATTCTGTTTTGCATTTACGCGCCTTAAAGATCGCCATGGTGTTTGCGATTGTTTCGTCTTTGATACAACCCATGGTTGGACACTTTGCCGCGCAAAAGGTGGCAGAGTATCAGCCGGCAAAATTAGCCGCGATGGAAGCGCATTTTCATACCGAAGCCCGAGCGCCCCTTATTCTGGGTGGTATTCCTGATGCGGAAACTGGCGAAGTGCATGGCGCGATTAAAATTCCTGGCATGCTAAGTTTCCTGGCGTTTAACGACATGAATGCAACAGTCAAAGGACTGAACGATTTTCCCCGTGACGAGTGGCCGCCGGTACTTATCACTCACATCGCCTTTCAGGTGATGGTGGGACTGGGAACTTTGATGATCGGAATCGGATTGGTTTATCTGGTTGTGGTGCGAAAGCCTGTTTTGCCTTCGTGGTTTCTTAAGATTTTGGTGGCAGCAACGCCCGTGGGATTTATTGCAATCGAGGCCGGGTGGATTGTGACCGAGGTGGGACGTCAGCCCTGGATCGTGTATGGCATTATGAAAACCAAGGACGCTGTGACCCCAATGCCTGGCGTGCAATTTCATTTTTATCTATTTCTGGTTTTGTATTTCTTTTTGTCGTTCGTAACGGCGTGGTTATTCCGTCGGCAATTGCAGGTGGCGGAAAAGAATATGAGTAAGGGAGCATCGTGATGGTTGAGATTCTAATATTCTTCATTGCGGCTTCGCTTTTATTATACGTCGTGCTGGGAGGCGCTGACTACGGTGCCGGGATCGTCGAACTGACGACTCCGAAACGTTTGCAGGAAAAACAGCGCCATGTGATTAACGAAGCAATGGGGCCAGTTTGGGAAGCCAATCACATGTGGCTGATTATCGTTGTAGTTATCTTGTTCATGGGATTTCCGACGGTATTCAGTCTGGTGATGGTTCATTTGCATATTCCGATTGTGGCCTTGTTGGTGGGAATTGTGGCGCGGGGTACAGCTTTTACTTTTAGACATTATGATGCTGTTTATGATTCCAAATCGCAGAATACCTATTCCTGGATTTTTAGTTTATCCAGTGTATGGACGACTTTCTGGTTGGGAGTGGTTGCGGGCAGTCTATGGCAAGGCGATATAGATCCCACGGCCACGGGATTTTTTGAAGCCTACGTCAACCCCTGGATGGGTTGGGTTCCCATCGCCATGGGTTTCTTTATGATCAGCATTTTTTCTTTTCTGGCTTCGATCTATCTGATCGGGGAGTCAGAAAATTCCGACTTAAAGGCCCATTACCGACGCTGGGGATTCATTTTTAATACCGCCGTGGTGATTACCGGAGGTGCGGTTTTCGTGGCTGCTTATTTGGAGCAGAGCCCTTTTCTGATTTTGTTTTTAAAGAATCCATTTTCAATTGCCTGCGTAGTGATGGCGACCTTGTTCTTTTTCGTTTTGTGGAATTTGTTGCGGTTTAAACGCTCTTTATGGATTCGTTTGGCGGCGGCCGCACAGGCTGCTTTGATTTTGTTTGGTTGGTATTTCGCGATTGCTCCAGCGGCGGTGTTGACTCCGCAAGGTGCGATTTCATTTGTCGCGGCAGCGGCGCCCGAGCCGACTCTTCGCCAGCTTAGCTATGCGTTGGGTGTGGGAAGTCTGCTGATATTTCCAAGCCTCTTTTACCTTTTGAAAGTCTTTAAACTTTCAGGCAAGAGTTTGCAAAACGACTCCGCAAAGAATGATGGCATAAAGTAGAACTACGACCTTCATACATGCCCCCTATTTTCTAGCCCCCAGAGTACGCCGTTGGTTTTTGAAGACAAATAGAGTTATGATGTTTGATAACATGAAATCATACCGCGCAACGTACATGAGGGGCGGCACCAGTCGTGCCCTGATTTTTAATGAATCCGATCTTCCAGCTGACAAAAAAAGCTGGGACGCCATTTTTTTAAGCGTTCTTGGCAGTCCCGATAGTTACGGCCGACAACTTAACGGCATGGGCGGGGGAGTATCTTCTTTAAGCAAGGTTGCCATCGTGCGCCCTTCAACTCGACCGGATGCGGATGTAGATTACACTTTTGCACAGGTATCGGTCACCGAGGCGAAAGTGGATTACAAAGGGAACTGTGGCAATATCAGCTCGGCCATTGGACCCTTTGCTGTGTGGCAGGGGATGTGTAAAGTCACTGGGGATGAAGCGTGCGTGCGTATTTTTAATACCAACACTCAGAAAATCATTCATGCGTTTTTTCCTTTGAAGAATTCAGAACCAGATCTTGCGGGTGAGTTTTCGATCCCGGGTGTGGCAGGAACAGGTGCGGCGATCCGACTTGAGTTTCAAGATCCGGGTGGAGCGACCACTGGAAAGTTACTGCCTACCGGAAATTTGCGCGAGGTTCTGGAAGTTGCAGGGGTTGGCAAAATCGAAGTTTCTATGGTGGATGCCGCCAATGCCTGCGTGATCTTGCGGGCCCAGGATTTGGGATTGAAGGGGACAGAGTCGCCAACTGAACTTGATCACCAGCCGGAATTATTAGAAAAATTGGAAACCATCCGCCGTCATGCCTCGGTGGCAATGGGGATCGCAACAAGTCCCAAAGAAGCTGGCGGCTTTATCGCCATTCCCTATGTGGGTATCGTAAGTCCAGCTGTCACCGCTGATCGTGATTTTGAAATGCGCGTGATCGCAAGCGGCCAGCCACATAAAGCTCTGCCGCTGACAGTCTCACTGTGTGCGGCGGTGACTGCCTATTTGCCTGGCAGTGTAATAAATGAAATGGTCCAGGGAAAATCGCTACAGTCTGTTCGAATTGGAATGCCATCAGGGGTGTTGCAGCTGAGTGCAAAAGTCGAAAACGGAAATGGACACTGGACCGTCCATAGCGGCAGTTTCTTCAGAACCGCAAGGTTACTTTTTGTTGGAGAGGTTTTTGTCTAATTCCACAACATTCCAGTCTGGTTGTCTCATTTTTAGATTCGTCCAGTCGCAATATTCGGGGTCCAATTTTTGATGTTAGAATCAAACTGGGCCACCGGAATTTGCCTGAAAATCCGATAAGGTAATATGCGCAAACTATTAGTTCTCTCATTAGTATTCGTCACAGCATGTGCTTCCAAGCCTCGTCAGCCGGCGTCTGAACCCGTGGTTTTGACTCCGCCGCCAGAAGGCGCTTTAACTTTGGATCAAGCTCTTACTCAAGGGCAGGATTCCACTGTCGAGTACCTGCAGGCACAGGTGAAAGCCGAGCCCTTCGCTGGATTAAATTCAAAAGATCCTGCGGTTGAAATGCCCGCAGCGATTCGTGCTGAGCGTTTAAAGACGGATAACTCTGATAAAAAGCAGCAGTCTGCATTCCTTAGAAAATTCCGTGGCTGGAGCACGCAAAAAAGATTAAGTCATGGTGAGGAGCTAGTCGCTGATTTCACTTGTGATAAATCACTGGAAAGCCAGGCGATGGGTTACATGCTGGAACTGGATTTTCCAGATCAAAATGCCCGTGACGTTTCCAAAAATCTTCATGAAAAAGTTCTGGGCTGTGAAAACGTATCCAAAACGGAAAGCGTTTTCCGTTTGGCTGTATTCGCCATTCAACAAAACGAATGCCCACGCGCTGTAGAATACCTGGATAAGTATCCAGCTCCTGCAGAGCGCGGTATGCGCGACCGTCAGGCGTACCTGAAAAGCTTTTGTTCTGCTGCCGTAGACGGTAAGAATGCCAACCCACTGGGTGGTTACGGCATCTTATTGGGCACAATTCCTTCTTCTCCGACACAGTGGTACCTGGGCGCTAGCAGTGGCGATGCCGACTGGGATCGTCTTTTGGCATCACTGGTTAAGCTGACTGCAGAGGAGCGTTCCTCGACAGTGCAGTATCTTGCCAGCAAAATGAATCTGGAAAAGTTCAGAAACCTGCCTTTGCCATTCCAAACTTCGGTTTTGGTTTTGCTAAGTGCAAACGGGGCGGATCTTTCCGTATTCCAGGCCTTGCATAAATACTTGTCTGATCATCCCGAGTCGATCACCGCATCGGCGGCAAATTTGCTGTTCCCAATCCGTTACTGGAAAGAGATCGTTGAAAACAGCAAAAGTGCAGATCCAATTTTGGTGAAAGCATTGATTCGTCAGGAAAGCGCCTTTAATAAGGCGGCCCGCAGCCGTGCCCGTGCATCTGGTTTGATGCAATTGATCTACCCGACGGCAAAACACTTTGGCGTGAAAAAACCGGTTCAACTTCTAAATCCAGAAACCAACATCCATGCAGGATCCGAATTCCTGGCGCAGTTGATCTCTGATTTTGGCTCTGTGGAGCTGGCTCTCGCAGCATACAATGCAGGCCCGGGAATGGTTCGCCAGTGGCAGAAACGTTATCCAACCGAGAACATTGACCTGTTTGTTGAGATGATTCCTTATACTGAGACTCGTGAGTATGTTCGCTTGGTAAAACGCAATTACAAGATTTATCAATCCATTTTGGTGAAACCGCAGCTTTTGGGTGGAAATCCCTAAGAACAGTACGATCAAAAAATAAGATTTTAAAAACCCGGTTGAACACCGGGTTTTTCTTTTCCAGCACAGGTGAATTTGTAAATCCCAGTTTATTTTAATCTCTGTAAATAAATTTTTATATGGCGTACGGATATATCCGAAAATGTTCTTATCTGAGCTATTTGGATTACATTTTCCCGGTTTCCCTATGTGAGTATTTCAATAAATATGAATAAGTTTATAATAGAAATCACGGCGTAATAGCGGCCTATTGCAGTAGAGGGTGATTTTCATTGAATCTTTACTGAGCAAATTCGCAATCTCAAATCGGGGCCGTTTCATTACACTAATTTACTAAACATTAATACAACAGATGTTTAGTACGGAGACCCAATAACCGAAAAGTTCATCATATAAATAAGAGGAGATGCCCACATGTCAACTGCACGTCGTTTCGAAGAAGCTGTTTCTGAGATGGACGAAATCAGCGTTCTTCAGAGTGAAAGCAAAGCTTTGCACAGAGTTCAGGCAGTCATCGAGTTTAATCTTGATGGCACCATTCGCACTGCGAACGATAACTTTCTAAATGCGGTGGGGTACTCCCTTGCTGAAATTCAAAGCAAACATCACTCGATGTTTTGTGATCCTGCCTATGCTTCAAGTTTGGACTATAAGAACTTCTGGCAGAATCTGGCCAAGGGCGAGTATGCAGCGGGTGAATTTAAACGCGTTAATAAAAGCGGGAAAGAAATCTGGATTAATGCCTCTTATAATCCGGTTTTTGATAAAGACGGCAATCCTTATAAGGTGATCAAGTTTGCAACTGACATCACCAAGGCAAAAGCTATCAGCGCTGAACATGAAGGTATGATTTCAGCGATCTCGAAAGCTCAGGCGGTGATCGAGTTCAATCTTGATGGCTCAATTATTAGTGCCAATGAAAACTTCCTTAAAACTGTGGGATATAGCCTGACCGAAATTAAAGGCAAACATCACCGCATGTTCTGTGATAGCGACTACACTCGCAGTGCAGACTATGACTTCTTCTGGCAAAAGCTAAATCGTGGTGAATACGATGCTGGCCGCTACCAACGTATCGGTTCCGGCGGTCGTAAGATCTGGATTCAGGCTACTTACAATCCTATTATGGATGCCGGTGGCAAACCCTACAAAGTAGTGAAGTTCGCTTCCGATATCACGGCTCAGGTTGAAATGGAACAATCCATTAAGATCAAATCCGAAGAAGATCAAAGAAAAGTGGATCAGCTTCTTTCTGTTGTGAACCGGGCGGCTGCGGGTGACCTAAGTTCTCCGGTATCGGTTGAAGGTAACGACGCCCTTGCGCAGCTTGCAAGTGGTATTGCCACGATGATGCGCGATTTGCGTATCGTTATCGGCAAAGTGGTCGATTCCGCGGGTCAATTTGGTGACAGCTCCAAATCGATCGCTGATCAATCCAACAACGTGGCCTCAGGTGCCCATAGTTTGGGTGCGACAGTGGAAGAGATGAATGCCTCCATCGAGGAATTCACAGCCTCTATCGCTTCTATCGCTGATAATACTAAACGAGCTAATGAACTTGCTAAAGTCACTCAAGGTGAAGCCGAGGTTGGCAGTCAGTCTATCGCGAAATCCATTGAAGCGATGGAGTTGATTAACAAGTCCTCTGAAGACATCAGTGAAATCATCAAAGTTATCAGTGAGATTGCAAGTCAGACGAATCTTTTGGCCTTCAATGCCGCGATCGAAGCCGCTCGCGCGGGTGAACACGGTCTTGGCTTCTCGGTGGTAGCTGATGAGGTTCGTAAGCTTGCAGAAAGATCGTCTCAGGCGACGAAGGAAATTTCCAAACTTATCAACGAATCCGTAAAACGTGTGGAGCAGGGCAGTGCCATCTCTAAACAAGCGGGTGAGGCGTTTGGTAAGATCGTATCTGGTATCGAAAAGACCACTCAATCTATTGCCGAGGTGAACCTGGCGGCAGAAGAACAGTCCGAGTCGGCAAAAGGTATCAGCACAGCGATTCAGTACATCGCCAACGAAGCGACGAAGTCAGCTCAAGCTTCCGAGAACATTGCATCAGCAACTAAATCTCTGGTTAGCGGAGCCGATGAACTGAATAAAACTGTTTCAAGATTCGTGGTTTAATTATGTCAGAGGCGGAACGTGTGATAACTGGCCCGGCTTTGCGAAAGCTACTTAGCCTGGTCAAAAAACATACCGGTATTTTCATGGAGGAGCGAAAGCGTGAGCTGCTTATGGCGCGCATTCGTCCTCGCATGAAGGAACTGGGTTTTGCCTCCGCCGAAGAGTACATTGATCATTTGGAAAATCATAAAGATGAAATCCAAAAATTTATTAACTGTGTAACTACCAACGAAACGGTGTTCTTTAGAACGCCGTCGATCTGGGATTTCTTTGGCAAGGACTATCTGAAAGCCTGGTCACAAAAAAATCCCGACGAGATTATGCGCATCTGGTCCGCTGCCGCATCTACCGGCGAAGAATCTGCAAGTATTGGTATTTTGTGTGAGGAATTCAAGCGTGCGAATCCGCGCTTTCGCTATAGAGTTTATGCCTCTGACATCGATACTGACGTTTTGGAAGGCGCTCGCAAAGGCACCTATAAGGAACGCAGCATGGAAGATCTTCGCAAGCGATCCCCTGAAATATTTCAACGTTACTTCAAAGGCCGCGATGAATCGGTTTTGCAATTACATCCCGCAGTTCTGGGGAATATAGAATACTTCGTTCATAATCTGCATTCGCGGGGCACGCGCACCGCTTTTTTTGATGTGGTTTTTCTGCGTAATGTTTTGATTTATTTTAACGAGCAGGATCAGGAGCTAGTCCTTAAGAATATGCACGCAAGCTTAAAGCCTGAAGGCGTGTTGATTATTGGGGAGGCAGAATCTTTGGCTCGGCTGAAAACTTCGTTCGATTATACTAAACCGTTAATTTACAAGAGAGCTGCCTAATGGGGACGACAAATAAAGCGTCGGTCGCTGGAAATCTAAAGATGTTTGCCTCTTTCAAACTGGGCGATGCCGAGCTTGCTATGTCGGTGGGTCTGTTGCAGGAAGTGGTCAATGTTCCTGAGGCCATCAGTCCCGTACCGCTGGCGCCGGATTTTTTAAAAGGAATTTTCAACCTGCGTGGCACAGTCATTCCCATTGTGGATATGTCCGTCCTTTTAAATCTGCCCTCAGCGGAAAATGCGGTTGGAAAGATTGCTGTAGTGATCACCGAAGGTGTTCGCATTGGTTTGTTATTTGATTCGACCTCTGAAATATTGAATGTGCCAGCAGCAGATGTGTGTGCATTTAATGACGCCCAAGAAGGCGTGAAAGCAGTCATCAGATCGGCATTAAAGCTTAATAACGGCGCCCGACTGGTGGAAGTGATCGATCCGGTTGCTTTGCTGAAAATAGAGAATATTGCGAGCTTGCTAAGCACCTCGGCACAGAAAGACGAAAGCTCCCAGAAAAAATACACGCGTCGCCAATGTATTTCTTTTCATTCAGGCAACCGCGAGTTCGGATTAAATATCGCGGCCATCCGCGAAATCATTCGCGTGCCTGAAATCAAGCGAAGTGCAGCCCAGGTTGAAAACTGTCTTGGCGTGGTAAGTCTAAGAGGCGTTGTAATTCCGGTGCTGGATTTCCGCAAGCTTCTGCAGGTTCCTGAAAGTGAACAAGTGGATGCGGATTCCCGCAGAATCATAATTATGAAACTAAAGGACCTATACGTCGGCTATATGGTCGATGCGGTGGACAGTATCAATACTTACTTCGAGGAAAATCTGCTGCCGATTCCGATGTTTGATCAAAAGAAGATGTCTATGATGCGGGGAGTGCTGCCGGTGGCAGAAAACCGCAATGTCCTTTTATTGGCAGAAGATCATATTCTTACTGACGAAGAAATCAGCGAGTTCACTCGCGGCCACAGTGTGCTTTACTCAAAAGAAAATGCCAAAGCTTTGGAAAAAGAGGCAGCGGGCGAAAGGAATTCCTATATTTCCTTTAAGCTTGAGTACATGCTTTCCACGCGTCTTAATTCAGTGGATGAGATCGCAAACCTGACTGAAGACATGGTTAAACCTCCGGGGTATCCTGATTACGTGGTCGGCGTACAGCATATGCGGGGCGAAGTGGTAACTCTTGTGGATCTGCGCATGTACTATGGAATGAAGGTCACGGGCGACTATACGAATTCCCGCATTCTGATCGTGAAGGGTGCCCAGGGTAAAATTGGCTTGTTGGTGGATTCGGTCGAGTCCATCGATACGGTCGATGAATCCAAGAAAATCAAAATTCCAAGTCTGTTTGCCAAAGATGCTTTAACAGCTTTGCGGGGGGACATTCAGGATGTCATTGAAATGCCTGATCCCACGGGAAAGAAAAAGATCTTTATGGTTTTGGATATGTCTGAGGTCCTTCGCAAGCTGTTAAATCCCAATGGCAGTGCGGCCTAATTAGACTTTTAACACATTTCAGTTCGTAATTCGGTTTCACGGGTTCTGCTCGCTATCCTAGGCATACATTTTTTGCTTTGGGGAGCGAAGTCATGAGTATCAAGGTCAGTTTACGTGGTGCAAGTCGGGTTTCCTGTTTGTTATTAGCTGCGGGAAAGTCCTCCAGAATGAGTGGCAGAAACAAACTCTTGCTGCCTTTTGCGGGAACCTCTCTGGTTCGACGAACCGCCATGGAAGTGTTAAGTATTAATTTCGAAGAAATGATCGCCGTTACGGGACATGAAGCGGACTCGATCTCGTCTGAGCTTAAGGACTTGCCGCTTAAAGTCGTCTTAAATAAAGAATTCGAAAGCGGGATGCACAGTTCAATCCGCACTGGTCTTTCGAACCTGCGTAAATACCATGATGGTTTTTTTATCTGCCATTCAGACCAGCCTGAACTTGATTCAAAAATGCTGAAGGATATGATCCGTGTTTTCGAGGAACACGAAGGCAAAAATATCGTCTACCTTTCCTGTCAGGGGAAAACCTCCCAGCCTATTCTTATTCCGCGGGAATTTGCTCCCGAAATTCTGCAATATCCAGACGGCGATTATGGTTGCTCTTATTTATTGAATAAATACTCGCAGCGCCTGGCCCCGTTGGAGATCAAAGAAGAAATGTATCTAAGAGATCTGGATACACCGGAAGACTTGTCCCTTGTTTCATTAGCACAGCACGGTTAATCAACCTAAATAGGAGAAAAAATGAAAGCACAGTTATGTGGATTGTTGGTCGCAGCAGCTCTATTAAGTCCTCAAGCCGGTTTGGCTCAAGGGGACTCACAGCTTTACGATTCCATGCAAAGAACGGGGCCTCAAACGATGGAAGGAACCCAAGCGGTCGAAGTTGAGGCCGAAGTTATTTCCGTTAATAAGAAAACCCGTGAACTGGTTCTAAAGAACGAAGACGGCGAAAAGGTGACAGTCAAAGCACCGCCGGAAGTTAGAAACTTCAACCAAATCTCCAAGGGAGATATGCTGAAAATTCGCTATGTGGAGTCTTTGGCCGTTGAAATCAAGAAAAAAGGCACTGCTGACAACATGACGAATACGTCTTCAGAAATTGTTCGCTCTAAAGAGGGTCAAAAGCCAGGTGGTATGGTGGTAGGAACTGTTTCTGCGATTGGTACTATCATGAAAGTGGATAAACCCAAAAATGCAGTTACTGTTAAGGGACCGCAGCGTACCGTCACTTTTCATGTTCAGGATAAAAGTGTTCTTGATCAGTTGAAAAAAGGCGATCAGATTGAAGTTAAGTATACAGAAGCTTTGGCTGTGTCTATTGATTCGGTTAAACGCTAGATTACTTATCTTAAGAATTTATGAAAATAGAAAAGATGGGGAAGTAATTCCCCATCTTTTTTAGTTATTAATGACTGCTTTTTTTGCCACTTTTAGTTTCACTTTTGCTGGAACTGGAGCTTGATTCCACATCGGAATTGGATCCCATTTCACTTTGTGTCGACCAGTCGTGAGTCGCCTCTCGCTGAACGCGAATATTGTTGGTAACGTCTTTAACTGAATAAGTGCGTTCCACAAGGTCTTCAGCCAGGTGTTTCATGCGTCTATCAGACACGGTGCCTGATAAAGTCACTTCGCCCTCTTTTACTTCGACGTCAATGTCATTTGCGTCGATCTCGGCATTTCGAGTTAACATCTCGCAAATGTCCTCTTTGATGCGGTCATCGGAACGGCTGTAGGATTTAGGCCCACGACCTTCATAGGTTTTGCGCTGAGAGCGCTCGGAACGTTCAGAGCCATACGATTCCTCGCGCAGATTTCTGCGGGCACCGCCATAGGATTGGCTGCCTCGCGGGTCGCGGTCCGAATAGTTCTGAGAGCTATAATCCCGGGAATAGCTACCATAGCTTGGTGAGGAGTCAGACTCGCGGTCGGATCGATCCCGGTTCCATTCTGTATCGCGGAAGCGGTCGGCCTCATATCTTAGTTCATGGGAGTTGCCCTGGCCATAGCGCTGGCGTGTTCCGCTTTCAAAATCAAAGTCACGGCGCGGACTGGAGTTTTCCATGTTGTAGTCACGCATCGTTTCATCTTCATTTTCACTCGAGAAATTGCCTCGTCTTTGACCGGAGTCAGACCATCTGGATTCCTCGCGAGAAGAAAATGATCCGCGGGAAGAATAGGGTCTTCGATTTTCATTACGATTAGATCGGTTTTGCACTGCATGTCTCCTTGTTGTTGGAGTACTTACAATCACGCAGGTCAGGGAGAACGCCAATCCCGTTTAAGTTAATACGTTATTAATCAAAACCACCGTGAAGAAATCGCAACTGCTAAAGAGCAGTGATCTTTCGGATCCAGGGGTGTTTAAGCTTTCCGCTTCCGACATCTATACGAACCCGGCTTTTCATCGTTAGTTCTTCATAAAGATGGGAAGAAACCCGCAAATCCGTTGGCAGAATAAATTTCGATCCTGGAGAGTTGTCAGACACCTGAATATGATAGGTTATATAGTGACGCCCGGATCGTCCCCGATGCATTTGCGTATAATGACCCTCTACCGTACCTTCAATGACTGTCGACGGTGAGCGGTCTAATTGAATATTATAATCGGAGAAAAGCGCAATCCCCCCAAACGGAACCGCAAAAGCCAAAACCAAAAAGCTTTCAATAATGATGCGATGACCGCGCGAGGATTTTTTAAAAATCCAGGCAATGACTGCCACCAGGGCAAGGGCGATGACGGCACTGACAAGGATTCCGGATCTAGCGAGGGCGACGGCATTTAAGTAAACATCCTCTCGCATGCGCAGCCATTGCAAAACACTGACAAGGGCATATCCAGCAAAACCCCAAATGAGAGATTCAGTGATCAGTGTTTTCACTGCAAATAGATCAATTTCCCGCGGCTGCTTTTGCAGCTCTTCAATGTGCTTGGTTAATTGCGCAAAAAGGCTGCTGACCTTCGAGTCACTGCGAAGATCCCCGGAAAAGCGCGCCAACATCATGTTGCCACCACCTGAAATCCACAAACAACCGTTGTCAAAAAGCTGCATGATCAGGTTTCTGCACTCGGCATCGGTTTGAATTTTGCGCATGAAGTTAGTGCTGTCAGAGGCGATGTAGATGGTCGAATCAAAGGACAAATCCTGAGTTTGGATTTCTTCTGCAAAGCCCCAGTGTTTAAAGAAAATATCCAACTTTGATTCGCGTGTAAGCTTGAATGAGGTTTTACAGGGAAATGTCCGGTTCCACGTGGTCAGTTGTTGTTTGCCACGTCCTTTGGCAATGTACGAATGAAGCTCGACACCTTCATGTTGGGTGGGGGAGCTAATCATTATGTGCATTCTCATATAGCGATGCGTATAGCGCAGCAAGAATGCAGTCGTACTAAATAGAAGCTTCAAAATTATCCACATGGGTAAAGTCTATTCTGTTTTACCGCTTTCACGAAGTAAATACTGTCTTTTGAAACATTCCAGGCTAGGCAGGCCTCTCTTTCAGCGACTTCTTTTATAATCAGTCTGTCGAAAGGGGCTTCTATGCGTTCACTGTGGGTTTTGTTGGCGTGGATTGTTCTGTTGGGTGCGTGCTCTCATAAACAAAGCAGTCTGGAAGGAAACGGCGAGGGGCTGTTAATCCTTAAAGGCGTGCGTCTGATTGATGGAATGGGATCGCCAGCCCGTCCCAGCGTCAACATTGTCATTAAAGACGATCGAATCCGCTCGATTTTAGATAATCAGGAAGTATTGCCGATTCGGGCAAAAGTGTTGGAGCTTGAAGGGAAAACCGTTATTCCGGCTTTGATGTCGTCTCACGTGCATCTGGGAATGACCAAGGGCACGGACGTAGGATCAAAGCAACTCACTGAAGAGAACGATTTAAGTCAGCTGTACAAATTCGGCAAGTACGGCGTCGCTACCGTTTTGTCGTTGGGGACAGATACAGATGTGATTTATAAAATTCGCGCGGACAGTCAAAGAAATGACAGCACACTGCCGCGGGTTTTGACAGCGGGACGGGGTTTCGGTGTTGCTGATGGCGCACCTCCTTCAGCAATGGGTATCGATCAAGTGTATCGTCCGCGCACGGTTAGTGAAGCCCGGAAACAGGTGCGGGAGCTACTGGCGAAAAAGCCCGATTTCATTAAAATCTGGGTAGATGACTTTAACGGAAAAATGAAAAGGAAAATGTCGCCAGAAATTTACAAAGCGCTCATTGCTGAGGCCCATGCGCACAAGACGCCGGTTGCAGCACATGTGTATTATCTGGAAGATGCAAAGCTTTTGGTAAAGGCAGGTGTCGACGTTTTGGCGCACAGTGTGCGTGATCGCCCCGTAGACTTGGAACTGATTTCCCTGATGAAGACCAAAAACACCGCCTACGTTCCTACTTTGTCCGTGGATGAGTCGCAGTTTATCTATCAGAAAAAGCATGAATGGATGGATTCTGATTTTTTCAAAGGAGCATTGGATTCTGGAGTGATGCAGTGGTTGCAAGATTCTTATGAAGCAAAACCGGGAGCATCTGAGGAATTAAAAATAGCCCAGCAGAATGTGATGTCGTTATTTAAATCCGGAATCGTGATTGGCTTGGGAACTGATTCTGGCGCAAACCTTGCGCGCATTCAGGGTTTTACTGAACACCGTGAAATGCAGCTGTTGGTGGATGCGGGGCTTGAACCTGAAGAGGTGATTCGCATTGCGACAGTCAACAACGCCAATATTTTGGGACTTACCAAAGATTATGCGGGAGTTCAGGTGGGGATGAAGGCGAATCTTATTGTATTGGATGCGGATCCCATGGATGACATCCGCAATACTCAGAAAATAAACTTGGTTTTTATCAACGGCCGTTCTATTGAAAGACGTTGAGGCAGAAGGTGATGACTGCCGCATTAATGAAATCAATAAAGCAGGAGCCGACCAGAGGTACCACTAAAAATGCTTTTGGTGCGGGTCCATATTTTTGACTCAAGGACTGCATATTGGCCATCGCATTGGCAGTGGTTCCCATCATGAAACCCGTATATCCCGCGCTGATCACGGCGCCTTCATAGTCCCGGCCCGTTGTCCAAAATGCCGGGCCTAGGGCAGTTAATGCCACGATGATTGTTTGAATCAGAAGGAAAACCAGAATCGGAAGGGCTGCGTTTTTTAGCTCTTCAAGACGTAAACTCATAATGGCCATGGCAATAAATAGTGTCAGGGCGACGCTGCCGATTTCTTCGATCCAATCGGGTTTGATGTTAAATACATTAGTAATGTCTTCAATGTTTCTAAAGACCGCTGCGACTATCATGGAGCCTATGTAGATAGGCAGTGTAATTCCCAATGCGACAATTCCGGAAGTAACTACCGTTCCCAAACCCATAATCAAGCACAGTGCCAACACGTGAAGTAAAAGATCACGACCTGGAAATGATTTTAAGAAATGAGAGTCGTCAACTTGCACATGGGATCGTTTGGCGTGATCTGTCTTGGTTTTTCTATGAATCAGAAAAGTTGCCAATGGTGCTCCGATCAAACCTCCCAGTAAGATTCCACCCATCGCGGAAGTAATACCGATCACCGAAGCATTCTCGACACCTGCAGCCTCGAATGAGGGTGCAAATGCCAAAGCTGTTCCCGGTCCACCAGTCAATGAAACCGGTCCTGTTAAAACCCCCAACAAAGGATGCAGACCCATCATTTTTGCGGCACCAATTCCTGCGAATACCTGCAGTATCAATCCGCCAATGGACAAAAGCAGAAAGTATACCACCAGACGGCCGCCCTGCTTCAAAAGACGAAAGGATGCTGCGTAACCAACCGAGGCAAAGAAAGCAATCATAAGTGGTGTTTCAAAGGATTTATCAAACTCCAGCGACAAGACTCCGTGAGACTTCAAAAATGAAATGACGATCGCAACCAACACTCCGCCAATCACCGGGGAGGGTAAGTTGTACTTATCAATAAAAGTAAACTTTGATTTTAAAAATCGTCCCAAATAGACAACAAGAGCGGCGAAGGCAACGGTTTGAATGGATGTGAAGTTCATTTAATCAGGGTAGACGTTGCGATTGCAGGTGTCTAGGGTGCGTTGCGATAACTTGGGGGTTTACAAGGGGAACCAAAAATCATAGATTGAAATCATGGTACGCTCCATCGTCATTCAAATTATGATTGTTATTAGCCTCTTCAGTATTTGGAGTGTGGGCTTTGCATCTCAATTTGATGATTGCTGTGTTTCATCTTTGGACTTGCAGATGTCCTCCTCCAACGCAGAGGAGTCTCATCAAGCCAGCTCCTACGTCGATGAGCACGGTGGTGGAGATTGTGCGGCTCGCTGCACAGATTGTACGATCTGTCAGGCCCAGTGCAATCAGCATGGTCTTATAAGTATCGTCTTTAATAGAATCGGTTTTGAATTTAATCAGGTGCACGGAATTTCTTTTTATCCGGCACATCCTGATGCTCCGTTAAGTGTGCTAAAACAGCCACCGCGAGTATAGTTATTTTTCTGGTCCTGGCGGCCACGTTCATACAAATCAAAAATAAAAATAGTTTTCCATTCTGGCATTTTGTTTGTCAGATAATCCGGAGTATTTTCAATGAAAATCAGCTTACGATTTTTTCTTGCTTCATTGTTTTTTGCGTTGGGAGTGGCAAGCAATGCTTTTGCTCATGACGAAGGCAAAGAGGCCGGACATCATCAACATGGGACTCACGAAGAATGCCCAATTCCCAAAAGCGCCATGGATATTTTAAACTGTGTGCGCGAAAACCATCCAAAGATTCGCGCCGCAGTATTGCAGGAGAAATACTCCCAATCCGTGCAATCCAGAGAAAGTCAGATTCCAAATCCAAACCTAAATTTTGAATCAGTTTCTGGTGATATGGCCGGAGTTTCCCGTAAAGAAACCAAGGTGTCCCTGATGCAACCGCTGCAACTCGGTGGTCAGCGCGGTGCCCGCGTTGAAATCGCCGAGGCCCAAAGCGAGCGCAGTCGGGCAGAGCTGGAAGAAGTTCGCGCCAACGTACTGATTGAAACGGTCGTAAATTTGTACCGGCTTAATCAGTTAAAGCTGCAATCAGAAAGTGCTGAAAGAACTATTCAAGCCTATGAAAGCAGTATCTCCTCTCTAAAGCGTCGGGCGGCTTTGTCACCGGAACAAAAAGTATCGTTGTCAGTATTCCAAATGGCTTTGGCAGAAACCCGTCTGCGTGTGCTTTCAATCAGTGAAGAGCGCCGGGCTTTAAGTCTTTATTTTCATCGCGCTACAGGCAATTCCTACGATGAAATTAAAAATGCTCTGCCGACAGTTTATAAATGGCCGAAACTTTCTGAGTCTGCCAAGTCGATGTCCCCCGCGCGAGCTTTGGTTTTGGCTGAAAATCGCACAGCACAGGCGGAGTTAAAATTTGCCCAGGCAGAATCCTGGCCCGTACTGGAAATCGGCCCCATGTGGCAAATGGAAGAAGAGGGCAGTGAAAAGGCCAACCTTTTTGGTCTGCAACTTAGTATGCCCCTTCCGATTTTTAATGTGAACGGTGGAGGCAGAAAATTGGCGCGAGTGGCGGTCGATAATTCCAATGAATTAGTCAAAATCCTGGAACGCAACGAAGCCCACGAGCGTGAAGAGATTCTGCACAACTACGAAGACAGTCTTAAGGCACTTCAAGCAAGCCCGCAGTTCGCAGATATTGATCAGGAAAATCGCAAAAATCAAAAGTTGGCAGCCAGTGGTTTGATTCCGGTCAGCTTAATCATCGAAGCGCAACGCTCTAATGCGGAGCTTCTGAATACGCTACAAGATCGCGAGCTAAAAACCCTGCATGCCCTTTGGACCATTTATAAGTTAGACGGTCGTATTTTGACGGAGAGTTTATAATGAAGAATTCGCTTAAACTATCAGCGTTCGTGCTTGCGTTGGGATTAGCAGTTCAAGTTCAGGCCGATGAAAATCACCATCATGAAGAAAAGACTCTTAAAATTTCTGCGGAAGCTCAGAAGCATCTGGGTATAGAGTTTGCGAAAGTCAGTGGAAAATCCCCGTGGACTTTGTCGCGAACTGCTTTGGTGCAAATAAAAGATGCCAATGGTGTTTATAAAAAACACGAAGATGCCATCGAGTTCATCGACGTGCAAATTCTAAAGACCGATAAGGATTCGATTTCGGTTCGCGCGGAAGGGCTGGAAGCAGATGATGAAGTGGCTGTGAAAGGCACTAAATTCATTCGCATTATGGAATCGGAATTGAATTCTGAACCCGCAGGGCATGGACACTAGGAATATTTATGATTTCAAAAATTATTCGATTATCTATATCTCATCGTTTGTTGATTTTTCTTTTTACTGCCGTGATGGCCGTGTTCGGCTGGTATTCGTTTACCAAACTTCCGATTGATGCCGTCCCTGATATCACTAATACGCAGGTTCAGGTCAATACGCAGATCGAAGCCTTGGGACCGGAAGAGATTGAGCGCATGGTCACTCGCCCGGTTGAAACTGCTCTGAATGGAATTCCGGGAGTAACAGAAGTACGCTCATTAACACGCTTTGGGCTTTCGCAAGTCACCGTAGTCTTTGAAGATCGCACAGATATTTATCGTGCGCGCCAGTGGGTTTCTGAACGCTTACAAAGTGTCACGGAAAAGCTTCCCAAAGGTGCAAAAGTAGAAATGGGCCCGGTCACTTCGGGTTTGGGTGAGATCTATCACTATGTTGTCGAGGCCGACACCGTTGCTAAAGGAGAAGAGCGCACTAAGCAGCTTATGGAATTGCGCGCGATTCAGGATTGGTACGTAAAGCCGCGACTTTTAAATGTCAAAGGTGTGGCCGAAGTAAACTCCATTGGTGGTTTTGAAAAACAGATCATCATTTCCCCAAATCCGGGCAAAATGACAGCTTATGGTATTCACTTTGATGACTTTAAAAATGCCTTTGAGGGAATCAACCAAAACGTGGGTGGTGGATACGTAGAACAAACCGGTGATCAGTTTTTGATTCAGGGAATTGGTGTTTTCAAATCTTTGGGCGATATCGAAGATGTCACGGTAAAAACCCTGGAAAGTGGCCGGGTGATCTCGGTACGTGATGTCGCCACTGTGGGGCTGGGAAAAGAGCTTCGCACTGGTGCCTCCTTACACAATGGTCGTGAAGTCGTTGTGGGTACGGTATTAATGCTTTTGGGTGAAAACAGTCGCACGGTCGCAATTCGTGTGTCAGAGCAAATGGAGCAGATTAAAAAGAATCTGCCTGAAGGTTATAAAATCGAAGTCGTCTATAACCGCTCCGAGCTTGTGAATGCGACGTTGAACACGGTTGAGCACAATCTTTTAATGGGTGCCTTCCTGGTTATTCTGGTGCTGTTTGTGCTGGTGGGTAATATTCGTGCCGCGCTGATCACTGCGATTGTTATTCCGCTGGCTTTGTTATTCACATTCATTCTAATGCGTCGATTTGGCATTTCGGGAAATCTGGTTTCTTTAGGTGCTTTGGATTTCGGTATTATTGTCGACGGGGCGGTGATCGTATTGGATAACTGCGTTCGCCACGTTCACGAAAAGACTTCTACGCTAAAGCGAACTCTGACTCCCTCAGAACTTGATGAAACCATCCATGAAGCTACGACGGAAATTCGCACCTCTGCGGGCTTTGGGGAGCTGGTGGTGGTGGCAGTCTTTTTGCCGGTCTTTGCTTTTGTTGGCATCGAAGGCAAAATGTTTATTCCCATGGCGGCGACTTTTATTTTTGCCATCGTGGGTGCTCTGATCTTGTCATTCACCTTTGTGCCAGCCATGGCAAGTCTGCTGTTAAAAGGGCATGTGGCAGATAAAGAACCTTGGATTATGCGTAAGCTTTATTCATGGTATGAACCCGCTTTGGAGTGGAGCTTAAAAGCCCGTCGTCTGATCATCGCTGCCGCCGTTCTAACAGTTATTTTGGGTGGAGTGCTGTTTTCACGCTTGGGTGGGGAGTTCTTACCACAGCTCAATGAAGGATCCATTGCCTTGCAATTTATTCGTCCGGTTTCGGTGGGAATTTCTCACTCGATTGCACTGGAAGAAAGATCCCATGAAGTCTTGCAGTCGTTTTCGGAAATCAAAGATGTGTTCGCGCGTATCGGAACCGCTGAAATTTCCATGGACCCGATGGGACCGAATATCTCTGATACCTATGTGATGCTAAAACCTCGTAAAGAGTGGCCATTGATCAACGGCAAAAAACGCAGCAAAGAGGAGCTGGTCGCAGCTATTCAAAAAGAGTTGCAGGAGAAAACTCCAGGACAGACCGTTTTAGCCAGTCAGCCGATTCAATTGCGATTTAACGAATTGATGGAAGGCACACGGGCAGATGTATCGTTAAAAATTTTTGGTGATGATCAGGAGATTTTACAACAAAAAGCCCGGGAAATTTCTGAAGTTCTGGAAAAGATCGAAGGAGCCGGCGACGTGGAACTGGAAGGCAAAGGCATGGTCAATGTTCTTGAGGTGAAACCGGATCGCGGTGCCTTAAGAAAGCTGGGTCTTTCGTCAGCCGAGGTCATGCAAACTGTAAGCTTGGCGATGGGTGGTGAAACCTTAGGGGTGTTTTACGAAGGTGCCCGACAAGTGCCTTTGGTTTTGCGTCTGGATGAGGAGCATCGTCAGGATTTAAATTCAATTAAGAATCTTCCTGTTGGTGTGGGAACGAATCTGACGAAACCTTTGCACACGGTGGCCGATATCGGATTTAAAGAATCATACAGTTCGTTTAGCCGTGAGCAAACGCAAAGACGTCTGGCAATTCTGATTAATCCCCGAGGCCGCGATACCGAGAGCTTCGTGAATGAAGCGCGTATCAGGGTCGCAGAAAGCGTGCAGTTGCCAACGGGATATTACCTGCAATGGGGCGGGAACTTTAAGAATCTTCAGGAAGCAAAATCCCGGCTAACTTTGCTGGGACCTCTGGCTTTGCTTTTGGTGGTGCTGATGATCTTTGCCGCTTTCCGAAATTGGGTGGAAACGGCTTTGATATTTATTTGTGTTCCTCTGGCTTTGATTGGTGGGGTCCTGGGACTGCTGATTGCGGGATTGCCGTTTAGTATTTCGGCTGGCGTCGGCTTTATCGCTCTGTGCGGAATTGCGGTGTTAAACGGTGTAGTTCTGGTCAGCTACTTTAATGAACTTCGCAAGAAAGGCGAGCAGGGGGTGGCCTTGGTTAAAAAAGGTGCTTCGCTTCGCCTGCGCCCGGTTCTGATGACGGCTTTGGTGGACATCTTTGGATTTCTGCCAATGGCGCTTTCAACTGGAATGGGAGCAGAAGTGCAAAAGCCTTTGGCGTCAGTCATTATCGGCGGAATCTTAAGTTCAACGCTTTTGACGTTGATTGTTCTACCGGTACTTTATCGGGCGGCAGAAGAAAAGCAGTGGATTAAAAGCAGAGAGTAAAAAAAAGGGACCGTGAGGTCCCTTTTTTCGTCATTTACTGCTAAATCTCTGAAGGATCGTGGCCGAAGATACCGTGGTACTTCTTCATAAACCAGATCGAGAATCTTTCCACGTACAGATGCAACGCCGGAATCACATAAAGTGTTAACAGTGTGGAACTGATCGTACCACCGATAACAACGATACCCAAGCTTGTACGGCCTTTGGAGGCTTCATTCAGACCGATCGCAACCGGAATCATCCCGGCGATCAACGCCAAGCTTGTCATGATGATCGGACGAAGACGGGTGAAGCCCGCATGGATCAAAGCTTCTTTAAGCTCTTTGCCTTCTTTTTGTTGCTCTAAAGTCGAGTCGATCAAAAGAATCGAGTTCTTCGTCGCAAGACCCATCAACATCACGCAACCGATCATCGAGAACAAGTCAAAGCTCGAACGCATGATGAACAAGCTATAGAACGCTCCGCAGGCAGCCAGTGGGATTACCGACATGATCGTAACCGGAGTGATGAAAGATCCGTACAAGCTTGCCAGAACCAGGTAAATGAACATCACACCCAGGCCCATGGAGACCAGGATGTTTTGCATAAGCTCGGCGAAACGTTCGGCTTCACCCACGAAGCTGAAAGTCACACCCGCAGGCGGTTTCAGTTCATTTTTAGTCAAAGCATTAAGTTCGGCCATGACACCGCCCAAACCTTTTCCACCAGGCGCAATGTCGGCAGAGATCTGGATATAACGGTTGCGGTTTTCACGCAAAATCACCGCAGGTCCTTTCGCTGCTTTCATTTCCGCCACATTTGAAAGAGGAACCAGGCGGTTGTTCAAGTTCGGAACTTTCAAATTATCGTACTCTTGGCGCAAGTCACGTTGATCCGGTTTCAAACGAACACGAACGTCATAGTTTACACCGTTTTCACGGTAAATCGCAGGCGTCATACCTTCGATCAAAGTACGGAGCTCAACCCCGATACCTGTCAAAGTGACACCCGAAGCTTTCGCGATATCGGTTTTCATTTTAACCTGGAACTCCGGCTTACCCGCACGGTACGAAGTATCCGGCTGGGACAAGCTTGGATTTTTCTTAAGCACTTCCAGAACTTTGTTGGAGTACTCGATAAGCGCATTCATATCCTGACCGACGATATTCAAGTTGAATTGACGGCTGTTTTGCTGACCAGGATTGTCTGTCACGATGATATTGTATTTTTGCTGAATGTCCTTGAACTCATTACGAAGAGCATCCTTCATCGCCGTCGTATTTTTCTTACGCTGCTTCGATGGCACTAAGCGAATGAACAAGTTCCCTTTGTGGGCTTCCGCATTGGAAGAACCAATCAATGTTAGTACGTTTTCGATTTCCGGGAATTTCTGAACTTTTTCTTCCAGAATTTTTGCCACGTCATCAGTACCGTCCAAGCTCGCCCCTGGAGGCAACTCGAACATCACAAAGAATTCCCCGTTATCCTGCGCAGGCAGGAACGTGAACGGAACCATTTTTGCGACACCGATGGACAAGAAGAAGATCAATACGGAAGCACCGATGGTTTTAAGCGGATTCGCCAATGACCATTTCAATGTCGTTACGTATTTTTCCTCCAGGCGGGACTGGAAGCGGTCGAAAGATTTCAACGCCGCTTTATTCCACTTACCGAATTTGGAAGTCGGCTCTGCGTGGGAGTGCGCTCCCGCCACATAAGCAGAAAGGGCAGGGGCCACGAATAGACCGTCAAACAGGGATACGATCATCGCAAAACAGATCGTCAAACCGAACTGTTTAAAGAACTGACCCACGATACCTTCAAGGTTACCGATAGGACCGAAAACCGCAAGAATCGTCAAAGTGGTCGCGATAACTGCCAGTGTTACTTCCTGAGTGCCGACAACCGCGGCTTTTTTGGGAGACATGCCGGCTTCAAGTTTACGGAAAATATTTTCCCGCACAACGATGGCGTCATCCACCAAAAGGCCCACCACCAAAGACATCGCAAGCAAGCTCATGATATTGATGGAAAAGCCAAAGATACCCATCATGATACAAGCTCCCAACAGGGAGTTCGGCAGGGCGAAGCCCGTGATCAAAGTGGATTTCATACTTCCCAAGAAGAAGTAAACCACGATAACCGTCAACAAAACCCCAAAGAAGATGGATTCGTAAACGTCAAAAACGTTGTCACGAATCTTTTTACTGGTGTCCTGAGTGATCTTCATTTGGGCATCAATGTTTTGGTCTTTAAGCTGTTGGTTGATTTTATCAACCTTCACACGGATATCATCCGCCACTTTTACAGAGTTCGCGCCAGACTGACGGTAAACTGCAAAGTTGATGGACTTCTTACCATTCAAACGGGAGCGCGTCGTTTCATCCTGAAGTGTATCGTCAACTTTAGCCAAAGTTCCGATAGTCACCGGATGATAAACGTCTGCCAAACGCAGAACGGTATTTCCGATATCTGCCAGGGATTGGTATTGGGCGATGGTACGGAAGGAATACTGAGTGTTGCCTTCATCAATTTTACCCGCTGGAACGTTTCGTCCGCCAGATTGTAACGCGTTTGAAACGCTGGTCGCTGAAACGTCAGCAGAGTTCAAACGGTTGTAGTCCATGCTCACGTGAATTTCACGTTTGCGACCACCCAGGATCTCGACCTGACCGACTTGGAAAACCTGTTCAAATTGCGGGGAGATCACTTCTTTGGCCAAGTCATACAGTTTGCCGTCTTCCATTTGGGACAACAAAGTGATGTACATGATGGGCGCATCAGAAGGGGAGACCTTACGAATAACGGGCTGATCGATGTCGTCTGGTAACTCACGCAAAACGTTTTGAACTTTCGCGCGGACTTCTTGTTCCGCAAAGTTCAGATTAGTTTTAAGAGTGAACTCAACCATCACAACAGAAACGGATTCCATATTTTGAGAAGAAACCTTTTGCACACCGGAAATGGTGGCAAGTTCATCTTCCAAAATTTTGGAAACTTCAGTTTCAATTTCCTGAGGGCCGGCACCCGCGTAGGTGGTTTGTACAACCACGGTCGGGAAGGTGACATCGGGATACAAATCAATGGGAAGTTTCTTTAAGGAAATCATCCCCAATGTAAGCATCAGGATAACAATGGATAGGATAAATACGGGCTGACGAACGGATAATAATGCTGGTGACATAATGGGCGGAAACTATCAGTTCGCCCAAAAAAGACAACAGAATCTAAATTCTGGTCCCAAAGTAGTCATCAATTACTTACATACTTATTTGCAAAGTGAGGCTTTTTTAGGGGTGAAGTTATAGATCATAACTCCGCCGTTTTTCAAAAGACCGTCTTTAAGTTCGTCCAGATATAAAGGACGACCACCCAGTTCTTCGACACCGGCTTTATCGGTATCGATGGTTCCGGCAACGCCCAAACAGCCCCAGGTCGCAACATAAGGACTGGAACCGTGTAGTAGTACGCCCCGTCCATGAATGTTGGTATTTCCTTTTTCCAGGCCTAAAAGTTCAATGCCGTCATTGATGTTACCGCCGCGGGGTGGGCGATAAGCGCGAGTGACGATAGCACCATTCGGGGATTGACGGAAGTTAGGGCCGAAGCCGTTAACGCCGCGAGCAACCGGAATGGGATTTTTTTGCAAAACCTGAGTCAGCTGACCTTCGGAGTTAAAAAAGTACATTTTACCGGTCAGTTCATTATCCTTAAAGTCATTAAATATAAAGGTGTCTGAAGTAACTTTACCCGTGGCTTTATTTAGCTTGTGAGCTTCAAGAGCCTGAGCCAGTCCACATTGGAAGCGACGATCATATTTAAGCTCTGAAGGAAGTTCCAGGCAGGAGTTATTTTGACCGTTTAGCGTACGATTCGTGTTGGTCACTTTTTCTGCCAAAACTGCAGCCGATGCTGATTTTGGATTGGTTTTTTCATCGATCGACGGAGTGACCAATGATTTCGTTTCACCCATGCCAAACAGATCACGAAGCCAATCAAAGAAATTGAACTTACTGGATTGATAAACCGCGGTATCAGACGACAACGTACAAGTACCTTTGGTCACGCAGCTTTGGTCATTTGCAGAAAACGCAGACTTATTCACGACAAGTTCGTCGTTGTCGGCAAGACTTTTTAGAACATCCATATCCGCAGATTTGGTTTTGCTTTTCACGGAATTAACAGACAACAAGGAGTCATTGGGAATGGTTTGAATGTCTGTTGGATTGGCACTGTTCAACTTGCTGGGATTGAAGAATCCATTTTTAGGATTTACCGCTTTAACTGAAATATCAGTGCCTTTGGGAATAGCGCCAATCGGCTGAATAGCGCGATAAGAATCTTGGGCATAAGCTTGTGCCCAGAACAAAAAAATGAAGCTGAAGATGATGGATTTCATAGTTTTTGTTTCCTTTAACTATGGAGTCACATCGGACTTTTCTGAGTGTTTCTTAAGAAATGCAGGCTTATCTGGACGTCTGGTAAAGGCGGCGTGCCGGACTTAAGTTGTAAGAATCCCCTGAATCTTATTAAGAAGCTCCTTACGGCGCGCAGGCTTGGTCAGAACGTCGTCACAACCAGCATCCACGCACATCTGGCAGTCTTCCTTCATGTAGTGGGCGGTCAGGGCAATGATGGGTTTTTTATAACCAGAAGCCCGGATGCGGCGTACCGATTCATAGCCATCCATGATCGGCATTTGAATGTCCATAAGGATAAGATCGGGATTGTTTTTTTCGGTCATCTCGATTGCTTCCAGACCGTTCGTCGCCTGCAAAATCTGGGAGTGTGTTCGGCGCATGTACATATCAATAAGCATGCGGTTATCACTGACATCGTCGACCACCAGAATCTTTGCCCCGTGCAAATCAATTTCCTGATTCAACAAACCATTTTTTTCCATGTTACCCTCAGAAATGAAATGTCCTGTTTATATCTAAGGGCAATTTTATAGATGGCGCAACCCTGTCAGTTGCGGATGTGCAAAGAAACGGTAAATTCGACTCGATGAGCAACACCGATGTGAAGACGGTTTGATGAAAATGCTTCTGATTTGAAGAAATCGCAAAGACGGCAAAGATTTTTTAACCGCCGTCTTTGCGTGACTCAGCTTAGTAGTTGTAGCCAATTCCGCGCAAGTACACCCAGATATCAGAGCGTCCGATCAAATCAAAATGCAGACTGCCGCTGAAAGAGCCCACTTGTTTCGGTGCGAATTTCACCGTGGCTCTGCAGGATTGTCCCGGCCATAAAACACCGCCACAGTTTTCTTTGTGGCTGAATGCTCTGCCGGAAGTATCGATGTCGTTGATGTAGAAGGGATAGTTGCCGTTGTTGCGAATACGGAATCGCGCGGTTTCGCTTTTACCCTTACGCACGAATCCAAAATTATAGTTATAGGATTCCTGCACGGAGACGGAATCTTCCGTGATGGTGATGACGCCATCATCCTGGGCGTGATCAAATTCTTCGGTTCCCTGGGCGAAAACGGGAACAGTCAGGAACAATGCAGATGTCAGTAACATGATTGCTTTCACAACAACCCCCTTTTTTTTCTCATCATCGTGAAAGGAAGTTTTGGAGGCAAAATGTTATTTTCCCTCTGGCCCGGATCCAGTGTTGGCTGAAAATAAAAAAAGCCGCTGATTTGAATCAGCGGCTCTTTCGACCAGCAATTTTCGTGAGAAAATTATTGTTGGATTTTACCAGTAACCTGGAAGTGCAAACCTACAGTCGTTGCACCAGCGCCACATTGAAGAGCAGCGTCAGAAGCTGGAACGTAGATCGCTGCGCGACCGTGAAGGTATTTGTAGTTGTTGAATTTCAAAGAAGCATCAAGGAATGCTTTACCGTTAGCACAAGCAGAAGTGCCTTCGATTGCGTAAGCGCGAGAATCAATCAATTGAGCTGTTTTTGCAGCGTTGTCTGCAAGAACCAATGCAGAGTATTTGCAAACAGAGCCTTCTTCAGAGAACGTACCTTTGATCAAAAGGTTGTCCAAAGAGTAGTCTGTCGTCGCAGTTGCCAATTGAACATTGTAAGCAGCGAAGTCAGCTGGAACAGAGGCTGTTTGAGTGTTGCCGTCTTCACAAACGAAAGCTGTGAATTTAGACATCCAACGCTCACCTGGAAGAGTCAAATCTTCGTTTGGTGCTGCGAATGCAGAAGAAAGAGACAAAGAAGCTAGCAATACTAGAACTGATTTCATGTGTAGATCCTCCATTAGGAATTAAGTAATAACGTGGAGGTGTTTTACCAAGAACCCTGGAAAGAGCAAGAAAACCACCCAAAATAAACTTTTGGTTTTCAATGCCTTTTCAACTCGCTTGCTTTAGGGGGATAACTTGTTATTTGACGATGAACAAATGTTAATTCAAGACTCTAACAGAGGTGACATACATTAACTCGCAGGCTCCAGCGCCACGGTCATCGCGACTGAGGGAACTCTTCCATTCGCCGCCCGATTTACCACTGAAAACGACTAACTGGCCATCGAGTTCAATCAAGTTTCCTTCGCGCAATGAAAACAAAAGATCCTTAACGATGGTATTTGCAGGAATGATGTGAACGTTTGCGCTATGGCGTAGTATTTCATTTTCAGGAATCGGGGGATTGCGCCATTTCACGTGATAGTAGCGCAGTGACTGACCGATGCTTAATTCATTCAACACCCGGGAATCCGACATCGGCCCCCAACCCAGGGCAAGATCAATCGGGGAAATTGCAGCCCCTGGATCAAACCAATAGCGATTCGTGGAAAGCACTCGGGCGCGAATTTTATAATTCGCCAACGGCTCAGCGATTCCAACATCGGTAATAATCGCTTTTCGTTCATTTTCAGGGATGGATTCCTGGGAAGGGTTGTCCTTAACCAGGACGCCCTCAGGAACAGCGACAGGACGCCCATTCCAATGCAGGAAAGTCGCAATCACGACGGCGCCAAGAATTATATTCTTTCGATTCAGTTCCAGCATCGCTTTATTTTGAAAGTAAAAGGCGAGCTTAGCAAGTTTTTGTAAGGGGATTGGACCAAGCTGTGGCCTAAAGAGTCTGTTTGAGATAATATGAGTGTATGAATTTAAATACCGCTTTATTACTTATCGACGTCCAGGCCAAAATGTTTGCTCCCTTTACTCCTGTGCACCAAGCCGATGACTTTCTTGATAATATCCTAAAACTTCTGCGCCTGGCCCGGGCTTCGGGAACTCAGGTTATTTTTGTGCAGAATAATGGACAAGCCGGGGAGGCGGATGAAACCCGCACTGAAGGCTGGTTGTTGCATCCGGAAATTGAAATAATCAGTGGTGATTTGATCGTCCAAAAATCTCTTCCTGATCCGTTCACAGGGACAGAACTGCATCAGGCCTTAAAAGGCAGAGGCATCCATAAGCTCATCGTGGCGGGAACGCCCTCAGAAACAAGTGTCGAAGCCACGTGCTTGAAAGCCTGTGAGTTGGGTTACGGAGTGACTTTAGTTAGCGACGCGCATAGCACTTATGCCACCAAGGAAAATACGGCCGAAGATATCATCGCACGCGTTAACAGAAATCTAAAAGACTTTGTCAGCCTGTGGCAGGTTTCTGACGTACAGATTTAGTATTCAAATTCGATCAGGTTTTTAAAATACGCGGGAACGCGGGCTTTAAAGCTAATTCTTTTCCCGCTGTGCGGGTGATTGATTTCAAGCTCTGCAGAGTGCAAGAACAGGTTTTTAAACGGTGACTGGGGTCTGCCGTACTTTGTATCGCCCACGATAGCGTGTCCTTGTTCAGATAAGTGCACGCGAATCTGATTTTTCTTACCCGTCAAAAGATTGATTTTTAAAAGGCTGAATTTGTCGATTTCTTTTAAAACCGTGTACTCAGTAATGGCAAGCTTGCCTTCTTCAGAATTTTGGCTGGAGTGAACGACGTAATCTTCGTCCTCGCTTAAGTAACTTTGAATAGTGCCGGATTTTTTCTCAAGCTTTCCATGAACAATCGCATAGTAAGTTTTGTTAAAGGACTTCCAGTTGTCCTTAAGCTTGTTCATGACCTCTTCAGTTTTAGCGAAAACCAAAACTCCCGAAGTAGCCTGATCCAGGCGGTGAACCACGTGGACTACTTTGTTCGAGCGGGGATTGCCCTTGCGGACGAATTGGTTCAAGAGGCCATGAACCGTGTTTTCACGTTCCCATTTGGCAGCGACCGTCAGAATGCCCGGGGATTTGTTACCCACGATGATATCCAAATCATCGTGCAGAATTTCGAATCCTTTTGGTTGATATTTCTTTGGGATCTTTTTAGGTGCTGACATAGAACTCATTGTTAACAGGTTCCCCCTATGAAGTGTAGATACCTTGGGCAAATTAGTGCCTTCAGTGTAAAAAGGGATGATCAAACTTTAGACAGTGGCCCGATTTTTTGAGATTTCCCTCTGTTTCAGGTAGATTGCCGCCATATTGCGTATTTCATATTTCTTGGAGGCTTTATGAAACGTTTGCTCGCGTTGTCTTTTGCGGTTCTTTCTTTTAATACGGCATTTGCTCAGTCAGATGTTGACGTGACAGCTCTATTGGGTCCGGTTCCCTCTGATCAGGAATTGATCCTGCGCCAGGAGCAAGAGTCTATCCAAAGACGTATTGAAATGTCCCAATGGACAAGCGTTGATACCTGCAAATACGGTATCAGAGTGCCAGACAAAGTAACTCGCGGCACGATCGCATTGACGTTTGATGACGGCCCAAATCCAAAAACCACTCCAATCATCCTGAACACTCTTAAAAAACATGGCGCTAAGGCCACGTTCTTTATCCTGGGTGGTAAAGTTGCAGGCAACGAAGCATTGATCCGTCGTATCCTTGACGAAGGTCACCACATTGCGAATCACTCTTACAATCATCCAAACTTCCATAAGCTGTCTGTGGTAGATGCTAAAAACCAGATCTACCAAACAGATAAACTTTTGCGCCAGTTCACTACGCCGAACTATCTTCGCTACCCATATGGTAACTCCACTTGTGCAGCAAACGAATACGCAAACTCTTTGGGTTACAACATCGTTGGCTGGAATATCGATACTTGTGACTGGGCATTCGCAAACACAGGCAGCGTATCTGATGCTTCCAACAGAACTTGTCAGGCTCCAGCAAGCTTGCGCTCTGACTATGCCGGCTACGTGAACCACGTGGTTGGTCAAACTAACGGTGGTGTGTTGTTGATGCATGACATTCACATGAACACGGCTTCCAGCCTGGATCGTTTGATGACGAAGCTGGAAAACCAGGGTTACCGTTTCGTGGACCTAGCTGATACAAACTTATTTCCGAAATTGAACGAATACTAATCGTTCAATAAGACGGTGGGAAACTTAAAGGAGGACCAAAAGTCCTCCTTTTTTTATGGCATCAATGGAGTGGTCAGGATTCGGCGCTTATAAGCGTCTTGCATCAAAAGCCCCAGGGGCGTAACTTTCAAATAGAAAGCCTTACCGCGGTTACCGGGTTTCACACCTGGAAGATCCAGACCGGCCGTTGAAATCTGCACAAAGGTTTTTGCCGTGTCGTGGGCCGCGTAAACTTCCGTAACCTCGGCCGTCGCATCGTTTGCCAGGAAGTAGCTCCAGCCAGTGGCATTATCATGGACCGCATCGATCCACGTTTTTCCGGTCGGGTAATTCGTGAAGGTGGTCAGGTCATGAAGCAGATAAATTTTTGGTGAAGCCGGATTAGCTTTGGCTGTGATTTGCAGCACACGGCCTTCATCAAACACCATCAACTCGCCGGTTGCGTCTTCCTGCATTCCGTAAATTCGCGAAAAGCCGACTCCTAATGCTGTTGCGCCATCTGTGAAAGCCGTGGCACCCGCTGCACCGGTTTTACCAGCGATCGCTACGATCCCGTTCGTACTGGTTGAAGCCAGGGAACGATAGATCGCAAGGTTTTGTGTATAGGCGTTTGTGCTGTAACCTGCGAAATAGAAGTTATCATCAGCCATGTAAGTTGCTGTTGAACCCCAATCCCAAATTAAATTGGAGCTTCGATTGAATGATGTACCTAATGTAGGCACAGTGCCGCTGGTTCCCGTGTGCATGTCAAATAAACTGCTTAGATTTGAGTTGCTGCCTTCCGGCCACAGAGCAGGGGAAAGGTTCACACCTTCCCATTTATAACCCGAGGTGGAGCCGGTGTTCATAAGAATTTTACTGCCGGTATTATTCAGAATCAGCGCGCCATAGGTATTCAGTAAACCACTGATAGAGCTTGGATAAGCCGTGTCGATGCGGGAAATAAACGGTGTTCCCGGCGTCGTCGTGGTGTCGACTTTCATACGGCGTAAGTGGCGAACACCGCGAGTGTATAAGTACTTATTGGTGGAATCATAAGCAAGTCCGGCGATGGAAGTAAACGCCACCAAAGTTGGATCCGTGCCATTTCCGTAAGTCAGGAAAGGGGAACCCCCGATTTTGTTCGCATTCCAGTCGGTATTATATTTCACCTCGAACAATTCATTCGTATCACGAGAAACCACATAGACGGAGTTGCTGGAGGAGCCGAGCGTTGCCTGGAAGTCGGTGATCACATAGGAGCCCAGAGCGACATAAGTGCCGCCGTAGTTTCCTGTGCTGGTATCGACATAGGCCACACGATTACCACTGCGCACGTTCTGCATACAGAAATATTTGCTCGTGTCGGTGCCCACATACATCACACGCGAGCACGGATTGCTGACGCTGGCAGTGGTTGAAGATACGACCCATTTGTCCGTACCGGAGTTGTAATCCAGGCTAAAACGATTCGTCGCACTGACGCCAGTACGGTGATAGATATAGGCTTTACTGCGATCAGGCATTACGGCGATCCAACCATTATAGTCTTGAAGACACGTCAAGCCGATCGCATCGCCCACGTCACCTATGGATGGCGCGGCACCGGTACAATCTGCCTGCGATCCAATCACCAGTTTTGGAATACTAGTGACATTGTTTAAATCCACTTCGTAGTACGCCTTCACGCGCACCAAACCAGTGTGATAAGACGGGAAGTAGTAATAGCCTGATTTAATGTAAGCGTCGTAAACGGGATTGGAAATCTGAGTGCGCTCGTCACCGTTTAACTGTGGAATTGTCCGGTTCCATACAATGCTCTTATCGCTGATCTTGATGCGTGTGATGGTGCTGCACGGAGCAGACACAATCGTCATCTCGCCACCTGTGATATCAATAATTCGCGGCACTGTGAATTGTGCAACTGAGCTGGTCGGGCATCCTTCCATACTCATACTGCCCAGCCATTCGCTGACGATACCGGTTTGGCGGTCCATCTTCATGATCGCATGGCGCAGACGGGAGCCGTAATATAAATTGGAATTGCCGTCTGCGAACACACCGTTGGAACTGGAAATATCGGCTGCACTAATGTGAACACCATATTCCAAATTACCCGGGTCACCGACCAATACCTGCCAACTGGAATTTTGGATTGCCGAAAGTGCTGTGGTGATCACACCACCTTCGGTTTTACACGCCACCAAAACTCGGATCGGGGTGTTGGCAGTAATGGCCTGACCTTGAGGAGTGGTTGCGGGAATTGTCCAGTTATAAGTTCCTGAAGCAGCCAGGGAAGATTCAGTGCTGTCAGTAATTTTGAAATAGCTGATACCGTCATCGATCGTGTACTGAATAATGGAAATTGGTGAGCTTGCGAGATTAATACCCGCATCGGAACTTGCACAGTTCCAGGTGATAGGCATCACTTGCGTCGGTAAGTAAGTGCCGGAACCCGAAGGCGAAGTGACTTTGATAATTGGCGGGGTGCCCAGTTCTAAACGGACGGTGTAGGTTTTGGTCAGGGACATAATCCCTGCATTATTCTTCACCTGGGCATAGACCGTGTGATTTCCCGGAGAGGAACTTAGCACGTAACTCATGCCTGTCGCAGAAAATGGAACCCAGCCGGTGTTGTTGTCGGTGTTCACATCAAAATCAGTTTCCGCAAAGCGCATCCAGGAAGTCACCGAAGTGGAGGGCGTAACCCCCAGCGTGGCATTCACGGAGGAAATACCGACAATAGTTGCACCATCGGCCAAAGTGAATGTGTCAATGACCGGGCGTTCACTTTCGATAATTAGATCTTTTACGATCGAGGCCTGGTTTCCTGCAGAATCCGTACTGGTGGCACGAAGTTTAGCTGTTTTTAAAGTAGCCGGAGTGGACCAGGAATAGTTAAAAACATAATTGCTCGCACTGGTGGCCGGCATAGCTTGAGTGGAAAGGACAGACCACGTAGCCCCCGCATCATCGCTGTATTCAAGAAGTGAATTTTGTGACGTGGAGGTGTGTATGTCAGTTGTTCGCCAGGTGACTGTGGCTGTAGTGCTGACACGTAAATCTGTGGTCGGTGCCGTCCAGGCAAGCGTCGGCGGAGTGACATCCAAAATGACCGACGTGGATCCCGCAGATAAGGAAATATTTCCCGCAGAGTCTTTAGCCCAAACATAAATCGTGTGCGTGCTTTCACCCGTGATGGTGTGATTATAAACAAGCGGTGTGGCACAAGCAACCCACGAAGTGCTGGCTGCTGACGGGGCGCCAACAGTTTCAGTAATTAGAACCATGGCCGTGTCGGTACAATTTGCAAGTGACATACCCACCACTGGATTATTGGTGATGGCCGCCGTCGTCAATGTCACAACGGGTGCTGCTGGGGGGCTGTTGTCATAAGTAAAAGCGACGGGCGTCGTGTTGTTTGGATTTCCAGCGACATCCACGGCATGCAGTCTTAGATAACCTGACGCAGAAGGCGTGTAGCCCGTAAAAGGCGAGCTTGCCGCTGTTAACGTGGCGACATCTGTGAACGCAACACCGTCAGCAGAATATTGAAGTTTTATAGCAGCCACACCCGAAGTCGCATCTGAAGCTGAAAACGTTAGGCTCATCGCTGTGCCACCTGAAATGACAGTCGGAACACCCGACAGACTCACAGAGGGTGCCGTCATATCCAGTGTTACTGCCGCTGATGTGGCTAAAGTAGAAATATTTCCTGCTGCATCCTTGGACCACACATAAATGGTTTTGCTGCCATCGCCCGGGGAAAGATTATAGTTCGCTGTCTGTGCTGTGTCCGTGGTGCAGGCTTCTGAAAATGCACTCGGGGAAACGGTTGCCGAAACCGCACTTTCTGAAATCGCAAACGATGAAAAGGTTTCGCAGTTAATTAATGAAGCCCCGGTATTGACACTTAAAACTGCCGCCAGTGAATTTGTGACAGAAGGAGAGGTAAGAGTGATTGCCGGAGCCAGAGCTGGGAAGGTGTTTAGAATATTGAAAGTAAGCTGGTGTTCTAAAACTGCATCAGTGGTAGCAATCAGGCCACCACCGTCATCCGTTCCGATTTTTAAAGTTAAGTTGCTGATGCCCTGGGCGTTTTTTCCGGGAGTAAATGTATAAGAGGAGGCATTTCCCACCGAGACGCCATTTAATATCCACTCATACGCGGGATCGTAACTTCCATACCAGTGGGCAGCCACGACTGTGTGAGCTGCGGCACTCATTTCATTGTAAGCGGGTGGCGTGGTCAGGGTTTCTATATAAGGAGGTACCTGAGAAACCAGATCCGTGATGGCGTTTAGATTTAAATCTGCAACCAGTTGGTTGCGTTGGGCCGTTCCGCCAGCAGCAACCAGACTGTCATAAACTTCTGAGATGGATTCAGATGAGCTGGCAGATGGTGCCGCTGCCACAGTGGAAATCAAATCCTCGATCTGCTGATTGCTGAAATCATGCAGAGTTTTGATCCCCGGTAGTTGCACATAGGGAATAAGTCCAACCAAACTCGACACGTAAGTAATATCCTGCTGACCCAAGCCTGTTACGGGGCGACTTAATTTTTTTCCACAGGCTTCTGATTTTAAAATATACTTTTCAGTCGCCGTAGCGGGTGCAATTTTTGGAAAACTAAATTCATAAGAAGCATCTAACGGTACAGATGCTATCGGTGTCTCATCAACGGTGCCATTGAGATTTAGCTTGTGCAGGTGAACGATTTTGTCGCCAGCCAGACAGGTGGCAGACGAAGTGATTCCGGGCATGTGCACTTTACCTGATAGGACAGAAGTAGAGTCCTGCCAGATGTTCAGCTCAATACTGCAAGAAGCAAGCGACAAATATAGCAGAACACTCAGATATCTGAGTAGCCTCGTCGCCTGGTTCCTAATAAAGAGTGCCGGATTCAAAACGTGCATAGGGAACTCTTCGGTTCAATGAGTGGGAACATCCAGTGGTCCTTATCAAAATATCTTGATAAGTGACCTCAAATCACAAATTGGAGCAAGAACGTGAATTAGATAATTGTTTTAGTATGGAGTGCGATCTTGTTTTCAGACACAGTACGATCAAAACTTCAGATGACTCCATTAAAATCAGAATGGGCAATTCGTTTTTAAATTTGTGAATGGTGGAGGAAGAAATGAGATTCAAAAATTTGATTTTATTTTCAGCCGCCGCAGTGGCAACAGCTGTCGTGGTCAGAAAAATTCTTGCCGATCAAAATAAGCGAACCACTTCCGCAACTCGACAAAGCATGGATAATCATCGCGAAGAGGAAATAGATATGGAAAACGACGATTCCTTCCCCGCGAGTGATCCTCCATCATGGAGTGGAGGGCATTATCACTAAGGGTGGTTACTCGGCCGCTTTCCGTGAGCACAGGTACTGAGCATTGGGTTCGTCTTTGCGACAGACGTTTTCAACTTCGTCCCAGCAACCCCGGCGCTCTTCGCATTGGTCTTTGGCGACTATATCCTTCATAAAGAATATAAAGCCCACGGCACATATAAGTATTAGAACGACTATGATGTCGTTAGTTCGTCTCTTTTTGATACATCAACTCCTGAATAAACGTACAATGAGAGCAATGTACCTGTCCTATCGGCTGGTTCCGGGTAAAAGTTTAGTATTTTTAACTTGAAATCTGGTCTGGTGTTTCCAAACCACAGGCCTGGATTCAGCATTTTCACGTGACAAAAGAGGCGCTCTCACTGGGAATGAACTAAAGGAGTTCACGTGGGATTTGTCTCTGTTATAGCGGTGTTTGTGTTGTTAATAGGATGCAGTTCTAAAGGGCCATCGTCGCGCTACATAATTAATTCGATCAAAACTGCTGATCTCGATGACTCCAAATCGATCTCCCGAAATGAACTGAAGATGTATTTTCAGAACCGCTATAGCCAGATCGATGCGGGGGATACCGGAAAACTTCCCGCCAAGAAGCTTTGTCCTGCAATTCTTGCGGAGCGAATTTGCAAAGGGGCGGATGTGAACGGAGATGGTTTTATCACTATCGATGAACTCTATAACCGTCTGGATCTTGAGTTCGACCGCGTTAATAAAGACGGAAAAGGCGATATTTCTTATAAAGAGTTTCATGAGACACTGCTTCCTTAGTGCCAAATTGAAACCAAACAGCTCGCTACTTTAAATCCCTAAATATCAAACTCTTGCCTATTTAAGTAAACTTCCCTAAGACAGAGCGAGCCTTGTGCTCTATTTAGGAAAGTTCTATGTCTTTTGTTTCGTTCGTTTTGGTTACCCTGATTTCTTTCAACGTTTTTGCCGGTCAAATTCCTGATTTTTTAAAAAATCCATTTGCAGCGACAATCACTTCAACTTTGGTGACTGCAGAAAGCAGCAACGCTTTTAATCGTGGCACTGTCACTTTGCTACCGTCCAGAAAGTCAGTTCCTTTAATGGAGCGGGCGGTGGATTTTAATTACAGTTTCCGTCTGCGTGCTGAAAAAAAGGCACCCCTGGTGTTCTTGATTCCAGGAACAGGTGGGACATCTGAATCGGCAGGGGTTCTGCTTTTGGCCGAGCAATTGTTTAAAATGGGCTACCATGTAGTGACAGTGGATAATCCTTTCTCGTGGCGATTTGCGGTGGCGGGAAGTAAGAGTGGGCTTCCAGGATTCACGCCTCGCGATGCGACGGATCTATACGGAGCTTTGAAAAAAGTTAACAAGGCTTTGCGTACTGATTACGGTGTTCAACCCCAGAATTTCTCATTGGTGGGTTACTCATTGGGCGGCTTGCAAAGTCTTTTCGTTAACGAGATCGACCAGCAAACCCGTGACTTTGGCTTTAAGAAAGTTTTAATCATCAATCCGCCAGCAAATCTTTTGTATGCGGTGGAAAAGCTTGATGCGTTGGCTGATGTGAAAAATCAGATGACAGCAAACGAGCGTCAGAATGTGTCCTTCAAAGTTCAGCGTGTAACGACGGCGGTGACCAGCGGGAAGGTCAGTCTGCGTGACCCAATGCAGATGGATAAGATCTTTAAGCAAGAGCGTTTCACAGACAAAGAGATGTCTTATCTTATTGGAAACGAATTTCATGACAGCCTCGGTGGGTTGATTTTCTCAACTCAACAGGTTCATGATTCAGGAATTCTTAAAATTCCCGCGACCAAATACAAACGCAATGCACGCAATGCTGAAATCGCGAAAATTTCGTTTTCCCAGTACATGAATCAGTTCCTGCTTCCGAATCTGAAAATCAGACACGGAAACGACTATACAGTTGAGCAATTGAACTTTGATTCGAGTATCTTCCGCTTTGCTGATTCCATCCGTGCGAACGACTCCCTTTACCTGGTGACGACGGTGGATGACTTGTTCTCGAAGCCTTCCGATATTGCGTGGATGCAAAAACAGTTTGGTTCCCGCGCCTTGATTTTACCATTTGGTGGGCACTGTGGTTTCTTCCAGGTACCAGCTTTCCAAGGTCAGCTTAAGCATATCTTTGCGCGCTAGATTGTGAATCAGCAGCCACATTCCGAGTGGCTTGCCCCTGCCTTATGAACCCCGATATTCTAAAAACAAAGAACATCGGGGTTGCTAGTGTACGAAATACGTCTCTGGGTCTCTATCCTCATCATGGTCGCTCTATTAATGATTGCAGTATTTATCGGCACAAAATTCGGCCGTAAATTTGGCAATCCAGATGCGAACTATGCAGTTCTGCCTACATCTATTCTAGGGCTGTTGGCCTTGCTTTTAGGATTTACCTTTTCAATGTCGGTGTCTCGCTTTGAGGATCGCCAGAAGCTGGTGCTCTCTGAAGCCAACGCCATCGGCACCGCTTATTTAAGAACAGATTTTTTGCCGGCTCCCCACGCGCAGAATATTAAAACCTACTTCAAGGAATACATCGACGTTCGCTTAAAGGTTTTAGACGACTATTCAACGGCAGAGGAGAACCGTCGGGTGGGTCAGGAAACAGCCCGGCTGCAAAGTCTGATCTGGAATGAAACTGTTGCCGCAGCCAACGTTAAGATCACACCGCTGTCGCCATCATTTGTGACGGCGCTGAATGAAGTCATCGACTTAAGTGCCCAGTGGGATTTTGTTCTGAACAACACCGTTCCCGAGCTGATTTATTTTATTATCATTTTCGTAGCCGTCTTCGGTGTCTTTTTCCTGGGTTTTATGAATGGTTCCACGGGCACCTCTCACAGGTATGGAATTCTTGCTTTGGCATTTCTATTTTCATTGGTCATCGCTTTGATCCAGGATCTGGATCGCCCGCGGCGCGGCGCAGTCACGGTGAATCAAGGTAGTCTGTTAGAGCTAAAAAAACAGGTATCCAAATAACTTGGCCGTACAGCTCATAAAATGTTGTTTGGCGCTGGGTGCCAAGTGACAGGGCTCGTGATTTCACCTTTCAAATCATTTAACGTCTTCTGGAAAGTTAAGGGGAGTTAAATGAAAATTTTATTGCTAATGGCTTTGCTTGGTTGTGGATTGCACGCTCAAGCGCAAAATTTGGATTTGCAGCAGGACGCGCCGTCATTGAAATGGAAATCGATTTCCAATGACGTGGTTCAGGTTATCTATCCTGATATTTTTCAGGCCGAATCCGTTTACGTCGCGAATCTGGTAGAGCATTACTCCCGCGTGGTGGGACAGACTTACGGAATCGAAAAGCCCAAACAGTTTTCCTTGATCATTCGTGCAGAAAATTCGCAGGCAAATGGTTATGTGACTTTAAGCCCGCGTCGCAGTGAGTGGTTTGCTTCCAACTTATATTTCCCGGCCCTTGGAACTTCGGAATGGTTTCAAACTTTATCCATTCATGAATACCGCCACGTAAATCAGTTTGATTATTTCAATCAAAGAACCGTGAAAGGTCTTTACTATATCATGGGGGATGCAGGGGAGCAGGTTGCAGTCTTTCTTTCTTTGCCATCCTGGTATTTCGAGGGTGACGCGGTTTGGACTGAAACCAAGTATACCGATGCAGGCCGTGGTCGCTCACCGCGATTCCTGGCGCGTTTAAAAGCGTTGGTACTCAGCGAAGAAATTCCCACTTACGATCAGTTTCTGAATGGTACATATAGAAATCAGCTGCCGAATCAATATGTGTACGGTTACGCCCTGGTTTCTTATGCGACTCAAAAGCATGGCGCGGATGTTTGGCAAAAAATTATCTACGATGTCGCAAACTTTCCGAATCCATTTAGACTTTACACTTCCTTTGAGCGAGTAACAGGTCAGGACTTTGCCTCTTTCTATGATGAGACCATGGCGGATCTTAAGAAAAAATGGAGCAAAGACGCCCCTGAGAAGCTGGCATTTGAAGATTTCCGCGACAAAATCAATCCGGTAAAAGTGGGCGATAGCGTTTACTACGTTAAAAAAACTTTGGACACTAATTCTGAAGTGATTAAGGAAACCAAAGGTGAAAGCGAAAGAATCGCAAAGCTTGTTTTCGCTAAAGAAACTTCAGGGATTTATTTCGGAAACGGTAAAGCGGTTTATTCTGAACTTCTTCCGGATTCCCGTTATGCGCACAAAGGTTCAACGGATCTGGTAATTCTTGATTTGAATACAGGTTCAAAAAACACGATCGCACGCGGACAGCGTATTTATAATCCTAAGTTTAATGCTGCCGGAACTAAGATCATCGCTATCGAGTTCAACCAAGATCAGACCTGGAGTCTTGTTGAATTCGATCTTACGGGTAAGAAACTGCAAAGCTTCACTTTGCCGGAAGGTAAAGTGGCTGAAGCAAATTACCTGGATGATGATAACGCGGTAGTTATTCTAAATTCCAAAACGGGAACTAAATCCATGGTCACTGTGGATTTGAAAGGTCATAAGATCAGCAAGGTTCTGATTCCAGCTTCCCGTAACATGATCAGCGGCATGTACGTTGATAAAAACAACGATCTTTTCTTTGAAGCTCAGTACAAAGGCTCCACCGACATTTTCCGTCTGAATCAAGCTGGCGTCAGCCGTTGTACTGAATCTAAACTGGGTGCTTATACTCCGTCTTCTGATGGCGAAACACTTTACTATAGTAATATGGATACATACGGTTCCGTGGTGCAAACAGCAGCGGTGTCAGCTTGTAAACCAATGGAAGCTTCCCAATTGGTGGATTTCAAATATCTTGGCGATTCGCCGTCTGACAATTACAATGGCTTCCCTTTGCAGTCGTTCAATGATCAGGAAGAGCTACGCACCAAAAATGCGGATAAGTATAAACCTGAAGACTATGGCGATTTTGACAAGCGTTTGTTGGTTCCGAATAACTGGGGCTTGTTGATTGATAAGGGCTTTAACCTTGGAATCACATCTGACAACTACCTAAGAACTTTAAGTCTGGGTGCAAACGTCGGATCTGATGCGCAGGAAGGCCAGGGCTATGCAGGCCTGGGTTTCGCGGTTAAAAAATGGTATCCGATTTTCCTGCTAAATGCGGAAGACCGTAACCGTAAGGTCACAAATCTTGATTCCAATGATATCACTCAGTGGAACGAGAACAACGTCGGCCTGACTATGCTGGTTCCGTTCATTAAGAAAAAAGGCATCTATAACTTCACAGCTCTTTTATCTGGTAATGCAGAATACACTGATGCTGATAAGTATGAATTTAACGAAGTTGAAGTGACTGGCTCTAACTACTTCCATAAAACGGGTGGTCAGTTAAGTTTGATGTTTGCCCAGGATCAAACGCCAAGGTCTTTGATTGCTCCTTGGTTGGTTAGTTACGCGATCACTTACGACAATGCGGAACAACCATCTGATTCGGCATTCTCCGGCTACAGAACGTTCGAGCAGGGTGTAGTGCAAACGCCGGGCTTATTTAAACACGACGGTCTGCAATTTATTTACAGCCACCAGAATCAAAATGATTCCACGACGGCTTATCGCTTTTTGCCGGGCTTGGGTTCGCTGGGTTATGCATTCTCTCGGGGTTATAGCTATAAAGATGTGCCAGACTACAAGAAACTTTCGGCGAATTACTTGTTCCCGGTTTCTTATCCTGATTGGAATATTCCAAACTGGATTTATATCAATCGTGTATTTGTTAACTTGTTCTTTGATTCTACAGAAATTACTTCGGCGGTTTATCCGTCGCCTTTAAACAGCTACGGGGCGGAGTTCAACTTTGAATCTAAGTTGTTCAGGATTATTCCTACTGTTTTGGGGGTTCGGGTTGTTCAACGTGAATTGGATAACGAAACTCGTGTTGAGCCTTTCTTTGGGCTTTCTGGTTCCTACTAATTACGGGTTATAAGGGACCGAGGAGATCTGCCTCGGTCTCGTCGATCTTGGGACGGTTGATCTGCGACACGCCATCGTGGCTCACCGTGGCCCGCTTCGCGGGTGCGCGCATCCATGCGCCCACGGAGGTCGCTGCTCATCCGTCCCAAGCTCGCCAAGCCCGAGTCAGCTCTCCTCGCTCCCTTTGTTGTCGTCATTCGGTCGTTTCCTTCAAGCTTTGCGCTTCTTGCTTTTAGAATGAAATCGGGGGAGTTTATTGGGTATGGAATCTGTACTGGATAATCTTCTTTGGGTTGAAGAGCTTTTGCCGCCGGGGTTTGATTGTGTGCCTAAGCATGGGGGCATGGCCTACTATGTTGATATGAAGCTGGTGCTGATTTTGGTTGAGCGGCGTGGCCTTTATGAGCACAAGGGAGTTTCTTATCCGTTTGAGCTTTGGAATGGGGCTATTTTTCCTGTGCTTAAGAAGGCGCAGAATGCGTTTTTTTTGAAGTATCTTTTTTTGGAGAATCATCCGGTTAACAAGGACTGGCTTTATATTCCTGCTGATAATGAGGATTTTGAGGATCAGATTAAGCAGATGATGCGCGAGATTTCTCGGGCGAATCCGCTTTTGGGGTTGCCGATTAAGATGGAAGGCCCTGCGCAAACTTCTAAAGAGGCAGCTCCCCGGAAGAAAGCTGCTGCCAAAAAAGTCCGGGCCTCCAAGAAAAGTGAAAACGCTTACTTTCTTAATATCGCCAAGAAAAAGAACTGATTACGGTATCAGGGCCATTCTTGATTTTATTTTTCCTTCGGCCAATTCATGCAGCCAGTGATTTACTTCTTTTAACGGGGCGGTTTCCACTTGTGGTTTGATTTTTCCGGCTGCGATTAAATCGTAGAGTTCTTCCATTTCAATATGCGTTCCCCAGAAGGTGCCTTGCACGCGGATTTGATAGGTGATGGCAGAGGCTGTGGTGACGGGTGCAGTGGCCGAGCCCAGTCCCACAAGGACAATCGTGCCTCCGGGTTTTACGAAGTTTTGGGCGTCCTTGAATGTGGCCTCTAATCCTACGAAATCAATTACCACATCGTATGATTGTGGCTCTAGGACGGACAGGTTTTTTGAATTGATCACTGTCTGCACGCCGAATGATTTTGCCATTTCCAGGTTTGGTTCTTTTAGATCGCAGGCGGTGACGTTTGCTCCTAAGGCCAGGGCGATTTGAATTCCGTTCATACCTAAGCCACCAAGTCCGATGATCATAACCTTTGAGCCCATTTGAACCTGACCCATGGCTTTGATTGCGTGGTAGGGAGTTAAGACGGCGTCGGTGGCAACTGCGGCTACTTCGGGGCTGATGCCTTTGGGAACTTTCACGATGTTGCGAGCCGGAACTTTCATGTACTCGGCGTAAGCACCATCTTGTCCCAAGCCAATAAAGGTGCGGCTGGGATCGTTGCACAGATTGTCGTGACCAGAGCGGCAGAAGTTGCAATGTCCGCAAGGATTCGGGCCATGCACGGCGTACAAATCACCGGGAGCGAATTTTTCTGTAACTTGCGATCCCGTTTCCACGACTTCGCCGCAGGCTTCGTGTCCCATGGTGAAGGATTCTTTGTAGGGGACTTCGCCATGCAAAACGTGCAGATCCGAGTGGCAGATTCCTGCAGCACGGACTTTAAGAATGACATCCTGGGGACCCGGTTTTGGTTTTGGTACATCGGTCAGCGATAGCTCTTTTTGACCGGGAACATATCTCGCGGCAAACATAAGTGACCTCTTTTCGTTTACGACAAGAATATCGCAAACAAAATTCTGTCACAAATGCCAAGCCGCTCTTGTGTTATCAGCCACGGGCTCTACTTTTTGGCAGCCAGCAGACAAATTCTTTCAGCCAGTTCATAGGACTTCACAAAAGAGTAAATTGGCAAAAACTCGTACTTGGAATGAAAGTTCAAAGCTCCTGTGAAAAAGTTCGGAGTTAAAATTCCTTTAGCCGAAAGGGCGGCACCATCGGTACCCCCACGCATAGGAATTACTTTTGGTTCAACACCGATTTCCTTAAGCCCTGCAAAGATCAAATCAATCGCACGACGATCTTCACCTAAAGCACTGCTGATGTTGGAATAAGTATCTGTGATTTTGCACTCGATGGAAGCGGTCGGGTACTTGCTGCGAATAGCGGTCGTAGCGTCTGCAAATTTCTTTTTACGGGCGGCAAAACTGTTTAAATCAAAATCGCGAATCGAGGCGGTGAGCTTCGCTTCCTGCTGGCTCGCGGTCATGCCGTTAAACCAGATATAACCTTCACGACCCGCAGTGTTTTCTGGAGTCTCTTTGCGATCAAACAAACTGATAAAGTCCTGAGCCATCAGAATCGGATTTACCAAAACTCCTTTTGCCGACATCGGATGAGCGGTCACTCCGGTGAAAGTTATATCAGCGGTGGCCGCGTTGAAGTTTTCATAAACCACTTCGCCCAACTCGCAGCAATCAATGGTGTAAGCAAAGTCCACATCAAAACGCGCAAGGTCCATGGCTTTTGCACCCAATAGTCCGATTTCCTCGTCGGGGACAAAGGCCACGATGATGTCTCCGTACTCTTGTTCGGAAGTAAGGTTCGCAAGTAATGTCATCACGACGGCAACCGCCGCTTTATTGTCAGCTCCTAGTACACTTGTTCCGTCACTGAATATGATGTCTTGTCCCTTATACTTCAGAATTTCGGGATGCTCAGAAGTGCGCAGCCAAATGTTTTCTTTTTTATTCAGACAAACATCTTCACCAGTGAATTTTAGAATTTGCGGATGAATGTCAGGGCTTAGTCCCACGTCCACGGTGTCGATATGGGTAATGAAACCAATGCGCGGGCCACCTTTTTTTGTACCCGGTTTTAGTGCCGTTACTGTGGCATTTTGATCGATAACAATACTTTGCAATCCCATAGCACGTAGTTCTTGAGCCAAAAGCTCTGCCATTTTTTGTTGGCCAGGTGTGCTGGGTAATGCGGCGATACTGTCATCACTTTGCGAGGAGACAGCCAGATAGCGAAAGAATCGTTCGGTAAGTTGTTCTGCAATGCTCTTCATCATTTTTTGATTGTGAATTGTCATTAAGCCTGGGGCAAGACATTCTAATACTGAATTACCAAGGGAGTTTAAAAAATGAGTCCACTTATTGAGAAACTTGTCTCGGCTCAAAAGCATGCTTTTTCTGTTCGTCCTAAAGTGGGCGGCTTTCCAGTTTTAGCTGAAGTGTTACGTCAGGCGGGTGTAATTGAAAACCGTTGGGCGTTACCTTCCTGTCAGTCTGTATATGTTATGAAAGAAGGCAGCGTCGTTCAGCAAGGGGAGCCCCTGGTAAAAGGACAGTTTCAGGTTCCGGAGTTCAATCAGGCGGCGTTAGTGGAAGCCTTAAGAACCGATCAGGCAGGGAACAGTTCTTTTCCGGAGTTTTTACAAGCTGCCTGGAACGCAGGGGTGATCAGCTATGACGTGGATTTTGAAAAAAGAAAGGTCACTTATTTTGGTGTGAACGGTGAGTTCTATACCGAAGAGTACCCGGTGGTGAAGGTCCCGGTCCCGGGACCTCAGTAAAAAAACTATTCTGGATCTGGAGCGGTGCTGGAGTCAGCACCAGATTCAGTTTCTGCACCATTGTTTGGTGCATTTCCTTCGCTTTCACCGTCTTCGTTGTCATTTTCTGATTCAACAGACTCTTCCGGTGGAAGTTCGGTTTTTGGTTCCTTCAAAGTTTCTTCTTTGATTGAAGATGGAGTCTTTGCCAACACTGTATTGCAGGCAGGTTTTGCTCTAAAGAAATGCTTCCACATTTCCTCGTCTGCCTTTCCCTTGATTTCCGGAGTTTGCAGTTCCGAACCCATGTAAGATCCAGCTTTTGAGTATTCTTTGAGGCGTTTTAGTTTGCGTGGGATCTTGCGCTCGCCATCGCATTCCCCTTGGGAGGCTTTGCCGCCCTCGGCGATAAAGCTGTACGCTTTCGGCGGGGATTTTCTTTTTGCCAGAGCCAAAGAGCCCGGGCTTAGCATGGGTTGCAGGCACAAAATTGTCGAATAGATCACTAGTTTTTTAAATTTGGCATTCCACATAGATAAAAATGCTAGCAGGAATTTATTCCGGATCAAAGTGATTCCGCATTATATTGTTCTATTGAGTGCGGAGTTCCAACCGGACCTAAAGGGCCCGGTCAGATTGTCTTAAGTTTACAACCACTTTTTGGATTTTGCTTCTAAGCTGATTGGCGCGCTTTTGATCCTTGGTAAGTCCAGCAGCTTTAGCGTACATCGCATTGGCTTTATCTGTTTGTGATCCTGTGGCATAGGCATCAGCCAAGTGTTCCGCGATAATCGCTGCGGATGCCTGATACTGATGAGCTTGCTCAAGGACTTTGATGGAATCAGCCACTTTGCCTTGCTTAAACAAAACCCAACCCAAAGTGTCCAGCACATATCCATCTTTGGGATTTAGTTCCAAAGCACGGCGTGCGAGTTTTTCTGCCTCTGGCAAGTTGCGGTTCAGTTCGGCCAAAGAAAACGCCAGGTAATTCATGCTTTGCACGTGATCTGGTTCCAATTCCAAAACCTTCTTCATCTGCGCGATCATGTCGTCTTTTTTACCCAGACGATCCAAAACCAAGGCGTGACGGAAAATCATTTCCACATTTTTGGAGTACTTCGTTAAGCCTTGTTCCAAAACACGGGCAGCACCCAAGTAGTCGGCTTTCGCATCCAGCAGTGAAGCGTGCATAGTATAAACTTGCGGCTTGTCTGCGTTTGCTTTCAATCCTTTTTCAGTGACGTTTAAGGCTTGATTGATCTTGCCCATTCCTTTTAACAAATAAGCCGCATGAACGACAGACTCACTAAAGTGTTCGCTACTTGCTGGCACCAGCATGTAGTTGCGAATAGCGTTTTTAGCGTCGCCGGTTTCTTCATGAACTGCAGCCAAATAGTAACGGGCCGTATCGGCTTTAGGATACTGGTTGATGATGTCGTTCAATCTGGCAATAGCCTCGTTGTACTGCTTTTGCTCAACCAGGATCAAAGCCATTTTCATCAGCATTTGCTGTGACGGATAGCTGTTGGCAACAATCAAATCGAATTGTTCGTAGGCTTTTTTGTTGTTTTTGTCTTCGATATACATTTGCGCTAAAAGCTCGGCGACCTTAGCGTGAAAGCCATTTTGTTTTTGGAATTGATGGCATACCGCAAAGGCTTTGCTTCGTTCATTTTGCAGGGAATACAGGTTCGCCAAAGTCAGCACGGCTTCTTCGTAATTAGGTTTGATTTGCAGCGCCTTTTTGATGGCTTTTTCTGCGGCTGCTTGATTGTCAGATCCCTTTTGATCCAAGTGCATAAGTCCGATGTAATAGTGAACCTCTTCCGGGCGTTCCAAGCCTGGTTGTTTTAACAACGACAGATACTGCTGTTCAGCTTTTTTATAGTCTCTTTTATCAGAGTAAAGCGCGCCGATCAGAATCGGTGCTTCGCTATTTTTTGGATTTATACGAAGAACGGCGTTGTATTCTGCAATCGCTTTATCATGGGTCTTGTCTGCCGTGTAGAGGCGAGCCAATACCAAATGGGGATCGATGCTGTTTGGATCTTTTTGTACGCCGATTTCCGCATGACGAATCGCTTCAGAAAGCTTATCGACTTTCAAATACTCCGCCGCCAGTCGCATATGCACTGTCGAGGAGTTTGTATCCAGGGTCGCGACCTTTTCAAATTCTTTGATCGCGCGAGTGGACTTGCCTTCACGGCTGTACATTTCACCAACGATGAATTGATAGTCCGCTTGTGCGCGAACATTTAAAGGATCATTTGCAGAGACAGGAACAGGGATGCTTTTAACTTCTTGTTTGCTTTTTGTAGGTAAACCCGCGCAAGCGGTAAGGGTAAGCAAAAGACCAATACTTGCAGTGTTTTTAATTAAAAGCATCTGTTCTCCTTGTCAGGATACAGTGTAAAGAACTTTGCAGATTTATAATAAATTTGTTGAAGATCCCGGAAAGGTCTCGTCTTTTATCCAAGACCGAAGGGCTTGAAACTAGCCATAGATGCGGGTTTTAAGAGATTCGTATTTGAATTATAGAATGATTCGCTTCGGCTCTATTTGGAGTTCACAATGTTCAAACGCAGACGCCAATGCCAGTCGGAGGTATTGTCAGGGCGGGTGGTGTCACCGAAGACTCCAAAACTTACGGAAACGGGAGTATCCAGTTCACTGCGAAATAGCTGACGAATTTCCATACCCATCGGAACGGTGAAGCGCTGACCTTCAGGTGCGCGCCAATCAACGGTGATGGTGTCTAAAAATCCCAGAGTTGTTTTTGCTCCCAAGTGCGTTTCAACAATCGGATGCACTCTGGTTTCATTTACCCGATCAGACCACAGTTGAACTAACTCTCCGCCCATGGAAAAAATCACGGGTTGATAGACAACAGAAACTGCGATTCCAGCAGCCGTACTGTTGTTATTAAATATTTCAGTGGCGCCGGTGGAAGCTCTGATCGCTGGACCCATGCCCCATGCCCAGTCCTTGTATTTGGAGGGACTGACATACATGCGATAAGCGGCATTGCCTAAACCGAAGTGATCATTGTTATCGACGTCGTCGGGTTTTAGTACCAAAGGAATGTCGAAGTGATGAACCAGATTCCAGTTTTCACCCTTGGTGAAATAACGGGGATGCGTATCCAAAACATCTTCAGAGCGGTTATAGGGACCGGAGTTTTGGTGACTTGCAAAATCAAAGGACAGTAATTGAATCGCGGCTGTGGGATTGGCGATTTCTTTGCGCAGATCTTCTCCATTCGTGGGCTGAATGGAGGCACCCAAAGTTGTGAGAATGAGCAAAATGAAAACGATCATGATGGTTCACTTTATTGTGATTTCAAACCTGAGCAAAAATTTTAAGGCTTTGCTTGTGAAAGCACATTGCGAGGTTGCTCGCAGGTAACTTGTCGGTTGCCGGTCGAACTTTGACACTGAGATATGCTTTTATTAAAAAGACTCGTTCTGATATTCATTCTTTTACCGCTGTGGGCTCAAGGGGCTGAGGGTGTCGAAACCTTGCCGGGAAACGCAGAACAGCTTCGTGGTAAACCGTATCCTGAATTCCATAAGGACTATCCTCCCAATAAAGAAAAATGGGAGTGGTCACTGCCGTTCTTAGCACAAAAAGCCACGGACCGGGGAATACACCTGCCGCGACCTTATGGGGTGAGCTTAATTTTGACGACGCTTTCTCAAGGAGTGGAGCTCAGTGACCTGCATGTGGCATTTGATCCCAACAAACCTTTGCGCGATATTGACTTCGTGAGCTTGGATGGCTCGACCGTGCAAAATAGCACCTGGCAGTTAAAGGCTGATGCCTGGGTACTGCCATTTTTCAATGTGTTTGGTTTGATCGGAACCGTGCAGGGCACAGGGAGCGTCAATGTTGGCATTAGTGCGAAAGAGTTTTTTGACGATTTTGATCCCGCGATCTGCGCCGGGATGCCAAGTTTTTGTCAGGGATACATTTCGGCTAAGGCTCCCATGAAATATACTGGCGTGAATTATGGCATCGGATTCCTGTTGGCGGGGGGGTATCACAACTTTTTCTTTGCGATGCCCGTAACTTATGTGGTGACCGATACCAATGTCTCCACTTCAAATTCGTACTCGCTGAATATGATTCCGCGAATTGGCTACAATCTGCAAACTCCGCGCAGTGGAAAGTTTGGATTTTATGTTGGCGGAAACTATCTGGACTCCCATGCGGACCTGACCGGTACCTTTTCTTTGCCGATGGCTTCATCACCGATTGGACATGACGTGAATGTTCAGTACAGCATACACGAACATGCCACAGACCGCTGGAACGGTGTCGTCGGAACCAACTGGGAAATCAGCGATCTATGGTCGGTGGTGCTGGAGCTTGGTTACAGCGAAAACCGCACCATGCAGACTATTGATTTTGTGTATCGTCTGTAGCTGGTGTTAAGAAACAGGCATCTCAGGGCGTTCTCTTTATCTGGAATCGTTTTACAATACGGGGATGAAATTTCTATTCGTCACCCGATGGTCCTCACTTCATGCTCTGGCCTCCCAAATCATCAAGGAAGGCCACGAGGTCAAATACACCGTACTTTCTAAAACCGAAAAGGAAGTCGGCGACGGCTTTGTCGAAAAAGTCGATAACTGGGAAGAGCACAAATCCTGGGCGGATGCGATCATCTTTGATGATTCTGATTTCGGTGATATCTGCGAGCGCCTTCGCAAAGAAGGTCATAAGGTCGTGGGCGGCACCAAATACTCCGACAAGTTGGAATTTGACCGGGAGTTCGGCTCGGAAGAAATGAAGGCGGCGGGTCTTACTAAAATTCCGTCATGGGAGTTTCAGGATTTTGACAGTGCGATTCAGTTTATCAAGAATACTCCCGCGCGCTACGTGGTTAAACCCAGCGGCAAAGCGCAGAATGATAAAGTGCTGTCTTATGTCGGTCAGGAAGAGGACGGCAAAGACGTTATCACAATCTTAGAGCGCTATCGCAAAGGCTGGGGACGCAAAATTCGCAGCTTTCAGATTCAAAAGTTTGTTTCAGGCGTCGAAGTCGCAGTCGGTGCTTTCTTTAACGGCAAGAAGTTCATTCTGCCGGCGCTGATAAATTTCGAGCATAAAAAACTAATGAACGGCGATATAGGTCCCTCGACCGGGGAAATGGGCACGACCGGATTTTGGGCCGAGGACACCAAGCTCTTTCGCGAAACTCTGCAAAAAATGGAATCCCGGATTGCAGGTTACGTCGGATACTTTGATATTAACTGCATCGTGAATTCGCGGGGTGTGTATCCGTTGGAATTTACTCCGCGCTTTGGCTATCCGACTTTGAATCTACAACTTGAAGGAATTCTGTCGAAGTGGGGCGAGTTCATGTATGCCCTGGCAGCGGGACATGATTTTCAACTGCGCACCAAAAAGGGATTGCAACTTGCCGTTGTGGTCGCCGTTCCGCCATTTCCATTTTCTGATGACAGTACTTTCAAAAAGTTTTCAGAGGACGCGCCGGTGGTATTTAAAAAGCCCATCTCAGACGGCGTTTATCCTTGCGAGGTGAAACGTGTCGATGGGGAGTGGCTGCTAACCGGGACATCGGGATATTCTGTGGTCGTTTCGGGCGCGGGATCGACGATGGAAGATGCTCGTAAAGAGGCGTATTCGAAAATTAAAAACATCCAGATTCCCAATATGTTTTACCGAACCGATATCGGCGAGCGCTGGCATCGGGACAGTGATTTGCTGCAAACCTGGGGAATGTTGACTTAAAAACAGAAGGAAAAAGAAAATGTTTAAATATCTAATTTGTTCGGCGGTACTTCTCATTGGATTTTCAGCGCAGGCACAGTCGCCGGCGACTTTAGTCGTTTTGGGACCGGGTGGACCAGCTCCCGCAATGAAAGAATGCGCGAAAGTGTTTTCCACGGTTCAGAAAGTGGATGTTCAGGTAAAAGCGGGTCCGATGGATAGCTGGCAGGCAGATATTGATAAGGCCGATATTTTTTATTCTGGTTCTGAAAATATGATGGACTCCTTTAAGGATAAAATTACGGCACTGGATCGTTCGACGATTCAAACGCACTACATTCGACCATCTGCGATTTTGGTCCGACCGGGAAATCCTTTAAAAATTAAAGGGGTTAAAGATTTGGTCGAGCGCAAAATCAAAGTCATGGTGGTAAACGGTGCCGGTCAAATTGGAATGTGGGAAGATATCGTGGGTCGCTTAAAAAGTGCGAAGGCCTTGAATGACTTCCGGGCAAACATTGTCTATGAAGCGGGAAATACCGGAGAAGCCGATAAGAAATGGAAAGAAGATTCCAGTATCGAGGCTTGGTTGGTTTTCAATATCTGGGGCACACGCAATGCCGATCATGCCACTATCGTCCGTACCGAAAAGGATCTAACCATTTACCGCTCAATGGGTACGGCCCTGTCTAAAGGTACGAAGCATAAGGAACGGGCCCAGGAATTCGTAAAATTTCTCTCTGAAAAAGAGTGCAAAGGCATCTTTCAAAAGCAGGGTTGGATGTAATCATGAATGTTCTTCGGATCTTAAGCTAGTTCACGCACAGTCTTGAGTCCAAAGCCTCTGTCTTTATTCTGAAAAGTTTTGTATATTGAGCTTTGATTTTAAGCGAGGCTCAATAATGAGAAAAGAGTTTTACATCGCCCTTGTGGCCGTGTTGGCGTTGAATGTTTTGTTTTATTACTATTGGACGATCGGGCTGTTATCTCTCTTCTTTTTCGTACCTTTTTTCGCGTTGGGTATTCGTGACATCCGTCAAACCCGCCACGCGATCAAATCAAATTTTCCAGTTTTTGGTCACTTCCGTTATCTCTTGGAATCCATCCGTCCCGAGATCAATCAGTATTTTATTGAATCAAACACCGACGGTCGTCCGTTCAATCGTGAACAGCGTTCCGTGGTTTATCAGCGCGCTAAAAAAGTTTTAGATACGGTTCCATTCGGAACTCAGCACGACGTTTACAAGCAGGGCTATGAGTTTGTCACGCACTCCATGTATCCAAAACATGTCAGTGAAAAAGATCTGCGCATTACGGTGGGTGGCGAGAAGTGTACTCAGCCCTATTCTCTGTCGCTATTGAATATTTCTGCGATGAGTTTCGGTTCTCTTTCCACGAACGCGGTTCGCTCACTAAATGGTGGCGCGAAAGACGGCGGCTTTGCTCATAACACGGGTGAGGGTGGTATTTCCCCTTATCACTTGGAAATGGGTGGAGATTTGATTTGGCAGATTGGTACGGGCTATTTTGGTTGCCGTACTCATGAAGGAACTTTCGATCCTGAACTATTCAGAAGAAACGCAGCCCTGCCGCAAGTTAAAATGATTGAGATCAAACTATCTCAAGGAGCAAAACCCGGTCACGGCGGAATGCTTTCTGGTAAGAAAGTAACTCAAGAGATCGCAAAAATCCGTAACGTTCCGATGGGTAAAGACGTGATTTCGCCTCCGGGCCATAGCGCATTCCACGATGCGACCGAGATGCTGGCGTTTATCGAAAAACTGCGCGACCTATCAGGTGGCAAGCCTGTGGGTATCAAGCTTTGCTTAGGGCATCGCCGTGAATTTGAAGAGCTAGTTTCATTGATGGCTCAAAATAACTCCTATCCTGATTTCATCGCCGTGGACGGTGCTGAAGGCGGGACGGGGGCAGCTCCGCTTGAGTTTTCAAACTACATGGGGATGCCGGGAATTGATGCGTTGGTGATCGTGGTTGATACTCTAAAAAAATTCGGCGTTCGCAATAAGGTGAAGATCCTGGCGACTGGCAAAATCACAACAGCGTTCGATATCGTGAAGCTTCTTTGTATCGGTGCGGATGCGACCTATGCAGCCCGCTCGATGTTGCTGGCGTTGGGTTGTATTCAGGCACTTCGTTGTAACAACAATAAATGCCCTACAGGCGTGGCAACGCAGGATCCGAATCTGGTGAAAGGGCTTCACGTTCCAACCAAGCGCGAGCGTGTTAAGAACTTCCACGGTGAAACTTTGGGAACTGTCGCGCACATCATCGGCGCGATGGGTTTTTCAAAGCATCAGGATTTGAGCCGCTCTGACTTGTACAAGCGTATCGATGAAACTCATATCAAATCTTACGCAGAGCTGTTCGCAGAGCCTGTATAAAAATAAAAAAGCCCTGGGTTTCCAGGGCTTTTTTTACTTTTAAAGATGGCCCGTCAGATTACTCTGCTGGAATTTGTGCAACCGGGTAAAGACCCAAAACATTTGCTTCCTCGATCGACATATCGAATTCAGGATAGAAGCCTTTAGTCATTGTACAAACAACGTCGACATCTGCATTACCTTCAGAAGTATTAGCGTAAAGAGTACCATAGTAAGCTCTTGAGCCCGCATCATAGTTAGCTTCCAAGCGACCAGCAGCATTGTGGCCTGTAGCTGTAGCACGCAGGTAGCGGCCTTCTTGGATATCGCTGGAATTTACCGTCATAGCGATGGATTTGTTGGATCCTCCGGTAACTGTGATAAGGATGTCGCCCACGATCTGGCTGCCAGAAGTCGTTGCGTCAGCTTTGAATTTATACCAGTAGTAAGAACCTTCACAGTGAAGTTGTGCCGCTTGCGCCAAACCACCAGACAACAGAATCGCACCAGCCAATAATAGCTTATTCATAATCCCCCCGTAACGTGTTCCATAAAGGTGGCCGAACTGCGAAACAAGGTCAAAGAAAACCCTTAACTCTGCGTTTCTTACTTTGACGCGTAAGCACTGTTTAAATGCAATCAGCTAAGTTTTTTATCTCAGTTTTACTTGATCCGATTATCATTGAGTTAAATTCGTGAGATTGGATACATCGGATGCTGATATTCTATATAGTTGTCACCCTCTTGTTTTCAGTGCGATCTTACGGTGAAATCTGCCCGCAACCCTTGAAGATTGCTGTCGCAGAAAGCTGGCCTTCCTCAGTATTGGAAAATTTGGCTCGTTATCATCAGCCATTTAAAGAAATTGGCTGTACAGTGGAATATCAGAAAGTTCCGCTTTCTCGTTCCTTGCAAATGGTTTCCAATGGGAAGCTTGATGGCGACACCTATCGGATCGCAGGGCTTGAAAAGGATTATCCCAATCTCATTCGAGTTGCCACACCCATGGCGCGCTTCGGATATTACCTATATAAAAAACGGAAGGCATCTCTGAACATTGATCAGCCTAAATCTCTGGCTGGAAGTAAAACCTGCATCACTTTTGGAAACAGACTGAGACGTCAGATTTCCAATGAGCTGAAACTGCAGGTTCTTGAAGCGTCAAATACGTCACAGTGTTTGAAAATGCTTATGACCGATAGAGTGGACATATTTATCGGGCCGCGCCCGGAGGTAGAAGATTCAGCATTTTGGAATAGCAAAGATGACTACACGCGCGCGGAAAAGCCTTACGTATCGACCAATTTATATATTTATCTAAATGACAGGCATAGGGAAGTGGCTAAACAGTTAGAGAAAATCCTGGGGAAGTATTTCATTACTGACAACTAGGAAGTGGAATACGGGCGTCACATGGTGACACCCGTGAAAGTGTTACTTTTTGTTGCTAACCAGAACTTTGAATCCGCCGGTAGAGAATCTTTTCATCGAAAAAACTTCTTCCATTTGTTTCATGTCCATTTTTGCGAACTCTGCATGAACTTTTTTGTTCACCTGAACACAGTGCGCTTTGGATTTGTAAACGACGAAAGCAAAAACCACAGTTTCGTCTTTCTTTAGTTTGCACAGTTTCGGAAATGAAGTTCCGTAAGGCACGTCCAATTTATCACCGATGCACTCGTAGTAATCAAGGGCGCCGTGTTTCATCCATGTCTTCATACCCATGGTTGCCATCTTTTTATATTTCTTAACGTTACTCTTTTTTATAGGAATCACATAACCATCAACATAACGAGCCATCTAGAACCTCCAATGGTGAGGTTTTATTGAAGCATGATCGTAAGCTTATGCCAAAAAAAGAAAGTTCGGATTAATTTAGGATAGGCTTTGGGCCGTAACATAAGTGAATTGGTATATCCGGATAGCTGACATCTGTGTGGGATATCGCATTCTGATTTCTAACATTTTCCTTTCGGTCCCAGTTAAGAGCTTTTGATTTGGGCTTAAAAGACTTCTTCAATAAAGGCACTGGGGGAGAAATGTTTAAAGCAGTTATGGTTCTGAGTTTACTATTTCCAATTTATTCATTGGCAGCGGATGACGCTGATCATGTGATGATGACACCTGATCAGATCAAGTGGGTGGATGCCCCACCATCGTTGCCTAAAGGTGCAAAGGTATCGGTCATGTATGGTGATCCAGCCGTAGCAGGACCGTTCAGTATGCGCATTCAAATGCCGGCGAAGTATCTGATACCGCCGCACTTCCATCCGCAGGATGAAAATATCACGGTGATCTCGGGTACTTTCATGATGGCGACGGGGGACGATGCAAAAGCTAAAATGATGAAGCTTCCACCAGGAAGCTATGCGCGCATGAAGGCGGGGACCCACCACTTTGCCCGTGCTGAAAAAGGGGCAGTGGTGCAGCTAAACGGCATGGGTCCGTGGGGAATTACTTACATCAACCCAGCGGATGATCCGCGGAAGGCTAAGGATCTGACTCAACGATAGCGCCTTCGACCGAGCGTGAAAACCTATGCCGCTTGAAGTGCTTTTTGGGGCGGAGTGACCGCCCCCATTTTAGCATTCTGACCTAATACCACGTTGTTAAGTTCAATCGTCAACTCAAGTGATGTGGTTGCGAGGTTATTGATCTCACCACTGGTCGCAGCGATTTCCTCTGCAGACGCTGCATTTGACTGGGATGACTGGTCCAACTGATTCATGGCTTTTGAAATCTGCTGAATACCGGTAGTTTGTTCGGAACTTGCGGCTGCGATCTCATTGTTCAAATCAGAGACTTTTTTAATAGAGCTTACAATATTCGACAGAACTGTTCCGCTTTGGTCAGCAATTTTGCTGCCGCGTTCAATTTGTGAAACAGAGTCTTTGATCAAGGAAGAGATGTCCTTTGCGGACTCGGCACTTTTTTGTGCAAGATTACGAACTGCTTCAGCTACCACGGCAAAACCTTTACCTTGTTCGCCAGCGCGAGCTGCCTCGACCGCCGCATTCAGTGCTAAAAGATTTGTCTGGAAAGCGATATCGTCGATGACCGAGATGATCTCCTCGATCTTTTTGGAAGACTGGGAGATATCGGTCATAGAGGCAATAAGATTCTTGATCTCGTTTTCACCAGTCTCAGCCGCATCACGGGAGCTAGCCGAAAGCGTTGCCGCTTGTTTGGCGTTGTCGGAATTCATTTGCACCATTGAAGACAGTTCTTCAAGGGCAGCCACAGTTTCCTCAAGCGAAGCTGCTGCTTCAGTCGAAGAATGCGAAAGGCTGTTACCGGCTTCATTCAATTGTTCAACGGAAGAAGCGACGTTGCCGCTGGCCGAAGTAAGACGTTGAGCAATGCTGCTAACAGAGTTCGATACCATGGAAGCCAGAAGCATCAAAGCTGCAAAGATAACAACACAGCAGACAGCTGTCGTGGTTACAAGCCACGTGCTAACAGTTTCGCGCACTTCATCTGCCTCTTTGGCTTCTTTGGTGCCACGCTCAACATAACTTAGAGCCGTAGCACGGGTGAATTTGCCTGCGGCTTCTCCAAAAAGAACCATGTCTCCGCGCATTTTGGCTTTGATCACCTCGTGCTTATCGCTGCTGCCGGATTTAACCATCTCGGCGATGTCTTTCATAGTTGCGATCAGTTTTGGAAAGTTATCTTTAACATTCTCAAAAGCGGTTTTCTCTTCAGGAGAGAAGGATGTTGCAGAGTAAGTATTATAGGCGTTTTCGTACTCTTCCACTGCAGAAAGAACACCTTTAGTCGCAGTTTCTTTTGCCTCAGGAGAAATTGCATTTAAATATTCCCACGTCTGGTAGCCGAACTTATTACGTCCTTGGCGCATATCCGAAAGACTAATAAGATTGGGGATCAGTTCACCGTGAGCGCTGTTAACGACCTCATCGACAGCAGAGAATCCGCCCTGAGAAATAAAATAAACAATTCCAAAACCAACAACGGGAATAAATGCTGCGGCAAGAAGGCGGCCTTTAATACCGCGAAACCAAGATGACACTGACATGGGATGCTCCTTTTAAATGCCCACGTAGTATCGGTGCTGTTAAAAAATAAATAAGAGGGCTCCACATCTTTTAAATCTTCAAAGTACTTAGTAAAAGTACGGCGTCACTTTAAAGTGGTTATAAATTTTTAAAATGGAGGGAATGAAAGCCAGCCTGGACTTTTTCAACTGACAACTGTTTATGAATAAAACCCGAATGAAACCTTGCATTCAAGTCCGAGTTTTCCTGCGACCTCTTTTATTAGATTCGCAGGAAACACTATTATGTTAGTGAGTAGTTGGATGAATGGTAAGTGGAGCAGTCAGAATGAATCCGGACTGATCTTGACTGCTTGGATCTTGAGTATAGCCGTAAACTTTCATGGTGGCCTTCATAGGTTTTCCGTTCGCTTCAAAAACGCTACAGCGAATCGCACAGTCCGTAGTGAAATTAGATTTTCCAGCGGGGATAAAAGCCAATTTGTCATTCCACCAATCTGTGTGAAGGGCTGCCAACGAATCCCCTCCAATTTCGCAGATTGCATTTTCACTGGCAATTTTCACAAATGAAATAAAAGTGTCGCGATAAGGATTCGTCGTAATGCGAAGCTGAGGCACCTCAAAGTAAGGACCTGCAATATCGACCTGCGGTCTTTCGCCATCCTTCGCGGATCGATAGGACTGACAAGAAGCTCCATTTGAGTAAATAAAATTTGTGTTGGAACCCATTGGAATTTCCAGTTTGGTTTGCATTACTTCGTTGCTGGGAAAACAGTCAAGCTTATGACGGCCTAGAGAGTTTTCAAAATAGAAACTCGTTATTGCCGTGTTCTCATTAATAATTTGAGTCATAATTCCAAGGTTAAGATCTCTGTCCCCATCAAATTGGTTTGCAAGGGTTAACTTACCCAACTTACATTCGCCAGGAACGTTGCCACAACCTGCGGAATCACTTTTTCTCCATGGCAGCGGCAAATTAGCGGTCGCTGTCATTTTTCCCACGACGGGCTTCCCATCGACCATGAAAAACTGCAACAGAGTCTTTTTACTATGGGCCGTTGGATAATAGGAAAACTGATAAGTCGTTTTATTATTTAAACTTGCCGTACAGGAATAGTTTACGTCAGGCAACCCACTCAGTGGTTTTTCGAATTGATAGTCCGAGAAAAGATGCGCGACAACTTTTCTGGCGTGACGGGAATTCTTCTCTCCATAGTTTCTTTCAAAACGATAAATAGCTTCATGGGAAATTAGAGCGGCTTTTTCAGTACTTGAAAGCTTCTGCCAAATCTCTTCACTGACTACCAACGTACTGTCATCAACGTAATGGGCCAACTGCTCGAGCTGACAATTTTTTGGCAGTACGACCTCTGCGGCGTCATCAACGGGTTTGATTACACTAGTTGCCGGAACCAGCTTCATAATCTTCTTCACGCGATCAAAATAGGGCAGGGCTTCTTTTGCCAGCACAACTCCGCCAATGAGCTTATGTCTAATTTGCGCCAGAATGTCGTCAGTGGTCCCCTGGAATTGAGTCATCTTCAAGGTGTAAAGATTTTTACCTTCAAACAAATCCAAAGTTTCTGCAGAAGTGATGGCACCCTTACGGTCACGGCACACAACACTTTTGCCGCCGCCGCCATCAACTCCGCCACGAACTTTCGCCATTGAAACTGAAGAACTTAATAGCAGTCCTATCGCCAATAATATTTTCGTCATTTAAACCTCCATGTGATTCTTCAATCTGAACAATCACATTCTGGCCAGAGTTGCCTGGGGCATCTACATTTATAAATTTATTTGTTATCTTTAAAATTAACATATACGTTAACTTTCCAAGAAGCCACGGGGGAGTATTGCATGCAGATCTTTGACTTTCATGACTATAAACTATGCGTCAATAGCTGGATTGAACAACAATCTCGCGGGGGACACGGCCAACTCCGCCAAATGGCCCTGCATCTGGATGTGAACTCCGTGGTAATGAGCCAAATCTTTCGCGGCGACCGCGAACTGACACTGGAACAGGCTTTGAGCCTTTCCAAGTACATGGGCCATTCCGATCTGGAGCGTGATTATTTCTTGTTGCTGGTGCAACACGCACGTGCGGGAACTCATGACCTGAAGGATGTTTTAAAGAATCAGCTGGAAGCAATCCGTGAGTCCGCCCTGGCACTAAAGAATCGCGTGAAGCACCAAAAGTTTCGCGATGAAGACAAAGCCACATTTTATTCCCAGTGGTATTACAGCGCGATTCGCTTGGGCGTTTCCATTCCTGGCCTTAACTCTGCAAGCTCCATCGCCCAACACTTAAATCTTGATCGCGCCTTAGTCACCCGTGTGGTGGAGTTTCTCTCAAGCCACGGCTTAATTGTCGAAAGCAAAGGAAAGCTGGATATTGGCCCGCAAGTCACTCATGTTGGGCATGACTCTCCGTTCGTGAACAGACATCACTCCAATTGGCGTCTGAAGGGCCTGCAAGCTTTGGAGAGTGTCAGTGATAAAGATCTTTTCTACACCGGCCCCATGGCCCTATCAGAAGACGCCGCGAAGGAGATTCGCAAGCTTCTGATCGAGGTGGTGGAGAAGTCCACTAAGAAGGCTGCCACTTCGGATTCAGAAGTTCTGCGCTGTTTGAATATTGATTGGTTTGGGGTGGGAAAATAGCAGCCTTAATTCCCTAGGTCGTGGTGATGTAATATGATCATGATGGTTGCCAAGCGATACCATTGATCAAAGGAAGATTCGCAAGACAATTCAAACCTATTCAAATTAAATTTAAACTTGTTGCCGTCACGCTTGAACTTTAGACATATTTATTTGATTGCTTTTAAAATATGCTCAATGCTCGAAGCGGTTGGGTTATACTCAAAAAGAAACCATTCATACTTTTTACAAATGTTTTGTATTTCCCTAGTAAAACCTTTTTTCACCTCTTTGCCCAGCACAATGCCTTTAATCACTTTGGTAGATACGGTAAGGTCTAATGGATCATGAGTCGGATAATGAAGAAGCAGTCTATATTCTTTTTCATAATTCCAATGAGGCGGTTTAAAGAAGAGTGCGTTGATTCTTTTATCATTCACGCTGGTACCATTCCTGAAAAATTTGTCTAGATCAATTGAATGATCGTGTTCCAGCATTTCGGTTGAAGGAATTGCCTGAGTGATGCCATTTTGTTTTTGCGGATACGCATAGATAACACGCTGAAATTTTGTTAGACGTATATTGCTGGTTTTGCACACGTCATCTAGTTCGGATTTTAGCTGCTTTAAATCGAATATGATGCTGATACCGGCATGGCGGTCTCCGTATCGTGACCACATTGGTGGAATGAGGAATGGTGCTTCAGCGAACTTAACTTCGTCTACAGGAGAGTTGTTCCAGCTGACACAAAATACTTTTATTTCAGATTTGATAGCTTTTTTTAATTTCTCAAACTTTTGTTGGGCGAATTGGTTTTGTTCGGAATCTGCAAGCTTAAACTCGCCTTCTTCAATATCATTTACATTTCCTATTGGGTTAAAGCGCAAACTTACTTTTGCACTATCAAATGAATATTTGTGATTTACAACAGAAGGAAGGATGTAGAATAAAGCCGTTTCAGCCTTAGTATAGTGACAAGCGTACTCAGATGAGGAGTCAATGTGAGGTAGAAGTTCTCCGTGTCGCAGAGGTAACTCAAAGCCAGCAGTTATGTGATTTGCCTTTGGCGCCTTTGAAATATACTTTTTTCTTTCTTCTTGTGGTCGAAGGTTAAGTTTTTCTATAGGCATTGGAAGTTTGATATCGTAAGACTCATTGTCAGATTTTGAGATAGAACTCTCAGATATTCTCTCATCTATTTCGAAAATTGATGTTGCCTCCCTAGATCCCACTGCAATCGCTTTTTCTAAATATTGACGTGAAAGCTGATGCTGCTCTTTTTTTGTATAAAGAGTGGAGAGTATTTCAAAAATCTTTTTTGGTTCGTAAAATGCAGAATTGGTGCTGACATGAGTCTCAGCTACTAATGCTGCCGTCAAGGCGTTTTTCGTATCTGATGCCTCCAAATAGGTGCGCGCTTTTATATAGTGGTAGTAGCCATAAGCTGGACTATTGATTGGAAACTTTACTTCATTTAGTTTCTCGATGGCTGATTTTGTTTCTCCGATTAGGTGTAGGAAGAAACCCTGTGCGAATAAACCGTAATTCTTGAATTCAGCATTTTCTGACTTCAATAAGCGGTCGAATCGAGTAATTTCTTTCAATTCAGGTGACGATCTTTTTAAAGCTATTGCGAGTAGTAGCGCTGGGGTCAGCGGGTCATTAGTTTCGTTGGTGAATACCTGTTCAAAACAGTAGACCGCGTCGGTCATGCTTTGCATTTTATAGTGGGAGTATCCTTCTTTAAACTTGATGGTGGCTTTGAAGTCATCATCAGTTTCGAGAGTGGCAGCGTGTTGAAAAGCGGTTAGAGCCTCAGGATAGGATTCATTAAGTAGGTAAATTTCGCCAATTTTGAACTGTGCGAGCGATTTTGTGTCACTGCTAACAGAAAGATCATAAATTTCATGAAGTGTATTGAGAGCGGCGTTCTCCTGGTTCGGCATTTTTCCTTGAAGGAATGCTAAGTTTAGTAACGCTTCTGCCTTGTCTTCGCCTTCTAATGGCAAACTTGTTGCTAGTTTTAGGAACTTTAGGGCGGCAGGTTGATCGTTTTGAAGTTCGGCAGTAAGTGCGGACTCTTTCAGGCATTGGGCAGAGTAGTATGCAACCGGATAAGCTGCCATGGATTTTTCGAAAAGTTCCATTGCAAGTTTATACTGTTTCTTTGTTCGAGCTATCTTCCCTTTTAGTTGGAGGCAAGAAGCTAAATTAATACCCTCATTGGCATACTGTATTGCTTTTTCTAAAGACTGAATCGCATCATCTGTCTGTGAGGTTTGGTGGGATATCCTTGCAAGTTCAAAGAAAGCTCTACATTTTTGGTCTGCGGAGCCCACAAGTGCAATCTTTTCAAACATCTTTTTGGCTTCAATAGTTCTATTTTGGGCTTTATATATATCGGCTTCTTCAAGATCACCGGTTGTTTTAGATAGTAGACTGTGACTGTTTTGTTTGACTCCTTCCACAGCTCGGAGGGCAGAGGGCCATCGTTTTTGATTTTTGTAGAACTTAGCTTGTGCTAAGAAGACAGATCGCTTGACGGATTTACTTAAGTTTTCAATATCTATTTTCGAAAGCCATTTTTCTGCATTCTTAAAATCACCCTGAAGGTCACAAATTTCACTTTTAAGTAGTAGCAATTGAACTTTCGATTCCCTAAAATCTCTGTTTTCAATAGAATCGTCTACTAGTTTCAATGCTTGTCCATATTCCTTTCGGAGTATAAGACAACGTACGTAGTCGCAAATCAGATATCCTTTCTCTGGTCTATTATTGAGTTCAATGGATAATCCCGAAAGAAATGTGGCGTAGGCCTCGTCAAATCTTCTTAATTCGCCAAGTATTTCGATTTTTCTTCGTATAAAATCAATGCGCATTTCGACTGGAATAAATTCTTGGAGAACGTCATCACATACTTGTAGAGACTTTTCAAATTGTCCGGTGTTTGAGTAGACTTCAGCAATTTCTAATCTTGACTGCGTTCTGATCTCCAGCTCTCCTGAGCAAGATCCTTCAAAGCAGGTAACTGCATTTTTATAATTGCATTGAAAGTTGTAGCTATGTCCCTTACCCCATAAACATAGCGGAGTTCGCTTTGAATTTAAAGCAATGGCTTTGTCAAATTCGTCAATTGCATCTTTATAGTTTCCTAGGGTATTGTAGTAGAATCCCAAGCTTTCATGCACTAAATCTAGCCGTGCATCGACATTTCCTATGTAGCCTTTGAGGTAATCAATTCCTTCAGAAATTTCGTCGAGAAAGAAGTGACAAGTGCTAATAAAGTATACTTGTATAGAAAGTAGTTCTGGGAAATCTCTCAGGCGTTTAAACTTTTCCATTGCTTTCTTGTACCCACTTCTATCCCCCTGATTGAAGGACTCCAGACCTTCAAGAACGATAACAGTTTCTTTTGATTTTGAAGTGGATTTAGTCAAAACATTCTGAAGATGCTTCATTACGGCAGCTCTGATGTTTCCGGAATCTATATGGCTATTGATCGTATACTTTAGTTCTAAAGAGTTCATAAAACACACCTTGGTTTGTTTTATATCGGATTTCTTATCTCAAACATTAGTTTTCCGATTTCATTTTCAATCTTGAAGAAGTGATCTTGCCAGTTTTGCTCGAATTGATACGTATCCTGGCTTCGAGGTTTTACATTTTTCTTTCCACTCTGTCCTGTCGAAATGTTAGAGTAGGGGAACGTACTTAAAATAGAAGAATGTATTTGTAGTTACAAGAGTCCATATTTTTTGTCGATTTTTGATAGCAGCTTGAACATGCGCTTTTCAATTGAATTCACTTCCTTGAGAAGCTTTGTAGTTTGTCGTTTCACTTTGTTTGGGTCATCTGTGCATTCTAAGATCACTAAGGCGTGCAGAGAAAAAGACGAGTCGTCTTCAAAATAGAATGTGAAGTGAACTGCCCCATCCGCTCGATCTTGGTTGTATTCGTACATGTCATCTAGGCCTGCATCAGAGAATTTATTATTTGAAAGTTGGTCGAAAAGCCACTCACGGTCGATTTCAAGGTTGGTTTCAAAAAACCAACCTATATTTAGTGTCATATGATTGTCAGGATAAATGGGTGCGCGCACCGACTTTCCGTTAATGGTATATAAATCTTCGAACTCACTTTTATCTGGGAGGTCAAATTTTCGTTCGGGATAGCAATCTCTTAAATTTCTAAATAGTCCAACCAAGCAGTTTTTCAGTTCGATTTCACCCAGTATTTTTTGCTCGTAATTTGTTAACTTTAAATGTCTTGAGAGGCGATCGTTGAGGTAGTTTGAAATATTTTTGATGTCTTCGTGGCTAAGTTGATGATGAATTTCCTTGTTGTATGCTGTGTGATTTTTACCTGTCTTTTTTTTGAAGTATTCACAGGGACCTGCCGAATTACTAAATACGACGAGGTGATCAGCTAAATCTGCATCTCCTTTAAAGCTTCCAAGCTTATCTGTACTCCAACCCAATACTTTGGTTTCATCCGTTTTGTGTTTGATTTGAAAAGAATGATACTCTCCCGTATGGGTTTCTGCCACAGCATCGGTGCCAAAATCCTTATTCGTGATATTTAACTTGGATTGAACATTATGAGGGAATCGCCCGAAGTATACATTCTTATATTGTCCTTTGAAAAAAGGATGGGTCATTATAATTGCCCTGGCAATTTCTTCGTACGATCTTCCTCTGTGGGAGTTATCTTTCATCTTGGAGAGCACTTGTTGTACTTCGTTCCAAGTCTTAAAAGAAGCAAAGGAATTCACGAGAGCTACAAATGATTTATTTTTGTAAATGTAAGTATAGTATTGAAGTCTACCGACTATCAGATTCGACTCTTTCAAACTAAGCTTTTTCAATAGTTCCTCTTCCTTGTGTGATCTTATCGGCATAAATCGACAGAAGTTTGTGTACTAAGTTGAGAATGAAGCTATTTTTAGAATTGGAGTGGTCAGTTTAATTCTTCTCGCAGACCGTGCGAGTGCCTTGCGAAAATTTCTTAAATTCAATTTTATGATTATTGAAAAATGGATGGGGTAGCAGGACTCGAACCTGCGAATGACAGAATCAAAATCTGTTGTCTTACCAACTTGACGATACCCCAACAAGCTGAACGGTTGAATCGCTAAAGTACGGATTTTGCCTGAAGATTGCAATATGTGACGCGGTGCGAATGTGGGTTGATTAAAAGAAATCCGCCGTCGCCTGGGCTATGGCGGACAAGTAAAAAGCCCGCTAGTGCAGGGATTGCTGCAAGAGCGGGCAAAACTGTCCTTGGGGTTTAGAAGCCGCCTCCGGTTTTAGGGCCTCCACAAATGACCCTATAACTTGGCGTGAGCAGGGAACTTCAATCCTCGTGGTAGCTACTAATACTCGTCGCTGCCGTAATCGCTGCCTGGCGCCTTCTGGCGTTTCAGGTTCACGAGGGTTTCTCCCATGGACTTTAATTCGTTTTCGTAAGCTTCAAAAACCATGTCCTCGATCATTTGCCGCGTTTCCTGATTTAAGGGATGCGCGATATCGCGGAATTGGCCGTCTTTTCTTTTTTTGGAGGGCATCGCGACGAACAAGCCGCTGGTGCCTTGGATGACCTTCAGATCGCGGACCACGAAACAGCCATCAAGTGTGATGGAGACGTAGGCCTTCAATCGATCCTCATTGACCGGGAAAACTTTCACTTCGGTGACTTTCATAGAGTCCCTTTCTAGGTGCTGATCTTGTTGCTACCAATGGAGCCATACTATGGTCCTATCTCTATTTCGGACGTCGCTGAAAAATTCTAAAGACCTAGGTCGAGGAAAGTTCTAAAATTTCGGGTCTTTGATAGATTTTGTCTCAGCTTGAAACGCTTTCCCACTTACAAAAAGGGGATTGTTTAGCATCTTCGTCTTGGGCTCTAGCTGACTGGATTCTCGGGGTGGGGACAATGGGGGAGTCCGTTTGGGCAACCGGCAAAGAATTCAGATTATTTGCGGTAACGTGACAGGCGGGGTGGTTTCGTGGGAAGACCCGGGGACCCTAAAAAATACAACTCTCCCAAAAGGTGAATTATGAAATCCCTTGTCGCTTCTTTGTTGATCGTTTTTGCAGCTTCTCAAGCCCTGGCTTCCGGTGAATACGTGAGCTGTATGCAGACTCGCACAAATGATTCTTTCCTGCCAAACCTAGTAACTTTGTATCCGTCACAAGACGGCTCTTTGCGTGTGAAATTTCAGATCGACGGGGACGAACGCCAGGTGGTTGGCACACCATCAGCTGCAGACGACACAGTTATCGAGTTCCGTAACGTGCGCCTGCTTGAAGACGGCGTTATCAAGGGCGGTCCAATCGGTATTAAATTCTACCTTCAGAAATCAGCCCTTGTGAAATCCGGTCAGCTCCTGTGGAAGTACTTTGACGGGGCCGAAGCGACTTACGCCTGCTCTGCCAACTGATTTAGTTGTGCTTTGGATTCATGGGAGTGAGATTCCTTTCTCCCATGAACCAGCACCTGAAGTTCATTGATAATTCCTTTTAGCACCTGGGCCTGATCTGACATCTTTTCAGACGATGCGGCCACTTCTTCTGAGGAAGCTGCGTTCCCCTGAGTCGCCTGATCCAATTGATTCATCGTATTTGAAATCTGACTGATGCCGATGGCCTGCTCGGAACTTCCGGCAGAGATCTCGCTGTTTAAATCCGCCACTTTTTTAATCGAACTCAAAATTTCTTTTAAGACCACACCGCTATTGTTGGCGATGACGGCACCGTGTTCGCTTTTTTGCACGTTTTCTTTAATCAGGCCATTGATGCCCTTAGCGGACTCCGCACTTTTTTGCGCCAGACTTCTGACGGCGTCAGCAACGACGGCAAAACCTTTGCCTTGCTCTCCGGCGCGCGCGGCCTCGACCGAGGCATTCAGTGCAAGCAAGTTCGTTTGAAAGGCGATATCGTCAATCACTTTTGTGATCTCTTCGATTTGCTTGGAACCCATGGCGATGTCGTTCATCGCGGCGATCAGGCGCTCAATTTCCAGCGCCCCTTTTTCGGCTGATTCGCGTGAATTCTTGGATAAAGTATTCGCTTCCTGCGCGTGCGAGGTATTTAGTTTCACCATGCTGGAAAGTTCCTCAATCGAAGCGACGGTTTCCTCTAAGGAGGCCGCGGCTTCCGTGGCACTTTCTGATAGCTGTGAGCTTGCCGCAGCCAAGTGCGATCCGCCCTGGGCAGTTTCAGAAGCAGCGCTGTTGATACTCTTGCTGATGCGGTTCAAAGAGCCGGACAGGGAAGTTGAAAATAGAAAACCAAATATACTGCCAAGCATGGTCCCGCCGGTTACCACCAACAGAATGACCAGATTTGCGTGATCGCGAATTCCTTGGGCCGATTTCACTTTGTTGTCGCCAGCCTGGCGATGAAAATGTGAGAGAGCTTCGACGGCTTCGGTATAGAGTTGTGCTTTTTTCGGGCAGTCGTAAAAAAAGATATCCAACATTTTGGCTTTATCTTCGGCAGTGCCTGTTTTTTGGTAGTGCAAAACCTCTACTCCGGTGGCTTTAAATTCTGCCCAGGCATCGTGAACTTTATCATAGAGTTCTTTCTGTCCTGGAATGAAACCCAACTCTTGATAAAGTTCGTTTACTTTTTCATAGGCAGCAATGCTTTCAAGCACTCCATCAACACTTTGTACTGCTTGATCGTGTGGCAGATTGGGCAAACCTAATGTTCTTAACTGTATTCGAATCTTCCTATAGTTTAGATACATCTTATCCAGATGATCCATCTTCGGCAGAGTGCGAGTCGCGATCCAACCGTATTCGTCGCTCACGGATTTCAGTGAAAGATAACTTGTTATTCCGATGACAATACTCACTCCGCAGAGTATCACCGTCAGCAAAAGTAATTTTGTTTTCAAACTTAGAGCGCGCATACAAGAACCCCTCTGGACGAAGATCCGAAAATCTACTTCATTTGCAACACTGATTTTGGCCACATGAATATCGGTGAATGTGAATAGTACTTAAGGATATATCCGAACGGATTTAAACTTACTGATCGGGCTGGATAAAAGTAGATATAAATAGTAATGGGCAGAATCATAAAAGGAATTAACGATAAAGAATTGAATCGTCTGGTAAAGAATTTGGCCAGGAACGTTCAGCGGGAAAGAGCAAAACAGGGATTGACGATGCAGTCACTCGCGACCTTGGCCCAGATGGCAACCTCCACAGTATTTGAAATTGAAAACGGCAAGGTCGAGGATTTTCGTATGAGTACCATCACGGCCCTTGCCCAAAGGCTGGGTGTCGATCCATTAGAGCTGCTAAAATAAGCAGAATTTTTTTAAAGTTGTCCGCAAAAAAAAGCCCTTGGAATCCCAAGGGCTTTTTGTTTTTGGTTCAGACGCGAGCGAGCCGTGCTTTACGGCGTTTCGATATTTAGAATCATAATGCGATTATTGCGGGCCACGCGCAGGGTGTTTGTTCCCTTTTTTAGGCCTTTAATAACGTCTTTGGAATTCGCGACAGCTTGTTTGTTCACGTCCAGGATCACATCACCCACTGCGATGCCAGCTTTGCTTGCGGCAGAGTTACGGGCAGTTTCAATCACGATGGGCTGTTTCATGCCTTCAGCCAAACCCCAATCCTTGCGGATTTGTTCGGTGGGATCAATGATGGTAAAGCCCAAATTGAATGGCGCTCTTTGGCCTTCATATTTTTTTGGTTCAACCGTTTTTTTGGCACCATCTTCCGGGCGCTCTGCCACCATCACTGCAACTGTCATGGGTTTTCTGTCGCGGATAATTTTAAACGAAGCAGTTTTGCCGATCGGGGCATCGCTGACTGCATCAACCAGGCTGAGTGAACTGTCGATGGATTTGTCATTTACTGAAGTCACGATGTCGTACACACGAAGACCTGCGCGAGCACCAGGGCCGCGTGGATCAAGCTGCGTGATCACAGCACCAGTTTGCTCACCCATTCCCAAGTACTCTGCAGCCTCAGGATCAAGATCACCCAGCAAGGCGCCAATGTAACCACGAGCAATGCGGCCTGTGGATTCAAGCTGCGGGATCAAAGCTTTTACTTCATCGATTGGAATCGCAAAACCGATCCCTTGCGCGCGGGCGTCGATTGCGGAGTTCACACCGACAACCATGCCCTTGGTATTTACCAAAGGACCGCCAGAGTTACCCGGATTGATGGAGGCATCTGTTTGGATAAGCGGAATTTTATTGATCTCGGCAATGCCGCGACCTTTCGAGGAAACGATCCCCTTAGACATCGAGTGACCGTGACCAAAGGGATTACCGAAAGCTGCAACCCATTCACCAACTTCAAGTTCTTTGGAAGAACCCAAAACCGCGACGGTCAGTTTTGATTTAGGTTTAATTTTAATCAACGCGATATCGGTGCGCTCGTCACGACCGATAACAGTTGCTTCGTAAAGGTCTTTGGAGTCTTCGCTTAGTTGCACTTTGATTTGATCAGCTCCGGCGATCACGTGATTGTTCGTTACGATCAAGCCGTCCTCACGAATGATGAACCCAGTGCCCAGGCCCATCATTTGCGGGCGTTGTTGTTGCTGCTGGGGTTGTTGCATGCGCAGGCCGTACATTTGCTCAAGCATATCCAGCATCGGATCACGGCCGCGAGGCATGTTCTTAGGGATTGCTGATGTTGAAATATTCACGACAGCCGGGTTGATGGCTTTACTAAGCTCGACAAAAAGATTTGCCGGCAAGGATGCACTCAAATTTAATTTTGGTGGATCTTTGGGAAGGCTGTTCGTTTGCGCTTGAACCGGAGCCGCCATGGAGGCCGCTAACAGAAGGAATAAGAAATTCTTCATAAACACACATCTCCTTACAAATACAAGACTATCAAAAACAACGAAAAACTCCAGCCGCAGCTGGAGTTAAAAATATTTAAACGGATACAAATTTTAATTGCAGGTCGCTGATTAGGTTATCTAAGAACTGCGCCTCATCAGCCGTGAGATTTCCTTTGGTTTTTTGCTGTAGCACCACCAAAAGATCGATATTAAAACGAGCCATGTTTTTATCCTTCGCGGTTTGCCCCGTTGCAGGATCCGGTGCCAAGCCCATAGCCATAACGGCAGAGGAGGCCAGCGACATGACGAGTACAGATAATGAAGCTTCCATTTTTTCTTGCATAAAAAACCCTCTTTGAAAGTGAGTTCACTTTTCAATCTGTCAAGTTAGATTGGGTAATATCCCATCAGCTTTTGTAAGCGCGATTCAATGGGTGGATGGGATTTCAAAAATAAATTCTTTTGTCTAAAACCCTCTGGATTCACTATAAACAAGTGACTGGTGCAGGCAGGAATTTCCAAGGGTTGAGTTTGAGCCAGACCTTCCAGGCGCCACAGGACTTCACCCAGAGGATGGCGGTTATTTAATAATTCAGAGGCCATCAGATCGTTTTCAAAGAATGATTTTTCACCTACTACAACTTTGATAATCAACCAGCCTATCGGGGATAGCAGCGGCATAAAGAAGTGCAGGCGATAAGGTAAAAAGGAATCCAGAAACTGACCCAAACCCACAACTGAATTTGCTAACGTGGAGCTAACACTGAATGCAAAAGTATCCAGGCGACGGATGTGACAAAGCTGATGCGCGACAACAGCTTCAAGTTCCTGGGCATCTAACTTTTGCAAAAGACCCAAAGTAAATCCCAAAGAACCGTTCTTCCAGGAATGGCCCACGCAAAACGCGTTGGCAGAATTGTGCGGAGTCATAAAAACGGCGGGCGCTGGCATACCCAATTGGCGGGACATACGCTCGACCATGTCAAGCACACCCCAGGCGTCTTGGCCCTTCAGTCGTTGCGCGCGCAGTTTAGAAAGAACGCGGTTTTCACCATAAAAGAAAACGATGAAGTTTAACAAAAGTGCAAGCAGGAATCCCACGATTAAACCAATGCGGTCACCAAATTGGTAGCCCAAAACCAGCAGCGCTAATGAAGTGGAAAGTATGAAAATCCAAACCTTGGTATTCGTGTTTGCCATGCTAATTTTGTCCCATCGCTAAGAGTGAATTTCAACTCCTTACTAAAGGCTAGGACTGTGACATAACAATTGCAAGTTTTTGCTCTGCCGACGCTGTGAGAAATTTAGGTCTGGAGCCGGGCAGATAAGCTTGCCGCAGCGGAGCTAAGAGAGTGAAATAGAAGGGATATTTCCCAAGGAGGACGGGTGAGCGAAGTTGATATCATGGCATTAAACGCCGCGATCAAACAAGAGAGTCAATTCATCGACAAGATGATGACTGAGATCAACAAAGTTGTAGTCGGACAAAAAGAAATGGTCGAAGGCATCATGATGGGGCTCTTAACGGGCGGCCACATTTTGCTTGAAGGTGTTCCAGGTCTTGCAAAGACGCTGACTATTTCCACGGTTTGTAAATCCATCTCTCTGGATTTTCAGCGCATTCAGTTCACTCCCGATCTGTTGCCGACCGATTTGATCGGTACCATGATCTTTAATCCTAAATCAGGCGAGTTCGCTCCACGCAAAGGACCGGTTTTCACAAACATCGTCCTGGCCGATGAGATCAATCGTGCGCCAGCGAAAGTGCAATCTGCGTTGCTGGAAGCGATGGCGGAAAAACAAGTCACCATCGGTGAAGAGTCCTATAAACTTGCAAATCCATTCCTGGTTCTGGCGACACAAAATCCGCTGGAGCAAGAAGGCACGTATCCACTTCCTGAAGCGCAAATGGACCGCTTCATGTTTAAGATTAACGTGGTTTATCCACAAAAAGGCGAGGAGCTTGAAATCTTAAACCGCATGGGTACGAATGAAAAACCGACGGTGAATCCGGTGATCTCTCGTGAGGACCTGCTGCGTGCTTCCGAGCGTGCGGATCAAATTTACGTTGATAATAAAATCAAGAACTACATCGTTGAAATCGTCATGGCTTCCAGAAATCCAGGCGAATACGGTTTGTCACGCATTGCGAACTTGATCAACGTGGGTGGTTCACCGCGTGCGACGATCTGTTTGTTCCGTGCAGCGAAAGCTCACGCATTCATCCGCGGTCGCGGTTATGTGACTGCTGAAGACGTGAAAGCGATTGCGTACCACGTGATGAGACATCGTCTGATCCTGACTTACGAAGCGGAAGCTGAAAATATCAAATCCGATGACGTGATCAAAGAAATCCTAAGCCAGGTCGAGGTTCCATAGTGGGATTGCCTCCAGAAGTCTTAAAGAAGGTCAAACTCCTAGAGTTGAACACAAGGAAACTTGTGAACAATCTCTTTGCGGGTGAATACCATACTGCCTTTAAGGGGCAGGGTATGACCTTTGCGGATTTTCGGGAGTACGTACCGGGCGATGATATACGTTCCATTTCCTGGCCGCTGACGGCGCGCACAGGAAAAACATTTATCAAAACTTTCGAGGAAGAGCGTGAGTTGACCCTGATCATCGCGGTCGATGTCAGTGGTTCCAGTGATTTCGGAACGGGTCCTTATTTTAAGGGCGAAGTAATGACTCATATGGCGGCGTTGCTGGCTTTTTCTGCGGTAAAAAATAATGACCAGGTCGGATTGCTGCTATTCAGTGATCAGGTGGAGCATTTCGTTCCACCGAAAAAAGGCCGTGGTCACGTGCAGCGTTTGCTGCGTGATCTGTATTACTTTAAACCAAAAAGTCATAACACCAAACTTTCCAATGGCTTTAGCTTCCTGCAAGGGGCCTTGAAAAAGCGCGCGACGATTTTCCTGTTTAGCGACTTTATGGACGAGGGATTTGATCAAAGCTTGCGTTTGTTGGGACGAAAGCACGATGTCGTTGCCTGCGTGGTGAACGATGCGGCTGAATACTCGCTGCCAAGTATGGGAGTGATTGAGGTTCAGGATGCAGAGACGGGTGAGGTTTTAACGGTTGATACTTCGTCCGCAAGTTTCAGAAAAGAATACGAACAGGCAGTTCAGGTGCGCAAAGAGGCCCGCGACAAATTGCTTCGTAAATCCCAGGTGGATAGGGTGGATGTAAAATCCAGCAACGATTTCATTGATCCCCTGGTGGCGTTTTTTAAGAAGAGAAAATAATGGCAGCAATCCAGTGTAAAGTTGAAATTCCAAATATTGGTGGACTGAAAGACGGCGAATTGACCGTCGGTCGGGAATTTTTCCTGGTCTGTGACGGAGAGTTCCCGCGGGATTTGCAGCAAGATAAGCTGCAACTGGTTGTAGCGCCCGAGTTAAAATATTCAATCAAACTGCAAAACTTTGAATTTCGTTCACCTACTCAAGCTGATTTGAAAGTTGTTTCTTACACAGCAGGCGTTCCGGTTAAAATTGATAACCTTCAATTAACTGACGGTACGCAAACCGTTGATTTAGGGTTGGTGCAGTTTCAATTGGTCAGCGTCATGCCGCCTCCACCAAAGCCAGCCAATCCGGGAGAGCAAGCGCCTAAGCAAGAACCCTTCGGTCCAATTGGGCCTTTGAATATTCCCGTACCTCCGGCTTATTGGATTGGGCTTGCCTTGGTGTTGGGAGTGATTGCACTGTTCGCTGCGACTAAGATTTTCCGCTCGATTCAGCGTCGTAAGATTATTGAACGCTTAAAAGAACATGATTCGGCATTGTCGCCAATTGCAGAGTTTCATCAAAGTCTTCGCCGCATGCAAAGAACGAATACGGTATTCTTTGGCGGTACTCCGAAACCGGAAGACGTCCCTTTGGCGCTGGATGATACCCGCCACATGCTAAAGCTTTACATCACCCGTCGCTATAAGATTCCGGCGCTCGAATGGAGCCCTCGTTTAATTCTAAAAGATCTTAAAAAATACCATCCGAAAGTTTACCAGGACACCGGTAACGAACTTGAAAAGATGGTTAAAGAATTCCAGCACGCGATTGAAGACAAAGCCAAGCTTAGTAAGTCTGACGTTTTAAATCTGTCCAAGCGTGCACGCTTGTTGGTGGAAGATATGGAGCGTTTATCATGACGATCCATTCACCGCTGGCTTATTGGTTGGTTCTTCCACTGGTTGCAGTCGTAATCTGGGTGCTGTGGCATAAGCACACGAAAACTCCCACTTTACAGTTTGGAACCATTCAGGTTTTAAAAACTGTCACGCCCAGTATCCGCACTCGCTTGTTGAATGTACCCTTGCTTTTAAAAGTTTTGGGGATTGTCTTTGCGATTTTCGCTTTGTCTCGTCCGCAGGAAATGAATACCAAGATCAAGAAAAACGTTGAAGGTATCGATATCGTAATCGCCCTGGATATTTCAGATTCAATGTTAATCGAGGACATGAAGCCGCTAAATCGTCTGGAAGCGGCTAAAGAAACGATCAAGCAATTTATCAGCGGCCGTAGTTCCGACCGTATTGGTTTGGTGATCTTTGCCGGAGAGTCCTTTACTTTGGTGCCGCCAACTTTGGATTATCAGCTGATTCTTTCCCGCGTTGATGAAATTACCACAGCTGCCAGTGCTCGTATCAAAGACGGTACAGCGTTGGGTGTGGCATTGGCGAATGCAGCCGGCAGATTAAAAGATTCACAGGCAAAAAGTCGTGTCGTTATCTTTATGACAGACGGGGAGAATAACTCGGGCACCATCGATCCTGAAACGGGTTTAGAGATCGCCAAAGGTTACGGGATTAAGATTTACTCCATCGGTATCGGTAAAGATGGTCCAACGCGCATTCCGATTTATTCCCGCGATATCTTTGGTCAAAAAGTTAAAACTTACCAGCCATTTGATTCCACTGTGAATGAAGACCTTTTGGGCCGTATGGCAAGTCAAACCGGTGGTAAGTACTATCGCGCTTCCAAAGAAGACTCCCTGAAAGGTGTCTTTAAGGACATTGACTCTTTAGAAAAAACTAAAATCGATATTAACAAGTTCACAAATTATACGGAGAAGTATCCGCCTTATCTGGTGCTGGGAATTATTCTGTACCTTGCAGGCTTACTGTTGGGTCGCACGTGGTTAAGGAGGGTGCCATAATGTTCAGATTTGAAAACATGGCCGCTTTTAACTATCTGTGGATCATTCCAGCGATTATTATCATCGGTTATTTCTTTGATCGCCGCTCGAATAAAGCGATGCAAAACGCCATTGGCACCAGACTGTATCCGTTTCTTTCCAGCTCCGTTTCGCAACAAAAACGCCGGATTAAAACGGTTCTGCAGGTTTTAGCGGTGTTTTTCTTTGTACTGGCACTCGCAAGACCTCAATTCGGGCAAAGTACACAGGAAGTTAAAAGCGAAGGTGTGGAAATCATATTCGCCGTCGACGTATCTGAAAGTATGATGGCCGAGGACGTAAAGCCCAGTCGCTTAGCGCAAGCTAAATTAGAACTAAGCCGCTTGGTTGATCAAATGCCGGGAAATAAAATCGGTGTCATGGCTTTTGCCGGATCTGCCGCGTTGTTATCTCCTCTTACGAATGATCCAGGCGCGGTTAAGATGTATATCGATGCTTTGGATACGAACTCCGTTTCAACTCAAGGTACGAATTTCCAGGATGTTCTAAGTAACGCCAAGGAAGCCTTCGAGCGTGGTGGCGTTTCAACGGATGACACGGTTAAGGTCACTCGCGTGATCTTAATTGCCTCGGACGGTGAAGACCACGAGCCGGGTGCTTTGGAAGCTGCCAAGAAATTAGCTGAAGACGGTACACGCATTTTCACCATTGCTTACGGAACTGAAAAAGGCGGCGCGATTCCAGTGCGTGATGGGATGGGCTTCTTAAAAGGCTATAAAAAAGACCGTCAAGGCCAAACGGTTATCACGACTGTCAAAGGTGATGCATTAAGAGCCATGGCGGAAGCCGGTAAAGGTAGCTTTTATACTTCCACAGTGGGTGGCGATCAGGTGAAACACTTGGTTGAAGATATCAATAACCTGGAAAAAACCCAGTTCGATACCACCATGGCAACTCAATACGAGGAGCGCTTTCAGGTGTTGTTACTGATGGGGATAATCTTGGCGATGTTGGAGCTATTCATCGGTGAAAGACGCAAAGGCTTCCGTTTCTGGAAAGGCCGCTTCGAGGTGCCAGCAGAATGAAAAAACTGATTTTGCTCTCGATATTGTTGGGTCTGACGGGCTGTGGTGACCAACCGCACTTAAAAGCTATTGCCGTGAACCGCGAGGGGAACGAGCTTTTAAAAAAACAGAACTTCCAGGCCGCAAATGAAAAGTATATTGAAGCTTTAAGATACAATCCCTTCTTAGCCCGTCTGCATAGCAATCTGGGTCTTACTTTTGAAGGCCTGCAGCAGGCAGAAAAAGCCCAGCAGTCTTATGCGGAAGCGGGACGCCTGGCTGACCGGACAAAGGATTCTGAATTGCAATTCGTCGCGCGCTTTAATGAGGCGCAACTTTTAGGTAAAGCCAAAAAGGTGGATGAAGCGATTGCGATGTATCAAAAGGCCTTGGAAATTGTTCCTGCAAGCCAGGAGACAAAAATCAATATTGAACTTCTGATCCAGCAGCAACAAGGTGGCGGTGGTGGTCAGGGCGAAAACAAAGACCAAAAGCAGGATCAAAAAGGCGACCAGCAACAGCAGGGTCAGCAAGGTGATCAAAACAAAGAGCAAGATCAAAAAGACCAGGACGGAAAAGACGGCCAGGAACAAAAGGACAAAAAGTACCAGGATTCTCCAAAGTACAAACCTCGTCCCTTTGCCGGCAAAGAACTTTCCGAAAGTGATGTAAAGAAAATCCTGGGAGAGATTAAGCAGCAGGAAGGCAAAATCCGGTCTGACTATAATCGCAAAGAATCTAAGGAGCAGCCTCGTGACAAAGATTGGTAGTCTTATCATCTTTTTGAACTTAATCCTGAGCGCAGCAGTGGCAATTGCGGCAGGCACGACTGTGAATGCAGTAGTGGATCGCAATGAAATGCGCATGGGTGATACGTTCACAGTAACCGTATCAGCGGTGACCGCTGATGACTTGGATATCCAGGAGCCCCGCGTGCCTGAGCTGGATGGTTTTGAACTTTTAAATACCAGCTCTTCAACTGCTGTGGCGCAAAAACTTGTTCCCGGTCCCGGCGGTATGCAGTTTGAAACTCAGCGCCGCAAGGATTTTAGTTTTATCCTGACTCCCAAACGTCAGGGCACATTAAGTGTTTCTTCTTTTGAAGTCGTGGTGGGCGGCAAAGTATTCAGAACTCAACCGATTGTTATTAAGGTCGTAAACACAGGCGCAACCATTCAGGGCGGAAGCCAGCGTCAAATGCCACGCAGACCGCAGATGCCGGGGTTTGATGATCCGTTTGAATCAATGGACCGGGCTGAAGAGGAAATGTTTAATCAGCTCTTGCAGCAACGTCAGCGTTTAATGCAACAAATGCAGCAGCAACACGGCGGCGGCATGCCAGATGACCAGTTCGGTGGTCAGGGCTCTTCCAGCACGATCGACAATCCCGCATTCCGCAGTCTGCCAACAAATCCTAACGAAGCTTTCTTCATTGGCGTTGAAGTCGATAAGACGGAAGTGTACGAAGGCGAGCAGGTGACTGTGAACTGGTACATTTACACTCGCGGTCAAATGGAAACTTTGGATCGTTTGAAGTTCCCGGATCTAAGAGGCTTCTGGAAAGAAATTATTGAGGAAGTTCCAAGTATTCAGTTTTACGAAGTGAACGTCGGGGGAGTGCCCTGGAAGAAAGCTTTGCTTGCTTCCCATGCACTGTTTCCGATCAAAGCGGGAACTTCCACGATTGATCCTTATAAAATCAAATCCCGCGTGAGATTGCTCAGTCAGTTCGGCATGATGCAAAAGCCTTACGAATATACCAAGAGCTCGGCCAACGTTCCTATCAAAGTAAAACCTTTGCCGGTGGAAGGTCGTCCTCAGGATTTTTCCGGCGCAGTCGGGCAGTTTGATGTGCATGCAACAGTCGAGGGTCAAAGCTTTCCAGTGAATCAGCCACTAAGTTTAAAAGTGCGCTTTGAAGGTGCAGGGAATGCCAAGCTGATCGATTTACCGGCAATGAATTTGCCTGCAGGACTTGAGCAGTACGATACCAAGTCTGATTCCAAGTTCTTTAAAAATGGTCGCGCTTACAAAGAGTTTGAAGTTCTTCTGATTCCGCGCCAGGAAGGCGATATGGTCTTCCCAGGCTTAAGTGTCAGCATGTTTGATCCGGGAACTGGTAAGTACTATTCCAAAAAAACCGAACCGATCACTTTGAAAATCGTAAATAATCCAAACGCTCCGGTGGGTGGATCACAGCGCATGGCGGGTGGGGGAACTCAGCCTGCAGCAACTCCGCAAGTGGTGAATAAGCTTCCTGATGTGATCATGGCATGGCAGCCCTCGGTGCAGGGCAGCCTTCTTGCGCGTCCTTGGTTGTGGCTGGTGATTTATGCAGGGGTCCTTGCAACATTGTTGGTCAAAGCCCAAAGAGAATTCGGTTGGGGCCGCCGTCGCAGAACTTTGAAAGAACAAGTCAACAAACGCTATAAAGTTGTGGATCAAGCATTGGGTAAAGATGACTACCGTAAAGTCGGTGCCGAGATGACCAACATCTTTTATATGGTCATGGGTCAGGTAGCCGGGGAGGCAGGAGCTGCGCAAAAGATCGAAGATCTGATGACGCAAATTCCACCAAGTCTGCGCCGCGATCACGGCGACGAAATCACGAAGACCTTCGAAATATTCCAAACGATGTCTTTTGCCCCTGACGAGATGCTGGGAAGCTTAAAAGAAAAATCCACGATGAAACAAAACATCGAGCGCGCAAAAAAAGTAATCAGCGAATTGATCTCAGCAAAAGAAGAATAAAAAAAAGCCGGAGCGATCCGGCTTTTTTGTTTTTAATTGTTTCAAATTATTTATTAGAGACCGAACCACTTTTGCATATAGGTAGGCATATGGATCACACCAGCTTGTGAATCAGCCGATGATATTCCGACCACTCCGCTATCTGGAGTTCCTAAGTTTGCTCCTGAAAATTTACCGGCACAGCGAGTGTCACCGCCCGTCGTAATACCGCAAACCGCACCTTGGCGTACGTATATTTTATTATAAGTCACTCCAGGATCCGGGCTTTGAGGTGTGTTGACTGGCGTGGTCATACCATTCTCGTAACTCCCGGTTGCAATACCAATATACAATGGCGTCCCCCAACAGCGAAGATTTCCGGAAGTCTCAAGTGCACAGGTGTTCGAAAAGGCAGCGCTAACATCCATGAAGTCCCGAGTCCCGTCAACCAGTGTTGGAATCAGTTTATTGGTAGAATCTCCTGTGCCCAGTTGCCCGATACCATTCGAACCCCAGCATTTCAATTTATTTGCCATGGTGATAGCACAGTTCGAGTTGCCAGTAGAAATGAGTTTCTTATAGGAAACTCCGGAATCAACGACTGCGGGACGAGTTACATTCGAGGTTGAGCCCACACCCACTTGACCTTGGGAATTTGCGCCCCAGCATTTTATACCATCGGATGATGTGATGCCGCAAACGTGACTATCTCCAATTGCGATGTCCTTGTAGGTTACACCAGGATCTACTGTCGTCATGGTGGTTGCGTGAGTCGTGGTACCATCACCCAGCTGATAGTAATCGTTTCCTCCCGAGCATTTCAGAACTCCAGTTTGAGTGATTCCGCAAACCGTTTCATAATTCGAGGCGACTTTTGAATACTTATTAAAGTTATCGATGACGACGGGTCTTTTCGCGAAATTTCCTACGCCTATTCCAGTACCGAATTCACCATAACGATTGTATCCCCAGCATTTAATATATCCATCCGTTGTGATGGCGCAAGTATCCTGTCGATGGCCATCTGTGATTGATGCATAGTTGGTATTTGCATCAATCAAAATGGGCGCTGTTCTGCGGTTGGCAGTTGATGTGCGGTCACCAGAATGGCTGTTCATTGTGTCGTTACTGCCCCAGCAGTAAAGTTTGTTGCTTGCAATGCCGCACATGCGGGAACCATTCTCGGAACCGAGGCCATTGAGACCCGAAATCTGCGTGAAATTGAATTCAGGTTGCACCTTGGTAAAACGAGACAAATAGTATTGGCCTTGCATACCTAAATGATAAAAGTTTGCATTCGTTTCCATGGCGCCCCAGCATTTTAGCGCACCATCAGAAGTGATACCGCAAGATCGATGACCGGAAACCTCGATGGAAGTATACAAAGCGCCATTGTCACTAAGAACAGGGGTGCTGCGCAAAGTGTAGCTACCATCACCAAGTTGTTGGTTGTTATTATAACCCCAACATTTCACGGTTCCCGCCACGGTCAAGGCACAAGTAAAGTCGTTATTTTTGATCGTGTTCAATGTTTGGCTGACTGAAACTTTCGTATATGCTGGGCTGCTATCAACCACCACCGGAGTCATCGAGGTCGTCGTTGTGCCGTCACCCAATTGACTTGAAACGTTGGCACCCCAGCATTTCATAGTTCCGGCTGTGGTGATGCCACAGGCATGGCTTGTTCCGATTGAAGCGGCTTTATAGGCTACTCCGGCATCAACAATTGTTGGAGTTTGAATTAAAGTGCCCGTGCCACCCGCGTAGTCCGTACTTTCACCCCAACATTTAAGGACGTCATTTGAAGTGATGCCACAAGTATTGAAAGCTCCCGCCGTAATGAACTTATAGTCTTCGGTTGCATCGATGGACACGGCAGCCTTACTGACGTTGGTGCCATCGCCCAATTGATAACTGATGTTTCGGCCCCAGCAGCGAAGTTTGTTGGAAGTGGTGATGCCACACGCATGGCGATTTCCTACAGCTACGGATAAGTAGCTGTTTGCGGCGTCGATTAACATCGGAGTGCTCACGGTCGTGGCAACGCTCTCGATGTCACCCCAGCAGTACATGGCCCCCAAAGTGGTAATCGCACAAGTCATTTCGCGACCTACTGATACGGATGCATAACCTGTTCCCGGAGTTACAACATTAGCAAAAGATTGGAAGATCGTATTTCCGTTACCTACGGTGCCTCTGCCGTTATGGCCCATACAGCGAAGTGCATTGTCGCTGGTGATCGAGCAAGCTGTCATTGTGCTCATTTTAAAATCGGTGATCGTCAAATTGCTGTCGTTGTCCTTAATGTAGTATTGCGCAATATATTTTTCTGCCACAGACATCACATTGGAATTTGATCCTGTGATGTAGAAATTCAGAAGTTTTTCCCCTTCAACGATCGCGTTGTCAGGGAAGGAAACTGTGATGTTTTGCGTAGTTGATCCAGCAGGGAACGTAATAGTTCCTGAGGCGATATTGTGATTCGTCGGATTTACCGCATCCCCGCTGACTTTATAGTACACGTCGATGTCATAGTTTTTCGCCGAAGACATCGTAAGCGTGATCGTTTGATTCGCACTGCCTTCAATCACGCGGTTTTGCGCTGGTGACGATATTCCTACCAAGGAAAGATTTTCAACAATCCAAGGGAAGCTGAGTGCATCAGTAGCTGGCTGGAATGTGGTCGATGAACTTCCGCCAATTACACATAGAGTAAAGGGGCCTTCTCCAGAACTCGTATAGGTTAAAAGGGATGCTTTCGGTTGCGCTATACTATATGTAGCCGTCGCGCACGTGCCGGAAGTGATTACCGCGTACTTGTAGTGCGTGATATTAGATCCACTTACAGTGGCCTGAGTGTAAGTCTCGGAAGTTATGCCCGTCAGATAACCCTTAACAACCGGAGTAAGTCCTGTCGTCACAGAAAGAGCGATACTTTTTTGACCTCCCAAAGACAACGTGCTGCCCGGAGTTGGCAAAGTGATGTTGGCGTCCTGTCCATAGGAGTCTTTTAGAGTTCCACCATTCAAATTTAAAGAAGAAGTACTGGCGTAATCCAGGTCTGTAGACTCATCACCACTTTGAACTACGTAGTTAAAAGTTAAAGTGGGAGTTCCTGTACCTGAAGTGTAATTGATAACTCTGTCAGTCGTACCTGTCTCCAGCGTCAACTGTGGAGTACCAGTAACAGTTACGTTTTCGTCAAAGGTTACCTTTATTGGAATAGTCGCGCCAACATCGTAAACACCGTCAGCCGCACTTGAAGTCACTGACAGCAGTTGCGGACCTTGAGAGTCGTGCACGAATGAAGTCGCGGAACTTACGGTGGCCGAGTTGCTGGCATCGTCCCAGGCTTTAGTACAAACTTTGTAAGTTCCTGTGGAAGTCATCGTGTCAGTAATCGGTGTCGCGATAGAAATTTTGGAACCTGAGAATGTAGAGCTTGAAGTACAAGTTGTAACAATATCTCCAGGCAAGATAACAAAGTATTGGTACTGGGTTGCTCCAGAGCTGACAACTGTGATGTTCATGGCAGCGTCCGAGAAGGCCGGAGTATTACTAAGAGTTGGAACCGCAGGAGCCACGATGTCTTTGTAGTATGATGAAGAGGCTGAAGCAGAATTACCACTGGTGCGGGTGCTGGTTGCTACGATTTCGTACGGAGTGACAGCATTGTCAGCAAGAGTATTCAAATTGAGTGATGTCGACCAAGTACCACTGGGTGAATTACAAATTATCGTTTTAGTTACGGCCGTACTGGTGACGGTAAGAACAATATTTTTTGTTAGCTCTGAACAAGTTCCGCTCATTGGGAAAGAGGACTTGTTAATATTGTTGATCCACGTGCCAGCCACGGAACCAGTAATGGCTACAGTCGGAATAACGGAATCATGAGTGATTGAATCAGAAACGCAATTCGATTCATTACCATAAGTATCACGCGCTTTGAAATAAACAGTATTAACTGCATTCGCGGTCGCAAGAGTTCTGGATTTGCTTGCTGCATAAGTTTCCCAAGAGCCGCCAGTCAGGCACAGGGCCGAGTCAGTGACATACATTTCGGTGGCAGCTGTTACATCAATATCCAGAGTCACACTTAAAGAAGAAGTATATGCCGCACCACTATTAATGGTGAAAGAGTTAATCACCGGAGCCACAGTCTCTTTGGTGAAGGACTGAACTGCCGAAGTTGCAGTCGAGTGAGAAATAGTAAAGCTAATGGAACCGTCAGTTAATGAAGACAAATTCAAAGTTTTTGTCCAAGCACCAGAGCTACAAGTCACTGTAGAATCCGACAGTCCCGGCACAGCTATCGTCACATTTTCGCCAGCCTCAGAACAAGCACCAGAAACCGTAAATGCATTGGCATTGCCTAAGTTGATATAACTTCCTGCTGCAGGGGATGACAGGGACACTGTAGCCAATGTAATTACGTGTGTGATGTCATCGGAGTAGCATGGAGATTCATTGCCAGCAGCATCTCTAAATTTCGCATAAACAGTGTTAGAAGCACCTGCCGTAGGTAGCGTCCAGGATTTGCTCGCGGCAGACGTTTCCCAAGTGCCATTGGCAGAGCAGCCCGCAGTGTTGGTCACGTACATTTGGCCCGCTTCACTATATGTAAGGGTCAGGGACGTGACCAAATTAGATGTTGTTGCCGCACCTCCATGGATGGAGATGGAGCCCGTAGGTGCCACAGTGTCTTTGTGGTAAAGGGGAGAAGTAGCAGTTGCGGAATTGCCAGCGATATCAGAAATCGCCGCATCCAATTGGAAGTCACCTTGTGCAATCACTCCCACATTCAGAATTGCGGAAAACGAAGTTCCGTTACATGTCGTTGTTGCAGTGAAGCTGTTTGGGCCCGTTAACGTAATCGAACGGGCGTTTTCCGAACAGGAACCACTGATTGTGAATGCAGCTACGTTAGAGCTTGTTACGAAAGCTCCCGCCAGAGGAGAAGTAATCGAAAGCGTTGGAGCGGCGTCATCCAATAAAATAGAATCACTCGCACAAACCGTTTCGTTACCCCAGTTGTCGCGGAATTTTGCGTAAACTGTGTTTGTGGCATTGGAATTCGGTAAGCTCCACGAAGAGGAAGCTGCATAAGTAACCCATGAACCACCGGAAGAACATCCCGCAGAATTGGTGATATACATTTGCGTTGCGCCTGTCACGCTTGAGTTCAATGTCGCCAATGCAGATGTGGTTGTTGCCGCATCGTTGTTAATACTAAATGAAGTCAGCGTCGGAATCGCTGTATGACGTTGAACTGACGCCGTGGCAGAGCGGGAATTTCCAGCAGGATCTGCATGAGATGCCGAAATCACCACGGATGTTCCACTCAGTGAAGTCAAATCCAGGAATGTGGCAAACGCACCGGAAGTACATGGTGTGCTTTTGGTGACACCACTGACATCGATAAGAACCGGCTCACCTTCTTCAGAACACGAGCCACTGACGGAGTAGGCGGCTTGATTACCTGAGTTCACTACAGACTGCGTATTAAGAGCAATAGTAGGGGGAACGTTATCCAGAGTGATGTCGACGTCTTCCACAAGCTCTTCGCCAGCAGTTGAAGTCGCAGTGAATACAAGTTTTCCGATGTAAGTACTTGGCAGCACGCTTAAATCCACGCTCTGAGTCCAAGTGCTGTTCGCGTTACATGTAAACGTTGCTAAATTCGGGACAAGGTTTGAGGAGATAACGATCTGACTTTGCTTGGTGCAAAAACCAACGAAGGTCGCGGAGACAAGATTGGTTTCGTTGATGGCGCCGTTGGTGCTGCTTTTTGCAGTGAATGAGCCGATGTCGGTTGTGTCGTAAATGCCAAGCTCCATGGTACAGGCAGGCAAAAGTAGAGAGCACCCCGCAATAAATGCAGCAGTGAAATTTTTGGCGCAATTCATTCGAATTAATTCAAACTTGCCCATAGACTCCCAAAAACGATCAAGTGTTCTATGTAGTACTTATCGGCGTTTCCAGTGAAGTTTTTAGGATTCAGTGGGTGTAAGTTATTGAATACAGGCTTAGCATTTTAAACCTGTAATGATACAGCTACCGACCATTCTCAAAATGATACAGCTGCGAATTTCCCCAAAGGCGCCTCCCCAAAGGCGCCTGGCGCCTTCTGGGTCTGCGGTGCGTTGAGATGGGTGGGAGTGGTCTGGGTTTTCAGTGAGCTTTCGTTTTGGGTGGGATTCGGACTTCTGTTTGTTTGTCGGACACGGCGAGGGTAGGTTCGCCGCGTACAAAAGGAGTTCCGATTATGCGTATCTTTGCTTTGGTTTTGATGTCTGTGGTTTCTTCGTCAGCTTTTGCTGGCACTAATATGTGTGCGACTTACAAGTCCCAACGTATGTTGAATGCGATCAACACAGTGGCTGCTCGTGAAGAGATGAGTTTCGATGAGCTTTGCAATTTGCCGAAAGTTTTGGGTGTTGAAGCGATGCCATCACAAATCGTAAATACAAACGGCGAGGTGATTCCATACACTCGCGTGCAACTGCACATGTCTGAAACCAGCTGCCTTTACATGGTTCGCGATGCAGACCAAGTGATCACGGAAGCTCGCTGCTATTCCGCTTGGTAAGTCGCGCGTTTTACAAATGGAAATCGTTCGGTCAGTTGGTAGCGGGTCTGTGGCGTCTTGCCATCCAGATTACTGCTGGCCGTGCCCATAAAAATCTGCAAAGGTTCCTGGGCTTTTACCTGATAGGTTGTGTAAAGAATCTCGCCCTCGTCGGGAACTTTATACTCGTCACAAACAAGACCATTCACAGTTTTAGCAGTGCCGGTTTTCCAGTCTGAAAACCCACACCAATTGATCATGTTCAAAGCTTCAGTCACCCCGTCAGTGAGACTGGTGTAAGTGGCCTGCACCGTCGTCATGTCGATAAAGCGATCCACTGCTTTTACTTTGTATTGAAGTTCATAAACCAGGTAAGCCTTAGTGCACTTGTCATCTTCGTAAGCCACATGGGAAAACGTCCAGCGAGCATCCTGAATCGAAAGATTCGTAATCAACGAGTCATCTTCCATCAGATGACAGGCCTTCACATAGTCGCCATTGATATTCATAGCTTGAGGCGCCGCAAACAATACATGAGTCAAAAGAAGTGCAAGTTTCAACATGATTCCCCCAATATTTGCCTAACGAGCTTCGGAAGTTCCACTGAGGCGGGGCCGACAAGCTGCTCCGTAAAGGCTTGCGAAATGTTCGTGTCTTTCACGTTGATTTCGATCTTGCGCGCCTTCCAGGCAAGCTGCACGAAGCCCGCGGCAGGGTAGACGTTGCCACTGGTGCCGATAGAAATGAAGTAATCAGCCTTTTCCAAAGCCTCATAGATTTCATCCCGGTAGTAGGGCATCTCGCCAAACCAAACGATATCGGGTCTCAATGCGCCCTTGATGCCACATTGAGGGCAACTCTCATTTGCTTCAAGATCCTCTTCCCAGACCATCGTTTCTTCGCAAGAAAGACAGCGGATTTGGTCCAAGCGGCCATGCATGTGCAGAACATTTTGCGAGCCGGCTCTTCGATGCAGATTGTCGACATTTTGCGTGACCAACAAAAAGGAACCTTCCCAAGCCCGCTCCAGCTCTGCCAGAGCCAAATGAGCGGCATTAGGCCGTACACTTGGATCTTTCAGTTGAGATCGTCTCGCATTATAGAACCGATGAACCAATTCCGGATTTCGAGAGAATGCCTCGGGAGTCGCCACATCCTCGATACGATGATCCTCCCACAGACCGTTTTGATCACGAAAAGTGCGAATTCCAGACTCTGCCGAAATCCCGGCACCTGTTAAAATAACGATGTTTTTATAGAGGTGAGAGTTCAAATTTATGCCTCGTGACAAGGTGTTCAACTCGTTGAGCTTTCAACTGATTTTCATTAGGATGTGGCGTTCTTTACAGAAAGGCAATTACAATGGCTTCTAAAATCGAAACTACACCAGATATGGTGCAGAACGTTTACAAGAAGACAGCTGAGCGTATCGCAGTTGTTGGTAAGCGTTTGAACCGTCCTTTGACTCTTGGAGAAAAAATCCTTTTCGGTCACTTGGACGATCCTCAAAATCAAGAATTGGTTCGTGGCGAAAGTTTCTTGCTACTTAGACCAGACCGCGTAGCAATGCAGGATGCGACAGCGCAAATGGCTTTGTTGCAGTTCATGCTTGCTGGAAAAGATGAAGCAGCCGTTCCTTCCACAGTTCACTGTGACCACTTGATCCAAGCTTACAAAGGCTCGGGCGTGGACATGACAGTTGCCAATCAAACTAACAAAGAAGTTTATGACTTCTTGGCAACAGCTTCTTCCCGTTACAACATCGGCTTCTGGAAACCAGGCGCTGGGATCATCCATCAAGTCATCCTTGAAAACTATGCTTTCCCAGGTGGTTTGATGATCGGTACAGACTCTCACACTCCAAATGCGGGTGGTTTGGGTATGTGCGCAGTAGGTGTTGGTGGATCTGACGCTTCTGACGTGATGGTTGGTCTTCCTTGGGAAGTTAAAAATCCAAAATTGATCGGTGTCCACCTTAAAGGTAAATTGGGCGGTTGGGCTTCTGCAAAAGACGTCATCTTGAAACTTTGCGGAATGCTAACTGTTAAAGGTGGTACGGATAAAGTTGTTGAGTACTTCGGTGAAGGGACTTCTTCAATCTCTTGTACTGGAAAAGCTACGATCACAAACATGGGTGCTGAACTTGGTGCGACTTGCTCCGTGTTCCCATACGATGACCGTATGGCTGCTTACTTGAAATCAACGGGTCGTGATGAGTTGGCTAAAGTAGCTGATGCTCACAAAGATCTTTTGTCTGCGGATGCTGACGTAATCGCAAACCCAGGCAAATACTTCGACGAAGTTTACGAAATCGACTTGTCTGCGCTTGAGCCACACTTGGTGGGTCCTCATACTCCAGACTTGGCTCGTCCAATTTCTGCACTTAAAAAAGAAGTGGCTGAAAAAGGCTACACAGTTAAGATTTCTTCAGCGCTTATCGGTTCTTGCACGAACTCTTCTTACGAAGACATCGGCCGTGCCGCATTCGTAGCAAAACAAGCGATGGAAGTTGGCGTGAAAATGGAATCTCCATTCCTGGTTTCCCCAGGTTCAACACAAATCCAAAACACTATTGAGCGCGACGGTCAAATGGCTACGTTCAACGAAGTGGGCGCTACAGTACTTGCGAACGCTTGCGGTCCTTGCATCGGTCAATGGAGACGTGACGACATCAAGCCTGGCGAGAAGAATACAATCGTAACTTCTTTCAACCGTAACTTCCGCGCGCGTAACGATGCGAATCCAGAGACTTTGGCGTTCATCGCAAGTCCTGAAATCGTAATGGCGTTGGGTCTAGCAGGTCGTTTGGATTTCAATCCTCAAACTGACGAATTGGTTGGGCCAAAAGGTTCTATCAAATTGCAAGCTCCAGTGGCTCCAGAGTTGCCTGCTAAAGGCTTCATCGCTGACACTGAAGGTTACCAAAAACCAGCAGGTGCTACAGCTCAAGTTGCTGTGAATCCTTCTTCAGACCGTTTGCAACTTCTTTCTCCATTCACTAAATGGGATGGTAACGACTTCGTTGATAATTTGGTTCTTGCGAAAGCAAAAGGCAAATGTACAACGGATCATATCTCTCCGGGTGGTAAATGGTTGAACTACCGTGGTCACTTGGACAACATCTCTAACAACATGTTGTTGGGTGCGGATAACGCATTCACAGGTGAAATCGGTAAAGGCAAGAACCAACTGACTGGCGAAACTGGTATCGAGTACGCGCAAATCGCACGTAACTACCAAAAAGCTGGCAAAGGCTGGATCATCGTTGGTGACGAGAACTACGGTGAAGGTTCTTCCCGTGAGCACGCAGCGATGTGCCCAAGACATCTTGGCGCAACAGCGGTAATCACTAAATCATTCGCACGTATCCATGAAACAAACTTGAAAAAACAAGGTGTGTTGGCTCTGACTTTCGCTAATCCAAAAGATTACGACAAGATTCAGGAAGCAGACAAAGTTTCATTGGTAGACCTTAAAGATCTGGCTCCAGGTAAACCTGTGAAAATGATCTTGAAGCATGCTGATGGTTCTACAGAGACGATCGAAGCGAAGCACACATACAACGCAGAACAATTGAAATGGTTCCGCGCTGGATCTGCTTTGAATCTTATCCGCGGCCTGTAATAGGCTTCGGATTAAAGGAAATTTTAAAACCCACAGTGAATAGCTGTGGGTTTTTTTATTTTGTGGGTGACCAGCAAGTCGGGCGGGCAGAGTTCGTGGCACTTGCGATGAAAGTATCCAGGCGGCATTGCGGGCTGCCGTAATCTAAAAGCGTTGAGCTTACACGAGAAGAATCTGTGGCGCTGAATTTTGGTTCAGCCGCGCCGTTCGCAAGTACCTGCCATTGAAGTTTGGCGATAATGAAGCCCGCAATCAAAGCGCGGCGGCAGACTCGTGGGTCTGGCTGCCCCAGACACAGTTGCTTTAAGTCGTACTCATAGGACGGGGGCAAGGTGATATTTTGTTCCGCGATTGCGGGAGCCATCTTATTAAAACAGGAATGAATCGAGTAGTAATCAGCGGCACCCTCGCCCGCAGCCCATCCAGGTGCCCCGAAAGATCCTGGGAAGTAAGGTTTTTCACCCAAGTGATGGCCGACCTCATGACAAACCATTATAGCCAAACTATCCAATGTCGTGGCCTGTTCGCGGGCTAAGCCCCCGGACATCACGATCAGTCGGGCATCATCAAAGCGCATTGCTTGCGCGTTCACAGTATCGCTGTCCCAGCTTCCTTGAAATTCGATGCCGGGATACTGCTTTTGAAATAGTGAAATCAATCCCGAGAAATCAGATTCAGAAACTTCAGCAAAAGCGGTTTGTGTAATTAGAGAACCCAATACTAGCAGGCTAAGTAGGTATCGCATTAAAAGGTCCTCCCAAAGGGTGAAAGGACCACTATAAAGGCTTGTTTCCAAGAGCAAAACCCTGCTGGAAATCTTTCCAGCACTGTCAGGGAAACTGACAGCCACAAAGCCCACATAGGGAGCATCTTGACAACAGTTTGCGGCACCCCTGACAGTCCGGCTTATACGAAATCCCATGGTATCAATGAGTTACCTTTGCAAATTGCTGGTCCACTAATTGCTTTAAAGACCGCGATTATGAAAAACACAGTACGTTTTATCCTATATATTACGTTGATGCTGATCCCGGCTTTCTATGCTTTTGCAGAGGAGCAGGGGCCTCAGGACTCTATTGAAACGGAATTGGTTGAAAAGACCCTGGAGTCTGCCAAGGTTTCAGATAAAGACCATACCGTTATCAAACTTTCTGAATCCAAAGTTTATACTTTGGATGCCTATCCTGATGTGGAATTAATGAAGGAAGCTCTGGGATTGAATGTCCCGGAAAAAGTGCGCGCCGAGATTTTGGCCCGTGGTGGAAAGATCGAAAATGTAAATCCGCTGGAAGCCTATGAGAAAATGTCGGATGAACATAAAAAACACTTCCGCGAGATGCGTCTGCATTTCCTGACAAATGCTGCAAGAATTCTGAATTCAACAAAGTTTGCAATGGGAGCTGGAAGCCTGGTTGGTGATGGTTTTAGCTTTGTAAAAGTGAACGTAAAAAAAGCTTTCGGCAAGGGAGCGGCAGTAGTTGAAAAAGAACACCTGACGTTTAAGCAAAAAAGTGACAGAGCAGTTTTGAATATCCTAAAAGGCATGGACTATAAGCTTTGGTCCCAAGCTCCTCTTTTGATCGATTCAAATGAGTTTGGATTAAGCGTATCCGTAGGCATCGTTGCTGAAACGGGCGTCTTAAAAAAAGGTGCCGGTGGTGCTGAGGAAGTTGGATTCAGTCTTGCGGTGAACAAGCAAAAGAAAGCTTTTGTGTTCGAGATTTTCCACAACTCAGAAAAGTTTGATAATACCAAGGCTGCAGTTTCCGTGATTGGACTTGTTGGTAAAGCCGGTATGACGATGGGTCACCGTGAAGGTGCAGAGACTTTAAAAGGTCACTCCTTCTATCCACCCGCGATTCCTGGATTCAGTATGAATTCGCCGGAGTATTTTGCTGCAGGGCTGAGCAGCAGCTTGGGACTTCCGCCTCCGCCGTTAGCGGATCTTTTGACCTTTACAAACAAATTTGAACGACAGGCCTTGATTCGCGTGACTGTGTCACCAGTGGTTAAAGGTTTCGTGCGTGTTCAGTTTGGTGATGTGAAAGGTTCCTTTAAAGCGGTGACCTTCCGTTTCGTGGATATGTTTAAAGCGATCGCTTATAAAGTTCATTTGCTAAAGCGTCCAATGATGTGTTCTGCTGTATTTTCAACAGCCGGATAAAGGAACGCTCTTGTGCCCGAAGTCGTCAAAAACTCAGCCTTAAGATTCAGTCTTTTTGCAGTGGGAGTGACGGCTTTGATCCTGGGGGCCGTCGGTGCATTTTTGCCGGTTTTGCCCACGACTCCTTTTGTGATTTTAGCAGCGTTCTGTTTTATCAGAAGTTCACCTAAAGCCCATGCCTGGCTTTATCGCCAGCGCCTGTTCGGTCCGGCCCTTCGTGATTGGGATCATCACCGGGTGATCTCCAGAAAAGCCAAGATTCTGGCCATCACCATGATGTTGATTTCGGCGGCCGTGATGTGGGTAAGAATTAACAACCTCATTTTAAATTCAATTATTTCCCTGATTCTTTTAAGCGTCGCGGTTTTCATCCTTACACGAAAAGAGCAGCCATGAGCTTAGAGCAGTTCTTCACCGACCTGATTAAAAAAGCAGAAAACTCAGAGGAGATCACCAATGCCGGAAAGGACGAAGGCGGCTTCTATAAGCCAACCCGAACCATCCTGCTTAGACATTTACAGCTGCTGAAAGATCTTCATCAAAAGCCTTTGGCGAAGCCAATGCTTCGGCAATCGTGGGAGTATGTTACTGAGCACGTGCCGGCAGAGTGGCTCGTTCCAACTGACAAGTCCGATCGCGAAGAACTTAAGAAAATGCTCTGATCAGTTACAGCTTCGCCGCATTCATTTTGCAATACACAGCAAACTCCCAGAACATCCGTATATATGCGGATCCTAAAAAGCATTTCATTAAACATCATGGGAAGCCTTTTGACATTCACTGTGGGAGTGGCAAAGGCCCAGCCAACGGAAGGACCTGCGGGACTTACCGGAAAATCGGTAGTGTTCGTCGCTTCAGATTTAAGAAACGGTGGAGTCCGAACCGTCAGCGAAGCCTTTGCGGAGGCCGCAAAAACTCTACACTGGAAGCTGAAAATTATTAACTGCATGGGAAACAAAAACCAAGTTTCCAGAGCCATGCAGGAAACCGTGAACAGTAAAACCGACGGCATTATTCTGGGCGGTTTTGACGGCGCCGATTACCGCACTCAATTGAAACACGCAAAAAGCAGAGGAATTAAAGTTGTGGGCTGGCACGCGGCTGCGAAGCCCGGGCCCAACCAATATATGTTCGTCAACATCACAACAGATGCCGAGGATGTCGCCGCCGCCGCCGCTGCACAAATCCCGCATTATGGTGCTAAAAGCGGGGGAGTGATCCTTCTTACCGACCGCGATTACTCGATGGCAACTACAAAAACTTTGGCGCTTAAACGCGCGATCGAAAAGTTAAAAAACTTCCGCCTGTTAATAGTTGAAGACCTTCCCTTATCCCGCTCCGATCAGAAAATTCCGCATTTGGTTAAGTCCTGGAATCAACGATTTGGAAAACAATGGACTCACACGGTTGGTATCAATGACCTTTACTTTGATCACATGGCAGAGGCGCTGCATACCGTAAAAAGAGAGGACGTCGTGGGGATTGGGGCGGGTGATGGCTCGCCAGAAGCTATTTTACGGGTCCGCCAGGAAGTGTCTCCCCAGCTTGTGACTGTGGCGGAGCCTTTGCGCACCCAGGGCTGGCAGTTGGTGGATGAACTAAACCGCGCAATGGCACGAGAAAAACCCAGCGGCTATCAGACAGAACTGATCATCGTAAGTCGCCAAACTCTTAACGGACTCAAAGCGGAGAACATCGAAGAAAAGATTCCCTATAAGAACGCTTACATGAAAATCTGGTTCCCCGATAAGAGTGTTGAATAAGTATACAGCCTTTGAAATTCCTACTGTGCTCCACTCCTTTGGGGGCCAACTTCTGTAGGATCTTGTATAACCGTTCTGTAATGAAATCACTTCTGCTTCTTCTTATCTCCATGGTTTTTTCTGTATCAGCACTGGCCGAGTCAGAGTCCTTTGTGACGATCTCGGCTGTCGGTGATGTGATGATGGGAACAGACTACCCGACCGATAAACTTCCCGATGATCAGGGGCGAAAGCTTTTTAAATTTGCAGAAGGCTATATCAAAACCGGAGACATTCGCTTTGCGAATTTTGAAGGAACACTGTTTGACGGTGAAAAGGGAGCGGGCGCTAAAAGCGAAGGCAGCAATCGCCACTTGTTCCGCACTCCCACCGAGTTTGCTCGCACTTTTGCGGATGCAGGATTTAATGTCGTCAGTCTTGCCAATAATCATGCGATGGATTTTGGATCAGAAGGCCTTCGTTCCACTCTGCAAACCTTGCGCTCTTATCAAATTCAATCTTCAACCAAACGTGGTGCAGAGGTTGCAAGTTTCAATGTGCGCGGAATTCGCGTGGCTGTGATTGCAACGGACTACTATTCGGGTCCTCGCAGTATTTCGAGGCCTGAAAAAACCTATCAGGAGATCCGCGAACTTAAAAAACGTTTTGATATCGTAATCGTTTCAGCTCACGCTGGCAGCGAAGGTTCTGACGCTTTAAGAACTCCCAATCAAACCGAATACTACATGGGCGAAAACCGTGGAAATTCGGTGGCCTTTGCCCGCGGAGCGATTGATGCCGGGGCAGGGTTGATTCTTATGCATGGACCCCATGTGCCGCGTGGACTTGAAGTTTATAAGGGTCATCTGGTGGTTTATAGCTTGGGGAATTTTGCGACCGAGCGTGGAATCAGTGTGCAGGGAGCCGCGGGCCTTGCGCCTTTGCTTTTAGTCAAATTAGATCCCAAAGGCCGCTTCCAAAAAGGTTCTATTACGTCGTTTGTGCAGAACCGTGAAAAGGGTGTGGTTTACGATAAAACCCAGGCTGCTTACAAGCTGATGCAAAGCCTGTCGTATAGTGACTTTGGCCGTTCGGCTCCATTGTTCGACCCCACCACAAGTATGATCTATCCGTAACGAAGTATGAAATATCTATATCTCCGAGTCTGCATCGTATCTATTTGAATAGACTAAGTTTACTATGTGCGTCATGCGTTGGATCCCCCTCCTTATTTTGATCACTTTGCTGAGCGCTTGTAATTCGGAAAAGCCCGAAACGCGCGAAGATAAAATGAACCGAGGTTTTGAATACCTCGATCAGCAGAACTACGACCAGGCGATTTCGTACTTTCAAAAACTCGTGCAAGAAGATCCTCATCCGCAAGTTCGTATGGCGTTGGCTTCAGCCTATGCGGCCCGCGCGGGAATTCGTTTTGATAGCATTTATAATTTCGTCGTCGTTAAACACCAGCCAACGATGCAGCTGAAGATTTCGGGTTTAAATTTTTCTGCGCAAACCAACGAAGTCATTCATCAGCTCGAAGAATTCCTGGCTCAGTGGGAGCAAGTTCCCACCGTCACAGTTTCTGGTCGCAGCGATATTGAAAAAGCAGTGATCGCACTTTCAAAAACTGACAACGCCGGCGCACGCCTGTACAGCGCAGTCCTTCGTGTGGTGGCATTGAAAGCAAATGTCGCTGATGGAATTTTGTCCTGGAATTTACAAACTCAAAGTAAAAATAGGAAAACCTGCATTCAGGATGTTCGCCCGTGGTGGGAATGGGCCGAGCGGGTTTTAAAATCCTTGGACACGTTGGGATTGGATTTAGCAAAAGCATTCCCTAAGAAAAAATCGGAACTTGAAAACTACCGAGCACAATTGTCTGAGGTAAGAGTTCAAATGTCCCAGGTGAAAATCCCAGTGGGGGAGCAATGCTTTTAAAAGTCGCTGCTTTCTTGCTTCTAGCTGCATCCTCGATCGCGCAGGCGGGAGCCTTGCCGGGATACCTGCGCGATGGCGGCAGTCGTTTCCTGTATCGCTCTTTCGGTTCCACTTGTTATTCAATGGACAGTATCGAACGGGGACTGCCGTGCAACCCGGCGTTCATCGCCAAAAACGACAAACAACGCTTTCAAAGTGATTTGTTCTTAGGTACCAACATGGATTACCTAAGCGACGTCGAAGACATGGTTAACGGTCAGGCGACTCCCGAGCAAGTGAACCGCATTTTCTCCCGCCGGGATGCCTCGCAAGCAGAAGCCTCGTTAGAAGCTTCGTTTCAAGCGCGCACTTGGGGGCTTTCGGTCGAGCCCTATCGTATGGTCTTTTACACAGACATTCATAATCCTGCGTTGCCCGCGATTAACTTTATCGCAGCCGAAGAGCAGAACATCCGCCTGCAGCTGTCTTCTTACGTTCGCGAAAACTTTTACGCAGGCGTGCAGCTGCGCTACTCCCACGTTAAATTCGTTGGCAACTACATCATGCTGACGGAAGCCTTCGCTGCTGACGCTGAAGAGATCTTTCGCTCCCGCGCCCAGAACCTGGTTTTTATCGAGCCCGGTGTTGTCTATGCCTGGGATGAAGAAAGCTGGCAGCCGCAAGTTTCGGCAATGCTTTCGCAGTGGGGCTTTGCCGATGAAAAATCTGATCAGTATCCGGTGAAACCTCAAGGCATGTTAGGGGCTTCGGTAAAGCCACCAGTCGGCTTGGGAGTTTTGGAAGTGGGCACGCAGTTCGCGATTCACAGTGATACTGAACACTGGCAGGAAGCGTTTCGCGCCGCCATGGCGTATAAGATCGGAATTTTGCAATTGGCTTTAAGTGGCGGGCAGCGTGATCACTCCGCAGGCTTTATGCTGGTTTATCAAAACATCACCAGTGGTCTATCTTATTGGGGCCAGGATCAGGATAACGGCGTTTATATTTCCTTCGGAGTGCAGCTATGAAGATGTTAATCGCTTTCATTATGCTGTCGTTTCTGTCGCTCCAAAGCCACGCCTTTATGAGTAGCGATACTGGCTATCAGGGCCTTCCTGAATGGTCAGACTTCCGTCAATTCGTAAAGCAGCAACAAGAAGAAGACGAGCGAATGGGAGTCAGCTACATGATCTCGGGTGGTATCGCAGCCTTGGGCGGTGTTGTTGGTTATGACTTATCTAACGATCCCTTAAGCCGAAGCGTCTATGCACTGACTTCAACTGTCGGGATCGCGGCCATCGGATTGGGAGCAAGTTACTATTGGACAGGAAACGAATATGATAGCTTCTATTATGCTTTGGAAAACTCCAGCATCTCCATTCAGGAGAAAAACCGCATCCTGCAAAAATTTTTAGAGCGCGAACGCGATAAGCGTGAATCCCGTCGCTGGATTCGTGTGGTGACTCACTCGCTGATTGCGGCTGTGAACTTTTACAGTGCTTCACGCGAAACGAACGGGGACGTAAAGCCGGTGTTTGTCTTCCTCGGAACCGTGAATACGGTTCTGGCCGTCAGCTACGCCTTTTAAAAAGATCTAAGATAACTTAAAGAGATATTCCCACGGGCATCAGGCGAGGTTTGAGTCTTAAATCTCTTGGTGCTCATCTCGTAGCTATAACCCAGCTCCACATCCCAGAAACGAATGACGAGGCCCGCACTGCCTGCTGTGACCAGAGGACGCTTTTCAACCGAAGCGCTGTCACCGTCGGAATTTCCATCCAGGAAGATATCGCGCGCCACGATTTTTTCATAAATGCGAAACACTGTGAACAACGAGAAATCACCATCGTAAATATCGACGGTGCGATAGCCCATATCATCAGGAATGTTGTAACCCCAGCGCAGAATTCCACCGACTTCCAGATGCGTATCGACGTTCCCCAAGGAGCCGCCATAGAAGTAAATGAAATCTGAGTCCGCGGCTCCCTCGTAGCGATAAGGCATCACCGCTTGTTTCATCTTCACGTTAATACCGAACTCATTGTGCAGCTGATAGTCCCAGCCTTGGGCTTGATCGACGCCAATTAAGTTGTGATAAAAATTCTGAGTCTCTTCACCAAGAGCTGCTGGGCCTACCACTCCCAAATCTATTTGATAGATATTAAGAAGATTCCCTTCACGTGTGCCCATCGCGGTCGTAAAAAACAGCCATCCTGCATAGGGTTGGTCATCGGGATCGGGGATTGGTGCCTCTGTATCTTCAGGAGTGTAGATGAACTGGGAGAGCGCAAAGCTTGAATACAACTTCGTCGATGGAGAGAAGCTGTCTTCAAAGCCCTTCGCAAATCCAAACAGACCGCTTTGAATAATACCTATAGATAAGTTGCTCGTAAGATGACGATCCGTGTGCTCGGGGCCTGTGAAATAGTCGTTGCCAATATCTAAAACGATCTGTCTTCCACCCTCATCAGCGCGTGCTGAATAATTAAGCAGACTCAGAAGTGTGATAATTAAGAGTGTAAATTTCTGTGGAGTCACAAGTCCTCGTATCTATTGATAACTTTACATTACATAGGACACTTTACCTGTAATGTTAAATGGAAAGATTTCATAAATCAGGTGAAATTTACGCATCACGCAAAATCGAATTGTCTTTGCGCGTAAACGAGGGCATTTAGGCGGCACAACAAAAAAACATCATTCAAACCTAATGGAGAATTAGAATGAAAAACATGATCCTTGCTATCGCCGCTCTTATCGTTGGTCAAACTGCTAACGCAGCTATCTCTGCAAACTCTTCTTGGGAAGAAATCTTTGCAGCTAAAGGTCCATACCAAATCGTAGCTCCAGCTGTATACATGGGCCGCGCTATTGATTACACTTTCGTTTGCGTTGATGGTAACGAACTACGCACTCAAAAGCCAGTAGACATCGTTGTTACTAAACAACCAACTAACCAAAACGGTCGCACAGAGTTCGAAGTTGTTGGTTCTGAAATCCTTTCTACTCCAATCAACTACACTCAAAAAGAATCTTTCTGTGATTCTACTAAAGGTGACAAAACTGTTTGCCGTGACGTTGTTTACACTGGCACTTACCCATTGACTGTTAACGTAAAAGTTTACTCTCAAGTTGGTAACGAAGCTCCAGCTCGTTTGCTTTTCACTAAAGCATACACAGTTCCAACTTGCGACAACGCATCTGTTAACTAATTAATTTAGTTAAATTGGAATAGCTTAAAAAGCCCGCTCTCGAGCGGGCTTTTTTTTGCCCAAAAGGTGCCAGGTCCTATTTACGTAGGCAGTGCGCCATTCTCTTGGGAACAGTTTTCCTTGTCTTACCTGAATCCAGGTCATCTTCTTGCATCCTTTATACTTCTGAAAATTTAAACACGCTTAATTGGAGTTGGTCCCCGAATGGGCTCCCAATTTGGTCGCGCTGTCTCATTCTTAGACAGTGGGACTGGGGCGTTTTTTAGGAGTGACCATGCAGTTCTTGAACCGTACGTCTGTGGCTGTGCTCTTGTGTTCGTCCTTATTGATGGCTTGTACAAAAGAGACCGTCCGGGTCGAAGAAAAGCTTCTGCCTCCCGCGAAAATCGAAGCGACAGCGACCATTCAAAAGAACACGGTGAGCTTTGCCAAGTCCTCTTTGGGGAAACTCTTCTTATTGATGCCGATCAAAACGGCGGCTACTCGTGCGGCCGCTCCAGAGTATATCAGATCGATGGTGGTATCTTTTGAGCGCAATGGAGATCGCATTGCTGTCTACAATCGCTCAACAGATAATTTACAGTCACAAATCGTCGCGGATACCCTGATTCAAACTTTTGCCGTTGTTTCCGAAACTGCTGAAGATGTGGTTTTTGATATTGGTCAGGGTTTTGTTAGTATAAATTTGCAACCGGGACTGGATATTACCGATCCAAGAATTTATTCCGTGCAGAGTCAATTGGTTGAGTCAAAATCAGAGAAGGCATTGCAAGTTAAAGACTCTTTCGTGAAGTCCCTTGTCTTAAAAGACAATGCAATTCAATTGGTGCAGGACATCCGCATGGTGGTGCCCTTTAAGTCTTATGTGGAGTTGGATGCTAAAATTCAAAAGAAAGTTGAATCCAGTATTCCCAAAGAAGTGGAGCAGGGTGCAACACTAGCGATTGAAATTAAACCCTATGTGAGCAACGAGGAATTCGTGGTTCGCAACTACGACTCCCAAGAGCGCTTTGGTTATTTCATTAATAAGGTCGGTAAAAGTAACTCCGACGAGCGCGAGCCGTTGGGACAAATCGCTCGTTGGGATATTGCTGAATCCCGCGGTCCGATTCGTGTCCTGGTGGCTCCTGAGTTTCCAAAAAATTTGCGTGAAGGTGTCGACTCTTCGGTAAAATACTGGAACAACATCTTTGGTCGCGAAGTAATGAAAGTCGAATTTGACTCTAAGGTCGAAGCATTTCAACCCGATCGCTCGATCGTCGTTCGTTGGATTCAATGGGATCAGGGAATGGGTGCCTTCGCCAATATTCAAACCGATCCTTTGACCGGTGAGTCCCTGCGAGCAATCGTCTATATCACTTCGACCTTTACCGCGGATAAGTTGTACGTGGACGGCAAACCTAAATCTGACAATGTAGTTGGTATGTTTGGCGGTCTGTGTAACCTGGAACTGGATGCGGCTGCTATTCATAAAGTTAATATTGTCGGTGAAGTGATGGCCCATGAGTTAGGTCATGTGATCGGCCTTCGCCATAACTTTGCAGGCACTTCAAATGCACCGGCCAGTGATCAGGAAATCGCGGAAGCCATGGCGCTGATCGAGAAAGATGGAACAATTAAACCTGTGGCCCTAAGCTCCACAGTGATGGACTATCCTCCTACGCCTGCGTATTCCGTGTTGGGCGAATACACCAAAAAGAATTCCCTTCCTTATGATACCGCTGCGGTTGAGTGGGGTTATTTCGGCAAAGAAGTTAAGCGTACGGCAAACATGTATTGCGCAGATGAGCACATAGCGGCGGGTAATGATGCAGAAAGAAAGATTCTTGGGTGCGAGCGCCGTGACCTTTACAATAACGTGTTTTTTGCCGCGCGCGAAACCATACTGTCTAAGGCTCGCTATTCGGTAGAAAATGCGGTATTTACGTTAAAATTGAACTTACCACAATTAAGAGCTATTGGTTTGGCTTCTGCGCAATACTATTTCAACTTTGGGCCTACCTTGAATTTTTCTGATTCCTTGTACACTTCAGTCCCCGAGAAGTTGCAGCCGCTGTTAGTGGTAGATGACATCGTTCCAGAGTACTTGCAGGGATTAAACCCGTACTATTATCGTGCAAAGGATTTCTATAGATCTTATCAGGCACCAGGCGATGAAAAAATCACCAATGATCTTTTAGCAGTTGGCGGTATGAAGGCATTTGTGGCTTCCCTTGATCCTGTGAAGGCTTTTGGCGAAAATTTCTTCCAGAATCAGGTGAAGGATCCAAAGACCATCCCTCTTTTGATTAAGGCCGGCCTCACCCAAGACGAGGCAGTGGCCCTACAAGCAGCTTGGTTGCAAGCTGCAATTCGTCTTGACCAAAAAGAAGCTGCCGAAGCGGTTAACAAAGTCATTGATTTCACCAAGCTTCGCAAGCAGGAGTGGAAGAACTAGCATAAGGTGCCAGGTCCTATTCCTTAGGACGGTGCATACGTAAACAGGACCTGGCACTTATTAGAAGTGCCAGTTTTCTATTCTTAGGTATTCGCTGTTGTTGTGACCGGTCATCTCGTAGCCTTTTAGGCCCTTGGGGATGATTGAGGTGTTTGAGCGGTAGTAGCTTGGGAGCTGTGGTAGTTCTTCGGTATAGGCCGCTAAAACTTTGCGCATGATTTCGGTGCGTTTTGCAGAGTTAAATTCCTCTGTGGCTTGCACTAAAAGTTTGTCGACTTCTTTGTTTCTCCAGCCCGAGCGGTTGTGACCTGACCAGCCGTTACCTTGTGATGGCACCATGGTTGAGCTCATTGTGCCTGACGGAACCATGTTCGGGGATTCCACCCACGTCAGTGCTGCCATTTCAAATTTTCTTTGGCGCAGGATTTCGCCAAAAAAGATTCTTGCCGGGAAGCTTTTTAAAATCACTTCCAAACCCAATTGTTTCCATTGGTTTTGCAAATACACGGCAATCATTTCGTTCATTTTATTATCGGCAACGTTCGTCATCGTCAGGGACATTTTCTTGCCGTCTTTATAACGATAACCGTCTTTTTCCATTTTCCAACCGGCTTCATCCAGCAGGCGTTGTGCTTTGATGCGGCTGTAAGGGTAAAGCTTAATGATTTTTGGATCGTCGGTGTACCACTCGTCAAAAGGGGTTGAGAAGTGCAGTGCTGGGGGTTGCTTGCTATCAAAAAAAGACTTAGCCATCTCGGCTCTATTAAAAGAGTAATTCAATGCCTGACGGACTTTGAGATCTTTCAAAATGGAGTTATCCAGATTTAGCTCGATGTGCGCGTACATGGAACCAGCGACATATCTTACTTCGTAAGGAAGATTTTGCGACTTCACTTTTTTATCGAATGCCAGTGTCTGATCAAAGCTCATCCCTGATGACGAAGTCATATCGACATTACCACTCATAAGATTTGCTTCCATCGAAGTGGAATTTAAAATGAACTTAAAGATAACTTTTTTAAAGTAAGGTTTTTGGCCATAGAACTTTTCGTTGGGAACCAGAACAATGTGGCTGCCTTGTTTAAGTTCACTGACGCGGTAAGGACCGTTGTAAAGACCTGGCTCCGTGATTTTTGAAGCATAAAGGGAATTACGTTCGTAAGTTAGCACCTGGCCTTTGTATTTTTCAAAGACTGGCATTTCCAGGTGAGCGGGCAGGAGTCGCGGCATTGAAACATAGAAATTGTATTGGGCTTTATCGAAAATGACTGAACACTTTTTAGGATTGGCTTTATCGATCACGATGTCTTTGACGTTGTCATAGTCATCGCGGTTCGGTGTTGCTACCAGGTCATGGCTGCCGATCTTCCAACCGGCTTCCAGATCGCGGCAGGTGACGGGTTTACCGTCGCCCCATTGGGCATTGTCGATAAATTCGATTTCTGCTTTTAGGTGCGTGCCGGTTTTATCTGAAAAAATCTGCGCTTTCTTATTTTCGATAGTGGGAATTTCTTTGATCAGAACTGCCTGGGGTTTGCCATTTGGTGTAATCATCACCAACGGACGCATGATCGCGTCTTGAACCAGTCCTCCCGCTGCCATGGTGTTGACGATAGGATGGATGGTGTCGAATTCAGCGTTTACTGCAATACGCAGTTCGTCCTTTGGACCTGCTGCCTGTGCTGATAGTGAAGAAACCACGACTAAAGAAAATACGGACAACATTTTAATCATAAAGTGAATCCTATCTAGATTTCTGATCGTACCTTGGTTTAAAAATCGAAGGCAATAAGTAGTATCTTGAAAAACAAATGCCCCCGCATTGGAGAGAATGCGGGGGCGGTACCAGAGGGGAGCCCACAATGGAGAGAGAGCAAGCTCCCAGTCGAATTTTTATAAAAGTATGTAAGTCATGATTCCGGCCATTAGTAAGAGTGCTCCTATCTGAATTTTCTCATTAAGGCTGAATCCTTTCGGACTATCTGTCATACAACTCCTGTTCTTACCCACAGCTATATTTTATAAAAACTGGGCCCAAAATCGGATGATGGGGGTCATCTTTAGGTGCGATTGTTCGCATTTGGACGGGATGTACGTCTGAAAAATAAAAAACCCACCCGTGGTTAGTCGGGTGGGTTTTTGAGTAAATTCTAATTTATAGAGACGAAAGTTAGTGAGCGCTAGCTTGCTTAGGAACTTTAGAAGCGTCTACAGTAACTTCGATTTCAACACGGCGGTTTTTAGAGCGTGCCGCTGCAGTTTTAGCCGGATCAATTGGATCCGCTGCTCCCATACCTACAGAGCTGATTGTATCAGCCGGAACGCCACCCAAGATCAACTGAGCGCGAACTGCTTCAGCGCGATCTTTGGAAAGTGGGTTGTTTTTCATCGCAGTACCAGTGTCATCAGTGTAACCACGAATAGTCAGAACGTTTTCCGGGTACTTTTTCATAATCTGTGCAAGCTGAGCGATGTTGGACTGAGCAGCTGGTTTCAAGTTTGATTTACCAGTGTCAAACAAGATGTCTGATTTAAGTTTTGTGATCAAGCCTTGCTCGGTTCTTTTTGTTTCAGCAATAGCTGCAAGTTCTTTAGCTTGTTTATCCATACGGTGACCGATACCACCACCGATACCTGCGCCAAGTGCTGCACCGATAAGTGCGCCTTCATTTCTGCGGCCTGTTTGGTGACCAATTACTGCACCAGCAACAGCACCAATTGCCGCACCGATACCAGCACCTTTGGCTGCATTTGGATTTTCTTCAGTAGTTGCGCAGCCTGTAGCCATCATTGCCACAGCAGTTGCGATAAGAACCAGACGTTTCATAAATAGGACTCCTTCATTTATTTGTGAACAGACAAAGTTTGCCAAGGCGCAAGATATTCGTCAATCCCTCTGGAGCTCATATATGTTTTGTTTTATTCTGAGAGGCATTAAAACGAAGGAGCGTTAATATGAACAAGCTATTAGGTATCTTACTTATGTCTGTCACACTCTGGGGCGGTATGGCCCAAGGAGCAGATCGCATGATCGTAGTCAGTGGCTCTTCCGAAAAAGGCTTGGATCCGAACATGGTTAATATGACCGTCGAGATCTGGAGTAAGGCACAAACTGCAAAGCAGGCGCAGACCCTGGCTGCCAATCAATTCAAAGACGTCAAAAAAGTATTTGAAGAATTCAAAATCAAAAAAGAGGACATTCAAACTGACAACTACAGTTTGAACCCTGAGTACGTTTACGACCAAAAAGCGCAAGCGAACAAGATGGTGGGCTTTAGAGTGGTGCAGTCCTTGATGGTGACTTTGCGTAAGGTCGACGATGCAGGTCGTTTCCTGGATGCATTGGTAACGGAAAAGCAAACCAAAGAGAGCGGTGTGAATGTTAATTCCATCAACTGGGATTCAGATAAACGTCAACAAGCTGAAACTTCAGCCTTGGGTGATGCAGTTCGTGCGACAAAGATGAAAGCTGAAGAGATCGCGAAAGCGGCCGGAGTTAAAATCAAAGGCGTTTCCCGCATCAGTCATGGCACGATGTCAAACCAGCCGCCGATTCCGGTGATGCGTAATTTTGCGATGAAAGCCATGGCGGATTCGGCACCAACGGAATTAAGCTCTGGCCAAATCAAAGTGCGCGTGGAAGTAACGGCGGAGTACGAAATTAATTAATCGCGACGGGGTTTTAAATAAAACCCTACAAGTTCACTGGTGCTGACGAAGGATCCGTCTTTAAAAGTACAACGATCCAGTCGGTGCCAGTTTTTCCCCACCTTGAATTCCACGACCTGTGGTTTTCCGTCAATCTCCCGGCAAATATTAAATCCGGGGTTGCTGGTTTGATTCATAACTTTCGATTTTTCTATTTTCTTGTTTTTATCAAACGCAGCTGGGCAATCCAGATTTTTGCAGCTGGGTGAAGTCAGAATATTGTTATCTTGATTGTAGCAATAGGTGGCTGCGATTTCAGTGGTTTTGCCATTGGTGGTTTCGCGTAAATAACCTTTTTCACAAACCAATGGAGCTTGCGCAGGGGAATGCAAACCAATTAAAAGTAAAATACTACCTAACATAGGTGACTCCGTAGGTGTGCTTTAGTACATCCGCCTTGTTCATCCAAAATTGTCCATTCTTGCACTCGTAAGCGGTATCATAGGATGAGCATCCTGTGCCCCAGGAGTTGCGTATCTGGTATTCACATTGTCCGCTGGCTTTATTGAAGCGACGACCTACTATAGATACCGCGTGGGCACCTATTTTTCCCCGGACGCTCACGACCGAGCGGTCATAGAATGCATTTGCATCCAGTGCCAGTGCAACGGGGTTTTTAGCGCTCAGCTGCTGGTCAATAGACCTTGCCGCTTCCAAATGATCTACACCCTCAGGGTAAATTCCCTTAACCCAAAAATTTTCCGTCTTAAGGTTTCCTTTGATGCGATCTTTGCATGTTTTTTCTCGAAGGTTATTGATGAACTGTCCTTTAGAGGACTTCTCAAGTACGTCGCGTATATCGGAGGTATTGGCATTTGGAAATATGGATCTGGCACCAAAGGCAATTCCCTCACAAGCCTTCGAGTCTGCAGAAATCAGCGCACGGCCCAAGTCTTCTATGTTATTTAGAGTGGCCTTGAAGTCCCCACCAATATTGTCTTCGCTAGGTAAATCCCTTTCTAAGCAGAATCCTTTTTCTGACATTCTTTCGACTGCGTCGCCAGCCCGGCCGCCACTAAGTTCTGCGGCTGGCGTTTCCCCCAGTGACCTATTCAATGCATCTATCCAGTTGTCTTGGTATTCCAACGCAATATCTGCCGCAGAGATATTTTTTTTCAATTTATATGAAGCCAAGTCCGCCGCCACGAAAGCGTAGCACCAACCTACGGAGTCCTGGTTGCGAACTGGAGGCATATCCTTAGTCATATCGATCTGAGTGCAGGTTTTAGATTCATAGGCAGAGGCCATTTGGCTCTGCTTCTTTTTCTCGTTGAAATGTTTTAGGAATGCCGGGTCTTGGTCCACGGCAAGCTCAGAGAAGTTTTTTTCGTACTCCTGGATGGAGCCGAACTGAGAAGCTTGGTCTATTTTTTCTTTTAAACGAAGTAGCTCCCGTTTGCGGGACTCTTTAGCCATGCTTTTTAGAAATTGATCGTCGACACCCAGAACTTGTTGGGTTTTCTTTCCGCATTTGGTGACTTGATCTTGCAGCATGGAAATTAAAGCTGTGGCGTTTTTGGTTTCATAATCTTTTTTGATGAGACCATAGAAATCGGATAGGCTTTCATTTGCGCATCCAAGAGCCACGTCACCAGCGATGGCTTTAAGAGGGACCACAAAAAGAAGTATTATAAATAGAAATTTCATAGTGATTTTATCGGCATACAGGGACAGTTACCCAAGTAGGGGTGGCCTTGAACTTAACAAATTTGAATAAAAATGAAGCGCAATGTGAGCGGATTTCTGTAGTCAAAATCCTAAGGCTCCTTTAATTTTGAGGCACACTACTAAAGGAGTGCTTTTCAATGATCGAAATGCTTTCGAATCCACAAATCTGGATCGCGTTTTTCACACTATTCGCCTTGGAACTTGTTCTGGGGATCGACAACGTTATTTTCATCTCAATTTTGGCCGGTAAGCTTCCTAAAGAGCAACAGGACAAAGCCCGCGTAACGGGATTGGCACTTGCGGTTATCACGCGCGTGATCTTATTGTTCTCACTGAGCTGGATCATTGGTCTGACAGAACCGCTATTTGCGGTGTTTGGGCAGGAGATCTCCGGTCGTGATTTGATCTTGTTACTGGGCGGTCTGTTCCTGATCGTGAAAAGTACGATGGAGATCAATCACAAGCTTGAAGGTGTCGAGGGCAGTCAGTCCAATCACGTCGCGCACTCATTCAGTGCTGTGATCTTTCAAATTCTTTTGTTGGACGTGGTGTTCTCATTGGACTCTGTTATCACAGCCGTCGGCATGGTTAGTGAAATTGGTGTGATGATCGCAGCGGTTGTGATTTCCGCAATCGTCATGATCGTTTCTGCAAAATCCATCAGCAACTTCGTGGATTCTCATCCATCTCTTAAAATCCTGGCGTTGAGCTTCCTGTTAATGATCGGTTTCACATTGATAGTGGAAGCTCTTGAGGTCCACATTCCAAAAGGTTACGTGTACTTTGCGATGGCGTTCTCAGTAGGGGTTGAGATGCTGAATATCCGCATGCGCAAGCAAAAACCGAAACAACCGGTTAAGCTTCGCGAACGTTTTGCTGGCGAAGAAGCAGCTAAGAAGTAAGTAAAGAAAAGGCCACTGCGAAGTGGCCTTTTTTTAGGAAAGAAGCTGAATTCCAAGCGGGGATTTTTTAACCCGCTTCTTTTTTTCCAGCGAAGTCAAAGTGCGAATTACTGTTTCAATCGTAAGATTAGCCCACAGGGAGATTTCCTTACGGGTCAGGCGACAGTAACCATCATCATCCAGGAATTGTTCAACGGTTCTTAAAACTTTATCCGCCGCACTTTTAGACTGTAAAATCACGATGCGCTCGTAGCTGTCTAATCCTCTGGAGCAGGCGTTCTTCAAAAATAAAATCGAAAGCTGAGGGTCAGCTGTTAAAAGCTCCCGCACCGTCTTGACAGGAAAGCAGCACAAGCGCGCTTTGCCTTCGGCGATGAATTCATAATCGGTGGGTAGATCTGAAACGATATTGGTCAGGGGAAAGAGATTGGTTGCAGTGAAGGTGGATACCAGATTCTCGCGTCCTTCCAGATCGCGCTCGATGGTGTTGATCTTACCTTCAGCCACACAGTAAATATTTAGCGGCAAACAACCCTGACTGATGATGCATCCGTGGGCGTTGACGTTTTGAACTGATTTTGACTTTAACAGCGTCGCCGCTGTGGAGTCTTTGAGCATCAGTTTCTTATCCAGCAGAAAGCAGTTTTGGCATTGTTTGTTCTGTGAATGCATCATAAAGGCGAGTCCCTATCATAAGGAAATTTCACGTCGTATGATTTGCATCATATTCGCCAAAGATACAAATCATTCTCTCGTCGCATTCGTTCTTCACAATAATTACACGGTGTTTTGTTTGTTGCTGAGGGGGCGTAAATGAAATGGTTTGGCCAAAGAGGCTTAAGGTTTAAGTTTCTTTTTTCTGTTTTAGTTTCTTGTTTGATTTGCTCGGCAGGGGCCCTAGTCACCTGTCTTTACTTTAGCGAAGTGCAATTTCGTTCAGGGTTGGTTGAGAAAGCACGAACCATCCACTCCCGGTTGAATGCGGCCTCCCGCTACGTTGCAAATCAGGGCGGCCTTGCCACAATGGTAGAGCGTTACACGAAGATGTATAATGACTCCAGGGAGCTCACCAAGGATGATGTGGAAGTGATTCTGCAGCAGGTTCCGATTTATGCAGGCATGAAAATCGGCGCGGCTGACTCTGAAAAAGAGCACTATCGCTTTCGTGTATTTTCTGACGAACCCCGTGACTTAAAAAACACTGCAACCCCGGTGGAGATGGCGATCTTTAGAAAGTTCGATGCGAACCGCCAACTTCAGGAGTACGTGGTCAATAGTGAAAGCCAAGTGATCGTCTATCGCCCGGTTTACCTACGCGAGGATTATGGCTGTCTGGTCTGTCACGGAGATCCAAAGACCAGTCCCTGGAATAACGGCCGCGATATTTTGGGTTATCCGATGGAAAACTGGAAAGACGGAAAACTGCACGGCGTGTTTGCTGTTAGCAGCATGGTGAAAGAAGCCCACGCTGCAGAAGCGGCAAAAGGGGAAGCCTCGCCCGTGGGATACATGGCCTTGTGTGTGCTTTTGGGAAGTGCCGTTGCGATGGTGATTGCGGTGTTCATCGTTCGCCGTCCGATCAAAGATCTTCAGGATATTTCGAAAGTATTAAAAGAGTCCGGCGATCATGTGGAATCAGCTTCCCAGCAAATTGCACTATCATCAGGTTCATTATCAAAGGCTTCGACGATTCAGGCATCATCATTGGAAGAAACGGTTGCGACCATGGAGGAAATGTCTTCGATGGTGAAATCCAATTCCGAAAGTGCAAGGGAGGCTTCAGTACTTGCGCAAGCTACAAAAGGTATCGCTGAAAACGGTGGGCAACAAATTCAGGAGTTGGTGCAGTCAATGTCTGCTATATCGGCTGATTCAAGGCGCGTGGTGGAGATCACTTCCGTGATTGACGATATCGCCTTTCAAACGAACCTGTTAGCGCTAAACGCTGCCGTGGAAGCCGCGCGGGCAGGTGAGCAAGGAAAAGGCTTCGCCGTTGTTGCCGAGGCCGTGCGCGGTCTTGCACAGCGAAGCGGAGAGGCCGCTAAAGATATCGCCTCACTGATTAACGAAAGTGCCGCGCGAATCGAGACCGGCGAAATGCAAGCCAAACAAGGCGGCTCAGTCTTTGGTGAAATCCTGCAATCCGTTCACCGCGTGGCGGAGCTTAATTCCAACATCGCCCAAGCCAGTGAAGAACAAAGCCGCGGCGTAAATCAAATCGGCCAGGCCATGAACCAACTTGATCAAACCACTCAAGAAAATGCCGCCGTTTCCGAAGAAACCGCCGCCTCGGCAGAAGAGCTGTCCGTGCAATCGACAAAATTAAAAGATTCAGTGAACTCGTTAGAAAAAGTAGTCTTCGGAAGTTAAAGGTACGGTCCTGGATAAAGTCGCGGGCGATAATTTTTGATCCGATAATTAGGTAAGTCCGTACGTTTAAAAGGTACGGACTTACTTGTTACGTTCTTTGTTGGCATTTTTGTAAGTGCTGTCTATCAATTTCGCAATTTCCACACCCGCTACGGGTGTAGAAATTAAACCTAGGCAACAGAGAGTTCAGTGTTTTCGAATAAAAAAAGGCCGTGTTGGTGACGGCCTTTTTAATTAGGTTCTCGCTGCAGGCAGAAAGCTACTTCGCTTGAACCGGGAATAGGTAAGTTGTTGTCATCGCAGATTTTTCTGTGATGGAGTGGATTTCGTAGATTTCGATGGAAGCATCTGTTTGCTTCAAATTCTTTTGCTGAAGGTACGCTTCAACACGTGGGTAGACTTTCAAAGGCCCGATTCCAGGGGAGCCAGTGAAGACCGCCACAACATAAGCACGCGCCGGGATTTCACCCTCTTTCATCTCTTCAGGGGCGCCTTCTGGCATTTTATCAATCAGGCAACCCACTTTGGAGCGCAGGCGAGCTTCTTCAACCTGACGAGGATCGTCCAGGTATTCACCGAAAGTGCGTTGGCAGATCACGCCTTTTTCTTTCATGAATCTTTCAACTTTTTCGATCACTTTATTTACTTTGTGATAAGGACCCACGTGCTCGATGTAGATTGTCTTAAATGGACCTTGTTGCGCTTCAGAGATCTCGACACCTTTGAATGCACCCAGGTAAGTGGCAAGGTATGTGCCGAAAGAAATCACCATGACCACGACAAAAACTATAATATATCTCATTGTTCTACTTCCATTTAATTGAGCAGCCCATGGAGGCTGTTTGATCTTCAGTAACTTTTTGATTTTTCAAAAGTGTTTGTACGGCATCGTACAATTCACGTTGCTTCACTTTGCTGGCATCTTTCCAGGAGTCATCCAGGCGACCGCGATAAGTAAGCTTCAACTCGCCATCATAGACAAAGAAATCCGGCGTGCAAACCGCGCCAAAGGCTTTTGCGACATCCTGAGATTCATCCACCAGATATGTGAAAGAATAATTTTTTTCTTTCCAGCGTTTCGCCAGGGCCTCGAAGGAATCTTCGGGATGATCTTTGGGGTCATTCGAGCAAATACCCACTACGTTGACGCCGTCTTTTTTTAGATCTGCTCCCAAAGCGATCAAACGATCTTCAACCGCTTGAACGTAAGGGCAGTGCGCACAGATGAACATCACGACCAAAGGTTTTCCGTTGGAAAAATCCTTTAGTGAATAAGTCTTACCATCCACCGCTGGAAGTTTGAATTCCGGGGCCGAATTTCCTAAATCAGGAAAAGGAGTAAATGTTGTAGCCATTACAGTTCACTCCAGTTGATTGTTTTAGAACCTAGGTAAAGGGAACCGTCCGCTTCCATCGCCGTGTATTTTTCTTTAAGCTTTGGGTGCAGGTTCAAAGCATGAAGCAATGACAACTGATCCGTCGGGCTTAGCGGCTGATCACAGTGAGAGGCAGCATCGGAAAGTTCAAACACCAAGCGATCCAGGAATGCGGTGTAGTCCTCGCCCAACAAAGGCGCGCCTTCAGGCAATGACTGCAAAACGCTCGTGGAAGTTTCAACGGAAGCCGGGGATGACGTGATGTTGACACCCAGGCCGACAATAAATCTGGCTTCATCAGCTTGCGCGACGGTTTCCAACAAAATACCCGCCACTTTTTTGTCGCCGATATAAATGTCATTAGGAGCTTTTAAATTCCATTTCAAAAAGGGCCAAGTCGTCGAACACGCACGATACACTGCTAAACCTACAAGACATGAAGCTGTAGGTTGTGGCATCATCGGCAAAAGATAAGACCAGGAACTCAATAGAGAAGAGCCTGGAGTCGCATCTGTCCAGGAGTTTTTACCGCGACCGCGGCCCGCTGTCTGATGATCTGTCACGAACAAGCACAGGGATTCTTCCAAAAGATCTTCCTCGAATGCCAATTCTTTGGCAGTCAGGTTGGTGCTTTCCTGTTGAGCTTTGTATTCAACGTGCAGGTGATTGTTGCGAGCCCACTTGGCCGTCACATCACCGATACGAATTTCGCTCATGGGATTTTCGGAAGTCATTACTCCTCCCACGCGAAAATCAAACTGACGTCAGCCACTGGTGCCGAATGGGTCAAAGCGCCGACAGAAATAAAGCTCACGCCAGTTTCTGCAACCGAGCGCACACGTGCCAGATTCATATTGCCGCTGGCTTCGGTGTGAACGCCTTCAGGGATTAGTTCCAAGGCTTTTTTCAACATGTCATTATCCATGTTATCCAAAAGCAGGTGAGTGACATTCAAGCCAACTGCTTCTTTAACTTCCGCCAAAGTGCGGGTTTCCACTTCCATCGGAAGATTGCTGTGCTCGCGCACGCGGTTCACGGCGTTTGTGATTCCACCCATAACAGAAATATGATTGTCTTTAATCAAGATCGCAGAACTTAAGTTCATACGGTGATTCACGCCACCACCATGAGCCACGGCTTTTTTCTCTAATTCGCGATAACCGGGCGTAGTTTTGCGAGTGTCCAGGATTTTGGTTTTCGTGTGCTTTACTTGATTCACAAAGCGACGAGTGACTGTCGCAATACCAGACAAGTGGCCTAAGAAATTCAAAGCCACGCGTTCAGCCTTCAGGATTTGCACCAGATCGCCTTCGATCGTGCAGATGATCTGGCCATTCAGGATTTCGTCACCCTCTTCAAAATGCCATTTCACGCGGCAATTTGGTTCCAGCATTTGCATGGTTTGTTCAAAAGGAGCTGCACCAGACAAGATGATGTCTTCTTTGGCTTTCAAACGGGCACGGCCCACTTTGGGAGTTAATGCGAGAGATTCCGTCGTGACATCGCCATGGGGCATGTCTTCTTTGATTGCGGCACGGATCAGATCAATTAGTGTCATAGGGCCTCACATATAGGCGTACCTTGATGTGAGGTGATAGAGAAAAAGGTACTAGATAGATTTCTCGGTTTCGCGCATAAGCTTATTCAGCTCTTCGCGAACGATGCGCTCTGCGATCTCGGGAAGGAGTTTCCAGCAAACGGATTCAATCACTTCGCGAGCTTCCTCACGAACAATCTTTTCCATCATTTCGTTGGACAAGTCCACCTTGGATTGGGTTTTGGGCTGAGCATTAGTGGCAGCAGGTTTCGTCCCCGCAGCACTTGGTTGCGCCTTGTTCGCAGCAGAGCCCTTATTCAGGGTCTCCATCATTTGATCTTTGACGGATTTTTCGACTTTACCTAGGAAAGAATCCTCTGGCGGAGTCGCTGGAGGAGCTTTTGCGTTCATAGCCGGTTTTTCAGTCAAATCCGGGCCATTTTCGTCAAAGCTGATTTCCTCAAAATTACCGGAAACCTCGATGTGCGCGTTCGATAAATCCTCGTCTTGAGGAATTACAAATTTAGACGCAAAGTCGTCCTGATCATTTTGTGGAATGTTTAATTTAAATTTTGTTAAATCCTGGTGAGCCCAGCCGCCTTCGTCCATTTCGTCCTCGCCCTTGGGAGTTGTCAAAGGAACAGAAGCGAATTCCTCGCCCGGGACATCAAGGCTCATTGCCTCGTCTTCGCTGATCTCAGGAATATCATCCAAAGAGCCCAGCTCCGTGCCACCATCGTGATTCATTTGCGCTGAAGAAGAAGAACCCTCTGCAGGCATTTCTTCGAATTCTGGCATTTCCGGGAAAGTTAGATATTGGCTGACAGGATTTTCAGAAGTCTTTTTGACCAGATTGTTGACCAAACCACGCAGATGTTCTGCATCGAAAGGTTTTTCCAAACGGCCATCGGCTCTGGATTCAGTGACTTTGTTTTCGTCGATTTCCATGAAACCACTCCACATCAAAACGACAGGGATATTTGTGGTTTCAGAATCGCTTTTCAGCTCAAGGCTGACGTCATAGCCGTTTCTTTTTGTCAAAAGTACGTCTGCAAAAACAATGTCTGGCTTAAAGCTTTTTGCCACAGGTAAAACATCAAGACCCACTGGGACCGCTTTCACCTCGACGGCGAAGTCGGACAATGCCAGTTGCATTACCTTTTTGATTGTGGAACTCTCATCTGCAAGTAAGACGCGTAAAGCCATAATCAAAGTTAAATAGGATTTTGGACCTGAGTCAAGGAAACTCTAAGAATGAACAGAATTGATCGTTATACATCCTGGCTTTTCTTTGGCTACTTTCTGGGTGGCCTTTTGATATTTCTGACTTTGTTCACCGCCGTCGATGCGATGTCGACGATTTCCCAGTATAAAGGTGTCAGCACGGCGACGTTTTTTAGTTATTACCTTTACTCTTTCCCTGACATTATTTCCAAACTGCTTCCGGTTGCTTGTTTGTTGGGCACGATTTTGACTCTGACAAACTTGAATAAGAATAACGAACTCGTTGCGTTATTTTCTGCGGGTATGAGTCTTATACGGATTGCAACCCCGGTCTTGATGTGGGTAGTTTTGATCTCGGCAGCAGGTTACGTGATGACGGATCGCCTGGTTCCGCGGGCCAACACTCAAAAGAATTATATTTTCTATTACGACCTTAAAAAAGAGCCGCATCGCTTTTCCACGGTGAAGACCAACAAGATCTGGTACCGCACCAAGGATTCTATTTTTAATATCAAAACATTGAGTGCCAAGGGTGACCGCGCACAGGGTCTCACGATGTATTTCTTTAACGACGATTGGGATTTGGTGCAGATGATCACGGCCCACGATGTCGCGATCGAAGGTTCCAAATGGTTGCTGGAAAAAGGCACCGTCACGTTGTTCACCAAGGATTCCAGCTTTCCTCTGACCACGGATTTCAAAGACAAAAGCATCGTGATGGCCGAGGACTCCAAGGATTTACAGAGTGCCGGGCAGACTGCGGAAATGATGTCCCAGGGGGAGCTTAAGCACTTTATCCAAAAAAATAAGGATGCGGGATTGGATACGATTGCCTATGAAGTGGGCTATCAGTCCAAAATGAGTTTCGCCTTTGCGGGCCTGGTTATGAGCCTTTTAGGGCTGCCTTTCAGTGTGGGGCGAGCGCGTTCCGGGGGCACCATGTTGAACCTGGGTATCTGTCTGGGCTTGGTTTTCGCTTATTACGTGTTTTATTCGTCGGGGATTACTTTGGGGCAGCACGGGTCAGTACCTCCGGTGGTGGCCGCTTGGGCTCCGAATATCTTAATGGGCGTATTGGCCTTGGTCCTTCTCAAAAGGCTGAAACGCTGATATAATGGGGGCCACTTTGGAGGCCCTATGATCATGAAAATCCTCACTTTCCCAGACCCAAGACTTCGCGAGGTTGCAGACTCTGTGAAGCCCTCTGAGTTCGGTACACCGGAGCTAAAACAGCTTCAAGAGGACATGATTGAGACCATGTACGATGCCCACGGTATCGGTTTGGCAGCTCCTCAAGTCGGCGAACTTCGCCGCATGATCGTGATCGACACTCGCCCTAAAGACGACAAAGGTCGCCGCTATAAAGATCAGGAAATGACAGAATTGGAACAAGCCGTGGAGCAACCACTGGTTTTGATCAATCCTGAAATTATCAAAGGCGAAGGCAAAACAACTTTCGACGAAGGTTGCCTGTCGGTTCCTGGTTATTACGAAACGGTTGAGCGTTACGATTACATCGAAATGCGCGCTTATGATGTGAACGGTAAAGAGTTCGTGGTGAAAGTGGACGGGTTGCTTGCGATTTGCATGCAGCACGAACTGGATCACCTGGAAGGAACTTTGTTCATCGATCATTTAAGCTTCGTGAAATCCAATAAGATCAAAAAGCAAATTCAAAAACACGGCTATCCAACGCGTGAGCAAATGGAAAAAGCCCGCGCTAAAGAACTTGAAGGCGAAGAGCGTGAGTAAGGTCCGTGTCTGCTTTCTGGGGACTCCAGAATTTGCTGTAACATCTTTGAAGGCGCTTCTAGCAGATGAACATTTTGAAGTAGGCGGAGTTGTGACTCAGCCGGATCGTCCGGCGGGTCGCAAAATGCAACTCACTCCAAGCCCCGTGAAAGTGCTGGCACTGGAACACGGTCTGAAAGTTATCTCTCCTGAATCCCTAAAAAAAGATCCTGAAGCTGTTGCGGAAATTCGCTCCTGGGGAGCGGAAGTCGGCGTGGTTGTGGCCTTTGGGCAAATTCTTACGCAAGACTTTATGGATTCATTCCGCTTTGGTTGTGTGAATGTGCATGGTTCCATTTTACCACGCTGGCGTGGTGCTGCCCCGATTCAACGCGCGATTGAAGCGGGTGATGAAGAATCCGGCGTGGCTTTGCAAAAAATGGTTAAGAAATTAGATGCGGGGGATATCATTGGTATTCGCCGCGTGAAGATCACTCCCGAGATGCATGCTCTGCAGTTGCACGATGTGCTGGCTGATTTAGGTGCGGACTTATTGCGAGTGGAATTGATGGACTATGTGCGCGGCAATCTGGCGCCGGTTCCTCAGGATGAATCTCTAGTTACGATCGCTCCAAAAATTGACAAGGCCGAGTCTCAGGTTGATTGGGCGAAATCTGCAAAATCTATTGATGGTAAAGTGCGCGGCTTTGTTTATGGGCCGGGGACTTATACTTTGCTGGATGGTAAAAAATTGAAGCTGCATGTAGTGCGTCCGTTGCCGGCATCAGGAGCTGCGGCTCCGGGTACGGTGACTGCGGTTGATGCAGACTCGTTCACTGTTGCGACGGGTGATGGGTTATTGAAAGTTCTTGAAGTTCAGCCGGAATCCCGCAATCGTATGAAGGTGTCCGATTTCTTAAAAGGACATCCATTAAAAAACGGAGATCACATTGGCTAACGCTCATTTTAAAATCTCAGCTACTGCGTTACTTCGTCGTCGCTGTACTGGTAGTACAGCTTCCTCCTTGTGCCTTGTATCTGAGGTTTTAAAATGAGCGTTAAAATGGTTGCCCCTTCGATTCTGTCTGCTGATTTTGCTAATCTTGAAAAAGAAGTGAAGGCAATTGCGGCGGCCGGTGCTGACTGGGCCCATGTTGATGTGATGGACGGGCACTTCGTTCCGAATTTAACAATCGGAATTCCTGTTGTTAAAGCTCTTAAAAAAGTTTCACCCATTCCCCTTGATGTTCACTTGATGATCACCGCGCCGGAAAAATATATCGCAGAATTTATCAAAGCCGGTGCTGACTATGTGACGATTCACGTGGAAGCAACTCGCGATCCTGCGTCGGTACTTCGTCAAATTACAGCTCTGGGAGCAAAGGCGGGGATCACTCTTCGTCCGGGCACTCCGGTTGAATCAGTTATTCCTTTATTGAATTTGTGTGACTTGGTATTAGTGATGACGGTGGAGCCTGGCTTTGGTGGCCAGTCCTTTATGCACGATCAAATCGCCAAAATCTCGCGCCTGCGCCACGAAATCATCAAACAAAGCCTCAACTGCCTGATCGAAGTCGACGGTGGCATCAACGCCGACACTGCAAAGCTTTGTCATGAAGCCGATGTCTTCGTCGCTGGCAGCTACGTCTTCAGTCAAGACTACGCAAAAGCCATTTCCTCATTGAGGTAACAGTTCCCTTTTTGTACTGCGATGCGGAACCACAGCGGTTCTGCGTGGTGTTGATTTGTCTTTCACAATTCGAATGAAATTTATTATTGTAAAGAGCTGCCGTACTTTTTGAACAAGGCTTCCAGCTTCCCGGAACGTTTGATTTCGTCAATGGCTCGATCCAGGTCTTTTTTCTTCACGCGTCCCTGGCGGCTGATCGAGCAAGAGATTGGATACTCTTCCAGAAAAATAGTTTCCCGATTCTTCATGATCATCGGGTTTTCCATGCGGAAGTAGTCCAAAAATATTTGATCGGTGACGACATATTGAATGCGACCACTCATTAGTTTTTTAAGGTTCGCATGCTCGCTGAAGCTATCTTCGCGTTTGATTTTTCCAGATTTAAAGTATGGATCCAATATGGGATAGACGTACTGTAGCATCGCGCCGATAGTCTTACCTTTTAGGTCAGCGATTTTTTTTGGCATGGGTGCCGGCCCAACTATAACTTCCCGTTTGGTGAAAATCGTTTTGGAAAAATCCATTGTGTCAGTGTTCTTGTCCCATTTGCTGCTGGTATAGCACAAAACATCCACCTGACCTTTTAACAAATAGCCCACCAGACGATAGCGAGTCACGATGCTGTAGGTTGCCTTGCGGCCCATGGCCTCTGCCAGGGCATTCACGTAATCAACAACAAGTCCTTCCATTTTTCCGGGATTTTCAAATATCAACGGTGGAGCGAAGCCCGCAGGAATGGCGACTCTTATCTCAGATTTATCTGAGGCATGAGCTGAACGCAAAAACGTCAGAACGATTAGGGCTATTAAAACAAGATTCTTCATGAATGGACCTGCATCGTGCCTTCATGATCTCGAATTGCCAGAACGGTGGCAAGGGCAAAGGCGCAATGCTGTCTTTAGGTCACAACTGATGACAACGGGGCAAACTTCATTTTCGCTGGCCAGAAGTGAAATTTGCCACATTGTCTGCATGTTAGAGCGGTAGATCCCTCGGAGGGATTTTTCCATCTTCCAAATACACCATAACGTAGTTTTCCGTCACAGCTTTAAGGGCGCTTTGCAGTCTTCTTGAGACTGACGGCACAAGCATCGAGTAAGCAATATCCATATCAACGAATTTGTAATCGCGCGTGTTTTTCAATGACACGGAAATGTTCTGCGCTTGGTGCTCGCTTAGATCCACAGAACCAAAAAGGAAACTTAAGTATTCACCTTTGACATCTTTGTTTGGAATGTAGTCGATCGCCAAGACATGAGTCGGGGTGATGATGATCCCGAGGTTTTCCTTCACTTCGCGGATGAGACCTTCCATCGGGGACTCTTCGGCTTCAACTGTGCCTCCTGGCAGAATCCAACCTGCGGAGTAGCTTGGTTGCACCAGCAGCGCTTGGTTTTTATAGAACACCAGGGCACCAGTGCTGATGCGTTTTCCTGGGAGTGATTCATAATATTCTTTGTCGTCTCTAAAGGCGGGTCTAGCCACTGGGTCTCCTTGACCTTGTACTCAGGTGATTCCAGAATTGTAGAGCAAGAAGTTTGAATTTTGGTGTTACAAAAAGGAGAAGTTATGAAAAAAATGTGGCTAGTATTAGCGCTTTTAGTTGGATTCTCGGCAACTGCGAAAGCAGATATTTTGATTGAGCCGTATTTGGGTTACGAAATGGGCAGTCACACGGATACGACGACAACGGCGAAAACGGAATTGGTAAATATGGGTGCGCGTTTGGCCTATAAAACTCCAGTGATGTTGTGGTTGGGTGTGGATTACAACTTGGGTGTGAGCGGTAATTATAAACCAGATGGTCAATCCAATATGGATGCAAAACGTAATACTCTTTACGCCGTTGCAGGTATCGATTTGCCAATCCTGCTTAGAGGTTGGGTTGGTTACGGTTTGATGGACGAAATCAAAATGGACGGCACTGGTAATCCAAAAATCAAAGGTAAACCGGTAAAACTGGGTGTTGGGACAACGTTCCTTCCATTCATCTCTTTGAACGTAGAGTACATCATGGAAAACATCGACAAAGTTGAATCTGATACAGGTGACTGGGCTTCTAAAGGTAAAATGGACTCTTGGATGATTTCAGTTTCTTTGCCTCTTCAGTTCTAATTTTATATCTCAAATACAAATTGAGTCTAAAGCCGGCCCCGAGCCGGCTTTTTTTATTCCCAAAACCCCATATATGCGCCGCATTCCCAAAAGGTGGCTGGCGCCTTCCGGGAACGCGGCGCGTTTCTGGTGGGTACGGCGTACCTTTTAGGGGGGCGTTGCGCTAGGATCGGGTCCTTGTTTTTATGAATGAAATTAGGAGTTCCCGCCATGCAATTGACTGGTGAAAATATCACGATCGAAAATCTGTATAAAGCTGCGCACACACCTTCCATGAAGGTGGAGTTGGCGGATTCAGCACGCGCTGAAATGAAAAAGTCCCGCGATTACATCGAGGGTCGTATTTCCAGCGGCGAAGTGATGTACGGCGTGAACACGGGCTTCGGTGCTTTTTCTTCTGTCAGAATCTCTGACGAGCAAATCGAACAACTGCAAAGAAATCTGATTCGTTCACACTCAGTAGGAGTAGGTACTCCGTTCACGAAAACTGAAACTCGCGCGATGATGATCTTGCGTGCGAATGCTTTGGCCAAAGGTCACAGCGGTATTCGTCCGGCTGTTGTCGATAAAATTTTGGAATTCCTAAATAACGACATCATCCCGGTTGTTCCATCTCAAGGATCTGTGGGTGCTTCTGGTGACTTGGCTCCATTGTCGCACTTGGCTTTGACGATCATCGGTGAGGGTGAAGCATGGGGTGCTGATAACAAGCCTGTTCACGTAAAAGAACTTCTAGAGAAGAAAAAAATCACGGCACTTGAATTGAAAGCCAAAGAAGGTCTTTCAATGATCAACGGCTGTCAGGTGATGACGGCGATTGGTTTGCTTTCTTTGTGGGAAGCTCGTCGTCTGTTGTGGCTGGCGGATCTTTCCGGTGCGATGTCTTTGGAAGGACTGCGTGGTTCCAGAAAACCATTTGATCCATTGATTCAAGCAAGTCGTCCTCACGCTGGTGAAGGAATGACGGGACGAAATTTGATTAAACTTATGGGTGCCTCCAGTGAAATTGGTGACTCCCATTTGCACGAGCACCAGGATCACCGTGTGCAGGATGCGTACTCCCTTCGTTGTATGCCGGCAGTTCATGGCGCGGCTAAAGACGGCGTTCGTTACGCAGTCAAAGTTTTGGAAACTGAAGCGAACTCTTCCACAGATAATCCATTGGTATTCGCTGATGCTAATAAAGTTCTTTCTTGCGGTAACTTCCACGGGATGCCGGTAGCGCACGCGATGGATTTCGCGGGGATCGTGGTTTCTTCTCAAGCAAGTATTTCTGAGTGCCGTATTTCCAAAATGATTTCGACACAAATGAGTGACCTTCCGCCATTCCTGACACCAAACGGGGGCTTGAACTCTGGTCACATGATCGTACAAGTGGCAGCAGCGTCTTTGGTAAGTGAAAACAAAGTTTTGGCTCACCCGGCGTCTGTGGATTCCATTCCAACTTCGGCTGAAAAAGAAGACCACGTTTCAATGGGAACTATTGCAGCAAGAAAATTTGCACAAATCCTAAGAAACGCCGAGCATGTGGTTGCGATGGAACTTCTATCCGGTGCTCAAGCCATTGATTTGCTAGCTCCGCTAAAACCAGCAGCTGCAGTAAAAGCTGTGCATGACCACATCAGAAAAACAGTTCCGTTCGCAAAAGAAGATCGCATCTTCAACAAGGACGTCGAAGCTATCAAAGCCATGATGGTATCCGGCGAACTAATGTCCGTCGTAGAAAAAACGGTAGGCGAATTAGAGTGGTAATCTAACCCCTCTGCATCCTTCGTAACGCATCGCAGACCCGGAAGGCGCCAGGCGCCTTTTGGGCAAAAGGAGATTAAATGAAAGCATTGATGACTTTTGTATTGATGAGCTTCTTGGTTGTACCAGCGTTTTCAAAAACGATTTGGGTTACAGGCACGGGCAGTGCTTCTGGTTCTTGCAAAGGTGGGGATAGCTTTTGTCCTCGCAATATCGAAGATCGTGCCGAGAGGACCGCAGAGAGTAACGCGCGTTCTACTTGCTACATTAAGCAAGGGACTCCGTATGGACTGCCTTCTTGCACTTCTCGTTGTTCACCGGGGTATATTGCCCCAGGTAATACTGCTTGGGTGAGTTGCAATTCGAACTGCCGTTTAAGCTGCCGGGTTGACGATAATGTGCCAGGCTTCGGTTTGCAACCGAACGGGTTCTTCGAAGGTTCCGACGAAGACATTTACTAAATTTAGATTTTGATAAAGCGGCTCTTCAGGGCCGCTTTTAGTTTCATCTATGCACAGATATGTCTCAAAAAGACGGACTTTGTTGCGTTTTAAGGGCGCTCTGGCGCGATAAGCCACGTGCGAAATTGATTCATCCCAGACCTGGAAAATAAAATAGTGTCCTCTGAAATTAACGGCGGAAAAATTTGGATTCAGTCGTCAGGAGCCGTTAAATTCGACGTTATTTAGTTTTGTAAAATAATTGAGCTTCTACTTCTGTTTGCTCCAGGAGATTACGACGAGCCGCTATTGACGCTTTGGAGGCCACAGCCGGATCCTATTAACATCTTGAACAGAAATTCTGGGGCTGATCGTAACCACTCCAGCCTCAATTAACATAAGGATGTTTCATGCAAAGAAGACAAATGTTGCAATCCGCGGCGAACTCTTTGGTTACTGCTCTGTCACTAGCTACTGTTTCCAGAGTTGCGGAAGCAGCTCCTTTGCCAGCAAATTTTTCTCAGGGAGACATCGGGTCTGTAATAGAGCTGCGAACTACACGCCCTTCAGTTAATGGCGCTAAGATGACAGTAAGAAGCTACCATTCGGGGTTAAACGTTGGTGGTGGCGACTTTATCGGTTACTTGGCAAGTGGAACAGATGATGGCGGGACTGTCTTTGCTGGTAGTGGTTTTTATTGGCGTCGCGTGATCAATGATCCCAACAATCTGACCATTTTTGATTTTGGTGCCAAGGCCGACGGCACAACTGATGCGGCACCGGCGATCAAAGCGATGTATGCATGGTCAAAAGCTAACAACTTAGTGCAATTGGGCGTTCAACTTCCTGCGGGTACTTTCTTTGTATCTCGTGTGGATATGGGAACGGCAGAGATTCCATTTTTCCGTGTGGCGGGAGCTAGTGTAAATTTCGGTTATTTCGCTGCAACAACGATAATATCGGATGGCAAGACTTCTCAAGTGTTTAAAGTCAATGCGCGCAGAGCGGAGCTTTCAAATCTGATCTTTAAGGGACAGATTGATAAATTTATGAATTACCAAGGGTTCTTTGATAATATTTGTGAGGGTGGACAGTTTTTCCGTGGATCGCAGTTGCGCTTTCAGAATGTCGGAGGGGCTTCCTTAAGTCTGATGGATACGCTAGATTGCAAAATTGACCAGTTCTACGCTAATGCCTGTATAAATGATATTGTTAGAGCTAGATGGTCAGACCGAGAAGCTGGAGCTTGGGATCACAGCACTGCGGTTGAGCTTTCCAACTTCAACGTTCAAAAATGCACAAGTGGAAAAGTTTTAAACTTGCCACGTTGTACTCAGTCGATAATTCATAATGGGTGGATTGAGCATTGTAAAGATCCAGGAGATATCTCCAACGGACAATGGATTATTGATGCCTTAAGTCTTGAAGGCTGTACGAATCCGTTGAACGCGCGTTGGTCGCGATTGAATTCGCGTCAGATTAATTTGCAATCTGGAAGCAGTATTGACAATACCATGCAGGGCACCAACCCTAGCCGCTGGTTGAGTGCATGGGAGATGGGATCATCGAGGGTTGAGTCCTTTGGTGCCGCCTTTGACGGCAGTCTGAAGTATAATTTCCTTACGTCACGTTTTAGGCTGAGCAACGATACAGGTCAGGCGACTTGGTTTCAGTTGGGAAATTTCTTTACTCCTAACATGGGAGACAGTTGGGAAATTGAATTATTTGGTCAAACACAGTACGGCAACGGCAGTGACACTCAGGTACTTATGAATCCGGTGAGTGGAAAAACTACTGGCGGGCGCGCGATCATTCATATGCAACACAAAACGGATAAGTTGGCGGAAGCCAGTTGGTCGGCCGAAGGAAATTCTCCCGTGCTGGAAGTACGAATTGTGCAACGTTCTGCCACAGATACCAGAGTATTCGTGAAGATTGCGAACTGGACTCCAGTGGTTATGGTGTTAATGAAAACTAATGGTAAGGATCGCTTTATGGCTGGACAATGCATACGCTTTGACCCCGTCATGACTGCTGAAAATCCGCCGAGTAACAGTCCAGTAGCTCCTCAGCGCTTTAGTGTGCACAATGGAAAAGCCGGAATCGGTGGTAACGAGCAGGGTGATTTGTTGATGGCGTCGCGGGTTCTAACTGCTGCGCAGGTCGACACAAGCAAAGCCAAAGGTTACTTGTCTGTGGTGATTAATGGTGAACAAGTTGCAATTCCTTATTTTGATGTGAAGTAATAAATTCGAAGCCTGATCAGAAATGATCAGGCTTTATTCCGCGACCTTGAAGCGTGCCTTCAAGTTTTGCGCGGTACAATTTCATTAAAGGTTCTTTAGCGGAATCACCTTCAATAACTCCGATAGCCTCCGCGATGGCTTGCAATGTCGCCATACCCTCCGGAGTGTTTTCTGCGCGCATGTGTATTGGCGACTGATTCGGAGTTTTGATCATCACGCGCGGGACATCTTTTAACTCATGATGACGATAGTGAACTTTGCTGGCTTGGCGCCAATTTCCATCGGGCACGATCAATTGAATCGGGCGGGGATCTTCGGCGACAAACTCTGCCGTCAATTCCCTGGCATCATCTGATGGATAAAACATGACGGTGCGATACTGAGGCGTCAGTAAATCACTCAAGTCCAAAGCGTTTTGATCGGCTCCGCGAATACGCATTTCGCTATTCACCAAAGCTTCAACCGCCAAGCGGCCTGTGTTGGTTGTGCGCTTTAACTCTTTCGCGTGAACCACCAGGCACAGGCGGGTTTTCAGATCCAGTTTCGGAATGAACTCGCAAACGCAGCGGCTTTTATTCATAAAGCATACGGGGCAGGGATCTTTGGTTTTACGTTTGCGGTCTGGAATCATGGGACTATCTCTATCGTGATGCTTCTGACAGTCAATTTATCCCTCCTTGCTGCACCGCGCTCAATTGGCAAAACCAGCGGGCTTTGCTAGTTTTGAGCCCTCGAAACTCAAAGGAGTAATCATGTCTCGCGTAGTAAAAGCACCGACTGGAAATAAGATGGTTTGTAAGGGCTGGCTGCAGGAAGCCGCTTACAGAATGATTCAAAACAACTTGGATCCAAGCATCGCAGAACACCCGGAAAATCTGGTGGTGTACGGTGGTATCGGAAAAGCTGCGCGCAACTGGGAGTGCTTCGATAAAATTCTGGAAGCACTTAAAGAATTAGAAAACGATGAAACTCTTTTGGTTCAGTCCGGTAAACCAATCGGTATCCTGAAAACTCACGAAGACGCGCCAAGAGTTTTGCTGGCGAACTCGAACCTGGTTCCTAAGTGGTCCACTTGGGAAGTGTTTAATGAGTTGGATAAAAAAGGATTGATGATGTACGGCCAAATGACGGCAGGCTCATGGATCTACATCGGAACTCAAGGCATCATCCAAGGGACGTATGAATCCTTCGTTGAAGCTGGTCGCCAATATTTCAACGGTGATCTTAAAGGCCGCGTGATTTTGACTGCGGGCTTGGGCGGCATGGGTGGAGCACAACCTCTGGCAGGTGTGTTCGCAGGAGCTTGCGTTCTTGCCGTAGAAATCGATCCAACTCGTATTCAAAAACGTCTTGAAACAAAATACATCGACGAAGTTGCAACAGACATCGACGATGCGATTGCACGTATTAAAAAATACACAGCAGCGGGCGAGGCGAAATCCGTAGCTCTGCAAGGCAACATGGCGACCGTTATTCACCAGTTGATCGACAAGGGTTTCACTCCGGATCTTTTGACTGACCAAACTTCTGCGCATGATCCTTTGGTGGGTTATATCCCAGAAGGTTACACAGTCGAGACTGCAAAAACTTTCCGCGAAAAAGATCAGACAGCGTATTTGAAAGCCGCGTATGACTCTATGGCAAAACACGTGCGTGGAATGCTTGCGATGAAAGACAAAGGTGCTGTGACTTTCGATTACGGTAATAACCTTCGCGCCCGTGCTCAAGAAGCAGGTGTGGAAAACGCATTCGATTATCCAGGATTTGTTCCTGCATTCATCCGTCCTTTGTTCTGCAAAGGCTCTGGTCCATTCCGTTGGGTGGCATTGTCTGGTGACCCAGCTGATATCAAAGTGACTGACGATGCGATGAGAAAACTATTCCCTCACAAAAAAGATCTTCTTCGTTGGTTGGATATGGCTGAGGAGCGTATTGCGTTCCAAGGTCTTCCAGCACGTATCTGCTGGCTGGAATACGGCGAGCGCGCAAAAGCGGGCGCAATGCTAAATCAACTGGTGGCTGAAGGAAAAGTGAAAGCACCGATCGTGATCGGTCGTGACCATTTGGATTGCGGATCAGTGGCTTCTCCGAATCGCGAAACAGAAGCGATGAAAGACGGCTCTGATGCAGTCAGTGACTGGGCGCTTTTGAATGCCATGGTGAACACGGCTTGTGGTGCCACATGGGTCAGCTTGCATCACGGTGGTGGTGTGGGTATGGGTTACAGCCAGCACGCAGGCCAAGTGATCGTTGCGGACGGTACTGAAAAAGCGGCGAAACGCCTTGAAAGAGTGTTAACTGCCGATCCAGCAATGGGTGTATTTAGACACTTGGATGCTGGCTATGAGCTGGCAAAACAAGTCGCGCAAGAGCGCGGCGTAAATAGTTGCTGGATCTAGTTACTTTACTGGTTAGTTTGCTGGCCGAAGCTTAAAAAACTTCGGCCTTTTTTCTCATATTCACATTGTCTCTGCTTGATAATTTCCCCCTCAGACAAACGCTGTTTAATCTCAGATAAAACTTATTTGCTTTCTTGTGCCATGAGGCAGACCATAAAGCGTTGGTCTTAACCCTGGAGGTCAGAAATGCTATCTCACAAGTGGATTCTTAGCGTTCTTCTTTTAGCACCTTTAAGTTTCTCCCACGCTCAATCTAAAAAAACACCGGATTTGGTTCGTGTTGGTAATCTGAAATTCGCCCATTATGGAGCCATCAGTTACCTTCCTGAATTTTGCGGTAAGTATAATTTGAAAGTTACCGAGCGCGTGTTCGCCAAAGGTATCGACATCATGCCGGCAATTATCGCAGGCGAAATTGACGTCGCAGCCAGTGCTGCAGATGCGGCGATTGCAGGACGCTCTGGCGGAGTACCTATATATGCAGTGGCAGGTTTCGCTGAAGGTGGCGCACGCATCGTAGTTCGCCCAGAGCTGGGAATCAAATCCATCAAAGATTTCAAAGGTAAAAAAGTGGGTGTGGCCCGCGGGGGAGCGCAGGAGTTGTTACTTCTGGCGGAGCTTGCGAAAAACAATCTGACCTGGTCCGATAAAAAAGGCAAAGACGTGCAGATCGTGTACATGGCTTTCGCGGATTTGAATCAGGCATTACAAGCCAAACAAATCGACGCCATGGCACAGAGTGAACCGCAGTCCTCCCAAGCCATTAATAAAGGCTGGGGTGTGGAGCTGATGAAACCTTACGACACACCAATGGGAATGCCGATTCGTACCTTGGTTATGACCGAGAAAATGTATAACGAGAAAAAAGATGTCGCGGAAAGATTCATGAAGTGCTTCGTTGAAGCGACCAAGCTTTTCATGGATAAACCGGAAGTCGCAGAAAAATTCGTAGTCGAGAAAGTCTTTAAAGGACAAATCACTCCGCAGGATTTTAAAGATGCGATTGGCAACTCTCCGTACGCATATCACCTGACAGTTGAACACATTCAAATCACCACAGACTTTATGCACAAGTACGGTGTGGGTCGCATGGAGAAAGTTCCAAAAGCGGCTGACTGGGTGAAAATTGATTTGTTGGAAGACGCAAAAAAATCCCTGGGTGTAAAGTAGGTGTGAATGGCTAAGGCAAAGGTTGATTTCAGCACTCGCATAAAAGGCATTTGGGTGCCAATTCTGGTTGTTGCCGTCTGGGAGATCGTGGTGCGCATGGGCTGGGTGAACCCGCAGGTTCTGCCAGCACCTTCGGCGGTGATCACTCGTTGGTATCAATATCTTATGCCAATGGAACCCTTTGATCCTGAAGGAACCATGTCACGGGCTGAATGGATATTTTCCGGAGAGCTATTGCATGATCTTTGGGCCAGCTTTTACCGTGTCCTGTTGGGCTGCGTGATTGGTGGAGTTCTGGCATTGCCACTGGGTTTGGTGATGGGTGCCAGTCAAAAAGTTTACGACTATATGAATCCACTCGTCCAAGTTCTGCGTCCGATTCCACCGATCGCCTACATTCCACTGGCGATTTTGTGGTTCGGTCTGGGTAATCCACCAGCGGTGTTTCTGATTGCCCTAGGGGCTTTCTTCCCGATTCTAATGAACACGATTGTCGGTGTGCGTGCGGTGGATTCCATCTATATTCGCGCCGCTCGTAATATGGGAGCTGGCTCGTTCCTGATGTTTAGGAAAATCATCGTGCCAGCGGCGATGCCGTACATTCTAAGCGGTGTGCGCATCGGTATCGGCACAGGCTTTATCTGTATGATCGTGGCCGAGATGATCGCGGTTAACAGTGGTTTGGGATATCGCATTTTGGAAGCCCGCGAATACTTCTGGTCCGATAAAATTATCGCCGGTATGTTTTCGATCGGGCTCTTGGGCCTTGCGATCGATACAGTGGTGGATAAATTAAATAATCATTTGCTACGTTGGCATCGAGGTCTTGAGTAATGGCTGATACACAAACGCAAATTAAAATTCAGAACGTTGATAAGGTTTTTCACGGCGGCGCTGAAGGGAAAGATGTCATCGCTTTAAAAGACATTAATCTGGAAATTCCGCGAGGTCAGTTCCTTTGCCTATTGGGACCGTCAGGTTGTGGTAAAAGTACTTTGCTAAATGCGATTGCAGGATTTTCTCTGCCAACGAATGGTCAGGTTCTGGTCGAGGAAAAGAAGATCTTAGAACCCGGCCCCGATCGCGGTATGGTGTTCCAGGAGTATGCTCTTTTTCCGTGGATGTCGGTGGAAGACAACATCACTTTCGGTCTGCGCATCAAAAAGACGGTACCCGAGGATAAAATCCAGGCGACGTTAAATTCGCTGTTGGAAAAACTAAAACTAACTGAATTCCGTAAACGCTTCCCCAAAGATCTTTCAGGCGGGATGCGCCAGCGTGTGGCCATCGCGCGTGTGTTGGCCCTGGATCCACCCATCATGCTGATGGATGAACCCTTTGGTGCCTTGGATGCCCTGACTCGCAGAAGCTTGCAGGATGAGCTGATTAAGCTTTGGCAGGAAACTAAAAAAACCGTGGTCTTTGTCACCCACAGTATGGAAGAGGCGATCTATCTTGCCGACCGTATTGTGGTCATGACCTATCGCCCGGGCACAGTTAAGAAGGATTTGATTGTGGACCTGCCTCGCCCAAGAAATCCTGCCGCAAACGATTTCAATGCGTTGAAACGCGAAATCAGCGACATGGTTATGGCCGAGCAGAACCGCTTCCAAAACGCGCAGCTTAGTGGTTCCACTGGGGACTAAATGGTGCCAGGTCCTACTTACGGATGCGAGGCATCCGTAAGTAGGACCTGGCACCTTTCTGCGAAATTACACATTGTCGTCGGTCTTGCTTCCTTACTTAAATATCTGAATGAACTTTAAAAAAGGCTTCATTTATTTTTCTGGTGCAGTGCTGGTGACTTCGGCGACGGCTTATGCGGCGTATGCATATCATAAGCAGAGCGAGGTTGTTGAATTCAATCCGCCACATGGTCAGTACTGTATTACTGAAACGCCTTCTGCGGGATTGCGGGCGCTCGCAGGTTCAACTTCTAATAATTCATCGCAAATACAAACAGAGCAAAACAGCGATAAAACAGGAATGGTTTGGATTCCCGGTGGTGAGTTTGTCATGGGCGACAAGGATCCCAGTTTTCCCGATGCGCATCCTGTTCACAAAGTTCGAGTGAGTGGATTTTGGATGGATAAGTACGTGGTAACCAACGCCGATTTTGCAAGGTTCGTGAAAGCAACTGGCTATAAAACTGTTGCTGAACGTCCTCTGGATCCCAAGGAGTTTCCCGGATACACGAAAGAGATGCTTGCACCGGGATCTATTATATTTACGCCCCCGCCATCGCACGTGCCCCTAAATGATCATCGTAAATGGTGGGCTTGGTCAGTGGGGGCGAGTTGGCAGCATCCACAGGGTCCGCAAAGTGATATTAAAAATAAAGCTAACTATCCTGTTGTGCAAATCGCCTATGAAGATGCCGAAGCCTACGCAAAGTGGGTGGGGAAAAGACTGCCTTCAGAAGCCGAGTGGGAGTTCGCAGCTCGGGGCGGGCTGGAAGAAAAACTATTCCCTTGGGGAGATGAACTAAAACCTGATGGAAGGTTCATGGCAAATACCTGGCAAGGATCTTTTCCGGAAGAGAACACCGCTGAAGACGGGTTTGAGGACTTGGCTCCCGTCGGCAAGTTTCCAGCCAATGGTTATGGCCTGTATGATATGGCAGGAAATGTCTGGCAGTGGGTTTCTGATTGGTATCATCCCACATATTATCATGAAATCTCCCAAGGTGGCGTTTCTGAAAATCCGCGAGGTCCCGAAGCAAGCTTTGACCCCGCAGAACCAAAAGTAAAAAAGAAAGTTCAGCGAGGCGGATCGTTTCTGTGCACGGATCAATACTGCAGTCGCTACCGAACCGGCACGCGTGGCAAAGGTGACATCACAAGTGGTGCGCCCCACGTAGGATTTCGCTTGGTCCAGGATCGCTGACGTCAGTTGGCAAAAACTAAAGATTATTTATCTGTTTTGAATCAAACGCCAAGCTCTGTGGTTGAGTAAACCGAGTCTGATTCCGCACAATTTTATAAAACATAAAATGTCAGGAGGAAGCAATGCGCGTGGAACGTGGGATAGGAATATTTGTCTTACTGTTTTTGGTTGCTACGTGGTTCACTCTCGCTGAAGCACAAGAATCAAATAGCTCAGCAACAAAGACCGCACGATCAGCTACCAAAGCACCAGCCACCGAAAGCGATGGCACGATGGGGTACGATCACCCGAATCAGTATCTCGTAAAGAAAGCCAAAGAAATCGCCCGCAACATGGAGCCGGTGATAGAAAACCCTCAACACGAAAAACAAGCCCGCGAAAAACTCGCAGCGCTTGAAAAAAAGACCGGTAAAAAACCGAACATCGTGGTTTTTCTATTGGATGACGTGGGTTATGGTGACTTTGGCTTTAACGGAGGCGGCACCGCAGTTGGGAATCCCACACCGGATGTGGATAAAATCGCTAGCGAAAGTTTGATTCTTACATCGGCGTATTCACAGCCCAGTTGCTCACCCACTCGCGCAACAATCATGACGGGTCAAAATCAGGCCCATCACGGTATCCAGGCTCCGCCAATGTATGGACAGCCAGGAGGCTTAGAGGGGGCAACAACTTTGCCACAACTTCTTTCTAAACAAGGTTACACCACGCAAGCGGTGGGTAAGTGGCATATCGGTGAGAATGACGGATCATTGCCGCATAACGTGGGCTTTGATGATTTCCGTGGATTCCTTTCTGTATCGGACATGTATACGGAATGGCGCGATCCCGTATTTAACCCCGAAGTGGCTTTATCTCCTGAGCGCTTTAAGTACATTCTGAATCTTCCATTCAATAAGAGCGATGTGCATGCGAAAAAAGGTGGGAAGATAGAAAACCTTTACGAAATCAATACCGAAACTATCAAAGACCTGGATCAAAAATGGGCTGACTATGCGATGAATTTCCTTGAACAACAGAAGTCAGCGAAAAAGCCATTCTTCCTATACTATGGAACTCGCGGCTGCCACTTCGACAACTATCCAAACAAAAAGTATCAGGGTAAATCTTTGGCACGCACTACGTATGGTGATTGTATCGTCGAGATGAATGATATTTTCAAACGTCTGATCGATACGCTGGAGAAAACGGGCCAGCTGGAAAACACTGTCGTGTTCTTTGGTTCTGACAACGGGCCTGAGGCCGAAGTGGCTCCTCACGGTTACACTCCATTCCGTGGCGCTAAAGGTTCCACTTGGGAGGGTGGCGTGCGCGGGCCGACGTTTGTGTACTGGAAAGGTATGATTCAGCCACGTCGTTCCGAGGGGCTTTTTGATTTCTCAGATATTTTTAATACTGCATTAAGCATTGCCGGTAAGCCAGGCGCTGCAGTTGGAAAAATGGTGCCATCCAAGACATACATTGATGGTATTGATCAAACATCCTTCTGGCTTGCTGATGAAGGTGTTTCGAATCGTCGCAGTGTGATTTATTTCTGGAATGATAAAATTTCTGCAGTACGCGTGGATGAATTTAAATTTATGCCCTTGGTGCAAATCATGAATTCAGTTGTACAAGCGGGGCACATTGGCGGTTTCAGTGGAACTGTGCAAAACTCCAGCGGCAGTAATTTATTTAACTTATACACAAACCCTAAGGAAGACGAGACCATTGGGATTCGTCATATTCCAATGGGCGTACCACTGCAGGCAGAATTATATCGCTACATGGAAGTTCTTAAAAAGTATCCTCCTAAGAAAGTCATCGGTCTGTAAGTTTAGTGCCAAGGTCCTGCTTGCGGATTAAACGCATCCAAGCAGGACCTGGCAAATTCTAGATGTGAGTTAATTCATATATATCAAAAAATCGTAACAACTACTTCAGAGCATTTAATAAAGTCCGAATAGATCTCAAACTGTCATACTTGAGGTCTACGTCCATGAATGTATTTGCAAAAGTCCGTCTCTTTAATTTCTTCTCTGTCGGTTTGGTGTTGGCGCTTTACATCTGTATCGCCACTGCTTTTTATTATGAAAAGCAGCTGAACGCCGCTCATGATACAAAATTCACTTCAATGAAACTTGCACAAGAGCTTAGAGACGCCTCTGCAGGTTTGACTCGTTCAGCCCGCACTTTCGTGGTGACTGGCGATGCAAAGTACGAGCAGGAATATCTGGATATTATCGCGGTTAGAAACGGTGAGAAAGCCCGTCCCGACGGTCGCACTGTCGCTGCAAAAGAATTAATGAAAGAAGCGGGATTTACAGAGAGCGAATTTGCATTCCTTGCCGAAGCAGAAAAACGATCCAACGATCTGGTCATAACTGAAACTATTGCGATGAACGCGGCTAAAGGTCTTTTTAGAGACGATTCCGGCAAATTCACCGTTAAGAAGGATCCTGATTTTGAAATGGCCAGAAAACTAATGCACGACGATAGCTATCACAAGTTCGTGGCATCCATTGGTGAGCCAATCACAAAATTTGAAAGTTCCCTAGAGGCCCGTACTAAAGGTGCTGTGGATCAAGCTTTAGAGTATGCGCAGTGGGCGCTTGCAAGTGTGGCGGTCATGATCATCGGATTGTCATTTACAATGTTTATGGCGTCGAACTCGTTGAAACAAGGTATTCGTCTGCAAACGGAATCCTTGGCTGCGGCGTATGCGAAAATTCGCAACTTGGTAACGAATCTTTCCGGATCAAGTTCAGCACTTTCATCTGCTTCCACAGAATCAGCGGCTTCACTTGAAGAAACCGTGGCATCTTTGGAAGAACTTTCCAGCATGATTAAGCTAAACGCCGACAATGCGAAATTAGCATCAGAGCTTTCTCAGGTTTCCAAAGGTTCTGCAGAGGAAGGTTCCCGCGAAATCGCAAGTCTGATGAAATCCATGCAGGACATCGTGAATTCTTCCAAAAAAATCGAAGACATTATCACGGTGATTGATGATATCGCTTTCCAAACGAATCTTTTGGCCTTGAATGCAGCAGTTGAGGCAGCGCGTGCCGGTGAGCAAGGTAAAGGTTTCGCAGTCGTGGCTGACGCCGTTCGTGCTTTGGCACAAAGAAGTGCCACTTCTGCTAAAGAAATCTCCTTCCTGATTTCAGAAAGCGTTAATCAGATCGAGCAAGGTCAGAAAGTGGCTGATTCCAGCTATGAAGTCCTAAAAAAGATCGTAGATTCCGTAAATAAAGTGGCAGGACTAAATAACGAGATTGCTTCTGCCAGTGTCGAGCAAAGTACCGGCGTTTCGCAGATTACCCAAGCTATGAACCAGTTGGATCAGGCAACACAAACGAATGCTTCATCTTCAGAAACTATTTCTGAAGCGGCTTCCAGCTTAAATGATTCCACTGAAGGTTTGACGGATACAATCTCGAGCCTGGAGAACTTAACAGGGCTTAAAAAAGCAGCGTAATAGCTGACAATAAAAAAAGGGAGCGAAAGCTCCCTTTTTAACATCTATTCTCGATTTTCCATTTTCGCCTAACCTAAGTTAGGTTCCGCACTGACACTCTTTATACAAACAAGACAAAATCTTGCCATGGTTATTAAATTGGAACTGGAAAATCTTATTGTCATGCATTTCCAGTGAAGCCGAAGAATCATCTTTAAGCTTCAACTCCATTTTCTTTTCCACGCGGGTGATTTTTCCAGAAGCCAATAGTTTTTCAATCGTATCGTCTGCGCGCAACGGAATTTCCTCAGGCAAATCCTGGGCATCCAGTTTGTAAAATTTAACGACCTTTTTATTTTTGGAATTCGTATCGTCTTCACCAATCACGTGAATGCGGCGTTTACTGCCGTTCGGAAGATCCAGGTGATAGTTTTCCAAAAGAATAGTTTCAGATTTGATGCCCAGGCTTTTACGAAGGTACTCGATCAAGGCTTCAGGAGTTCCCACGGCTTGTGCCGCAATCTCTGGAGCACAGGCACGCAAAGACTCATTGAACGTGTCTTTACCAGAATCGGCAACAACAGCTGCATTACCAGCCTCACCATACAAAGTGCTATCCATATGAGTTGCCGCTGCCATAGCTCCCGGTGACGGTTGCTGGTCAGTTACTGCCCCATGCAGGATTTCTTGCTTTTGTGGAAAAAGAATATGCAAAAAGTAATAGTCCGCCGCCACGCCCAATGCGAATAGAACCGTGGCCCAGATAACCCAATGTTTAAACTTTATTTCGTTCATAGTTCCCTTAATCCTGTTTCAGATTCGGAACCCAAACATCCCATGATTGACAGCTTCTTGCACGCTGCGAAGGTCCACGGAGCTGCCCCCAACGGTACTGCACCTCGTCCATAGGATTATTAGAGATGAGTCCCGCAAATAGTCTGCGTTTGAACTCGGCCAAATCAATATACTGACCGGAAAGGTATTCAGTCGTGCAAACTGCCGTGCCGTCAACGCCTGTGGGTGCCATTTTACGAGTTTCGGCAGCCATCGTTTCCTGAATGAACGGGAAAATTTTGTTCAAGCGAACGCGCATATCCAGGCTGAGCTCTGCCGCATTGTTAGCAACAACCAGATCGCGATAAGTTTTTCGCAAAGTCACGTAGTCATCAAAGATACGTTGATCGCGTGAAGGTGTGGAGTAAGTGTCATAAGCCGCAAACGGCATGCACTTGCGAGTTGAGCGTAAAGCGTTCAGGCCATCATTCACCGCACTCACACGGCCCTGCAAGCCCTGGCAAGTGACTTTCATCAAACGCGCCATCAATTGCTCATCCGTTTCGCGACGAAGTGCCAAGCGACCTTGCGAGTATTTCACCCAGCGCTTCAATGGAACTTTGTATTGCTCTTCACTATAGCCCGGAACTTTCCACGCTGGCTGATTCAAATACTCTGCAGGTCTCCAGTAACGAAAGCCCGCGTTGCCGGTGGGAGTCGCATCCCCTTCAAAAACCCACTCAGGATTTGGCCAGGATTGACGCTCTTGCAGCATCGCGCTTGAAGTTGCGCCAATAGTGGAATTGTAAACCAGGTGAGGCACACCAATTGCCAACATCTCTTTGATTGTCCAGGAGTGGTGATTCACCGCTGTTGTTAAAATCAAAGAACCCGCACGCACAGAGTTTCTGGAAATCGCCACCGGATAGGTATCGTTCGGAAGCGACTTGGTGCTGGTCATGTTGTAAATATAAATCAAAAAGTTTTTTAGACGAGCCAACTCGTTCTGACGATCCCAGCGGTTCATTTTATTGGAAATTGTGCGGCCCGAGGCCGTGGGATCCTGAATTACGAACGGCAATTTATTTTCATAAGCGAAGATCAATCGCATCGAATAAACTGTGTCTGCGCAATCAGTGCGTAGTCCATAGTAAGGATTGCTTTGGCCATTCGGCAAACGCTTGCGGGCAAAGAAATCAACTTGCCAGTCGCTTTCCACCCACTCGGAAAAACGGTCTTCCCAAGCCGGGGACCACTGATTGACCTCTGTCCACACCGCAGCGTGCGCAAAGTTAAAGGAAAAAAGAACGCCAAGAAGCAAAATCAACTGTTGCATAAGTTCTCCGAACATTACCGCACAAAAAAGTATATTGCCGCTTTTTAAGATTCAAACAAAATGCCCCGCGGCCAAAGTTTGCTTCGTGTCATAAAACTCGGGCGAGTGCGTATTGAATTTCAATTTCTTGCTCATAAAATAAAAAGAGTCGGCTTCCAGTGGGGGCTGGCGCCATCTGGAGGATGTTATGAAAAACTTGAAGTGGATCTTGGGTCTTGTGTTCCTTGTGGGGACGGCAAACGCAGCCATTCGAGAAATCCCCGTGCATAGCGGGCGAACGTTGCGTGCCCAGGTCGACACCTACCTTGAGCTTTTGCAGAAAGAGCTGGCCCTGTCTAAGAACAATAAAGAGCGTTTTCGCGCTATTCGCCGCGTAACTGACGAAATCAAGGTCGTTCGTGAAAATAATATGCCCCAATCCGCTCAGGACGAGGCGTACATGGACCTTTTGTTAACGGTTTTTCAGTCAGTCCCATCGGAAACAAATTTCAAAAAAGGTGACTGTTCCCGCTACGAGAATGAGATTTTGAATCAATACGAACCCACAGCGGATATAGAGCCCATAGAGCCGGCAGTGAAGCCCGCCTGGAATGCCCTTACTGTACTGTGTAGATAATGCCCTTGTGATTTTCGCCCAAATACCTTATCTCCTTGGGGGAGTTTAATTCTTAAGCCTTACAAGGGGATTTAGAGTGAAAAAGATCGTTTTGATGATCGCATTGATGGTGTCCACTTCCGCGTTTGCTCAAACCAGCACACCGGAGTTCGTTGATACTTTGGTAGACACAGTGAACTCTCAGCTGGTTGTGATCAACAAAGAGCGCGCACAACAAGGTAAAAAACTTTACTGCTCGCAACTGAACAAAGACCAGGTTTTCATCATCGCCAAATACTTCCGCAGCAAAGACAAAAAAGCGTGGTTGACCCTTGATTCTGTGAACGCCAGCCGCTTCGTGGATCTTGCGGGTGCGAATCTTTCCTGCTTCCCAAAACCATGCCCGAACTATAGCGACTTGGTAAACGGCATCTGCAACATGAAGTCTTACAAAATGGACCGCGCACTTTTGAACTCGTCATTGGAAAAAATCAAAGGCGGCAAGTTCTATATCAACGACACTATGGCTGATATCGCTCGCTAGTCGCTAGGTCGCGCCAAAGGTAAAGACACACTTTTGGTAGAGTGGGCGCAGCAAATTTAAAATTGAAAAAGGGTTCCTCTGTGGAGCCCTTTTTTTATGCTTTAAAACGTATTTAAATTCCGTAAGTAAGCGTGCTGAATTTTTCATGTTAGTACTTTTAGGACATGAAAGGCTTGAAAATGAAAACTGCGCTGCTTCTACCTTTTTTATTCACAACTCATGTTTCCGCTTCTCCTCCAGACGACGCGAACATTTGCCGTAAAGAAGCCGTCCAGGCGGTTTCAAAAAAACTATCCGTTCCAAAAAATCAAATCCACGTTCTGGGCGCAGCAATGATTGGGGATGGTTCCTTCGTCTCTCGCATCTTTATGATTTCAGTTTTAAGACCGGGGCAGGAAGGTCCTGAAGGATACGTTGTCAGATTTAACACGGACTCTGCCGACTATTGTGACGTCACAAGCGCCGATGCGAAAATCGAGAATTATTGATTAGCTTCGCTGGGCTTTTAGGTGCTTTTATTTACCCTGCTTAATTCAGACCTGTGTTTTCCTTTGCAGTACCTTGTTTCACTCCCTCGAGGGTGAAACCATCAGGGCAACGGAGGTGAACCATGGATTTTGGAACCATACTAACGACGTTCCTTGCAGGTTTAGCGGGCGGTAATATAACGGGATCCCTGTTGAAAAGACTGAGTTTGGGCCCGGTCGGCAATTCCATTGCCGGGGTTGTCGGCGGCTTTCTTGGAGGCCCGGCAGTAGTGAATATGGTAAACCCAGTCACTCAAGGTGGCTTCGTATGGAGCAATATCCTGGGTTCCGGTATCGGGGGAGCCGTGGTGATGGTTGTTGCCGGCCTGGTTAAAAACTGGTGGGACAAGCGTCAAGCGCAGACGAAGTCTTCAAGCTTCAGAAAAGACCAGGACGTCACTCAGTCTTATACTAAAACGCCACCGCCACCTAAATCACGAGATTACCAAGAGGGGCCTCGTCCATAAAAAAAGGGAGCTGCTAAGCTCCCTTTTCGTTTTCACTGTGAGTGATTGGTTGTGACTAGTAACCAAGAATGTCGACGTAAGTGATGCCTTTGGCAACGCTTGAGGAAACTTTCGCGCGTTGACCTTTGATCACGATACGGCCATCAAGGAACAACTGTTTGAAAGTTGTGCGAGTGATGTTGAACAGGTTCAGATTTTCTTTTTGATTGCGAAGAGCGTTCAACAAAACCACATCCAGGCGCTTAGCAGAGCGGTGAAGCTCCAAAGTGACGCGAAATGATTTTGGTGGCTGTGGGGGAACGTGGTTAACGCCTTGATATTCTTCCATGGATTCTCCGAATTTAATAAGGTCGGAGATTGCCACGGGAGGGACGCATTTGTCCATTTTCTTTGTGATTTAGGGCTCTTATAGAAAAGAGCCCTAAAAAAATGCCATGAAAATGCCTAAAACTTAGTTTTGGCAGTAATAACCGGAGCCATAAGTGGTTTCGTTGAAGCAAACAAATACTAGCTTTTGACCCTTTTTAAGGCCCAAGGTTTCCTGAATCTTTTTTGAAACTTTTTGAACAACGGCAGTTGTTACATCTGTGGCTCTCTCGCGATTAAAACAGTCTTCGTCCTTTATTTCGGTTTGCTCAGTCACCACGCGGTTTGTTTGCTTCATCACCAGTTGAAAGATGTTTCCGTTTTCGTCCTGAGTGTTTCCGTCAAATGTTGCCAGACTTTCTTCAGAAGAAAGCTTTTCTGATTGAACGTGTTTTGGAGAAGTTGGACGACCGGCTACCTCAACACGGATTTCAGTGCCATTGATGGTTTTGGCAACACATTCACCCGTGTAATAGACGCCAGCGAAAGCGGATTGTGATGCAGCGATCAGAGCAAAAAGTACGATAAGTTTTTTCATAAATACTCCAGTTTAAGGTTTAAAATTCGTTTGTGTTCGTAAAGTAAAATAATTGATTAAAATTCAAATCGGGAAGAAAACCCCGGTGTCGTCAGCTCAGCGACGAACCCAGGTGGAAGCGCAGGTCAGCTAGGTTTTTTTCGACTTCTGCAAGTTTGTCGAAAAGATCCGCAAGGTTAGGTTTTCTGCCTGTCAAAAGCTCAAACAAAGTGACGTTCAGGGCCTGGGCAAGTTTTTCATAAGGCTCACCCAAAATCTGCCGGCCGTTTTCCCATTCGCGGTAAGTGGTGACAGGGATCGCAGCTAAATTGGCGACCTGTTGAGCCGACATATCTTTTTCTGTGCGCAGTCTTTTCAGACGCATTCCCAGGTTTTCCATAACATCCTCCGATGGCGGTTGTTATAGCTCCGGTGGCGCTTTGCGTAAATTAGAATGATTAGATGGAATCTATCGAAAAAAGAGATGTTAGCAATCGTGACCGGATTAATTGAATCTGGTGATGTATTGGCAGCGCTGGCAAAGGTTTTCCACCAGCTTGTTGTTCTTAAAGCCCTTTAAGATCCCTTGGGATCTTTCGGATTCCAGGATCTCGATGACGGAGGCATCCTTCACATTACCCAATGGGATCTTGCCTTCTTTATCCAGACAGCAAGGAACGATGGTCCCGTCTGCAAGCACGCCAAAGTGGCTGGAAAGGCCATAGCAAGTGCCTTTAGTGCCCAGCAGAGGCAAATCCACCGAAGGCCACGTGAACTCAGTATCAAAGTGCAAATACAGACGATTTTGAATGCGCACGCTTTTGTTTCGGCGCACGTCGATGGCTTCGTTAAAGTTAAAACCAAACTCACTGCATACGCGATCCAGCATCGAGCGATTGTGAGCACCAGTGCCGAGTGGAGCATCTAAATTCCACAGACGGTAGTTGATGTAAAGATCAGGACGCTGTTCAAAAGCACGCTTGGTGTAGCGGAAGATTTTGCTTAGGTAGACTGTAGGATCTTTGTCGCCGTAGTTATCATGAAAGCTATGCAGGGAAAAATTCACCTGACGGAGAATTGGATTCAGCAGAAGGTCTTCGCGCATTTCATTTAGCAGAACTCCATTTGTGACCAAAAACACTGGCACCTGATGAAAGGCGCAGATTTCAATAAATTGAGCCAGCTTCGGATGAACCAAGGGATCACCCATTAAATGCAAGGTCACTTGATCGGTCAGCGGAGCCACTTGTGCTACAACCGATTCGAAGGTCTCCAAAGTCATCATCTTCTTTTCGCGCTCCACAGGCGGACAAAAGCTACACTGCAAATTGCAGACGTTGCTGATCTCGATATTCACCTTGTGAAAGCGTTTGGTGGGTTTAATACGACTTGGCCTTTTTTATGAGGGTTCTGCAGAAGCATTACCCTTGGAAGAGGGGATTATCAACCTGCTTTTAATTATCGTATGATTTCATTGTTTTTAGCAGTGGTGAACTGTCGCCACCTGGATACAGGCGGTCTTTACCGATTCTTTTTTCGGCGTCCTCGATGTCTCTTAGGAGTATCATTTGTCTTTTTTGCAAAGCTTCGATCTGTTTCTCGTTCAGATTATCACCCACAACCCGGCGCCAATCTTCTGCAGAGGTTTTACGAAGTTTATCCACGACGGATTGTTGCGGCACGAACGAGTTGATCGACATTTGCAGTTCAGAGGCGTCGTCTTTTAGATCGCGCAGTTCCTGTCTAAGGGCTGCAAGGCGGCCTTTACCCTGGGAGATTTTCTCTGTGATCTCGGCTTGTTTTTTTAGATTCTTATCCAGCCTGTCAACGCGATTGTTAAAGTGCGCAATAGGATCCATGGACTTTCCATTATCAAATGCAAGGCCGTGGTCGATCGCGACAACCTTGCCATCACTTTTCTGGAGATAGTTTCTGCCATGGCGATCTCCGTTGGCAATCAGATAGTCAAAGAAGCCAAGTTCGCTGGGATCTCCGACGTAGTCTGCGGAATCATCGATTTTCTTAAGATCCTTCACGCGATATTGAACGGTGCCTTCTTTGCCGTTAAGTTCTTTTTTAACGGTGACGGGCACGGATTTTAAGCCAAGGTATTTATCAACGGCATAGGCGGCAACTTCATTTTTCCCGGTATCTGCAACCCACGAGTTGTCCGTTTGCTTCCAGACGCCTTCCATTCCGTTATCATATTTTACGAACTTCGCACCAAAAGCTCCTTCGCCAACAGGTTTACTGGCGATGATTTTGCCTTCGGATAATTGCTTTTCCAAAGGCGCGAGATTCGATGGTCCTTTTACGGCCTTCTGTGCAGATGTCGTTGCAGTGGAGGTCACTGTCGTCCAATCTCCATCAGCAGCGTCCAAGGCAGCGTTTCGTTTTTCAGCAGCGACCATCATTTTGATGTGAGAAGAAAGCTCGTTGACCATGGTTTGAGGAACAGCACCAATCGCCAGTAACGAAGCCGCAAGGATGCAATTGTCTTTCTCAGCTTGTTCAGCGGTTGGAGCGCTGACGCACGCATTGGTGGCTTTTAAATCGGCTAACTTTTCACTGAAGCACGCTTGATGAGTGACCGCTGCCATACTGGCAAAGTCCGTCCCAAGAGCCGCAGTCTTAAGAATCTTCATTCCGTTTAAGGAAACCATGCCGGTCGTGCGTGCCAATGCTGACGTTTCAAACGCTTTGGCCGTGGCAGCTCCCACTTTCCCTAACACAGCAGCGCCTCCACCCATAAAGAGTGAACCCACCATCACGCTGGTATTCAAATTGTCGGCGCCTTCGCCATAGCGGGCGTTCGCGTGACAGGCTACGGTTTCAAGTTGCGGGTTGGATTTCAAAACAATAGTGCTGACTGCGGGATCGGCAAGGAGCTCGTTTCGGGCGGCGCGATCCAGCCCTTCAGGGCCCGCGGTATAAATGGTTCGTGACAGAGTATTGCGATTGCTTTCTAAAATTCCATTGGCAACGGAGTACGCTTGAGAAAGATCTTTTTTTAACTGCGCTTCCGGAATTTCTTTATCAGAGCTCGTGTAGTTTTCGATCACTCGTTGAATTCCTGGCGCGCCAGAAAGGGGGATCGAACTTAAAATGGCCTGATAAGACTGACGATAGCCAATCCATTCTTTGCAGGCTTTGTAACCGGCACCTTTGGTTGTGCCTTTGGGATATTGGCCTTCCAGTGCTTCATATGTTTGCGGGCACACTGGAGTTGCCAGAGCCGGATCACTGGTAATTTTCTTACCCAGTTGTTGTGCTTTCAGCTTTGCCAGTCTTGCCATGGCAAGTTTGGATTTCAAACCTGTAGCCGCAAAGTCTTTGTCGATGCCTTTTGAAGTAGTTGCCGCAAAATCACCAGCGCATTTTAATTCGCGGACTTGTTGCTCGGCCAAAAGAATGAAATAACGATCTTCATCGCTGGCAGTAATAGACTGACTGATTTTACCCAGTTCCTGGGAGGACTTTTTTAAACTGTCAGAAGAAGGCTCGCAGGCAGGATCCTTGGGATTTGACGGGGTGAGGGGCGCACATTTTTTGCCGGTCAGTTTATAAGCCTGTTCAGAAAGGGCTTCCAGCGGTCCTGCATGAACAGGTCCGGAAACTAAAAACAAAGTGCAAATTAAGAATGAAAATAAGCTCCGCATCCAGGGAAACTCATCGGAAAAAACGAGTCCTTAGATTAGCTGAATGTACGTATCAAATCGGGATTTCAGGTGGGGAGAATAAAAAAGCCCTCGGGATTTCCCAAGGGCTTTTTGAATTTTGCATTTATGATGCGATTACATCTGACGGGCGCGTTTTTCAACAGCCAGGGCTGCTTCACGAACCACTTCAGACAAAGTCGGGTGGGCGTGGAAAGATCTTGCCAGATCTTCGCTGCTGCCGCCGAACTCCATACAAACGATCACTTCGTGGATCAGCTCAGAAACACTTGGGCCCACCATGTGCGCGCCCAGGATTTTATCTGTTGTTTTATCGGCGATGATTTTCACGAAACCTTCCGTGAAGCCTTTCGCGCGAGCACGGCCGTTTGCCAGGAACGGGAATTTACCAACGTTGAACTCGATGCCTTTTTCTTTGCATTGTTCTTCAGTCAAACCAACAGTTGCAACTTCCGGGTGAGTGTAGATAACACCTGGAACTGTGTTGTAGTTCACGTGACCTGCTCCACCAGCCAGCATTTCTGCGACGGCAACGCCTTCTTCTTCCGCTTTGTGCGCAAGCATTGGGCCTGCGATAACGTCACCGATCGCGTAGATACCTGGAACTGTCGTTTGGTAGTGGCTATCCACTGTGATGCGACCTTGTTGATCTTTTTGGATACCAACGTCTTCAAGACCCAAACCTGTTGTGAATGGTTTGCGGCCTGTTGCCACGAGAACAACTTCCGCTTTTGCAGTCGTCGCTTTACCATCAGTCAAAGATTCGTAAGTCACTTCAACGCCGTCACCAACAACGTTGGAACCAGTTACTTTCGTGGAAAGAAGGAACTTCATGCCTTCTTTTTCAAGGTTACGCTTAAGGACAGTCATGCAGTCCTGATCAGTAGGGCCACCCAAGCGGTTGGTGTACTCGATCACTGTAACTTCAGCGCCCAGACGCTGCCATACAGAACCCAATTCAAGACCGATCACGCCACCACCAACAACGATCATCGTTTTTGGTACTTTAGGAATGATCAAGGCACCTGTGTTGGAAACGATTCTTTTCTCGTCGTATTTCAGGAATGGCAATTCAACTGGTACTGAACCAGAAGCGATCAGGATTGATTTTGTCGTCAACACTTGCGTGTTGCCGTCATCGCCTTTCACTTCAACTTTGCCAGCGCCCAGGATTTTCCCGAAGCCGTTAAAGCCAGTGATTTTGTTTTTCTTAAACAGGAAGTTGATACCATCAGTGTTGGCCTTAACCACTTTGTCTTTACGACCCAGCATTGTTTCAAGATCCAACTCAACCTTAGGCACGCGAATACCGTGAGCCGCGAAATCATGTTGAGCAGCTTGATAGTGCTCAGAACTTTCAAGAAGTGCTTTGGAAGGGATGCAACCTACATTCAAGCAAGTGCCGCCGTAAGTTTTGTCTTTTTCAACAACCGCAGTTTTAAGACCCAGTTGTGCCGCACGAATAGCGCCCACATAACCGCCGGGACCAGAACCGATAACAATAAGATCAAATTGATTGTCTGCCATAAATGTAAATTCCTCTGGGTACTTTTATACCCATCTTAGCATCAGTGGTCACTTAGAATTCATGACACGCGTCATGATGGGAGTGTGAAAAAGCAACGAATTATCAGGTACTTAGTGGTTTTAGATATAATTATAACTTAGTACCTTGCATTCCGAGGTACATCGGAATATATAGTAGTCCATGAGGTTCCCATGAATGTGCAATTTAAAAAGGGTGTGATTGAGCTTCTGGTTCTTTCGCTTCTGAATAAAAAAGATCGCTACGGATATGAACTGGTCGAGGCGATTTCAGAAAGCATCGAAATCGCCGAAGGCACGATCTATCCATTATTAAAAAGAATGACGGATGAGGGGTATTTTAAAACTTACCTTCAGGAGTCCAGCGAGGGGCCACCGCGCAAGTACTATCAGATGACAACGAAGGGTCGAACGTATTTCGAAGAGCTTCGTAAAGAGTGGCGTGAATTTGCAAAAAGTGTTGAAAAGATTTTGGGAGAGTAAATGACGAAGGCAGAGTTTTTCGAACAACTAAATGAAGGTTTGAAGAAAGTTAGAAAAGACGAGCGAGCTGATATCATCGCTGAATATGAAGGGCACTTTCACCACGCCATGGCCAAGGGGAAAAGTGAACAACAGATCTGTGAAGATTTGGGCTCTGTTGATCAGATCATAAAAGACTATCGCATTGGTAAGATCCTGGCGGATCAGGTGACGGGTGAGGCAGGAAATGCAAAATCAATCGCTCGGGCGGCGTTGATACTGATGGCGTTGGCTCCTTTGAATTTTATTGTGTTCATCGGACCCTTTTTAGTCGGTGTCGTTTTATTGGTTACGGTGTGGGCAGTCGGAGTTTCTTTCCTGATGGTAGGGATGACTTCAGTTTTTGCGATGTCGTTTTCTCTATTTGCGAATATTTTTACGCCCATTCTTCTTTTGGGGAGCATTGGTGTCGTTGCGCTGTCACTGTTCTTTATTTTACTTCTTATTCCAATGACTCATATGGCTGGTTTACTGATCTTCAGATATTTGAAGTGGAATCTGGATTTTGCGAGAGGGCACTAAAATGAAAAAATATTACGTAATTTCTTTAATCGTTACTTTTGTGACGGCTGTTGTCTGTTTGGGTGTTTCGGGAGTTGCGATCTATGGTTGGAGCAAAGACGATCAAAAGAAAGCCGGGAAATTTTTTGTTGAAAAGACCGCCGTTGTAAAATCAATTGCGTGCATCGGAGATCGTAAAGAGGTTTCCAGATCCGCAGGCTTAAAACCATACACTTTAAGCGCCGCTGAAATTAGTGAAGTCGATTTGAGAGTCAATTTAGGTAAGGTCGTTATCGTGGGAACAGAGGCAGGCGAAATCAAGCTCGTTCCTACGGAGCTTGAGGCAGATTGCGAAATGGTTGTTTCGCAGAAGAAAGATAGCCTAAAGGTAGAAATTCTTAAGACAGATTCAAAATCATCAGGCTGTCAGGGTGGGGTTGTTGCAGAGATTCCACTAAAGACTAAGATCGAAGTCGAGAACGCCAAGGGTGATGTGAGCATTTCGAAAATGATCGGAGAAGTTAAAGTTCGTATGGGCGCCGGTATGGCAACTGTTCTCGACTCTATGAAAGAAGTCGACATCAAGATTGGTGCGGGAGATATCGAGCTTCGGGGGCAATCAAGCGAAGTGAAGGTGCAAGTGGGTGCGGGTCGAATTATGGCAAAGCTGACTCAGAAGATTTCTGACGGTGAGTGGAGCTTAGAGAATGGTGCCGGTGATATTGAAGTGGAAATTCCTGTCGAACAGACGGCAGAAGAATCGTTAAAGGTTGGAATGGGTAAAGTTACGGGAACCAACCTCGGGAAAGAAGATTCGAACTTTAAGATTAAAGCCCGATCTGGCATAGGAAATATCGAAGTAGTTAAGAAATAATAAAAAAGGGGCTGTTAAGCCCCTTTTTTATTTAAACCATAGTTTTCAGCAGGCCGCCTTCGACTCTCATTGCGGATCCAGTGATCGCCGAGGCCTCGTCGGTAGCTAGGAATGCCACGACATTGCCGATTTCTTCTGTGCGAATAAAGCGCTGAATGATTGAAGTCGGGCGAGCGGTTTTGAAGAAACCTTCCTCGACCTGTTTTTCGGTGATGCCGTCTTTGTCAGCAAGCTGTTTTAGGAATGTGCCGACACCTTCTGATTTTGTGGGACCAACCAATACAGAATTCACAGTTACGTTCGTGCGTGTGGCTACTTCAGCCATTCCGCGTGCTAAAGCGACTTGCGCGATTTTTGAAACTCCGTAGTGAATCATCTCGGTTGGAATTTGCAGGGCTGATTCGCTGGAGATGAAAATCACTCGGCCAGAATTCTTTTTAATCATGCGTGGGAAATAGTGACGGGACAATCTCGCACCTGACATGAAATTTCCATTCCACATTTTTTCCCAGTCTTCGTCGGTAATGTCGGCGAATTCTTTCGGTTCAAAAATACCGAAGTTATTTACCAGGACATCCACTTCAGGGAAAAGCTCGATCACTTTAGAAACCCCTGCGGTCGTCGTCAGATCTGCCGCGACACCGTGAAGAGAGGCTTTATTCGCGCCGGATTTAACCAGCTCATTGATGGCAGATGCGACACGCTCTTCGCTGCGACCGTTGATGATGACGTTAAAACCTTTTTTAGTAAGGCTTTGCGCGATGGCGAAGCCGATGCCTGCTGTGGATCCGGTGACTAGTGCTAATTTGCTGCTCACGATGCACCTATTTTTTTCTGACGATCACGTCGATGGAGTAGTGGTTGTAATTAAGGAAAAACAAAACCACGGTATAAAGCAGGATGTAAATCATTTGAATTCCCACAATGTCCCAGTTTTGAATCAGGCAGCTTCCTGCCATCAGCATGATCATAACGAAAAGGCCCGCGATCAGCGTAGGGAAAGTGAATAAACCCAAAATTAACAAGAGCCCGATGATCGCCTCTACCGGTGGAATGGCATAGGCGAAAGCCACGACCGACCATTGTGGCAGTGGAGCATCTTTAAATGTGTCAGTGATCCAGGTGATGAACTTGCTATAGTTGCCGCCAAAGCGCACAACCCCATGAAGAAAAATATTAATACCTAAAGCGATTCGCAAAATTGAAACGGCAATGTCCTGATGATTCAAATTCATGGTGGTCTCCTGCTTGATAATTAAGAGTAGACCTTTTTGAATCAACATTCAAACGCGCCGTGATCACAAAAGGCGCGAGGGCGCCTTTCCGGTATTAGTAGGAGGACATGAGGCCGCGGCTGTCTTGGTATGTTTGCACGGCTACGAAGTAGAACTGGCCTTTCTTGGTCAGGTCACTTGCGATGTAAGCGACAGAGCCCGGGTTTTTAGGATCCACTTTGGCTAAGTGATAACCGACATACTTGGGCGTTTTAATCGTGAGCGTGTAGCTGTTGGTGATTTCCCACTTCACATTCACTTCAAAGTCCACGATCTCTTTGATCGCGTCCGTGCTGATTGCGATCAATCCACCCTTGGAGTCTTTAAATTGAAAGCTCATCTTGTCGACTCTTAATGCCTGACGAATGAAGCTGCCGTTTTTAGTCAGATAGTTCATGCAGGCTTGTGGGAAGTAAGGCGAATAAACCCAATCGTAAAAAGCGATCTCGTCCAGATACTCGACCGTTGCGCCATCAATGTGCACATCCAAAGTTTTCAGTTTTGAATACCCTGTTTTGATTTTAAATAGGGGAGTTCCGTTCCCCGCTATGATATTGGCGTCCATCCCGGCGCTGATTGACATCTTTTTTGAAATCTCTGGAAGCTCGGCCGCTGTTGTTTGATACAAATTAGTTGGCATGCCTTCATAGGTTTGTGGGAAGCAGGTTTTAGAAGGAGAAACCAGGCGCAATTGTTCAGGCGACCCTGACAACAATGATCCAACGCCGACATCCGCTAAGGGTTGTTGGAAAGGAATGTAACCTTGATCAGCGATGAAGTTGTCATACTGAGTTTTCGGACTGCATGCGATCATGCTGCCAAACGTGATGCCGACCAAAACTATCTTTGTACCCAATGTTCCCATAGTGCCTCCAAGCAGGTGGATCTATCGGCGCTGCCCCTCATGACTTAAGTCTGGCTCGTTTTGCACAAGCTTTATACAGATCTCCGTGTAAGCTGGATAAATTTGAATTGAGTGAGTACCAAAGTGAAACTTGAAAAGTTTTGATCAGAGTTTAGATAGAAACAGAAAAATTCAGTCCTAAGTAATCACTGCATATAAGGAAAATTTTAAAAATATTTTTGAAGAGTCGTTATCCAGATAGTTCACGCGAACTCACGTTTCTATTTTTTGAATAATATCTATCTAGAATTTACCAGGAAGGTAAACGGCGAACGAAGTAAGTCCGTACCGCCAAAAAGGTACGGACTTACTTGATTGCTTGCGTGAAAAAACAAAACCCCGCGGGGTGCGCGGGGTTTGATGCGGTATTGCTACCAAAAGTGTGTCCGTACCTTTTGAAATTAGACTTCTAGAAGGAGTCTTTCTGGATCTTCCACAAGCTCCTTGATTTTTACAAGGAAGCTTACGGCTTCTTTACCGTCGATGATTCTGTGATCGTATGTCAAAGCCACGTACATCATTGGGCGGATTTCAACTTTACCGTCGACTGCCATTGGGCGGTCCTGGATTTTATGCAAACCCATGATTGCCGATTGTGGGAAGTTTACGATCGGAGTTGAAAGAAGAGAACCGAATACGCCACCGTTCGTGATAGAGAAAGTTCCGCCGCCCAAATCGTTCGGGGAGATCTTGCCATCACGGCCTTTAGCAGCCAAATCGCGAATCGCGATTTCAATGCCAGCCAAAGACAAAGTATCAGCGTCTTTTACGTTTGGAACCATCAAGCCTTTTTCAGTCGATACCGCGATACCGATGTTGTAGTAGTTGTGGTATTCGATGTCAGTGCCAGAGATCCATGCGTTTACCGCAGGGAAAGCCTTCAATGCTTCAACAGAGGCTTTAACAAAGAAACCGTTGAAACCAAGGTTGATACCGTATTTTTCTTTGAACTTGTCTTTGTACTTCGCACGAAGCTCCATCACTTTCGTCATGTCGATTTCGTTGAAAGTCGTCAAAAGAGCCGCCGTGTTTTGAGCCTCTTTTAGTTTTTCAGAAATACGTTTACGGATCGTCGTCATCGCCACAAGTTTTTTGTCACCTTGTTTGGAAGGACCCGTTGCCACAGGAACCACCGTAGGCGCCGCCGCTTTGGCAGGCTTGTCCGCCGTAGCTCCAGCAGGAGCGGAGGAGGAAGCTTTAGCGGCGGCGGATCCAGGAGTTGCACCCAATACATCACCTTTTGTCAGGCGACCGTCTTTACCAGTGCCTGCAACCTGTGAAGGATCGATTTGGTTCTCAGTCACGATTCTTTGAACCGCTGGAGAAAGATTTGGATTTGAACCTGCTTGAGCTGCCGGAGCCGCTTGCGAAGGGGATGCAGAAGTTTGTGCTGCTGGTTGCGCTGGAGGTGGAGGCGGAACTGAACCCGCGCCCTTGTCCGCCGTAGCTCCAGCAGGAGCGGAGGAGGAGGCTTTCGCATCAGTATCAAGAGTGGCAACAGTGGCACCGATCAAAACGGTTGCACCAGCTTCACTGCCAGGAAGGATCGTCAAAACGCCATCGTTTTCAGCGACAACTTCAACACTCGCTTTATCAGTTTCAAGAAGCATCAAAACTTCGTTACGTTTTACGAAGTCGCCTGATTTCTTTGTCCAGCTGCCAATCGTCGCTTCAGTGATCGATTCGCCTACTGCGGGAACTTTAATCTCTTGTTTCATGTTGCATATCCTTTAGCTAAAGATGCTTTTAATAATGTCAGCTTGTTCCGTTTTGTGTCTGTGGATCGAGCCCACCGCCGGAGACGCCTTTTCAGGACGGCCCGCGTATTCAAAACGAAGTTGCAATCCAGCTTTTTGCACCACTTCAATGAACTTGAAGTAGACGTGCTGGAAGGCACCCATATTTTTTGGTTCTTCCTGAGCCCAGATAAGTGTCTTAGCCTTAGGGTAGCCCTTAAGGATTTCAGAAACCTGACGAGCCGGGAATGGATAAATCTGCTCAAGGCGAACCAGAGCGATGTTATCCTTTTTGGATTTTTCTCTTTCATCCAGAAGTTCGTAATAGAACTTACCGGATACAAACACCACAGTATCCACTTTGGATTTATCCGTGTTGTCTGCAAGGACCGGCTGGAATGTACCGTTAGCCAGATCTTCAATTGAGGAAACAGCTTTTGGATGTCTCAGCAATGATTTTGGCGTCATGATCACCAGTGGTTTTCTAAAGTCACGAACCACCTGACGGCGAAGCGCGTGGAAAATCTGCGCTGGAGTCGTCAAGTTGCACACTTGCATGTTGTACAAAGCGCAGCTTTGCAAGAAGCGCTCAAGGCGGGCAGAGCTATGCTCTGGTCCCTGACCTTCGTAACCGTGGGGAAGCAACAATACCAGGCCAGACATTTGCTGCCACTTGGATTCAGCAGCGGCGATGTATTGGTCAATCACGATTTGCGCGCCATTGACGAAGTCACCGAACTGGGCTTCCCACATAACCAAAGAGTTTGGATCCTGAACTGTGTAACCGTATTCGTAACCCATCACGCCGTACTCGGACAGAATAGACTCTGCCACCAAAAGTTTTGCTTTCGGATTTGTATCAGCCAGTGGGAAGAAGGCTTTATTTGTTTTTACATCGTACATACCCGCATGACGGTGAGTGAAAGTACCGCGAACGCAGTCTTCACCGGTCAAGCGAACTGACTTGCCTTCAGACAACAAAGAACCATAGGCAAGAAGTTCGCCCATGCCCCAGTCAACCGGAGTTTTACCGGAAGCCATGTCTTTGCGGCTTTCCAAAAGTTTGATCAGTTTTGGATGCGGAGTAAAGTCAGCAGGGTAAGAAGCGGCTTTTTCACCGATCTGTTTAAGCTTTGCCAAATCAAAGCCCGTGTTCACTGGTTTGTCTGCATCGGCTTCAACACCTTTGCGAAGTCCTGACCAGTTGCCTTCGAACTTGAAGTTTTTAAGTTTCGGAGAAGCTTTCTTAGTGTCTTCGAAAATCTGTTGCAGACGATCCATCGCTTTTTGATAAAGCTCGTCTGCGACTTTTTGCTCAACACTGTTTTCACCAGCAAGTTTCGCTGCATAGATTTCGCGAACTGTCTGGTGAGCTTTGATCAGATCATACATCAATGGTTGAGTGAAAGCAGGTTCGTCACCCTCGTTGTGACCGTATTTACGGTAACAGATCAAATTCACAACCACGTCTTTACCGAATTGCTGACGGTAGCGAACCGCGATATCCATCGCACGCACGCAAGACTCAACATCGTCACCGTTACAGTGAAGCACCGGTGTGAAGGTCATCTTCGCCGCATCGGAAGCATAGCGGGTGGAGCGGGCGTCTTTAGAACCCGTCGTGAAACCAACCTGATTGTCGATGATGATATGAATTGTACCACCCGTCGTGTGCGAGTGAACGGCCGCCATCTGCATTGTTTCCTGGATGATACCCTGACCTGCAAAGGCCGCATCACCGTGAATCAATACGCAGACTGCACCCTTGCGATCGCCACCATTCAAATCTTGAGAAGCCCGAGTGATACCCAAAGCAACTGCATTCACAGTTTCCAAGTGAGAAGGGTTGTATGCCAAAGTCGCTTTAACCGCAGAACCGTTGGCAGCTTTTTTCTCGGTCTTATAACCCAAGTGGTATTTTACGTCGCCGTCGAAATCCTCGATTGGTTTTTCAAGTTCCAATGGGCCATTGAAATCACCAAAGACGTACTCTTCACCTTTGCCAAAGAAATTAACCAGCATGTTCACGCGACCACGATGGGCCATACCCATGTGAATCTCTTTAACACCGACCGCAGAGCCGCGCTCTACCACAGTGTCCATCATCGCAAGAACAGAATCTGCGCCCTCTACAGAGAAACGCTTTGTTCCCACGTAACGGGTGTGAACGAATTTTTCCAATGTTTCGGCTTTCGTCAAAGAAGCCAGAACATTTTTCTTTTCTTCATTGGAAAGTTTAAATGAAGGAGCTTCGAACTCCTGCAAGAGCCATTTGTATTCAGCAGCTGTTGCATCAGAAGCCTGCAATGCGATTTTACCGCAGAAAGCTTTTTGCAAATGCGCGATCAACTCTGCAAGAGTCGCGTTTTGTTTGCCCACCAAGGCACCGATTTGAAATTTTACATTCAAATCTTTGTCGCTTAGACCGAAAGTTTTAAGGCTCAAAGCTTCATTCGCCTGAGGTTTGTAAAGAGGATTCAAATCCGCTTCAAGGTGTCCTTGTGCGCGGTAAGCTTGAATCAACTGAAAAACTGAAAGCTCTTTGTCGGACATCCCGAATTTGCCGGATTGAGCAAACTCCACTCCCTCAAAGAAACTTCTCCACTCTGGAGCTAGCGTTTCAGGCTTTGCTTTGAAGTCACCATACAGGGCTTCAATGTATTCAAGATTTGAACTGTTGATACCATTGTTGTTCACGGAATTCCTCACTTTACGCAGACCCTTGTTTTTTCCAAAAACTCGCGCATTTGTAACGCGTTAATGCATAGCAAAAATCGAGAGTTTTAATATTCAAGGAAGCACTGTCATGATAGCTCTGATTTTATTGAAATAGAAGGAGTTTAAGCGTGTATAAGTTGGTGCTAATTCGACACGGGGAAAGTGTTTGGAATCAAGAGAATCGCTTCACAGGTTGGCAAGACGTTGATCTTTCCGAAAAAGGTCGTGCCGAAGCTGCAAAAGGAGGCAAATCACTCCACGAAAAAGGCTTCCAATTTGATGTTGCTTATACAAGCGTACTAAAACGCGCGATTAAAACCCTCAACTTCGTTTTGGACGAGATCGATCAAGTGTGGCTTCCTGTCCACAAAGATTGGCGCTTGAACGAACGTCACTACGGCGCTCTTCAGGGACTTAACAAAGCAGAAACTGCAGCCCGTCATGGGGAAGAACAAGTTAAGATCTGGCGTCGCAGTTACGATGTTATGCCACCTGCTATGGAAAACAATGATCCCCGTCATCCTTCGCACGATCCGCGCTACAAAAATGTGGCTCCGGGACTTTTGCCCAGCGCAGAATCCCTAAAAGAGACGGTGTCGCGCTTCCTGCCGCTTTGGAACGAAACTATTGCTCCTAAAATCAAGTCAGGCCAAAAGGTCCTAATCGTGGCCCATGGCAACAGTTTGCGTGCCTTGATGCAACATCTTGAAAATATGACACCGGATCAGATCATGGGCGTGAATATGCCTACGGGTATTCCGCTAGTGTATGAACTTGATAAAGATCTGAAAGTGATCGGCAAAGAATTCGTGGGTGACCCTGATGAAGTAAAGGCCGCGATGGAAGCTGTCGCAAATCAAGGTAAAGCAAAGTAAGCCGTACTCATTCCGTTGTTGCCGAAATATTTAAAAAAAATTGAATTTTCAAAAGGGGATTTTAAAAAATCCCCTTTTTTTTGACGTCGCCTTGACAGTTTTTAGATCGATTCCATAGTTAATTATGAGAAGTGATCCGGAAACTTCCTCGATATTTTAAGCACTCCAGCTTGGCTGGAAATACCTCTGCACAGCAGAGAATTAACGTTTATTTTAGGAGGATTTTATGTCAATGCGTTCATTATCACCATGGTCTGCCCGTCGTCCATCCAACGATATCTTCAGTCAATTTGAAGAGTTCTTTAACGACGTGGATCGCGGCTTCAAACCCGCTCGCGCTACGATGGATTTTTCACCCTCTGTAGATATAGAGGAAAATGAAAACGCCTATATCGTAACGACGGATTTGCCAGGCTTTAAAAAAGAAGACATCAAAATTGAAATGGCAGACAACGTTCTGACTATTTCAGGCGAAAGACTGAAAGAAGCCGGAGATAAAAAATACTCCGAGCGGTCTTACGGTAAATTCCAGCGCACCTTCAGTCTGCCAGTGCATGTCGCCGGCGATAAGATTGAAGCATCCTACAAGGATGGTGTGCTTGCTGTGACTTTGCCAAAAGCTGAAGGCACAAAGAGCCGTTCAATTAAAGTACAATAAAGCTAACGTTTGAGGTTGGTAAGGCTCCGCCGTCGCCGAGGCTATGGCGGACAAGTCCGGGGCTCTCTCATTCCTCCCGAACTCTTTCTTCCTTCTTCTCTTTCTCCACGTTTTTTGTTGTTACCCTCTCCTCTCGGGCTTGCCCGCCGTAGCCTCGGCGAAGGCGGGCCTTATCAATCATCAAACCTTAGCTAAACACACCCCGATTGTTATCGAGGTGTGTTTTTTCTGAATCTTTCATAATCTGACCAAGTTTTATTCAGCCTCTCGAATTGATCGCCTCAAGACGAGCAATATTGGTCAAGCACCAGGGCATCACGTAAAGTGTTCCATGTGCTTGTTTCCCGAATCTACCAGGAGGGTGTATGAATAAGTCGATAAATAACCTGATGCTTTTAATGGGAGTGACTTTTGTTGTTTCCTGCAGCCCCAGCCAAAATGGCGGCGGTATTAATTCTGGCGCATCCATGCAGGCCAGCTCTGTAAATCAAGCCAAAGTAAATTTTAGTTTGGTGGATGCTCCCAATAAAGACATAAAGTCCGTTGTTGTGGATATTGATCATTTGGAAGTACTTGTGGCTGGCGCATCCAAGGCGGGAAGATTGCAGTTGGCAAAAGGCCTTGGTCCCGTGGACCTGTTACAACTTCAAAATGGCGTAAGCCTTCCGCTGCAAAGTATTGTGGCTCCGGATGGATTGCAGATTCAGCAAATTCGTCTGATTCTAAAGGAATCGGGTCACTATATTGTTAAGAGCGATGATTCGGTTTGCGAGTTGAAGACTCCAAGCGCACAGAAAACAGGTATTAAAATTATTCTTACGAACAAAGTTCAATTCGAAGCCGGGCACCAATACAATGTGACCGTGGACTTTGATGCAAATAAATCAGTTGTTCTTCAAGGCAACGGTGGGTGCCTGTTGAAACCGGTATTGAAGCTCCTTTCTGTTACGAAACAGGAAATACCTGAAGTCGTCGAACCGCAACCTACACCAGAGCCGACAGTCACTCCTTCACCAAGTCCAGAGAATCCTCCAGTGGAGATCATCACAACTCCAGATGAAAACGATCCTTCAGGGGATGGCTGGGATTATGATCCAATCAGTGATGATGAGGTGCCATTTGTGGACGAAAATGGGTTGTCACAATTGTAGAACTTAAGAGTGCCAAAAGAGCCAGCCAGTGGGTTGGCTCTTTTTTTTGAGGAGAGCATGAATACATCAGAAAAGAATTTCATCCTAGGGGCCATCGACGAAGCTTTGGAGGAACATTTTCTTCAAAAGAAAAGTGAAATCGCCCCCTTCATCGCACGACACTTTAGTCTTTCGGAAGCATTTAAAATTCAAAAACATTCTGTGTTGTTAGACCTGGCCTTGTACCCGGTAAATACCCTGTGGTCTTTGCCTTATCTTACGTTGAAGAAAATTGCAGAAACTTTGGATAAAGTGGGTTGGAGTCATGGCAATGCTTTAGTTAAAAAGCTTCCGTCGGGTCTTAAAACCCGTTATCAGCGCGCCACCGAAAAAATGCTCCTGGAAGAATTTTTGGGAAACTCTCATGAGGCAGTATTTACCAGTTTGCAAGAACGACTGGAGCTTGAGTCTTACCTGTCAAAATCGGATATCCAAATGATGAAAAATAAAACCTGGGATATTTATAGGGAAGAAGTCGACAAATTCACGTCTGCTCAAGTCCTGGTGACGGACCTAATCGCCACCGGTATTACTCTGTTGGCAGGCAAATTCTTCTTTAATGACGGAGGATTGAGCGTAGCTGGCATGGGAGGAAAGATTGCAAAAAAAATCGTGAATGAAAACGCCGCTGACAGATTTGTTTTTGGCAAAAAAGCAGGATCTGTTTTTTATAATATTTTTCCTGTGGCCCCAACTCAAACTCAGGTCTACACAGCGACCATCGGGGTGGGATTGATACTGACGGTGGTCAGTGTTGGAGCTGCGATTTTTAGCGATCCAATTCGTAAAAACCTGGGAATTCAGGCGTATAAATTAAATTCTTTGGTCTGTTCCTTGGAACAGAATCTTTATATGACCTTGAAAAACGAGATAAAAAACAAGGTCGGAGACAGAAAAACGTTTTTAAAATCGGCTTAACTATCGGTCACCCTCTGCGTTGTTACATCCGGTTTTCTTTTGAATACCTTCACATTGACAAGCATGAGATATAAGCTTTTGCAGAGAGGTTTATATATGCAGGCACAAAGAACTGAAAAAGAGAAAATGTTAGCGGGCGAGCTTTATCTGGCTGATGCCGCCTTACAAGCCGAGCAGGTTTTGGTTCAGCAGCGGGTGATGGAGTATAATCAATCAAACCCCGCGGATGCAGAACTGCGCAGCAGCCTGCTTGCGCGAATCGTAGGAAGTGTCGGTGAGCGCGTGGTATTGCGACCTCCGTTTCAAGTCGATTATGGTTCCAATATCTCTATCGGTTCGCGAACCTTTATCAATTTCAACGCGGTCTTTTTGGACTGTAACAAAATCACCATCGGTGAAGACTGTCAGATTGCTCCGGGTGTGCAGTTTTATACGGCTACTCATCCACTGGATGCAAAAACCCGCAAAAGCGGTCTTGAATCCGCACAACCAATTACAATTGGCAATAACGTTTGGCTGGGTGGCAATGCCATCATCTGTCCCGGCGTAACCATCGGTGACAACACCGTCGTCGGTGCCGGCTCGGTCGTAACCAAAAACCTGCCGGCTAATGTGTTAGCCGTAGGAAATCCCGCCAAAGTTATTAGAAATCTCGAATAATTCCCCCGGGGTAACAGTTCCCTTTTCGTACTGCCACGCAGTACGAAAAGGGAACTGTTACCTCTAGGAAGCGAATCTATGGTTTACTTGTTCTATGATTTTAATTCGTGATATTTCCACTTTATTGACGATGGAGGGGGCTGCTGCAAACGAGGGCCGCCGTGTGACGGAAGCTGATTTGGGTATTGCCCAAAAGCAGGCGATTCTTATCGATAAAGGTGTCATTCAGTGGGTGGGGACTTCGGGAAAAGTTCCCAAGTCTTTTGCGAAATCCAAAATCAAGGAAGTCAGTGCCAAAGGGCTGACAGTGCTGCCGGGTTTTATCGAGTGTCATACTCACTTGATATATTCAGGTAATCGCGCGGCGGAATTTGAGCTGCGCAATCAGGGTGTGTCTTATCAGGAAATCGCTGCCAAGGGTGGCGGGATTTTGTCGACGATGAAAAACACCCGTCAATCTTCTGTCGCAGAACTTGTGCGCACGGGACAGCAGCGTATGGATCACTTCGTCTCTCAAGGGGTGACGACAGTTGAAATCAAATCGGGATACGCACTGAATTTAAAAGACGAATTAAAAGTTCTGCAAAGTGTGCAGAAACTTTCGGGTGCAAGAACAGTCGCGACGTTTTTGGGTGCTCATGCTCTTCCGCCGGAATTCAAAACTTACGAAAGTTATCTCGAGCATTTGGGCGATGTGGTTTTGCCACAGGTGAAAAAGAAAAAGCTCGCAAATCGCGTGGATGTTTTCATTGAAAAAGGCTTTTTTCCATTGGAAGCTTCGGAAAAATATCTGCGCAAGGCCCAGGCCCTGGGTTTTGAAATTCTGATTCACGCGGATCAAATGACTTTGTCGGGGGGAGCAGATCTGGCAGTTAAGCTTGGTGCATTGTCAGGTGACCATCTTTTGCAAATCACTGATAAAGAAATCAAGAATCTTGCGAAGTCCGATGTGACCTGCGTGATGTTGCCGGCAGCAGACCTTTATACAAAAACAAAGTATCCTCCAGCAAAAGAGTTGATCGCTGAAGGTGCGCGTGTTGCTCTCGCGACAGATTTTAATCCCGGCACTTCTCCCACTCAGGATTTAAACTTGGTAGGGTTGTTAGCGCGCCTGGAAATGAAGATGACTTTGCCCCAGGTGATTGGCGCTTACACAGTGGGCGCGGCCCACGCGTTGAATCTGCAAAAAGAAATCGGATCCATAGAGGTTGGCAAGTCTGCTGATATTTTGTGCATCGATCAAAGCTGGGACTGTCTGTTTTATAGTGTCGGGGAGCGACCTCAAAAGATGGTTTTCTCTCGAGGCAAAAAGATTTATGACAGTCTTTAATAATCCATTGCGTCAGAAAATTTAAGAATCTTACATAAATTATAAATTTTTGTTTGAACTCTATGCTCTTTTCTTTCTAGTCTTGTGGTGTGACCGGGGGGGAGCAGCTTGTGAGATCATCATATACGACATTGATGCAGTCGAAGTATTTTAATCCTGCGTTTAATAGCGCCATATTCGATGGTCCGGTTCGCATTTACTTTGCGCAATTCCACGAAGCTCTTGCTTTGAAAATCTACTTCATGGTGCAACAGCAGTTGGTTCAAGAAACTGCCAAAGCAAAAGAAGCCGCGAAAGCTTCTGGCGCCAACATCCTGGTGATGATTTACCCAACGTCTGACAGTTTCCAACTTTCCTTCGAAAACGCAAAATCCGAGAATCCTCTTGAAGTTGAAAAATGGGGCGAGGATGTGGTCATCGGATTACGTGGACCGCTCGAAGATGAGAATCTGGATCTATTAATCGATACTTTGCGCATGACAATGAACAATTGGAAGCCAGCAAGTCTGGTTCGTTCTGGTGCGCTTCAGGAACTGTGATATCATTAAAAACATGAATAAACGTGGTCAGATCGTGGTGGAGTACGTACTCCTCCTAGTCATTGCAACAGGCGTGGCTGCCTTATTGGTAAGCCAACTGGTCAGCCGTAATGCTGACGATCCGGGTGCATTGACGGCGAAATGGCAGTCCATTTTGAACGCTGTCGGTTCTGACGTTCCTGATTCCAACAAATAATCCAAAATTTGAAATTACAAAAACGGATTTCCGCGGTGATTGATTTCTTCCTCGATGGCCGCCTGCATTTTTTCCTGAATGTCCTGGGCGATTTCGTGCACCAGTTCAGCATCTTCGACAGCACTTGGTTTGTAAGGCAGATGAATCGGTTCTAAGAAGCGAATGCGCCACTTAGCGGGCAGAGGCAGGATATTTAAAGGCAACGGAATGACCGAGCCCTTTAAGAACTTGGTAAATTTTAATTTCTTCAAATTGATATGAGTCTCTTCGGCACCCAAAATCACGACCGGAACAATCGGGGACTGAGTTTCCAAAGCCATGCGCACGAAGCCGCGTTTAAATTCCTGCAGCTGATATCTTTTGCTGGTGGGTTTGAAGTTACCGGCCTCGCCCTCGGGGAAAAGCACGATGGCATTTCCTTTTTTAAGCGCATTCACGCCGTTTTCATAAGTGGCTTCAGTGAAACCCATTTTCTGGGCGGGGATGGCAGTCGTTTCTGTTAGAAACCAAAAATGGTGGGTTAGTACGCGCGGAACGCGTTTTCCCTCTTCCTGCACGATGTGTCCCAGCAAGAAGGCATCAAAACCTGAAAAGCCGGAATGATTCGGGGCGATCACCACAGCGCCACGGCGTGGGATGTTTTCAGCTCCCAGAATTTCCATGCGAAAATACTTACGTAGGATCTCAAGCAAAAAACGCGGCAAAACCCTAAAGATCAAAGTATCCTTGTCGAGGTTCTTCAATCCGAAGATTTTTTCGTTGGGTTTCTGCAAGAAATTCTTCATGATTACTCTATTAGGCTAGAGGTGAATATATGTCTTCTACTTTTATCATGGCGATTGATCAAGGGACAACCAGCTCAAGGGTCTGCATTATCAATCAAGCCGGAGGTCTTGTCTCCGAAGCACGGGAAACATTTAAACAAATTTTTCCAGTACCCGGGTGGGTGGAGCACGATCCTGAGGACATTTGGTACACTACGCAAAGATCGATGCGTCTGGCGATCGAAAAAGCCAAAATTAAACCATCAGAAATTAAAGCCATCGGTATTACCAATCAACGTGAAACAGTGATGGTGTGGGATAAGAAAACTGGCAAACCCGTTTACAATGCCATAGTTTGGCAGTGCCGTCGCACGCAGGCCCAGTGTGAAAAACTTAAGAAAGCCAAAAAAGAAAAAACGATCACAGCGAAAACCGGCTTGGTGCTGGATCCTTATTTTTCAGCGACAAAAATTCAGTGGATTTTATCAAATGTAAAAGGTGCCAAAGAGCGGGCTCGCAAGGGCGACCTTATCGCGGGTACGGTTGATACGTTTTTGCTTTCGCGTTTGACCGAGGGGCAATCCCACAAAACAGATGTGAGCAATGCCTCGCGCACGATGCTGATGAATATCCACACGGGCTGGTGGGATGAGGAACTGACTAAACTTTTCGGCGTGCCGGAAAGCATGCTTCCTGAAATTTGCCCTTCCAATGCGGATTTCGGTGTGACCCGAGGTTTGGGATTTATGCCGGATGGAATTCCTATATGCGGGATTCTGGGTGATCAACAGTCCGCTTTGTTTGGACAAGCTTGTTACGAACTGGGTGATTCCAAATGTACTTTCGGAACCGGCAGCTTCCTGCTGTTGAACACCGGGAAAAAAGCCGTGAAATCCAAGAACCGTCTTTTGACGACGGTGGCGTGGAAATTAAAAGACAGTGATATGACCTATGCGCTGGAAGGCGGAGCCTTCGTTTGCGGAGCTGCGGTTCAGTGGCTGCGTGATGGCTTGGGTTTGTTTCAACAATCTTCGGAAATTGAAGCGTTGGCGAAAACAGTTGAAAACACCGAAGGTGTGGAATTCGTTCCGGCTTTAACGGGCTTGGGGGCACCTCACTGGAAACCCGATGCTCGCGGCGTGATCTGTGGTTTAACCCGCGGGACAACCAAGGCTCACATCGCACGCGCAACCCTGGAAGCTATGGCTTTGCAAAACGTGGATATTCTGGTCACGATGGAAAAGGATTTGGGTAAAAAACTTAAATCCGTTCGCGTGGACGGCGGGGCTGCTGCCAATGATCTGTTGATGCAAATGCAGGCGGATTATACGGGGGTGAATGTCATTCGTCCCAAGAATCTTGAAACAACGGCATTGGGCGCAGCCTTTATGGCGGGCTTAGGTTGTGGTTTGTGGCGCGATATGAAAGAAATTAAAAAAATATGGGCGACGGAAAAAGAATTTAAGGTCAAAATGTCATTAAAGGATCGCAAGGCACGCCGAGTTCGCTGGCAAGAAGCTTTAAGCAGAGTGTAATTATGGCTCAAATGACTCAGAACGTTTTTAAAAAAGTTCCGGTTTCTGAAAAGAAATTTTTGTTTCGGGAAATTGCCCACGACAAATTGCAGATCAATGTAAAGGGTGATGACGATTCATTCTTTAATCTGATTGCCGTGCAGACGGAAAAGGATGCGGATTTACTTTGTCATCACACTTCCAACTCTCAGGCGTTTGAAAAAAATCAATCCGTTATGGTGAACTTTGCCTTTAAGGACGAGCGCTACTTTTTCCGTACGGATCTAAGTTTCTCGGCCGGCTGGGCGCATTTGAAAATTGATGGCGATTTATTTCAGCTTCAGCGTCGTGCCAATGCCCGTATCGAGTTACCAAGAAAATACGACGGCGTGTTTCGCCTGACTAAGCATGGTTCACAAAAGTTTTTCCTGGATTCCAAGATTTTGGATGTCAGTGCCGGTGGCCTGCGCATCGCTTTTCCTCACGAAATTCCGGCTTTCAAAGTAGGGGACACGGTGCAGGGATCCATGCGTTTAGGCATACGCCGTGCGATCGATTTTGATTTGGAAGTTCGCTATGCTTCGACCAAAGATGGAATTCAGATTGCAGGAATGCAGTTTCTGAATATTGACACTCGCATGGAAAGTCGCCTGTTAAGCATGATGGTGGACTTGCAGCGCGAGATTTTCATTAAGTATCCGTCAGAGGACTGATTCTAGAATTACCTTCCCATCTTTACTGACTCCATGAACAATGAAGTCATGAACGTTGAGATTCAAAAGCGCAGTTTTTGGCAGTTTGTCGGTCCGGGAGTTTTGGTTGCTGTGGGTTACATGGACCCCGGCAACTGGGCCACGGATTTAGAGGCGGGCTCGCGCTTTGGCTTTAATCTTCTTTGCGTCGTTCTTTTATCCAGCATCGCTGCGATGTTTCTGCAATCCATTTGTGTGCGTGTCGGAGCTGTGACCGGTAAGGATCTGGCCGAGCTCTGTCGTGATCAATACCGTCCCTGGGTTAAAAATGCCCTGTGGGTGCTCGCTGAAATCGCGATCATCGCAACAGACATAGCCGAGGTCCTTGGAACAGCCCTAGCATTTCACTTAATCCTGGGTGTTTCTGTTGAGACCGGCGTTTTAATGACCGCACTGAATATGATCTTCGTCTTTATCTTTCAAGGTAAGGGCCTGCGCCGCATGGAAGCGCTGGTGCTGGGTTTCGTGGTCATGATCCTGTTGTGTTTCGTGGCCCAGGTGTTTTGGAGTTCGCCTCCGTGGCTTGAGGTTGCGAAAGGTTATGTCCCGCGCCTAAGTTCTTTCCCCGATGCCCATGCTTGGTATGTGGCGATCGGTATTATGGGTGCGACCGTTATGCCGCATAATCTTTATTTGCATACGGCCGTCGTGCAAAGTCGGGTGATGAAAAATAACGACGTGGAGCTGGCGTATTCGATGCGCATGATCACGTGGGAAGTTATTCTAAGCTTAAGTATTGCCTTCTTTATTAACTCAGCCATTTTGATTGTCGCGGGTTCCGCGTTTCATTTAAATGACTATTTAAATATCACCGAGATTCAGGATGCGCATAAACTTCTAAGCCCGTTATTGGGCGCAAGTGCCGCTAGTTTCCTATTCGCTCTGGCCTTGTTCGCCGCCGGACAAAGTTCAACGATCACGGGCGCTATCGCAGGGCAGGTTATTTTGGAAGGCTTTATGCATTTTAAAATGCCAGTGTGGCTTCGCCGCGCGATCGCGCGAATTCTGGCGATCATTCCAGCCTGGATAGGCGTTCACTATTTTGGCGAGCACGCAGTGGGGAGTCTGCTGGTGGGAACACAAGTGATCCTAAGTCTGCAGTTGCCTTTTGCGGTGGTGCCGTTGTTGGCGTTTGCAGGTAATCGAAAAATCATGGGTCATTGGGTGATGTCGGTAAAAATGAAATCATTCGGTTGGTTGATCTGTGCGGTGATAATCGCGGCGAATGCTTACATGCTATATCGATTGATTCAGGAATAAAAAAAGCCCTCTGTGCGAGGGCTTTTTATCTTAAGCTTGCTGATCTTTTTGATCGTCCATCATTTTCTTAAGACGACCTACAAACGCTTTCAGCATGCAGTTTGCCCAAACTGGCAAATCATTTAGAAGCTCCTGAAAGCCATCTTCTGAAACTCTGACCACGACAACATCAGTCGCGCACTTTGCAGAGGCCGAGCGGGGAGCGTTGTCCAGCATCGCAAACTCGCCGAAGGATTCACCTTCATTGATCGTGCTGATTTCAACTTCGTTGCCCGTGCGATCCAGGGTGCAGATCTTAACGGTGCCGGATTCGATGATGTAGAAATGCTTTTCCACGTCACCTTGAAAGAAAATGAATTCGCCGGCTTTGTATTCCTGTTTGTGTAACTGCTCGAGTGCTGACATCCGTGTCGCCCTTTTTGGTGTGTTTAAATTATTTTACTCAGATCTCGCACGTTCTTGATATAGGAAATCTTCTTATCTGCCGAAATTTTTAGGTCCGCCAGATGGCGTTTGTTTGAAAACGGAATTACGAAGTGCTTGAAGCCCAATTTATCGGCTTCCTTAATACGACTTTCTACAAAAGAAACTCCGCGAACTTCACCAGTCAGTCCGATCTCGCCGAAAAACACTGTTTTTGCGTCAAGATCCCGACGTCCCTCTGTGGACAAAATGGCAGCAGCCACGGCCAAATCCGCAGCGGGCTCTACCAACTTCAATCCACCCACGACATTTACGAAAATATCGTTATGGGCTAAGCGCACATCCAAGTGACGATCAAGTACTGCCGTCAGCAGGTGCAGACGATTCACATCAATACCCAACGACGTACGGCGTGGCATTGCCATATTCGTTGAAAGAGTCAAAGCCTGAACTTCACACAATAGGGGGCGAGTGCCCTCCATCGAAGCGAATACTGCTGAGCCGATCAACTGATCACCGCGCTCTTCCAGGAACAATTCAGAAGGATTTAAAACCTCTTCCAAACCTTTAGTGTTCATTTGGAATACACCCAGCTCGTGAGCCGCACCGAAGCGGTTTTTCAAAGTTCTAAGCAGGCGGAAATCGTAAGAAGTATCGCCGTCAAAGGAAAGCACGCAGTCCACCATGTGCTCCAAAACTTTTGGACCCGCGATGGCGCCGTCTTTGGTAACGTGACCGATTAAGATTACGGCAATACCTTCATTCTTAGCCAGTCCCATCAAGTGTCCCGCACATTCGCGAACTTGAGAAACCGAACCCGGCGCCGCCTGAAGATCAGACAGATACATGGTTTGAATAGAGTCGACGACCAAAACGTCAGGCTTTTTGTGACGAGCCAGTTCCATCACATTGTGCAGGTTGCTTTCTGCACCCACTTCAATCAGCGGGGAGCGAATCCCTAAGCGATGTGCGCGGGAGCCGGTTTGTGAAACCGATTCCTCGCCAGAGATATAAAGAACCTTGTGCTTGTTATCCGCAAGACCGCCAGCCATTTGCAGAAGCAAAGTCGATTTACCGATGCCCGGTGATCCGCCTAAAAGTACGAAACTTCCCTTAGCCAAGCCACCACCCAAAACGCGGTTCAGTTCCTGAAATCCAGTACTGAAACGATCCAATTTGATCGCCTCGAGGCTTTGGTCCAGTGAAACAGGTTTCCCCGGATTGCTTGATTTTTCGACAGTTCCCGCAGAACCTGTGGACCATCCTCTGGTTTTGGGCTCTTCCAGCTGCAATTCCTCGACGAAAGAATTCCACGCACCGCAGTCAGAGCATTTGCCCTCCCAGCGAGGTCGCTGAGCACCACAATTTTGACAGGTATAGACAGTTTTATTTTTCGATTTTGCCATAGATATTCGGTATCATTATTAGGAGACGGTGACAAGGATGACGCCGTCTGATTCGAGGGAGTGACGGGATGCGGACCACTTTTACGTCTGTTTTGTTTTCTATAGTTTTAACGGCGCCTTTGGCGATGGCTCAGTCTGGTAAAGACGAGCTGGATTCTTTTAAGAAAGCTCTCGAACAATTTAAAGCTAATAAATACGAGCAGGCGATCCCTGCATTCCAAACGATTGCACAAAACAAAACGGAAATGCAGGAGTATGCGCGTTATTATTTGGCGCAGTCCTATATGAAAACTTCCAAGTTGGACGAGGCTTATAAAGAGCTTGAAGCGATTCAATCCCTTTCCCCGAATGTGAAGATGACCATCGACGTGCAAAGCATGATGGGGCAGATCGATCTTGAAAAAAAGAATTTCAAAGGTGCTGCCACGGTTTTCACTAAACTTGAAAAGCGCACTCGCAATACCGAGTCTTATCCTGAAATCATCTATAATCTGGCAGCGGCCGAGCAGGGCTTGGGTAAGCGCGCGCAGATGTGTAAGTGGTTAGTGCGCCTTTATGAAAAGCATCCAGCCTACTCCAAAGTTGCTGACTGGGGAGTGGATCTTGCTGCCAACAAATTTGAAGGCAAGGAAACCGCTTGTGCGACCAGCACTGAAGACTTCCGTACCCGCGTTAGATATCTTTTGTTTGCCGGTCTTGATTCCCGTGCTCAGGCTGAAATCAACACGATGAAATCCAATCTTGCAAAAGTGGACAAGTATCTTGCAGATAAATTGCAAGTTCAGTTCTACATGCAGGAAGGGGAGCTGGGTAAAGCAGTTGATTTGCTTAAACCCTACTACGAGGAAAAGAAACGCGATTTCGATTACCTGATTCTTTTCGCTTCCGCATCCGCTCGCGCAGGTGAAGTGCAATTGGCTGTCGGTTCTTACTATTCAGCTTATAAATTAAGTCCGCGTTCTAAAACCGGTCGTCAGGCTTTGTACCAATCCGCTTTCTTAAGCTATCAGTTCCAGGATTACGATGGGGCCGCTCGCAGATTCCAGGAGTTCATGAAACTGTATCCGACGTCTGGTTTGACGAAAGATGCAAAGTGGCACATGGCTTGGCTAAAGTATCTTAAAGGCGACTACATGGGCGCTTACAAAGCATTCTCTGAAATGCAAAGTGAAAAGAGCCGTAACAAGCGCGCCTGGAAATCATTCCCAAATGACCGTGTCAGTTATTGGATGGCGATGAGTTTGTATCGCCAGGGTAAAATGACTGAAGCGCGTAACAAGATGGCGACTTTGGCTAAAGATCCTTTGATGGGTTACTACTCTATCGCAGCTCAGGAACGTCTGAAGAAAATGGAAGTTCTGCCTCTGCAAAAATTGGCGACGACGAATCTGCCGATCACTCCGCGCATGATTTCGCGCTTTTCAGCAGGGGAGTTTTTGACTCCGAATGCTGATGACGTGACTTATCGTGGTGATGAATCTGAATCCGAAGAAAACCTGATGATCACGCAGTACTCGACGGATGATGAAAAAGAAAGCGACGAGGAAGCGGCGGTCGAGGAAAATCCTGACACGAAGGCTGTCGAAGTAGCCCAAGACGATGCAGCTCCGGCTGAAGGTGAAGTGGCTGAAGGCGGCGACAAAAACGTATTTAACAGTCCGGTCCTGATGAAGCGTTTTGAGCGCGCCCGTGATTTGATGATCATTGGTGAAAACGAATGGGCTCGCTGGGATCTTTATGACATCGAAAGAAAAACCCGCAACCGCGAGCACTTGAAAACTTTGATGTCCGAGTACTCGACTGCAGGTCACTTCAATCGTTCCTCTTATATTGCGCAAGTGACCTTCGGAACGACTCGTGCTTCCCAAGGTGTCGATGGTGGCCGTGCGATGTGGGAGCTGGCTTATCCGCGTGCGTATTCTGACTCTGTAGACAAGTACACTAAGAAATTCACAGTTCCGACGGAGCTTGTCTGGGGTATCATGAGAGCGGAGAGTTCTTACCGTCGTGATGCAATTTCACCGGTGGGTGCTTTGGGTTTGATGCAGGTGATGCCATTTACGGGTTACAAAGTAGCGACAATGGTTGGCGCGAAAGATTTCAAGCCGACTCAATTGCTTGAGCCAGACACGGCTGTGCAAATTGGTTCCCGTTACTTGAAACGTCTGATGGATCGCTTTGATAACACGATTCCATTGGTGGCAGCGGGCTACAATGCGGGACCTCACCGCGTGAAAAACTGGCTGGTGTCTTTTGGTACTTTGGAAACGGATGAGTTCATTGAGCACATTCCTTTCCTGGAAACGCGCAACTATGTTAAACGTGTGGTTTCGAATGCCTACGTTTACAGTAAGTTGTACGGCAACAATAAGGATCTTTTCCCATACCTATCCGAAGCAGTGCCAGTTAAGGTCAATGCGGAGCTAGTAGGTAAGGAAAACTGGGACGACATTTAGTTTTTAGTCCAAGAGAGCAGCATTGAATAACAACTGGGTGCGTTTTTTATTTAAGAAAGCTTTTGAAATTATTGCGTCACTGGCGGTGCTGGTGGCGCTTTGTTTTTTATTGCTTAAAGCATTGCCTGGTGGACCTTTTGATGAGGAGGCGGCTTTACACCCGACGGTGAAGGCGGCGTTGATTTCCCAATGGGGCTTGCAAGAATCTTCTCTGGTGCAAAGTGGAAAGTATCTGGTTTCGTTGTTACAAGGTGACTTGGGTGTTTCGATGGCTCGCCCGAATCAGACAGTGACGTCGATTATTTCAAACGGTTTTGCGAATACTTTAAGTTTGAATTTAGTGGCTTTGATTATCGTTATTGCCGGTGCTTTTATTTTAGCTCTGACTTCGCAGCGCTACCGCGGTGGTTACTTTGAAAAAACAGTCGATCAATTCATGATCACGTTTATTTCTTTACCCAGCCTGTTCTGGGGTCCTCTCTTGATTTATTTCTTTGGTTTTTATTTTAATCTTTTGCCCACGGCATTTTTAACCGAGCCCAAGAATTACATTCTGCCGGTTCTGACTTTGTGTGTGCGCCCGATGGCGATTCTGGTGCGTTTGCTGAAAACTTCTTTAAAATCCAATTACGAATTGGATTACGTTCGCACTGCCAAGGCCAAAGGTGTTGAAGAGTGGCAGGTGCTTATGCATCACGTGCTTCGCAATTCCCTGATTCCTTTTTTAAGTTTTCTGGGGCCTTTGTTGGTCGGCTTGCTTTCAGGATCATTCTTAGTCGAAATGCTTTTCGCGATTCCAGGTTTGGGAAGTCAGTTTATCATCGCTTTGGGTGATCGCGATTACACTTTGATCGTAGGGCTGACTCTATTTTATGGCGCTTTGCTGATAGTCGTAAACTCACTGATCGACATCTTAATGCGTACTGTGGATCCAAGAATTCGGGAGGAAGTGTGAAACGTCCTTCCGTGATTCTGGCCATTGCATTTTTAAGCTTCCTGCTGCTGGCGGTTTTCCTGGGGCCGATATTCTTTACTCAGGGTTATGAACAAAACGTTGAACAGATTTTGCTATCTCCCTCATGGTCGCACCTGTTTGGCACGGACTCTTTGGGACGGGATCTTTTCGCGCGAGTTCTTTTAGGTGCACGTGTTTCGTTGACTGTTGGAGTAGTGTGCGCGGCTTTAACATTTTTGATTGGTCTGGTATATGGCGCCATCGCCGGCTGGTGTGAAGGCATCACAGATCGGGTGATGATGCGCTTTTGTGATATCATCATGGCGATTCCAAGTTTTATTTTAGTGGCAGTATTGTGTTTAAGCGTTCAGGTGATCTTACCAATTCAAGATCCGCAGTGGGCAGCACTGGTGGGATTGTGTGTGGGGATTTCCTTCACTCATTGGATCAACATTGCCCGGGTCACGCGGGGAATGGTCATTGAAACCAAGCGCAAACCTTTTGTGGAGTCCGCCATCTCTATCGGCGGCAACAGCGCCCACATCATCGCTCGTCATATCCTGCCGAATATTGTCAGCTCATTGTTGGTGTTGGTTGCGATGCAAATCCCAACCAATATTTTATACGAAAGCTTCATGAGCTTTATTGGCATCGGCGTTCATCCACCGTACACCAGCTGGGGAATCCTGGTCAGCGAAGGCTGGAAAACTCTTTCAAGTTTCCCGCACCTGATCCTTTTCCCAAGCCTAGTCCTATTCCTGACAGTGTGGAGCTTCCACATCCTGATAGACTACGCCCGCGAACACAAAACCCGCCCCGAATAAACGCACCGCGTTCCCCAAAGGCGCCAGCCACCCTTTGGCCATACGCCTTTCGCAAATGTATCAATCGAGTACAAAGATGGCAGTTTGCACACCCGCTACGGTTGTACAAACTGACAATTTGTCCCCATGAAAATTAGAATTTATAAGTCACAGCCAGGTAGTGGCCGAAGCCGGATGTTTCGCCTGCGAAGCCGCCGGATTTAAACAACGCCATGTTTTGGTAGTACTTCAGGCCGTAGCCGACAGCGTACTGTTTGGAGTGCCAGTAGATACCATTGAACCATTCCAATGACCATGAGGTGCGGTCTACGTCGTCAGCGATTTTATTCGCGCCGAATTTGTAGTCCAGGTAACCCTGCCATGTGATGAAGGATTTGTTTTCAAATTCCACAAACGGTTTAAACCAGTTCGTCGTCAGGATGTAACCATTCCATTCACCTTCATCATCGGCGCCATAATTTTCACGCACGTGACGAGCCATCAGGTTCGCACCCAATTTTCCCAACCAAGGAATTTGAATATCCGTTCCTAGACCGATGTATTCTTCAAACAAAGCGCGGTCGCCGACATTAAACAGGGTGGCGATGTACCATTCCTGAACCGGACCTGCATTCAGATCGTGACCAGTCATGTAGTCCAAGGAAAAACGCGGAGCAAATTTAAAGAAGAAGTTATCATCTTGAGTTGCTGACAAAGAAGTATCGCCATGGCGATCACTGTTCGGTGAATTGAAAACATCAAAAATATCGATGTAACCATAAAGATCCAGAATTCCAGAGCGTCCACCGAATTCCATTTCGAAATAAGTGTCCTGCTGATTTTCAAAAGGGATCTTGTTGTCGATGGATTGCATGATGTTGAACTGGAACCATTTGTAGTCGCCTTTGTGGATGTCTCCATCAGTGGCTTTCGCTGCGAACGCAGCAGGGGACAAGGCAAGAACGATCAACAACGTACTAAAAACTTTTTGAAACATTATTCCTCACTAACAATTGTAAAGGGGCCCGGAAAAAACAAAGGGTCCCTTGCGGAACCCTTTAAAAAATTAAACGTTGAAACGGAAGAATAAAACGTCGCCGTCTTTCACGACGTACTCTTTACCTTCCACGCGGTATTTACCCGCATCCTTAACCGCTTGCTCGGACTTGTAAGTGAACAAGTCTTCGCAGTGGTAAGTTTCCGCACGGATGAAACCTTTTTCGAAATCCGTATGGATCACACCCGCTGCTTGTGGAGCTTTCGTATTGGCACGAATCGTCCAGGCGCGAACTTCTTTTTCACCCGCTGTGAAGTAAGTTTGCAGACCCAACAAAGTGTAAGCTTCGCGGATCAAACGGTTTAAGCCTGGCTCTTCAGAACCAAGGGCTGCCAGGAAGTCTGCGCGATCTTCTGGTGGCAACAAAGCGATTTCAGCTTCCATCGCTGAACAGATCAGGATGGTTTTGTTATTCTCTTCAGCAGCACGCTTTTCAACCGCTTTGGTCCAATCGTTGCCGCCTGCTGCGAAGTCAGCATCGTTTACGTTCATCGCGTAAAGAACTGGTTTTGCAGTCAGGAAGTGCATGTCTTTCATCATCAAGGCTTCTTGCTCGTCCAATTCAACAGAACGTGCAGGCAAGCCTTTGCCCAAAGCTTCAACTGCTTTTTTGGCAACTTCATATTCCAATTTGATTTTCTTATCAGTGCCAGTCTTCGCTGTTTTTTCGCGGGACTTCATACGCTTTTCAGCGGAATCAAGATCGGCCAGCATCAACTCAGTGTTGATGATTTCGATATCACGAAGTGGATCCACAGAGCCGGCAACGTGGATGATATTTGGGTCGTCAAAACAACGAACCACGTGCACGATCGCATCAGTTGCACGGATGTGGGATAGGAATTGATTTCCCAAACCCTCGCCCTGAGAAGCACCTTTTACGATACCGGCGATATCCACGAATTCCATAGTTGTTGGAATCACTTTTTGTGGCTTGATGAATGTTGTGATTTTATCCATACGAGGATCTGGAACTGTCACCACGCCCACGTTGGGATCGATAGTACAGAAAGGGTAGTTGGCAGCCTCAGCCTTAGCTGAAGTTAACGCATTAAAAAGCGTACTTTTACCAACGTTCGGAAGACCGACGATACCGACCTGCAAAGCCATGAGGAACTCCTTGAAAAACCAAATTATAACACGGGGGAATGTAGCTTACCCGTTGAATTTTGTCGAAGCTTTTTGAATACCATCCAGAATGATACTCTCAATAGCGTCGATACCTTTGTTCAGGAAGTCGGGCATTTTATCGAACTCTTCCTTCGTAAATTTGCCCAGAACATAGTCCGCTACAGGATAGTTCGGATTCTCGGGACGGCCCACGCCCAATTTCAGACGGGCATAGTCCTGAGTGCCCATCAATTGCGAGATACTTTTGATTCCATTGTGACCGCCGTGCCCACGATTTTTATGAATCTTCATTTGATTGAAGGGCTGGTCGATGTCGTCATGAAGCACGATCAGATGGTCCAGAGGGATTTTATAATAGCCCATCAAAGGCTGCACCGACTCACCAGAAAGGTTCATATAAGTTTGAGGCTTGCAGAAGTATAGCGTGTGCCCCTGCCAGGAGGCCTGCGCCACTTCGGCCTTGAACTGATTTTTTATGGATGGATTGCCCAATCCCTGCATGAAGTAGTCGACAGCCATGAAGCCGATATTGTGGCGGGTGAGTTTGTACTCTCCACCCGGATTGCCCAGGCCGACGATAAGCCAAGATGACATAAATAACCTCGATCAAAATCAAAAAAAAAGGCGACTCGAGAAGAGCCGCCTTTTGTGTTTGCGATAGTTGTCTGCACTCCGAATTTATCGGAGTAAAACAAACTATTTTTTCGCAGCTGGTTTTGCAGCAGCTGGAGCAGCTTTCGCGCCCGCAGCAGGTGCAGCAGCAGCAGGAGCAGCGGCAGCAGCCGGAGCAGCAGCAGCTTCTTCTTCCTGAGCAGATACAACCGCGATAGTTGTGTCAGCAGCAGAGATCAATTTAGCAGAGCCAGTGATTTTCACGTCAGATGCGTGAAGAGCGTCGCCTACTGCCAAGTTAGAAACGTCAGCAGTGAAGAATTCAGGGATCTCAGTTGGAAGAACTTCGATCTCGATTTGACGGTTAACTACGTTCAACATACCGCCTTCAGACAAACCAACTGGTTTACCTTCAAGACGAACTTCAACGTTAACGCGAACTGCTTTTTTAAGATCAAGAGCGTAGAAATCAACGTGTTGTGGACGGCGAGTAACCGGGTGAACGTCTACTTTTTTAACAAGTACAACGATACCGTTTGCAGATTTCTCTGTAGATTTAAGATTGAAAAGAGCATTTTCGTAAGCACGAGTGTTGTACTTAACCATGTCTTTTTCAGAAACTGTTACGTTTACTGGAGAGATTGCGCCGTAGATAACTGCAGGAACTTGGCGGTTAACGCGCAATTCGCGGCTGTTACCTTTACCAGTTTGACGAGCTTCTACGTTTAGTTCGATTCTATTTTTCATAATGTCTTCCTTCTAGTCCGATAGAGGATTGGTTGTTTCGCTCTTTATGGGAGCATTTAAATTCAAATTCAGTTTTTAACTTGTCCGCCGTAGCCCAAAGGGCGAAGGAGGATTAATCAAATAAGCTGCTGACGGAATCGTTTCCGTGGATTCTCTTGATCGCTTCCGCCAAAACGGGAGCTACAGAAACCACTTCGATTTTTCCGCAGGCCTTAGCCGCTTCCGATAACGGAACGGTGTCGGTGACCCATACTTTTTCAATAGGGCTTTCCTTCAGGCGAGTGATCGCAGGACCCGATAAAACGGGGTGCGTTGCAACAGCGAACACACGTTTTGCCCCATTCTTGTAGAGACTGTCAACTGCTTGTGTAAGTGTTCCAGCCGTATCGATCATATCGTCGACGATCACGGCAGTTTTTCCAGTCACATCACCGATCAGGTGCAGCGCTTTAGCCTCATTAGGGCCGGAACGGCGTTTATCGATGATGGCCATGCTGGATTCGATTCTTTTCGCAAAAGCGCGGGTTCTTTCAACCCCTCCGGCGTCGGGACTCACCGCGACAAAGTCGCTGCCTACACCGTGAGCTTCACGCCAAGCGCGAGCCAAAGTCGGAATCGCAAACAAGTGATCCACAGGAACGTTAAAGAACCCCTGAATTTGGGCGGCATGCAAATCGACGCAAACCACGCGGTCCGCTCCCGCTGAGGTGATTAAATCTGCCATTAATTTCGCAGAGATAGGGGCGCGAGGTGCGACCTTTCTATCCTGGCGGGCATAGCCGAAATAAGGGATCACGGCTGTGATCGAAGCTGCGGAAGCCCGGCGAAGAGCATCCAGCATCACGAAAAGCTCCATGTAGCTTTGGTTCACCGGGGGGCAGGTGCTTTGAATGACAAAGACATTCTGTCCGCGAACACTTTCATGAATTTCGACTTGGATTTCCCCATCGGCAAAGGTGCTGACCTCGGAAAACCCGAGTTCAATTCCCGCGGCAGCGGCTACTTTTTTAGCCAGTTCGGGGTTGGAATTAGCGGTAAATAGTTTTAGGCCCTTCATCACTCGTAGTCTCCAGAGTTTACCCGGTATTTCACGGGGTAGGGTTGCGTTTGAAGGACACTAGCAAACGCCTTTGTCAGAGTAAAGTTAGGAAACCCTTTTTTCGCTTTCCAAGGGCCTATTATGCAATGCCCAACGACTGCTTTGGTGGAGCATCCACCTTGCCGTGGAGTGGTCAAAATATTGATAAGGAAACCTATGTAATTCTCGCATTTTGGCCGCGAATTAGCCCGGGGCGAGGGGTCTTTGGTCTACATTTGGTGTCGGAACACAAAACTTTCTCTAGAAAATGTCAAGAAGCGGTAAAAATAAGTCGTAGAGAGCATCAGTTATACCTTGGAGAGGGGAATCGATGAAAACATGGATCGCAAGCCTGCTTTGCGTTTCGATGACGAGCCTTTTAGTGTCATGTTCGTCAGGCGAAGACAGCAATGTGGCATCCCCTGGTGACGAGACTTCCCAGTCACCGCCTCCGACACCAAGTCCGTCACCGACGGTCACGCCCTCTCCCACAGTAACTCCTTCACCAACGGTGACACCATCACCGACCGGGGAGCCGGTACCTTCACCAGTTCCTTATCCGACAGTGGCGCCGTCGCCAATTCCAGAACCTACGGCAACGCCTTCGCCATCGCCTGAGCCTCAACCGACTGTGGTGCCTTCACCAGAGCCAACGGTTGCACCAACTCCGCAACCTACTGTGGCGCCATCACCGACGGCAGAGCCGACGCCGGCTCCTACGGCAACTCCGGAACCGACGGTCACACCTGCACCGACAGCGACGCCTTCACCAACCGTAGAGCCTTCTCCGGTTCCATCGCCGGAACCAAGCCCGTCACCGGAGCCGACTCCTTCTCCATCGCCGTCGCCAGAGCCGAGTCCGTCTCCAACTCCTACACCAACTCCGACTCCGACTCCGGTTGTGGGTTGCCCGGCTGGTTTTGAATTAGTGGCCGCGAATTCTTCTTTGGGTACTTCGGCAGTTTGTTTTGCGAAATTTGAAATGAAGCAGCTTAACGGCAGTGCCGTATCCGTTGCTTCAGGTAAACCATGGATTGCGAACAAGGCCACGGCTGCCGCAGCCTGCGCAAGTCTTGGCGTCAGATATCGCCTGCCGACGAATGCTGAATGGAATGCCACGGCTCTGGAAATTTATAACAAAAACGAAAACTGGAGTGGGGGAACGAAACTTTCCGGAACTCTTTATTCGGGATATTACTCCGGCTGGAGTGAACCCATCGCAGTAACGAACACGTCGAATCCTTACGACGGCACAGGTAAAAACAAAGGCGAAGAACGTCGTACCTTTGTTCTTGCAAGTGGTGCAGTGATTTGGGATTTCGGTGGCAATGCCTGGGAATGGGTGAGTGATACCATTTACGGAAACTCGTACTCGCCAGATCTTTCCTCGCCGTATGGTCGTAACTATCACAACAATAATTGGGATGTGAAACCCGGCTCAAAAGCGTTGCTTGATTTCACCGGCATGTCTGAAGTTCCAAAGCATGAAATATTCTTGGGGAACTTATTCGGCGGTAGTTCTGGAAAAGTCCTTCGCGGTGGAGCGAACTGTGTGAACAACAGGGGCACCGTTGGTATTTTCACTGCGAATATCGGAGACATCACAGGCAACGAAGTTCAAGCACCAGCATCCTGGGGAATCAGCGTTCAAAACGTCGGCTTCCGTTGCGTGGCGGCTCCTGGTCAGTACTGAAATTAAAAAATCCAGCGCGTTTTGGAATAAAAAAAGCCGATCTTGGGATCGGCTTTTTTTTTAATCGCTCTTACAGAGTCGAATTATATTTTTGCAAAAACTGTTTGATCGCTTGTGCGCGGTGCGAGTGCTGGGCTTTGTAACCGCTGCCAAGCTCTGCCAATGTTTGAGTTTGGCCTTCAGGGATGAACACCGGATCATAACCAAATCCATGCAGACCTGAAGGTTTGCTTGTGATCGTGCCTTTAAGCTCGCCTGTAAAGATCCATTCCTCACCAGTGGGTGTGTACACCACAGTCGTACAAACGAACTTGGCATTCTTGTTGGGCATTTGTTTGAACGTCATCATTTTCAAAAGCTTCGCGACGTTTTCGCTGTCTGAAGCTTTAGGGCCTGCGTAACGTGCGGAATGAATTCCTGGAAGGTTGTTTAAGCCTTCAACTTCAAGGCCTGCGTCCTCGCCCAGTACCCACGCTTGATTTTTAATCGCACGTAAAGTTTTTGCCTTGATGCGGGCATTATCCAAAAATGTTTTTCCATCCTCTGGGCGGGGAGTGAAGGAAGCAATTTCACCTTGGTGGTGAAGTTGCAAATCGACAACTTCATTTAGAAGAACGCGAAATTCAGAAAGTTTGCCTTTGTTTCCAGTCGCAATCCAAAGTTCCATTTATCAGACTCCTTTGAAATTAAACGCCAGCCAGGCGGTAAGTTTCACCAATGATCGCAGCCTGGTGAATGAACAGTTCACGGCAGCCTTTTTCAGCCACATCCATCATCTTGTTAAGTTGCTGGCGCGTGAAAGGTACATGTTCCGCAGTACCTTGAACTTCAACGAAAGTGCCTTTGTCAGTCATGACAAAGTTCATGTCAGTGCCAATCGCGCTGTCTTCGTCATAGTTCAAATCCAAAAGGATGTTATCATTGTGAAGGCCCACGCTGATCGCAGAAACGTAATTGATCAACGGATTCGCTTTGATTTCGCTCACAGCTGCAAGTTTTTTTAGGGCCAGCGCCAATGCCACGTACCCACCAGTTACAGAAGCGGTGCGCGTACCACCATCAGCATTCAAAACATCACAGTCGATGGTGATTTGTTTTTCACCCAACATTTTCAAATCCACAGCCGCGCGCAAAGAGCGACCAATCAGGCGGGAGATTTCTTGCGTGCGGCCGCTGTTTGCAGCCTTGTCGCGTTTAATACGAGTGTGAGTAGAGCGAGGCAACATGCCGTACTCTGCCGTAACCCAGCCAGCACCTGTGCCTGCCAACCATTGTGGCGCTTTGGATTCGTAGCTTGCTGTGCAAAGAACTTTGGTTTTTCCGAACTCAACCAGAGCAGAGCCTTCAGCGTATTCAGCAACGTTAGGTGTAATTTTAATATTTCTAAGTTGGTCAAACAGACGGCCGTCGCTGCGCATGAAAAGCTCCTAAATTGAGGGGATAAAAGAGCCCCTAATTTAAGTTCTTGGCAGAGGAGTTGTCCATCTTTTCTTTGTATGAGACGAGAGCGTTATAGATTTTATTGGCCAAGTCTTTTTGATAGTCCTTGCGTTGCAGGCGCTGAGCTTCGCGGGGATTGGAAATGAAGCCAATCTCAATTAAGACCGCAGGCATGGACGTTTTGGAAATCACGTAAAAGGGTGCTTGTTTAATGGTCGCCTGCATGGCGTTTTCGTCGTTTTCCCAGATGGTCGTTAAGGCCTTGGTTAAACGCAGGCTTGAGTTCATGCGGTTTTGTCTGCGCAGGTCTTCAACGATGGCCGCGATATCACCTTTTTTCGAAAGCTCATCTCCACCGGATAATGAATGCAATTCGCGGGCATTGGCGATGGCCTGATTTTCCTGATTGGCCAAAAACAACGCATCTTCATCAGCGGGCAGGTTGTTTTGAAAGAAAAATTCCACGCCGCGGGCTCTTTGATCAAGGGCTGCGTTGGCGTGCAGGCTTACGTACAAATCAGCATTGGCTTTTTCAGCCATTTTCACACGTTCAGGCAAGGAGATAGCGCGATCGTTATCCCGGGTCATAGTGACTTCAAAATGAGGGTCTTCATTCAGCAGAGTCTGAAGTTTACGAGCCACAGTCAAAACCAGATCGGCCTCTTTAATAGAATTATATACGGCTCCCTTATCGGTCCCACCGTGGCCGGGGTCCAAAACGATATGGAATGTAGCAAAAGCAGGGGATGCCCAGGCTCCAATGATTAGGGAACACAAATACTGTTTCAATCTGATAGAGGTCATTACTATAAGTAGAAATTCTTGAACATATTCTGTCGAGTCCAGTCGCCAAGAGGGGGCCGACAATTGTCGTTTTCCGTATAAATTCTCGACAGAGGTACCGTGTTGAACTCCATTTAAATGGAACTGAACATAATCTTGGTCTGGCACCCCGATTGCTCTAGTACTAAAGCAACCCCCCCTTGCGGCCAGGATCCTCCCCCCCCAATCCTGGTCGCTTTTTTTTTGCCAAAAATGCATATATCCTATTGCCTGTTAACAGCTTAAGGAGACATTCATGCATTTCAAGACATTGGGAATTCTTCTTGTTGCAGCTTTGATGACATCAACAGCGACAAGAGCACTGGCACAAGATAAACAAATTGAAGCAGAAGAAGCGATCGCTGATGCAGAAGGTGCAAAAGCCGAAGCTGCTGAAGCTAAGCGCCGTGCGGATGAAGAACGCAAAGCCCGTGATAAGGCTCGTTCGGATGCTCAATCAGCTATTAATAAAGCTCGCTCCGCTGAAGCAGATGCCAAAAGAGATCAGGCAAATGCAGAGCGCGACGTAGCTAAACTTAAAGCGGAAGCTGCAGGTTTTGATCGCGATCAAAAGAAAGCGGAAAAAGACCAGGCTGAAGCAACAGCTCGCAGTAAAACTGCTGCAAATCAAACAGAGAAAGCAAAAAAATCCCGCGACGAAGCGATGGATTTGAAAAAGAATGAAGAGAAAAAAGCGGCAGATATGATGTCTCAGGCGAAAGACCTTGAGAAGCAGGCTCAAGCTGCAACAGAAGCCGGCATGAAGGCTACTCGTGAGGCTGAAGCTGCAAAGTTGGAATCTGCTAAAGCCAACCAAAATCTTTCCAAAACAAAATTGTTGGTGGAAAAAGCGGTTGCTGAATCCAAGGCTCGCGATGCAAAAGCTAAATCCGAGATTGCTCGTGCTGATGCTGAGAAAGCCAAAGCTGAAGCAGAGATGACTCGTTTGAAAGCTCAGGAAGAACAAGCGAAGGCAACGATTGAAAAAACCGAAGCTGAGCTTAAGTCTGCAACAGAAGAGAACAAAAAATTGAGTTCTCAAGTTGAAGATGAGCGTAAGAAACTAAACGACATCAAAAAGGATGAAGCGAAAGTTGCTCAAACTGCTGCAAAAGCCAAGCAGGAACTTGAAAGCAATCGCATGAAGTACCGTCAGGAAGAGGCGAAAGCTTCCCAGGAACTGGCGCGTGCTAAGAAATCCATCGAAGACAACGAAGCAGCGGCAAAACACGCTGATGCAGAGTTGGAAAAGTACAAAGCCAGCGCTGAAAAAGCAAAAGCTGAGCTTGAACAGGTTCAAGCCCGCGTAGAAGACGCGAAAAACAAAGCGGAAGACGCAAAGATCCGCGCTGAAACTGCAAAAGCTCAGGCTGAAGCAGCTGAAGCTCAGTTGGAAGCGGCTAAGATCAGAGCGGGCAGTGCGGGTGTAGATACATCTGCTCCGGCTCCAGCGCCATCCAAGAAAAAGAAAAAGTAATTATGCTTTAAATCAGAAAATACAAACCCGGTGAATAACCGGGTTTTTTTATTGGTGAAGGCTCGGGTTTTTGGAATTGAATCCCAAGGCTTTCAAAACGGGCGACATCTTCACTGTAAATCCTATGGAATAGTTTCCGGGATCTCCCGCAAACGTTGCTGCAAGTCCCTCGATGACTTTTGAAATGTCAGGACGGGGTTCACCCATACGGACCTGGGTTTTGGAATCCAGATCCCAGCACAATCGTACCAGCATCGCTTCTTCCAGAATCTTGTCAGGGTTCATGCGGTGGGGAAATCCTTTTTGATCCATGCGCTCATGACTTTGCAGAATCATCATTTTCATCGGCTCGCTTAAAGGAATTTTGCGCGAAAGACATTGGTTTAAGCTATAGATGGGATGTTTTTGGTATTCCATCAATTCTTCACCGTTCATACTTTGAATGTCATTGGCACGAAGTTTTGCCGAAGCCGATGGGGAGATATCCAGATATCCAATGTCTGAAAGCAGGGCTGAAATCATGACCTCCAAAGGTTTGCCGATGGTTGTGTTCTGGCTTAGGACAGCAGCATACGATGCAATTGCCGGAGCCCTTTCCAAAGAGCCAAAGTCGCCGATCGAGGAATTATTGATCACCTCGAATGGATTCTTTACCACCTGCAAAGTATTTAACAATTCCTGCGCGAATTTTTCGCAAGTGCCGTACAGTTCTTTTCCGACCGCGAACGAGGAGGACGATGTCTGATCGCTGATCATCAAAGTGAGCTCCAGAAATGACTGGCTCATCTGCAGGAATTGCAGGCGGCAGCGACGCAGAGTGCTCGCTTCATCTGCGGAATCATAACTGCGACAGTATTCCACCCACTGTTTGAAATCCTGCCGTTTGATATAAAGTTCCCCCATGTCAGCGAACTTTTCCAGAAAGGAGGGGTGAACCTGCAGGCCCGGTTTGGCTATTCTTAGAAAACGTTTGTTAGCGGGCATCATATAGTAAAGCGAAAACGAAGTTTCGCTATCAGGATAAAGATCATAGATTTTAACCGGAATATAAGATGAGCGGATGACCTGTGTTGTGACGAACTCAAGTTTGCTGGTGGTATAGTACTCGTTTTCCATCAAGACCAGCGAGGCACCGGAGGTTTTCACAATACGTGCGTCTTCGGGCTTAAGCTTTGAGTTCACGACGGCAATGATGTAGCTATCGGCTGCTACCTGGCAGGCCACTTGCACCATTCCGGCAGCTTCATTGGGTTTTTCAATTTCGGAGCAGTCCAATATAATGCAGGTGATGGATTTATAGTGTTCGGTCTTTTCAAAAAACGCGTCTGAACTTTCGAAGCTTTCAAACTGAAAGGAAAAGGTCTCGGCAAGAGTTTTGGCTCTTTTGATGAATTTGAAATTCCCTGAGATGGCCGCTAAGTCGAGACTTCGCATCTTGAAGCCTCCTCTTAGAGATTAGCGTGGGCTTATTCAGGGCCCCTTACAATATGTAATTAGAAAGTGTCAGCTTCGGCTTCCCAATCGGCGGTCAGTCCCACGACGACGATTTCATTCATGACAGCATTGTCCTTTATCAGCGGATTGGAATTTGCCAATTGCTCTTGGGCAAGTTTCACCAGTTGCGAGTAATAAAGAGGAATCAACTCCTTGCCGCAGGAATTGCAATCCATCAAAAGTTCATTGTCGGCATTGTGAATGTTGCCGCAGTGCTGGCAACGACGATAGTGAGTCTTCAGATTCATAAAACGTACCTCATCCTCTGATACGCTTAGAATAAAGCGAGGGATGCGGACTCACAATCCCTCGTCTCAAATTGGGGCTTTCTTTGCATACCCGGTATAGGCAATGAGAGGTGATTTAGAAAACGTAAACCTAAAATCCTTCGGAACTTCACCGGTACGAATTAAACTCCACACTCCCTTTTGCATGAAGACGGGACGGATACCACGGATTTCAGCATTGTGAAGGCCTTGTTCTTTCATCCATTGAACCAGATGCTGTGGTTTTATAAATAAAGAATAGACGTGATAGTCATCGGGAGTGTTTTTAACAAACCATTCCATCGATTTGATCACGACCAGATTTGCGAGTTGATTCTTGTTAAACGTGTTAAAGAAAAACAATCCACCCGGGCGCAGTATTCTGGAGGCTTCCGCTAAAACCCGCTGCGGTTCTGACACGTGTTCTAATAAGTCCATCGCACAAGCCACATCAAAGCTTTGATCGGGGAACGGTACTTGATACACATCGCCTACTTGATATTTGACGGTGTGGGTGTGATCGCGGCTTTCAGCCACCTTCAGACTTGAATCAGACAGATCAATGCCGGAAACCTTGTGACCTGCGGCTGCAAGATCGTTGGAGAGAAATCCTCCGCCACATCCCATATCTAAAATGTCTGCTGACTTTCCGATGTGCTTGTCTATAGCTTGCAGGATCCACGGCATTTCTAATTTATGCTGGTTTCTAAGTAATGCGATCGGATCATCCTGAGCTTCGTACCAACGCTCCGCCAATTGGTCGTAGGCTTTGTTGTTAATAATTTCGTTATCGGCTTTGGCCAGCTCAATGTGCATAGAATCCCTCGCGAGTTTTTCCCAGACTGAGGAAATCTGCGGTTTCAGACAAGATCCAGTGGTAAGTTGCAGTTCGCTCATAGGAAACACTTTAGGTCCAGCGGGCAGAGGGGTTGTTGTTGCCGACCGTGAGCCTGTGATGTTAATTCTTAAAATAGTTTTAGAAGCGTGTTGCCCAACAGGAGTTTTATGAAACCGTTTATATTTGGTGTTCTGTTTTTGATGACCACAACCGTTCAAGCCCAAGGATATAAGTGTTTCGCCAAAGTTTCTGAACCAGAGCGCAAACAAATGGTTTCTTATTTTATGAATAAGAAATACCCGGAATTTAAAAAGTCCTTTGAAGAATTCTGTAAGAAGAATGAAAGCTCTGTCACCTGTAAAACAGAAACTGTGAAGCTTGCTGACGCTCCAAAGCGTATGTCAGAAATTTCCAGACAAAGTATTTGTTCAGAAGTGATGCGAATTGATTCTGACAAAAACACCACGATTTATGCCCTGGATGACAAAGGTACGCCGAAGCGTAACTAAAAGCGCACAGCGGTTCTTAACGCAAAATACTGGCTGTCTTTAGAATCTGTGGAAGCCTTGATAAATTCGCCAGCAAATGTATAAGTGTATTCATAGTAGAGCGAAAATAATTTGTTAACCTTCCACTCGGCCCAGGAATTAATTTGGGTCGCAGTATAGCGCTCGTCATTAGTGGCGGGTCTAAGCAAGCTGCCGCTGCCGCGATAAAGTCCATCGTGAATACTTTCACGCCAGTAAAACCCCAGATTATTGGCCCATGCAAGGGCATCGGAAATATTCCAAGTGATTCCTGGCACCAGAGCGATCAAATTGGGGTGTCCCATTTCACCGGACCAGCCATAGTATTGCCCCTTGGGAAAGAGCGCATTGAAGGTGCCGTGTTGGGAATCATCAGGATCTTTGTCTCCGGAAATATAGCTGGCAATCAGTGTCGCATCCAAATTGGCAAACAGTGGCTTTTTAATGCGTGAGGCAATTCCGTAAGCCCACACGTCCTGCGAATCATCAAAGCGGCCCGTTTGGAGCATAAAATCTGTGTCGACGGTGATGAATTCGGTTTTATAAACCCACCGTGCGGCAGGAGTGTAAAGCCTCGAAGTCAAATCATCATAGTACATCAGATACAAATCCACCGCCGAGGACTCAGTCTGAAAAACGGAATTGAAGTAGGCATAACCCAGTACGGTGTCAGCGCTGCGGTTATCAACGAAGCCCGAAGTGATGTCCACTGGGTGACCGATGAAAATCTCGGTGGATTTTGAGATGGGAAGAAAAGCTTTGATTCCGTCAAAGCTTAAGCGGGAGTTGGGACCTTCGCGCACACCAACCAAAAGTGTCGAACCCACCGGAGATTCCTGCCTTCCAGCGCGCAGGTGTTTGCTTTCAAAAAAGGCCTGGTGAATATCTCCGTCATCGCGATCCGTGGAAAGGTGATTGCCTTCCTTATTGGCGATTTCAGAATACTTGGCCTGAATAAAGCCGCGGATGTTGGTATCCGTGTCTTTCACTTCAACGTGCATCAAATAGCGCTGCAGAAAGTATCCCTGTGATTCATCAGTGGCTCTGCCAAAGTTTGGATCCCGAAACCACTCCTCGGACCAACGAAAGTACCCACCTGTCGTGATCGACGTGGATGAGTCTTGTTGGGCAAAAGCTGAGCTGGTGGTTAGCAAGCTCGTAGTGAAAAGATAAAGCAGCAGTCTTCGCATGAACGAAGCTTAGAACAGGGCAGGGTACTTATCAAAAGCATTCGCGCTTATTTTTTTCTAACATCCTCACAGAACGGAAGACTGTAGGACTGAGCACCGTGCTTAAAGGCCACGGATTGACCAAAAGTCATTTGTGCGGGGCTGAACTGTAGGGTGGATTGGATCTTCTTAGGGACGAGTTCAGCGCGGGGACGGCCGCCATTATCCAAATGAATTTGCAGGCCCCATTCCAGATACTCTAAGTTATAAGTAACATTGCCGTGTTGCAGTCGTCCTTGTTGCGTGCGCATTTTATCTTTTTTAAAATTGATGCAAGAAGGTTTGTAGCTGACTTCACTGACTTTGGTATTTACTCCGTCAAAGGCACGATTCTTTTGCTCGACATCCCACAAAACCACGAACTTGCTTTGCTTATGAATCTTATCAAGCTCTGCATTTACGTCGGCATTGAATGATTTCATCAAAGGATCAGTAAAGCGGCTGATCAAAGTGGCAGAGGCCTCGCGAATATTTTCTGAGATAATCGATTTACCACAGTCCGCATGCGGGGATGGGGCTGAGGCGATGCCAGGAATATTGAGGCAGGCAAAGTTAGAACCAAAACTGACATGATAAAAAGGTGCTTTTTTAAGATTCACATCCGCTGCTGTCCCCATGGAATTCAGCAAGCCTTTGACCTCCAGGTTCGCAGTCATCAGTGGTGAACCTGAATTGCCTTTCATAGTTTCGCAAGGAACCATGGCAAGGATCGGACTTTTGACACCGATGAAAAACGGATTGGCCAAAGAGTTTTGCACTGCCGGGCAAGAAACTTTTCTTAAAATGCCAGCACCCTTATCCGTGGGATCGATTTTATAAAGCGTCAAAACTTCGCCATCAGAGACACCGTTTGTGTTAATCGGCGCGTGCAGGCGCGGGGCTTTTTTCGTTAGTTTAAAGAACGCCCAATCCGGAGTTAAAGCCGTGTCCTTTAAGGCGGGCGATACCCACTTGATGATTTCGCAGTGACCGTATTCCTCTTCACGTGAGCGCGAAGCGGGGAAGGTGACGGTAATGCGGTCTTTGCAGGAAGAATCGTTCTGGCGAAGATCCTCGGGGATACAATGCAGGTTCGTGGCGACGATGTCTTCGGCGACCAGAACTCCGGTGCACACAGATTTACCGTCATAGTTTAGTCCCACCACAGATTCGGGGCAGGCATCCGGACTTTCACATGTCACTTTGTACACGGGCGTTGCCAGTGCTTTGATCTGTATCAAAATGAGAATGGAAAAAATCGCCAGGGTTTTCACTCTGAACTTATCGGAGTAAATGCTTTCAATCAAAAGGACGTTGCCCGGGTTTAAGAGGGCCCAAATCAGTCTCTGTAACTGCCGTAAAAAGTCTGAACTCAGTTTTCGTTTCCACTCTGCCAAGTTGTCTTTCTTCCATTGCTTGGAACTGGCAAAATCGTTGATTCATCTTGATTCACTTTTTTCTAAAACATCACTGCGCACGCAGATTGCAACATAATCCTTCAGGCAAACAAAGTCTTCCTACTCACGTCCACTCAAAGGAGAGAAACCATGGCCACAATTCCCTATGTTATTGAAAGTACCGCAAGCGGCGAACGTTCGTATGACGTTTACTCCCGACTTTTAAAGGACCGCATTCTGATTTTAGGCTCGGCCGTCACAGATGAGGTTGCCAATGCCCTTATCGCGCAGATGCTGTTTCTTGAATCCGATAATCCAGACAAGGACATTCATCTTTATATTAATTCTCCCGGCGGATCTGTGTCGGCGGGACTCGCGATTTATGATGTTATGAACTATATCAAGTGCGATGTCGCTACCTATTGTATTGGCGTTGCGGCCAGCATGGGTTCATTCCTGCTGGCATCGGGTGCTCCGGGTAAAAGATTTTCCATGCCCCATAGCCGCATCCTGATTCACCAACCCCATTTGGGCGAGGGCGGTATCGGCGGGCAGGTGAGTGATATTGAAATTCATGCTCGCGAGTTGGTGCGCGCTAAAAAGCAATTGATAGATATTTATGCCTTACACACCGGCCAAAGTGCCAAACATCTGACGAAGTTGATGGAGCGTGATCACAATATGACGGCAGCCGAAGCCAAAGAACTCGGTCTTATTGACGGAGTGATTGAATCCAGAAAGAAAAGAATTTTAAAAAATGCAGGATAAAAAAAGGGACCTTCAAAAGGTCCCTTTTTAGTATCTAACTTGGTTGCGCCGATGGTTGTTGCAACTGCTGTTGTTGTTGATCGGATTCTCCGCCACCGCGGTAGTAAACCGTTTGAGTCGGGTAAGCGAAATCGACTTTAAGTTCGGCCGCGATTTTTAGGATCTCGATAAAGATCGCTTGCTGGTGTTCCATTTCCTCAGTGCCTGTGAAGACATTCAAGTGAAACTGCACCAAAACGTTCAACTGAGAATCAGCGTAGCCGTTAAAGTTAACAACAACCGTATCAGGAATCACCGTGTGATCCTGTCTAATCGCATAGCGAACGCGGTCGCAGAATTCCTTGATCATGTCAGGTGGAGTTTCATACGCGATGCCGATAACCTGGCGAATACGGCGGAAAGGGCGAACCCCCATGTTGTCGATGGTTTCTTTGGCCATCATCGCATTTGGGATTGTGATGACCGAATTATAAAAAGTACGGATGCGAGTTGAGCGGAAGCCCACTTCTTCAACAGTACCTTCCATGTCTTTTACTTTAACCCAGTCACCAACCTGAAACGGATTGTCGACTAAGATTGTTACTGAACCAAACAAGTTTGCTGCAGTATCCTGGGCAGCCAAGGCAAGTGCCAAACCCCCAAGGCCCAGACCGGCCATCAGGGACATGACGTTGAGTCCAAAGCTCTGCAGAATCAGCAGGAAACCCATAACCACAACCAGCACTTTGATTGCTTTGGTTGCGAAGGGCACCAGATTGTCATCCATTTTGCTTTCAGTCTTTGAAGCAAGGTCTGCAAAAACATACCCCATGGCATCAACCATGTAATACACAATGCGAATGGCGTGGAAGCCCAGGAAGGCCTTTAGCAGATACTCATAGTAGGTGACGAATTTTCCGTTCAGTTCCAACCCGTCGTCTAATGCGAAAAGCAGTAAAATAATAAAGATCCAAGCCAAGGGTCTTTCAATTTCAAAGCGGAACAGGTAATGGGAAAAACTTTTAGCGTATCTTTTGGCGATGGGGTTGTGGATTTTTAATTGCTTAAAGATCCACTGAACCACAGGGCGCAATAAAAACGCCAGAGTGATACCGACAGCCAGAGCAATCCATTTCCAGGTAGGCAGGATAAAGAAGGTTTTTTTCAGAAAAACCGTCAAGTCAGCTGAAAACATCTGCATTTCTTCGAATAAAAACTTTTCCATTTTGATCCCCAAATTTAAATTCTGATTCTAGTTCATTTGCAGGTCATGACCGGAATAGATCAATGCCAGGATAATAATACCTAATACAATGCGGTAATAACCAAAGCCGCGGAAGCCGTAACGGCTGACGATGCCGATGAAAAACTTAATGGCAATCATCGCAACGATAAATGAAACCACCATGCCCACCAAAAGCAGGTTGATCTGCTGTGGTTCGATGGTTTTATAAATTTTCAAAAGCTTATACAAAGTCGCAGCCGCCATTGTTGGTACCGCCAGGAAGAAGGAAAACTCTGCCGCTTCCTTTTTATTCATTCCCAAGGTCAGACCACCCATGATGGTTGCACCCGAACGTGAAACCCCTGGGATCATGGCGATGGCTTGAAACAAACCAAGCTTGACCGAGTCTTTATAATTAAGGTCGTTGGTAGTTCTGCCCGTGGACGTCAAATGGGCAAAATACTTGTCGGACCACACCAGCACCAAGCCGCCCAGAATCAGTGACCATGCAACGACTTGCACGCTTCCTAACAGGTGCTCGACAACATCCTTTGCCAAAAATCCAATGATTGCCGTTGGCAGAAATGCCACGAAGAGTTTTTTATAAAAGCTCCAGTTTGGCAAAAAGCGCTTCCAATACAAAACCAGAACGGAAAGGATCGCGCCGAACTGAATGATAACTTCAAAGGCTTTTGTGAAAGTACTGTCTTCGATGCCCATCATGGAGCTTGCAATGATCATGTGTCCGGTTGATGAGATCGGCAGAAACTCAGTGATCCCTTCAACGATACCTAAAATAATTGCGTGCATAAAATCCATGGAAACCTCGAGGAATCAGTGTTGTTAATCAGCCGGCAATATTCTTGTAAGCTTCAATCAGCGGATCAACTTTCGATCATACGTGTCATTAAAATAAGCTGTAGTTTAAAAAAAGTATGGTGTTCGTAGAAATTCCGAATATGATTTTTGTAACCACGGAGGGAAAAATGAAACGTGCATTATTTATGGGTGCAATGTTGGTTGGATCTCAAGTATTCGCAGGGGAATATTTGGTAAAGTACAACAACACGAACGCTCTGAACCTTATGAACTCAATGTCTATGGTAAGCGTGTCAGCTTTGAATGTGATGGATCACAACGAAACTGCAAGCCTAGTTAAAGTAGACATCAGAAAACAACAGGAAGCTGAAGTATTGGCGACTTTGTTGTCACAACCAGGCGTTGAGTACGTAGTACCAAACGCAAGAATGAAAGCTTTCACTCACTCTGTTGACACAGCTGCTTTGAAAGAGCAATGGGCGATGGGTAAAGTGAACGCTGAAAAAGCATGGCAACGTGCGGGCAACAAAGGTAACAAAGGCATCATCGTTGCTGTTATCGATACTGGTGTAGACTACACTCACCAAGCTTTGTCGCCAAACATGGTTCCAGGTTACAACTTTAAAGACAAAAACAACGATCCAATGGACAAAACGTCTTACCAAAACCCAGGTCACGGTACACACTGTGCGGGTGTCATTGGTGCGACTGGTTTGGTTGATGGTGGTATCGTGGGTATCGCTCCAAACGTTTCTTTGATGCCACTTCGCTTCTTGGGCGAAAATGGTTCTGGTGACTTGAACGATGCTATCAAAGCTATCGACTATGCTATCGAAAAAGGCGCGCAAGTTATCTCTGCTTCTTGGGGTGCAACTATTCCAAGAAATCAGGCAATGCCACTTGTTGAAGCTGTTAAAAGAGCTGACGACAAAGGCGTTATCTTCGTGGCTGCAGCTGCAAATGATGGCAAAAACAATGACTCAACTGAAGTGTATCCGGCAAACAACGGTTTCCCGAATTCAATCACAGTTGCTGCATCTGGTCCAAGCGATGCAAAACCATCTTGGTCTAACTACGGTACTGCAACAGTTCACGTAGCAGCTCCAGGTGAAGAAATCATGTCTACTTTGCCAAAAAATAAGTACGGCAACTTGTCTGGTACTTCAATGGCGACTCCACTGGTTTCTGGTATCGTAGCTCTTATGAAATCTCAGGACCCATCTTTGACGGGTGCTCAGATCCGCGCGATCTTGCAAACGACGGGTGCAAAAGTTTCTATCCAAACTGCTTGTAACTGCCGTGTTGATGCATTCAACGCAGTTGACGCTGTTATGGGTAAGAAAATGGTTGTTGTTCCAGCTGCTGCGACTTTGAGCGGCAATGAAACACTTAACTTGGGTGTATTGAACGGTAAAGCACCATTCAAATTCACAAGCAGCAACGCTTCTGTAGCTTCTGTTAACGACTCTGGTGTTATCACAGCTGTTGCAAACGGTACGACTGCGATTTCTGTAACTGATGCTGATGGTAAAACAGCTTCTACTTTGGATATCAACGTAGGTAAAAAAGCTTCTCAGAACCCAGGCAACCCAGGTAATCCGGGTAACCCGCCAGGTGATGGTTCTTGCCCAATTGGTGATCAATCAATGTGCGATATCATCTGCCAAATCAAACCGGACCTTCCATTCTGCCAAAAGTAATTGGAACATAAGAGTTTGAAAATTACGAAAGGGCTCCGAATCGGAGCCCTTTTCTTTTTTGTTGTGTCGGCCGAATTATTTCTTAATAATTAGTGTCATATGAAAAGAAAACCTTGGGCCATTATCGTTCTTGCACTTCTACACATCATTGCCCCTCTAGGAAGTTTTATCTTCAATGCCGTGCGGGCAGGGCGCACTTTCGAAGCACAGTGGTATTTTTGGACAAAAGTTCTTCCGCCAGCATTCATGCTTATTTATGTATGTCTGCCAATTCTAGCGGGGATCTTTATTTACCTTTGTAAACGCTGGTCATACTGGGCTTACCTGGGGTGCTTGGCGATTATCTTTGTCACTAACGTGATGGCCTTTATGGCAAACATGACGTTGCTGAATTTCGTCTATCTAATAGTGGTATTGTTGGTGGATTTGCTGGCAGTAGCTTACTTTGTGGTGCCAGCAGTTCGTCAGGTTTACTTCGACCCAAGAATGCGTTGGTGGGAAGCAGCTCCACGTTTTGTCTTTAAAAACGCTGTTACTGTTAACGGTGCCGAAGGCGAGATCAGCAATATATCCAAAGGCGGATTGTTTATCAATACAGGCCTAAACCTGTTTGAAGATCAAAGCGTGAACTTGGAATGGTCTTTCGAAGGTCAAACTTATAAAGCACTGGGCACTGTGGTATTCAAAAGCAAAGCAAACACTGGATACGGAATTCAATTTAAAGAGTTGGATTCAGCTGGTGCGATTAAAAATCTTTGCAATACCCTGAAGTCTCGTGGCCAAATGGTTCCTGAACGTTTGCCAGGGCCTGAAGACAGCTTCGGTGTTTGGCTTAAAAAAGTTCTTACTTCACGTGAAGGACTTTTCCCGAAAAAATAGGATCTAGCACATGTCATTTTATTCGCAAAGTTTCCCGCACCTGAAGGTCTCTTTAAAGAAACATCAACTGTGGGTCACTTTGGATAATCCCGAGCAAAGCAACGCAATCACTTACGAGATGATTGATTCTTTGACTCGGGTTTTGCGTTTTGCAGACTTTGATAACGAAGTTCGCGTGATCGTTATGACCGGTGAGGGCGCAAACTTCTGTGCGGGCGGCGATGTTAAAGCCATGGAAAACAAAACCGGGATGTTTGCAGGGGAGTCGAACGAACTTCGCACCCGATATATCCACGGCATCCAGCAAATTCCAAAATGTATCGAAGAACTTTCCACTCCCATGATTGCTATGGTGAATGGTGCGGCGATTGGTGCAGGTTGTGATTTGGCGATGATGTGTGACTTAAGAGTAGGTTCAGATAAATCAAAGTTCGGCGAAACTTTCGTAAAACTGGGATTGGTGCCCGGAGATGGTGGCAGTTTCTTTTTGCAAAGAGTGATTGGTTATTCGCGCGCCATGCAGATGTCTTTGACCGGGGATCTGGTTATCGGGGAGGAAGCCTTTAAGTGGGGACTTCTAAATTACCTGACGAGCGCCGACTTGGTTAGCGAGACAGAAAAAATCGCAGAAAAAATTGCGGCAAACGCGCCGGTTGCAGTGCAAATGACCAAAAAACTGATGAAAGCGGCCTACTTGCAGGATTCCAATACGGTTTTAGAGCAAGCGGCAGCTTATCAAGGCATCACGCAAAGAACTCAAGATCATTTCATCGCACTTCAAGCAATTAAAGAGAAGAAATCCCCCGAGTTCAGTGGTAAGTAGTCTGTCATGGATCTGCAAACCTATCTTGCCAACAAAGAACAACGTAAAACTCAGGGGCCGGTGTATCGCGAACTTTGCGATGCCTGTGTGCAGCCCAGTTTCAGTTGTTATTGCGAGCATGTGAAGGAATTTGATCCCGGCATGGATGTGGTGATCTTAATTCATCCGATCGAGATGAAACGCAGGATTGCCACGGGTCGCATGTCGTATTTGGTTTTGAAGAATTCTTTTTTGATTCGCGGGCAGGACTACTCCAAAGATCCGGAAGTAAATGAATTATTGAACGATCCCACTCGCCATTGTGTGATGTTGTATCCGGGAAAAACTTCTGCAAATTTAAGTGAAATGAGTTTGAGTGAAAAGTCAGCACTCGTGCCCCAGGGCAAACGATTAACCTTGTTCGTGATCGATGGAACGTGGGCCACCGCCGTGAAAACGATTCGTCAAAGCGTGAACCTGCAAAATATCCCAAGAGTTTGTTTCTCTCCGGATAAGCCATCAAACTTCCGCGTGCGTAAGCAGCCCAAGCACTTTTGCTATTCCACGATCGAAGCCATTCACCAGACAATCGAACTTGTCGGGGAGTCTTTGGGGTTCGACGTTAGTTCCCGCCAGCACGATGATCTGATTTATGTCTTTGATAAAATGGTGGAGCGCCAAATCGAGTGCGCTAAAAGTGGTGAGGCGAAACCCCGCCATCTTCGCTACAGCCGGGATTTAAAAAGAAAGCTGGGACTGACCGGGAAAGTATTTTAGTTATTGCCCTTCAGGATTTTGCCCGCCCTGGGCGCGGCGAATTTGTTCTGCAATTTCCTCTGGCGAATGCGCCTTCATCGCAGATCTGCGAATGAATAAAACCTCCACCAGCATATAGACAATCAAACTGACTGTCAGACCCACACCTTTAAGCATCGCCCACGCTGTCGTCGACCATTGAAGAGCAGCCCAAATCGCAAGACCTGTATGAATCGCAAAGAAACCCCCCATGCGAAAGGTCATGCCTTTCATGCGGACTTTCATAAATTCTGGAAGTTTTTGACCTTGTTGTTCCGCGAGTACGACGATCAGAGGTTTGTTTAAGGCGACTGAAACCCACAAAGCAATCGCAAAGACGGCTTCCATGATTGCCGGTTGCAGCTTAAACCAAATGCCTTCGTCGGAAATTAAGGAAATCCCCCCTAATACCAATAACAAGCCATTGCCAATCCAGGTGATCTTTTGAACTTTCTTGTGTTTGTAAAGTTCAAAGCAGATTTCACCCACACCGAAAATCATCCCGGCGATAAGACCCGCGATGGTACCGTATTTTTCCTCGATCACCGTAAAGGCGATAACAGGTAATAGACCCGCGAAAAAAACGGCAGCGGCCTTGGATTTAGCAGAGTTCTGGGACATTAAAGAGTGCCTTCAAAATTCACCGGCGTTCCGGAATGAGCTTCCACGATTTCACCATGAGCCATTGCCAATTTTCCGGAAACCACGGTGTGAGTCACCCAGCCGGTCACTTGCATACCATGGAATGGAGTCCATCCACAGCGGCTGGCGATCATCGAGTTATCGATGGTCATTTGCTTTTTCATGTCCACAATCGTGATGTCAGCATCATAACCTTCGCGCAGACGGCCTTTGTTTTTAACATTGAACACGCGGCAAGGATTCTCAGTCACCAGCTCCACAAACTTTTGCAAAGACAGGCGGCCTTCGTTCACGTGGTTTAGCATGATTGGAACCAAAGTTTGCACGCCTGGAACTCCCGAAGGACTGGATGGATAAGGACGGTCTTTTTCCTCGCGAGTGTGCGGGGCATGATCAGATCCAATCACATCCACAGTTCCATCCTGCAAAGCTTTCCACAGGCGATCCAGGTGACGTTTTTCACGGATCGGCGGATTTTGTTGAGCATAAGTGCCCAGGCGGTCATAGCAATCAGGAGCATACAAAGTCAGATGCTGAGGCAAAACCTCGACCGTTGAAATGTCTTTTGCTCCTTGCAAGATATCCATTTCCTCAGCCGTTGATACATGCAGCACATGAATTTTGCGTCCCGTTTTGCGAGCAAGTTTTAAAAGACGATTGGTGGAGCTTACCGCAGTTTCGACATCTCTCCATACCGGGTGGTAGTGGACGTCGGCCATTTCAACCGCGATATGGCGGCGCTCGCGCAGGCGCATTTCGTCTTCACTATGAACGATAACTCGACGATGGCCCTGATTTAGAATGTTTTCCAAAGTGGCATCGTCTTCAACCAACAAGCTTCCTGTCGAACTGCCCATGAAGATTTTGATTCCAGAGGAGTGAGGCAGGATTTCCAGATTTTGCAGAATTCCGACGTTATCGTGAGCGGCCCCGACAAAGAAAGCATAGTTTGCGTGAGCGCGGCCCTTTGCCAGGTTTAGTTTATCGTGAAAGTGCTCCACCGTTGTAGTTGCCGGATTTGTATTGGGCATTTCAAAAATGCTGGTGACACCACCCAAGACGGCTGCCTTGGTGCCGGTTTCCAAGTCCTCTTTATGTGTTAAGCCGGGCTCGCGAAAGTGAACCTGGCTATCGATCACACCAGGCAAAACATGAAGTCCAGTTGCATCGATCATGCTAGGAGCGGTGTCGAAGATTTTTTCGCGAATCTTCGTGATGCGGCCATTGGTGATACCGATATCGGCCTGTTGTTGAATCAAGCCGTTGTTGGACGGGTGGGGAAGTAAGCAGGTTCCGCCTCGGATTATAATGTCGTACATCTAGCACCTCTTCAGTGGGACTGTACCATCAGACTGGTTCAAAGGTCCAGCGTTGACGAGGTCTCGCTGATAGGCGAGAATTTGGATTGTGACAATAGACCAAATTCTTCATTTTATCAGTCAGCACAATGTGGCCATCATTGAGGGCTTAATTGCGGTTATCATTCTTCTGGGCCTTTTTGTGGGCTACCGTGGATTTTTCGGTAAAAAGGATGTGGATTCCGGCGTAGGCGGGGGGCTTGATGCTTCTCAGCTTGAAAAAACTCTGCAAAAGATTTTGGACAACCAAACTCCGGTGCGTAAAACCGGTGATGCGGCGTTAGATGAAGCGTTTAAAGAAGGCGCTTCTGGTCACCCTGAATCTCCTCAGGAAGTTGAGCAGCTTAAGATAAGTTTGAGCGAAAACATTAAAGAGCTTGAAGTTTTACGTGCGCAACTGCAAATCTCCGAGAAGAAAGTTGCTGAATTGCAGGTTTCAGGTGAAGCCAATGCAGCAGGTGGCGGAGCAGCCCCAGCAGCAGCGGTTGATACTTCTGAGTTGGATAATAAAATTAAAGATCTTGAAGCTCGCTTGGCAGAATACGAAATTATCAGCGAAGACATCGCGGATCTTTCTCGTTATAAAGAAGAAAATGAACAGCTTAAAACTGAAATCACAGGATTAAAAGAGGCGGGTGCGGCACCAGCTCCAGCAGCTCCTCAAACAGCAGCGGCACCGGAAGTGGCAGCCACTCCTGAACCGGCTCCGGTGGTTGAGTCTGCTCCAGAAGCGGAACCAGTTTCTGAAACAATCGCAGATACGGGATTAAGTGAAGCGGATGTGGATGCAGCCTTAGCAGCAGCCCAAGCTGAAGCTGAACTCACTGCGGCACTTGAAGCTGCAGCTCCTCCTGCGGAAGCCGCCCCGGCATCTGAACCTGCTGCGGAAACAGCAGCACCAGCGCAGGAAGAATCCATCATCGATGACGAGTTGATGAAAGAGTTCGCAGCTGCGGTTGAAGGTCAAAAAAATAAAGCCCTGGATAGCGCAGCCGAAAAAGCCGGAAAAGGCGAAGCGGCTGCTGGCAAATCTGATGAAGACAGCAAATTGATGGATGAGTTCGAGAACTTCGTAAACAAGAAAAGTTAGGCCACCATGAATACAAAAATCCTGTTGCCCGTTTTGCTTATAGGTTTTTCTTCAAGTGCTTTCGCAGCCAAAGTTGTATCTTCACCAGATACTTTAAGTTCTGCGATGGAAGTCCTGAATTTGCCTGGTGAAAATCGTCGCATGGCGATTGATGGTAATCCTAAGTTCTATGATTCTTTTATCTCTTTAGCCTTCAGTGACAAGCAACCAATGAACCTGCGTTGGAAAGCTTTAATGGGAGCCGCCGAATCCAAAAAACTCGAAGCCACGGCGGATTTACTGAAGGCTGGCTCTCATGATCAGTGGTATATGAGAAACGCAGCCTTGGTGGCCTTGTCTGAAGTGAACCCCACTCAAGCTGAAAAGCTGGCGCAAAAATTGGTTAAAGATAAAGCCCTGGTGGTTCGTTCAGCAGCTGTGGAAGTTCTGGGTAAGAACATGTCCGCTGAAACCCGCGATCTTTTGTGGGAAGAGTTGAATAAGGACTATAACTTCAAAAACAAACAAAGCCTTTGGGTGCGCCACCAGATCGTGGAGCAGTTGGCTAAAAAACCCGTGGACCATGAAATCAAATCCTTCGCGGGGCTACTAACAGACGCCGATGACCGTGTTCAATTGCCAGCGGTCCGCGGTTTGCAAAAACTGACGGGTGTTAAGCTGGGTGAAAACAAGCTTAAGCAAAGCGAGCTTGTGAGTCTTTGGAAAGACTACGTCAAAAAAGAAAAACTCTAGAAGTTAGCAAAACTTTGTAACATAAAAAAAGGCAGCCATGAGCTGCCTTTTTTTATTTACTCGTCTCAAAACAAATCAAAGTTTGATTCAACCCTGTCAATTTCCGATCAATTTGGCTCACTTGGTTTGAGTGGTCTAGTAAACACGCCGATGTGTATATAAGCAGGTTTAATACTACACAAAGAAAGTGGGTCAAGATGAACGGGAATTATCTTTTAGCAGCGGCTTTGGGATTTTATCTTGCGGGCTGCGCGACGATTGTAAAATCGGAAAGGACATCCATGCGTCTTTCCGGGGGACTTCAAAATGGCGATACCCATGTCAGTCTGCCGGATGGACAGTACACTTTAAAGAATGGACAAACCACTATTCGAGTTACTCGCTCGAAAGAGGACATCCCAGTGACGGTCACTTGTAACAATGAATCCCGCGAAGGTGTGATTAAAACCAAGTATGATGCCCTGGCCGGAGTTGCCGGAAATATCGTTTTCGGCGGATTAATCGGTATGGCCATTGATGCCGCGAATGACAAAACCTATGATCCACCGGAACACTTTAATATAAGTTCCCTGTGTGCTTCTGATCCTTCAAAATCCCAGGTTGCAGACGGAAGCTCAATAAGAACTCCTTCCGGAACACAATCAGCTGAAGTTGTTCCTGAAAAATAATCAGTTTGCTACGAAACCAAGCAAACAAAAAAAAGGCAGCTGATGAAGCTGCCTTTTACTTTTTTAAATTTAGTTTTTTGGTAAAAATCGCGACAGACTAAACTTTGGATCCCAGCTTGTTATCCAACGAAAATCTGCCGCCGCCGTAGCAAGCAAAGAAGATGAACACGAACATGTACAAGAACGCCAGTTCTTTGATCTGAAACGGATCTGCGGCGTGGATGAAAATACCCGCTACGAACATCGTGAATGCCAGTAAAATTCCAACCGGGCGAGTAAGAAGTCCCAGCGCCAACATCACGCCACCAACGAACTCAGTCAGGGCTGCTGCGTAAGCAAACATCACCGGCATTGGAAAGCCCACAGACTCAACCCCTGCGATCAACTGATCAGAGATCGGAAATTTCCCCATACCGTGTGCAAACGCCATCACCAGTCCTGCAAACAAGCGAAGCAGTAAAATGCCGACCTGGCCGGTAGTTCCCGTGTTATTCGCAAAAAGAAAGCTTTTGATATTCATGATGTGCCTTTCTGAAAATATGTGTCGATATTAATAGTCTTAACTGATTTTCAGGGGATTCAATGAACTTTGCAAGTTGCTGTTAATCTGCAAGCACGCAAAGAGTTAGTTGGCTGCGCGTTTTAGGGCATCCATCACAACCAACTCGCGCTCGATTCTGTAAAACAGAATCTTTTCCTCAAGCCCGTCGGATTCAATAGATTCAGGAGTGGAGAAGAAGTCGCGCAGAATTTCCATTTTTTTATCAATGGTCACTCGCGTGGATTCGCGGCCATCAGCCGTGCCTTTGGCAAAAGTGAAAATCAATTTATAGCGGATGCCACTGGAAGGTGGTTTGTTCACATCAGGCGGAAGCCAGCCATCAATACCTTTGATGTACTCGGTTTCAATAAGGCCGGTATCCTGATTTTCTTGGGCGATAGGGAATTTGATCACCGCGTGGGCGGCTCTCCAGACAGTGTCGTAAGGAGCAAAGAAGACTCGTTGCTTGTTGAATTTTGCCATCTGTTGATTGGTTGATGGTCTTTTATCAAACAGGCTGCAGCCCAAAAGACTGCCGCCTGTGAAAATCACAAGAGATAAGAGAATAATTCTAGAAGTTAACCGAGCTGTGTGTGACATGTGTTGCAGCTTCGATCATAGCAGGGCCCATAGGCGCTTGTGAAGCCGTTTGTGAACCCAAAAAGTTCACTTCCCAACGCTTGTTGCCATTTAGTAGCGTGTCGTTCGGGAAATTTGGAACCTTCATGTTCGTCACCCATTTGTCAGCGTAAACTTCCCAAGTCGGGTTCATCAATTTCACTTTGTCAGCGCCTTGCTTAACTTCGATTTGATTCGAGAACACCGCGTAAGTCGCAATCGGATTCACACCGTCCACAGTGTTAAACTGCGGCAAAATCAGCTCAAGACCACCAGAAGTCACAGATGGATTGCTGATCAAAGGCAAAACCTTTGGCGACATTGTGCCTGCGAACGGAAGGATCGCCGTCGAAACACGGTCGATGTCGTTGCGAAGATCTTCAGTTTTAGTCAAAACCGCCAACGCACTGGCTTCCATGCCAGGAATTGTATTAAGAGCGATTTTTTGACCGCCATTCAATTTTTTAACATCAGTCGGAAGCAAGAAGCCGGATTGACCAGAAAGTGCCGCCGCCATGAACGTTTCGTCGCCGCGGATTTGTGGGGCAATCAAAGTGTTCTTCGTTGAAAACTTCAACTCATTCGTCGGCAAATCCAGTGGAGTGCTGCCTTTAGAAAGATTCACGTCACGCACCGCACCTGCAGTCAGGTTGAACACGTTTAGCATCTCGTAAAGTTTTGCTCCGCCACGAACGCCATCAACCACTTGTTTGAACGGGAAAGTACCGCGAGCTACGAACACGCGAGTCACACCTGGTTGACCGAAGTAAATACGGTAAGCCGGTTTATCCAAAGTGACTGTGAACAAAGCGTACTTTTCGCTTTGTTTTGGCAAAGACAAGTTCGCTGGAATTTCCATTTCCTGACCCAGTGCTGAGATCTTGTCGCTTTGCGCGCTCAATACGGAATCCATATTAAAGGCGAAAAGTTGCATCTTAGTGAATCCTTGCATTACCAAGCCGAAGTCGATGTTGCCGTCACCGTTCTTAATTGGAAGTCCTTGAGCTGTGCCCTTAACTTCAAATTGGTTCACAGTATTCAAAGGACGAAGTTTGAATTCCACAGCCCCTGGCTCCACAGACATATAAGTCATGCGCACATAACCTTTTGCGTGGATAGTTACTGGCTGAGCCGTCGTCCAAGAAGCTGGGATCTCGATTTGACCCGCTGCGTCTGTTGTTAGAAGGTTGCCTTCAAACGGGGAGTTGAGTGCATCACCGATCAGGATCTGTGCGTCCGCCAAAGCGATGCCATCCATACCTGTCACAGAAAGTTTGTTCGCGGAAACTTTGATTTCGTGGCCAGAGCCGCCGTTATTCGTGGGAATGGCGTGGTTGTTGGAGTTCGTACAACCCACCAAAATCGCCGGCAGTAGGGCTGCCATCATCAGTCTTTTCATATAATTATCCCTTCCCTGAGATTGAACATTATGTCCGAGTAATTATTCCATTGTGATATGACAACTGGGTCAAGACTAAAGACTGGGCCCCTTAGGATTTTCGAAAATCTTAAGATAACGCGAACGCAACAATTGACAGAAGGACGCAGAACTAATAAAAATTGCGGCTCACGCGCAAGCGTTACGGTTGGTGGGGTAGCTCAGCTGGTTAGAGCAACGGAATCATAATCCGTAGGTCGGCGGTTCAAGTCCGCCTCTCACTACCAAATTTTTTGCCCACCCTTTGGGTGTTCAAAAAATTACTGTCTACACTTCGGCTCCGCCGAAGTAGATATAGTTCATCGGATGCGTTCTGATGGAAGTTTCTCCGGAAATGAGCCTCTGAGAGAAATATCAAACCTGCAGGAATGCAGGTTTTTTTTTGCCCAAAATTCATTGATCCTTGGCACTCACAAGTTATTCACCTGCAGTGCACTTTCTCTTAGCGATACTGTTTTAAGAATGGAATCATCATCTATTCTTTCTATCATTGATAGCAACCTGGGGGTCTTGGCCAAGATCGTCGAGGTGTGGGGCGTCCTTATTATTGTTTTAGGTGGCTTGGTTGCGACCTATAACTTTCTTCGCCAGCACTTCTCTAAGGAACCAAACGCCTACGAAAATCTTCGCAGCTCGCTGGGTAAGTCCATATTGCTTGGGCTTGAATTTTTAGTAGCCGGAGATATCATTGGTACCGTTGCGGTGGAGCCGACGTTCACAACGCTAGGGGTGCTTTCGTTAATCGTACTGATTAGAACGTTCTTAAGCTTTTCTCTGGAAGTCGAAATTGAAGGTCGCTGGCCCTGGTCACGGGTGGATCGCTCTTTAAAATAAAGTGATCAAACAAGTCGCAATTACTCGATGTAAGGGTTTGAAAATAAAACTCCGGTTGATGGCAAAGATTGCCGGAAGGAAGATTACTCTTTATAGTCCGGCGCTGCCGATCCCTTAAATCCCCAAAGGAATACTTTTATGAAGCTAGCGGAAATTGTCGAAATCCTTAAACTTGAATTCGCATCCACGGATGTGAAAGAGATCAACAAGGGTCTTAAAGCCAAGTCCGAGCTTAAATTTCGTCTGACTGGCTCTGCCTTGGGGCATTTCGGTTTTACGGGACAGATTAAAAGCATTTCTGAAGACGGGGTAAAGGTTTATAAATCCAACCGCGTAGTTCTGATTCCACTTGAAGACATTGAGACTTTTGGAAAACCTAATTCCCGCGATGTGCGCGTGGCACGTAAGGGGATGGAGAAAAAGGTTGTTGAAGCCAAGCCCGCAAAACCGGCAAAGCCTGCGAAAGCGAAAGCCCCGCGTGATGATGACGAAGGTGACGGCGACGACTTCGATGAAGACGATGACTTCGGATTCGACGAAGAGTTGCCAGTGAAGAAGGGCAAGAAGGGCGCTGCACCCACTGGAAAAAGCGGCAGCCGCTTTATCCCGGTTAAGAAATAAAAACTTAGTGCGAGTCCAAAGTATGGCGAGAATTCTTCCGATGCTTATAGGATTCCGTGCTCCTGCCCACGAAGCCCTAAATAATGCGTAGCGCATTTGCCTTTTGGGAGCGTTTTTTACCTGTATAGCACCCATAACGGTTTACAGTTTGGCTCAGGCGAAGTAGAAAAGCTCCCTATGCAAGAGATCAAATCTGAAGTTACAAAGCTTATTAAAAGTCATCTTAAAGAACTAAACGCAGCAGCTGATGTGCTTGGTGGCGTTTTCATCACAGGTATCGATGGCGCAGTTGCTGTTATCGGGGTGGAGAATTCTAAAAAGAAGATCATCTTCAAAACGGGCTTTGTTAGCGACAATGTGGATCGTCTGCTTGATGCTCAGGTCGTTGCTCAAGATCTTTTGGAAGAAGAAGGCATCGAAGCGATTTCAGAACACGATTTTAATATCGCATTAGAAGAGCTTTAATTTTCAAACTTTAAAATAAGAATTCAATCAAAAGCCTGTTCAAGCGAACAGGCTTTTTTCATTTTAAAGACTCATGCATTGATCCGCAGGGCGCGTGTACTGACAGAACGGAGTGGCGTTGCATTGGCGTGGATTGTTGTTATGGATGGAGCAATACGGATTGCTATAGCTTGGCATTTCGTAGTCATAGTTTTCATAGTTGCTGCTCGCAAAACTGGTTAGAGCAGTAAATGAATTAGAATCGCTGTCATTGCTTTCATAGAACTCCCTTGGTTGGTTTTTGGTTGAGGGAATCCTAATGGAAGGTATCCACACACTAGGTATACAAGGGTAGATTCACAGGCCTGATGCAAGCGCATATCTGAAAAGCTTATATAGGAACAGTTTGATACCGTAAATGTTGCCCCTAAAGAAGAGGCCGCTCGCCAATGCCAAAACTTCATTCGTCAAACATCGGCCTGTCATTAAAATGAACAAGCCAAGCCCACGGACCAACCGGTGACGTTATCACCAAACATATAACGTCCTACCAAGCGGGTTCGTGTGACCCAAACGTTATAGTCGCTGGACTCTAACTCCAGCCCCGCACCAACGGTTGCCAGATAGTGAAACCCCAGCACCCCGGTTTGATCCCCCATGTAGTGTGAGCCTGAAGTTTCAAGAACATAGCGGAAAGGCTCGCCCAGCAATTGCCAATCACCAATCGGTGCGCGCCAGCGATAGTAAATGTTTGCAGTTTCTGAATCAGAATAGCCACTGACCGAGCGACTGCCGCCCATGCTTTGCAAATGGATGTAAGAATAGCGCAGTTGCAGATCCACGTCGCGGCCCCTGCCCAGATCGTGGAACTCATAGGCGATCATAACAGCACCGCCCAGTCCACCGACGGTCATGTTTCCGCCGTCCAAGAAGTCTATATTCTCCATATCTTTGTAATCAGCAATCAAAGCAGCGCCAACTTCGGTATCGCTAAAAATCATACCGAACGAGAAATTGAAAATCGGGCGGAACACCCAGTCTTTATAGAGTGGAATATCCCAACCTACTCCACCTTGAACGGTGCCGGAATTCCACTTTAAGGGGACAGAGCGAGTTTCGGTTCCGTCGGTCGCAATAAATTTGGGATCATAGCGGCTGTAGGCAGCCGCGCCTTCCAGATAAAGGGGAGTCGTCTGGCTGATGGTGAAGCCACCACCAAATTGAGTCATCGAAATGGCTGGATTTCCTGTTTGTGCATTGTTGACGGCAAGGGAGCTTGAAGCCAAATCAGGAATGGCTGAAAAAGACATTAAGGCGACGATCGAGTTAGCAAGTTCTTGTGGGTTAACATCACGTAACTGAAAAGCGCCATGCGCCTTCATCGCTGGAAGTACGGCGAAGAATAAGCAAGCAAGTACCTTAAACGATCTGCAAAAGTAACGTCTTCCCATGCGCCCGAAATTCCCACAATACCTTTTTGTACCATGGGACTTTCAGTTCCAGACTGGATTTGCGGGTGTTTTGATAAAAAGCAAAAAAAAGCCACCTCGTGGGTGGCCTTTTCCAAATTATTTTATCTGCCGTATTCGGCATGGACCTGATCGATCCAAGTGGCGAAGTGAGAAACTTTCATCGCGGTCGACGTGCCTTTTGTGCAAGTCACGTGGCCGAAGATATCTTTAGTTCCAGAAACCGAGGATGTCACACCCACCAGGCGGGGCTTGCCATTCACATTAATAAAGTGGCCACCACCGGAATCGCCGCTGCAAACAAACTGTGAATTCCCTTTGCTAAGAAGGTGGTAACGATCCGGCATCAAACCATAGGCGCCGTTCACTTTGATAACGGCTTTGTATAAATCCCCAGCGCTGCCATAGCCGATAGAGAAAACTTCTGCCGAATCTCTGTTTTTTCCGTAGCCATAAACATTCACGAAACGATTTTGATAGTTGTTGTTAGGATCTCGCTCAAGTTCGATAGGCTCGTATCCTTCTGGAATTCCGCCATCGAAAAATGCAACGGCCACGTCATTCAAAAGACCAATCTTGGTTTTGCGATAGTTTTTCGGAGTAACTACGACAGTGCCTTCGCGTTTATAAGCTTCACGTGTCGCGATGCCCTTGTTGTTAGCGAAGATAATTTTAAAACCAGCAAGAGTTTTACTTTTCTTGTCATAGCAGTGTGCTGCAGTAAGTACGCTATGATCGCTGATCAACGTCGCCGTGCAAATCCCAGTCGCCATTCCTAAGCTGTTCACGGGCAGAAACAAAACCACTCCACGGGAGCCATCATTCGTTCGCGCGCTGACTTTGGTGCCGTTAATGATGGATGAGTTTTCACCATCAAGATTTAAGGAATTTTCCGGGCCCGGCCCGCAGGAAGTAAGAAGAAAAGCCGCCGTCACGATCAGAAGAGCAGAGTATGTTTTCATAGGGAGTGGTTATACCCGAACATCCTGGGAAACAGGGTTTAAATATTGGAATATTCACTTCTTAGTCCCAAGTAGTTGGTATATCTGAATTACGAGCGGGTAAGCTCGTGGAATTTCGAGACAATAAGTGACCGATCAAGCCTTGGGCACCCCTGTATTTCCTGCATGCCGTCCATTGCTTGCGCCGTTGCACCTGCTAAAAAGCACCAGCAGAATACTACAAGGCAAGGTGGTGGAGTCGTAAACTGTAGCGATGAGAATGCTATTACTTTTACTACTCTTCATTCTTGCTTCTCCTTTAACTCGTGCTGAATCCATATTCCTTGATCCCGAGGATCACTTCCTGGATGCCAGTGAGTGGTTACTAAAACACCGCGGTTTTTTACCAGTTCCGATTATCATCACCGAGCCTGCGGTAGGATATGGTGGCGGTCTGGCCTTGGTATTTATGAGTGAAAATGAAGATGCTCCCGCGAGCCGCAATCGCTTTATTGCGCCTACTGTGACTGGGGTCATGGGTGCTGCCACCGAAAATGGAACCTGGTTCGGCGGAGCTTTTTACCTGCGCAACTGGGATCAGGATCGCTGGCGTTATTTGGGTTTTGTGATGGCGGCCTCTGCCAATTTGGATTTTTACGGACTCTCTGGATTTGGTGCCGATAATGAACTTCATTTTGGTTACAACCTTAACGGATGGGGAGTCTTTAATGACCTGCGCGCCCGAGTGAACGACAGTAATTTCTTTTTGGGTGGTCGCTACATTTACACTGCACTGAACGTTGATTTTGATGGCTCGATATTGCCACCGGCTCTGCAGCCCCAGGATTTGGAAAACCGCAATGGCGGAATCTCGCTGTTGGTGAGCTATGATAATCGTAACAATACTCTGTCGCCCGAATCCGGACTGTATCTGGAATATCGCTACTACATTTTTGATGAAGCCTTGGGTGGTGATTTGGATTACCACGTTCAAGCGGTGGACTTTCAGGGCTTTGCACGAGCTAGTGAATTATGGGGATTCGCGGCCCGTCTTCAAACAAAGTGGGTGGGGGATGAAGCTCCCTTTTACGCTAAACCCTATATTAGTCTGCGTGGTATTCCGAAGCTTCGTTATCAAGGCGAAATCGCTACCTCTGTCGAAGCAGAAGTTCGCTATAAACCTCATCCCCGCTGGGAAACTTCGATATTTGGCGGAGCGGGTAGAGCAGCGGATTCAGGCAATGACCTGAAGGATGCTGAAACCGCCTCGGCTTATGGTGCGGGGTTTAGATATCTTATCGCCCGGCTGTTGGGCTTTCAAATGGGAGTAGATATCGCCAAGGGTCCCGAAGAATGGGTCTTTTACATACAAGCTGGTGGTGCCTGGGGTTTCTGATTGCTTTTATAGGCATAGGAAAATACCTTGTGCTTTTCGTCACCAGCAAGGATACCCATGGAAATTCCATTTTCACCCGCAGCAGATCGCAACAAAGAACCAATTCTGGAAGTACTTAAGAAAGTCCTTCGCCCGGATGATCAGCGTTTGTTGGAGGTTGGATCAGGCACAGGTCAGCATGCCATTTATCTGGCACCGCAGTTTCCAAAAATGGAATGGCAGCCCACTGAAGTCAGCGAAAATCTGCCGATGTTAAAAACGGCAATCAAAGAAGCTGGTATTCCTAATATTAAAACGCCGTATCGCATGAAGGTCGGCGAAGATGATTTTCCCATTCGCACCTATGACGTGATTTTGACGATCAATACCTTCCACATCATGAGCTGGAAGGAATGTAAGACATTTATCAAACTTATCAGCGGCCGATTGCAAGAGGGCGGCAAAGTTTTGATTTATGGACCGTTTAATTACAACGGTAAGTTCACGACTCCAAGTAATGAAGAATTCGATAAATCTTTGCGAGCTGAAAATCCATCCCGTGGCATTCGCGCTTTTGAGGATGTCTTAAGTGCGATGTTCAAAAATGATTTTGAATTGCTTAAAGATTATGAAATGCCCGCGAACAACCGTCTGCTTGTGTTCCGTCGTTTAAAATTCGTCGGAAAAAGGTAAAAAAAAGCCACTCGACTGAGTGGCTTTTTTTTTGCTTATCCCGGAGTGGGTGTCGGCTGAGGTTTTGGCTTAGGTTTTGGTTTTGGATGAGGGATTGGAATATGTGGCATCTTCCATTTGCATTCACGCACCTTGTGATAGACATCCCGGTCCCAATCGTTCAGTGGATATCGCGCGCTCACACTTTCAAAATCCATCACACGCATTCTGCGGGAATCCAATAGATGAACTTCCTGCATTTTTTCCTTAAGCAGGCGGTTGTTGTAGGTGATCAGTCCACGCTCATTGGTATTTTCAGAACCGTCAAAGCTATACGTTTTTAAAATACCTCGTCGTTTTTTGCACTCTAACGGGCCGCACTTGTCATAATACTCCACTGACTTAAGATCTTTTGCGATTTCAATGCAGTGCTTGTGATTCTGCCATTTACCGCTGAAGTCAGGATCTGGTTCTGGCTCTGGCACCGGAGTCGGTTCTACATTGGGAAATGCACAGGTCGCCATATCTCCCGCTCCCAATCCCAATCCTGAAGTTAAGGAGACTGCGGTATGAGTTAACAGATCAACGCGGTACATGGAATTAGTGGTATCACCATCTTTGCAGTACAAAAACATCGTGCCATCCTGATAGAACGCCGTTGAACACGGATACTGACCGACGTTTGTAAGTTCGTTCGGAAATTCCTCAAAGACATTGGTGTAGGGGTTAAAACGAATTAGTTTTTGATCCATTGTTTCGTAACCATAGACCATATTGTCTATGGGATTTGCTGCCCAGGCAGTAACGAAAGGACGTGGCAGTGTTCCGCTATCCACAATGGCGTAATTGGTTAAATCAATTCGTAGCCACTTCATAGTCGCAAATGTTCCGATCACATAGGTCCCATCTTTCATGATGGTCCCGATGATCCATTCTTCGCCATCCAAGGCAGGGTTGGGACCCAAATCTAAAATGTCTCCATTTGCGGGATTGATGCGAATCAAGTGAGGATTGTCATCACCCAAGTTTCCATAGTTGCTGATACCGTAAAGATAGCCATCCGTATGATTAAAGCCGATCGCATCATAGCCATAGGCTTCGTTGCGGGAAATCTGTTGGGATCTCCCTGTATACGGAGCCAAGGTCAGCAGATCTGTGGTTTGATTTCCATAAGGATGGGAACTTACATAGATAGTGTTGTCACAAGTAAATGTAGCCGCCCGCTGGGGCTTTAGAAGTTGTGCAATACTCGGTGGAAGACGGTGAGCCGCGCTGGCGAATTCCGTCAAACCTAAGGTCATCAGAGCCACTAAAAGAAATTTTGTCATAGTCGACTCCTACCGTCTTAACCGAGCAAAGGTTGTTTCTAAAACAGAGTCTTTGCCACCAGGACGAGTTGAAAGATTGATGTATTCGCGCAGAATCAGTTGGTTATTGCGAAGTTCAAAAACCTCTGTGGCGACAAAACCGTTTTCCTTATCGACCACCTTTCCAGTGGCGACGTTATGAATAGGCGAAAGAAATTTAGTTCGCCCATAAGAGGTTAGACGAAAAACTTCGCGACCTTCGCAAATTCCGCCGGAGCAGACACGATAGCCGGTAGCAATCATGCCTCGGCTTATGTCAATTCTTTGCCAGGAGCGTGCTCCACCGATGGCGGTCCATGATCCCACCAACTGTGACACGGTTGCAAAAGATGGGGAGCATATTAAAAACGGCAGAAGCGATGAAAATATTTTTATCGTACTCATATACCCTCGGTTGTTTATTTAAGCCACGATATCCAGACGGGCAGAGTTCTTACAATTTATGAGAAACTAATCTGTTGGATTACAAGATGGTGCAGCCGTTCCCCACGAACAATAGATTGCGAAATTTCAAGATCAGGAACTTGTGTGGGATTTAATTATTCACCGCGAAGGGTTTTATAGATTAAATCCCATTGAATCTGTTTTGATTCATCTTCGACGTAATAAATTTCCTGACTGGAAAGTTCTCTGTAGCCGCGATTCCGTGGCCAGCCGTATCCCCAGCGAAACGGAGTGTTGAACTGCGGGCCGCCACCCAGATTGACAGCTCGGTAATAGATGCTGCCGATGTTTTCGTTGGAGTGTTCAGCAATGCAGGACTTCAGGGAAAGATCGGCCGCCTCTTTTTGTTTTAATGTTCCGCCTTGCCAGTAAGCATAGTCGTGCTGCACACAGCACTCAAAAAACGCATAGGGATGTTCTTTAGGGCCATTGGGGCTCATGGTGCAGCCATCGCTGGTGAAAGGCAGGATGCCTTCGCGATAAAAATAATCGCGAAAGGATTGGCAGGAAGTTAATAGAATTAAAATACAGGCAATGCCCAAAAGCTTCATGCCACTATTGAACAACACGATCCTTAGAAAAGCCAGAGAACTAGAAGTACTCTTTAAGACTGACAAAAATCTTTTCTCGGGTGGCACGGGTTTGTTTGGAGTCCATCATGCTTTTGCATACCAGTTGGCTTAGATCCTTGATAGCAAAATATAAGTCATAACTTTTTAGACCCATCTCTGCTGCCTGCTTTTCAGTTTTCGTCGCATCAAATGCATAGTCGCATTCTTTGGCTTTTAAAGCTTCGTCGATTTTTGCGGCATGGGGCAGAAGGGCAGTGGTTAAAAGATTACGAAGCTCTGCAGTTCCGCGGCGCTCAATTTCAGGGAAGCGGACTCTGGCATCACCCAGAAGGTCATACAGAGCCAAGGGCTTATTGTCATCGTCATGAACCTGACCATTTTGGCGTAAAACTTCGTTCGCAGCACGAATGCTTAAGCACGAAAGAAACCCTGCTTTCAGGCGTGGATCACGAAGAACTGCGATGTTTTCATGAAAGCACTTGGAGGCAGAAGTATCAATAAACTCATTAGCTGCCGCCTGGTCGAACGCTGCGAACTCTGTGCCGTAGCGAATATCAAAGTCGCCTGCGCGGGGGCAGGAACCCGTAAATTCCATGCCGCCGTAAACGATGTCTTTCACAAATTTATATTTTTCTGCGCTGACTGATTTTAAACGGTGAGGAGCATAGCGATATGCGGAGACGCTCTCTGCGAAATCCTCGAAGGGATTCGTTTTGGCATAGATCGAAACGTGTTCTGTTCCTGGATGAGTTTTCCAAACTTCCACAAGACGCGGATTCTTCTCCTGGGAATCCCAGCCAGAAATTTTCAGCCATTCCGGTGAAACATCGATGTTGTTCGAGTGCATGGCACTCCAGTTATGAGCGAACTCATGGTAAATCGAATATTGGCGGATGGGCTGCTTTTCTTCATTCCAAACGTCAAAGACTTCAATCGAAGCATTGGCAATGACATTCTCCTGACCGGAGTAACCATAACCGCGTTTGAAGTGGATCATTTTTTGATTCAGATCCAATGGCAGCAAATGTCCTGGCGTCGCTTCGATCGCTTTCATGATGTCGCGAATCTCTGAAGCCTTCCAGGCAGCGGCATTATTCCAGACATAGTGGGATAAATTTAAATCGTACTCCGTCAAAAGCAAAAGAATCAGGGGGCCTTCTTCTTTACCAAAAAGTCGCTGTACTGCGCACAGAACTTTGTCGCAGCCACTGGGCTTACCGAACGCTTTTTTGATGTCCTCTGGTTTTAGATTTTTGCTGGCAAAAATCCGGTCAGCCGGTGGGGTTACCAGTTGCATAAAGCGATACACCAGTTCCGGATGTTCGTTCTCGAAACGAATTCCAGCCACTTCGGTAACCGCAGGCAGTTCCAATCGGGAAATATCCGAATATTTGGCGATAAAGTTTTTTAAATTATTTCTGCGGACGTGGTCCTGATTTACGCAACGGGGGCTGGCCATTTCATCTTCTGTCGCAGAATGAAACGGTGCTTGCGCCGGTGTTCTGGAGCTAAGTTCAGTCACAGGCTGGTAAGTAAAATTAAAAGCCGCCGCACAAGATGTGATCGCAATACCAAGGCCTATAATCCGCTTCATGAAGACTCCCAATCGAGTCCACTTATCGGAAAAAAGCCCGGGCTCTTAACAAATCCTAACGTTCTTTTCGAACGCCTTTGAAGGGTTTGTTATCGGCCTTAACGTTGATAAAGCGGCCGGTGGTCGTATCGCGCTCTACCCAGTGTTCGGTGTGAGTATTAAACACCTGGCTGCGTTTGCGAACGGCACCATTTCTGTGGTTGTCGTTTTTATTTCCGACGGTTGCCATAACTCCTCCTGTTTCTTTTAGGATAGCAGTTTGGAAACCGACCGACAGAAAAGTGCGCGTTCGCACCGGACTTGAAACGGGCAGTGGCCGTGTTAACCCTGCGTTACTGAGCGCACGCTGATGCGTTTGATTTTGCCATCAGCTAACGGCCAGGAGATTTCCTGACCCACGCGAAGACCAATCAACGCTGCACCGATTGGCGCCAGAATGGACACTTTGTTTTCTTCGATATTGGCATCGTTTGGATAGCACAAAGTAACGGCTTGTTCTTTGTCTGTATCCAAATCAACGAACGTCACGGTCGAATTCATGGCAACAATGTCCTGGCCAAGTTCCTCGTTAGAAACCAAACGGGCGCGACCCAGTTCTTCTTCTAATTGTTCAGCAACAGAGGCTTTGGCAAATGAAAGAATAGCTGAAATTTTGTGATAGTCATCGTGTGTGATGACGAGTGATGGAAGGTTTTCCATACCTATTACTCCTTTGAGAGCGGTTTAAATTTTGGATTTAATTTATAGAAATAAAAAATGACCAGCCACAGAGGCTGACTCTGCGGCTTAAGAAATAAACTTCAAAACCAATCCACACTGAGGTGGAAGCGTTTTGGAAATATAAGAAGGTCTAACAATTGAAAAATTCATTCTGGTTTAATCCTACCAGACCTCAATCTAAATATCAACCATCGCTAAAATACTGAGTTAATTATGGTTTCAGGAAAGATTCCAAACCTTAGTCGCCGAACCTAACACCAGTTCTTTGCTGTTCTGTCATTCATTTTCCAAAGTTGCAGTTTGGCAAGGTTACCCTTCTGTTATTGCGCACAAAAACGCGCCAGAGGGAGAAAAATGAATAAAAGGATTTTATTCAGTACGGCACTAATCGCAGCTCTTGGAATGTTTTCTATTTCTTGTCAACGAGCAGACAACAGTGAGTACCAACTCGCAGACCATTCAGAAAATGTTCAGACAATCGATGGCGGTGACGAACAGACTGCGATCGACAATGAAGATTCACAAAATGTTACGGACACGACAGATTCTGATTCTGAAGACATCGTGGATCACTTGGTAAACGATCAGACACAAGACGACGGTCATGATCATTCAGAAACTTCAGATGAGGGAATCGATGACGAACTTTTGGCGTTAGGTTGCGTGAAAGCATCCAACTCCCAGGAGTCTTCGGTGGATTTGGGTTTAAGTAAGAAGGAAAAGTTTTTGGCAAAATGTGCTGCTGAAACAGATAACTCTTCCTGGTGCGCTCAATTGATTCGCCCGAATCCAAGCAGTAAAAATACTTTCAGATGTACCTATGGTTCCAGCCAAGCCCATGTTCTGATTCATCCGAATGAGACTACATGGAAGTATCCAATCTCTGCGGTGAAGGTTATTAAAGATCTTCAGGCAAAAGGTTTGAAGGTCAGCCAGATTTACAACTGGTGGCGTCCAGAGCCCTACAATAAAAACGTGGGCGGGGCAGCAGGTCGCCATCCTTACGGAACTTCCGTGGACGTGCGCTTTGCAAGTAACTCGACGGCAAATACTGCCTTTAAAGAACTTTGCAAAATGCGTAAAGCCGGTCGTATCCGTGCGATCGGTCACTATGGAAGTGCATCATTGCACATCGGTGTTGGCGACAAACTTGGCAACACTTGGGGCAAATACTGTAACTAGTTTTTTCGAATTGCGCTCTTTTCCGATTTAAACCCGGAGAAGAGCGTTTTTTTTATTTGGTGATAGAGCTTGGCGAGCGCATCGGTTTTGTATTATTCGCAATCTTCGTTTTCTTCAGCGTTTGTTTTTTCGCCTGGCTGGAAAATATCTTCACTGGCTCCTGCGCATCTTTGATCGGGCACAGAGTAACCAGTGCCAATCCCGACACCACCAGAATTGCCGACGGCAAAAGCAGTATGTAGCGCTTTTCCCTGTAGATAGGTATTTGCAGGGGAGTGTAAGCAGGCATTTTCTTGTTATTGAATAACTTGCTCATCTAGAGGTCCCCCGGAGTCTCGTCATCCTTGATTCGATTTTCCATGGGTAACTTATCGGTATTTTTATATATAAGTTTATGTTTGATTTATTTTGGGCCGGGTCAAAATAGGACTTGTATCAAATCGTGCGAAATTAATGGGATTTTGACCCGATTTTGAGACGGGAATCGAGAAAAACAAGACAGTGCTTGCACATAAAAAAAGCCAGAGTTTCCTCTGGCTTTTCATTAATTAGAACTTGCTGATTTTGTCTACCAATTCAGGGTAGTCGATGAAAGGGTTGCGGTTCCCTTGAACCGTCAGGATCGCATTGTTGCGAGCCATTTCTTCCTCGTCCACTGGGTCTTCTTTATCCCATTTACGTAGGAATGCTTCCTGGCGTGGGCTGATTGGCAGGCTGTAGTGAACAGAGAAGTAGAACAATGCGCGAGCCACGTTGCCTTTGTGAGCTTGTGGTGGTTCGAAAACGTCGTTGCCACCTTGAGCTGGTTTACCGAAACGAGAAACCGGGCATTTTAGTTTTTTAGATTCACGGGCCACTTCACCGAATTCGTTGTTACCGCGAATAGAGTTCAACTCGTTATCTGTCGGGAACAAGTGATGCAAATCAGATTTTTGCATTCCTGTGTTGAACTGGCCTGAGAAACGGCTTTGTGGCCAAGTGTGCTCTGTGTTCACGATGTTGCCATCTGGATATTTACCCGGAGCTGGGCCACGAGAAGCTGGGAATTCTTCTTCTGAACGAAGAACACCACAATAAACGTCAGAAACTGCGTAGTGACCGTTTACTTGAGTCAAATAGAAAGTACCCATCAACCAGGCACGTGCACCGTCATAACCCAAAGAGATATGTTGGTAGCAGCCTTCGCCAGAGCAGTGCTCAGAAATCTGATCGTATTTGCCTGGCACTTGTTTGTGCTGGCTGCGAAGAATGTTTTGAAGACGAGCAATCAAAGCACCGTTAGATGCGCCATTTGCCAGGTCTTGGTAAAATTCTTCACCGTAGTATGGAATTCCTTGGGATAGGGAAGCGGCATTGCCCGAGATTGCGAAGAAAATCGAACAAACAACTAGAACTGTGGAAAGCATTGCTTTCATGGTTACCTCTCATAGACAGGCGTTTACGGTGCCCGGTAGAAACGCGATCCCATATTGATCACTTATATGCGGTTAATCTTGACCAATGTTCTGGCCCATTGGCGTTTGAGTTGCAAATACTAATTGCCAAATGTTAAGTCCAGGGGCGTCATTCGTTTAACAACTCTTCGCATTTTATGTGAATGCGCAGAGTAATTTTTCAATCTTGTCCAAATCCAAACATGACTAAATAAGAAAGGCGGAACAACTGCTCCGCCTTTAATCATTTTAGTTTCCGCTGATGATCGCTGCAAATTCTGACTTATTATAGTTAATCAGATTTGTGGATTCAGTGATGGCACTCGAGATGCGGGTTTTCTCTGTAAAGTAAGGCGCCAGGACTTTGTTCAGCTCAGACTCCCGGCCTTGAGTGGCCTGAATTTTAGCCAGAACATCCTGGATCTTTTTGTCTGTGGCAGAAAGACCGGCCAGGGACTGATTTCGCGTCGATTGGAAACCAACCTGAGTCTGTTCCAAAGATTTCAACTCGTTCTGACGGGCAACCACGGTTGCGGCCTTCGCATTAACGTCAGCTTTTTTCGCAGCGTAACCGACTCTTTGATCATAGGACTGCAGTGCTGCTGTACGGTTTGTCACTTCGTCACGAGTTCGGGAAACCGCGGATTCGATCGAAGGACGCTGGTTGCGCAAATCTGCGATTTGATCCTGCAGGCGTGGAATCACGTTATTTTGGTAGTCGTTAATTTGATTCGCAACTGTCGTGTAGGACTGCATTTTTGCATCCAGATCATTGCGAGTCACATTTACGTTTTGGCTTAAGCGGTTTTGAATGTTGTAGGTTTCAGTCTCTGCAAAGTTACTGACTTTGTTCATCAGGCTATTGCAATACTCACTGCCACCGCGGCGGCAATACTCTGTGATCGGATGCCACTGAATACGGTCATGTCGCTCGCGGTTGTAGTCAAAGCCGCGATAGATGGAATCAGTCGCATTCGCATACTGGCGAGCGGTTTGGATTTCGCCATCCAGTTGCGATAGGCGGCGGCCCAATGCTGATACCTGATTTTGTGCGCTGGACAGTTCTGACTGTCTGCTTTGAATACCCTGATCAATATTTGATAGCTGACCTTGGTATTTTGTCAGATCAGTTTTGGAATTTTGCGCCAGAGCATTCAGACGTTGGTGTTCAGCCTCAAACGGAGCCAACACTTTCCAGGCATCGTCGTAAACCGCATTCGCCTGTACAACTTCCGACTCTTTGGAGTTGATCAGGTTTTGTTGCGTAAGGATTTGTTGATCCAAAGACTGGATTTTTTGTTCAAGGGAAGCTTTTTGGCTTCTTAAGCTAACCAACTCTTTAGTCGTCAATTGATCCAGGGAGCCTGTGACCTGACCCAATTCCTGAATCTGTTTTGCGTACTGGGAGTTCAGCGCCGTCAACTGACGTTGGTAAGTTGCTTTCAGTGTGTTGGCACTCACAGAATCCTGATACAGGGAGCGCAGGTGAGCTGATTGTTCTGCAGTGAATTTCAAAGGATCCATTGTCGCTGTCATCGCAGGGACAAAGAATTTTTCAAAATCCACAGAAACCAGGGCTTTGCCACTAGCACATTGAGTGGCCAAGGCATCAACGATGTCGCTGGAGCCTCTCAAGGAAAAATCAATGGCCTTGGTTGGCTGGTTTTGCGCAAGGCCTTGTACCAAAAGGCGGGTTTGACGTTTGATATAGGAAACTAAAGCATTGGTATCGGTGGGCACTTGCCAGAAGGACACGGAGCCGTCGGCGTTTTGCAATGGGATGAAGGCAAAGCTTTGGATGGGTTTAACTTCTGTGGTGAAGCGAAATCCTTTCACCGCCCCTGAAGCGTCACGAATGTGCGCTTCCAACGGAGTGTTGCCAGATTTTTCTAAACGCAATTCAAAGCGGTAGCTCTGTCCATTCGCCACACGAGTTGTGGAGGCGACACACACGGAGCTCGTGTCATCCAATGACCAATCCTTAACGGTCACTGGTTTTGCGAAAGCAAAATTTGAAATCAGAATGCTGGAAGTAATCAGTGTCAGTCTTAGTGCATTCATTTTTTAGTTCCCTTCAACTTGAATCAGTTCAGAAGTTTCCAAATTCATATGACGCGGGCCTGGTTTGCCAGGGCCACCCGGGCCGCCGGGCTTACCGGGACCAGGTCGACTAGGGCCTCCCGGCTTGCCGGGACCGCCAGGTCCGCCTGGTTTACCAGGATGAGGCGCAGGCGGTTTCGGAGCCGGAGCCGGTGGTTTCGGAGCTGGAGCTGGCGGTTTCGGAGCCGGAGCTGGCGGTTTCGGAGCTGGAGCCGGTGGCTTTGGCGCCGGAGCTGGTGGCTTCGGAGCCGGAGCTGGCGGTTTCGGAGCTGGAGCCGGTGGCTTTGGTGCTGGAGCCGGTGGCTTCGGAGCTGGAGCCGGTGGTTTCGGAGCTGGCGCTGGTGGCTTCGGCGCTGGAGCCGGTGGCTTCGGAGCTGGAGCCGGTGGCTTCGGAGCCGGAGCCGGTGGCTTCGGAGCTGGCGCTGGTGGTTTCGGAGCCGGAGCTGGTGGCTTCGGTTTTGGAGCTGGAGGCTTTGGTGCTGGCGCAGGCGGTTTCGGTGCCGGTGCCGGTGGTTTTGGTGCCGGAGCCGGTGGACGAGGATTTGGTTTTGGTGCTGGAGGTGGTTCCGGGCGTTTTGGGCAGTAGCGAGAAGAGACTGTTTCTGCTTCGTTGTTGCAGCTTACAACTGTGCAGTTTGCAAAGTTACGCTGGCAAAGATTCACTGCAACTTGTTCTGCATTCCAGCGGTCATCGCCGGCACCTTTAACTCGGATTTGATTTCCCAAATAGTCTGTACCCACAGCTTCGCAGGTAGAGTATTCCAGAGAACAAGTTTCAACGCAGTCGCCATGTTTTGCCTGGCAAGATCCACAACTGTCGTGGCCTCCCCAATGTTCTTCCCATCCCTTATCGCGGGCACTACAACTAACGCGCGACGCAAAAGCGGGGGCCGTACCGAACGACATTATTAAACTCAAAATCAGACACAGTGGTTTCATTATGGCTTCTCCTCCAGGCAAAGAACTCACAAATGCAACCGTTGTACCAATTAAATTGGTGTACTTTTGCGACCGACCGTAAGAAAACCGTTAACTAACCAAGGAGTTTTGTAGTGGCGTTTCATGTGCACAGCGACAAACCATTTTTTGATCTAGTGATTGGCGATAAAACTTATTCTTCATGGTCCATGCGCGCGTGGCTGGTGGCGGTTCAATCGGGACTTCCATTTAAGGAAATCAACATCAAGCTTGATGACAAAAATACATCAGCACAAATTGCCAAGTACACCGACTCGGGAAAAGTTCCGGTACTAAAACAAGGTAAGCGTGTGATTTGGGATTCTTTGGCGATTGCTGAATATCTGAACGAACTTTCCCCTGAAGCACAGCTATGGCCCGAAGACGCGGGCACTCGCGCCCTGGCACGCAGTTACGCCGCTGAAATGCATTCAAGCTTCTCAAATCTTCGCACAAACCTAAGCATGGATTTAAAACGCACTCAGCCGGTCAAACATTTGACCGATGGAACGCGCGCGGAAATCAACCGCATTATCAAAATGTGGAAGGACGCCCTAAAGGTCAGCGAAGGACCTTTCCTGTTTGGCGAGTTCTGCATTGCTGATGCGTTTTTTGCGCCCGTAGTTTTTCGTTTTATTAATTATGGAATTAAAATCAACGATCCGATGATTAAGCAGTACATGAAAAACATCCAGGATCATCACGGCGTGCAGTTTTGGATGGCGGAGGCCATGCAGGAAAAAGCAAAGCCCATCGAGTTCAAATAGCAGAAATAAAAAAGGCCTCCCGAACAGAGGCCTTTTGCTTTTTTAACCCAGGCGGCATCCTTCTTTAGCAGCGATGCGCGGGGCTTTGTCCAGGATTCGTGACATGCAGGCACCTTCGGTTTTAAACGCAGACTTTTGCGTTACTTCAATTTTGAATTCAGGGGAGTGAGCTGGAGAGAAAGAAATGAAAGCTCCCATGATGGAAAGTCCGACAATGCTTAAAGACAATACTTTGATCATTTGATTTCCTTACCCGTTACTAACAGCTGATTAATTTATCGGCCGAAACCAGCCTGGACCAAAGGTGTATTTGAAAATTTCTTAGACGAAATATTCAAGATTTAGTCTCAAAATGAAACATCACGGGGGACCTCAATGAAATACGCTCTGGCAATTTTCACGACCGCATTCGCCATCAATGCTAACGCCATGGTTTTATTTGAACCCATGGTGGCCTATGAGGTCTCAGGCTCCACAAATATCCAATACACGCCAGCAGGTCAGGCCCTTGAAGGAGTTGCCAAGCTGGATGGCCAAAGTTCAGACAGCATTTCCTACGGAGCACGATTGGGATGGGTCTTTGGGAATGGCGCGTGGATAGCAGGCGAGTACATGGCGGCCTCCGGCGGCAAGATTAAATACGACACCCACGAAGATAAATTTGAACGCGAATCCATCGGTGCAGATTTAGGGATGTGGATGGGGCGTTGGAATTTGTGGGTGGGATATAACTTTACCGACAAATTAAACATCACTCAGCCGAATGCCACCAAGAAAGATGAAATCACTGGAACAGCGGTTCGTGCGGGGATTGGGTTTTTGGTATTCAGGCATTTATCCATTAACGTCGAAGGTGCCTATCGCACCTACACTGAAGGCAAGTCAGAATCAGATGCGGTCTATCAGAATATGCCCCAGTACGTAGATAAGTATAATCAAACCACCGTGACCGCGGGACTTTCGATTCCGTTCTAAAGGTACGCCGTACCTTTTGGGGGTGCGGTGCGATACAATACTTAAATATTTTCGATTTTCCCAGCGATCTCGTCGATCTCCATAAGTCGTTTTGAATCCGGCGGTAAAGAGGCGTGCGCATTTAAAATCACTGCCGTAACTAATTTATCCGCGGAATAAGCTTTCTCTTCAATTTTACTAATGGAATGAAGTTGCACGATGGCTGCTCGCGCCTCCGTAGCCCATTTCGTATAACTTTCCTGAGTCAGCTTGATGGTCTGAATGGAGTAGGTCGCAAAGGATTTGTGATCGCGAGTCTTAGCGTCGACCGAAGCTTCGTTGGTCAGCGCATCTGTGATCACGTTTGCAAAGAAGTTTCCGGTGCCATCAATCCAGCGCTTGTAATAAGTCTTGGAAAGGATGCCGTCGCCAAAGTTCACCTGACCATCGAAGGTGGACTTCACACGAAGTTTACCAGTCACTTTGATCAGCCCCAGGTTTTCAAGCTTCACCAGATATTTATCGACCGACAACTTTGTTAGCTTATAGCGCTCCGCAATTTCCTGGGGCGTTTTGCCATCGTGAATTTGCATAAAGAACGCCAGATAGTTCATGTTCTTAACCAGAAACTTTTGCTGCTCATCAGAAAGGCGGGTCGGACTTTGTGAGGCTTTTGCATTCGCGGACAGGGCATGCAAATCGGATAAGTTCAGTTCCAGAATTTCGCAGATTCTAAAAAGATCGTTCAGACCCAGATCATGATCGCCCATCCAGCGTTTGATGGTGGGAACTGAAACTTCCAGCTCCTCCGCCAGGTCTTCGTAAGTCATCTTGCGTTTTTTAAGCTGATCCTTAAGAACAGATTTTATTTTTTGAATCTGAATATCCATAGTCATCACTCCAGTGCTGGTATCCTTCGCCGAATTCTTTTTCCAAAATGGCGATGTCTTCAATTGAAGGACCTGAGAAAAACAGCCAATGAATTAATGCTTTCATACTTCCTCCTTTTTCAGTGGGGTGGGTGTGAAAGCAGAATCGTCTGTAAAAAGCAGTCCGACAAGAGGCATTCAGAAGGTATCATTTTTTGAAACTAAAATGCAAGTTTCGGATCAAAAAGTGATTGATAGGATCTATTAAAGATACTTAACTGGAAAAAGAAAAGGGGCTTTATTGCTAAAGCCCCTCTAAAAGAGTTTTGATTTTGTGAAAGCCTAACCCGTGATCAAAGGCAGGATCTCGCGACGATGATTCACACCCAAGTACGTGTAGGAGCTCTCAAGCGCACCATACACACCATAACCTTGAGTCGTGCCAACCTCATAGTCTGCTGGCTGCATGCCCATGGCCTGCATGATTGTGATCAATAGCTGATTGTAAGGGCGGCCGCGTTTGTAAGCGCTCTCATCACCACCAATTGGACGGCGAGTAGAACCATACGACGGACCGTAATCAATGTGACGACCTGGCTTAAGAAATCCACCAGCACTACCAGCTAACAACACCGGATTGTTCACAGAGTTGTGGGCATTCGTGTTCTTGGTTGTACCTTGGTCATTGCCCCAGAAAATCAGGGAATTATCCAGGTAAGTCGCTCCCGTGTTAGTGTCTTCCACCGTATTCATATTAGTTAGGAAGCGCGCCACGCGATTAGCAAAGAAAGTCATCATAGCAAGCTTCATCGCGCGAAGCTCATCAGTGCCTGCGTGATTGATGTCCTCATGGAAACGATTTGAACCCGTGATACCTGGAACGAAGTTCACCGAACCACTGAAATAGTCGTATACGTGCATCATCAAAGTAGCCACTTGGATTTTGCCGCATTTAACACCCACTTCAATCACATCAAACATCTGGTCAATCACCACCTGGAAATCCGCAGGATTTGAAGATTTCGTAGGGGAGCTTGTCGGACCACTTGGTGAGGTGCACGCAACCGGAGTTGGTGCCGGAGTCACGATGCTGGAATTTAATTTCTTTTGCAGGTCCGTGATCAAGGCCATGTGTTGTTCAACGCGGGCCAAATCATCTTTGGACAGACGGCGATTCGAACGCAGGGCCGAGTATTCAGCATAAACTTTATCAGCCACCAGGATATCACGACGAGTAAGCTTGTTCGGATCAGCAGTCGGCGTGGTTGGAGAAGTTGTCGTCCCAAACATGCTTGAGAAAACTGCAGATGGGTTGAATTGTCCCTGAACGTATTGTTTGTTCAGAACACTCATTTGCGACGCCCCATTGTAGTTACCGTCATCGACAGACTTCACATACAAATTTAACGGCGAGCCGCCGTACAGGAATTTCGCAATAACCTGGTCAATACTGGAAACCGCTTCACTGACCACACCACCAGTCAACATACACTCGGCATTGTGATTCGGAGTTTTTGAAAGTGGATCCAGACGGGACAGGATTGTCAGCTTCGAACGAAGCGCATCGAACTGCGTATTTAAAACCGGTGACATCGCGCCTGGAATGGCCGACAAAGCCACTTGGCGGGCGTAAGTTTGCGACTCAGTCCAATTGAACTTGGCTGGATCTGGCAACCAATGCTCAACGGCCTGACAGTGACCATTGTGAATGGCGATAAAGCGTTTTTTTAGATTAGGACCCGTTTGTGCTTCCGCGTAAGGCAGCATGGAAGGCAGAAAAGGCAGGGCCAAAGCAAAGGTCCCGGATCCTCTTAAAAACTGGCGACGTGATAACTTATTCCAATGCATACGAACCTCTTAAAGGGCCCCACGTTTACGCAAACGGAAGTTTGCATCAAACGCTGGCGATTTAATCATATTTAAAATTGTACCTGGGTAGTCACCGCTCGAGCTCGGTTTTGACGGGTCCGTCAACTGCGAGAAGCTGGTGTTCATAGAGCAGTTATCCGCAGCCGTGATCGCACGACCCATCGTATAAGTACCCCATTGCTTAACCATACAAGCCGGACCACGGGAAGAGTTCGCAATAGCGTGAGCCATTTCTGCAGGGCCATTCACTTCAGGGTCGTTTGCGGATTCAATATTTGGTTTCACGCGGGCATTCACTGGGTGAGTGGCAAGCACTTTTCCAGTTGAATCATAAATGCTTTCGACTGTGCGGTACTTACCGAAGGCGTTGTAGTTCTCCAGAACAAATCCCATGGGATTGATCAGGGAGTGACAAGCCTGACAGCGAACCGGTGAAGTGCGGGTTTCAATTTGCTGACGTTGTGACTGCGATGGATCTGGTACTGGTGGAGCAAACAGATCCTTTTCATCCGGTCCAATTGTTGGAAGCGGAATGGAGTCACAAAGAATATTTCTGCGCACCACAAGTCCACGATGCACCAGGCTTGTATTGTCGGTCGGGCTGAACATAAAGCCCACGCGGCTCATAATCCCTGCGCGTTCTGCATTTGAAAGTGCCACACCTTTCGCAGCACCGTAGATTTGCGTTAACGCATTACCTTGCGTGAAGGTGTCTGTTGATGCCATCAAGTGTTTATAAGTACCAGCCACTGTGTAAGTGAAATAGTTTGTGAAGTCTTTCACCTCTTGAATCGCTTCGGGCTGAATAGAAGCGCGCGGTACGTTGCCTAAGAACCAAGTCGAGTGATTCGAAGACGGCATACGGTTCACACCCAACCACTGGCCATAGAATTCGCCAACGTGCTCTTTGGATTCAGCAGTTGCAAACACGCGATTCACCACCGTTTTGTAGCCATCAGCTGTAGCCAGTGTGCCATTCGCGGCATCAGTCAACAGGGCGTTGTCGGGGCCACGGCCTGTTGCCAGGAACGCAATACGGGAAGCGAGTTCATAGTCAGTTAGTTTTACCAGGTCTTCGCGGCCGTTAACCGCCGTACCGTTGATTTCAACTTTATAGATGAAATTTGGAGACTGCAGGATCGCCATAATCGCAACCGTTAAGCCGTCAGTCAGATTTCCACCGAACTCAGAATTATAAAGATCCTTGTAAAGCTGTTTCTCTGACGTCGTCATCGGGCGGCGGAAAGCCATTCGACCAAAACCATTAAAGAAGTTATTCCAGCAGGTATCGGTCATGCTACTGCAACTGCCCATTGCCGAAGATCTCCAAGTGGAGCTTGCAGCGAAAAGACCGGCGATTTTCTTTGCCAAAGTCATGTGCGCTTCGATGTGGGCTGCTGATACGGACATGTCCGTTGTATCAAACACGCCAGTCACGACGTCTGCTGGCAAATTATCGATATCTGTTTGCAAGGAATCGATGGAAACCTTTCCATAAGAAAGGACTTTCATCGTTTGCAGGTATTCACGACGCGACATACGGCGCAGATCACGAATCCCTGGGTCTTCACCCGGTTGGCAGGCGAAGTTGTTCGCTGGCACCGGCGAAGTTGTCGGTGAAGGAGACGGAGAAGGTGATGGCGACGGCGACGGCGAAACAGTCGGCGATGGACTTACCGTTGCCGTTGGTGACGGAGAAACCGTCGGAGAAACTGTTGGTGACGGAGAAGGGTTCACAGTTGGAGACACCGTAGGCGAAGGAGAAGCCGTCACAGTTGGTGAAGGAGACGGCGACGGTGTCGGAGTAGTTGTGCCTGGAGAACCCGGATTCAGTGCCAGAGCAATAAGCTCCAACTGAGAATCTGCAAGTGCTTGGAAGGCAAACATCTGCGGAGTGTTGGCAATCGCAGTTTTGATATCAATTAAGGATTTACCGGATACCGTGGAGTTTTCGAAAGCTCCGTGGCAGCCCGCACAGTTCTGTGCGTAGAGCTGTTTACCAGCGGTGACGTCTGTAGACTCGTCTACATATTCAGGTTGATTGGTGCCTTCAATGCCCTGCAGGCTACTAATAACCGTAAAGCCCTCGCCACAGTTTTGAAACGAAAAGATCGTTACCGTGGCACCGACAAGTAAAGCGGCAGGTTTAACGCCAATACGTTTAAATTTAGCGATGATGGTCTGTTTCAATTTCATCCCCCAATACCGGAACACGACTCATTTTTAAGAATAGCAGAGGGGTTTGGAGTCAGAACCAAATCTTTGTCATTTGACTCAATTCAAGCCGAAGTCTGGACGAAGGGGTGCGGTGTTTCCCGGGGATTACAAGGGAGACACATGGAACGTCAAAAAAGTGCCCACTTTTTAAGTACTTAAGTAGGTATCGGTCATCCTCCGCGAGACAGCTTTTCACGCACCAAAGGGACGACTTTATTGCCGTAAAGTTCAATGCATTTCATCAAGTCTTCATGGGGTAAAGTGCCTAAGCTGTACTTCAAATCAAAGCGTGCAACGCCAAGATACTTGATCGTGGTCGCAATCTTATTAGCGACTGTTTCAGGGGAGCCGACATACAATGAACCCTCCGGTCCAATTTGATGTTCAAACTGCTCTTTCGTGATTGGTGGCCAACCGCGATCACGGCCGATGCGATTCATCATCGTGCGATAGTGGGGCCAGATGGTTTCTTTCGCTTCCTCGTCAGTTTTTCCAATAAAGCCGGGGGAGTGAACCCCGATTGGTTGAGTCTTCTGATTAAACTGAGTCAGGGATTTATAATAAAGATCCACAAAGGGTTTAAACTGCTTCGGATCACCGCCGATAATTGCCAGCATCAACGGAAAACCATAGTGAGCCGCTCTAAGCACCGATTTTGGAGTTCCACCCACACCGATCCAGGTGCGCAGAGGTTTGTTTTCCGTCTGGGGAAAAACACTTTGATTCGCAACTGGAACGCGGGTGTTGCCACTCCAGTTCACCGGATTGCCTTTTAGAATTTGCGCGAACAGATCCAGCTTTTCTTCGAACAACTCTTCGTATTGCTCTAAATCAAAACCAAAAAGCGGGAAGGACTCGATAAAAGAGCCACGCCCCATAATCACTTCCGCGCGCCCATTTGAAATCGCATCTATGGTGGAAAATCTTTGAAACACACGAATAGGATCATCTGAACTTAATACTGTGACGGCAGAGCCCAGGCGAATCTTTTTAGTTTGCGCGGCAATCGCAGCAAGAACGGTTTCAGGAGCTGAAACTGCAAAGTCATCGCGGTGATGTTCGCCGACGCCGAAAAAATCCAATCCCAACTGATCAGCCAAAACACCTTCGGCCACCACGTTGCGAATGACCTGAGCCTGGGGCAGGTTTTTACCATTAAGGTCCTGAGTGACATCGCCAAAAGTATCCAGTCCCATTTCGATTTGTGCTGCCATGATAGAACTCCTGCTCGCTTAGGAAAATTGTAGCGGGTGAACGGCATAATTGAAATTGTAAATGTACACAAAAGCGATAGGATTTAGCTATTGAGGTCGAGATGTCTTACTGCCGCGCTATCAAGCATATGTCCGAAGAAAAATGTGCGATCCATAAACCCTACCACGATAAATCCTATGGTTTTCCGATTCATGACGACAATGAATTGTTTTGCCGTTTGATTTTGGAAATCAACCAGGCGGGGCTTAGCTGGGAAACGATTCTTAAAAAGCAGGATACTTTCCGTAAGGCCTATCATGGCTTTAATATCAAAAAAGTGGCGGCATACAAGGCAGCCGATCGCAAACGCTTGATGAATGATCCTGGAGTTATTCGTAATCGCCTTAAGATCAATGCGGCGATTGAAAACGCCAAAACCATTTTAAAGCTGCAAAAAGAACACGGCTCTTTCCAAAAGTGGTTAGCCTTGCAACATCCTCTTTCTAAAGCTGAATGGGTAAAGCTGTTTAAAAAGACTTTCAAGTTCACGGGTGGCGAAATTGTGAATGAATTTCTGGTAAGTGCCGGTTATCTGGCTGGTGCCCATGATAAGAATTGTCCCATCTACAGTAAGGTGCTAAAAGCAAAACCCCTGTGGAGAAAAGCATGACGTCCCCGGATTCTTTATCTGAAATGATCAAAGCCATTCAAAAATTCTGTGAAGAGCGGGACTGGGATCAATTCCATCCGCCAAAAGATCTGGCCATCGGGATGTCCACTGAGTCCAATGAACTTCTGGATCTATTTCGCTTTAAGTCTGAAGCCCAGATTCAGGAAAAAATGCAGTCGGCAGAGTTTAAAGAAAAAGTATCTGACGAATTAGCAGACGTTTTCTTTTTCGTGCTAAGATTTGCGCAATTAAATCAGATCGATTTGACAACAGCAATGCAGCGAAAGTTGCAAAAAAACGCTGCCAAGTACCCTGTGGAAACTGCAAAAGGTTCCAATAAAAAATATAACGAATGAAACAATCCGCGCACTACATTCAGCTTTGGCTCTTTAAGTTTGGCACTTTTTTATTGGGGTGCATGACGTGCTTTTTCTTCCAGGCACAACTGGAATTTTCGGTGGTGGCGTCTGCGGCATTAACGGGCCTACTAGGGACTTTCATTCCTGATACCAAACGAATTGAAAGCACTCATGTGCATGCAAATATCTATATGGGCGCTTTTGTGGCCATGGGCTCAAAAATCACTCAGCAGGGGTTTTGGCAAATTCTGTTGGTTTCTGCTATCGGCAGTCTTATTTATCTGGTCATGAGTCAGTACTTCAAGGGCATGGGTGGTCGTTTGGGGCTGATCGCCTTTATCTCGTCACTTCTGGGACTGGCGTTAAAGGTGATGGTATGACACTCGCAGGAGTCATGGCCGTTTCGGTGGTCAGCGCGCAGACGACTTATTTTTTAATTCACAAAAAACACTGGCCCACAGTGCGAGCTTCGGCATTTCCAACTTTGCTGTTTGTGGTTTTCCTGCAGCTTTCAGGAATCAACTGGGATGGGGCACTTCAAGGAGCTTTCTTTGGAGCCACCTTTGTCGGCATGACTGATAAATCCCGGTTTGGCTGGAAAAGAGTGCTGATTGCCAGCATAGTTTATTCCATGGTCTTTACTTTTCTAATTCCCTTAGCAAAAGGAATCGGCGGGGGGTTAGGGACGGCAGCTTTTGCGTCCTGTGCCGTTGTTTATTTCCTGGTAAAACTGGCTAAGAAATTACCGGGTCCGAAGGGACTGCTACCCAAGTAAGCTTCTAAGAAACTGTACTGTGCAGGACTTAGCGGAGTTTGCTTGATGTTTTAATTCCCAGCTGCTTTCCTTTAAGGCATGGAAAACAACTATTTCGCATCACCATTCGCCGGAAAAACTCTAAAAGAACAAACCACTCATCCAAACATTATTGTTGGCGAGCACAGCTATTATTCCGGCTACTATCATGGTCACTCTTTTGACGAGTGCGCCTGGTATCTTCCGCGCGATCGCAGTGATGTGGATAAGTTGATTGTGGGTAAGTACTGCTCGATCGGTTCCGGCGCAGCTTTTTTAATGGGCGGCAATCAAGGCCATCGTAAAGAATGGATTTCCACTTATCCGTTCGCGTTTATCACCAACAATCCGGTTTTTGCATCTGCGCAAAATTCCTATCGTCCTGCAGGCGATACCGTGATCGGTAATGACGTGTGGATCGGAACCGAAGCGATGATTATGCCAGGCGTGCGGATCGGGGACGGCAGCATTATCGGTGCCAGAACCATGGTGGCAAAAAATGTCGAGCCTTATTCCATCGTCGTCGGCAGCCCCGGTGAAGTCGTCAGAAAAAGATTTTCAGATCCAGAAATCTCGATGCTTGCTGAAATGAAGTGGTGGGACTGGTCTGATGACATGCTGAAAGAAGCCATGCCGATTCTGACCAGCAACGAAATCGTGTCGCTGTATCGCTATTGGGAAAAACGCAAAGTTCAGGCGCCCGCCAGCGCCTTGTAAGCACCTTTACGTAAATTAATTCCGTACTCCAAGTAGGCTTTCATGGCGCAGATCATCTGCGACCAGCCCATGCAGTTGCCATAGGAGGCACTGATGCCTTCATCGGAGTCGGCCCATCCGGTTTCAATGACCTTCACTTTGGTTTCCTGGGCATTTAAAGATTCAAAATGAAATTCCACGCTATTCCAGCCCCCCGCTGGGTTTGGCCATTCAAAGACAATCAACTTATCCTGTATAACTTGTTTGGATTTAACCGAAAAAGCACCGGGAAAATCAGCGAATTCCCACTGTACGGTTTCGCCTTCTTTCAAAGGTGCCGAGGCTTGCTTGGTTACAAAGTACGAGTTGATTTTCTTATTGTCATAAACGGCATTAAAAACTTCAGTAACGGGTTTTTGGATAATAATCCATACTTCGAACTTTGGAATCATCGCGGCCTCCCTGAAGAATTAATCATTGATCGAAATATGAATCCTTGTAAAGTGAATCCATGACATCTTTTGCCCAGCAACTTGAATGGATTGAAAAAAACTTTCGCGAGATCAAAGACTCTGAACAAGTGTCATTGGAGCTGAAATATGCGACCGCCGACAACTTCATGCAGCGGGATGTGTATGAAGGCTTTGATCGCTGTTTTGTTTCTCCGGTCGCATATGAAATGTTCATGCGGGCTTGTGATAATCTTAAGAAGAAACATCCAACTTTGAAGTTTCTTATTTGGGATGCGCTTCGTCCGCGCAGTATTCAGGCTGAATTTTATAAACATCTGGAAGGCACGCCTTTTCAGAATTATGTGGCGCCACCGTTTCCGGGGTCGTTGCATAATTTCGGTATGGCCATGGATTTAAGTCTGCGCGAGCGTGACGGGGATTACTTGGACATGGGGACGGGCTTTGATGATTTCCGCGATCTGGCTCAGCCAAAATTAGAACCTCAGTTTTTAAAATCGGGTGAACTTTCAAATTTGCAGTTTAGCAATCGCATGATTCTAAGAAATCTGATGGAAAATGAAGGTTTCAAAGTTCTGGAGCACGAGTGGTGGCATTTCAATGCCTTGCCGAAAGATCAAGTTCACGGCAAACATCCGATTCTGGAATAGTGCTGCAGTTAAAAAAATAGCCCTGGGAATGAAGGGTTTCACCAGGGCTTAGAGGGACTCTTGTTCTTAATGAACTAATGTTTTTTTAAGGGAAGAGCGAAGCAACATCATTACGCACAAGTGCACGCTAACACGAGTTAAAAGTCCGTAAGATATCCTTAAATTCTATTAAAAACTCGTCATAAAATTTGAGCTCATTATCTGGTCAAAACTGCGACTGCACTTGTTTTGATGCGTAACATTATCGACGTCATCAAGTCCAGTGGTGCCCGCGGTGTCCACCAGCATTAAAATTGCCCGGCTTAAGTAATTGAAAATACTAAGCAAAAAAGCCCGGTTTTGGGCCCGTAAAAATTCTTATTCCTCACCTTGACGGAATGGCATCCGAACCCACATTTATCCTGTGTTATTCAAGCTTTAATTAATAAATTACCACGGTATTGGCTGACACTGGGATGATTACGAAATCCAGGTGGGCATTTAAGGAGAAATCAAACATGGGTAAAATTATTGGTATCGACTTAGGGACGACAAACTCATGCGTCGCTATTATGGAAGGCGGAGAAGCCAAAGTTCTTGTGAACGAAGAAGGCGCTCGCACAACTCCATCGGTTGTGGCTTACACTAAAGACGGTGACCGTCTTGTGGGTCAAATCGCTAAACGTCAAGCGGTGACGAATCCAGAGAATACAATCTACTCTGCGAAACGTTTCATCGGTCGTCGTTTCGAAGAGATTTCTGAAGAAATCAAACTGGTTCCTTACACTGTTGTTGCTAAGGGCAATGACTGTGCTTTCAAAGTTCAGGGCAAAAACGTATCTCCAGAAGAGATCGGTGCTGCGGTTCTTGGTAAACTTAAAAAAGTTGCGGAAGACTATTTGGGCGAGCCGGTAACTGAAGCAGTTGTTACTGTTCCAGCATACTTCAACGATGCTCAACGCCAGGCTACTAAAGACGCTGGTCGTATCGCAGGTCTTGAAATCAAACGTATCATCAATGAGCCGACCGCGGCGGCATTGGCGTACGGTATGGATAAGAAAAAAGAAGAGAAGATCGCTATCTTCGACTTCGGTGGTGGTACATTCGATATCTCCATCCTTGAAGTTGGTGACGGTGTAGTTGAAGTTCGTTCGACGAACGGTGACACGCACTTGGGTGGTGACAACTTCGATACAGTTATTTTGGAATGGTTGATCACTGAGTTTAAAAAAGACCAGGGCATCGATCTTAAAAACGATAAAATGGCTCTTCAACGTTTGAAAGAAGCGGCTGAGAAAGCAAAAATTGAACTTTCCTCTGCACAAGAGACTGAAATCAATCTTCCGTTCATCACGGCAGACCAAACAGGTCCTAAGCATTTGCAAACGAAATTGACTCGCGCAAAATTCGATCAAATGACTGAAGACCTGGTAAAACGCTCTATGGAGCCTTGCCGTAAAGCTTTGGCTGATGCTGGCATGAAAGCTTCAGAAATTGACGAAGTTGTATTGGTGGGTGGTTCTACACGTATCCCTTCAATCCAAAAAGCAGTTAAAGAATTCTTCGGCAAAGAGCCAAACCGCACAGTGAACCCGGATGAAGTTGTTGCTATCGGTGCAGCAGTTCAAGGGGGCGTACTTGCGGGTGACGTGAAAGACGTATTGTTGCTGGACGTAACTCCGCTTTCATTGGGTATCGAAACTTTGGGTGGTGTGATGACTCCGCTTATCGAGCGCAACACGGCGATTCCTACTAAGAAATCTCAGGTGTTCTCGACGGCAGCTGATAACCAACCTGCTGTGGACATCCACGTTCTTCAAGGTGAGCGTAAGATGGCTGGCGACAATAAGACACTAGGTCGTTTCGAACTAGTGGGTATTCCACCAGCTCCACGTGGCGTTCCTCAAGTTGAAGTAACATTCGACATGGACGCGAACGGTATCTTGCACGTATCTGCGAAAGATATGTCTTCTGGTAAAGTTCAGCAGATCAAGATCACTGCACAAAGTGGTATGTCTGAAGCGGAAATCAAACAAGCCGTTGCAGATGCTGAAGGTCACGCAGAAGAAGATAAGAAAAAAGCAGAGGCAGTGACGAACAGAAACAACCTGGACAACCTGGTTTACCAAACTGAGAAGTTGATCAAGGATTCTGGTTCACAATTGCCAGAGGCTGAAGTTAAAACTGCGAACGATGCAATCGCTGATGCTAAAAAAGTTCTTGAGAACAAAGGCGCATCTGCTGACGAGTTGAAAGCAGCTTTCGACAAGCTTCAATCTTTGACTCACACAATGACTTCTGAGCTTTACAAAAAGCAAGGAGCTCAGCCAGGTGCAGACGGTGCAGGCCCACAAGGTGGCGGCCAACCAGGCGGCGAGAACAAAGGTGGCAACGACGACGTGATCGATGCTGACTACAAAGACGTAAACTAAGTTTGTGTCGAACTACTTGTAAAAAACCAAAAAGCCCCTGGGGAAACCCGGGGGCTTTTTTTTGGTGCCAGGTCCTGTTCCTTATCGCAGCGCATTTGCTTCTGCAAAAAGGTACGGACTTACCTGCAAAGGTACAATCCTACTTGCGAAGTAAGTCCGTACCTTTTGGTGTTAGCGTTTTTTGAATGGGGATTTGCGGGAGGCTGGTTTTGCTCCCGCGGATTTGCCTTGAGTGGGCTTGCCTGCTGTCGGTTTGCCGCCAGCTGGTTTCCCTGAAGCGGATTTTGAAAAAGACGTCTTCCCAGCTGGAGCTTTTCCGTTTGCAGGTTTTCCGTGGGAGGGCTTGCCCGCTGAAGGCTTGCCGGAAGCGGGTTTTTTATCGCCAGTTTTAGGGCCAAGGTTTTTGCCTGGAGCTTTTCCTGGCTTGCCTTGAACTCGTGGATGCGAATTGTACTTCGCGCGATCCACAGTGGCATTTTTGCGGCCTTCCAGTTTATTGATCAACGGCTCGTCACGCTCAGTAACCAGATTTACCACAGTACCTTGACGACCGGCGCGGGCTGTACGGCCAGCACGGTGCAGGTAATTTTCCATTTGTTTCGGCAGGTGGTAGTTGATCACGCGGTCTACGTTTTCGATATCCAAACCACGTCCCGCCAAATCAGTGGCGACCAGGAATTTGATTTCGCCTTTGGTGAATTTTTTTAAATTGGCGCGGCGGTCGTTTTTTTCCATTTCGCCACGATAAAGTGCGACTGGATAACCTTTGGCTTCCATTTCCTGGGCAAGCTTATCGCATTGCTCACGGGTGTTAGCGAACAGGATAGTGCCGCCATCGATTTTTTGTTTTAGCAGACGATCCAACTGCTCCCAGCGGTTGCCATCTTTTACTACCAGGTTTTTCGTCGTCAAAGTTTTAACAACTTTACCACTGCCAGAACTTTTAATGATCTCAGCATTCGAGAAAATTTCCTCGATCAAATCCTGCACATTTGCTGACAGGGTTGCAGAGAAAAGCGCGGTTTGTACGTCCTGGGGACACGCATAGTAAATCTTATTGGAGATATCCAGGAATCCCTGATCCATCATCTGATCGGCTTCATCAAATACCAGCATACAAACATCAGTCAGGTTGATTTGATCAGCATCCATCAATTGGGACAGGCGGCCCGGAGTTGCAAGCAGAATCTCAAATACGCCCGAAGTGTTGCGACGAGCTTGCTCCATCGCCATTCCCCCTAATGCAGGGCGAACGCGCAAACGCGTGTCATGAGTCAAAGATTTAAATACTTTAGAAACCTGTTCACCCAGTTCACGCGTGGGAACCAGAACAACAGCGCGCGGGGAGGATTCTGCAGTGACCGGATGCCCCTCGTCTTCCAAGGCTTTTAGTAAATGCAACATCGGTAGGGCATAAGCCAAAGTTTTACCGCTGCCTGTTTCGGAAATGCCCACAGCAGATTGACCACTCATCAAAAGCGGAATGGTGTTTCGCTGGATTTCAGTGGGTTTTGTAATACGCAATGAATTAAGAGTTTTGGTAAGGGACGGAATCAGGGCAAAGTCTGCAAAATTATTCATGGGATCACTCTATCATACTCTGCAGTGGGGCCAATCTGAATTGTGCCGGGTTATGTTAACTTCTGCTCTGACGCGCATTTGCTACCAAAAGTAAGTCCGTACCCTTAGAATTTGGGCATTATTTACAGTGAGGAATTGATGGCAATTGAAGTGAAGCATTTCTTTGACCCCGCGACGTCGACGGTGACCTATGTCGTGCACGATCCAAAAAGCCTGGATGCGGTGGTGATTGATCCGGTTTGGGACTATGACCCGGCGGCTTCCAAGCTATCCAACAAGTCCTCCGAAGCAGTATTGGCTTATATCAAAGAGCAAAACCTGACTCCGCGTATGATCCTTGAAACTCACGTGCATGCAGACCACGTAACGGGCGCACAGTTTTTTAAAGCACACTTTCCGGAAGCGCCTCTTTGTATCGGCGAGCGTATCACGACCGTTCAAAAGATCTGGCGTGATATGTATGATCTCGATGAAAAGACCACAGACATCCAAGGCAAGGTTTTTGATCGCCTGTTAAAAGAAAACGAAGAAGTCAGCGCCGGGACTTTAAAGTTTAAAGTTTTCTTCACTCCGGGACATACTCCCGCTTGTTCGTCGTATCTTTTTGAAGATGCTCTGTTTACCGGGGATGCGTTGTTTATGCCGGATTCTGGTACTGGCCGTTGTGATTTCCCCGGGGGCTCGGCCAAGGAGTTGTACAACTCCATTACGAAAAAAATTTATGCCCAGCCGGAATCCACACGCATTTTCGTCTGCCATGACTATCAGCCTGGTGGGCGCGAGTTCATGTGTCAAACATCCGTCGCTGACGAGAAAAAATCCAACATTCAGTTAAACGCCGAAACCACAGAGGCGCAGTACATCGAGTTTCGCACCAAACGGGATGCAACATTAGCGACGCCGAAATTATTGCTGCCAAGTTTGCAGATCAATATCCGTGCGGGACATTTGCCTGAAGCGGATGCAAGTGGAAAAAGATTTTTGAAAATTCCCGTGGTCGACTAAGACTCACAAGGAGAGGCACATGCAGGAAAATATCATGATGGCTTTAGCGGGGGGCGCAACTATTGGTATTGCGACTTCATTGTTGCTTGTCTTAAACGGGCGCGTAACTGGTGTCAGCAATATCCTGAATGGTTTATTGGATCGAACTCCCTATGAATCCGAATGGAAGTGGTTCTTTGTTTTGGGAATGTTTTTCGCAGGACTTATTTTGAATCAGTTTCGGCCTGAATTTTTCGAGGTCAATATCAACCGGTCTTCGATCATGATTTTGATTGCAGGCCTGCTTGTCGGATTCGGAACACTTATGGGGAGTGGTTGCACCAGCGGTCACGGAATCTGTGGGATAGCGAGACTGTCGCCCCGATCCATTGTTGCGACGATTTGTTTTATAGTTGCGGGGATGTTGATGGCGAATTTCCTGCGCTGGATTGTGGGGTTGTAGAATGAGAAAATTACTTGATGCCCGCAACTGGTCAGCGCTCGTGGTGGGATTTCTATTTGCTGTGGGGTTGGGTATTTCAGGGATGACTCAGCCGAAAAAGATTTTGGATTTTTTAACTTTCGGTGCGGGCTGGGATCCAAGTTTGCTTTTTGTAATGGTGGCAGCGGTTCCGGTGCACATGATTACTTACCGACTGATTCGCGGTCGTAAGACGCCGCTTTTGGATACACAATTCTTTCTTCCAAAAACCAAGGAAATCACGAAACCACTGATGGTGGGGAGTGTGATTTTTGGATTGGGATGGGGACTTGGTGGATACTGCCCAGGGCCGGGGTTGGTTTCCTTGGGAACTGGTTCTGTCACTGCAATTGTTTTTGTCTTCAGTATGATGTCAGGAATGCTCGTTTATCGCATGTACGAAAGATGGAATGAAGTGCGCAAAAAGAATTGACCGATAATCAAATGAGAATAGGATAAAAGCTCCCTCTGAAGGAGATGTTTTATGCACAATGAAGTTTATCCTATCAATCCTTCCCTTGAAAAAAATGCACTGATTACGCCGCAAAAATACAAAGACATGTATCAGCAGTCAGTGCAGGATCCCGAGGGCTTCTGGTCCAAAGAAGCAGAACGCCTGCACTGGTTTAAAAAATGGGACAAAGTTAAAAACACTTCCTTCAATAAACCTGTCAGCATCAAGTGGTTCGAAGGTGGCAAGCTAAACGTCGCTTACAACTGCATCGATCGTCACTTGGCAACGAAGGCTGATAAAGTGGCTTTGCTTTGGGAAGCTGACGACATCAATACTGTTTCTAAAAAAATCACATACAAACTGCTTCATCAGGAAGTTTGCCGCTTTTCCAATGTTCTAAAAAAGATGGGCGTTAAAAAAGGCGACGTTGTAACGATCTATATGCCGATGATCGTGGAATCCGTTTATGCGATGCTTGCTTGTGCGCGTATCGGTGCCGTACATTCCGTTATCTTTGGGGGATTTGCTCCTGATTCCATCAGTGATCGCGTGTTGGATGGAAAATCAAAATTCATTATCACCGCAGATTCTGGCTTCCGTGGTGGTAAAACCATTCCATTGAAAGACAACGTCGACAAGGCCGTGGTTAAAGCGGGCATCGTTGAAAAAGTTCTGGTTGTTAAATACTCAAACGTCGCTGTGCAAATGAAAGAGGGCTTGGATGTCTGGTACCACGACATGGTTCAAGGGGTCAGTGATCAGTGCGAGGCAGAACAAATGGATGCAGAAGATCCGTTGTTCATTCTTTATACTTCAGGCTCGACCGGAAAACCTAAAGGTGTCTTGCATACAACGGGTGGATATCTTTTGTGGGCAAGTGTTACTCACCAGTACGTTTTTGATTATCACGATAAAGATATTTACTGGTGTTCGGCCGATGTCGGCTGGGTGACAGGGCATAGTTATATCGTTTACGGGCCGCTTGCTAATGGCGCGACGACTTTATTTTTTGAAGGCATTCCGAATTATCCAACACCGTCACGTTTTTGGCAGATCGTGGAAAAGCACAAAGTTAATTTGTTTTACACTTCACCAACGGCTTTGCGTTCACTGATGCGTGAGGGAGAAAAATGGGTGAAGGACTGCGACCGCTCTTCCTTAAGAATTTTAGGAACAGTGGGGGAGCCAATAAATCCTGAGGCTTGGGTTTGGTATTACGAAGTTGTCGGCGATAGCCGCTGTCCAATTATGGATACCTGGTGGCAGACCGAAACGGGGGGCTTCATGATCACACCGATGCCGGGGGCGACGCCGCTTAAGCCGGGCTCTGCGACCTTGCCGTTCTTTGGAGTGCAGCCGCATTTGCTGACGCCAGAGGGTAAGAAAATTGACGGTGCAGGCGAAGGAGTTTTGGCAATCGCTGATTCCTGGCCGGGGCAGATGCGCACCGTTTACGGAGATCACAAACGTTTTGAAGAAACTTATTTCTCGACATATCCGGGTTATTATTTCACTGGTGACGGCTGCCGTCGCGATGAAGATGGTTATTACTGGATCACGGGCCGCGTGGATGACGTGATCAATGTATCAGGGCATCGTCTGGGGACTGCGGAAATTGAATCCGCTTTGGTTGCAAATCACAATGTGGCTGAAGCCGCAGTGGTGGGTTATCCTCATGATATCAAGGGGCAGGGCATTTACGCCTATGTGACTTTGAAAACGGGGATTACGGCGTCTGAGGAGCTTCGTAAAGAGCTGATTCAGACCGTTCGTAAGGAGATTGGCCCGATTGCGACCCCGGATCTCATTCAGTGGGCGCCTCGATTGCCAAAGACCCGTTCGGGCAAAATTATGCGTCGGATTCTTAGAAAAATTGCCGAAAATCAACCAGATCAGCTGGGTGACATTACAACGCTTTCTGAGCCAGGCGTGGTTCAGGAGCTTGTAGACAACCGCATGAACAAGTGATAGGTTCCCGGGCATGACTACACGCATGATTGTACTAGTAATGATGGTTTTGGGCGCGGCATTTTCTCGTATTATTCCGCACCCTTGGAATTTCACAGCGATCGGTGCCATGGCTCTTTTTGGTGGCGCTTACTTCAACGACAAAAAAATGTCGATGCTGGTTCCGATGGCGGCACTTCTGATCAGCGATTTGGCGTTGGGTGGAATTCACTCCACGACTTTGTTCGTTTACGGTGCCTTCGCCTTGATCGTGATGATGGGTTGGTTCTTAACTGAAAATAAATCTGTGGCTCGCATCGGTGGATTGTCATTGGTTGCAAGTTCTGTGTTCTTCCTGATTTCAAACTTCGGTGTTTGGATCATGGATGGAATGTATCCAGTAAACTTCCAAGGTTTGGTGGCTTGCTACGTGGCTGCGATTCCATTCTTCGGCAACCAGGTTGCTGGTGATTTGTTCTTTAGCGGTGTGATGTTTGGCGGATACGAGCTTTTGAAAAAGTACGTTCTGTCTCCAGCTGCTAAAGCTGCTTAAGATATTCTTTTAGAATCTGATTAAAAAATGAGTTCGATAAAGCTGGGCCTGCATAGGCCCATTTTAAATGGTAAGGTCAACTTCCCTCTGTGCCTGGCACCGATGGTGGGGCTGACTCACGTGGCTCTTCGCGAAGTGATGCGTGAATACTTACCCCAGGATGCCTATACCATCTGGCCCACTGAAATGCTGAACTCGCGCCGTATTCCTGGCGAAAATCTTGCGACCACTCCCGAAACCATGCGTGCTGCCCACGAACCAGGTTTGGTTCCGCAAATTCTTGGTAACGAAGAGGACGCCATCGCTGAAAGTGTTAAGCGCCTGGTAGAGTGGGGTGCCGAGGCGATTGACATCAACATGGGTTGTCCCGTGCAAAAAGCATTAAAGCATAACTACGGTGTCGCTTTGATGGGTGATCCCAACTATGCCGCGGAAGTGGTGCGCATGACTGTCAAAAACTCGACGGTTCCGGTCAGTGTAAAGTTGCGCGCTGTGGGCTCAACCAAGGAATTAGATGAATTATTGTCCTTCGTTTCTGGATTAAGAAACTCGGGTGCTGCGTGGGTGTGTTTGCATCCCCGCACGGCTGCGCAAAAGCGTCGTGGCTGGGCTGATTGGGAGCAGATCAAGCTTCTGCACTCGGCAGTGGATTTCCCTGTTATCGGTAACGGTGACGTGCAAACTGTTGAAGACGCAATGCTAATGCTTAAAGAAACCGGCTGTGACATGGCGATGGCAGGCCGCGGGCTTGCAGCTCGTCCGTGGATGCTGTGGCAATTGGGTGAAGAGCTTGGCTTTGCGCCACCTACGGGTAAAGAAGGACTTAAAGCTCCGCGTACCTCTGAAGAAGAAGGTGCCGAATACGGGCGAGTGCTGATGAAACTAATCGAACGCAGTCGTCATTATTTTGGCGAGGACCTGGCCATGAGAAAAGTGCGCTTCTATGTGCGCACAACCAGCGTGTGGCTGGCTTTCGGTAATGCCTTAACGGGTGTGTGTGCGAAAGCTCGTAACGTCGATGAGATGCTTGAAGGCGTCGCAAAATTCTTTGCAGTTCCCCATGAAATGTCCCTTAGAACTGAACTTCGTCAATAGGTACGGACACACTTTTGGTAACAACCGCGCGTCACCAGTGACGCATGTTTGCTACCAAAAGTGTGTCCGTACCTATTGCTTTTTGAAAACCCAGTACGGGCTTTTTGCTTTAATCACTTTTAAATTATATTTTTGCGCAAGGTAGGCCATGGTTTTTTCCGAGAAGAAAGAAACATGGGTCAGGTCGCGACGATAGTGCCAGTCATGGAAGTGCGCTTCACCTTTGTGGGCCGAAGTCATTACCGCCAAAGCTCCACCGGATTTTAAAACGCGCAGTTGGGATTCGATGTCGATCTTGGGGGTTTGTAAATGCTCCCAAACTTCGGTGCTGGTCACGATGTTATAAGATCTTCGTAAAGCATCCTGATCGGGTTGGTAGTACAAATCGTAATTGGTAACAGCATAGTCTTTTGCAACAAAGCAGGCGCCCAGAAAAGCTGTTGGACCACAACCGTAATCCAAAAGCTGCATCTCTTTGGGGGATTTTCCAGCCTTCGCTGTGAACTCTTCCACGTCCTTCATCAAAGGCGACAGGAATGCGCGATAGCCGGCCTGATCTTCGTTTTGGTGAAGGTCATAGCGGGCTTTTTCCTCGACAGCACTCATGCGTTCCTCAGGCGCCATAAAAATCAAATCACAGTTAATACAGTGATAATAACTTCGCTCAGGTTTTTTCACGACCTTGAAACGGGCTGAATCTGGGTTATCGCAGAGTAGACACTTCATACTGCTCAAGACCTTTACCTTTTATGGAATCTATGTCAAAAGAAAATAGACGGAGGTGTCACATGGCTAAAGTTCTAATGTACAAAAAAAATCCGTGTCCTTACTGCGATCGTGCAATCACTTTCATGAATAACAAGGGAATGGAATACGAAGTCATCGATTTGACTGACAAGCCCGAGGAAATTGACCGTATCAAGAATGAAACAGGGTGGAGGACAGTTCCTATCATTCTGATCAATGGAAAGCTTGTTGGTGGCTACACTGACTTGAAAGCTTTGGACGAAGAAGGAAAACTGGATCAGATGTTGAAAGAGTAGTTCCCGTTAGTTCAGGAACAGCTTGATCGACATGATCAGTGAAATGGCAATAAGCAGGGGCTTGATCAATCGAGTCCCTTTTTTTATGACTAGATGGGAACCAATATGGCCTCCGATAAATTGTCCGGCACCCATCAGCAGTCCCACGCTCCAGATGATTTTTCCGCCGGCAAGAAAGACAGCCAGCGACGTGATGTTTGAAACAAAATTCAAAGCCTTGCTGTGGGCCGTGGCTTTGGAAAGATTAAATCCCATCAGGCCGACGAATGCCAAGGCCCAAAAAGATCCTGTGCCCGGGCCAAAGAAACCATCATAAAAACCGATCACACTTCCGAGTGAAATGGCGAAAGCCATATAAGGCATGCGTTGATGTTGATCAACGTCCCCTAAGCGCGGTGACAAACTGAAATACACTGCAAAACCAATCAACATAAACGGAATCACTCTGTTTAAAAAAGAGCTGTCGATGTTTTGAACAAGGAATGTTCCCAGCGCACTTCCCAGGAAGGTAAAAAGAATCAAAGCTTTGATTTTGCGGGGATCAAAAGTTTTTCGACGAAAATGATAATAGCTGGCGGAAAAGCTTCCAAAAGTACTTTGCAGTTTATTGGTTCCCAGCGCCAGGGCTGGAGGAAGGCCAGCACTTAAGAGTGCTGGCACCGTCAAAAGTCCACCGCCGCCTGCGATGGAATCAATGACACCGGCGATAAGGCCGACGGCAAAAAGAATGATATAAGAATGAACTGCCAAATCCATGTCGTCGAAGTTATCCGAATTCGCCGGGCATAGATAGATTTAAATTTTCTAGAGCTCGGATTCCCGTTCTAAAATATAAAGATAAGTGCCTGTGCCAAAATCATCACCGCCACCTCGGCAGATGCGCAGGTCTTCATCAACATAGGTATTTGCCAGAAAGCCTTTTTTGCCGATAGGGCCGGGTGTTGGCATCGAATCAAAAGCTCCGGTTTCGGCTTGCATCGCCAGTAAGTAAGACTCGGTGTCGTCGGGGGCACAACCAGGGCTGCCAACGGATTTGGTAAACTCGATGTCGAGTTTATTCACGTCGATCGTAAATTTGCCTCGCAAGTAACCCATAGATTTGGTTTCGCCGACTTGGTTTTTGCCGATATTCCAGTAATAGCCATCCGGGAATACCACTTGGAAAACAGAATCAGCCAAAGTACCGCCACTTCCTGGGGGACCACCACCGGGACCGTCAGACCAAACTTGTTTCCACGAGCCAACGACTAGAGGAAGTTTTTTCGTTTCAGTTTTTTGCGGCACCAGTGAAACCAATTCATCCACTAGCGGATCTAAAGCTGCGCGAGCTTCCGCACTGTTGTCCTCGTTATCAAATTCACCGCGGGCGTTGTTTGCGATTTCCAAAATTAATTCTTTTAACTCGGAAACCCGATCCCGGGAGCCACCGGCATAGCCGTTTACGGATATGAGTAAAACGCCAAGAAAGGTGAAAACCGTGCTGACAATATGTCTCATTTTCATACAGGACCTCCGAAGCCTGAGTATGAACGGCGCGGCTTTTTCGGAAAAGCATTGTTAAAATGCTTTTACGCAGATCGGAGTAGTCGGAAATGTTTCATAGAACAAAGTAAGGGTGTTTTTTTCTGTAGTGCCGTTATTTTTCATTTGGGAATTACCGATGTTATTGGAGGTGCGCTGATTATTAAGGGAATTTGATTGCAAATCATTCGAGCCATTTTCACAATCATACTATTGTTTAGTTCTGTTGCCTGGTCAGAAGGTGGAGCTGGTTTATCTTCTATTTGCAATAATCTGGGCTGCACTCCGCAACAGAAAACAAACATTCTGGCGCAACTTTCAAATCAATGTGACATCGAATTCAAAATTTTAAAATGCGATGAGCTGGTTAAAGAAGATAAGAATGCTTCAAAGCTTATGCGCAGATGTGATTCTCAAGGTCTTTGTTCTCAAATCCCTATCGGTGCCGATCAAACAGTGGCGTGCTTGCGTGGCTACGCCAACTCCCTTATTGACATGGGTAAGGATTTAAAAGACATGGCTGTTGGCATGGGTAATGCCATTGATCAGTCTTGGGAGCAGCTAAAAGAAAACAAGCAGCAGCGTTTAGAGTTTATCGCTCAATGTGAAAAGTCACTGGAGTGTAAAAGAGATTTAAGTAAAGGAGTGCCTGCGTACTCGGCCGTTAAGGACGAGGAGCTTGCCAAAATTTCCGCGGCAGCGTTGTTTGTCGAGTACGAATCCAAGAAAGCTTACCTGCAAAGTATTCGTCGAAGTGTGCCGAACACCCGGCCACCAGAAGCTCATCCTCAGGATTCAGAAATAACGACAGAACAAAAAGCCAAGCTTTTGAATCTGGCTGCAGTCATTAAAGAAAAACTAAAAAAAGAGTATCAGAAATTCAACTGCTATAAACCCGAGGCACAGACAGAGATGGCCTGTTATGCTGTCGGTCAGGTTTTGGATCCGACCTTGCTTGCTGGGGCCGCCTTTAAGGGCGCACGTGCAGCCGCTGTATTGGGGAAAGAAGTTACTGAAGGTTCCAAGCTGATGCTTGGTGTGGAGCAGGCGCAAAAGGCCAAAGCTCTGACCCGGAATGCCTTTATTCAGAAGTACGTGGATTACAATCCAACGACCGTCGCACAGAATGAAAAGTTCATTGCGTTGGCCGAAAAAGGTAAATCTGCGAATGCGTATTTCGTGAATATCGAAAATAGCCAGATGAAGTACTTAAATGACAATTTAAAAAATAAAAATCTGGTTACCAGTATTACTAACTACCATAAAGAGCTGGTTTTGGAGCGTTTCAAGGCTTTGCAGAAGGAATTTCCAGATCTTAAAATTACCGAGTATTCAGATTTTAAATCCCTGCGCTTTGCCTTTGAGGGAAAAGTAACTCCAGAAATTGAACAAAGAATTCAGGCGATATTTAAAGAATCCAACGATGAATTTGTGAAGTTCATGCGCGACAATAGTCTTTTGCGCTCAAGCGACAAGCCTCAGGACTATTTCCGGGCGGGTGTGGGAAATACTGCCGATGAAGCCGGGATTGCGGCTCGTTATGCGCGTAAGACCGGGCCGGGTGAAGTGGTTGCATTTAGTAACTCCGGTCTTAAATCAGAACTTGGTGCTAAAATTAAGTCTGTCGAGCAGGATCGGGTGATGCTGCGGGAAAAACTTGCCAACACCAAGATGCTGGACGGTCAGACTTTCCAGCCGGAAGTTTTTGATATTGTCCGTAAAAATCAGGGCGATTCAAAAGCTATCAATCTGGCATTAATGAAGCGCTATAGCACTCCAAATATCAGTAATGAAGCTTTAGAAGGTCTGCAACGCTATGTAAAAAACAGCGACGAATTTTCACCTGGCTTGATCGTTGCCAAGCGCGAGCTTGCGAATTTGAATGATGCAAGTCAGGGCGGCTTCACTATGGACTTTGTGGGGTTGGGCTCCTCAAATATGAAAGGCACAGCGGAAGCTCTGGCAAAATCCAAAGATCTGGATACTGCCTTGGTAGAGGCACGTCTCGCTGAAAAGCAGGTGACTGAGGCTGTAAACAAGCAAAAAAGCTTCTTTGAAAAGGTCGTCAAAGAATCGGTGGAACCCGGGAAACTTAAATCCATTTGCTCTGGTGATGATTGCGTTGCGGTCGCTACCAAGCCACTGACCGAGCAGGAAAAACTAAAGGTGCTGAATCGCGTGGCTGACAGCAAGTATGCCGCGAAAATGCGTTTTGCTTTTGTTAACGATGGCGTGCAGTCTGCTGAAGTTAGAAACACCCTCAGCACTCACGGTGAATCAATTGAAAAGTTGCTACGCAAAAATCTGGGGACCCAGTTTAAAGGCTTTAAGCTGGATGGATTGACGTTCGGTGTGGATATGCGCACGGACACTTTGAATCAGGGAACAGTGAAGCTTCTTATGGGGCAAAGTCAGGATATTTATCTGACCAAATCAGAACGGGCCCGAATTAAAGAAGTCTTCAAAAAAACGGTTCAGGAATTCAATGATTCGGTCTATAAAAAGACCTCATCGGCTCGATACGAGGCGTCTCCTTAATCCTTACACAATTGTTTTATACACTTAACATGTGGCTGCAATCAGGGGCAGAAGTTTGACTTCTCCTATGATTCCAGACCTAATTGTAATCTGCGGAAAGGACGCGAGATGCCCCTTTACAGACGGTGTATATTTCTTATTTCAATGATGGTGTGGTCCACACCTGTCAGTGCTCAGCAATCGCTGACTTTTCAAAATGCACTGGAGCTGGTTAAGAAAAATAATACGGACCTCCAATATTCTGAAGAAACTTACAAAGCCAGCCAGTTTAACATTCGCAGCAATCAAAGCGGGTATTATCCTCAGCTTTCTGCGGGCCTTGGTTATACTCAGTCAGAAGCTTCGGACAACATAGCAGCGATAAATTCTGGCGGAGCCTACTCTGCAACTCTTAGTGCCTCGCAAAACCTGTTTCGCGGATTTGCGGATTCAGCGAAAGTGGATCAAGCACGCGGGCAATCACGTGTGGCCGAAGCTTCGTTGCGCACGACTCGGTCCGTGGTAAGTTATGATTTAAAAGCGGCGTATGCTTCAGCAATCTATGCGCGGGATTCTATCAAAATCTCCGAAGACATCGTGAAGCGCCGTAACGACAACTTGCGCATTGTTCAATTACGCTATGAAAGTGGTCGTGAGAATAAAGGCTCTTTGCTTTTGTCCCAGGCGAATTTCAAACAAGCGCAATTAGACAGTCAAAAAGCCCAAAATGCTCACGAAACCAGTCAGGCGGATTTGAAGAAAGTCATCGGACTGGACAGTGACGAAGTCATCACGATTAATGATGATCTTCCTTTGCATGAACCGCCGGTTAAAGAGCCTGACTTTAAATCTATCGCGACGTCCACGCCGGATCGTCAAACTTATGAAGCGCAAGTGGATGTCAGTGAAGCGACTTTAAAGAATACTCGTTCCGGTTTTTTCCCAAGTCTGGATTTATCTGCGACAGTGGGGGATTACGGACAAAGCTTTTATCCGAACACTCAGGATCGTTGGACCTTGGGGGCGACCTTCACTTTGCCTCTGTTTAACGGGGGACGCGATTACTATGCGACGAAAAGTGTGGCGTCACAGCTATACGCCGCAAAAAGCAATCTGGCGGGTATAGATCGTTCGTTGTTATCTACGCTTAAGAAAGCCTACACCAGTTATGTCGAGGCTGTTTCACAGCTTGCAGTGAATGATGCTTTCGTTCAGGCAGCACGCACTCGCGCTGATATTGCTCGCGCCAAGTACAACAACGGTCTGATGTCATTCGAGGATTGGGATAATATCGAAAATGATCTGATTGCGAAAACCAAACAGTATTTAAGCTCTAAAAGAGACCGCATCGTTGCAGAAGCCGCCTGGGAAAGAGCCCAAGGCGTGGGAGCATTGCTATGAAGAACTTGTTTAAGAAAAAACTCACGTGGATTATTGTGACGGTGCTGGTGATCGGTGGCGGCAGTTATTATATGTGGGATCAAAACCGCAAGAACGAAGTCGTTTATAATAAATGGCCAGTCGCTAAGGGCAGCATCGAAGTCACTATCCTGGCCACAGGAACTGTACAACCTGAAAATCGTCTGGAAATCAAAGCTCCGGTCGCGGGCCGCATGGACCGGGTCCTGGTGAAGGAAGGTCAAAAAGTATCGCGCGGGCAAGTGATTGCGATGATGAGTTCGACGGAGCGTGCGGCGATGCTGGATGCGGCCCGTGCAAAAGGGGCTGAAGAAGTAAAGCGCTGGGAAGAGTTGTATTTAGCGACTCCTATTATGGCGCCGATTTCTGGAACCATTATTCTTCGTAACGTCGAACAGGGGCAGACCTTTACCACCACTGATGCGATTTTCACTATGTCAGATCGCCTGACCGTAAAAGCCCAGGTGGATGAAACGGATATCTCCCAGATCCGACTTAAAGAAAAAGCCGAGATCGTACTGGATGCGTATCCGAATGAAAAAATCCAGGCCACTGCTGATCAAATCGCTTTTGACTCTAAGACCGTCAATAGCGTGACGACTTACATCGTGGATGTTTTGCCAGACGGGAAACCGCCAGAGTTCATGCGAAGCGGGATGACCGCTAACGTGACTTTTTATGTGAAGAACAAAAAAGACATTCTGGTTGTGGCAAGTGAAGCTTTGAAAGTGCAAAACGGACTTACTTATTTAAATTTGCAGGGACCGGATGGGAAGCCAGTAAATCAGGAAGTTAAAGTCGGTATCTCTGATGGACGCCAAACAGAAATTCTTGAAGGTGCTAAAGAGGGCGACGTGGCATTGGTGCAGGAAGCAAAGCTTTCTTCTGATGGTAAGCAGGGCTCAAATCCATTTTCACCGTTTGGCAATCGTGGACAAAGCAAAAAACGTTCGGGGCCACCGCCTAGATAGTTGATTGAGAGAGTAAGATGATTGAAATCAGCGGCATTAAAAAATCCTACAAAATGGGCGACAACGTTGTTGAGGCCCTGCGCGATGTTACACTGACCATCGAGGACGGTGATTTTGTGGCGATCATGGGACCATCAGGTTCCGGTAAATCCACCTTAATGCACATACTGGGTCTTTTGGATGTTCCGACAGCGGGCTCTTATAAACTTCATGGCCGCGAAGTTTCAAAACTTTCCGAAGATGAGCTGGCGATTTTACGCCGCGACGAAATCGGATTTATTTTTCAACAGTTCAATCTTTTGCCGCGCATGCCAGCCTGGCAGAATGTTTCTTTGCCGCTTTTATACTCCGAGAAAAAATTTGATCAGGAAAAAGCTCAAATCTTGCTGGAAAAAGTAGGTTTGGGGACTCGCGGGGATCATAAGTCCAATGAGCTTTCCGGCGGTCAACAGCAGCGCGTGGCGATTGCGCGCTCCCTGATTAATTCGCCGAAAATTATTTTTGCCGACGAGCCCACTGGAAATCTGGATTCTAAAAGCGAAAAAGAAATCATGGGGATCTTAAAATCCTTAAATGCTCAAGGGATCACAATCGTCATCGTGACTCACGAGGAGGAAATTGGTGAGCAAGCCAATCGCCTTATTCGCATGCGCGACGGAGTCGTGCAAAGTGACGAGCGTAAAGTTCCTCTAAATTCAGACGCCGGTGCCAATCAATCCAATCAACCGCTGGATTCCAAGTTTCATTTTGGTGAAATGCTGGAGCATTTTCATCAGGGCTGGAAGACTCTGGCTGCTAACAAAGTTCGGTCAGGACTTTCGATGCTGGGGATTTTGATCGGTGTTGCCGCGGTGGTTACAATGCTGGCCCTGGGAAAAGGGGCGCAGCAGTCTATTGAAAAGCAGCTCTCCTCGATGGGTTCAAATTTATTGATTCTGCGAGCGGGGAATGTGCGCGTGGCCGGCGTTGCGCAGGAATCCGGTGTCAGGATTCGCATTACCACCGATGATGTGGCTGCCTTAAAAGCGCAAATTCCCGCAATCAGAAACGTGGTGCCTAATGTTTCGGGCCGGGGACAGGTGACTTATTTAAATAAGAACTGGAATACTAGCGTCTCTGGAGTTTCTTCAGCATTCGTGGAAGTCAGAAACTCGGAACCCGTGATGGGCCGGTTTTTTTCTGATGCAGAAAATCAGCGTCGCGCCACGGTCGCGGTTATTGGGCGCACGGTTTCTCGGGAGCTTTTTGGTGATAAGTCACCCATAGGTGAAACGATTAAAATTAACAGGATCAATTTTACGGTGATCGGAATGTTGCCGGAAAAAGGCGGGCAGGGTCCCAGTGATCAGGACGACCGCATCGTGGTACCGGTCATGACAGCGATGTACCGCATGTTCGGCCGAAACTACGTCGATTCCGTCGATGTGGAAGTTTCACAAAAAGAACTGATCGATGAAACCCAGGATTCGGTGAAGGAAGTCTTAAACTCCCGTCACCGCATTCCGCTCTCCCAGCAAGATGATGCCTTCCAGATTTTTAATATGGCGGATTTACAGCAGGCGATCGAGCAAAGCAGTAAAACCATGTCGATGCTTCTAAGCTCGATTGCGGCTATTTCACTGTTAGTCGGCGGTATCGGAATCATGAACATTATGCTGGTATCGGTCACAGAAAGAACCCGCGAAATCGGTCTACGTAAAGCCATCGGCGGCCGCAAAATCGACATCCTAATGCAGTTCCTGGCAGAATCCGTAGTGGTATCGGTCATCGGAGGATTACTAGGAATCGCCCTCGCCTGGGGAGTAACAACAGCACTAGCCTCAGTCATGGGTTGGCCAATGACCATTTCGCTGGACGCCGTGGGCTTATCCTTCTTTTTCTCCGCCTTCATCGGAATCGTCTTCGGACTCTACCCCGCAAAAAAAGCATCAGAACTGCACCCCATCGATGCCCTTCGCTACGAATAAAAAAGGTGCCAGGTCCTATTCCTTACCGCACGTGGCTAAGGAATAGGACCTGGCACCTGCTTTCGCTCAAGAACTGTCAAAAAATTCAACAAACAGGTAGCTTTTTCTTTCCTCTCTGTTTGGCTCAGGATTTTTTGTGAGGATTAGTTATCATGCACCCATGAAACTGATTCTTTTGCTTTCACTTTTATTTTCCGGATTGAACTCCTTTGCTCAGCCCTTTGTTTCCGGGTCAGAGCTTCGATCAAAATATCAAAGCATAATTTCCCAGGAAAATGGCTTTTTAGTCGACGTCCCTGTGGATTATCGGGATTCGTCAAAGGGTACGTTTAAGATTTATGGATCTTTCTATAAGGGCTACGATTCTAATCTTCCGACACTGGTTTATGTTCAAGGCGGTCCAGGGTTTGGAAGCCACTATCCCCTTGGAAGTGCATATGTCGAGCACATGAAGCTCGACGGGTTTAATCTTCTTTTATTTGATACCAGAGGTACAGGCCTGTCAGTACCGGAGAAGGAAGAGCAGTATCGCTCTCCTAGCTTTTATGGATCCGAAACTATAGCCCGCGATATTCAGAAAATAATAAAACATTTTTCAATTTCCAAAGTGTCGGTTTATGCCGTTTCATATGGGACTGTTCCAGCAACTATTTTTGCCAGCCTTTTTCCAGAATATACGACGGCACTGGTTTTAGAAGGCGTTGTTTATGGCCCCACAACCGAATTTGAGTACAAGAACGATCACCTGATTAGACTGTATCAACGGTGCTATGACTTGCTATCTCCGGGCGCAAAAGATCTGGTGAATAAGATTTCGACTGGGGAGCCTTCGTGGTTTACATCGACGCTTAATTCAGCAATGAGCGGTTCCGGTAAGCAGGGCTGTGCAATTACTTCTAGTGTGTTGGATAAACTTTCTTCTGCTGGCGTCTCCAAAGAAAATGCGCTGAGATCCTTTCAAGAAGAGCTGGGGCGCCGTTACTCAGGAATAAAAATTGAATACAATGAGCTGACTTACCAATTTAATTCAGAAATCAATGATATTACCTATGCCAAAGAGTTTGGTAACGGTTCCGACAAGGACTATTCCAAAATAGTATTGGTTGATGGCCTAGTTCAAAGGGTTGCAGCAAAGAACAGCAGCTACGCAGCTTCAGCGAAAGAGTATGGAATTTCGTACGATAAGAGTGCGTATTATTGGGCCCATAAGTATCCAGTTAAAGTCCCCGTGAGTTATTTGATTGGTTATTACGATACTTTTACAATGATGCCCGGAGCTCTAGAGCACTTTAGGAAAGTCCCAAAAGGTTTTGCTCAGGCAGTAATTGCAATGGAGTTCGGCCATACATTCGATAACAACTTTAAACTGATGGGATTGCAAAATCCTGAATTCGGCAATCTGGCAGAGCTATTTAAGAAACAAATTTTTCTTAATATGGTTAAAGGCCAACCATTAGTTAAAGTTCCATTGAAGTTTAAGTATCTTCAAAAATAGATTTCTTTAGCTCCTGAATACGGAACACCGTTAACAGCATTCTGTATTCGGAACGCCGATTACGTCGTGATTTTTAGAAGTTCGGAGTGGAACTCAGTGGGTTTCTTTAGGATTTTGATTTGGTCGAAGACTTGTTTGGCTTCGCCGTTTTTTAGGGATAGGGCCTTTAGCCACTGCTTGGTGCGGGAAACTGCGAAGTAGTCGTTGATATACTCAGTACTTGCGGCAAAGAACTGTGGCAACAGCGGTTTTGCGCGCTCCCAGTTCATTTCTTCGACGGGTTCTTGTTTTAAGCTTTGCTTAATTTGTTTAAAGATAAACGGATTGCTCATCACTCCGCGGCCGATCATGTAGTCGTCGCACTGAGTGACTTCCACACAGCGGTGGAAATCATGAACGTTCCAGATTTCGCCGTTCGCGATAATCTTGATTTTGGTTTTTTCTTTGATACGTGGGATCCACTCCCAGTATGCCGGTGGTTTGTAACCATCGGTCTTGGTGCGGCAGTGGATAGTTAACCAAGTCGCATTGGCAGCTTCCACGGCTTGCGCGATATCGATACATTTCGTGGGATCATCAAATCCCAGACGAATTTTCGCTGTCACCGGAATGTGGGCGGGGACAGCCTTACGAACTGTATCTACAATCGTGTGCACTCGGTCGCAGGATTTTAAAAGTGAGGCGCCGCCATCGTGGCGGTTCACGGTCTTTGCTGGGCAGCCGAAATTCAAATCAATTCCTAAAGCCCCTAATTTTGCTGCACGTTCAGCATTCATCGCCAACGGCTCCGCATGTCCGCCTAAAAGCTGCACGAACACAGGTGTGCCTGCGCGAGTGCGGGAGCCTGTTCGAAGTTCAGGACAGTTTTTTAGGAACACGCTCTCGGGATGCAAGCGATCAGTGACGCGCAGGAATTCCGTCACGCACTGATCCACGCCACCGATCTGGGTTAAGGTATCCCTCATCACCCAGTCGACAACACCTTCCATCGGAGCCAGGAACAATTTCATAGACTACAGTCCGCCCATTTTCTTAACGATATCAAAATGCTTTTTATCCACGGGCTGAACTGACAGACGCGAGCCCTTAGCTAGCACCAGCATGTCAGATAGTTTCGCGTTGTCGCGAAGCTCCTGCAGACTTACCAATTCAGTAAACTTTTGCACGTACTCTACCTGAGTACAGAACCAGATCGGTTTTTCTTTGGTGGCTTTCGGGTCAAAGTATTCAGATTTTTTATCGAACTGTGCTTTATCCGGTTCTGCCGCGTGAGAAATGCGGGCAAGACCGGCCACTCCAGGTGGTTCCGCATTAGAGTGATAGAACAAAACCAGATCGCCGACCTGCATGTCTTTTTGCATGAAGTTGCGGGCCTGGTAGTTACGCACACCTTCCCACCAAGTGGTGGAATCTTTTTTCAGCTGATCGATGGAGTAAACATCGGGCTCAGATTTCATCAGCCAGTATTTCATTTTTTCTTCTCTTCTTTTACTTTGCCGGATTTAAAGAACCACTCGCCCGCTTGTTTGCGGAACGTGGAAACTTCGTGATGAACATAGTCTTCATCATCAACGGAATAGAAAGCTTTGAATTCGACGATGCCCTTGTTGGCTTTTTCCTCAGCATTCACGATCTCTAATTTTAGAAACTTCGCGCGCTCGGCCCATTCTTGATTGGCTTCATCATCGATATCGCCCAAAGACTGAGGATCCGTTGTATCGCGCAGGTATTGCATTTGATTTTTCGCAAACGCCGCATAACGAGAACGCATCAAGGCCTCAGCCGTCGGTGCCGTCTCTTTGCCAGAGTGATAAATTCCACAACATTCAGAGTAATTTTTTTCGCTTCCACAAGGACATTTCATAGGCGGCCAACCTAACACACCGCACCCCCAAAAGCTAATTATTGGCCCATCTTTGCTGGGACATGCAGCCTTTTAGAAACGCGCCGCATCCCCAAAAGGTACGGCGTACCTTTTGGGGATGCGGCGGGATAGAATTATTACATTGCGAATGAGGTTCTTATGCAGAAGTGGGCATTGATTACGGGGGCGACCGCCGGGATTGGTTGGGCGACGGCCGAGGCGTTGGCAGCTCAGAATTATTCTTTGATTATCACCGGGCGCCGGTTTGAGCGTTTGGCGGAGCTGGAAGCGTCTTTACTTAAAAAATTTCCTCAGATCAAGGTGATCAAAGCTGCTTTTGACGTATCCGATCGTTTTGAAGTGAGTGAGTTCATGAAAGCTCACCAACAAAACCTGCAGAACGTGGATGTATTGATCAACAATGCTGGCTTAGCCAAAGGCACCGACAAAATGCAGGACGGCTCCTTGGATGATTGGGAAAACATGATCGACACCAACATCAAAGGTTTGCTGTTCATGACCCGTGGAATTGTTGAACACATGGTGAAGCGCAATTCCGGTCACATCGTAAACTTGGGTTCCGTCGCCGGTCGCTGGACATATCCAGGCGGGGGAGTGTACTGCGCAACTAAGTTTGCGGTGCGCGCACTTTCTGAAGGCTTGCGCATGGATTTGCTGGGCACAAAAATTCGTATCACCAATATCGAACCCGGTATGGTGAACTCTGAATTTTCTCTTGTACGTTTTGAAGATCAATCGAAAGCGGACAAAGTTTACGAGGGCATGACTCCACTGGATCCAAAAGATATTGCGGACACCATCGCGTGGTGTGTGGCGCGCCCGGCGCATGTGAACATACAAGAACTTGTGATTTACCCAACCGACCAAGCCCATGTTGGAATGGTCTCCAGGAGGTCGTAGATGAGTTTCCGTATTGAAAAAGACACGATGGGGGATGTGCAGGTTCCAGCAGATAAATTCTGGGGAGCCCAAACTCAACGATCCACGGAAAATTTCAAAATCGGCGGCGACAGATTTCCGCGGGAAATGATTCGCGCATTGGGGATTTTAAAGAAAAGCGCGGCACTGACGAATCAGAAGCTGGGAATTCTGGATGCGAAAAAAGCTGACATGATCGTGAAAGCTGCTGATGAAGTGATCTCCGGGAAACTGGATGCACATTTTCCATTGGTGGTGTGGCAGACGGGTTCTGGCACCCAAACCAACATGAACGCCAACGAAGTCATCGCCAATCGCGCGATGGATATGATGGGCGTAAAGCTTCCCTCCAAGGACATTCATCCCAATGATGATGTGAACAAAGGGCAGTCTTCGAACGACACCTTCCCAACAGCCATGCACATCGCAGTCGGCGAGCAGATTTATCATCGCTTGATCCCGATGATGGAAAAGCTTTATCTGGCATTAGCCGAGAAACAAAAAGAATTTAATGACATCGTAAAAATCGGGCGCACGCATTTGATGGATGCAACACCGCTAACTCTGGGACAAGAATTCTCCGGATATGCCACGCAGATGAAGCATGGAATTCATCGTATTAAAAATACTCTACCTCATCTGCATGAACTGGCATTGGGTGGTACCGCGGTCGGGACGGGACTTAACACTCACCCGAAATTTGCAGTGGATGCGGCAGCAGAAATTGCACGCGAAACGAAAATCCCGTTTGTGTCGGCAGAAAATAAATTTGAAGCCTTGGCAGCGCACGATGCCTTGGTGGAAGTCAGCGGAGCTTTGAATACGATTGCCGTTTCCTTGATGAAAATCGCGAATGACATTCGCTTACTGGGATCTGGACCTCGCTGCGGAATCGGGGAAATTCATTTACCTGAAAATGAACCAGGCAGTTCGATTATGCCTGGAAAAGTAAATCCCACTCAGTGCGAAGCCATGACTATGGTCTGTGCTCAAGTGATGGGCAATCACGTCGCAGTCACGATCGGTGGTGCAACAGGACATTTTGAATTGAACGTATTTAAGCCAGTCATTGTGTTTAACGTTTTAAACTCAATACGTTTGATCTCAGACGCATGCGAGTCCTTTGTTGATCACTGCGTGTCGGGAATTGAGGCAAACAAAGGTCAGATCAAAAAGCATCTCGATAATTCTTTGATGCTGGTCACGGCGTTAAATCCAAAAATTGGCTATGATAATGCTGCGAAAATTGCTAAAACTGCCCACAAAAATGGCACTACGCTGCGCGAAGAAGCTATAAATCTTGGACTCCTCAGCGGCGAAGAATTTGATAAACTAGTCAGACCGGAAACCATGGTCGGCCGCTAGGCCCCCTCGTGGTTCATCCGAAGTTGGAGTAAGAACGTTGATTAATGAGTTAATGCAAAAAGCAAAATGGTTGAACAGCGAGGATATTCGTCCTTACGTTTTTGTGCGCGAGGAAAATGAAATTGCTCAACCGGGATCATTTCATAAACTTGACTGGTTTAAGCACAGTCCTATTTTCAAAGATCCACTCGATATCACTGAAATTGCTTTTGCAGATCGCATTTACTCTATTGAAGAGCGTGCCTTCGGTCCTTCCAACATGGCGATGCCTCGTTGGGTGTTCTATGACTGTGCGGTGATGCCGGGGTTCGTGGCGGGTTTTGCCGCTCGTCCCAAGGTGCTATCCAAGTTGGTTCGCGAGGTTTTGGATCCAAAAAAATACCCTGCGTCACTAAGTCCGATCAAAACTTCCAAGGTTTTAAAGGAAATTGAGTCCCTGGACGAGATGGACTGGGTGCCTCTTTCTTTGTTCATCATCATCCCGACAATGCATAAAGGGGAGTGGGTTGCTCACAACCTGTGCTCGGTTAATTCGTTATTACCGAAGGAAGAGCAGTTTTACGGCCTCGGATTCCTCTCGAAAGCCTTCGGCTTGTGGTATGCCAATGTCGAACAATGCTCCGGGATGACTCAATGGGGCAGCCCAGCATTAAAGCTCCATTCGCATTACGGACATTTAGAGGTGATTGGGGCTTACGCTCCGGTGCATTCTCATGCTAAAACTATAACTTACCGTGTTCAGGTCAATACTCATTGTTGGGAGAAATTCTTTAACAAAGAGGACGATCTGGCTTTCTTGGAACACTATGGCCCGACAGGGACGTTCATTGATCCAAAAGACGAAGACAGCATGTTGGATTTCCAACAACGCATCGAGCGCGCGGAAGGTCCTTTCTTTTTAAGTGCGGGTGAAATCGCGCAGAAAAAGCTCGAGGACAAGCTAATGATTTATCAATTGAAACAACAATACTAGATAGGAAGAAAAATGACGATGAACACTTTACCCCCAGTCGCTAAATCCTTTTTTGCGTTCTGTAAAAAATGTGATGCTGATAGATACCATGTAGTTTTGGCGCACACATCAGCGACTTCGGCGAAAATTAAGTGTGAAATCTGCGGTTCTCAAAAAACTTACTCTCTTCCAAAGGCTCAGACTAAAACTGGTAAGCCATTGACGGGTGCTGCAGCTAAAAAACGTGAGCAAACTATGAACTCACGCAAATCTTCCCACAAAAACGAATACGAAATGTTGATGGCAAACGATGGTGCTTCAACTTCAAACTACAATATGAAGGGCAAATTCGAAAAAAACACGAAGTTGCAACATCCTAAGTTCGGTTTGGGTTTCATCAAAGATGCAGCGACAGATAAAATCGAAGTTGTATTCGAAGACGAAGTTAGAACTCTAATTCACAATCGTCAGTAGTAACTGCCTGTGAAATAGGCTGCAGCTGCGGATTTGCGGCTTACGCTTAACAGCAAATATTGATTAGCGTCGTACGAAAGTGCGACGCTTTTGTTTTTCCTGAGGTACACTGTAAAAGATGGATTGGTTGAAGGGGTTGAACCCTGAGCAGCAAAAGGCTGTTAAACATAACTTCGGTCCCTTGCTGATTCTGGCAGGGGCGGGTTCCGGTAAAACGACGGTATTGGTTTCACGCACGGGCAGAATGATTTCCGAGCGTGTGGCGCAATCATCGGAGATCTGCGTTTTGACCTTCACCAATAAAGCCGCGCGCGAACTAAAACACCGCGTGAAATTAAAGCTGGGCGGGGCTGGTGACGGCCTGTGGGCAGGCACCTTCCACTCCTTCGGTTTGCAAATCCTGCGCAGATTTCACAAGCACGCAGGTCTTTCCCCGCATTTCGGTATCGTCGATCAAACGGACTGTAATGCTGTTTTAAAAGAACTTATCAAAAATATCGCAAACTCCGGCAAAGACAAATTCGACGTCGATAAGATTCTATCGATGATCAATGATCGTCGCACGGGTGTCGCTCATACCCATGAGGGCTTTGACGAATACCACGAGATGGTGGAAGTCCTGGCACCTAAGTTTGAAAAACGTCTGGAACACTTGGGAGTGGTGGATTTCGAAGGTCTTTTGATTAAGCCATTGCAGCTTTTCAAAAACCATCCGGAAATTCTGGAAAAGGTGCAAAGCCAGTTTTCCCAAGTCATGGTCGATGAGTTCCAGGACACAAATCGCATGCAAATGGATTTGATTCAGCAGATCGTGAAACCTCACAGCAATATCACTGTGGTGGGGGATGACGATCAGTCGATCTATGGCTGGCGTGGTGCTGAAATTAAAAATATTCTGAATTTCCCGCACGAGCACAAAAAGTGCGAAGTGATTATGCTTGAGCGTAATTACCGCTCGTCTGGTGAAATTTTGGCGGTCGCCAATGCCGCGATTTCCAAAAACAAGAACCGTCACGGAAAAGTGTTGCGCGCAGAAGCCGCAAAGGAAACCGGAGTTCTGCCGGAAGTCTTTATTCTGGAGCGTGAAGAGGACGAATGTGAATTCGTCGTTCAGGAAATCCAGCACTTCCAAAAAGAAGGCTATAAGCTTAAGGACTTCGCTGTCCTGTATCGTTCAAACACCCAGGGTGGATTGATCGAGGCCTCTTTACGTCGGGCGAATATCGCCTATACAATTTCCGGCGGTACTTCGATCTTTGACCGTAAAGAGATCAAAGACATCATGGCGTACCTAAAACAGTCCTTCTCGCCGAATGAGGTTTCTCTTCGCCGTATCATCAACGTTCCATCCCGTGGAATCGGTGACACGACGATTGAAAAACTAACGGAGTTCATGCAGAAACGTCGCGTGAGCTTCCTGGATGCTTGTCGTCTATGGAAAGATGCCGAGATTCCGGAAAAAACCGGGGAGGCAATCGAAGACCTTTTGGGTTTCATCGAATACCTGCCGAAACATCTTCTGGATTTCAACGTGGGCTCTTCGCCGGGCGGAAAGCTGGTCGAACTCTTCGATCAGCTGGGCTATAAAGAGTACGTCATGAACACGGCCGCGGATCCGGCATCTGCGGAAAAAAAGTGGGTCGTAGTCGAAATCCTGGGCAGAATCTTAGACGCTTACCTGGGCCGTCGCGCTCACGAAATCGAATACATTAAGTCCTTCGTTGATTCGATGATGCTTCGTGAAGATCACAACGAAGAAGAAGATCAAAACAAAGTGCAGCTGATGACCTTGCATGCGTCAAAAGGCTTGGAGTTCCCAGTCGTAATTTTGGCGGGGATCGAGGAAGACCTGCTTCCACACAAAAACCTGGGCTCTGACATCGACGAAGAACGACGTTTATTTTACGTGGGTGTCACTCGTGCGAAAAACCGTCTGGTCATGTCACGCTGTCAGCAGCGTAAAAAGAACGGCGTGGTTCGTCCCTCTGTTCCTTCAAGATTCCTGTTGGAAATCCCAACGGAGCTTTACAAAGAATATCCATTGGGCGCTCGTCCCGTAACAGGCCAAGCCCGCGACGACTTAGTCGCAAGTTTCCTGTCTAAACTCGATTCCAAGATTGGAAAATAAAAAAAGCCGAAGCACAGCGCTTCGGCTTTTTTATTTGGTGCCAGGTCCTATTCCTTATCGCCACGCGATAAGGAATAGGACCTGGCACCTAAAATTCGCGTGGTGCCTCGAAAGTATGCTCTTTACCGTCGATGGTGATCTTAAGCTTTCCCGCGTGCAGAAACATTCGATCGGTCTTATAGATTTCAGCGATGCGTTTGTTGAACTTGGGATCGCCATAGCGGGCATCACCCAAAATCCCGTGCTTGGCCAGGGCCGAGTGTTTGCGGATTTGATGCTGGCGGCCGGTGTAAAGGCGCACCTCGATCAAGCTCGTGTATTGATCAGACTTAATAACTTTAAAATCCGTGCGCGCTTCCACACGGTCCTTGGATAGGCCTTGGGGATTGGAGCGGCCTTCAGCCTTGTCAGTAATAGGCGTGTTCCAGTGTTGCCACTCCTCGCTCACAGGCATCGAGCCACGAAGCAGGGCATAGTAATACTTTTCACAAGTGCGCGCTTGAAACTGCTCGGCCAGTTGTTTGGCCATGCGGGTGTTTAAAGCAATCACTAGCAAACCGCTGGTTTCTTTATCCAGGCGGTGCACCGGATGAATGCCTTCAAAGCTTCCCGGAATTAATTGTTTTTCCAACAGATGGCAGACGTCGCGGGGGTCATTGTGAACAGAAGTACCCGGAGGTTTGTTGATGACCAACCAACCGTCGCCACGAGCGATGATTTCCAGTGAGTTCATCCTTCGCAGTCCCTCAAGATAGTTTCAATTTCGGCAGCGGAAAGGTTTTTCTGACACAACTCCGAATTAAAAATCTTTTGTTCAAAACGGGAAATGGCGAATTTGCGGGTTGAAGCGAGCACCACCATATTAAAGAAAAATCCCGCCCAACTCATAAAAGCAAACAGTGCACCCATGATGTACAAACTGGTTTTAAAGGACTCATGATCTTTGCTTGCTGAATTGTCTTCAAGAGGCAAAACGCGGCTTTGGCTTTCGCACCAGTACTTTTGCACGGTCGATAGATTTTTTTGCAGTTGTTGAAACGCAGCGCTCTTGGTTTTTTTCTGATGAAACCAGTAGTGGGCCCCGGTGGTTGCCAAGGAGGGAATGATCCCGACGATATAACTTGCTGCCATTTCTGGAGCCATGAGTTTTCCTTTTCAATAAGAATGCCCTGATTGTACTGGCTTCGTCTGATTCTTGGCAAGATCGCAGGGAAATCTCGAGACCAGGGCCCTGAAGACTTAAAATGACTCTATAAGGGGTACGATCATGAATGCTGAAATTAAAGAGTTCTTATTGTTTCTAAAAAATGAAGACGATCTGGATTATGGGGACTTTAAAAGAGTCGTGGATTTGCGCTTAAACCGCCTGATCCAGGAATTACGGCCTCTGAGCCGCGAGCAAAAGTTCCGCCTGGCCAAGCTGCGTGAAGAGCTTTTATGGATGTATAACGACGATGTGGACGAAATGAAGTCCCATTTAACAGAGGAAATAGCCAGACTGGATCCAAATGCAGATTTGCGTTCAAGCGACGCGCCTTTTCAATTGTGATGGGACTTCCCATTTAGACCGAATCAGCGGTACCCTTAAAATATGTCAGGGGAGGACTTATGTCCAAGAAGCATCCGAAATCTCATGGTAAGCACACACAACATAACTCTTCTAAATCACATAGTGAGCCAGAAGTGGAATTTGATTCGGCGGTGGATACCGATATCGAAGCTTCGATGAATCAAGTGGAAGAAGTTTCTGCGGCTTCAACTGCGTCCTCTGACGAGATCAACACCGAAGCACAAAACGAAGGTGTTTCGGCGCATCCTGCACATGACAATCCAGATAGCGGAACTTTCAATGCGGGCTCTGCCGATGATAAGTTAGCTCCAGAAGAAATGGCCTACGAAGGTGGACCAGCGGGCGAAGAGGAAAAAGCTCATATCGAATTTCCTGGAAGCGAAATCATTCGTCAAAAAGCGCCGAAGGTTATGGAAGTCGCAGACACCGTGGTGGATGAGTGGAAAAAAGACGGAAACTTCGATTCCTTGCCGGTAGGGCATCCTTTGGCTGCGATGGCAGCGGGACGTGCTTTGCGTAAAGCAAAAGACGTGGAAAAAAAGCTTGAGGAAAAAGGTGTCTTTGTCATGGCGAAAATGGGCATGGACTACATCAAGTCTGAAATTGAAAAACGTCGTAAGCAGTAAACTCCCATGAACCGCGAAGCAATTATTTTCGAGGCTTTGACTTCCGCTTTCAGTCCTTCGGTTTTAGAGATCGAAAACGAAAGTCATATGCACTCAGGGACCTGCAGTGAAACTCACTACAAAGTTTTGCTGGTTTCGCCCATGTTCGAAGGAAAATCCCGCATTGACCGCCAGCGCGCGGTCAATGACGTCCTAAAAGAAGAATTTAATAAAGGCCTGCACGCTTTAACTCAAAAAGTGCTGACTCCTGCGGAATTTGAAGTGCAGAAAGACGCACTGAATTTTATTTCGCCAGAATGCCGGGGCGGTTCCAAAAGGCTTCCCAAGTAATGAAAATACTTGGCTGGTATTTGCTATTATTGGCGGTGCAACTGGGTTTGCTGCAAAACGTACAGGCAGAGACGCTGCTGCGAATTGCCGCTGTTCCGGGGCCTCCGCACGTCACAAAATCCGAAGTGAATCCACCCGAGGGTGCACTGCCGGAGTTCATGATCAAATACGTGCTGCCTCCGGTGATTGAAAAGTTCAAATTGAAAGTTGTCTGGCGGGGAGCTCCTTTAAAGCGGGAGTTTCGCGCACTCGAAATCGGTGATCTGGATATGTTATTCATGATTGTGAAAACGCCGGACCGCGAAGAAATGTATCATTTTTCTGCCGAGCCGTTAATGACGGAACAACCAGGAATGATCGTCTCCAAAAAATTATTCAAAGACAGAACATCTGTTTCCATAAGGGATTTCACCGGGAAAACTGTCGGTCAAATGGCAGGCTCTTTGGTTCCGCAATTTTTTATCGACAATAAAATTAACTACATCACTCTGAACGGAGAGGATGTAGGAGTTCGCTTGTCAAATTTAGTGGAAAACAACCGCATCGACGGCGTTTTCATCCATTTGGTGTCAGTCACTGAAGGCGTCATCAATGCAAATAAATTTAATAATCTAAAAAGTGTGACGATCGAGGATGTGCCCGCATATTCGACCTACATTGCCTATAATAAAAAACTGTCAGCAGAAATCCGGGCCGAAATCGATCGTCAGATCGTTTTGAATCGCAAGCACTACAAAATCAAATAATCAGCTGCAACTTTAAGACCGCGCCCACAGGAAAATTCTTTTAAACGGATAAAAGAACGGTTTGTCGTCGGGAAGAATTGCAAAAAGTCGTTCGCGGTATTCTTGTAAGAAAGCTGCATAGTTTTCGGCAGGCATGTTTTTTTCAAAATAAGTCAACATCGAGCCCCGCACCCAGGAAATGACATCCTCGCGTGATTCCAGCAGGTGACCATACACCTTTAGTTCAACCCGTTGCTCGCGAAAGCCCAGTTTAAAGAGCAAAGTCGCATACTGCTCAACTGAAAGCATGGTTTTTGGCTTGTCATAGACTTTACCACCCAAAGCCGTTTGCCATCCATCTTCCTGACTCATCGCGCTTGAAAGAAGGTGGGTGGGGTAATCATGATTCATCGGCATTTGCACCGCCAGTTGTCCGCCGGTACGTAAGGAGTTCTTCAATCGTTTGAATAATCCGGGATGATCGGGGCTCCACTGTAAGGCAGCGTTGGAAATAATCAGATCAAAACTTGAAGGCTGCTCCCAGGCGTCAATGTTGTCAGCAGCAAAACTTAAACTTGCAGAAGAAAACTCATCCGCTTTGGTAAGCATGGCTTGAGAGGAGTCCATGCCTAAAGTAAATGAGGGATGAAAACGCTCATGCATGACCCGGGTTAATTCGCCGGTGCCGCAACCCAAATCAATGGCCGAGGCAAATTTCTCGGGATGAATGAAATCCATCAGATCAAAAAAGGGTTGGGATCTTTCGTTTTTAAACTTTTCGTATTGGGTGGGATTCCAGGCGTCGCACATGGAATCAGAATAGCATTAAGGTGGCTATTCATCAAATTGGGCTAATTTTGCCTTAAGGTCGCCCAGGAGTTTTTTGACTTCCTGCAGCTGTTCTTGCTCGGGGGAGACTTTATGAGAAACGGTTTCAGTCAATACATCCCACGTATCCAATGCCTTTTTCAGGTCGGAATTGAGGTTGCCAAAGAGACTTTTTTTGCCTGTCTCTTTAGCAGCGGGAGCAGTCGTTGCTTCCTTCTCAGTTGTGTTCACACGCGTCGTACGTGCTGTTTCGATGTCGTTACTCATGAACCTATTCTGTAATTTTCAGTATTATCGGACGTGCATCATGCACGAAGGCGATAGTGTTATCGTAGGAACTCCATTTGACAAGCATTTTCAGTCTTAATAAATTGGCGTTTTCCAATCTATTAGTGCGCATTGCCTAGGGGTGACATCATGTCTCAAGAGATTATCTACACAATGAAAGGTGTAAGTAAAGTATATCCTCCAAATCGTTACGTTTTGAAGGACATATACCTTTCTTACTTCTACGGAGCAAAAATCGGAGTTTTGGGTCTGAATGGTTCTGGTAAATCCACTTTGCTTAGAATTATGGCAGGCACTGATAAAGATTTTCTAGGTGAAGCTTTCCCTTCTAAAACAATGAAGGTCGGCTACTTCGAGCAAGAACCTCACTTGGATGAGTCTTTGACTGTTAAAGAAAATATCTTTGCCGGTATGGGCGAGCTTCCAAAAGTGATGGCGGAATACAACGCGATTAACGACAAATTCGCAGATCCAGATTTGGATCCGGACGAGATGAATAAACTCATCGACAAACAAGGCGCTCTTCAGGAGAAATTGGACGCTTTGGGTGCGTGGGATGTCGATCAAAAGATCGAAATCGTGATGGACGCTCTTCGCTGTCCAGATGGTGACATGGGCGTGACGAAGCTTTCCGGTGGTGAAAAACGCCGTGTGGCTTTGGCTCGTTTGATCATGTCTGAACCAGATATCCTGCTTCTGGATGAGCCGACGAATCACTTGGACGCTGAATCTGTAGCATGGCTTGAACAATATCTTTCCAAGTTCCCAGGAACTGTTATTGCCGTAACGCATGACCGCTATTTCCTGGACAACGTTGCTGGTTGGATCCTTGAACTTGATCGCGGTGAAGGTATTCCTTGGAAAGGTAACTACACTTCCTGGCTTGAGCAAAAAGACAAGCGTACTGCGAACGAGCAAAAAGATCAGGCTCGCAAAGCTAAGACTCTTGAAAAAGAGTTGGACTGGATTCGTCAGGGAGCTAAAGCTCGCCAGGCGAAATCTAAAGCGCGTATTTCTAACTACGAAAACCTGTTGAAAGAAGCTTCTCCGGAAAAAATCCAGGAGATGTCTATCTATATCCCGCCAGGTCCTCGTTTGGGCGACATCGTGGTTGAAGCAAAAGGCATCACAAAGGCCTATGACCACAAAGTTCTTTTGGACGATGTTAGCTTCTCGATCCCTAAAGGTGCGATCGTGGGTGTTATCGGGCCGAATGGTGTGGGTAAATCCACATTGTTCCGTATGATCACTGGCAAAGAGCAACCAGATTCTGGTTCCTTCAAAGTGGGCGAGACAGTGAAGATTTCTTACGTGGATCAAACGCGTGAAACTTTGGATCCGAACAAAACGATCTTTGAAGAGCTTTCCGGTGGAGCTGATATCATTCAATTAGGAACACGCGAGATTCCATCTCGTCAGTACGTTTCCTGGTTTAATTTCTCGGGCTCTGACCAACAAAAGAAAGTCGGGCAATTGTCAGGTGGTGAGCGCAACCGCGTGAACATGGCAAAAATCCTGAAAGAGGGCGGAAATCTTTTGCTTCTGGATGAGCCGACGAATGATTTGGACGTCAATACAATGCGTGCCCTTGAGGAAGCTCTTTTAGAGTTCGGTGGATCTGTCGTGGTGATTTCGCATGATCGCTGGTTCTTGGACCGCGTCTGCACACACATCATGGCGTTCGAAGGTGATTCAAAAATTGAATTCTATCCTGGAAACTTCACAGAGTACGAAGAAGACCGCAAAAAACGCCTTGGCGAAAATGCAGGTCCGAAACGTATCCGCTTTAAAATGGTCTAATTGGCTAACGGCAACTTCAGGGTTACAATCGTGCCCTGAGGTTGTGATTCGGTGGCGGACTCACGGGATATAACTGTGATCGTTCCGCCCAGCATTTGAATGTATTCTTTCACCAGCGGCATTCCATAGCCCGTGCCTTTTTCGCCCTGAGTTCCAGCGCGATTCGTCTGACTGCCAATATCAAATAGATTCTTCTGAATGGCTTCAGGAATACCCACGCCGTAATCCTGGATCTCGATCACAACATTTGTCGCATTCGTAAAAGCTCTGATATCGATGCGATCCCCAGGGTGAGAAAACTTCACCGCATTGCTGATGATATTTAAAAGCACCACGTTCCCTAAGATAGTTTTCTCTGCATTCACCAGCATTTTCTCACGGCCAATTTCCAGGGAAAGCTTAATTCCCTTGGGTTGCGCCAGGGACTCCGCCGTTTCATAGATATCACTTAGGATTTTAGCCAAAGACATCGGGCGCAGGGGGAGCTTCGTTTTTCCGTCTTTCACGGACTTCAGATGGCGCACCTGAGTCAGTAGATTATTGATCTCGTGAACGGCACGTTCCATCTTTTCAAGCTCGACCGTGCCCGTGGATTGCTCTTCCTTGGCGCGAATCAACTGCAGCGTCATCGAGGACAGGGTGTTTGCGATGTCATGTAAAAGGACTCGCAGCAGGTTTTCGACGTCGTTGTTCTTTTCCCGCAAAGTTTGGGTATAAACCGCTTCCTTGCGCAAATAAACGTGGGTGGTAAGGATCGTGAATCCAAAAAAGGCAAACAGGTTCAGGGTCATCTCCTCTCGGAAAATATCGGTGGAGGAGATGATATTAGGGGCCACGCCCATTTTATGATTTATCCAAAACACCAGGCAGGTCGCAAAAATAATGAAATAGCCACTGATCGCGCCGCGGGTGCCGAACAGAATTGCGGTGGCCAGGGGGATTGTCGCCAGCCAAAATACTCCGGGAGCAAACAAGCCGCCGGTCAGGTAAATCAGCATGATCATCATGGAAATCAAAGTCACCAGAAGGCTTACAGCCGCCGTACGGTACAATTTAAAGTAATACCATAGGGAAGGTGGTCCCAGGATGATCGCCACCGCCAGGGGGGCCATCATGTCTGTATACTGAGGGGAATTAAAGGCGCCAGAGAACCTGAAAGCATAGAACACCGACATGAATGCACCGAATGCATACATTATCTGCATGTACAGGAGACGTTTGCGGTGGTCGTCGACAGAAAAGTTCTTGTTCATTTGTGATAAACAATTCGGATTTATATAAGGAATCTTAAGCCTAGATCACTGTGCGCAGGACTTCGAAGTGTGCCTTTAGAGTAAGGAACTGCTCTGCGTTTCCACCTTGGTCGGGGTGAAGGATCAAAGCGGCCTGACGGAATGCTTTTCTCAATTCAGTCTCAGTAAAACCCTCTGACAGGCCGTGTACCCAGCATTTCAAAAATTCGAAAGACTGGCGTTGAGCCGGCGTGAAAGTGTGTTTACGTTGTGGACGAACCGCTGGGCGAGGATATTGTCCACGGGGGCCTTGGAATTCCACCTTGTTCACGTGACCCAAAAGGTACGCCATGTGGATCGGATCCGAGTCCATGACAGAAGAGTAATTTCCTTGAGAGGTCGACTCTTGACCCATTTTTTCTCTCAGGATTTGTTTGAAACTCGTCTGAAAACTCATGCATTTCTATTCGGAAAACGGTTGATTTCAGAGAGTCCAGAGGTGCGCGCAGACTGAAAAACAGACCTTTTTCCCTCCTAGAAAGTGCATTTCCCCGAGGGAAAAAGGGCTTTTGCGACTGGAAAACACTGGTTTTGAGAGGGTAAAACAGCTGTTTCAGAGGGAAAAATGCGGTTTTTAGAGGGGGTGCGAAAAAAAATGAAGGTCTTGCATTTTTTTTTGGACAAACGACTGGACTTAGATACACACTTAACTCATTCGAGATAAACAAGACAATAATCCTAACGGAGGAATTAACAATGGCAAAAGCTACTAAAAAAGCTACTAAGAAAGCTGCTCCTAAAAAAGCTGCAGCAAAAAAAACAACTGCTAAAAAAGCAGCTCCAAAAGCAAAAGCTACTACTAAAAAAGCAGCTCCTAAAGCTAAAGCAGCTAAAGCTCCAAAAGCTAAATCTGCTCGTAAGCCAAACGCAGCTTTCATGAAAGCTTTGACTCCATCTGCAGCTCTAGCAGCAGTAGTTGGTGCTTCACCACTTCCACGTACTGAAGTTGTTAAAAAACTTTGGGCTTACATCAAGAAGAACAATCTTCAAGATTCTAAAAACAAACGTAACATCAACGCTGACGCTAAACTTAAAGAAGTTTTCGGCGGTAAGACTCAAGTTAGCATGTTCGACATGACTAAACTTGTTTCTAAGCATCTTAAATAGATCTTAGTTATCTAAGAGTGAAAAAAGCCACCTTCGGGTGGCTTTTTTTTTGCCTTCGGGGCGGGATGGTTGAAAAGACCCCATCGCTGCGTTGGAGCGGGCCGTCCTCGCTCCGACGTACGTTAAGTACGCCTGCGCTGCGGGCGGCCCACTCCGCCTTGCTCCTGGGGCCTTTTGAACCATCCCTTGGTTTCCGGTGTTCGCGCTTTTTTCTGGCTGGCCCTTTGGGCGCCGCTGGTTTTTTGGCTGGCCGTCGCCTTTGGCGACTTGGCGCCGCTTTGTGAGCTCGTTTCCTAAAGGAAACGGTCAATCCTGTCCTTGGCGTAATGAGGGGTGTGTGTTATACCTTTTGCCTATGGGAATTAAGCCTCTTTCTCTTGAAGAGATCAAAAAAATGACTGTGGCCTGCAGGATTGCGGCTGATACTCTTACTTATCTTGAAAAGTATGTGAAAATTGGGATTTCTACTCAGGAAATTGATGAGCTTGCCAATGATTTCATGTTGAGCAAGGGGGCTAAGTCCGCTTGTCTTGGGTATCATGGTTATCCTAAGTACACTTGTACTTCTGTTAATGAAGTTGTTTGTCATGGGGTTCCTGATTCTTCTGTGATTTTGAAAGATGGCGACATTATCAATGTTGATGTGACTGCCTGGATGGATGGTTTTTTTGGGGATACTTCTCGCATGTATATGATTGGGAATGTTTCTGATGAGGCCCGTGATCTGGTGGAAACTGCACAGATGGCTCGTGACAAGGGGATCGAGGCGATCACTCCACGTGGATACACGGGCGATATTGGTTTTGAAACTTACAAGTATGTGACTCGCAAGGGTTACACTGTGGTGAAAGAAATCGGTGGACACGGTGTGGGTCGTATTTTCCACGAAGAGCCGTTTGTTCCGGCGTTTGGTAAAAAGGGCAAGGGCGAGCGCCTGGTTCCTTTTCACTGTATCACGGTTGAACCGATGGTGAATCAAGGTGTTGAGGATGTGGTGGAGTTCAATATTCCGGGCTCTTCTGTAAAGTACTACAACACTGCCGATGGACTTCTTTCAGCGCAGTACGAGCACACAGTGCTGGTTACTGACACTGGTTACGAAATCCTGACTCTTCCATAATTTTTATTTTTTGAATTTTTAAATTAATAACATAAGGACGTTTTAAATGGCTCTTACAACTACGAACGGGAAATCTGCTATGAAAAAGAACGCAAAAGGTGCTATGGCAGTGGCAGCTACTAAAGCCGCTACGACTACAGCTAAAACAAATCGTGACTTTATGGTTTGCAAAGAAGCTATGGAAAACCCAGAAGTTTTCGCAAAGCTTGCAAAATGGGGTCGTGAAGAGATCTCTATCGCTGAAACTGAAATGCCTGGTTTGATGGCTCTTCGTAAAGAGTTCGGAAAACAAAAACCACTTAAAGGTGCAAAAATCGCTGGTTGCTTGCACATGACTATCCAAACTGCAGTGTTGATCGAAACACTTGTAGAGCTTGGTGCCGAGATCCGTTGGTCTTCTTGCAACATCTTCTCAACTCAAGATCACGCGGCAGTAGCTATCGCCGCTGCTGGTATCCCGGTTTTCGCTTGGAAAGGTTTGACTGAGACTGAGTTCAACTGGTGTATCGAACAAACTATCACTGGTTGGGGCAAAGACGGTTACAACATGATCCTTGACGACGGTGGTGACCTTACCAACATGATGCACGAGCCGCGTTTTGCTAAGGAGATGAAGAAAATCATCGGTATCTCTGAAGAGACTACTACTGGCGTGCACAATCTTGAAGTTATGTTGAAAGCTGGCAAATTGAAAGTTCCAGCAATCAATATCAATGACTCTGTAACTAAATCTAAATTCGACAACTTGTACGGTTGCCGTGAATCCCTTGCTGACGGTATCAAACGTGCTACTGACGTTATGATCGCTGGTAAAATCTGCGTTGTTGCAGGTTACGGCGACGTTGGTAAAGGTTCTGCGCACTCTCTTCGCGGTCTTGGTGCTCGCGTACTTGTAACTGAAATCGATCCTATCTGCGCATTGCAAGCAGCTATGGAAGGTTTCGAAGTTGTTACTATGGAAGACGCAGCTCCACTGGGCGATATCTTCGTAACTGCAACTGGTTGCTGCGATATCATCACTGAAAAGCACTTCACTAAAATGAAGAACAACGCGATCGTTTGTAACATCGGTCACTTCGACATCGAAATCGATATGGCTTGGATGAACAAGAACTCAAAAATCCGCGAAGTTAAACCACAAGTGGACATCCACACTTTGAAAAACGGCAACCAAATCATTATCCTTGCAAAAGGTCGTTTGGTGAACTTGGGCTGTGCTACTGGTCACCCAAGCTTCGTAATGTCGAACTCATTCACGAACCAAGTATTGGCTCAAATGGAACTTTACATGAACCGCGACAAGTACCAAAAAATCGCAGTTTACCGTTTGCCAAAACACTTGGACGAAAAAGTGGCAGCTCTTCACTTGGGCAAACTTGGTGTTAAATTGACGAAGCTTTCTCAAAAACAAGCGAAGTACCTACACATGAACCCAACTGGTCCATTCAAACCAGAACACTACCGTTACTAATATCGGTAATTGTTAAAATCGGTTTAACTAAGAAAGCCCCGCTGCAAAGTGGGGCTTTTTTTTATGGGTTGGTGTTAAGCGCCCCTCGCACCGTAGGGTAGGGACTTAGATCTCCCGTAAGCCTTTTCTTTAATGCCTCTTCAAGCTTAGGCATAATGTCTTTAAACTCTCTTCTCATCGCCAGATGTACTGGTGTTTCGACGAAGGGTTCCTCCATCATCTCGACTTTGCCTTTGGCTTCAGGGTTGGCTTTGATTGTGGAAAGCCCTACCTCGCGCACTGAAATACAGTAGTGCACTTTTTTTTCCAAAAGTAATTGCATACAGTGGAATGGATTTGTCGCCTGTACAAAGTTCAAGTGGCGTCGTGCGGCCTCTTTCAAAATTCGCGCATTGTTTAACGAGATCGTCCCTTTGTATTTTTTAAGTGTCTTGGTGGTGACAGGGGCTGATTTCAGGTAAAAAACCATGGCAAAAGTTTTTGCCACAGGAAAAGAGGTGATCACAACTTTTTCAACCTCACGCGTGTCACTTAAATCATCATAAGCGACCGCATCGACTTTTCCAGAAAGCAAAATCTCGCGCGGGCTTTGAGCCGTGCGCAGAACAATATTAACTTTATAACCGATGTCGCTGTAAGCGCTGATAATCAGATCGTGGTACTCCACCAGGGCCTGATTGCGGTTGTATTTGTAAGGTACACCCAGGTTGATCGACTTCGCCGTGGCTTCGCTCGCAAATGCAGATATAAAAAAGAGATGCAGAATCCAGAGCAAAATAACTTCAACCTCGGTTAAGAAATCAGAAGCCAGAGGTTACAAAAGTTATATGGAATGACAAGTTACATTCGTTTCCTAACAGATTCTTCATGTACCGAAGTAAAAGAGGACGGGCAGCTCGGCTCAATGAGACTGCCCGTATTGGGAAGGGTGGTTAGAGAGTGACAGGGAAGGACAAGCTTACGATATAGCTCTTATTTCGTCCTTCAATGCCATCTAGGTTCCCAGACAGGGGACCGGCGTTTTCAATCGTTGTTGAGTCATAAGTGGCATCCTGATATTCAAGGTTGATGCTGACGCTTTTGACATAAATGCCGGCGCCAACACGGTAACCTTTAAGATCGTTGAATTTCACATCGACTCCACCGATCTCCTCTGGATTCAAAGATCCAGTCAGGATGTAAGTACCCCACACACGGATGCCATAAAGAGGGGTTTGAACTCCCAATGTCAGACCCGCATCGTAAGAATCCGATGCGGCATCACCATTAAGGGCCGAGGAATCATAGTTAGGTTTTGCAAAGCGACCGTCTGCTCCCAGGAACAATGACTCCCACACATGCACACCAAAACGAAGTCCCAACCCGAAACCTTTTAAATCCTCTTTCGAGTCATTCAAAGGTGCCGGATAAGAAACGTTTACGTCTCCGGTTTGGTAGGTCAGCATGGGTTCGATGAACATGCCACCAGGCTTGATATCGCTGTCGCTGGAGCTGTTCGTGTTCGAATTCGTGTCAGTGTTGCTGTCTTGAGCATATACGGAAGGGGAACTCAAAAGTGCAACCGCTGCGATGATGATATATTTTTTGAAATTCATGATGTACTCCTGTTGAAGCGGTTAACAATTAGCTAGTTCGCCATGTCTTTAACTTCGTCACCGGCTTCAGAGGCACGGTTTTTTAGTTTTTTACCAGCGCACTCCATTTTACCGTTCACCATTTCACATGCAGATTCTTCCACACGGTTTTTGCCTTTTTTTACAGTCTTAGTTGTATCTTGTTTGATTTCTTTCGTGGTTTCTTTGATGTCATCAGCAAAGCTGTAAGAAGCTGCACCAAACATAAATCCAGCAAGTAAAATCGAAGTAGCCAGTTTCATAATTTCTCCTTTAGTAGAGTAGTAATAACTTCCGGGGGAATTGTTCCCGCCATATTTATAAGAATCTGGAATTGCAACGGCGGTGCCAGCCAGAGCTGCTTTTATATTTGAGTACAAATGTGAATATTAAAAATACTGTGGCAAAAATCCCCTTCGTGGGGAGAAGTGGGATGCATCCACTCGTGTTGATGATTTCTGGGACTTTTTTCTAGACACTCAGTCTTAGGTGCTGAAGAGTGTGTGCATGGATGATGATTTTAAAGTGTCAGTTGAAAGTCAGGTGCGATATCTCAATCGTCGTATCGTTGAGCTTGGTGCCGTGATTACGGGCGAGACCGTGGATTTCGAGCTCGCAAAAAAGATGGGCCACCAAATCAAGGGTAATGCTGAAAATTTCGAATTTGAAAATCTGATTGATATGGCAAAAGAGCTGGAGTTTTCTGCCATCGAAGCTGACAAGGTCGCTGTTCAATCAGCAGTGCAGTCGTTGCTGGACGCTTTGAATGTTCATTTAAAAAATCTTGCGCCTTAAAAAGAGAGACCGCCCCTCCATCATCTTCGGCGGAAGATAACAAAGGGGCGGCGGAGAAACCCGTGACCGCTGAAGGATCCGATCACGGAGTAAAACTACTAATGGTCGCGGTTGCGTTCAGCTTTATCGCGATTTTCGCGCAAGCTGTCTTTTGTGGACTCTGCATACTTGTCCATCAAAGAAGATACTTTTTCAGAGGCATCTTCCTTCGCCAATCCATAGCGTTGTTGAACGATACCAGCGATTGCAGTCGCATCACCTTTGGTTTTTTCGAACTCATCATCCGTGATGTTGCCCCAGGTTTTGCGAAGTTCGCCCTTAATTTCTTTCCATTTACCTTGAAGTACGTCTTTATTCATAACTACCTCCTATTCGTATTTTACTAGGATCACAGCTTTAGAAGCTTTGTTTCCCATCAATGCCTGACGTGGACCAATGTCGTTAGGTGCCGCGCCAATTTGTTCAAATGCGTTTTTAGTTTTGTTGTCTTCGGAGTTGACCATCTCGGCAAAGAATCCCGGACGTTTCGCCATGTTGTGGCTTTCGATATCAGCATCGGATTGCAGATCTTTTTTAAAGTAGTCTTTCACTGCAGCCAGACGATCATCGGCCAGTTTCTTATCACCGCTGGAAACTTTTTGACCTTCAGCCGGGTATTCACGGTCAGCCCAAGCTAAAACCTGGATCTCTTTCACATCACCGCGAGCGTTTGCTACTCCTGCCAATTGGCGAAGCTTTTGTTTCTCAGTGTCGTTAACAGTGTTTTTTCCTGCAGGGAAATCAATCACTGTATAATAAGTCGCGCCGACTTCAGCAGCGGCTTGAGAAACTTTGGATGGAGTTTCCACTTGAGCTTCCTTTGGTTCTTTAGAAGCGCAGCTCACTGCGATTGTTGCTGTTGCTGCGAGAGCTGTGATGATTAGTGATTTTCTTTGCAACATAATTGTTACTCCTTCTTTTTACTGGCCAGGGTCTTTTGCGCCCTGGGTAAAAAACCATTGTGCATTTACGATGCCGCAGGACCGATAGGCTCAGCTCAAAATTATCAAGGAAAGAATCTTAAAAAGATTACGAATGGGGCATAAAAGGACTTTTGGGTTGTAGCTAAATTCCTCACTCGTTTTAATAGGTGGCATCTAAATGGAGGACTGAGAAATTATGAACTCTCCAAAACACATACTTTTGATTGAAGACGATTTAGATTTAGCCGAACTTGCTGTGGCGTACTTTCGCCAAAAAGATATTCAGGTTCACCATTGTGAAGATCCGCTGGAAGCTTTGCAGAATTTGAAATCGCGAAAGATCGCGCCCGATGCCATTATCACTGATTTAAATTTACCTAAGATGTCAGGCTTGGATTTCATTCGCCAAATGCGCAATGAAGGACTGATGGTTCCTATTATCCTGGTTACAGTTTCTAATGATGTGGATACAGCAGTCACCGCCATCGAGGCGGGGGCATACGATTTCGTCGTTAAGCCCATCCACTTTCCGCAGTTGTTAATTTCAGCTCAGCGGGCGTTTAAATATAACTATTTAAATAGAGAAAATAAAAACCTGCGCGATGCGATTGATCAAAGCAAAGGTTTAAGTCCTCACGGCATCATCGGAAAAAGCGAAAGTATTCGTCTGATTATGGAACTTGCCAAGCGTGTTGCGAAAAGCTCCGCCACAGTTTCCATTACGGGCGAGTCGGGCACAGGGAAAGAAGTTTTTGCCAAAGCCATACATAATTGGTCAGGCCGCAGTGATAAGCCATTTGTGGCAATTAATTGCTCAGCTATTCCTGAGAACCTGCTGGAAAGCGAACTTTTTGGTCACGCGAAAGGTTCCTTTACCGGAGCTCACGATAAAAAGATCGGATTGTTCGAGGAAGCCAACGGCGGGACTTTGTTTTTGGATGAAATCGGCGACTTAAACCTGGCACTTCAAGCAAAACTTTTACGTGTGCTTCAGGAAAAAGAAATCAAACGCGTCGGTGAAAATCAATCCCGTCCTATTGATGTGCGCATTATCACTGCGACTCATAAGGATCTGCGGATGGAAGTTTATGAGAAGCGTTTCCGCGAGGACTTGTTTTTCCGCTTAAACGTTATTCCGATTTTGATTCCACCGCTGCGTGAACGCCGCGAAGACATTATGCCGCTTGCAGAATTCTTTCTTAAGAAGTTCTCGGAGCTAAATGGTTCCAAGATCATAGGCTTTACAAAGGCCGCTAAGGAATTCTTATTAACCCAACACTGGCGCGGCAACGTGCGCGAGCTTGAAAACACGGTCGAGCGCGCGGTGGTCTTAAGTTCCGAGGAAGAAATCGACGTATCTTCGTTCTTGATGTTTGATGAGCCAGCTTTGGCAACCACTGATAGTGAAATGGTGGATGATGCTCAAAACACTTTTGTCTTTAAGTATGGACAGCAAGGGGCGCCGCTTTTGGAAGTCGAACGCAAGTACATCCAATTCGTTTTTGAAAAGTGCGACCGGGTCAAAGATTTGACAGCGAGGACGCTAGGGATTGATCGCAAAACCTTGTACCGAAAACTCCAAGACGGGGAATCGTTACAGCACTAGCTTTAGCTTCATCTCGATATTGCATCTTTCATAATCGGGATGGGGACCTAAGTGAGTCGTTTCAAAGCCGTGCTTTTTATACAAAGTAATCGCTGGCGACAGAACTGTATTTGATAACAAAGTAATTTCCTGGGCCTGTTTTTCGCGGGCCCACGAGATTGCCGCCTCCATTAGTACGTCACCCAAACCCTGGCCGCGATACAACGGTGACACCGCCATTTTCGCAAGCTCATAGGATTTTTCGCCGTGGGGAACCATCGCGCAGGTCGCGACGGCTTTGCCTTGATCTAAGATAAAGAAAATCTCCCCGCCTATATCCAGGATACATTCTTGTGCCTGGTTTAATTGTTTCAGATCCATTTCTTCCACGCGGAAGTACTTCTTAATCCACTCGGTATTAAGCTCAACATAGGCTTCGTGATATTCGGGCGCATAAGTGGTGACCTGGAACTTTGACATGGATTCCTCCGCTGTTGACCCTGGGATGCTAACATGATTAATGTCGTTTTTTAAAATAGGAATTTTTTAGAACTAGTATCGTAAATGATACTAGTTATGAAACCAAGGATGCCTTGTGACTTTTAAGAAAAAGAAATTCAACTGTCCTGCGGAATTAACGGTGACCTTGCTTCAGGGGAAGTGGAAGGTTGTCATTCTGTACAACCTGCGCAAATCAGCGAAAAGATTTGGCGAGCTTCGCCGTTTAACACCGGGAATCACGCAGGTCACACTGACCCGGCAATTAAAGGAATTAGAAAGCAGCGGTATAGTCCGTCGTTCTGTCTTGGGCCGAGATAAATTGTCTGGAGTTGAGTACGAATTAACACCGGTCGGGCAGGAATTAAAACCAGTGCTGTATGCGATGATCCGCTGGGGCCTTACTAATCAAAAAGACTATGTATCAGGCCCCTTTGTGATGGTGGGACGTTAAACTTATTTTTTAAAGTTTAAGTTGTCACAGTAGTGACGCAGTTCCTGGATGCTTTCGCGGATATCATCCAAAGCGCGGTGGCTGTTGGTTTTTTGATAAACGTAGCGAAACTTGTTATTGATGATAACTTTCCAAGAAGACACGTCAACTTGGCGATAGTGCAGGCGTCCCGCAAGATCCGGCATGTACTTATTAATGAACAGACGATCTTGCATGATCGAGTTCCCCGCCATCACCGGGCGGTCCTTTGGCTCTGGCCAGTGTTTCTTAACCAGATCAACCAGCATCGCCTCCGCTTGGTCCTCGGGCATGCCGTTTGGAACTTTGGCAGTCAGGCCTGATTTCTTGTGATGCTCGGTGTTCCAGGCATCCATACTGTCCAGGAATTTTTGTGGTTGCTTGATCACGGTTTCAAAGACATCCAACTCTTTAAAGTTTAAGTCTGTGACGATGGCGGCAACTTCGATGATGCGTTCTTTTTCCACATCAAGACCAGTCATCTCCATATCAAGCCAAAATAGTTTTTCCATAAAAGCCTTCTTCCTGTTCTAGCAGATTATTTTGGCGTAGCAGTGCCGGTTTGCAAAGCTGTTTTGACGGTTTCAATCAGCTTTTTCTCGTTCCAAGGTTTATCGATCAGTGCAAACACTCCCAGCTTCTGTGCTTCCTGGATGATGTCCTTTTGACCGTAACCTGTATGCATGATGAACGGAGTATTGATGTTGTTTTCGCGCATCCACTTTAAAACTTCCAGACCTGATTTTTTGGGCATCTTTTCGTCAGACAAGATGGCGTCATAGTGATTGGATTTAAGCTTTTCGATGCCTTCGATTCCGTTTGCGGCCGTGTCGATTTGGCCTGCGGAATCTTCCAGGATCGCGGTCAGAACCTCGCGCAGATCCTCTTCGTCGTCGATGATAAGTAGTTTGCCGTTACGTGATGGGGATTGAATAATCATGGATCCATTATGGCAAAGCAGGGCGGGGGAGTCATCGCCCGCAGCCGCTAATTTGCGATTTTAAGCATGTGCTTAGGCAGAAAAACCCCGAGATATCCTATGTTTGCATAAATCTTAAGCAAAACCCAGAGGCTTTGCTGTCCACACTGCATTAGTTTGCGGGTTGGTTTGAAATATCATTAAAAATTTAAAAAATAATGTTGATCTGAGGTTCTAGTGTAGCTATAACAAGTCTTCCAAAACACCACTGGGGTGGTAGTTAAGTTGGTTATAACGTCCGCCTGTCACGCGGAAGGCCGCGGGTTCGAGTCCCGTCCACCCCGCCATTTTTTCTCTGAAATCATGGCCAAAATCACCGAAGCTGAGTCTTCGGTTTTTTTATGCCCAAAATCCATTTTTCTACTTCGAACTAAAATTATGCAAATACAGACAGGCCTGAGGAGGCGAGGACTATCTAGTTCAACAAAAAAAAGGGCTGCAACGTGCAACCCTTTTTTGTTTTTAGAAAAAGTTATTTTTTTATACAGACGTCCTGATCAACAACCTCTTTCGTGGAATAGTCCAAGGTCAACATTTCGAATCTCGAGATCTTTCTAAGATAGGGAGTTGTCGTGATAACAGCTTTGATAGACTCGAGTTCCAAATCATCTCTGTATTCGACAACCAATTTGCCTGAGTTGTAAGTCAGGTGAATGTCTTCTTCATTCTTCGGACCTATGGCTTTGATATCCATACCTTCTTTCAAAGGGTATGCACTTCCTGGAATAACCATCCAAACAAGAGCTACTTCGCTGCCTGCTTCAGGACTACTTTCTCCGAAGCCGGAAATCTCGATAAAGTCATCCTCATGACGAATAACATTAATATCACAAAATGCACTACCTGCCATCGCGTTTACAGAGCCGAATACCAATAAGAATCCAAGGACCAATTTCTGAGCTAGATTAAACATAGTTGTTCTCCTTTTGCTGAAAGAAATTGAACAACCCCGTGAACACCCGGTCAACGGATTAAGCAATTTTAGTGTTCCCTCGAATTCAGTATGAGAATTGGAACTTCAAAAGTGTAGGCAACCGGAGGACAGCGAGTGTCGCTGCAAAAAGGCAGAATCAGAAGTCGTTGGGAGTGTCCATATTGTTGGAAAATTGGTTCTAAACTCGTCCCATACGGCCCGCCATTTTTTCTCTGAAAACATGGTCAAAATCACCGACGCTGAGTCTTCGGTTTTTTTACGTCCAAATTATAAACTAATTTTTATTACTTCCGGCGCCGGTGTTGCTTTGCGTTTTGCAGGAGATTCTGTTGGGATAACCAATTTTGACCTAGCGGTATCATCCAGATGTTTTGCAATCGCCTCGTCGCTAAGATCGGGTTGAGTCGGGTGTCTAAGATAAATTTCAGAGCAGGCTAATTTTGCCTTTCGGCTCTGCGAACTTCATTCAAGGCTTCGTGAACGGCTTTATCCTCCGAGATAAGAGAGGAGCTACCGCCGCTGCCGCCAGTTAAACGCGGTCGAGGACCGTTGCTGGTAAAGCTGCCTAGGGCGTTGGAGGTTAAGGCCGGGGCCGCCATAAATTCACAGAAGCTGACTTGTCTGCCGGTAAAGTCCCGGATTTGAAAAGCGGGAGAGGTTAACTCGCGAAGAAGCTGTTGCTCATCCGAAGCATTTTGGGGCGCCACTGCTTCGCTTTGTCTGGCGATAAGAAGTTCCTGCGGATTGTTCAGCATTGTTTCAACAGTCATTGCGGGAGCTGTGTAGGAAATCCCGCGAACGATTTTAAAAATCTGGTGGAACCGAGAGGCGCAGGAGTTTGCGGTTAATGTGATGGAATTTAGGCCATTGTTGGCAGCTTCCACATTAAACGCCCTTAGGGCCGAGAAAGTCTGCGCGATAGGTCTCCACATGGAACTGATAAAGGCACTTTCCAAATTATTTAGATTTCCGACTGGCGAGTATTCGCGGCGCTCCAGCTCACGAAGGTAATCCCTTATAGTGAAGTTATACTTGGCATCCAATGCGATCGAGATTTCGTGAAGTAAAATACTTTTCAGGCGCTGTTGGCTAAGGTTTTCGTTCACGAAAATAAAAGTTCGGTTCTTGGCATCTGTCCAGCTGTCCAAATCACGGGGGCCATCGAATGAAATCAAATATACTTTTGGATCTAGCTTTGTACTAAGAGCATTGCTCTCGGTATTTCGAGGACAGGTTTGGCGAAGGGCTGCTGCTGTTGGTGTCGAGGCGCCCAAACTATGAGACAGGGATTCTTGATTCTGAAAGACCAGGCAAAATGTGCCATGAAGTTTGCCCATGAATACTTGGGACAAAGCCTTATCAATCTGTTTTTGAAACTTGGACGAAGTTTGAACCGGGATAGCTGTATTCTTCCAATCACTCGCGGCATATATGTTTGCCGAGTATCCACAGAATGCTAACAAAAAGGTAATTAGGATTTTCATTGGGATACTTCCTCGGTGGTATTCACGGGAATCAATAGCGAAAGCTTGGTTTTGCTTAATTTGAATACGGTCTTGATGTTGAACTGCATCTCAAACTCTTTATTCAGTCTGAGCAGGCTGACTCGCAAGCGGTCAAAGTGCTGCAGGTTCGGAGCTTCCTGATAAAGGGCTGTAATGGCTTCATCAAACGAGACTTCCTTGGAGCCGTTCTGAAAAAGTGGAAGTAATTGCCAAAACAGTTTGGACTTAAAGATCTTCTCGGTGCCTTTGATCTTGATAGTTTGTCGTTCAGGTTGAGCAAGAATTTCATCGGGAGTGTCGTTCAGATAAAGCGGGGATAAGAAAGATTCCTGTACAGATTTATGGGTAATACTTTGTACGTGAAGCTTGTAGCGTCCGAGTCGGCTGTCTTTTTGTGGTGATTGGGGAAACAAAAGCAAAGCTTGTCGCAGAATTCTAAGCATCGAGACAAGACTTAATGTTTTTTCCAAACGCAAAACGGAAATTTCAAAGTCATTCTGTTTCTTCAAAAAAGCGAGGGCCATGGCCGCTTGGATTTTCTCGTACTCGCCTTCAAGGTCGGACGTAACTTCCAGAGAGGCAATCTCTTCAGGTTGACCGGCTAAAACCGCGAGTTCCAGAATTTCACCTTTTAGGAAGGACTTATCTGCCGGGGAAAGACCATGGGAGATTGCAAGCTGATAACGCTCTTTCGCTTGTGCGAATCCCATCATCGTAAAGTCAGCCAACATCAAGGCATGTTCGCGCTCGATCTCAAAGTTCAAGCTGTGATTGCTTCCTGCGATGACACTGGCGTAAAGGGATTTGATTTGCGCTATATCTTTGGTTTCTGTCGCCAGACGAAGCTGTTGGATTTTCAACATTTGGGACTGCTTTGCGCTTAAGGATTCATCCCAAGTGATTTGAAGTAGCTTGATAGCTTCCAGGAACTGACCTTTTTCTTCCATTAGCTTTGCGACGAAAATAATATGATCGAAGTTGGCAAGTGATGCGACCTCATCAGACGACAACAATTGATATGCGGCCGTCAGGTCTTTGTTAAGTTCTTGGGGGAGGCCCAGTTGATACCAACACAATGCTCTATCGCAAAGGGCTTCGATATCTTGGGGAGAGGCTGCAAGCTGGGCATCCAATAGAACCAGGGCGTCTTTGTATCGACCCTCATAGAGTGCTTCTTTTGCGGTTTTTGGCAGTGGCATAGAAACACTCCTTCCTTCTTCAAGGGGGCACTTCAATTCCCGTGCTCAGGCATAGTCACTATAGGGGATATGGTTGGGAGAGGATAGGCTTCCTCTCCCAAACTGCGTTCCCTTGACTAAAATTTAGTCAGCTATTAATAGCAAACGACACGGCCTGAAATGCAATAGTCTGGAGCCTTGAATCCTTCATAAATGCGGGAGTCTACGACGTCCCAATCTAGAGAGCCCCGCTTTAGACAAGCGTTGCCGGCCTCATAGATGAAATTCACTTTAGCTGAATGCTCGTGGTCTTCGATTGGGGCTCTGGAATAGCTTGAGCAAGCACGGACAGAGACTACTTGATTGGCCATTGCGTGGGAGCCAAAAGTTAGCATCGCAAGCATGATAATTTTGTTCATGGTTTCTCCTTATGGTTTACATTTGTTTTTAAGGAAGATAGAGGATTTAAATACCTTCTGCAAACTGCACAAGAACATCATGAAAAGAGTACCTTTTCTATCCATGGCAGGAGCCTTTTTTTAGTTACAGACGGGATGCTTGCCGTTAGTAATCGCTTTCACTGAGTAAGCCGGACAAATACCTTTTGCGATTAACACATTTAATGCAACATTGGCGCCAAAGGAATTTGAACTTTCGGTCAGGGTGTCTGCCCATTGACCGGCTTTATAGCCAAAAACATATTTATATTGAAATTGAGAGCTATAACCGACTTCGCACATGATGTATTTCGTTTTAAAATCGCGAGAGGTAAACTGGGCGATGTCCGTCTCTGGAGATTCTTTGATTTTGTATTGTTCACAGACGACAGTGGACTTATCGATCGGCAATTTTACAGAGTGACGTGGGCAGATGCCTTTGGCGATCAAGGCATCCAGGGCTATGTTCGCAGCCTCAACCCCAAGGTATCCCAAGATATCTTCGCCATATCCTGGAAGTCTTGTTGATGAAACATTGGTGCCCAAGATTACGGGCGAATCACCCGAGATAGTCACTTCGCAGAATGAATACTTCTTGGTGAAAATTCCTGCATGGGATTGGGTCGCCAGAAGAAGAAGACCAACGGTCATGATAAGATATTTGTTCATAAGATTTCCTTTTGTATGAGTTGCTTTGGTGAAAGCGTTTTCTCATGCATAAAGGAATTTTATAAGTGTACAAAACAGAACAAATCGAATGATCAATCTATCGACAGGTAAGATTTACCTCCGGCGCCGGTGTTGCTTTGCGTTTTGCAGGAGAATCTGTTGGATCAGCGACAAGCAGGTAGCTGCAGAACTATCGTGAAACGCTGTTTATATGGCTTTGGCTTATTGTTAAACAGCAAAGTTTTTATTAGAGATAAGAAAGGTTAGTCGCTCCAATTGAAACGAACAAAACATGTGGATAGCGTTGTCCGCATGAGTAATGAATCTGTCATCACGAAATTTCATCAAGACATCTCGGCACTGGTATCTAAAAAAAACTATCCCTGCATTGCGGCCCTTAAAACTCTTTCAACCGGTCAATACCACACGGGTGTCTATGGCACCTTGGGCTCCGGTGAACATGCCGAGCGGCTTGCACGGAATTTAATTTCCTTCAGAGATGAGCAAAAAAAGACAGGTTCGTTAGAGCTTAGCTATTTCGCCGTTTTTCCGGATTTAAACGAAATGGACGAGGTAGATTTTGAGCAGCGCTTATGGAGGGAGCTATCTTTCCTAAGCCAAGTTTCCAGTGTTGATCAAACTTGGGACCCGGCCTTCAGTGATAACCCCGCAGATAAAAACTTTTGTTTTAGCCTTGCAGGTTCCGCTTTTTTCGTCGTGGGACTCCATGCAAATAGCTCGCGTCTGTCCAGAAGGATTAAATACCCCACACTAGTGTTCAACGTTTACGAGCAGTTTAAGGAATTGGACCGAAGAAATCGTTACCAACCCATGATTCAGGCAAACCGCAAAAGAGATATTCTGTTTCAAGGTGACGTAAATTCTATGAGTGAAAAATATAACGATAGCTGGGAATCCATTCAATTTTCCGGCAAAAACAATCCGGAATCGTGGGTCTGTCCTTTTCACAAAGGAGGCCCGAAATAAAACCTTATACAATTCCCCCGCAATCAGGGGCATCATTCCTATTAAAGAAAGATGAGTATCTTAAAATCACAGATCCGCTGGGACAACAGGTCGCAGATCTTTTCTGTTTTAATGCTGATGATCTTTCAGAAAGCCTTTCATCAGGAAGATCCATCGATTATAACGATCAAATATTTCTTACGACGGGACATCGGCTTTACTCACAAAGAAGCACTCCCTTACTCGAGATCTTAGCTGATACATGTGGACGCCATGATTTTCTGATGACCCCGTGCAGTTTACGTATGTTTCAAATAATCGCAGGAAATGACGACTATCATCCGAGCTGTCACGAAAATCTTTGTAAAGCTTTTTCACCACACGGAATAAATCCAGATCATATCTCTACGACCTTCAATATCTTTATGAATGTCACCGTGAGTCCAGAGGGGAAACTTGAGATCCTGACTCCTAAGTCCAAAGCCGGAGACTTTATCCTGTTTAAAGCCCTGACTGACTTAGTGATCGGATTGACGGCTTGTTCGCATGAAGAATCCAATAACGGTACTTTTAAACCTATCAACTATCAGATTGCTACGTCCCTAAAAGATCTCAACTAAATGCAGATAACAAAAAACCGGAGAACATCCGGCTTTTTGTTATTAATTATACTTTAAGTTCCCCCGCGGATCAGGAACAGAATGATCAGCAAGGGAATTGGAATTCCCAAAGCCCAAAGTAAAATCCAACCGATAGCGCCCTTAGTGTTATTAACAACGTCTATTGCTTTCATCGAGGCCTCCTTATCTTGCCACGTCGATCATACGACGCTCATTGCACACAGCTCCAACCATGCCACCCAGAGCGGCTGCGATCATCGCAAGTGCGATCATCACGAAGCTGCTCCATCCTACTGCTTTGAAGGTAGTTGCAGCAGCTTTGCGAGCTTCTTCCATTGCTTGGTCAGTTTTCTCTTTTAGAGCAGCAACGGTTTTATCTGCATCGTCCTGGCTCATACCGGCTTGTGCTGCCAAATAGTTTTTCGCACTTTCTTGATCACCGCGCACTAAGCGCGACGCCAGATTTTTTACGATCACGTCAGCATCGGACGCCAGTTTACGACCGACCAAGCTGTCTTGAATCATATCGTTGATCATCGGCGTTTGAGTGGCTGCAATCCCACCCGCCGTCGAAGCAGCCGCTCCTAAAGCAGCACCAGTCACTTTGCCTAATGTCGCCACAGACGCCATTGTATGGCACACCATCAACAGCACGCAGATGCCCCCGACCAGTAAGCCTTGCATCACACCGACCACGTCAACGCGGCGGCGAGCAATGCGAACAGCATAATAGCTTCCCGTAAAATTCCCCAGAATCAGGGCGACAACGATACTGACACCCGCAAAGATCGTCGCATTCTTAGCCGTAGAACCGTCCTCAAGACCGATCCCACCAAATGCAACCGATAGCGTCAGTACACCAATCATCGTGACCAACCCGATCACCACACCAGCCAAGGCCGAACGCCAACATACAAGATGACGATGCCCACCTGCTTCAAGATTTTCATTTCGATAAGATTCATTACCCATAGCCGTCCTTTCAATAGATCTCTCTGTAGAGTGAAGGACGATGAACAACACAGCTAGTGTTAATGCTTTGATATTGTTTTAAGACAGATTATTTCTTATTAAGGATATTATTCGATATTTAGCTTTGTGATCCGCCGACGCCCGAAAGCTTCGGTTTTTTTATGCCTAAAAGCTGTCAAATTGTGGGGCCGCAACGAAAAAAGCCCGGCAAGAGAGCCGGGCTTGGGAATTCCATTTTTAGAATTAATCCAATGGAGGAGGGTTGTCGATCATCTCCTGCATCGTCGCGCCAAATCTTCCGTTTGGTACGATCATCGTAGCTTTACGCCAGTCTTTGGTAGCCAGGATGAAGCGGCCTTGACCGATACCTGGGGCATAACTCCAGGAGTTATTAATCGAGGCTTTGTCTGGCCAGTAGTCAGCGCCCACGTTTGTTAAAAGTTTGGCTGAGTCGCGATCATCCACACCATTTGCGTTATCCAGGATAAGTCGCGTGTCCATCGAGACAAACACGGCGCGAATGTCTGCTGGATTACTCAAGATGGTCTGTGATCCATACCCGTGTCCAAATCTTGGATAATCAGGTTTGAACGAAACGCCTCCCGTGGATTCTTTACGATCTCCACCATCCGCTGCGAAATCAAACGGATATTTCCAAGTATCAGTATATGGAGGAGCCGCATCGTTCTTCAGTAAAGTCCACTTTCTGGTAGCTTGCGAAAGCGTATACACCTTCAAGTTACGATACTGAACTCGAGTGTTCGTGGCCTTATTTCCGTCAGCTTCAAAGACTTGCATCCATGAATTGATGAGCGTGCAATAAGCCGGTTTAGTATATGGGAACCAGCTTGGGATATCGGCTTTAGCCGGCGATTGCATGATAATCATCGGGTATCGTTGCCATTCATAACGAATGTCAGGAATAACGGCTTCGTGCGATTTCGCAGTCTGTGCTGCCACGACCTGCGCTGCAGTGATAGATGTCGATGGTGGCGACACTGTCGGTGACGGCGTTACAGTCGGCGAAGGTGTCGCAGATGGTGAAGGCGACGGTGTCACGGTCGGCTTAGGTGTCGCCGATGGTGAAGGAGTCACTGTTGGGTTAGGTGTTGCCGATGGCGAAGGAGTGACCGTCGGCTTAGGAGTCGCTGATGGTGAGGGCGACACCGTTGGTTTAGGAGTGGCCGTTGGCTTAGGTGTCGGTTTAGGTCTTACCCACCATCGATTTCTGTTTGATCTCAATCCAGCCCGTTGATCAGCGGATTCAGATGCAAAAGAAGCAGATTCAACTTCTAAAGTCTGACCTTGGTAATCCCCATTTGAATTACAGCCGACTACAAGTGCCGGCAGGATAAGGGCCATTGTATTTTTAGTAAAAGAATGGAATGGAGTTTTTCTTTGTTTTTTCATAAACAAAGTATCGGGCGAAAATGATGCTATTTACAGCCCTGCTTTTCACATTCTCATTAACGAACAAGCTCAGAAGTTATACATGTGACGAAGTTTAGTACGGTGAAGGGCGAGCCGCTTTTAATTTGTGGAAGAGAGATAAAATAAGAAAAATGAAAACTTCCCTAACACCCTCTAGGGGAACAAAATTTTCTGAATGTAATCCGCAGTTGAATCACTTCAGGATGTTCCAATTTACAGAGGTATTTTGGAGCTGTTCTGCCATCAATAGATTGGATTTGATACCTAGGGTGGGGGAGATCGTGGCTTTTGTTTAGACCGGAAAATTCCGATAAAGGAGCATGCAATACCATCTAGTCGCCTTCGTTATATTGCTTGTTGCGCTTGTCGCAATTTTTGCATTTCGAAGTTCTACAGAGGACTCTCAGGTCCAAGACGATTTGGATCGTTTTTTAAACGAGCCGATGTCGCCTCGACAGGCAGTTCGCTTTTATGAACGGTATGTAGGTCACATTTATGAAAGCCAGGGCCATGAGGTTGCCTACCTTGTGGGTATTAAAGGCTACGCTGATCATGGGCGAGACATCATTGTCAAAACGCCAACTGAAATTTTGGTCATCCAAACAAGAGCTTTGGGAAGACGACGTGTCGTTCATGAGAATGACATTTATCAGTTATTTGGAAAGATGACCCACCATAAAAACAGATCAGAAGATCCAAATCGCAATACCAGAGCCATCTTTTATTCGACATCCAACTTTTCAAGCTTAGCAAAACAAGCTGCCACTGCTTTGGGTGTCGAGATCAGAACTGAAAAGTTTAATCGCTCGTATCCCATGATTAAATGCAGTGTTTCGCCAACAGGGGAGAAGAACTACTATCTTCCCTTCGATCCCGTTTATGACAGGGTTAGAATTGATCGGCAACGTGACGAACATTTCGTTCGAACTGTTCATCAAGCCGTTAAAAAAGGTTTTAAGCGCGCTGCTTAAGGTGCCAGGTCCTATTTCTGGAAGCGTTGTTTCCAGAAATAGGACCTGGCACCTTTTTTACTATTCTAAAAACTGAATGCCGATTTTGATCACTGATGGCTCAAGTTCTTTTCCCCAGGCAATTTTGCATGGAAGAACGCCGATACGACCCACAGAGACTTTGATTTTTTGACCGGGGACCAGCTTCTGCGTCGTACATAAAATTAGTGAGCAGCCGCTGTGGGATTCATCGTGAATAATTGCGACGGCACTTGGAGAGAAATCTTTTCCCTCAAAATTAAAATCAATCAGTGCGTGATCTAGCGGATCTGGCTGAAAGCGGATGTGTCTGTTTGTCATGTTTAAATGCTAGGGCAATTTTTCGTGTTCGAGAAGAAATAAAAGATTCCTGATTTGAATACAGAATTTAGCGGCAGATTTAGTTCCAGTGGGACGAACAATGCACAAAATCTGTCTGCATTTTGCAATAGCTGAAACTCCAAGCTCGTCCCACCGAAGCTTAGCAGAAATTTTGCCCCTGTATTTCGCAGAGGCTTTCGGAGTTAAAATGGGCAGGAGAATTCAATCGTATCTAAGGCGCTTTGCAATACTGCGCGCAACGGTTGCATGTCTGCCACTTGAGGAATCATCTCGGGGGTGCAGCTTTTTTCAATGGTAATGATAACTTCATAATGAGCCTTCGCTGTTCCGCGAGCCACCGTACACATGCTATTTGTGTTAAGTTCATTACGATACTTATCCTGCATTTTATAACCGAAGGCACCCAAAGCTGCATCCGTACAAGCAACACGTTCGCCTTTAATCGCTCTTAAGAAATCCGCAGGCGGGGGAGTGATAGGGCCTCTGCTGCTGCCATTTGAATTTGAAGACGAACCTGAGTTTTTGCCTGAGGCGCCAACTGATTTGCCAGCATTTGGATTTTTAGGAAGTGACGATTTCATTTCATTGTACATCTGGACATGAATATCGCATTCCTTTTTATATTTGCGGCAACCATCGTAATCGGGAACTATGCCCTCACCAGTTGGGAGAAGGAAAACAGGCTTTGCAACTCCGTTTTTGATTTCCATAACAAACGGATAATTATTGCCTGAAGAAAAACGTACGAAATAGGACGTAGAGGAATTCTCCTCATACATTAAACCATAACCCTGAGCCTTGTTGCCGGAACATTTGCCCTCCCAAACTACTCCTTCTGGACCAGAGCCTTTTTCATGGAAGGGCCAGATGAATTCACAACCATCGGGTCTTTTCATTCGGTAAGCAAGCTCATAGGCTGTTGCATTTGCTTGAACAGCGAAAGCCATAACGAATAAAGAAATAAGCAGTTTCATAAATTCTCCCGAATGATTTAAAAAGTATCGGAGCAGTTTTAACACAAAATTACTGCCACTTATCCATTACAGGAGCTCAATGGGAACTAACGGGAAATTTATTTAGAGGTGTCAGGTTTTCAGACAGATTTACATTAGGATGGTGCCTATAGTGCCGGTGAAGACGCCCTGAGGGCATTTAGGTTGCCCTCAGGAAGACCAGCCCCAAGAGCTAGATCTAACGATTATTAGAGATTTAGAGGGCGGCCATGCCTCGTAAGAATTCATGCCTTGCGGCTGGTGAGAGCTTCTTAGAGTTCTCATGTATGCGCACGAGTGTCCAACAAGCCTGCTTATCTTCGGACAGCATATAGTTCTGAAGGCCAGCTTTAAGTTTTCCCTCTTCATCCGGGCCATTCACTGCGATGACAGCAGGAAGATGGGACATAAAGTCTTTCTGCGGGGCTTTATCCGTATATGATTTGCCAGCTTCAATTCCGCGTCGTGCTGCGAGCATTGATATCTTGAACCACTCTTCTAGTTCTTCATCTGTAAGGCCCTCAAATGCTGAAGCAAGAACTTTCATATCCATTCCACCTCTTAGAAATGATACACAAAGTTTTTCTGATTTTGCGGCAAGCTTTAATCGAAAGTCATTCCAGCGATCAAGTTGTTCCAGATCCATTAGATACATACCGTCGTGAGATGCTTGGAAAGCAACTTTCTGCCATTGATCTTGGGGATAGCTATCCAGCTTCTTCCTGACTATCGGATCATTCAGCATTTCCTTGGCTGCTTTTGCGCTTAGAACTTCAAACTTTGTTTTTTTAAAGATATGAGTATCAATAATACCCTTAAGGGGAGTCAGGGGCGCCAATTGAATGGAGGCAACTGTTAGTCCCGCGACTAAGCCGGATCGAACTCCTGGATTCTTAAATTTACCTGCTAAAAGAGTTCCCACGCCTCCGCCTATTGCACCACCAATTGCCGCAAGAAGAATGCTAGATGAATCGAACACGAACGCCTCCAGAAAAATTTTTAGTTTGAACGTTTTAAGTCTAACCGACGAGTTTTAGTTGATCGGATTACAATTTCTTCTTAATTCAAACTGATACATACATTATTTTGTTTATTATTATGTTCCTAGTAATTCCGCTTTTTCGAAATATACTGATACGATTTAAAATGATCCCATCAATAAATCTTGTTTGGATCAGAATAAGTGGGAGCTATACGGGCATGAATCTATATCAAAAAAAACTATATAGTTCATAGAAATATAATAATTTTCTTTAAACGTTTTCTCACCTAATTTGAGTTCATCAACAACGATAACAACGTTGAACACAAAACTTAAAAGGGGAGAACACCATGAACACATTTATCGCTAACGACGGAACTAAACTATTTTATAAAGATCAAGGCACTGGCCCGGCATTCGTATTCAGCCACGGTTGGCCTTTGAACTCTGACGCTTGGGAAGTTCAAATGATGTATCTTGCCAGCAAAGGATACCGCGTGATTTCTCACGATCGTCGTGGTCACGGCAGATCTGAACAAACCTGGGATGGCAACAACATGGATACTTATGCAGATGACCTGTCCCAGCTTCTGGAACATCTTGATGCAAAAAACGTGATTCTGGTCGGTCACTCGACTGGTGGAGGCGAGATCACTCGCTATATTGGGCGCTATGGCACCAGCCGGGTCGCTGGAGCTGTTCTGATTGGTGCGGTAGCTCCAGGTATGATGAAGTCTCTTTTAAATCCCCACGGCCTTACTATGGACGTATTCGATGGCATCCGTGCCGGTGTGATGAATGACCGCTCTCAGTATTTCAAAGATTTCTCGACAGCTTTCTTTGGCACGAATCGTCCAGGCAACAAAGTCAGTCAGGGAATGAAGGACACATTCTGGATGCTGGGTATGCAGGGGAGTTTAAAGGCGCAGTATGATTGTATCGCGGCGTTTTCGGAAAGTGATTTTACCAAGGACCTTAAACGTTTTGATATGCCGACATTGGTGATTCATGGTGACGATGACCAGATCGTGCCTTTTGCAGCCACGGCCGCTCGCGTTCCGCACTATGTCCCGCAAGCCCAGGTTAAGATCTATAAAGGCGGCGACCACGCATTGCCTGCCACTCATAAGCAAATGATCAACGAAGACTTACTGGCATTTGCCCAACAGATTGAAGCCCGCAGATCGGAAAACTTGACTGCGACTTGCAGTATTTAGATAAATCGGAAAAAGGGGATCTAAGGAGCCCCTTTTTTTTGATTGTACAACTCGTTGCAGAACCGCTGCGGTTTCGCAAAGCATTCATACGAAGCAAGCGAAACAGTAGTTATGGTGCAAAGATATGCAGAGCCTTTGGCAAAACTTCCAGTTTGATGGGAGTTTTGGTTTTAATATCTCCATCCACGTCGACCTTCATGGGGCGGGTGGTGGAAATAGACATCGATTGTCCACTCAAAATAGTAACCGGGTGATCTTCGCGAAACTTTCCGGTTAATAAGGACGGAATCAGTGCAAAGCCATGCCACCATTTTTGCACTTCCGTGCTAAGCGCGTGCAGGGTGTTGTCAAATAAGGTGGCATCTTCGTGAATGATCAGACCGTTTCCATAATTTCGACCATTGCACACGGAAATCTGCCAGCTATAAGCACTATGACGTTTTCCATCACATTCAATGTTCACGCGAATAGGGTTCATACGCCACACAACTTTAAGGGCCATGAATACGAAAGCAAATACTCCCAGCCAGCGTTTCCACTTAGAGCGCACCAAGCGATTCACTTGCGTGCTTAGTCCTAGCCCAATGACATTGACAAAGTGGATGTCGTTAGCAACACCAACATCGATGGGCGTGATGTTTTTCTTGTTGATAAGCTCCAAAGCTTTTTTATAGTCCATGGGAATTTCCATGGATCGCGCCAAGTTGTTTGCCGTGCCCAATGGAATTAGCAGCAGGGGGAGTTTGTGTTCAACCAACGCTGGCAAGGCTTCGTTAACGGAGCCATCGCCGCCGCCAACTAGGACGATCGGATCTTGCTGGTGATGTTTATTGATTATGTCGACTATCTTGTCGCGCTTGGGATCAAAACTGGAATTCAACACATTATAGCCTTGGTCTTTCAGCCAATTTTTAATGTCTGTATCCAGCTGATTGCCTTGGCGAGCTCGAGGGTTGACGAAGACTAATATATTTTCCATAACTACAGGATGAAGCGAGTGTTACACATTTCTGATATACACTTTGGCCGAATCCATCCTCCTGCGATTAAATCTCTGGAGCAGTTTCTTCAGAGTGATTCCCTGAATCTGGACCTGATAATTATGACTGGCGACTGGACTCAACGAGCTCGTCGAAGTCAGTATCGGGATGCTCAAGACTTTATTAAAAAAATGCCTGTGCCGGTACTGACTGTGCCCGGCAACCACGATATCCCTTTGTATAATTTCCTGTACCGCCTTGTACAGCCCTTAGCGAACTATAACAAATTTATAAGAAATGTTACGGTCGACAACTATCAGGATTCTGAAATTGCAGCGATCGGTTTTCGCACTGCCACCACTTGGCGCACGGTGGAGGGAAGAATTTTAGAATCCGATATCTTGCGCGCAGAAAAGTTTTTTAAAGAAGCAAATCCTGCCGCTTTAAGAGTGATCGCGTGTCATCATCCCATTTTCGTTCCGGAACTGATTGCGAAAATTCGACCAAAAGAACTTATTCCAAGAATGCTGAATCTGCGCCCGCATGTGATCCTAAGTGGGCATTCTCACTTAAATTGGATTGAGTTGGTAAACCCCGGAACGAATCAGGAAGTTTTGCATATATCAGCGGGCAGTGCGACTTCCAGCCGCTTGCGGGGGGAAGTTAATAACTTCCATGTTCTCGAGGTTTCAAAGGATGCACTTAAAGTCGAAACATACTTCTTAGGGGATACAGGGTTCATTGCACGCGAAGATCAACCCGTGCGCTCCATTCAGTTTTTTTCTGAGCAAAAAGATTCAACTACGTATACGCAATAAATCGTCCAGCAAAGATCACCGATGTCCATAATCCCAGTGACAGAAGGGCGTGGGCCACGGACCATCTTGGCGGTTGATTGCGCGCTCGCCAGTGATAAGTGCCTGCGTTTGTAAGAGCTGCGAGGATAAGACTTATTTTGATTTGAAAAGTTCGATTGGAAAGAATCTCTTCGGGGTTTGCGGTTACAAGAAGTAAGCCCGTTACAGCGACTAGTAAAAATCCCCAGCGCGATAATTTCAGATTTAAATTAGCTACGGAAGTTAATGGAATACTTTGCCCCAGGCCAAGCAGTCGCAAATCAAAAACAAAAGCACCGCCAACCAGCAGTGTGATTCCTAAAATATGAAAGCTTTCCGTGATTGGATACATCCACGTGGAAGCTTTCAAGCTTTGCGACAATGAAGTCGCGCCGATTTGTGCCGCGACCTCATTAAGCATAGCTAGCGTAGCTCCACCTTTTTGTTATTCACTGTGATATTTTCAGCGCGAAGTTCTGGCTTATTTTCTTTAGAGGGATATCCAAGGATTTGTACTTCCGCACCAGGCTTGATCATATCCGCTGTTAACCCGCGAGCCTCCATGCGCGATACCGGAGCCAGAATCACTGTCCAGGTTTTTCCCTGATGATCCACTTGCAGGCTTCCGTGGGGATTCTCGTAGGACGACTTAAGAACCTTCGCAGAAAAGTTCATGGCTTTTGCGGAATCGTAAGAGCTCCACCCGTGATGGGCCTGTGCCCATGGGGCAACTAGCAGACCAAGTGTAAGTAAGAACGGCAATTTCATGCTTCACCTCGCCCCTTATTGTAAAAGGGGCGGGCCTTCAGGCAATGACAGTTCCTATGTTATTTGAAATGAAATCACTGCGGGCGATACCAGTTTAGGTGGTCGAAAATCTTTCGGTCATTTCTTTTAGATTCAGCTCTTCCAGAATCCAACTCAAACGATCAGCGGCACGCTGGCGCGGGCCTTCTTTTTTGGTCGCGATGATCAACTCGTTTTTCATTGAGTGCTCAAAGCCTACAAGTTCGGTCACAGTGACCTGATAACCATGGGCTTCAAGGCGAAGACTGCGCAAAACATTTGTCAGATGACTGCCGAATTCACGGGTATGAATCGGGTGGCGCCAAATTTCAGTTAGGGGACTTGCCAGTTGCTTCGCCTTGTTTTGACGAAGGACTTTAGCCATTTCGGCTTGGCAGCAGGGAACTAGAACAATGTGTTTGGCTTTTTTCTTTAACGCAAAATCAATAGCGTCGTCGGTTGCCGTATCGCAGGCATGAAGGGCCGTGACCAGGCCGATCTTTTCCGGCAATAGCTTTGATTCTGTCGCCTCTGCCACCAACAAGGGCAGGAAGGACATATTGGGAAAGCCAAGCTTACCCTGAAGTTCGATGGACTTTTTAACCAGCTCGTCACGGGTTTCGATCCCGTAGACGTGGCCTTTGCTGGCCAGGTTTTTAAAGAAAAGGTCATATATGATAAAGCCAAGGTAGGACTTACCCGCGCCATGATCCACCAAGCTTACGTCTTCGCCCGAGGTTTCAAGATCCTTTAGCAGGGGCTCGATAAAATTATAGAGGTGATAGACTTGTTTTAGCTTACGACGGCTATCCTGATTGATCTTCCCATCACGTGTTAGAATGTGAAGTTCTTTAAGTAACTCAATCGACTGACCGTCTCGCATCTCTTCCAGGGGCTTTTTCATGGCTTGGTTTTAGCTGATTTTAGGCTGAAAGTACATCGGGGTTTGTGGGGGAGGCGGTGGTTGCAAAAATGCCAATAGTCTTATTCCGGCCAATAAGCCTTTTTAATTTTCTCCCAGTGCGCGGGAAGCATTCGCCGGCTAGTACTGTTGGACATGATGTCGCCTGGATTTGATTTCAGAGAAATTTGGGTTAACGGAATGTTTTCAAGGGGAATGTACTGATTCTCCATCAGCCCCACAATCCAGGCTGCAGGTTCTATCTGCCATTGGCAAGAGCTGCTAAATTTGATTTTTACTTAATCGTTTGCGATTCTGCTAACAAAACGGAATTGTAGGTTGTGGATGTCTTGACCAAAAAACAACGCAGCTATTGCATGTCTAGGATTCGTTCCAAACATACGACACCTGAAAAGGCCGTTCGTATTATTTTGCGATCCCTCGGCATTAAGTATCGAATTAATCCCCCAATTTTCGGAAAGCCTGACATTAAAGTTGTGGGCGCAAAGGCTGTAATATTCGTTGACGGGTGCTTTTGGCACAAATGTCCCAAACACTACATTCAGCCGAAAACCAATAGACTGTTTTGGAATGCAAAAATAACGAAAAATATTGCTAGGGATCGAAAGGTAGACGCGGAACTGAAAAACAGAGGATATGCTATTGTCCGGATTTGGGAGCATGAAACCAAGTTTCCCGAATTAGTGGCGAGAAAACTGAGTCGGAAAGTTGCATCGGCCATCAAATAGTACCTGGTTTTGCCTGTTTATTTAGCATAACGAACTGCAAGAAAGGCTTTTTCTTGAATCGCCAGGTGAAAATTGGAATAATTTGAGGGAGAAATGCACCTGGGGATTTTTATGAATACTATAATTGGCGCGGATTTAGTAAAGTTCAGAAGTGAGTTGAGCCTTTCTCAACAGGAACTCTCTTTACTTCTATTTCCATTAATTACCCCTAAAGCAGCTCTTGTCAAACTTCAGAAGTTTGAAAATAAATGTCACGATGTTTGTGATGTACATCCTGCGACTTTGCTTGGTTTAAGATTCAATATTCTCGAAAGCAGAAAAGCGAAACAATCGTTCAAGGACGGCAGTTTTACGTTTATTGACTTATTTGCAGGTATTGGTGGGATGAGATTGCCATTTCAGGAGCTTGGCGGTGATTGCGTATTTACAAGCGAATGGGATAGTTATCCTGCTTCAATGTATGAAGAAAATTATGGCGATAAGCCGTTCGGCGATATTACGAAAATACCGGCCAGCCAGATTCCGGCACATGATGTTTTACTTGCTGGTTTTCCATGCCAGCCGTTCTCGGCAGCGGGTGTTTCAAAAAAGAATTCGATGGGTCGCGCTCATGGCTTTAAGGATAAAACGCAAGGAACTCTTTTCTTCGATGTTGTGAGAATTCTTGAATATCATAAGCCTAAAATGTTCCTTCTGGAGAATGTCAAAAATCTTGTTTCCCATGATGGCGGCAAAACATTTAAGATTATTATCGACACCCTGACGAATGACTTAAATTATAAAGTGACGTGGCAACTTATTGATGCCAGTGCATTTGTTCCCCAAAAGCGTGAACGAATATATTTGGTCGGTATGAGGCAGGATATGCCCGAATTTAAGTTCCCGGAGATACAGCCGCGCGAACAGCGATTGGGTGATATTTTAGAGAAAGTCGCTATAGATTCTAAGTACACCGTTCCTGAAGGAACTTGGAAGAGTTTGCAGCGGCACGCTGATAAACACAAAGCAAAAGGAAATGGATTCGGTTTTGGACTTGTGAATCGTAATAGTGTTACGAGAACGTTATCAGCCCGTTATTATAAAGATGGGGCTGAAATTCTTCTTGAGCAAAAGGCCGCTCGTCCACGACGATTGACTCCAAGAGAATGTGCCCGATTGATGGGTTTTCCGGATGAGTTTAAAATTAGCTTGTCAGAATCCAGGGCTTATAAATGTTTTGGTAATTCGGTTGTGGTTCCGGTTATCAGACATATTGCTAAAAGTATGGTGGGGAATTATCAAAATTCTGTTAGTAATATTAAAAAATTCCAAATTCAGGAAGTAGAACTATGACAGAGCTTGGTTTAAAATTATCTTCGTTGCTTGATTTGTATAACAATAAGGGTGCAAAAATTTCTTCAGCGGAACCCGTATTTGATTTAGTAACAAATGAAATACCGCGAATTATCAAAAATTTTTGTGTGGGAAGCTGTAATTCAACTTTTTGGGAGTTTGAAGGAAGTGTCGGGAAAGGATCTTGGTCCAGAACACCATGGATAGCGATGTACGATCGACGGGTTACCGACCGTGCTTCAGATGGTTTTTATGTGGCATTTATTGTCCAAGAAAATATGGAGAAGGTTTTTTTGTTGTTAATGAACTCTTCTACGGCACATATTAACTATACGCCATTTCACTTAAAGGTTTCGGACGTAGAAGGGTTGCCTAGTTTTCAAAAGGGCGTGATTCCAAGTGGCCTGTTGGCAGTCTCTGGACGGGGAAATGCTCCTTTATTTGAAAAAGCCGCTTTATTATGGAAGTCTTTTTCTAAGGAAGACTTGTTAGGAAACGTCTTGGAGCAAGACCTCGTGGCAATACTTGAGCAATATCAAAATTTGGCCAAGAAATATATTTCCAGTTACCCTAAAGACAAACCATTCAAATCAAATCCATTTTTATCAAAATAATAGTGTCTCTTTTTGAGCCAACAGATGTATTTACACTAAACTAAAAAAAAATTATTTCCGATTAGAAAGCTGCCTTCATTGCAAGGAGAATTCTTGGGAAATAAAGCCGAAACCGTTCAGCCTGCGCCCGCCGCAACGATAACATCGCTGCGGGCTGTGGGATATAAAATCGATACAGCAATAGCCGATATTATAGATAACTCTATTTCGGCTGGTGCGCATAATATATGGATAAGAATTGTTTGGAATGATGGTGCACCGTGGGTATCAATTCTTGATGATGGCATTGGCATGTCCAAAGATGAATTAATTCAAGCTATGCGGCCTGGTTCAAAAGATCCTGAAGATGAACGATCGGCCTCTGATTTGGGAAGATTTGGGCTGGGACTGAAAACAGCGTCTTTTTCTCAAGCGAAACTTCTTAATGTTTATTCAAAAAAATCACGTAACGCGGATAATTCAAGATGTTGGGACTTGGAGTATGTACGGTCCGTCGGACAATGGACTTTATTAAAAGATATCGCGGGGCCCTCTCCGGAATTGATGGAATGCTTCAACTCGCTAAGCTCCGGAACCCTAGTTATATGGCAAAATTTAGATAAATTTACCCTTGGAATGGAAAATGAAAATTTAAAGGGAGAAAAGCATTTTTTTGAAGCGGTTGCCATGGTTAGAGATAGTTTGAGTCTGATATTCCATAGATTTATTTCCGGACGAAATAAAGAAAAAAGGATGGTAAGCATTTTCGTAAATGGCGAGAAAGAAGAGTTCAGAATTAAGGCATGGGACCCTTTCTTACCGCATATAGCGTCGCAGATGATGCCTAGGGATACTGTGGTTACTTCAACAGGGACGATTGTACTCGGTGGTATTGTGCTTCCACATCGAGATAAAGTTGATTCGGACAGTGAATATAGACAGCTCGCTGGTCCCTTTGAAATGTCTCAACATCAAGGATTTTATGTTTATAGGAATGACCGACTACTGACATTTGGAGATTGGTTGGATTTGTCAGAGGGAGGGAAGAAATGGCGAAGGGAAGAGCCTTATAAGCTGGCTAGGATTTTTGTGGATATATCTAATACCGAAGATAAGAGCTGGATGATCGATATTAAAAAAGCGATGGCAGTTCCTCCGGCTGAAATTAGAGATCGATTGAAGAGCTATTCAAAGGTAGTTCGTGAAAAAGCGAAGCAAGTTTATTGGTACAGGGCACGCATTGGCAGTTCACCTACTCATACAACCGCCGAACCAGAAGTTCCAGTTTGGATAAACTTTTCGAAAGGCAATCGAAAAAAGTATGAGATTAACAGATCTCATCCCTTGATTGAGTCTCTTTCGAGAAAACTTGGAATGTATGAGAATAGGTTTCAGAATATTCTTTCACTTGTCGAGCGAGCAGTTCCTGTTGAGAAAATCTATGTGGATGCGTCAGATTCAGAAAGCGTCATGGCACCCCGATATGATGAAAAAATGGACGAGGAACTAATCGATTTTTTAAACCTGTTGTTCCTTGACTGCGTTGATAAATTGAACCGAACTTCGAATGACAAAGAAAATATCGTAGAGATAGCTTTGAAAGAAATTGGAAAAATCGAACCATTTAATCGATACAGCAATTTGTCTGCGTATTTAAGAAAGAATAATTAAAATGAAGAATGAATCTGATTTTAAGATGGAAGACATATTCCAGTTAGCGATTGTTCTCATTAATGTATTGAAGCGCAATGAGATAGACATTGATATGTCCACAATCGAGAGAGAGACCGACAAAGCAATTCAATTAACCGGAAGTATAGTCTCTGGGGAGCTGAGGCAGAAAGTTCTATCGGAGATTCAAAAGCACTTCGAAGTGATAACGATGACTGGACGAAGTATTGATGGCAATAAGAAGCATGCCCCTTGGTTGACGACTGAGAAAAAACAAGCAATTAATTGGATATACTGGAATAACTATTCATCGTCTGCAATTAAAGATCTTCCGCCATCTGTTCGACAAACTATTGATCGAGACACTGAGAAAATTTTGTCAAAATTAGAAAACCCAAATAGACAGGGCCCCTGGTCAACCAAGGGTTTGATAATGGGAAGCGTTCAAGCTGGAAAAACCGCTAACTATATTGGTTTAATTACAAAGGCTGCCGATGCGGGCTATAAAGTCGTAATTGTTTTAACAGGTATGCATGAATCGTTGCGTGTTCAGACCCAAGTAAGAATTAACCAAGGTTTTGTCGGAGCTCAGAACTATGTAGCAAACAATCGAATTGGCTTTTATCCCGATCACGAAAGTATTAAACTGCCCAAAGATCATCCGAAACCTATTTGTATGACAGCCGCATCAGATGATGGTGATTTTAATATAAGAAGAGCCGATCAGTCATTGCAACATCTTTTAGGAGATCAGAAGCCGGTCGTGTTTGTCGTAAAAAAGAATGTGTCAATTCTGAAAAATCTATACAATTGGATGTCAGCCGAGGCAGATCGATTTGATGAATCTCAAAGAAAAGTCTTGATGGATGTACCTGCACTAATAATTGACGATGAAGCGGATCAAGCATCGGTCGATACCGGTGTCAGTCGGGACGGGGAAGATCAAGAGGGGGATCCTAAAAAAACTAATGCGCTAATTCGGGGAATTCTTAATTTATTCGAAAAATCCGCGTATGTCGCAGTTACCGCCACCCCCTTCGCAAACGTAATGATACACAACGAAATTGAGGGCGGTCTTTTTAGAATTTTTACTAGTAAAGAGCAAAGCGATTATAACAAGTTAACAACAGATATTGAAACTCTGGAAAACAACGGCGCTTCTCATTATCAAATTGCCCAACTTAAAAGAAAACGTTCTTCATGTGGAACGGAGGTTTTTTTGGGTGAGGATTTGTTCCCTAAAGATTTTGTATATTCATTAAATCCTCCAAGTAACTACTTCGGCGCTGAGCAATTTTTTGGTATTTCGGATACCGAAGAGGATGTAAATAGGGCATCATTGCCAATAATAAAAGTTATTGACGATCACGTATCTTCTGACCCCTCAATTCCATCATTCCTGCCGAGTAAGCGTGATACAAACCACGTACCTGAGTTTCTGCCCGGATCGTTAAAGAATGCAATTAATAGTTTCTTGATATCTTCAGCTATCAGAAACTTGAGAGATAAAGACAAGTTGAAAAGAGTTAACTCGATGCTTGTCCATGTTACCCGTTATAACGACCCTCAGAAAGAAGTGTATGCGTTGGTATCGGAATATGTCGAAGAAGTACGGAATGGCGTCATTGGCAGTGGTGATAGGATGGACTCGTCATTGGTTTCTGAACTTAAGAAGATATATGAAGGAAGTCAATCCGACAGTACTGATCATTCTTACGATAAAATTAGCCAATTGGTTCACGAGGCGGGAATAGATCGTTTTACGCCAGAAAATTTTGATTTCGATACCATATTGATGGAAGTTCGAAAAATGTTTGGAACTTCAGGGGCATTTGAAACAGTAATGATGAATGGTCTCAGTAGAGATGCGCAAATTTTCCAGAATAAGGATTACTATTCTTCTATTGTCATTGGTGGCGATAAGTTGTCTCGAGGCCTTACCCTTGATGGTTTATTGATTAGCTACTATCTTCGATCCTCAGATATGTATGATACGCTGATGCAAATGGGCCGGTGGTTTGGATATCGTTCAGGATATATTGACCTGATAAGAGTCTTTACCACAGCTGGTTTACGGGATCGTTTTAGACATTTGGCACTTGCCACAAAGAAGTTGCGGGAGGAGTTCGAGGACTTGAGCTATAATCCGCATTCAACACCCAATGATTTCGGATTAAAGATCCTTTCCCATCCTGATATGACCGTAACTAGTCCAATGAAGCTAAAAAATGCCTTTGAGTATCCAGTTACCTTTGCTGGCTCCTCTAAGGAAACCATCATTTTTCTTAAGAAAAACAGGGAGAAAAATAATTTAACCGTAAGAAATTTCGGTAATTTATTATCACAAAAGCATGGTGTACGAGATGTGGAAAGCAAAGTTTTCTTTGAAAATGTCAACTGGGGTGATATTTCAAATTTTATAAAAGGATATCAGTTTTCTGCAAGAGATAACAACCAAATGGCCAATGCTATTTCCGAGTACATTGGAGATATGGCTGTAAAGCATTCAGAACTTACCCAGTGGTCAGTCGGTTTTTTGTCTGTGACCAATGAATTAGAAGATAAAGAACGAAAAGAAAAAATTCCCTTGGAGGGATGGGCAAATGAATTCGGTGGATTAATGTATCCTTCAGTCCGTCGATACTTGTCTAATAGTGATGGAAAAATTACGATTAAAAGAATTGGAAGCCCAGAAGACGAAAAAATAGGTCTGTCAACGGATGAGCTAGATGAAGCAGCGGATCTCACCGAAAAATGGCGGAAAGAAAATAACGAATTGGGAAAAGTAGATTCCAATAAGAAAAAATCAAAATATACGCCAAAGTTTTTGAGATTGGTAAGAAGTCCCAAAAAGGGACTGCTGTTGTTTTATCCAACTATTTTCAAGGATGATCAGGGGAGGCTCCTAAATGAACTGCATTGGGGTGTTTTATTGAGTTTTCCCTTCTCGAAAAATGCAGAAAAGAAAATATTCGTAGTTAATGCAGTATTCAATAATGAGACTGTTGGTGATGACGATGAACAAGAATAGGTTTGAACGTATCTGGGCAGAGATTCTTAAAGAAAAGAATTTGCCTGGAATGCGAAGCATTGAATCAACATTAATGGCAGATATCTTTCTTACTATTGATAGATCCGGTAGGCGTGGCGTTGCGATCGCTTCACGGCAGAAGTGTCGATCAAGCGGTAACTATTTTGAACGAAAAGGAATTGAGTATCTAAGTTTTTCTCAGGGAGAATTAGTTGGGCATCATTTGATTGAACGATCACCGAACAGTCCAGAATTTCCGGTGTTGGTAGAAGAGCTTCTTGATAAACGATATTATGTTGGCTGTAAATGCGCTGAGAATTATCTTGTTAAATTCGATATCCTCGTTTCAAAGTGGGCATCCTTATTTGATAAACTGAATACGACTACTTACCATGAACTTAAAGGACTTTTCGGCGAGCTTGTTGTGCTAGATATTCTGTTGTCCAGTGAAAACGACGAAATAGTTGTTTTAGATGGATGGGTAGGTCCACTATCCAGAGCCAATGATTTTCATTTTGCGGCATTGAAGTTGGAAGTGAAAACTAAGGAAAATATTTCTGAAACCGTTTCAATCAGTTCTATTGAGCAGCTATCTGGCGATCCATACTTGGTTGTGGTTTCAGTGACTTCAAATACGGGTTTATTAATTTCAGACCTAATAGAATCAATTTTCAATAAGTTTAAGAGTGAACGAGGGCGCACACTCTTTGGTAGCAAACTAATAGAACTTGGTGTGTCCTTGGCTATTGTAAAAAAGCTAAATCTACGTTTTAGTGCAGATGAAATTTCCTGTTACCATGTCACTGGTGGATTTCCTCGCCTAGTTCAGCAGTCCGTAATGTTGGGTGTTGAAAACGTTCGATACGAGATCAACTTGAAATACATAATGCCTTTTCGTGTGGAAACTGATGGCTTTCTAGGAAAGTTGAAAATTCATGAAAATTGAAGATTTCAAAGTAATGTTAAAAGGTGAGATTCTTGCCAAGATGAAATCGTCATTATCCATTTGGGGATCGTCTGAGGCAACAATTTCGGAGAATGCCTTTACTGAGTATGTCGGTGAGGTTTTCGAGGCATCTGATTACCTTGATAAATTTGAAGCATGCTATTTTTATAAGGAATTGAAGGTTGGAACAGCAAAATGTAATGGATATAGTTTTGACCAGGATACAAATACTCTAAAGGTGTTCGTTGTTGATTTTGATCAGTCCGAAGAAATCAATAGCATGGATTTAGAACGGTTGAAGAAGTTTTTAAATATGTCCCTTCGCTTCATATCTGCAGTTCAAAGCGATGTTTTCGAAAAGTTCGAGCCTTCTAGTGCGGAATTTTTAACTGTTAGGGATATTCGGGCATTACTATGTGATGTAAGGTTTATTCGAATCATCGTTCTTACTAACAGAATTCTATCCTCTAGAACTCCCCCGGAAAAAATGAAGTTCGAAGTTAAAAATCTTAAAGTTTCTGTTAATGTGGAAGTAGCGGACCTGGGACGTATTAAAGATTGTGCTCTTGCAAGCGTTTCACAACAGGATATAGTGTTGAATTTGAATTCCTACGGCGGGCTGAATGTTGCTACTTACTTTATAAATGAAGTGTCAACATCTGCGCTTGCTGTGATACCAGGGGAGGCGCTTGCTTCTCTGTACAAAGAGTATGGAGAGCGGTTGCTCGAGGGTAACGTAAGGTCATATTTGCAGGCGAAAGGAAAAGTGAATAAAGGAATTCTGGAGACTCTCGAGCAAGAGCCAGATAAATTTTTTATTTACAATAATGGACTTACCATAGTTTGCAAAAAAATGATTTTCGATTTGAAGGGCAAGCTCATGGCAATCGTAGAGCCGCAAATAGTTAATGGCGGCCAGACTACAGCGAGTCTATTCAGAGCGATTGAAAACGATTTAAAGCCGGTGATGGTTCAGTGCAAAATAATTCAGGTCGATAGTGTTGATGATCATCAGTTGGTCAGGAATATTTCGAGATTCTCAAATACGCAGAATAAGATTTCAGATACTGATCTGTTAGCTAATGAGCAATTTTTAGTAATGCTCGAAAAATCCAGTCGAAAGTTTATGGCTTCGAAGGTCGGGAAGTTTTGCTATTTCGAGAGGTCAAGGGGTGCATACTTTTCAGAGATTATGCGAATGAATTTGGCTGATCAACGGGAGTTTGAAAAACGATTTCCTAAAAATCTTAAGTATTCAAAAGAAGAAGTTGGTTTAGCATTTAATTCGTGGGCAAAAAAGCCTTTTTGGGTTTCTCGTGGAGGGCAAAAGAATTTTTCTGAGTTTGCGAGATCATATTTGGGTAATATTAAGGATTATGAGTTAGGGGTAGACAGCTATAAGACAGAAATTGGCAAGATAGTTTTCTACCGGGAAGTTAGAGATATTGTAAAGAGTAGGAAAGATATTGAGGCTTATAGGAATAATGTTACCACGTATTCCATAGCGGTAGCAGTCGGAATAGGAATTGTTAATAAGGATGATTTGAGTCGTATGTTTGATGCGCAAGCGCTTTCAGAAAGTATGACTGAAAAGCTATTTGAACTAGTTGGCCGCGTAAACGAGCATATGTTAAAAATAGTTGGGGCCCGCAATGCTTCTGAAGTTTTTAAAAAAGAAGAGACTTGGAAGTCACTTTCAAGGGAGTTTGATATTGAGGAGACTGGGCTACTTGACGTAATTGTCTCTTTGAGTTACTCGCAACTTCGGGAAATTAATGAATGGCTCGAGAGTAATGAAGATTTTGATTTTAGAGATAGAAAGGTTTTAATCGCCTTCATGGCTTACCAGGCCCAAGGATGGGATTCGGAAGAGTCGGCTGGAAGGCCGACAGCGAATCAAATAGTTCGTTTTGAAAGAATTTACAATAGCTTTTTAAGCTTGAGATAGGTTGTGTTTGAAGGTTGAGATCTATAACGGTCGGCAATATAAAGTTCTTTAAGAAGTTAAATAGCCCAGCACCACTGCTCGAGTCGGTTTTAGAATTTTAGTTGTTTCTCCATAGAAGCTTGTCTATTGGATTTTTATTTTTTAAAATCTTCTTAAATGAACTTTTATTTTCTAGCAGTAATTTTTCAATCATACTTTTTTTTAACACATAAATTTCTTTGTCGTAGTTTTTATTGCCTATTTTGAATCCATTGAAGCGCTTGGCTGCGTCGGCATTTGGAAAGAACTCGAAGTTCCGCTGGAGCGTTAGATGAGTTTTTAATTTTGTTATTCGGGTAGATAATTGTTTATCTATGCCTCTACCTAGATAGCTTCGCATTCCATTTAGGAAGTATTCCTCAAGCTCAATCAGAGTTTCATCTAGATAGGTACTGAACTTTCCTTCGACGAGCTTTTGACTGTTCAATTTTTGTTGAAAAAGAGAGTCCACCTCCTCTTGAGCAAGGAGAATATCCTTTTCAGAGAATTCGTTTTCTACGTAGAATAGGTACAATTCCAAACCTTTTTCGATATCCGCTTGTTGTGGAATGATTAAACTTATATCCATGACCTCAATGTAGAGGATTTCTTGAATATTCTTACATATTTCATATTGTGCAAAGGGTAGTAATGATCCCTGCTTGATGGTAAAGCTAATCCAGTTTTGATAATTTGTATTTAGTTCTTCAAGCTCTTCTTTTTCATAGGAAAATGACAATGGATCCCTATGTCTGAAACTTCTTATTGAAGTAGTTAGCTTTCTTAAAAGATCTCTTCCTTCATTGAGGGCATTTTCAGTGTTTTCTAGATTTTTAGGTAAGGTTTTCTCGGCGCTAACCTCTTTCATTTTAAGGGTATGTGCTCGTTCTTGTTTCACGACATCATATAAATGTTCAACGGTTGGTTTAAGAAACCATGTGCCGAACGATCCAACTACCGCCCCTAGCAAAGCTACAATTAAATCTTTGATATACCTATTCATTTGTTTATCCTCAAGTATTAGTCAATAATGAACAACAAACAATTATCTGTCTATGAGGTGGTTGGGAGGATTTTAAAAACTGGTCTAGCACGGAAGAACTTGTGAAAGGTGCCATTCTTTAATTGGACGGTAAGCTAAAAGACTAAAAAATGTTTCACTAATAATGATTAGTGCTTTTCTTCAATGAGATCGTAAGGGGAATTTCCAATTTTTATTAGCTTTTCGAAAAATCAGAGTGGTCATTGCAGATTTGTTTTCTTCGGTATTCTTCAGTGGATTGCATGTGAATAATCCTTCAGTAAGTAAAAGTGTAACCAGTTGAAATCAACCAGTTTTTCTATATTCAAAAACACCTTCCCAAAACCTAATTAAGGATATATACTATCCTTAATTAGGAGGTCTCAATTATGAGCCAACGAATCAACTACAATCAACTTTCCCCTGAACTTGCCCATGGCTTGATGGAAATGTCTAAGCAGCTTGGCAAAAGTGAAATCAGTCAAACTCTTCGTGATCTGGTTAATATCCGTGCCTCGCAAATTAATGGCTGTGCGTTTTGTCTGGATATGCACGTGAAGGAAGCGCGCATTCATGGGGAGCGGGATCTGCGTGTGTATCATGTGCCGGTTTGGCGTGAATCTTCACTCTTTAGTGCGCAAGAGAAAGCGGCCCTAGAGTGGACTGAAGCTGTCACTAAGTTGACAGAGCATGGGATCTCGGATGAGATTTATAACCGCGTGAAAGAGAATTTCTCTGACAAGCAGCTGTCGGATCTGACTATGGCCATTGGTTTGATCAATCAATGGAACCGTCTAAGTATTGCCTTTAGAGCAGTGCCGGGATCGGCAGATAAATTTTTTGGCCTTGATAAGGCAGGACTTAACTAAATGATTTTACGAAACCAGGTCGAATGGGCTTTGCATTGTTGTAGTATTCTTTCGGGTCTTCCGGAAGGTGCTTACCTTGCCACCAAAGACCTGGCCGAGTTTCATGGCGTTCCCAAAGAGTATCTCTCGAAAGCCCTGCAAGCACTTTCAACCGCAGGGCTTGTCGATGCGACACTGGGACCCCGTGGTGGTTACCGCTTGGCTCGCACACCCGATAAAATCACATTCTTAGATATCGTTGAAGCCGTGGAGGGTAAGACCTCCACCTTTGACTGTTCAGAGATCCGCAAGAACGGTCCCTGCAAACAGGAAAAGAACGCTTTTAAAAAGCCCTGTCAGATCGCTCGCGTGATGTGGAAAGCCGACGAGGCTTGGCGTAAAGAACTTCGCGCGGTGACTTTGCAGGATCTTGCGGGACAGCTTCTAAAGGAACTCCCGAAAGAAGTTCTGGAAGAGAATATGAAATGGATACTGGCACGAGTTTAAGCGGTCTTACGCTGTGGAATATTCAGTTCCAAAAATTATCGGGAATTCGGATCAAGTTCGCTATCTCCAGTAGTTAAAATTTTCTTGTTAAGTGATATTAAATCGTGAACTTTAAAATAGATTCTTCGAAGAAAATTATAGTAAGCCTCGCTTCGTAACTTTATCTGTAGTTTCCAATAGTCATTTCTTATTTGTGTACATGATAATGTACGCATGTCAGTGGTTAAGCAGTTCAGTTTTAGTGCGTGGTTTTTTCTAGCAAGTTTATTTTTTTCCTTAAATACAAATGCAGACACGAATTGGTCGGGCGCACAAAGCGCGGGCGATTATTCTTCGTTGGGTGTGGTGACGGTGGATGGCGACGCAATATTTGCGGCAGGCACTTACACGTTTGATTCTTTAGTTGTTAATTCTTCGCGGACTATCACAGTAAATTCCAACACTGGCGCAGGTACTGGCGTCATCATTATTGCCAATAATGTTACTGTGAACGGAACTATCAGCGCGAACGGCACTGGATTCGCGGGTGGCGCTGGCCCCGGCGCAGGCAATAGCCGATTGGGAGGGTGTCATGGCGGGCACGGTGGTATTCCAGTCGCGGCAGTTCCTTGTTCCCCTTATGGAGATCCTTTGCAACCAACCACTTTAGGTTCGGGCGGTGGCAATGGAACGGGAACACCAGGGGCTGGTGGTGGTGCGATTAAACTTGTCGTTAGCAACTCGCTTACTCTTGCCGGAACTATTTCTGCAAGTGGCGCTGCCGCAGTAGGAAGTTCCGGTGGCGGAGCGGGTGGTAGTGTTTGGATCGTAACAAAAAATATTTCCGGCGCAGGTTCAGTCATCGCCAAAGGTGGCGATAGCAGCGGCAATGGGGCGGGCAGTGGTGGTCGGGTTTTACTAAGTTACAGCGGCACAAATTCTCTCACGGGAACGGTCACTGCTCCGGGAGGAGCGGATGGGCAAACGTTAGCGGCCACGTCGGGTTCGGCATTAATCGTTGATTCTACAAATAATGATCTTTATGTGAAATCAGAAAGTGCCTTCGCGAATGGAACTTATACGTTTCGAAATATCACCATCACCAGCACTGGCAGACTGTGGGTGGATCGCATGGGGTTTGGATCTAATTCGGGACCTGGAGTGGGCGGTATCATTTCACAAATCGGCGCGGGATCTAGTCATGGCGGCCGCGGCGGTATTGGTGGCACTTGGGCCGCGGCGGGAGTAACTTATGGCTCTGCGCTTGAGCCCGTAACCAAAGGTTCTGGTGGCGCAGCTGCAGGATCTGATCAAGGCGGGTTCGGTGGCGGAGCTTTAAAATTAGTTGCGACCGGAACGCTGACTTTGGACGGAAAAATTTCTGCCAATGCCGGTGGCTCCATCGCTTCAAGTAACAAACCCGGCGGAGGTTCTGGCGGCAGTCTGTGGATTGTCGCTGATAAAGCCCTGGGATCAGGAACTTTTGAAGCCAAAGGTGGGAATGGTATTTCCAGTTCCGGTGGAGGCGGGCGAATTGCCGTCTACTACGGCACTGCTTACAGTTCTTCGCTAAAGTATAGTGCTGCAATTGGAACGGCTGGTGATTCAGCAGGAGAGAGTGATGCCACGGTAGGGTCAGTGGTCGTCATTGATAATACCAATCATAACCTTTCGTTTCCAGTTTCTACGTCTTTATCTAACGGTACTTATAGTTTCAATAACGTGACTATCCCTGCTGGCGTCCAAGTTTGGGCATCGGATGGATCACTTCCTGGCGAGGGCCCGGGTGCAGGGGTTGCCAGTACCAGTTCGACGAATGATGGTACTGGCGGCGGAAGTTACGGGGGACTGGGGACAGCGGGATCCAGAACAGCTGCCGGTGTGACTTATGGATCGGCAACGGCTCCGAGTGATGTTGGTTCCGGCGGAGGTAAGATCTTTGCCGTCAACAATGGATTTTCCGGGCGGGGTGGTGGCGCTTTAAAGTTTGTGGTTTCTAATGCGATGACCTTAGGAACAGGAGCCGTGCTTTCCGTGAATGGCGGTGAGTGGTGGAGCCCTGGTGTCAGTGGGCAAGGTGGCGGCGGCGGAGGCTCTGGCGGCAGTATTTGGATCAACACTAAAACTTTAAGTGCACCGAGTTCATCTATTCTTGCCCAAGGGGGCGCTGGTGAAAGCGCGATCACTCGCAAGGGTGGTGGTGGCGGTGGAGGCCGTATTGCGATTTACTGTTCAAGTACTTGTGTGACGACCAGTGCATTGTCGGTGACCGGGGGAACGGGTTTAACCACCGGCGCAGCGGGAACTAGAAATATTTATGGTTATGGTCCTGCGGTTTCTTTGGCGTTTACCCAACAGCCGTCTGCAAATGCAATTCAAGGAATTAATTTTACTCCTGCAGCCGTGGTGGGAGCCTCTGATTCTGATGGGAATGTGATTCCCAGCTATAATACAGCAGTGACCGTGACTGCCTATTCGGATGCTGCCTGTACGACTCCAGTGACTGAAACTTTGAACGGTGCAAGCAACAGCAGTTATACAGGACTCGCATTTTTTTCCTCAATGAACTATCCGCGCATGGCGACGATTTATTTGAAAGCGGAATCGGGCGCACTTAGCACTGCGTGTTCGAATGCAGTGGTGGTTGATACGAATCCTGCCACCAAGCTGATATTTGCGACTCAACCATCGACTACAGCGACCATGTCAGAGATTTTTTCTCAACAGCCTGTGGTCGAAGGACGTGACCCTAATAATCTTTTGGATGTTACTTTCAATGGAGTGATCACAATTGTGGCCTATACGGACAGCGCCTGCACTGTGATGGCCGGAGGAAATCTTTTGGGTTCAGCTATTACAAGTTTAGGAGTGGCGAATTACACGGGTGTCGCCTATAGCACCTCCGGAAACATTTACGTCAAAGCCTCATCGGGTTCGCTGACTTCAGCTTGCTCAACGCTGGTACAAGTTTTGGTCCCGCAAAGGCCCTGGTTTTTTAGAGGCTTTTGAGAGAGATTCGAGAATCTGTTAAACTCGTTGACTCTATTTCCATCCTGAACTTTTATGAGTTTTTACGGAGTGTAACTTGAGAAAAGCATTTATCCCTCGTCCTTTAGAAAAACCCTTGATGCGAGGTTACTCGCACATGGCAGCTTTTTTTGCTGCATTCGGGGCGACTGCGGTGATGATGGCTCAATCAAGTTCGCTTCGCGAGTTTGCAGCACTTCTTATTTACTCTCTTTGTTTGATGAATTTATTTGCGGTCAGTGCCACCTATCATTTGGTGAACTGGGCGCCGGAATATCGCGTTTGGATGAAGCGCCTTGATCACTGTTCGATCTATTTGATGATCGCCGGGACGGGGACACCGCTGTGTCTGGTTGCGATGCCGCCAGAGTCGGGGATGAAGTTTTTAGCGCTGACTTGGTCCGTGGCCCTGTTTGGAGTTTTCCAATCCCTGTTTTGGGTTAAGTGTCCAAGATGGATTAGCGCCATCTTGTATCTTGTCGCCGGATGGATTGTTGTTCCGTTTTGGGCGGATATAAAAACTGTTTTAAGCCCCACGGCACTGACGTGTATGGTTTTGGGTGGAGTGTTTTATACTTTGGGTGCAGTGGCTTATGCTTTAAAGAAGCCGAAACTATGGCCCAGATATTTTGGCTACCATGAAGTCTTTCACGCCTTTGTGATCATCGGGGCTCTTTTTCATTTTATCTTTATATTTTTAATCGTCTCGAAGACATCTCACCTAACAAACTGAAAGCATTAGAAAATTTTCTGTTAGCGAAATAAGGCGGAAGTTCTTAACTTATAGTTAACGAACACCCGCGAACACTTTCGTGTTTTTAGTCTATGCCAAGTCTGGAAGTTGTTTTGATTTGCCTGTATTTTCCGGCTAACTCAAAACCCAAAGGATTAAGACTATGAAAACTATTATACGTACTTTTTTAGTTCATTCCATTTTGCTCTCCAGCTTCACTTTTTTTACCAGTCTGGCTAAAGCTCAAATCGCGGCGTACGACCCAGAAACGGTTATTGCTAGCTTCGCCGGGGACCAGGTTAAGTTTATTCGTAAGCAGATTGTTATGAAAATTCGATCTGATAACGATAATGCCGATCACAAACTCACCGTGGAGTTTAGCTGGGAGAGACCCAAGTTCGTGATGAGAAGTTATGTGGATACCAACCAAGCAGGTTGCGATGGCTGTAGGTTGGGCCGAGTTCTTCTTGAGCAGCAGGCTTGGGAGCCTAGAACTCGCAATGGCGAACTTTATTTGGGCGAATTCGATTTGAAAGGGTTTATTTCTTCAACCCAGGTAGGGAATACACTCGTGATGTACAAGCTCCCAAATGCGCATTGGCCAGAAGAACACAAATCTATAGAAAGTTTCATCCGATTTTATCCGAACACCCGTATGGTCAGAAACGAAAATGGCCCGGATTGGAATGGGCTGATGTTGTTTTTCAATCAGAAAACCAACAACCTTCAATTGGCAAAATTTAGCACAAGTGGATTTTCAGATACATATGACGGAAAATCACAGGTTGTTTGGAATTATTCCGTGTCGGGTTTCCAAGATGCCCTGAAGTTCGAGAGATTCAAAGATGGCGTAGTTTTGTTAAAGGATTTGAATGGTTTGACTTTGATTCAGCAGGACGGCCAGGCTACTAAAATTACCGGGCAAGGGGATATTTTTGCTGCCAACATCAAATTTTCAGATATGACGTCCCTATACTCATCAGATCCTTATGAAGGCCGCTTCAGGGCTTTAGCGATTTGTGTAAAGCAGCCTGAACGAATGTTGCACACCTGTGCCACATACAACATTTCTGAAAAGTCCCTGGATCGTGAATTCAAAAATATCATGGCGTTAAGTACGGATGATAGAGGAAGAGTTAGCGGACACTATCTGATTCTGGGAGCAAATAAAAGTTTAAAAGCAGCCTGTTTGGGAGAAGGTTTCAAGGTTGATTCTCAAAGTCCCTTTGCTGTACCTACTTTTCCCGGATTTTTTGAAAACATAGGACGTGTACAATACTTGGAATCTCTTTATCCTAAAGGTATCAAATTGTATAATTGGTCGGAAAAAAGAACCGAGGATCAATATATCTGCTCGGAAAAAGTTTGAGTAAATTCCTGCGGCGGTTAATGAAGCAGTGGAGGACAGGTCTTCCACTGCTTTTTTTTGACTATTAAGATTCAGGATTGTTAAGAGCTTCTAAAAGATTAGCGAAGCAGCCGCGAATTTCATCTTCGGAGTGCTGCTGGCGGATTACTTCTGACAGGACCACATCGCTATCCAAAGCTGCCTGCAATGCGTTTTTGAATTTCTCTTCAGAATGGTTGCCCGGATTCAAAAGCTGCTTATCCATGATCTTAACCAGGACGGCGATGCTTTTTGCGCTTGAAGGGCTTCTGTGTTGTTTTACGGTTTCGATCAGACGAATAACTAGGGGATTTGTTTCGCTCACAGAAGGGTCCTTGATAGCTCGGTTAATGGGTAAGTAGGTCGCAACAGACCAAATCCTGCAAACTTCCACAACATAAATGGAGCTCATTGTAAAAATGGGGCCTTCTTTTCGCTATCTTGGTGGGGCAAAATTGTACGTCGGCTGTGGGAGTAATGCTTCACTCACGTTGAAAGTGAACTCCAAATCCGTTTAATTGTTTTAAAGCAGTTCAAATGTTTGCACGTCCTTTGCTAAACAATTATTCGTCACAATGGTGGTTGAGCCAAGATGTGGAAGGATATTTGATGAAGTTTTTGATTTTAGTGTGTCTTCTTTTCCCGGTGATGACATGGGCGCAGACTTCGACGGAAACGACTGAAAAAGAAGAGTCCCTGGGGCAGGAGGTTTTGATTAATAAATCAAAAAAGCTCGCCACCTTGGAAGAGTTGGAGCAGTTGCGCATTTTGTACTATAAGCCGATCTATTTTGCCTATGGTGAGCCCACCAGTAAATTACAATACAGCTTTAGAGTTCCACTGTTTGAACAGTTCCCGTTAAACTTCGCCTACACCCAAATCATTTTCTGGGAGCTGCAGGAAGAATCCAAGCCATTTCTGGATGCCACCTATAATCCCGAATTTTTCTATCGCATCGATTACGATAAAAAGACGATTCGCTCCCTGGATATAGGGATCTTTGAGCATAACTCAAACGGTAAGGCGGGCGATGCCTCCCGTTCTTATAACCAAACATACCTTCGTGCAAACTGGGCATTCGAATCCAAAAGCTGGATCATTCAGCTTTCTGCAAAAGCAAAAGCCATCTACGGCGTCGATGAAACCAATCGCGATATTTATGATTACGTGGGACCACTTGAGGGGGAGATTAAGTTCATTCAACTCTTTGATTCGATGTTTGACCAATTAGAGGCCGTCGTTAATATAAATCCCGGCGGAAAGTGGTCGACCGAGTTTGAGAAGGGTGGCTATCAGATTGCTCTCAACTTTCATATCGGTGGTCTGAAAGTGGTGCCCGCCTTCTATGTACAGTATTATCACGGCTTTGCGGAAACCTTGGTGAACTATAACCAATCGGTTGATGAATTTAGAGCGGGCTTGATGTTCTAAGCTCGAAGACCTAGCGCCCTGCCGCACCCGTAGCGGGTGTAACTGATATTTTAACCTCGTCCGTAGATCGCGGCTTTCTTCAAAACGTTTTCTTGCGGATCGGTTTCGACCAAAACAATCAGTTCGGGGTTGCTGACGAGTTTATAAAACGGTGAATCCTGCGACAGACGATTTTTATCTGTGATCAGAATAATGCTGAAATCAAATGCATCCACGTTAACCGCATTCAAGTTTTGAATTCTTGTGCGTGCTGGCGGGGCCGGGTAGGGCTCTTCGTGCTTGATCGCAATGAAGTGATAATTTTGATCTTCAAGCATGTGTTCGCAGTAGTCTTTCGCGATACGCTCAAAAGCTCCGCCTAGTAAAGATTCCTCTTCATTCAAAGACTCAAGATGGCTTTTAAGTATCAGTCCGGTTGTATAATACAGCAGGCCCGCTTTCCCAAGGTTCGAGTGAATCTCAATCGAAAGAGTTTCTTCCTGGTATTTCAGCTCGCGATGAGATTTTAAATACTTCCGCTCTTCAAAGAACGCCTCAGCAAAGTCGGCTTCCCGGGCAAAGCGTTTTTCGCACTCGGAGCATACCAAGTGTTCTGCGCTGACGGGGTTCGTTTGTTTTAGGCACAATGGGCAGGTGTTTGAGTTAGGTGTCTTCATAAAGCGTTCCCCTTGGCCCCACAGTTTAACGCCTCGTCCACAGGGTTGTCACTGTATGAAAACTTGGATTTAATGCTGAAAACCTTTAGGAGGTCCTCATGCTTTATGAAATCACAGTCCCGTATTTTATCAAAATGCTTAACAACCTAGAAAATGTTCTGGAAAAGGGCGCAAAGCATGCCGAGACTAAAAAGTTCGACATGGATGTATTGCTAAACTCTCGTTTGGCACCGGACCAGTTTCCTTTGGCTCGTCAAATTCAGATTGCTTGTGATACTGCGAAGCTTGCAGCTTTCCGTTTAACTGAAAAGACAGCGCCAACATATGCTGACACTGAAAAAACGTATGCGGAATTCCAGGAAAGAATCAAAGGGACGATTCAGTATTTGCAGTCTTTGACTGCGGCTGATTTCAAAGATTCTGCAACAAAGCAGATTACAAACCCACGTTGGGACGGGCAGTGGATGACAGGTGCGGAGTTCGTTTCTCACCATGCTTTGCCGAATCTTTATTTTCACGTGACGACGGCTTATTCGATTCTTCGCCACAATGGTGTTGAAGTGGGTAAGAAGGATTACCTGGGACCAATGCCTTTTAAGAAGTAATAAGTCGTAACCACATCGCTAGAGCGCACAACGTCTCAGGTATTTCTGGGGCGTCCGATTGTGCGCTGCCGCACCCGTAGCGGGTGTGAGTGTCTTATTCTCAAAATGAGACACTGGGGTTGTCGAGCACAAAACGTTACTTGTCAGGATTCTCACAGGAGAAATCGGCTCACTAGGCATATGTTTCAGATAAACGCGAAATATTATCGCATGGAATTTGAAATAGTCCTCTTTTGAAGAGGTAGCTATGAAGCCGACGTCCTTAATCATCATTACAAGTGTTCTGACCTTCGCACAAATCGCGGGGGCCCAATCAGCCGGGACTTGCAGCTCGATTTTCTCCGCAGGAATTTCACCACAGCAGGCGAGCTGGTCCAAGCTTTCACTGGAGCAAAAAAACTTCCTCCGCAAACAGCACATGTATTCAGCATCAAATGTTGTTCAGCGCAGACCTATCGTTAAAACTTCGGGTTTAAGAAAAGATGCTTCAAAAGATATCGATGCCGCTGACATTAAAATCGACACGGCCGATCCTTCATTGGTGATGCCAATCACGTATCCCAATGGCGTAACCAAGTATCGTATTAATTTCTCCGGGCTTCGTTATATCGAAGCAAACACTCCGATGGAGCTTTTCAAAGGCGGCATCAAAAAGGTTCAAAGGTCCCGCGGATTTTATAAAGACGGCACCGAGATGACAGGTGCCTATCACAATGAAGCTTGGGCTTGGGATGTCGTGATCTACAAAAATGAAGCTGGTGAGCTTATCGCCTTGGGCGGAGTCATGGAGCAGGCCGTAGCAGGACAGTTGCCCAATGTGGCTCGTGACAATCGATCCAGATCCCGTTGGTGGGGTAAAGTCACTCACACTGAAGTTAAGCCTGGAGTATATGAGGAGCACATTATCTGGCAAGAGCCCGTGCATGATTTCAATCGCTCCAAACATCAAGGTTGGGAGTATCACGGTTATGGCGGCACTTTAGTAACTCAGTTTAATCCGAAATCAGGTGTTCACGAGCCGATTAAGAATAAAAACGGCAACTATACGCTTATGTATGAACGAGTCACCCAAGAGCATAACGGCATGCCGTGGATGACGACGACATTTATGCGTGAGATGGATCCTTCGTTGAAAACAACCGTCGGTCCCGAGATCGCGGTTACTAATCTAATGAATCCAATCACCGGAAAACTTTTCGAAGCCTTGCGCCGGGGTGACGACCATCACACTGATGGTTACTTGCGCGAAGGTGACAACGTTTTAAAAGAACTTAAAAACAATCAATTTGTGAAAGCAGGCAGTGCCAATGACTACGTCCGAAAATACGGTATTTATCTTGATTATCGCCCACCTGGCGCAGATGCAGTTGGACCTTATAAAAACGTCGTCGACAGCCGCGGTGAAATGGTCGACTTCGCGACTACATTAAATTTGCGGGAAATGATGAACGCAACGTGGGTAGGGCGCCCGCAGTTGAACTATGACCCGCAAGGCAAGCTGTGGCTGTCATTTCATTTCGTACCGAAGGACAGCATCCCCGAAGGTGCTCCCGTTGAAGGTTGGCCATCCGCAAAAGACTTCCCCGAATACGGTCGAATCACCGCGATGATTCCGGTTAAATTCGAGTACGATGCAATCGGGCAGCCGATGCTTAAAAAAGATATCGATCCTGAGTTTTCGTATATGTACGAATAGTTGTGCGCCGCCGCACCCGTAGCGGGTGTGACGGAGTTAAGACTATCTGGCAGCGACCAGATTTCTTAAGATCGCTTGCTCAATTTGGGTACGGTTAATTGGCTTTGTTAAATACTCGGCAAAGCCCGAACCCAGGCAGCGCTCTCGCTCTTCCTTTAAGGCGTTGGCGGTCAGTGCGATCACCGGCATGCGGTAGTTGCGCTTTTTCATTTCTGTCGTGGTAGTGATTCCATCCATGCGAGGCATCTGCAGATCCATTAGGACGACATGCGGTTCGAATATGGGGAGCTTCTCCAGACATTGAATTCCGTCTTCGGCAGTTTCCACCACATAGTGATTTTTTCTAAGCATGATAGTCAGTAAACGACGATTGTCAGCGTTGTCGTCGACCACCAGAATTTTTGCTGTATGCGTTTGCGGGCTTTTTTCTTCCTGAACAGGAACGTCACGAATGTTTGCAGCATCATCAAAAATAGGAATCGACAGCAGGAACGTGGAACCTTCTTTGATAGCACTCTTAGAAAGATCCAAATTCCCACCCAGTGCTTTCGCCAAATTTCTGGAAAGAACCAATCCCAATCCCGTACCACCAAAGGATCTAGTGATCGAAGAGTCCGCTTGTTGAAACGGACTGAACAGGATGTTTTGTTGCTCTTCCGAGATCCCGATACCTGTGTCAGTGATAGAAAAGCTTACGAAGTCTGCGCCGCGCGGATAAACCTGAACCGTGACGTGGCCATTATCTGTAAACTTGATGGCATTTCCAATTAAGTTATACAAAATTTGTTTCAGGCGTACCGGGTCTGTCACCATTTCTTCAGGCAATTCGGACGCAAAGGTAAGATCAAAGCCGATGCCTTTATTTTTAGAAAGTGCACTGAATGTCGCAGATAGTTCATTTTTCAAATCATCAAAGCGCACCTTTGATTTTTCAATTTCCATTTTGTGCGCTTCGATCTTGGATAGATCCAAAACGTCATTGATCAAATTCATCAGCAATTGACCGTTACGCAGGATCGCTTCCTTGGCAGAGTCTTTTTCTTCGGGAGAGGCGTGGTCCTCAGTAATCATTTCCGAAAATCCCAGGATCGCTCCCAGGGGAGTGCGGATCTCATGACTCATGTTTGCCAGGAAAGTACTTTTCGCAGCGTTGGCTTTTTCGGCCTGCTCTTTTGCGTATTTAAGTTCTTTTTCACGAAGCTCTAGCTGAGAGGTACGTTCCAGAACTCGCAACTCAAGTTCTGAGTATAGTTTTCTTTGAACTTGTTCGGCGTTTTTGCGATCCGTGATATCGCGGGTCACTTTTAAGAAACCTTTTACTTTGTGATTCTTATCGTAAAGTGCCGTGAGGACCACATTGGCCCAAAATAGTGAACCATCTTTACGCAGTCGTACACCTTCTTCTTCAAAGCGGCCGGTTTCTGCTGCCACTTGCAATTCATGTTCAGGATGTCCGCGGTCGATTGCTTCTTGTGAGTAAAAGGTAGAGAAGTGTTTCCCAAGGATTTCCTCTGCCGAGTAACCTTTAATACGTTGTGCACCGGCATTCCAAGTGCTGACGTAACCATTGCGGTCCAATGCGAAAATTGCATAATCAACAACACTTCGTACTAGGGCTTCAAAGCTTTCGTTTTGAAGTTCTTGTGCGTTTTCTTTACTTCCAGAATTACCAGATTGTTTTGTGTCCATGTTGTCCCCTAACAGTTTAAGAAGACAGCATTACAAACTTCAAATCAAGAGTAGGGAACAAACATGTCATAGTTGAAATGAACTTCAACGAACGGATGTTTTGATGCGGGGCTTAATTCGAGCGACTTCAGTCGAGAATTCAGGATATACGAGGCATGTTTCGCTTTTTTAGATGATGAAAAAGACCGTTCCATTTGTGCGCTGCCGCACCCGTAGCGGGTGTGACGTGATCACAGTTATTTAATTTTCGCGATCCCGCGGGAAGCCATTTGCTGATCGATGGCCTCGATCAGTCTGGAGTTCAATAGTTCCCAGTTCTTTTGAAACGAAACATCTGGATTTTTTAGCTTAAAGGAAATTTCTTTAGTAATCGCATCCATGACGGCCTCTAAGATTTCGCCACTGTGCTTGTTGCGCAGTGATGGACTTGCTAAATACGAATTCCAAATTGCACTTCTGGTTGCAGAGAAGAAGTTGTGGGGACGAGTGTCTAAATTCTGATGACGGCGATTTTCAAAATCCCGTTGCTCTAGAGTTTGCGTAGCTTGTCCCTTAAGTCTTGATGCTTGAAGTCCTCGGGTGAACACAATACTTTTTGAGATCGCATCTGCTTTACCAGAATAGAGTACCGCGACGACGTCCGCGAAAAACTCATCGTAGGGTTCTTTTATAGCCGTGACCTTGCGATAATCCGCTTTGATATCTTGAATCTGATCCCGAACCCGAGCCATCATCGTCGACACGGCTGTATGACGCTGGATTATCTCTGGGGGAGTGGGTTTTCCAGCTTCTTTAAAAGTTTTCATTTGTGCAGCCAGTGAGGTTTTCTGTAATTCGAGTTCGGCGAATTTTTTCTCAAAAGGTTTGGCTTTTTCCAATGAGGATACACCCTCTGCATAAAGGGGTTCGCGGTGCAGATAGTTTTCTGCAAAAACCAGATGGCCGTACTCATGTGCCAGAATGGCCAGTGCTAATGACGGAGCTTTTTGATAAGTCTTACCGTTGATCGTGCGAGAATAACGAATTCCCATAGTTATGCTTTTTTGGATTTGATCGGCAAAGGGAGCATTGTGCTCGCTGTGAATCAAAATCTCTGCGTTCTGAGGTGCCTGCAACTTCCCAAGGCGAGAGTTTACGTCGTTAACGACCTCGCGGAAAGACTCAACCTGCTTAGGCGTCACCCCGTTATCTTGGGGTCGGAACTGCACTTCAGGTGCGAATACGGCCTGACAGAGGAGTGCCCCCGCCACAGCAGACAGCGACCAGGCCATGGCCACGGCCCCAGCTATAATTCGTAACGCCCATATGGTGTGTTTCATCTGGCCGATACCCTACAAGGACTGCGCCGAGCTCTATGGAGAATGAGCGGCTCTAGGGGGTGTTTGGCTGTTTAAACTCTATACACCGGGACAATTCAAGTCCTGACGTATTTCTGCCTAGCGGAGCTCTTTTAACCACTCCACCAGGGCCTGCGTGGTGAGCTTCGGTTGTTCCAAAGTTGAAGTGTGCCCGCAATTTGGAATCAGAACGAATTTGGAACCTGCAATACCATCCGCAATTTCTTTCATCACAGGTGGTGGAATTATGACATCATCCTCTGCTGCAATAATTAATGTCGGGCATTTGATGTCTTTCAAGTAGGGACGTGAATCAATACGTCCCATGATAGCGCGCTGCTGGCCGATAAACTGTTCTGCGCCAGTTTCTTCGCTCATCTGCAGAAATACTTTGCGCAGTTCCGGGTTTTGATAATCACGGAAGATAAGTTTTAAAGAAGCTTCCATGGCTTCTTTAAAATTTCCGGATTGAGTTTGCGCGATCGCCGTATTGCGCGCAGTGGTTTGCTCCGGAGTATCTGGACGAGCCGAAGTATTCATCAGAATTAACTTCGCCACGCGCTCCGGAGCTTGGCGCATAATCTCAAAAGAAATATATCCGCCCATGGAAAGGCCCAGCAAAGTAAACTTCGGTGGAGCATTGGCAAGAATTGATTTTGCTATTTCCGGAATCGAAGCCTGTTTGCGATGATCCGCGACCATCACCGGCCCAAACTGCCAGAGAGCAGGAATCTGCGCCTCAAAAAGTCTTGGGGTGCAAACAAGGCCGGGAATCATGACGATGGGTTGTGATGAATTCATACTCTGAATTCTACCGGGTACGGACACACTTTTGGTAGCAGCAGCGCAGTACAAAAAGGGAACTGTTACCTTTTTGTGGAGTATGGTAATTTGGTAGGGATAAAGGAAAACTGTTATGGACGCCCATTATGGCAAAGTGATGCAAGCAAGAGATCAAATTAAGGATAGTGGCAATAGATTGTATTTTGCTTATTCGGGAGTTTTGGATCGCGAAGCTTTCGAAATTTGGGCTGAAGAGCACAGTTACCAGTTTTTCATTTTGCCCGAGGGTCAAGTGGCCGAGGCAAAAGGTATTGATCTGATTTTTGACTTTCCTTCCCGCTGGTGGGGCGGGCGAGTTGCCGGGTTGGTGGAAAAAGAGGCCTCTTCTGTGTTCGGAAGACTGTTTGAAATTCCAGCCAAAGAGTGGCCGATCATTCAACATAAAGAAGGTGTCGTCACGGGTATGTCTGTCGAAATTACTCTGAAGGTTTCAGTCAATGGGCAGGAGTTCGAGGCAACAGCTTTTGTTACTTCACCGAATCGCCGCAGTCTTGATGGGCCGGTCAGTGAGCGCTATCTTGAGGCCTTGGTGCGAGGTGCGCGTGCTTCCGGATTGCCGGAAGAGTACGTGGAATCACTTCCTGCGAAGGCTCGGTGAGGCAAAAGGCGTTACGCCATTTTCTAGCATTTCAATAATTTTGACTTTCAATTTCTCGCGCGTCTCCGGCTTCTTGGCATTATGAAGTCGGAATGCGATCGAAAACAGATTTGCCTTCTTTAACGTCTTATAAAAAGCCTTGGCCTTTTTGTTCTTATTTAAATCCTTCAGAAAATCAGCAGGAACTTCCATCGACTTCGGAGAGTTGTAGGCTTTGTCCCAGCGCCCATCTTTTTTAGCTGCCGCTACGGCTTCAAGGCCTGCTGGCATCATAAGGCCGGCCTTGATTAGGCGTTTCACATGTTCGGTATTAATTTTAGACCAAACACTCTTTGCACGTCTTGGTGTAAAGCGATTGCAGTAGGAAATCTCGTCAACGGATTTTCTGATTCCATCAATCCATCCGAAGCAAAGCATTTCATCGAGCACTTCAGCAGGTGTCACTCCGGTTTTACCAGAATTCTTTTTGTAAAATCCAATCCATAGCTCTGCCACAGAGTCGTGGTTCTTCTTAAGCCATTTTCGCAGATCTGCTTGAGTCTTAAAATATTGGATCTTCATCTGTACTCCAGCCCCGCCCAGCCCAGCGCCTTTAAATGATTCCGCCCTCAGTTAGTAACGCTGCGCCGGAAACTCCAGGCAGTTCTTCGATAAGATTTTTAACTAAAAACTCAAATCGCTCAATGGCTTGTTCTTTACGAGCGGCATCTGTGCCTTCCAAGCCATCTGCAAGTTCACGCCACTCTGGCGAGCGCAGTAAGACTTCTTGGAAGGATTTGGTAAATACATCAGCCCAGGTAGGTTGACTGAAAGTAAAATTCAGAGACAAAGAGTCCTCTTCAGTTGTGGTCTCGTGCCAGTAACCCCGAGGCACAAATAAAACGCAGCCAGGCTTCATCACGCAAGTCATGCTGTCTTCAGGTAGCTCTTCAATCAGGGGAGCATGGCATTGTTTTTCCAAGGCCGCTGGCATTTCCAGTGCTCCTGTTGTGAACCGCTCTGTCGGGAAATCAACGGATTCATTCGGAGCTAAACGCCAAGTCTTTGTACCTTGAATCTGAATCACAAAATTCGCATTAGCATCAAAATGCAGCCGAGTCCCACAGCCAGCAGGAGTCGCATAGGCGATCGAGCGTGCTTTACACAGATCATTCTCTTCACCACCAGTGACTAATCCCAGATCCTGACGGATTTGCTTAAGGGAAGCCGCGATAGTTGCATCCTGGTTTTGCATAGAATCAAAAACCAAAGTCATGTTATTGCGATATGCTTTTAAAGCATCAGAGGGCTGCAAGTGAATCGAACTGTATTCATCGTCAAAGTCGGGCAGGCACGCACGCACCTGGCGTTGGCGGGCAGCAATTAGAAGTTCCAGATCCTGCAGTTGCGGAAGTTCAAACAAAGTTTGCAACTTTCCTGGTTGCGGTTGAATAAACAAAGGCTCAACCGGCCAGTTGGAGCTAAAGAATTCTTGAACACTAATAGGAGCGATAAGATCTGCCAGACCAATTTTTTTCATGTCCTGACTGTAGCAAATTGCCGTGGGGGCTTCAACAGAAAGCCTGTCAGATAGTTGCCCAGGCGGACACTTAGATTGCCCAAGCAGAAACTAAGGGCGAAAGTGCTGCGTTTAGCGGTTAAACGCACCAAGTTTCCGCAGCGGAAGTGAAATAGGCTGTTTTGTCCTCGAAACTGTCAAAACGACGGAGTAAGTTTTCTTGTCTTATTAATTCTTTTAATTCGCGTGAAGGCGGAAGGTTCCGAAGTTAATGCGTTCAGAGTAGCGAACGCCATTTGCGGCTTTAACACTTCTTTGCGAGCGAACGATAAGCTCATAGGCTTGAGGCAGATCTGCTTTATTCAGCGTGACTGACTGATCCTGATAAGAACCCGCATTTAGATCCTGCAGGGGAGCCTGAAGCAGAATGCGATAGTTTTTATCCACTATCAGCAACTCGTAGTTGCTATAGCTGGTTTCCACTTTTACACCATTCGGTGCCGTGTATTTATCCAATGATGGTTGAGAGTCGCCAACCCAGCGTCCATTTTTGCATTGAACCATCGCCACCCGAAGCGTGACGTCTTGGTCAGCTGGTGAAGAGCTTTCAGTGATCAGACTGATCGCTACGAATTTACCTTTGTTATTCGAAGCAGTGGAGTTGCAGTAAGCTACTGAACCATCCAAAACTTTTACTACGGATGATGCGAAGGCTGCAGGGGCGAGAAACAATGTGAGGTAAATTGCGATAAGTGAGCGAATCATGATATCTCCTGGAAGTGATTTATATCATCAGTTCTCGAGGATGAAGGGATGATTTTCACGTTCTGCAATTTATCTCTGACAACAGATTAGTCAGTCTGTTCCAAATGGTAAGCGTTCATCGTTTAAAGCGAACATCTTTATAAATATTATCGAATATTTCAATGAAGTGGTTTTTGGTAAGGTTGTTTCAAGCGAAAGGAATGCGATTATGAAATGCCCTCATTGCAAAGATAAAGACCTGGTTATGAGTGAACGAAAAGGTGTCGAGATCGACTATTGCCCTGACTGCCGGGGAATTTGGTTGGACAGGGGAGAGCTTGATAAAATTCTTGAGCGCTCACAAAAAGAGGAAATGGCAACTGCGAGTGCACCACAACCTTCCTATTCAAATCCTTCTTACAACGGAAGTTATGGGGGAAAGCCTTACAAGAGAAAGAAATCTTTCTTCGAAGAACTATTCGATTAGAAAATTTCAAGGCAGGTCGGGCACAACTCTCGACCTGCTTTATGACCGAAAGGCCAGAGTAGAATTGAGATTCTGATTAAAACCCAGAAATAAAATCATATGAATATGAGCTGTTCCGAAATTTCAGACTTCATTTGAAACACGGAAATGCTATAAACGATCGCTTTTGTAAACACATGCTTTAAGTGCGCGAAGTAACAACCGAATAGCTTGGTATGAGAAAATGTACGTACGGGATTCTCATTCTAACACTTTTGGTTGGTGCGCTTGCTTGGGCATCGCCGGATTCCTTTACCTATCAAGGACGTATTCTTAAATCCAATGGTGCACCACTCGAATACAACAGTGTAAGTTTCGCTTTTGAAATTACCAATGCAGCCGGTAACTGTACATTTTGGCAGGAGCAAAAAGATCACGTGAACATGCAAGGATCTTCTGGAGTCTTTGACGTGCCAATAGGATCGGGCACACGTATTTTTCCAACGACTCCGCTTGCTGATATTCGTGATGCTTTTAAGAACTCTGTAGAGCTGAACTGTGCGGGTGGTGGCAAGTACACGCCTTCTGAAACAGAAATCCGTCTTTTAAAAGTTCAATTTCATGATGGCGTTGGATGGAATGCGATTACTCCGAGCTCGGAAATCCGCTCGGTTCCATTTTCTACTTTTTCGTATTCAGCAGCAAAGCTTGGCAGTAACCTTCCTTCTGACTTTGTTTTGAGATCTGCCGTGACGCCTTGTTTGGCGGGCCAATACCTGACTTACGATGGCACAAGTTTCACCTGTCAGAATGATTCCGGCGGTACTGGGACTATTACTGATGTAAATGTGACATCTCCGCTTACTAAAGGTGGGACACTTGTAGCCCCGGTACTGGGCATAAACGTTGGTACCACAGCAGGATCTGTTGCTGCGGGTAATGATGCACGTTTTGGAGATGCACAGAAAATTCATGGTCTTGCAATTTCCAATGCAGCCCCAATATCGGCGCAATATTTAAAGTACAATGGCACTCAGTGGGCGCCAGCTACTATTGATATCAGTGAGATCAGCGATCCGTCTGGAAGTCTTACAGGCCTAATGAAACAATCAGCCTTCAATGCGGCAGTCACTTCTGCAAGCTGTACGACAAATCAGACGATGTATTGGAATTCTGTTTCTGGAAACTTTCAATGTCAGACCATCAATATTACTTCACTCGATTTTGCGAAAGTGACCGGAACGCCAAACACACTGGGTGGATATGGAATTACGGACGGTGTGAAAAATCTTGGTGGCGTTCCAGGCTTGAAATCTGGCACGAACGCTGCCAAAGGCCCGGCGACTTCTGCTGGTAATATCTATATCGCTACGGATTCTAAGGAAATTTACCGCGACAATGGTACGACGTGGGATCTTGTTGGTTCAGCATCAGGAGCTGGCGGTACAGTGACTTCTGTCACCGGCACTGCAGGCCAAATCAGTGTTTCAACAGGTACGACGATGCCTGTCGTTTCACTTGTAAATGTGGGTACGGCAGGAAGCTATTATAAAGTCACTACAGATGCACAAGGGCGGGTGACTTCAGGTTCTGCGGCTTTAGTTGCGGCGGATATTCCTGCTTTGGATTTTTCTAAAATCACAACAGGTAAACCAACGACCCTCGCTGGTTATGGTATTACTGACGCAGTAAAAAATCTTGGCGGCGTACCAGCATTTAAATCCGGAACCAATGCTTCAAAAGGCGCTGGTACGACGGCGGGGAATATCTATATCACTACCGATTCCAATGAAATCTATCGCGACAATGGGACCACTTGGGATCTGATCGGTTCTGCGACAGGCGCAGGGGGTACGATCACTGGAGTTACTGCGGGTACTGGTCTTACGGGTGGAGGCACCACGGGTTCAGTTTCATTGGCAGTGAATGTTGGTACGGGCGCAAATCAAATTGTGCAGATGACGGCTGCTGCAAAACTTCCCGCGGTTGATGGTTCAGCTTTAACTAACTTAAATCCAGCGAATTTGTCTGCGGTAGTACCAATTACAAAGGGTGGTACCGGTCAAACGACAGCAGTATTGGGATTTAATGCTTTAAGTCCTCTTGCAGCCAAAGGTGATCTGATCACACGGGATGTAACCAACAACGTTCGACTTGTGGTTGGTACTGACGGGCAAATTCTTACAGCAGACAGCACTCAGGCGAGCGGATTAAAATGGGCGACGCCGACTGTGGGGACGGTGACTTCGGTTGCAGGAACTGTAGGGCAGATCAGCGTGGCAACCGGGACGACGACTCCTGTGGTGTCACTGGTAAATGTAGGTACAGCTGGAAGCTATTATAAAGTTACAACCGATGCGCAAGGCCGAGTGACTTCAGGTTCTACGGCTTTAGTTGCGGCGGATATTCCTGCTTTGGATTTTTCTAAAATCACAACCGGTAAGCCAACGACCCTCGCTGGTTATGGTATTACTGACGCCGTAAAAAATCTTGGCGGCGTACCAGCATTTAAATCCGGAACGAATGCTGCAAAAGGTGCAGGCACAACGGCCGGGAATATTTATATCACTACTGATTCAAATGAAATCTATCGCGACAATGGAGCCACTTGGGATCTTATCGGTTCCGCTACAGGAGCTGGTGGCACTATCACGGGAGTAACAGCAGGTACTGGTTTAACAGGTGGGGGTACCGCCGGGTCTGTCTCACTTGCCGTAAACGTAGGTACAGGAGCGAATCAAGTTGTGCAAATGACGGCTGCTGCAAAACTTCCAGCTGTCGATGGTTCAGCTTTAACGAATCTAAATCCTGCGAACCTATCTGCGGTGGTACCTATTACCAAGGGTGGTACCGGTCAAGTTACAGCAGTGTTGGGCTTTAATGCTTTAAGTCCGGTTACTGCCAAGGGTGATCTAATCACGCGTGATGCAACTAACAACATCCGGTTAGCTGTTGGAACTGACGGGCAGATGCTTACCGCCGACAGTTTGCAACCAGGTGGATTAAAATGGACTACACCAACCGTCGGCACAGTGACCTCAGTCAGTGGTACCGCAGGGCAAATCAACGTTGCAACGGGAACCACAACGCCAGTTATTTCGTTGCCAAGCACTGGCACTGCAGGGACTTACTATAAAGTCACAACGGATGCACAAGGACGGGTGACATCGGGATCCGCAGCATTGGTGGCTGCGGATATTCCGGCTCTGGATTATTCCAAAATTACCACTGGCAAGCCAACCACTCTTAGTGGTTACGGAATCACTGATGCCGTTAAAAATCTGGGTGGCGTTCCGGGTTTGAAGTCAGGAACTAACGCAACTAAAGGGGCGGTTTCTGCAGCCGGCAACATCTATATCGCGACAGACACGAAAGAAATATATCGCGACAACGGTACGACTTGGGATCTTATTTCCTCCGCGGATGGCTCAGGTGGTACGATCACCGAAGTCACGGCAGGAACAGGGTTAACGGGGGGCGGGACTACGGGTTCTGTTTCTTTAGCCGTAAATGTCGGTACCGGTGCAAATCAAATTGTGCAGATGACTTCCGGTGGGAAACTTCCTGCGGTGGACGGATCTGCCTTAACTAATATTAATCCGGCAAACTTATCTGCGGTTGTCCCAATCACTAAAGGTGGAACTGGCCAGACAACGGCGACTGCCGCGTTCAATGCCTTAAGTCCAACGACGACGAAGGGTGATCTAATCGTCCGCGATGGTACTAGTGACATTCGCCTTGGTGTTGGCACTAATGGTCAAATGCTAACTGTTGATAGTACTCAAGCTAGCGGTTTGAAATGGTCAACACCGACTGTAGGAACTGTGACTAATGTCACGGCAACAGCTCCTTTAAGTGTTGCTAACGGTGGTACGACTCCATCTATTTCAATTTCATCAGGCACGGGATTGGGACAAGTGCTGCGTTGGAATACAACGGCCTGGGCGTCTTCTTATTTTAATTTTGCCGATTTAAAATCAGCAGCAGGTTTAACGCAAATTCCAAATTCCTGTACGGCTTCGCAAACTTTGGTTTGGCAGACTCCATCAGATACTTTTGCCTGTACGAATATATCTGTGAGTGGAACTAATTTTGCCGCGCAGTCGGCAGGGCTTGTTTTTGCTGGTCCCACGGCGGGAAGTGCTGCACCGACGTTCCGTGCATTGGCTTCTTCCGATCTTCCAGCAGGGACTCTTGATGGCACAGGTACAGCTGGCTACGTTCCGTATTATAGTGATGCCAATACTTTGACGAACTCCAATATCTTTACGAGTTCCTCCAATATCGGAATTGGGACTGCAACACCTGCGGCTTTACTTCACGTCAGTCAAACTTTACCCGATGGCAGTAAACCAGTCGTAAAATTTGAGAATTTAAAATCGAATATTTCGGGTTTAACGACATTAGCGGCACTCGCTCCGAATATCAGTGATACCTATCCTAAGATGAATATCCTGGTCGGTAAAGACTACGCCAATTACCAGGCTGGCTCTATCGAGTACAATTACAATTCCACAGACTCGGCTCAGCGCCGTTTAAGTATAGGTCATAAAGGATATACACCGAATTTTCATATCACAGAGCCCGGAAAAGTCGGAATCGGGACCACATCACCGCCATCGCCACTTTCCGTGGTGGGTGGGGCCTTCTTCGGAGATAAGGCAACGTTTCCGACTGATTTCAGTTCCATTGAAACTAATTCTTACGTCAACTCACTTTATTACGATACTGCCACTACCGGGAATTACGCTGCTTTTTCCGCTTGGATGAGAGTTGGTCCTGCTGCAAATTCAACACATTCATCTCAAGCATCTACAGCAGGGTTGTCATTCAACGTACCAGCCAGCGTGACAGTGAACTCAACCAGTCAGGCAATGTGGATTAGTGCCACCCGCAACCGATATTCAGCCAATGTTGATAGTGGCAAGGTAGAATCACTTATTGGTGCAAATATCGTTTATGGTCATGAAAACTCTGTTCCGGCAAACACTCCAACAACCACGAATGCTTACGGGGTTTTGATCAGTCCAAATTCCGCTACAGGCACGATTACAAACATGTACGATATGTACCTGGGTACAAAGACCGCCGGTGCAACCATTACGAATCGCTATGGCGTGTATCAGTCAGACTCGGCCGCAACGAATGTATTCAAGGGCAGAATTGGGATTGGAACGACGACCCCTGATGCATCATTGGATGTAGTTGGTCACGGTATATTCAACACTGGGAACGAATTCACGAATATACGTTTAGGACAAGAAATCAATGACAACATTTTCGCAGATAATTCGGCCGGAAAAATTTATGGCGGCGGTCTTTGGTTCCGTGTCCACGATGCCACGCAGGGATCGCTCTACAGAGACATTTTGTACCTAAACGATAACGGACGAGTCGGGATCGGTATTCCGCTTCCCACTTACACCTTGCATGTTAATGGATCCGTGGCCGGGACCTCTGCCTACGTCAATCTTTCAGATGAACGTCTTAAAAATAATATTCAGCGTATACCCAATGCGCTGGCTAAAGTTGAACGCCTTCGCGGTGTCACTTACGAATGGAATCATGAGGTTCATCCTGAATTGAAACTTAGTGAACGACAAGAGTTGGGTGTGATCGCTCAAGAAGTGGAAGCGATATTTCCCCAAGCAGTAAGCGAAGACAAAAAGACTGGCATTAAATCCGTCGCATATTCCATGTTGATTGGTCCGATCATAGAAGCAATCAAAGAGATTCACTCGTATGTGTCACAATTGCAAACCTCTGTCTCTAAGCAAGATGAGCGTCTTATGCGTGTTGAAAATGAGATGAATATTCTTAAAGAACAAAATGAACTTTTACGTAAACAAAACCAGGAACTGTTGCGAGTGATTCACTCCAAGGCTGACAAAACTCAATAATACAGAGAGATTAGACGACGAGTTCTTTCGAAAGCTGTTATTATTTGAAAGGCAAGGTATCCTGGCGCAAAGACTCTTGCAGGTGCGGTCGTAAGCTTTCCATGGCTTTAATACCTGCGAATACGACTTCGAATTCAAGATCGATTTTCCCGTGCCATAGATCACCGTGGGAAATCACATCGTAGGTGTTGATCTCAACATCGCCGCGTCGATAAGCCGCAAGCAGCTGCTCTTTGGAGTAGGGAATCAGATACGGTTCCTGTTTCTGAAATTTAAAATAATTCACAGCAAAGTGAGTTCTCGCCCCAAAGGGGCCGGTTTTAATAGGCGTTCCATCCACCCATTGCTCGCGCTCGGCCTGATTCATCACGCGGGAAAGCTTAATCTGTTCGGGCAGACTGGAAATGAAAACCTCACCCTGATCCATTGATTTGACAGAACCGTTTTCATCCAGGTAAGCGGCCTTGAATCGGCGAACGAGCGGATCATTTGAAATCCCATCGCGAAATTGAAAAGATCTATCCACAAATGCAGCAGACCCATTGGAGCGAATCTGTTCAAACTCAATGTCGCCGTCGTGCTTATTAACTAGTTTCACAATAAACAGGCCATAGCCGTCCACCAAATTGCCGGGCATAAGCTTTACATCGGCCACGGTAAAATCAGTCATCTTCACTTTGTTGTAGGCACGGCCCTTTTCGATAGTTCGGGAATTTTCGTGCAGAACGGCTTCAGCAAGCTTGGCAATTTGAGCTTTGATCTGGCTGTTTTGGACAGAGTTTTCTAAAAGGGTTTTGCTGATAAGGCGTTTAAAGAACACCCGCGGAACAGTCGTGATTTCCTGAGCAAACACGTATTCACAGCTATGTGCCCCATAGGCATGAAATGGCAGTACAGCTGTAAAAAGAATGAACAGCCATAGGGTTGCCTTAGGGTTTAAACCTAGAAGAAGTCGCCAAATACTCATGTCTTCTATTTAGTGCAAGCGAGGGACCACTTGGGGCTACTGAATCCCGTTTTTTTGACGGTTATAAATCGTGGAAATTTGCGGAGCTGTAAGGACCGTATTAAAGATCGCAAACTCATCGACCATTGCTCCCGAAGGCACCGCGCTATCGCACATCGGGCCCCCAAGATTTAAAGGCGCAGTAGGGCTGCAGACTCCGGTGCCGGCCACAATGGCAAGGGTCTTATCCAGGGCTCCATCTACATAAATTAAAGCCTGGGTTGCCGAAATCGTAATAGCAACATGGCGCCAGGTTCCGTCAAACACGTCCGCTGTCGAGGAAGTCGATTGATTGTTACCACCACTGGTGTTTAAAGAAAGTTCTAGCTTTTTAGTATTGCTGTTTTGTTGAACATACCATCCCGCATCTGTACAGGCACTCCCGTTATAGTTACCTGCTACACTGGCCCAACTAGTTGCCGTCGTGGCATTCCATTTGATCCACATCAGTATTGTCACCGTGGTGCACACATTGGCGGGGGAGGTGCGGGGGATCGTGATATTAGTGACTCCGTTAAAGGTCAAGCCTTGTTCCAGTTTGCCATTAGCAAACGAGAGCCCCGATGCTGTTGCCGTAGCATTGGAAGTTCCGAAGAGATCAGGAACAACGGCACTGGCTGCGATCGCGCCGACTTTACCGTCCAAACGGTAATACGCTTTAAGATTACTCCACTGCGGAGTCCAGGAAATATCAAGTTGGTTTGTTGCTGTATTTGCCGCCATCATAGCGCCGGTGGTTCCAAAGGCTTGGGCCCTTAAATTTGGTGAGAGCAGGAGAAGCAACGATGAAAGGACAAGCGCTCTCATTATTGATACCCACTGGCCCAGGTAATCCAGCAGTCATACGTTGAGCCATTATAGACGGTGATAATGTTATACATGGTGCTTGTGCCGGAGACGGTTGCGGTATTTGCAGGTTTAAACTTACTGGTGTTACACCCTGTGAAAGTATAGGTGCGAGAGGTTGTATCACTAACCAGTAGGGTATAGTTACCACCGTGAACCATATTGGAAAGTGTGATGGCAGATCCGCCGACCGCTGTAAGAGTAGTCGTGTTTGACGTTGATAGATTAACCGATGCCCCTGCGACTGAAGTTGGCGTACTGACGATAGTACCTGTAACCTCAAGCTTGGCGTTCGCACTTGGAGTGGCTGTGTTGATGCCTACACGTCCTGCAAAATAGTTTCTGTCTGTTGCGCCGCTTTGATAAATTCCGTAGCTGGTTGTTGTACCATTCATGGGCTCTATGTATACCCCGTATCCATTGGTAAGGGTGCTTGTACCACCGATAGTGGTAGACACATACAAACCACGGTAGTTTGAAACAGTGCCTGAGGTTGCGCTATCAATATCCAAGTGAGAATAAACGCCATTTACCGTGGTCATGCTACCAGATTCAAATTTGCTAACAAGAGCTTCGATGGCATTTGCATTTCCAATAACTCCGGTTCCGCCTTGTTCAACAAGTCCGGCCAATCCGGTTAAAGTGGCTCCGTTTAATCTGGTAGTGCTACCATAGTTCGCAACAGTTCCCTGACTTCCGTAATAGGATGCGGTGGAGGCACCAGTCGGCTCTGCAGTGGCGTAGAAAAAATTTGTGTACTGTTGTCCTGAGTTGCCAGTGAGCGCGGCGTTGACTTGAAGTTTTGAAGCGGGAGATACAGTTCCAATACCGACGGCTCCCGTGGCACTAATGAAGAGTCGCGTGGTGTTGCTGGTCTCTAACGCCAGGGAATTGGCATCGTTGGTGCCAAGTGTAGCAGCAGTTCCGAATGAATTTCCCCCGTTAGCGTAGATACCGGTGGCACCAGTCAATGGAAGATCAGCAGACGCAATTGTTCTGAACGTAGCATTACCAGAAGAACCATTCGGAGCTGCAAAGAAAGTGTTTTGGGTCTGGGAACCAAAGCTTGCGCCGGTTACAGAAACAGCCTGACAAGCCCATCCGGAAACAGTCCATGTCGCGACGTGAGTTGCTGTCGCACAACCAAACTCAAAGAACTTTCCAGTCGAGTCTTTAAGAACCATATTGGTGGTTGCTGAGTTGGTACCGGTGAAATTCATGTTAGTACCAAGAATAGTGGCTGAAGCAATTTTGCCTGTAGTAACGGCTCCTGAAGCGATGGTCGGATTTGGATAGGTACCGGTCAGATCACCACCCGCGGTAGCACCTGATTGCATCGCGCCCGTAATACGAGAGTCATTACCCGCAGCAAAAGTCGTTGCAGTTGTTCCTTGAAGACTGGCGATCGTAATATCGGTCGGGGCTGCAGCAGACCCCGTGTTATTACCTTTTAAAGTGTTGGCCGCCATGTTCGCCATTTTTGCATTCGTGACGGCACTGTTAGCGATTGTTGAAGCCGCAGAGCCTGGGCCCGAAGCTGTCACATCACCTGTTAAGGCAGTGATATAGTTTCCGGCAGCTTGTTTTGCTGCTAAAGCGTCGTACTCGACTTTACTTAATAGTCCCGCAGTGACGCCGGATGCAGAGGCCATTGGGATATTTAACGTATGAGCAGAACCCGCAGAAGACCATGCTGGTGCAGTACCTGTCACGCCAGGTGTTGCGAACGTTTGCGTGGCGGTGGTTAAGCCGTTCAGCGAAGCGATTGCTGCTCCCACAGCACCTACAACTTTAACCGCACTGCCGTCCCAGTATTTTACAACGTTGGAGGTAGTGTTGTACCAAGTTTTACCTTTATCAGCGGTATTCCAACCTGTGATCAAAGTCGCTTCGGTCGCATCGGTGTAATTACCTAAGCCTAGTGAGCCTGTCATCACATCGCCAGCTTTATTCACCGGTGTGTATGTTAACGCGGTAGTAATATCACTTGCCGATGGGGCAGCAGGAGCCTGGCATGCGAAGCCAGAAGCTGTCCACGTGGGGATGTGTCCCGCAG